>CAKKQC010000091.1 GCA_919901855.1 bacterium | reverse complement strand
GAACCGTACGGCACCTTCATGATAACCAGTCAGGAGGGTTTTGAAATGGCTTCTAGCTGGATTGGGCTGGGCAGGACCGGTGGATCCGAGCGTGCTTCGCCACTTGCACCGGCAGGCCTACGTCGGCCAGATAGGCCGCATCAACCCGCATGCCGCGGTATTCCCAGTCCGTCTGGAGGGCCTAGCTCCTTCCGCAACTGTGGTCGTCTACGGCTACCCGGGTCCTGGTGACCGCTATATCAATCGCATTGCTGTCATTGCAGCCACACCCGCTGGCGCCGCCGTCATCGTGGAAGTCCCGATCGGATCCGAAGGCGCCCGCGACTTCGCCCTTGATGAACCTTCGGGGGTCTACGAAGCCGCTGGGGGCGAGACCCTCGTCGTGGCGAACGGGATTCAGACGCCATGTGATCTAGAGATCTACGCATGGCGAGGCGGCACCTTCAAGCGCATCTTCTCACGCGGGCGCTGCGGCTCGGGGGGAGCGGTCATGAAGACGCGGAGCGGCGGGCCCGCATTCGTCATCCGCAATGATTGGCGAACTGACAGGAAACCTCCGGACGTCTACACGGTGGAGGGAGGGAAGGTAAGGCTCGCCCACACCGAGTTCCCCCAGCTCTACACTCCGTACCTGTTGCCTCCGGACTTCCTGGACCACCCGGAACGTTACGGCCGGGACGCAATCCAGAGCGGAGTCATGGCGCTGGCGTATCAGGGGAACACTGCCGAGGCGTTGCGGCTTGCGGATGAGATCGTCGCCCGTTGCTATCCCGCTGGCGCGCATAAGGGCGGCCTCGCTGCGGCTGGATTCTGGCTCGAGGTCGAGGCGAGCATCTGCGTCTTCGCCGGTAGGTTGCGTGAAGCGGAGAACTTCGCTGTTCGTGGCGAACGACTGAAACGGTGCGAGAGGGCTTTCGGGGTGTACTGGAGAGAGCAGATTCATCTGCAATCCCGGGACCAAGTGAAGATCAAGCACCTTGCGGTGGATCAAGAAGCGCACGACAACTGGATGAAGGAGACTTGGGAGTCCTTCTCATGTCCGCCGGAGAGCGACGATGACCGTACGCTTGCCTGGGCGATGCTGGGTGAGGCTTGCTGGAAGTACCTGCGCCTGTCAGACGCTCAGGCGTACCTGCGAAGGGCACAGGCTGGTATAGGCGATACCGAAGAGCGAGCGATATCCGAACACGTGGGGAAGGTCAACAAGTCGAGAAGCAGGCCTGGTTCGACGCGGCCAGCGGTTACGCGGGACGAATGGAGGGCGAGTCGTCCGGAGGAACACAGGAAGAGCACCCAGATCGAGGAGCTCGCCGCCCAGGTTAAGAAGGCGATTGCGGAATGGTAGGCGCGCTTCGACCTTTTCTGCAGCGCCGTCCTGCGGCCTTTGTTGCGGATGCAAACTGCTTGGCCTCAGTGGCCCTAGGCATCCTGCTTCTCGTTCCACAGGCCCCTGTCCATGCCGCCACACTTCGTCTCGTAGACACCTGGTCGAACACGCGCTTCGTCGCCGAGTTCGGGGCTCCGGGAAAGCGCATTTACGGATCATTGGACGCACTGACTGCGGTCAAGATGCTTTCGGATCAGCCGACTCAAGCAACGACGTTCCTCCCCTCGGTAATTCTTGCGGATGCGAATGACGACCGCCTTGTATGGAGGTACTACGACTCTGCAACGCACCAATACGGATTCCGTGGCTACGGTCAGCAGTACCCGGGGATGTTCACGCATCCTCACGGCGTGGCTGCCCGCAGTACCGGTGAAGTGTATGTCGCGGACACCGGAAGGAATCGGATTATGAAGTTCTCGTTCAGCGCGAACCAGTTCACCTTTGCATGGATAATTCCGTCGCAAATCTCGGCCACACCATAAGCCGTACCAGGGAACCCCGGGCTTCAGCCCGGGGCGGAATGGTACCCCG
>CAKKQC010000090.1 GCA_919901855.1 bacterium | reverse complement strand
GGGGTCCCAACTCCGATTCTGCGGACCGGTGTCTGGCTCGTTCATTTGATCTAGGAGATCCACTGACGCGGCAGAGGCATATCTGCCCAAACGACTGCCCTTCCGTCCTGACCCCAGAAGGGGGAGTGACTCTAGCGCACCTTGACATTACGTCCCACCGCGGCGTTACCATACGGCTGGGTGGCTATATGCCATCCTGCGAGATGGATGCCTGACGAGAAGGAGGATGTAGCGATGCGAATCCTTCAGTCATTGGGCCGCCGGATGCTTCTGATCTCCCTTTCCGCACTTGCCTGTTCTCCAGCTCAGGGCGCCCCCCCTGGCTTCCGTATACCTCAGGGCATATCCATAGCGAGGATGGCAACCCAAGCCCGTGGGCTCGAGTGCACATCGAACGCTCTTAGGTCCGCTGCCACTGTTGGGCCGGAGTTCCACGGCGCCATCTTCCAGCGCCTAATCCTCGCGCAGGAGTTCGCCCCTTCGATTCGAGAAGAAGTCCTGGGACGAATGAGCTGCGTCGCGATCTCACGGAATCCTGTCATCTTGGAGTCCCTCCTGGGTCAAGTGAATCCTGAGTGCGGCGATGCCAGAGAAGCCTTGTCGATCTGCAGCTCGGCTGGCAATCTGTCCGACACCATAGCGGCCATTCGAGCCGAAATGTCCTCGCAAATAGACATGCCGCCCTTCTCGATCTTTGGCGGTTCGGCGTCGGACATCCCGTCACCTCGAATGATTCTGTCTGCAAATGATCTCGAGGCCGCCGTGCCGAAGAAGACCGGTCCTAAGATCCCGCACATTCCACCTAGGCCTAGGCCGATCTACATACCTAAGCCTACACCAGGGCCGTCGAACTTGGGACATCCGAAGCCTGACCCCAGACCGCCAGACGTAGATCATCCAAAGCCTCGGCCCCCTCATCCGGCGAACAATGCCGATCCAAAACCGACTGGTGCCGGCGAACCCACTGCCCCTGAACCGCAGCCCCCGCGCGCTGAACCGCAGAGAGACCGTCCTCATCCGCCGCCCCCGCCCAACACCGTCATCGATCAGCGAAGGGGGGAGACTCCTGACGTCCTGCAAGTGAAAGAGAGGCAGTTCCTCTCGAGAGCGACATTCAAGGGTGTTCCGAGGTCCCCAACTCGCTCCTCCCACCTTGCCATTCTGGTGAATGAGTTCTACTCCCTCGGTTACGACCTTGAGAGGAAGGCTCCGGCATGGGCGGCGTTTGAAATCCCGCCCATCTACAACCCCAGGTTGTTCCCGAGGCCGCGGGATTTCGGACCAGAAGAACGAGTCAAAGGAGTCCCCAAGCCCTCTGCATATGAGAAGTCAGGCTTAGACCGTGCTCATGTGGTCTCCTCTGCCGCCATGGGTGTCATCAGCGAAGAAGCTCAGGGCTCTACATTCGTGATGTCGAATGTCGCTCCAATGACTCCAGCTCTGAACCGCGGCCCATGGAAGACACTTGAACAGCGCATCATCTGCTACTCGCGGTTCTTCGGAGGATCCCATTGCGTTGTGGGACCCATCTACGGGAAGAATCCCAAGACAACTGAGGCGGGCATTGCGATACCCGCGGCATTCTTCTTCGTGGCTGTGATAGGAGAGGGTAGTGAACGCAGAACGATCTCATGGATAATCCCTCAGACAGCGAAGGGGACAGACCGACCTGACAAGTACGTCGTCAGCCTTGAGCAGGTCGAACGTCAGTCAGGCCTTCAGCTGTTTCCCGAAATGGATCCAGCTGAGAAGGAGGTGATCAAGAAGAAGATCTCAGACACGAGCTGGTATCAGCAAGAGTGGCCCAAAGTCCGTCGCAAGCTAAAGGACCAAGGGAAGATCTAGGAATCGCGAGGGCACCGCTGGTCTGCCGGAACCATTCCTCATGCGCTCGGTCATGCTGTACCATTCTGCGGGAGACGTCTTACTGTCTTCGAGCCATATTCCCTCAAAGACATGAACGTGTAGGGAATCCCCTACATCCGAAATGGAGAAAGCCCGGCATAATCTGAAGGCGACTTCCCAAGCAGTGACTTTCCGGCCCTATATTCAAGGCAGGTCATGTGTTTCTGTCGGTCTCGTTCAGCGGAATCCTCCCGGCCTATCTGACGTGACTCGACCAGGTCATAGGGGCTTGCACTAGCCATCCATGTTTCCTACAATGCGCCCAAGTATGCGTACCATAAGGACTTCTCGTCCCATGGCTCTGGCGGCGGTCCTCTTCATCTGGCCCGCCTTCTCTCTTGGGGCGCCCTGCGACGAGTTCCTGAAGTACGGCAATCCGAGTGACACGCCCCAGCATTCCTCGGACCACTTGGTCTTCCTCTGCCGGAAAGGGTACGCTCTGGCTCATAGTCCGGACTGCAAGGAGCCCGTCTGGGTAGCAGAGCATTTACTTGCGAGCAGAGCGAAGAAGGTTAAGCGCAGTGATGACTTCAGGCCGGATCCTGACCTCAAGGAAGGCGAACGCTCAGAACTCAGCGACTACAAGGGGAGCGACTACGACAGAGGCCATATGGCACCGGCCGAGGACATGTCCTGGGACGCCACTGCGATGTCCCAGTCTTTCCTCCTCTCCAACATGTCTCCCCAGGTCGGCGTAGGGTTCAACCAGCATATCTGGAAGACACTGGAGATGAAGGTGAGACTTTGGGCCAAGCTCCGCGGAGAGCTCTATGTCTTCACCGGTCCGATATACGCCTCGGAGGACATCAAGCGAACCCATGACAGCCCGAAGGGCGTCTGCATCCCCACTCACTACTACAAGATCATCTATGACCCGGTGCGATTCGAGGCCATCGCCTTCGTACTGCCCAATGCCAAGCTCGTAACTAAGGATCTCCCCAACTACATCGTCAGTATTGACCACGTTGAAGAGCTCACCGATCTCGACTTCCTGAAGAAACTCAAGAAGTCCGTGCAGAAGCATCTTGAAGCTGCAGTCCAGCCGAGACTGTGGCCCACGAACTGAATCAGTGAGGAGGAGCATCCGATGACCGAATTTACTATGGACTACGACAAGCTCGCCCAGGTGGTTGCGGCGCTACTCTTCCTTGCTTTCGTCGTGGAACGGTCCCTCGCGATTGTGTTTGAACATCCTCTCTATGAGAGGATTCACGGCAAAGGTCTCAAGCCCGTACTCTGCATAGTCGTCGCGTTTATAATCTGCAAGAGCGTTGGGTTCGATATGCTTGCGGCGACCTTCCATCAGGAAGAGGTGAGCAAGTTCGGCTACCTCATGACGAGCATGGTAATAGCCGGCGGGACTAAGGGCGTCATGAAGTTCACGCACGATGTGCTCAAGATCCCCAACTACACGGATCAGGTTGCGATGAAGGCCACAGGGAGGAAGTCTGGCAAGTGAAAGGCTATAGCTCCATCATCTCTCCAGTTCCGTCCAACCAGTAGGAGGAAACATGTCCCTTTCGATCCCCCGAGTTCTTCAGCGGCCGATCCTCTCCTCGGCCATCTTCTCACTCATCCTTCTTTCCGCCGGCTGTGCGTCGACTCCGAAGGAGTCCGTCGAACTCTCTGCCACCATCGGCCGGGACCTCGAAGCGGTACACACCTCTCATCGGGAACTCGCGAAACTCCTCTACGCACGGATGAAGCAAGACGTCAACACGTTCGTAGACACAAAGTACGCCCCATGGCAGATTGCCACTGTGGGGTGTCCAGAAAGTCTTACCGCTTTCCCTGAGGCAGCCGTGAGCTGAGC
>CAKKQC010000089.1 GCA_919901855.1 bacterium | reverse complement strand
GGGGTACCATTCCGCCCCGGGCTGAAGCCCGGGGTTCCCTGGTACGGCTTATGGATCTCTGGCCATAAGCAGAAGGTCCGGAATCGCGGATGGATCCCGAATCTCCTTGATCGCTTCGACGGCAGCAGGCCAGTGCGGGTGAATCACCTGAAACGCTTCTGTGCTGAACCACGTATGCTGCGGACGGAAATAGATGACGTAGAACCGTCGCTCGCCGGCCAATCGTACCAGGTACGGAAGCACGGCCTTCCCGTACTTCGCGAGCTCATGTGGTTTCGCCAGGGAGGGACGATGCGGGACGGACATATGGGCGTCATGAACAAGACGGAGCATGGCCGGATCCCCCGCCCCATCCTCGAACGCCGAGCTTGGGTAGTAAGGTTTCCACGCCCAGTTGGGCAACGGGTATCCTCTGAACCCCATAACGACAAGGAACAGACCGAGAAGCAATGCGAAGACCAGGGACAGTCTTTGGATCATTGAATTCGTCCCTCGGCCACCCCAGTCACCGACGAACCGTCGCCAACCATTCTGGCTCCATGATGTCGCTACAGCTCGCGTGAAAATCTAAATCGCGTCCACTGGTTCCCCCGCTGGCGCGACTAGACCGAGGCCCGGTACCCCCCGATGATCGCGAGAATCGGCTTCAGCTTCAGTTCCAGGGGGTCAACGGCCACGCCCAGACCTTCGAGAGTCGTGGCGCCGACCAACTGCAGGGAGCCCTTGGGGGCGAAAATGACATAGCAGGGGACGCGTTCTCCCTGGCCCTCGACCTCGAAGGACGCCATCCCGATCCGCCGGCGATCCGTGCGGCCGTCCGCGAGCGCCAGCGTACGTTCCCCGAACGACGGGATGCCGATAGCTTCCAGGCGATCCTCCGGGATAAAGGAGTACAGCGCGCCGGTGTCGACCCAGAACAGGTCCTCGAAGAACCGGGCGGGCTCCGCGGGGTTGGAGACCCGGACCTTGACCTGGAACATTCCCATGCTTCGATTATACGCCCGGGAAGGGGCCTGCCCAGTAAGACGGGGTCACAAAGAGACGGGCCGCGATAGAGAAGACGTGGCACTAGACAGGAGAATCCTGCCGGCCCCGCATATGCGTCACGAACTCCCGGGGCGTCACGATCGCAAGGTGGGCCAGGCCGGCGTCGGCAAGCGATCGCCGGCTGATCGTGAGCAGGTCTTCATCTCCGGTCACGAGGTAGCTCGCCCCGGCCGCCAAGGCCAGGCTCAGGTAGGCGTCGTCCGTCGCATCCCGGCAAATGCGCACCCGTTGGCCGACCTTGACCATCCGGAATCCGGCGAAGAGGGGGTAGTAGTGCCCATTCCATGCCGTCGCCCTTTCCGGACCGACCCTCTCCACCATGTCCGCCGAGACCCGCTCCAGCTCCTTCATGACCTCGTCGGAGACAACGATCTCCTCCCGCAGAGCGAGGGAGACCGCCTTGGCCGGAATCCCGCCGAAGATCGCGGAGACCAGGACGCTCGCGTCCAGCACGACCAGGACGCTTGCACCGCCGGGAGCGGCCGGGCCGGATGAAGACACCTTACTCACCGCCATGCCGCCTCAGCCGTAGACATCCCTCCGGGCCCGTTTGAGCATCGCCAGGGCTTCCGCCTTGCTGACGCCGGCCTCGCTGAGAACCCGCCGGAGGCCCAGCAGGAGGGCCGCGGTGGTCCGCTCCTTGACCGGCGTAACCACGGCCACCGGCCGGCCGCGGCGGGTCACCAGGACCTCTTCCTCGGCCGCGAGGTACGCTGTCGCCTTGCTCTTGAACTCCCTGACTGAAGCCGTCTTCATCTCCGGGCCTCCTCAACCGACTGTACCACAAATGTAGTCACAAAGAGGCCTGGGGACCGCCTTGGGATCGCTGTTAGGACCGCAAGAGCAGGAGGTCCACGTAGCCGGTCCGGCGGACGGCGGCGTCGAGGGCGGCGCGGTCGCCAGGGAGGAGCCGGCCGTCGTGGCCGACGAGCTGCGTGGTCCAGGCCGGCGCCGGAAACTCCGCCAGCAGGGACTCGGGGCTCTGGCCGAGCGCGACCATCGCCTCGGGCATGTACTCGAGCGAGACCGCGGCGCGCGGGTTGGCGGCCAGGATCCCCCGCATCCCCCGGCAGACGGCGGTCTCGTAGCCCTGGACGTCGATCTTGATGAACGCGATGCGTTCGAAGATACCCTGCGCGTGCGCGTAGGTGTCGAGCCGGAGGACCGGGACCGTGGACTCGAGCGCGGGATTCACCACGGGCGCGCCGGTCCCCGGCGGGACCACCCGGTGGTCGCCGTGGTGATCCGGATTCAGCCGGAGCGTGATCGTCCCATCCGTGTCGCCCACCGCCGCCCGCACGGGCACGATGCGGCCCCGGACCGCGCGGGCGCGGGACGCCCGTTCCAGCAATCGGAAGTTGAACGCCTCGGGCTCGAACGCGTGTACCCGGCACCCCTCGGACACCCCCTTGGCGAACACGGTCGCCGTGTACCCGATGTTGGCGCCGACGTCGAGGATGTTCCCGCCCTGGAATAGCTCGGGACGGGTCCGCGCAAGCCCCGCGTACGGGTCCTCGACGTACTTCTTGTAGGTGAAGTACGCCGAGGCGAAGAGCGCCTGACCCGCCCGCGTGTCGAGGAAGCCCGTGCGCCGCACGAGCGCGTAGACGCCGATCAGGGAATGCAGGGCCCGGCGGCGGGGTCCGGCGGTCACGCCGACTCCCCCGTCTTCACGAGCTCGACCTCGACGAAGCTCCCGAACTTGGGCGAGATCCGGAGGAGCTGGCGGTCCACCCAGTCGGCGACGACGTGCGTCCGCCCGGGCAGGAGCGACCACCGCTTGAGCCCGCCCGCCAGCCAGTAGCCCAAGGGGAAGATCGGCCGCCACCGGTCGAGCTTGAGCTCGGGCACCATCGTCTCGAACCGGGCCCGGTCGCGCTGGAATACGATCCAGGCCAGCGCCCCGTTCGCGCCCGAGATCGGGCCCGACGACGGAAACGACCACTCGCGCGCCTTGGGGTCGAACCCCTCGTGGTGGATGTACCGGTAGACGAAGGTGCCGATCCAGCCCGGGTACTCGTCGACCATGATCACGCGGCCCCCCGGGGCCAGGCAGCGGCGGGCCTCGCGCAGGAACGCCCCGGCGTCCGGCAGGTGGTGAAAGACATTCAGCAGGAAGATCGCGCGGAGGCCGCCGTCCGGGAACGGAAGCGCGGCCGCGTCCACGACGCGGTCAACGCCCGCGTACGGCAGGACGTCGGAGGTGACGACCTCGGGGAGGACGTCCTTGAGGAACCCGGCGCCGCTCCCCAGCTCGAGAGCCACACCCGGCGGGCAGGCGCGGAGCCGCTCCGCGAACCCGGCGTAGATCCGCTCGTAGAAGTGCCGGAGCGCGGGCTTGCCGCGGACGAGGGCGCGGAGGGCCGGTTCGCGCCCGGGGTCGTCCCGCTCCGTCACGGCACGCGGCCGGTGCTGACCCGGACCAGCCCCGTGAGCGTCATCGTGAGCAGCATCCACCCGTGCCGGAACCGGCTGATGTTCGTCTGCCCGTAGGTGCGGGCCCGGTACGCGACGGGAATGTCCGTGATCCCCAGCCCGAGCACGGCCGCGGGGAACAGGAGCTCGAAATCCCCGAACGGGTCGAAGTCCCCGAACTCCCGCCGCCACGCGGTCATGCGCCGGTAGTCGCACCGCGCCACGAGCTTGGTCCCGCACAGGGTGTCGCCGAGCCGGAGGTCCAGGACGTAGCTCAGGGCGTTGGCGAAGAACATGTTGCCGAACCAGTTCAGTAGCCGCATGGCCTCCCCCTCCATGGGGTACACGAGCCGGGAGCCGTTGATGAAGTCCGCGTGGCCGTCGACCCAGGCGTGGTAGAACCGCCCCAGCATCTCGGGGGGCATCGTTAGGTCCGCATCGAGGATGGTGAGGAGGTCGCCGCGCGCCTGCGAGAACCCGAGCCGCACCGCGTCGTTCTTGCCCTTTCCGGTCTGCCGGAACGCCCGCAGGGTCACGCCGCGCCGCCGGGAACCGCGCGCGACCACCCGCCGGATCTCCTCCCAGGTCCCGTCGGTCGAGTGGCCCTCGACGAAGATCACGTCCAGCCGGCACCCGCCCGGGGGCACGAGCCGGGCCACCGCGGGGGCGATGTTGCCGCGCTCGTTGCGGGCGGGAATCACGACCGTCAGGGACGGGGTCCGGGTTTCGCGGATGACGGGCCGGAGGATGATGACCGACGCGTAGGCGGCCCAGCGCACGAGCGGGATCGCGGGCAGGAGCCGGTTGACCAGGTTGCCGAGGCCCAGCAGGCGGAAGGGGCAGTAGGCCGTCGGACGGATGCGGACGACGTCGAAGCCCGACAGCCGGGCCAGGTGGCCGAGGTCCGTGTGCGTCAGGAACGTGAGGTCGGCCTCCGTCGCCCGCCACCCCATCCGGTTCCCGAGCCGGTAGAGCCAGGACCAGTACGGGTTGTAGGCGACCACGGCCAGCCGCGTGGTCCGGCCGCACTTCGGCTTGAGGCCCGCCAGCAGGCCCTGGATGTCGTGCGTGTGGTTGAAGGACCCGTTCAGGAGGAAGACCGTCCGCGCGTCGCGTTCCCGCGAGCAGTCGGGGACGGCCCGCCCGGCCGGGATGAGCGACTTGGAGCCGCACCGGACGGCCTCGAGGAGCAACCCCGGATCCTGGGGCACGGGAGAGACCTGTAGCACCCGGTCCGCGAACCGGGTCAGCGACGAGATCTCGGCGGCGATGACCGCGTTCACGTAGCGTTTCCAGCGTGGCGCGGACGACTTCAGGGTGGTCACGGTGCCTTCCAGAATAGCTCAATCGAGGCGAAGCCGACGGCCCGGGCGATCCGCCGGATCTCCGCGGCATCGCGCGCGCCCTGGACGTACCACACGCAGATCCGCTCTCCCGGAATCCTCCAGACCCGCGCGGCACCGGGTCGCCGGGGCGGCGACACATCCGGGCATTCCTCCTCCTTGCGGTCCAGGACCACGAGGCCGTCGGGATGCTCCACCGGGAACCGCTCGATCAGCCGCGCGGCGTCCCGCCGGGTGAGGCCGGCCATCCCGTCGTAGACCAGTGCGGCCCGGCGGGGAAAGCGGACGCCGATGTGGTCCAGGTACAGGTCGGTGACGTCGTCGCCCCACGGACACTTGCGGAGGATCATGACCGGGCGGTCGACGCGCTTGATCTCCTCGTACATATGGAAGTACGGGGAGGAGTTCGCCAGCGGCAGCGTGAGAGCGCCGCCGGAGCGGATCAGCCCCCAGGCAGACGCGGGCGCCTTGAAGAGGACGAGCAGGGCCAGGGCTAGCACCCACGATCCGGCGCCCCCGGACAGGACTGGCCGGCGGACCCGTGCCCATTCCCAGAGCCTGTATCCGTGACAGCACGCGAGGACGACGGAGACGAAACCGAGCCCGAAGAACGGCATGAAGTAGCGCCAGCCGAACGGATAGTCCGACCGGACGGACGAGAAGACCAGGAATGCGGGCATGAAGAGGAACGACACGACGAGCAGGTTGAGGACCCGCGACCGCCGCCAGGCGAAGCACAACGCCGCCCACACCACCAGGACCGGAACCGGGAGATGGACGAAGTCCTGCAACTGCCGGTATAGGCCCAGACCGGCCGCAATCGATGACCAATGCCACCCCGGAGCATGGCCCGGCGGACTCGCCGCGAGGAGGTTGAGCGCGGCGATATTCGCCCGCCGGGTGAGGTAGAAGACGGCAAAGACCCAGCTCGCGTGCCACGCGAGCGCCAGCAGCCCCCCCCTCCGGAACTCCCGGGGGGCGTCGAGCGCGTATGCCGTCGCGATGAGCGGAAGCGCGAAGAAATGCGCGTTCGCGAAGATGAGCGAAAGTAATGCGAAGAGGGCGGGCGGACAGCGTTCCCACAGGAGCCAGGCGGAAAACCACCAGAGGGAGACGAGGGACACGAAAGTGTAATGGCGGGCCTCGGCCGACAGGTAGCCCTCGGTCGGATGGTTGACCAGCCACAGGCCGGCCAGCGAAGCGCCCAGCACGACGGCCGACGGCGGAACGCCACGCCGGCGGAGGACGGCCACGGCCAGGCCCAACCCGCTCAGCAGCGCCAGCACGCTGTAGACCAGGCTGGGGAGGCGGAGGGCGCGCTCCTGCCAGCCCAGCAGCGGGAACCAGACTTCCCGCCGGAGCGCGGATTCGAGCACCGGCTGGCTGGTGTAGGAGATGTACTTCGGAAGGAGACGGAGGCTGGGCGCCCGGAGGATCGCGGCGCTATGCACGCATTCGTCGTTCCAGAACGGGCGGGCCAGCTGCGGCACGCGAACCTGCAGGGCGCGAACGACCAGCAGGAGCCCGGCGGCGAGCAGGACGATCCGCCATCTCCGGGGCCACGTCATCGCGGTCACCGCGCGTACCACCAAGCCAGGGACCGGAACTCTACCGCGCGGGCCGCCCGCCGGATGTCCGCGGCGTTCCTGCCTCCACGGATGAACCATGCGCAGAGGCCATCCGGAGCCTGCGTCACGCGCAGGCCGCCGCCGAGGGGCTGGGCCGGCGGATGCCCGCAGTCCGCCTGCCCCGATTCCGTATTATCCAGCACCACCAATCCCCTCGGGTGATCCGAGAGGAATCGGGCCATCTCAGCTCTGATATCCGTCGTCCCACCCGGACAACCATCAGCCCTAGTCTGACGCAGTTCCCGCTTGAACGGCTTCCCAATGAATCGAAGATAGAGCGGGGGCGTAACATCGTTCCAGCACGGGTCGGAAAACACCAGGACAGGGACGTCTTCCCGCTTGATCGCCTCGTACATCCTGAAGGTTGGCGAAAAGTTCTCCGGAAGGTCCGTGAAGGCTCCCCGCAACCTGACGAGATCCCGGCACGCCGGCACGACATTGAAGACCGCGATCATGGTCGCCACAACCGCCCATCCGGCGACGCGACCCCCGGCCGGCGAAAAGCGGTACCGCCTGAGCCACCCAACGAATGCGAGTCGTCCCTGATCCAGCATCAGCACCAATGTGGCGAAGGCAGCCCCAAAGAAGGGAGTGAAATAGCGTGGAGCGAAAGGATAGTGCGAACGGATTCGCAGGGCAACCAGGAAGAGCGGCAAGAGGACCAATACGAAGAGCAACAGACGCGCGACATCCCGACGCCCGGCAACAAGCAGGAGACCAGCCCAGACCACCACTGCAGAAACCGGCAGGTGTGCGTACTCGACGAATCCCCACCAGGTCCGGGCACCATCCAGTAAGCCCGCGCGCCAGGCCACCCGGCCGTCCGGAGGATTACCGGTCAGCTCCTGCCACGCCGAGTAGTTGATCGCGATCGTCACGACGGCGATCGCGACCGCGCCGACGAGCACGACTGCAACCCCACGGCGGTCTCGTTCTCGCCACGCAGTCACAGCATCGAGGAAGCTCGCGGCCCCGATGAGCGGCAGGGCGAAGAAATGCGTATTGGCGAAGGCCAGTGACACCCCCCACCTAAGCCCCGGCGAGGAACGCTCCGCGAGCATCGCAAGGTGAAACCACCAGAGCGAGAGCAGGGACACAAGGGAATAGTGGCGAGCCACGCAACCGGACCACGATTCGTCCGGTTTCGCGCTGAGCCAGACTGCCACCAGGACGGATCCGAGCAGGGCGTACGAACGGGGATGACCCCGCCCATCGAGAAATCTTCCGGCGAGGCACACCCCGCTGATCACGAGGACCAGATAGACGACGAAGTTCGGCAGCCGGAGGCCTCGCTCCTGATGGCCGAATATGGGAAACCAGAACCCCCACCGGGCCGCGTATTCCAGGATAGGCTGGCTCATATGTGCGGTCTTTGAGGCCAGCTCTATCAGCGTCTTCGCCTCCAGAATAGCCACGTTGTGCCGACTCTCATCCTGCCAGAACGGACGGTCCATGCGAGGCCATGTCCGCTCAGCAGCTCGGATAGCAGCCAGAACCGACACGACCGCGAAAGCGATTGCCCAGCCGGCAGGCTTCCGAACGGACCCCGACATGGGTCCCATTCTACTCGCGGCTCGAGGCGGCAACACTCACCGCGCGTACCACCAAGCCAGGGACCGGAACTCTACCGCGCGGGCCGCCCGCCGGATGTCCGCGGCCGTCCGCGCTCCGCGGATGAACCATGCGCAGAGGCCGTCGGGGGCCTGCGTAACGCGCACGCCGCCCCCGAGCGGCGATGCCGGCAGCGCGCCACACACCTTCTCACCCGTGTCCGTCTGGTCGAGGACCACCAGCCCCCGGGGATAGTCCGACAGGAACCGGCCGATCTCGGCCCGGACTTCCGGACCGCCGCCGGGACATCCCCGCGCACGCACGAGGCGCACTTCCCGCCGGAAGGGGGCACCGATGAACCCGAGATAGAGCCGGTGTGTCACGTCGTTCCAGCACAGCTCCGAGATCACGAGCACGGGCACGTCCTCCCGTTTGATCGCCTCGTACATATGGAAGGTCGGGGAGCCGTTCTGCGAGCCCACGGCGACTTGCCCCCGCCATCTGACGATGTCCCGGCAAGCCGGTCCGGCCTTGAACATGACCACGAGCGCGGCCACGGCGACCCAGCCGGCCGCGCGGCCCGCCGCCGGTAACAGCCGCATCTTGCCCGTCAGCCAGACCACGAAGGCGCGGCTCCGGTCGAGCGCGAGCACGAGCGTGACGAACGCTCCCCCGAAGAACGGCGTGTAGTAGCGGCTCGAGAACAGGTAATCGGATCGGACGCGCAGGGCGAGGAGGAAGAGCGGCAGGAAGACGAGCGCGAAGAGGAGGAGCCGGCCGGCGTCGCGCCGCCTTGCCACGAGCAGGAGGCCGGCCCACACGACGAACGCGGCGACCGGCAGTCGCACGTACCGGACGTATCCCCACCAGATCCGGCCGGCGTCGAGGATCCCCTGGCCCCAGGCGATCCGCGCGCCCGGAGGATTGCCGGTCAGCTCCCGCCAGGCGGCGTGGTTGACGCCGATGGTCACGACGGTGATGGCCAGGGCTCCCGCCAGCACCGCCGCGGCCCCCCGGGCATTCCGGTCGCGCCACGCGGCCACGGCATCCAGGAGGCTCACGGCCGCGATCAGGGGCAAGGCGAAGAAGTGGGTGTTGGCGAAGGCCAGCGAGACGATCCACCGGGCCACCGGCGAGGGGCGCTCGGCCAGTATCGCGAGGTGGAACCACCAGAGCGAGAGCAGGGAGACGAGAGCGTAGTGGCGGGCTTCGCAACCGTACCAGGGCTCGTCCGGCTTCCCCGTCATCCAGAGCCCGGCCAGGAAGGCGCCGAGCAGGGCGTAGGCGGGCGGATGGCCGCGCCGTCTGAGCACCCCGGCCGTCAACAGCACGCCGCCGAGCACGAGCGCGAGGTAGTAGGCGAAACTCGGCAACCGCAGGCCCCGCTCCTGGTGGCCGAACACGGGGAACCAGAAAAGCCGCCGCGCGGCGTATTCGAGTATGGGCTGGCTCATGTACGCGGTCCGGCTGACGGTATCGGCGAGCGACGTGGCTTCCAGGATCGCAAAGTTGTGCCGGCACTCGTCCTGCCAGAACGGGCGGGTGACCTGCGCCCACGAACACTCGACCGCGCGGATGGCGGCCAGCGCCGAGATCAGGGAAAGCGCGGCCACCCAGCCGGCCCGGCGCTCAAGGAGAGACGACATGCGCCCTATTGTAACCGCCAAGTCAGTGGTGGTTGTTGCCCTGACCCTGACTGTTGTCGGGATGATCCACGGCGAAGCCGTTGGGATTGTTCCCCTCATGCCATCCGTTGTCGTGGGAGGTCCCCGCCGATGGACCGCCGACAGATCCGGCCGCTCCCGTGTCCGCGGGCCCCTGCCCCTGGCTCCCTACAGCCGTCGACGCCCCGGCGCCACCGCCGGATGGCGTTCCATTAGGGGCGACAAGCGGACCGCTCATTCCTCGAGAACCCGCCAGCGCCGCCACTTGCGCCTCGGGGGAGAGTAGCGCCAGAATGGCCAGGATCCGCCGATCCACTACCATGCCCTTCTTCGCCGTCAGCAGCGCGAAGTATGTGCCAGGGACGACGGGTTGGGCGCGATCGTCCCGACCGTCCCATGCCATCGTGTTGGCCCCCGCCATTCCTCCATATCCGCTGGCGGAGGCCTCGGCGATCCAGACGGGGTGGTTCGATCCCTGAGGCAGAATGGCCACCGTGACATTCGCGGGCGCGGCCAGCTCGTAGGCGATTTGAATGCCAGCCCTGTCCGCCATGAAGCTCGCAGGAAGGGCGGAAGCCGATACGATCAGGGCTGATTCGTCCACCAGGACGGTCACAACCCTTGTTGCGACCGATTCATTGCCACTCTTGTCGATGACGGTGAGGCGCAGTGTATACGGCCCCGACGCCAGGCGGGCGGTTGGCCAGGTTCCCAGTGAACCGCCCCACACGGGAGCGGTGGATGTCGCGATCGTGTCGTAGTGTTCCGGCATGGCGCCCGCACCGGCCTCGAGGCGGTACTCGGCGAAGTGCGCGTCCGCGGCGATGCCGATGACCTCGACAGCCCCCATCACGGTGGAGCCGGAAGGAGGCGACTGAACAAGCGCGCGCGGCGCGCTCCGATCCTGCGGTGCCTCCTTGATCCTGATACCGACAATCCGATTGTGCCCGGTGTCCGCGATGAACACCATGGATTCCTGATCGTCCAGCGCAAGGCCATGAGGATGCTTCAGGAACTCGCCGGTGTGGGGTGACGCGAAAAGAATTCCGGTTGAGGTAGCCGAGCAGGGCTGACA
>CAKKQC010000088.1 GCA_919901855.1 bacterium | reverse complement strand
CGTTCTGGATCGAAACTCCCCTCAGATGGGCGCCAACTGCGGAACTTGGGCTAGACCCTCGACAGTAGCTTGAAGTCCGCGGCCTTGAGCCGGACGAGTTTCGGCGTCCGCCGGAACTCGGGGGCGCAGGCCGCGCGGCGCATTAGATGCGCGAGAGAAGCTTGAAATCCGCGCGGCCGAGCCGATTGTGCTCGAAGATCACGACGCCCTTGACCCGGTGGCGCTTGAGGATCGCGAGCTGCTCCTTGAACTGCCCGCGGTTGTCCATGCAGTAGCGCCCCAGCCCTTCCCACAGCTCGGCCTTGCCGTGCCTGGCGTGGGCGATGTGGTTCCACAGGTACCGTTCCATGATCTTCGGGCTGTTCGCGTAGTTCATGGGCGCGACCATGTCGAGCAGGCCCTCCCGGCTCCAGGGCACGAAATCCTGGCCCTGCGAGATCAGGGACTCGGGAACGCCGGAGTAGACGGCGGCCGAGACCTCCTTGTGGTGCCGGTGGGCGTACGTCGCCACCTCGCGCACGAGCTTCGTCACCTGGTCGCACCGCCAGTCGAACCACTTCGCCGACATCCGGCTCCAGAACCGGAGCTGGTCCGGCGCGATCCCTTCGAGGCGCTTGAGGACCTTCCGGCACCGCGAACAGTAGCAGGTCCCGTCACCGACCCGGATGTAGTCGAAGTGGACGCCCGCGATGTCGTAGCGGTCCACGACCTCCTTCATGATCGCGGCCTCGTAGGCCCTGACCTCGGGCCGCGCGATGCAGACGAACGCCGCCCAGCCGCCCCGGTCCCAGGCCGGCTTCCCGTCGCGCAGGACCGCGACCGCGCCGGGATAGCGCTGGAGGAGCTTCGACTTCGGGCCTTCCCGCGAGTTGCAGTACCAGGCGTGGACCTTGATCCGGACCCGGCGCGCCTCGGTGGCGAGCACCTCGAGCGGATCCCAGTCCCTGAACACCGGCCGCACGTTCCCGATCCGGCTGTGGTAATCGAGCAGACCGTCGGGGTTCTTGACGCACGGAATCAGGAGGTCGAAGCCCTCGTCCGCGTACTTGCGGGCGAATGCGCGAACCTCGTTCGCGCCCTTGAACTGCGCCAGGTTGTGCAGCCACACACCCTTCTTCATTCCCGCCATGTTGCCTCCTTATGGTCTTCCGTGCCGCCGTCGCGTCCGAGCCGCCTGAGCTTACCACAGTGCGCAAGATGGCGGGCATGGCGGGCCTCGCCGCGCTCGGCATGCTCCGGCTGGCCGCCGGCCCCGGCTCGGACGCCGCCCGCCTGTTCACGACGCGCCGGAACGGCACTCCGATCCGCCCGGTGCTGCGAACCGAGCAGGCGTCATCGAGGACGCCGGCGCGACCGTCATCGCTGAAGGGTCATCCATGGAGCAGCGGCAATACGGTTTGCGTCACGGGCGTTCTATCCTCGTGAGGAATCCTCGTGCCCCGGAAACTAACTCCGGTCTTCGCGCCATTGACCTCAGAGCGGGATGAGTACGCCTCGAATGATCTTTGCCCTGCTGATGTGCGTCTCTGGGACTACCGTCCGTGCGGAGCCGGCGACCACGCGGCGGTACGACCTGACCCTGCGTATCACCGAGCCCGCGTCCAGGCCGGGAAGCCTGGTGCGGTGGTGGCTACCAATGCCCCAGCCGCGCAGGGCACAGCAGGCCGAACTCGTCCGCCACGACCTCCCCCGCTGTCCCCGCGTCATGGTCGAGTCCGAGTTCGGAAACCTGCTGCTCTACGCAGAAACGGAATCCGGCCCCGCACCCCGGACATGGACCCTTACGTGGCGGGTCACGCGGTCGGTGCAAACGGGACTCACCGGCGCGATCGAGCTCGAGCCACGGCCCTTCCCCGTTGCGCTCTACGTGAGGCCGCGGGGGCTCGTACAGGTGACCGGTGAGATCCGCGCCATGGCGGAGGACGCGACGCGCGGACTTGCTGGCACTCCCGCGCGCGCCCGGTCGCTCTATGAACTAGTCCTTGGGCGGATGCGGTACGACAAGTCCGGGGTCGGGTGGGGCCGGGGCGATTCGGTGTTCGCTTGCGATGTCCGCCGCGGTAACTGCACGGACTTCCATTCGCTGTTCATGGCTCTCGCGATCTCGGCAGGACTGCCTACCCGGTTCAACATGGGACTCCCGATCCCCGGAGCACCGGCCGGCGACCTGGCCGGATACCATTGCTGGGCGGAGTTCTATGAACCGGACCGAGGCTGGGTTCCCGTGGATATTTCCGAAGCCTGGAGGCGGAAAGACCGGCGCGAATTCTACTTCGGCGCGCTGGATGCCGACCGCGTGCTGCTTTCCGTCGGCCGCGACATCCGGCTCGCCCCCGCGCCGGCGTCACGGGAGCGGCTCAACTGGTTCCTTGATCCGTATGCGGAGGTACATGACCGGCCGCTGGCGGGCGTCACCGCCCACTGGAGCTGGCACAATCTGACCCAATCCCAAGGAGGTGACTCATGAAGACGATGACGTTCGTGGCTGCCTGCGTGGCGGCTTGGCTGGCGGTCCCGGCGGCATTCGCCGGGGAACATCCCGGCTCGGGAACCGAGCATCCCGGCAGCGCGGCGGACGTGAAGGGGCGGAAGTTCACCGCGAAGGAGATCAAGGCCGCGATGATAGCGCATATCAAGGCGGCGGGCAAGGCGAATAAGGGACTGTTGATAGTCCACGACGACGTTGAGAAGGCGGATCGGAGCCTCAAGTTCGTCAAGCTCCATGACCCCGTCCGGGTGATCGACGGCAAGACCGCGTTCGCCTGCGCCGACTTCACCGAGATGGTGAACGGGAAGAAGTCGAAGAACACGCTCGACCTCGATTTCTGGATGGAACCGGACGAACATGGGAAGCTCATGGTCACCGCCACCAAGATCCACAAGGTTAACAAGGTGCCGCGGTTCACCTACGATGGCAGCACGCTGGTTGACGTGGAGTCCGGCGGCTCTTGCGAGCTGCCGTACGCGGCCGGCGCGAAGGGCGCCGAGCACCCGGGCACCGGAACGAAGTAGTTCCGCCGGTCCCCCCCGGGACCGGTCCAGGGCGCCGGAAGGCTTTCCCGCCGGATCCCGACCTTCGAGCACGGCGACTTCGTGACGACCCGGATCGACAGCTCATCCGACGCCTCAGCCGTGACCGTCACGATCGCGGCCCGCAACATGCACGCGGGAGGCTACTCGCCCGCCCCCCGCGACCTCGTCCTCGAGATCCACGCCCGGGCGGCTTCCATCACCAGTGACGGCGCCGTCCTCCCGCGGATATCCGCGGAGGCCCTATCCGCCGGCAACCCCGGCTGGACTGTGGCAGGGAAGATCACCCGGGTCCGGTTCTCCGACACCGGGGCCTCCGCCCGAATCGTGGCCCGGACGAGCCCGCCCCAATCGAACCCCCGACGTTCAGCTTCCCAAGCTGAACGTCGGGGGACGTTGTAACCGAATACCGCCAGCCGCCGACTCGAGCCTACCAGTCCCCCACGGACTTCGCTGCGTAGGCGAGAGCGGCTAGGACGTCCTCCCTCGTCAGCTCGTAGGAGGCACACACATGCTCGATCGTCATCCCGGAGGCCAGATGGCCAAGAACCAGGCTCACGGGAACGCGGGTCCCCCGGATGACCGGCCTGCCGAGCTTGACGGCCGGATCGGCGGTGATGCCGGGCGCGATCTCGTTCATCCGCTACAGGGCAGCCAGGGCCCGGATCCTGGGCAGGACGGACCGTTCCCGTCGGCGGTCGATCAGGAGCGGCACGAACTCCATGCCGAGCGCCTCGGCCATGCGGCGCAGACGCGGCAAGCTGGCCCCTCGAATCCCGCCGGCGCTGAGGTCCCTCGAGATGTTGCCCTTGCTCGTGTGCATGGCCTTCGCCAGGTCATTGTATGTCCAGCGCTTCCGCTCGAGCGCCTTGAGCATCTGCACCTCGAGAACGAAGGCCGGGTACTCGCGTTCGAAGCGGGCCCGATACGCCGGATCGGCCATCTTCCGTTCAATGAGGCTGGTCACCCTAGTCTTGTTCATAGTACGTTCCCTCCTGGACTCTCCTCAGGTAGCTCGTCCGGTACTCGATCGCCGTTCGCATGATGACCAGGTCCTTCCTGCCCATCTGCTGCGAATGCTTGCGGTACGCATTCGTCAGGATGACCATGCGTCCGGCCGTGATGAAGTTGAAGAAGCGCTCCGCCCTCGGCTTGAAGGCATAGATCTTGTGCTTCGCATCCTCCAGCCGGTACATCATCATCGGCAGTCTCGTGCCCGGAGGCGCGTCCGCCAGATACCGCACCATGTAGTCCAGCCTTTCCTGTTCCAGCTCGCCCATCGCCCGGTAGTGCTCCAAGCCGGGTAGCCGGCCCGCCTCCGTGTAGAACCACTCCACGGTGAGCGTCTTGCCGCCGTAGTAGAGCACGTCACCTTTGCCCGGATAGATCAGCACCACATTCCCCGGATAGAGGTTATCACAGATGATAACTCCCCCGCAAGCACCAGCGACCGCGCCAACCCGATTTGTACCCGGATTTGTGCCAAACTTTCCGCCGACGGGTACCCCGCGCCTACCCTCGATCGACCCACCCCCCTTCCGAACCCGGCGGCGAGCCGCACAAGAATGACGAAGCCCATGCAGGATTGCGAGAACAATCTCTCGGTCCTGCATGGGCCGTTTGGTGCCCCTCGGTTTGAAGTGTGTCGTTCAGGAATTCACTGCAATTCAGCTCACCCGTGGTTCACAAGCTGAACATCCCCAGACGATGATCTTCACCGCCACCGCGAGCTGAACGCCGAGCGACGTTCAGCGTGTAGAGGTGATCGGAAACAGGGGCATAGACAACAACTGCACAATCTCACTCTCCCGAGAGTTTGATGCGAGGCCCCCGCCCTTTGTCGAACGATCCAGTCTATTCTCCTCGGTAGGCCGCCTTCAGTTCTTGGATGTCGAGCTTCCGCATCTTCAGGAGCGCGGTCATGGCGCGCTCGGACGCCACAGAGCCCCCCCGGAACATCCGGCTCATGCCCTCCGGCACCACCTGCCAGGAGACCCCGTACCTGTCCTTGAGCCAGCCGCACACGCTCTTCCGTCCGCCCGCCGACAGGCCGTTCCACACCCGGTCAACCGCTGCCTGGCCACGGCACTCGACAACCAGCGAGAGCGCCTCCTTGAGCATGCCTGCGCCCACGAGCAGGGGCGCGACGGTGTACCGCGCGCCCTGATGGTCGCCGCGGTCCAGCTCAAGAAGCACGCGGTACTCGGCCAGGGCCTCGACCGGCATCCCGTTCTCCCAGAGGGCTTCGGCCAGTCCGAGCTGGGCGCGCAGGAAAGGGCGGGCCTGCACATGGCCCCAGAGGCCGCCAAGGTTCTTCTTGAGGAACCGCTCCCCCAGCAGGCGCTCGCCCGCCAGGACGCCCTCGCGCAGGAGGGCCACGCGCTCGGCGGGGGTCCCAGCCTCATCCTCCGCCAGGAGGACATAGGCATCGGCGCAGAGCGTGGAAAGGCGGAGGGCCTCGCGCGCCAGCGCCACCCGCTTCCGCGGGGCGGACTCGGCGAAGGCACGGTACATGGTCAGCTGAGCCTGGTCCTCGGGCCGGGTGGCGGGCTTCTCCGGGATCCTTCCGCCGTGCTCGCGAAGGAGGGCGTTGAAGTGGGCCTGCGCCTGCTCGGGAGTGTCGAACTTCTTCCGCCGCATGAGCCGGGCGATGTGCCAGGAGCCAACCTCGAGCGCCCGGTCGTCCTGGGGAACGTCAGCGTTCACAATCCCGGCCACCCCTCAGGGATCCCCTGAGAACCCATCTACCGCGGCTTCTTCCCCTGAATCTCCCAGTGCCCGCCCTTGTCGGGGCCGATGCGGCGGAGAAGCCCGGTCTTCTTCAGCGCCGCAAGGTGATTCTCTATCGCGGTATCGCTGATGCCGATCGCACGAGCTATTTCGCGCGTGGAAATGCGGGGATTGCCATGGATCATCTGGAGCATCTTCCGCCGGTTTTCTCCCAACTTATCTCCCAACCCCCTCTCCAGTTCCTCCCAACTCTTCTCCCTACCTGCCCCCTTCAGCGAGAACTCGGCCGAACGCCGGAGGACGACCATGAAAAACTCGTCTGTTTCGAACTCCGGCTCCTTGTGGCGACGCGACTGGCGGCATGGGACGACGTTCAGCCCCGCCGGATGGCCGCCGGGTCCCGGGAGGTCAATGAGCGCCGCCGGTTGGCAACGGAGCAGGAGAAGATGCGCCCGCAAATGTGCCCACGATTCCATCGAGCCCTACCCCTTCGCAAGATGGGAGACCATGAAACGAGGACCGCGGAATCGCTCCAGATTCCTGGATTATCGGGGAACAGACGGGGACGGTGGAAGCCGGCGCCGGCCGGATGACGGCGCCCACCCGATCCCGGTCAGGCCGGCCGCTCCCCATGCGATCACGGGATCCGTCTTGCCGAAATCCTCCTTCCAATCGGGACAGCGCGGATGGCTGGCGTATAATCCGTGGCGTGGGGATGAACGAACTCTGCCTCAGGGCGATCGGGGTCGCCAGGCGGCGCGGCGCTACCTACGCCGACGCCCGCATCGTGGCCCTCCGCCACCAATACGTGATGGTCGAGGATCGCCGCATCCCGTCCGTCCAGGACTCGGACTCACTGGGGCTAGGCGTCCGCGTCATTGCGGGCGGGGCGTGGGGATTCGCCGCGAGCGCCAGTCTCACGAAGGCCGCCATCGAGCGGACCGCCGCCCAAGCGGTCGAGATTGCGCGGGCGAGCGGGCTGGCGAAGGCGCCCGGCGGCGTGCGCTGGGCGAAGGAACCCGTTCACGTCGCCGTCTTCCGGACGCCCGTGGGCCGGGACCCCTTCCCGGTACCGGTCGCGGAGAAGGCGGATCTCCTCCTTGCCGTGAGCCGCGAGGTGCTCAAGGTGCGCGGGGTGAGGAAGTGCCACGGCTACATGCAGTTCCAGGGCGAGCACCGGTGGCTGGCCACCTCCGAGGGAACTATCGTCGAGAGCGAGACGATCACGAGCCACGCGACCTACACGGCCACGGCCGTGGACGGCACGACCGCGAAGACGAGGACCTTCGAGGCGCATCCGGCCAACGCCGGGTGGGAGCACGTCGCCGCGACGCCCCTCCTCGGCGAGGCGCGCCGGGTCGGCGAGCAGGCGGTCGCCAAGCTCAAGGGCAAGGCCTGCCCGGTCGGGCGCCGGGATCTCGTTCTACATCCCTCGCACCTCGCCCTCACGATGCACGAGTCCATCGGCCACGCGACCGAGCTCGACCGCGTCCTCGGCATGGAGGAGAGCCTGGCGGGGTCGAGCTTCGCCACGATCGACAAGTTGGGCAAGCTCCGGTATGGCTCCCCCCTGATGAACATCGTCTGCGACAACACGATGCCGCACGGCCTCGCGACCAGGGGGTGGGACGACGACGGCGTGGAAGGCCAGCGCTGGCCCGTGATCCAAAACGGTATTCTCATCGATTACCAGACGGGCCGCGAGGTCTGCCACCGGATCGGCGCAGCCCGCTCCCGGGGCAGCTGCCGCGCCGACTCCTGGTCGTCGATCCCGATCATCCGGCAGTCCAACATCGGGCTCGAGCCGGGGCGCGCGCCACTGAGCCTCGACGAGCTCATCGCGGACACCAGGGACGGCATCTACATCGAGGGCATGGGATCGTTCTCGATCGACCAGAAGCGCCAGAACTTCCAGTTCGGCGGCGACTGCTTCTGGGAGATCAGGAACGGGAAGAAGGGCGCCATGTACAAGGACGTGACCTACCAGGCGATCACGACCGAGTTCTGGGGCGCCATGGACGCCGTGTGCGATGCCAGGTTCTGGCAGCCTTACGGTGTCAACAACTGCGGCAAGGGCGATCCGATGCAGGTCGCCCGGATGACGCACGGGTCCGCCCCCGCGCGGTTCCGGAAGATCCGGGTGGGCGCGGGGACGCGATGACCCGCACCCAGGCGTTCGGGATCATCCGAAAAGTGTTGAAGATCGCCAAGGCCGACGCGGTCTCCGCCGGGGTAAGGGCGGACACGAATGCCTCGACCCGGATCGCGGACAACGCCATCACCCAGAACGTCCGGACGGAGAGCCAGGGGCTCTGGGTGGAAGTCGCTTACGGGAAACGGAGCGGAGGCGCCTCGACGAACGATCTCGGGGACGCCTCGCTCCGGGCCGTCGTGGCGCGCGCGCAGCAGATCGCGAAGGTCACGCCCCCCGACCCCGAGTACATGCCGCCGCTCCCGGGCGCCGAGGCGAAGCGGTATCCGGTGGTGTCCGCCTTCGTCCCGGCCACGCTGGCCCAGACGCCGATGGACCGGGCCCGGGTCCTCGCGTCGGCCGCCGCCGGCGTCCGGCGCAGGCGCCTGCGTCTCTCGGGCGCCTGGAGCACGAGCGGCACCTGGTCGGCGTTCGGCAACTCGAAGGGCCTGCGGGCCTGGCATCGCCTGACATACGCGGAAGCCCACATGACCGTCCTGGGCCCTGCCGGTTCGGGCTGGGCGCAGGCGATCTCGACCGACGCCGGGGAAGTGGACGTCGCCGCGGTCGTCGCGGAGGCGGCCGGGATCGCGGTCCGCGCCCAGCACGCCGTGGACCTGCCTGCGGGAAAGTACGACGTGATAATGCGCCCGGCCGCGGTCGCGGACATTCTCGGGTTCGTCCTCTGGGGTGGATTCGACGCGAAGGCGACCGACGAGCGCCGCACGTTCCTCCGCGGCAAGCTGGGCCGGAAGGTCTTCGGAGACAACATCAACCTCCGGACCGACCCCGGCGACCCCCGGTGCCCGGGCTGGCCGTTCCACGGCGATGGTCTCGCCGCGAAACCCCGGTTCTGGATCAGGAACGGAGTGGTCGAGAACCTGATCTATTCGCGGTATTGGGCGAAGAAGAAGCGGAAGGCGCCGACGGGCTGGCCGACGAACACGATCCTGGACGGGCAGGGCACGAGCGTCGACGACATGATCGCCTCGACGAAGCGGGGCCTCCTCATCACCCGGTTCTGGTACATCCGAGATGTCGACCCGATGGCCCCCACGGTCACGGGCATGACGCGGGACGGCCTCTTCCTCGTCGAAAACGGGCGGATCGTGAAACCGGTCAAACAGATGCGGTTCAACGAGAACCTCGTGGGCGTGTTCAGCCGGGTCGAGGCGCTCGGGGTGCCTGTCGTCTCCGGCGAGTGGGGCGGAATGGTGGTTCCACCGCTGAAGGTCCGGGACTTCACCTTCACCAGCACGACGAGGTTCGGCTGAGCGCCGGGGATTCCGGGCCCGTGCCGCCGAACGGCGAGGTGCTCCAGAAGATCCTAGCGCGCAAGGGCCTGTGCTCCCGCCGGGAGGCCGACGAGTACATCCGGCGCGGCTGGGTGCTCGTGGACGGCAAGGTGGTCACCAAGCTCGGGACCCGGGCCCTGCCCAGCCAGGACGTCCGGCTGGGCCCCGAGGCCCAGCGGGTCCAGGACGCGACCGTGACCATCCTCCTCAACAAGCCCGTGGGCTTCGTCTCCGGCCAGCCCGAGAGCGACAAGCGCCCGGCGATCATCCTGGTGACGCCCGAAAACCGGGACCCCGCCGACCGGGGCCCGGCCTTCGAACCCAAGTGGCTCAACGGACTCGTGGCCGCGGGGCGGCTCGACGAGGACTCGCGCGGCCTCCTGGTCCTCACCCAGGACGGGCGGGTGGCCAAGCGGCTGATCGGCGAGGCATCGAACCTCGAGAAGGAATACCTGGTCCGCGTGGACCGGATGCCCACCGAGGCCGAGCTGGCCCGGCTTCGCTCCGGTCTCTACCTCGACGGCAAGCCGCTCCGGCCCGCGGGCGTCGAGATCCTGAACGCCGACCAGCTCCGGTTCATCCTGACCGAGGGCCGCAACCGCCAGATCCGGCGCATGTGCGAACAGGTGGGCATCCGGGTCGCGGGACTCAAGCGGGTCCGCATCGGCCGCGTCGTCCTCGGCAGCCTACCCGAGGGCCACTGGCGCCTCCTGCCCCCCCGGATGTCCTTCCTCTGATCAGGCCGGATCAGTAAGGGTAGAAGCTCCCGGCGGTCTCGAACAGCGCCACGATGTTCTCCGGCGGAGTGCCCGCCTGAATCAGATGAGAAGGACCGAGGATGTAGCCCCCGTCCTTCCCCAGGACCGTGATCAGCCGCTTGACCTCGTTCCGGACGTCGTCGGCCGTGCCGAACGGGAGCGTCGCCTGCACGCTTACCCCGCCCGCGAACGACAGCCGACCGCCCCACCCCGCCTTGAGCGCGACCGGATCCATCTTCCCCGCGTTGAACTGGAGCGCCTCGAGGACGTCGATGCCCATGTCCACGAGCCCGCCGGCGGCATCCATGACGTCGCCGTCGGAATGGTAGACGACCCTGGCCCCGAACTCGTGGATCGCGCGGTTGAGCCGGACGTGGAAGGGTTTGATCAGCGTCTCCCAGGTCTTGAGCGACATGAGCAGCCCCTGCTGGCCCCCGATGTCGTCGGCGGTGAAGACCAGGTCGATGCCGCCGTTCGCCGCCGCCAGGATCTTCCGGAAATGGGCGATGTGGAACGTCGTGACCCGGTCGAGGAGGTCCCGGACGAACTCGGGCTCCTCTAGGAGGTCCGCCAGAGTCCGCTCGAATCCGCGCATGTACCAGCTCGATTCGAAGAGGTTGCCGTTGGCCACCATGATCGCCGGATCCCCGTCCGAGCGCAGCGCCGCGATCCGCTCCGGCAGGACGGAGTAGTCGAACCAGTCCGTCGACGGCCACCGGTGCCGGTCGAGATCCGCCGCCGTGCGGGCCCCGGCCAGCGGGTAGTGGTCGATCTCGTGGTACTCGCCGGTCCCGTTCCCATAGCCGATGACGCCGCGATGAACCCCCCAGATGTCCTCGCCTTCACGCAGCGGCGGCCCGATGTACCGGGGCGCCACCTCCCGGATGTCGATGAAGGGCTTCAACCAGGCGTCCACGCCGGTCCCCCGTTCACGGCGAAGATACACCTCCAGCGCCACCCGCGCCGGCTCGTTGATCCCGGAGCAGATCATGGCGATCGGCACCCGGTCCGTGGTCTGGTGCGCGAGCGCCCGCCTTACCCGCTCCCGGCTCGACATCCGCTCCCGTCCTGGCATGATCGCGTCCATGGTATCAACCGGTGCTATCATCCGGGGAGCCATGGCACCACGCGCCGAGATCAGGGAGCACCGGGGACGCCGCAAGCTGTTCGTGGCCGGTCGGCCATTCCTGGCGCTCGGCATCCAGATCGACTTCCTGAACACGACCCGGGTCGAGGACTTCGACTGGCTCTTCGCCCATATCGTGAAGCTGGGCTGCAACACCGTCTTCTTCCCTGTCCGCTGGTTTGTCCTGGAACCCGAGGAGGGCCGGTTCAACTGGGTGGTCGTCGACCACGCCGTCGCCCGATGCCGGGAGCTGGGGCTCCGGATGGCCCTGCTCTGGTTCGGAACCAACCAGGGCGGCCGGTCCGGGAGCGCCCCCAAGTGGGTCCGCGAGGGCCGGTTCCGCCGGATGCAGGATCCGGACGGCAAGGACCTGCCCGGCCTCTGCCCCACCCAGCCGGACCTGCTGGCGGTAGAAAAGCGCGCCCTCGACTCCCTTCTCGCTCGGGTCGCGGAGCGGGACGGGGATGCCACGATCCTGCTGCAATGCGAGAACGAGCCGTGTATCCGGATGGACGCGACTCCCTCAGGGGCAGGCGCCGCCGTCCCCGACACGTACCAGCCGCGGTGCATGTGCTCCGCCTGCACCACGGCCTTCCGGACCGAGGGCGGGAGCGAGTTCGCGTTCGGCGTCCGGTCGCTCACGCGGTATTTCACGGGCCTCCTCGCCGGCCAGAAGCGCCTCCTCCCCGTGCCCGCCTACGCGAACTTCCCGACGAATCCCCTGCGGAGCGGCGAGGACGTGGCGCTGTGGCTGGACGAATGCCCCGCGATCGACTTCGTCGCCCCGGACTACTACGGCTTCTCGCCCAGCGACCTCGCGTTCACGATGCGCCACTTCGCCGCGGGCCGGAACCTCCCGTTCGTGGCCGAGCACTCGACCGAGTCCACGGGTGACGCCGACCTCAACCTGTTCCTCGCGGTCCTCGAGCATGGGGCCGCCGGATTCGACCCGTGGGCGATCGATCATGCCTTCGGCTGGCGGCACTGGCGCGACCATGTGTACGAGCGGCCGTTCGTGACCAGGGACGGGTCGTGGACGGATGCCGCGACCGCGTACGGCCGCGTCCAGTCCTCCCTGCACGCGATCGCTGCCCCCCTCGCGGACGCGCTCGGGGGCGACGGCGTCATGCACTACGCGGCGGCGGCCGGCATCCCGCGCAAGATGGAGGAGCGGCGGTGGGGCTTCCACTGGACCGTCCTCTCGGGCCCTGCCAGCCGGTGGGTCGCGGTCCGGACCGGCGATGGCGAGGCCACGATCTCCGGCGTCGATGCCCAGGTGACGGTCGGCCCGCTCGCTCCCGGAGTCTCCCTGGCATTGAGCGAGGGTCGCTGGGACGGGAACACGTGGCGAGAGGACCGCCTGGTTCCGGCGGACGGGGAACCGCGCGGCCTGGCTTCGGGCTGGCGCTCCTTCGCCCTCGCCCCCGGCCGCGCCTACCGGGTCCGGCCCGCGCCCGCTACTACTTGATCGAGATTTCGAGCCCTTCGCCGTCGAGGTACATGTTCACGCTCGCGCGGCAGTGCTGGCTGTCGCGCACGTACGCGAGGTAGTCCTTCATTGCGTCGGCGGCGTTGATGCTGTTGTGCGCGAGCATGAGCGCGCCCGGCGGCATCCGTCCCCAAGCCGCCTCCGTGATCGCGAGGTAGATCCCCTTCCCCCGCCCCTTGTCGCCGTCGGCGTCGAGGTAGAGCAGGTCGATCGAGTCTTTCCACTTCGCGCAGTAGTCGACCGCGTCCTCGGCGAGCACCCGGGCGAGGCCGGTGGGATCGACCTTGCGGACGTTCCGCTCGGCACGCTCGGCTTCGTGGGGCTTGATCTCGAGCCCGACCAGCGCCCGGGCCGTGTAGACAGCTCCCGGTCCCACCGCGGCTCCGGCGTTGCTGATGAACGTATTGCCGCAGAAGACCCCGGCCGCGATCATGACCGGCGGCCGCTTGATCGCGTTGATAGCCCAGATCAATCGCTGCATCCGGGGCGTGATCGCCGTCCACGGGATCTCGAAGCTCTCCGCCACCGCCTTCCGAAACGCGAGGAACCGGGCGGCATCGTACTCCGTGCTGCCCAGGATTCCCGCTGACTTCAGCGTCTCCAGCCCGGCGGCCACGACCGCGATCTCGCGGTCGAGCGGCTCCAGCGTCTCGTGGGGCTTCTGCATGTTCATCTTGTAGGTCTGCCAATCCGCGGCCTTGTGCTCGTGTGCGCTCATGTTCGCCTCCTCTGGCTGGTCAATGCGGAAGATGCCTTCGTCACTTCCGACCGCAGGAACGCCTTGACGGGACTCCACCGGTATTCGCCCTTCAGGATCACGGGGTCGGGTTCCGCCTCGGCGTCTGCGAAGTAGACGAGCGCCTTCAACGCGAGGAAGCTGATCTCCCGGGACTCCGGGAACTTCTTCGGCGCGAGCCGCAGGAGCTCCGCCAGGGCGACGTACTCCTTCAGCAGGCAGGCCATGTCGATGAAGTCCTTCTTGGCCCCACGACCGATGACCGCCGAGATCTTCATGAGGCCGATGTCCACCGGATCGGCGACCAGCGCCCGATCCATGCGGATCGCTTTCCTCAACAAGGGGGGCCGGCTGGCCAGAAGGCTGACCCGGGTATCTCCGTACGCGAGGTGCAGCGTCCCCTCGTCCTCGGAGAGAATCTGGTAGCGTCCCGCTTCCAACAGCGAACGTTTCAGCCGTTCCCTCGCGGGCAAGACGAGTCCGGGCGCATGCCGGAAGAAAGCCAGGTCCTCGGACTTGCGGTGACCGGCCTGAAGGGCCAGTCCGGTCCCGCCTGCCAGATAGTACGACGGCCCCAGAATGCCGCCGAGGCTGCCGAGCAAGCGCATGGCCTCCCGGCTGAGCACTTCCCGGTGCGGCGTCATGATACCGTCCGGGCACGCGGAGCCTTCACGCCCAGTATCATCGACCAGAAGGTGGCCGATCGCGGGGTCAGCCGCCAGCCCTCGCGCGCGAGCCAGTGTTCGAGTGACTGGTGCGGGTACTGGCCGAACAGCCACGTCACCTCGTCGCGTCCGCCCATCTCGAGCACCCGCTGGATGATCACAGCCGCATCCCGAATCGGGTGCAGGTCCTCGAGGCGGTACTCGGGAAACAGGGGCCGGGCGGCGGACGGCAGGGTCCCCGGATGCCGGGGGCGACCCTCGAGGAGATACTCGATTCCGCGCGCGTCCACGAGCCACTCGCCCAGGTACTTGCCCACCGGCACCAGCCAGCCATCCTTGATGTAGCGATACACCTGCCGCCGGGATTTCCCCAGCCGCCGGCAGAGGTCATTCACGGCGTACGCGCCCGGGACCTCCGCGAGGACCCGCCCGTCGTCCCCCGTCTTGCGAACGGTCCAGACCCCGTCCCCGGCGCTCTCGAGCGACACTCTCATGTCATATAGTATGACATATTCGGCGACACCGTTCACCCGCTGGCGATAATCCGGGACGCCCGGGCGTGCTCGGCCGGCCATTCCAGGAGCCCGGCGGCCTTCACCATGCGCGCAATGGGCACGCGGGGATCGTTGGACCAGAAGAGCCCGCGATCTTCCTCTTCCACGTAGCGGAACCCCACGCGGTTGCCGAACCGCTCGCGCAGGAGGGCGCCGCCGCGCAGGGTCCTGGCCCACTCCACGAGCGCCCAGGACAGGTCGAGCTCGGTCACGAGCAGGTGGCCGGGAGCGCGGACCTGGGCTGCCACCCGGCCCATGGGATCGAAGACCGAAGCGTTGCACTTCCATGTGCTGGAGACGATGTAGTAGCCGTGGCGCAGGGCCCGGGCGGACGGCCGCGCGATCTGCGGGGTCTGCGACGGCCACGCAACGATGTCGGCGTTGCCCTTCGCCAGTTCGTTCCACCCCCCGTCGAAGTCGATGTCGTAACAGATCTGCATCCCGACCCGGCCGAAGTCGCACTGAAAGACGGGAGCGTTTCGTCCCGGGGTCATCCCGCCTTCGAGCGACACCGGCCGGCCGGGTTCGCTCGGGACCGGATGAATCTTCCGGTAGATACCGGCCACCCGGCCGCGCCGGTCTACCAGCACGGCCGCGTTCGAGCAGATCCGGCGGCGGAAGTCCTCGAGGAGGTTCATCCCCACGATGACGTAACAGTGGTGGCGCCGGGCTGCCGCGCCCAGGGCATCGAGCACGGGCCCCTCGATGGGGTTGGAGTGCGCGAACGCATCGGAGCCGGGCTCGCCGTTCACTACGGACTCCGGGAGGACAGCCAAGTCCAGTCCCCGGCCGTGGCGGCGCCGGGCCATTTCCGCCATCCGGCCGACCAGGCCCGTCAGCGCGTCGAGCCGCCCGGCCAGGCCGGGGCCGGACGCCCAGCCGCCCTGCTGGACCGTCCCCACGACGACCTTCCGCGGCGGCAGGTGGCTGGTTCCCCGCGTCCGCCAGATGCCATACGCATCACGGCGGCTCATGGCTTGGCCGCCACTTCGTTCGCGACCCGCAGGATTTTGGTCCGCGCCGTCAGCGCGACCCCGGCGTCCGGCGGGCCCTTCATGGCGTTCCAGTCTTCCTGGATCATCCCGCGGGCCCGCTCGCTCATGTTCGCGAGGACGCGGTTCCGCAGCTCCCGCGACATCTCGAGCATCCCGACCACGGCGTCCGCCTGGTCGATGTCCCGCAGGACGAGCTGAACCTGCTTGTCGGTCAGCGCCATCAAGTCCTCGAGCCGCAGGAACCCTCCCCCCAGTTGATCCGCCATACGGCCCTACTTCTCCCAGTCGATCCTGGCCACCCGGCCCTCGATCGTCCACGTCCCGGCCCGCTTCGCTTCAAAGGAAAGCCCGGGGCCCTTGATCGTGATCGTAAGGAACTTGCGCGTGGCTGAATTCCATCCGGCCAGCTTGCCGTCCAGCAGAACCGTCGCGGAAGAAGACACGCGGAACCGAACGCCGGTCCCCTTGATCATCTGCAGATCCTTGAGCTCCAGCCGATAGCCGTCACCCTCCGCTTTGAAGAGCGCAATCCGGGTGTAGAACGTCTCCCGGTCCGGCAACCGGTACTGCGATCCCGTCGACGAAGCCGAGGTGTAGCCGCTCGTCGCCCCGATCCGGATCTCATATCCGGGCTGGGCATCGTAGGCCGCGAGGGCCCGATCGCGATCCAGCTTCGTCTGAGCGAGCGTGTCCCGGTATTCGCCAACGCAGGCTTCGTAGCCGAACAGCTCGGTCTTCGCCCCTTCGATAATCGACTGCCGGTCATCCTCCGCCACCGGATACCCGGCGGCCATGAGCTCGAAGAGACTCTTGCCGGATACGACACCCTCCTTCCATCCAACCACGCCAGCGAGATCGAGCAGATACCCCTGGGCGGAACCGGTGGCGTAGAGCCTCTTCATTGCCATGGATTCCAACAAAGGCATCTCCATCAGCCGCGGGGTCATCGTCGCGACCCCCGCGTCGCCGCTGTCGCCCAGGACATCGGGCCGCCCGACCAGCATCTGCTCGACGTAGTCCGCCGTACCCTCGAGCCGTTCCTCGCAATTCTCGGTCTTGCTGACGGCCTCGCCCCACCGCCGGTTGCGCAACGCGCGGACCGCGACGAATACCCGGGCAAACCGGGCCCGGTCGTCTGCAGTTTTCGCCGTGACCGCGCGCGCCAGCGCCCGCTGTTCCATCGCCGCGAGTGCCTGATTGTCGGCGTCCTCCACCTCATAGCCCTGGTTGAACTCTTCGTGGACGAAGGTCGTGCTCTGGAACGAGTGGAAGTACTCGTGCACGCAGGTCGCGAAGGCCGATCGCACGTTCTCGCCTTCGGCGAACCGGAACGCGAAGCACTCGAGGCCTTTCAGTTTGTAGTCCTTGTCCCACGTCGTGCTGAAGTCCGCGACAACGTCCTTCCTGACGGCGACGATGACCGGGTCCTGGCAGACGATCCGGTATCCAACCGGTGGACGGGCGCCACCCACCAGCCACGCCTGCCGGTCGGCCTCGAGAAAGAACAGCATCGGCCGCTTGAGCAGGGAACAGCCGGGCCAAACAGGAGACCGCGTGAGCGACGCCTCCGCCTGGAGCAAGTAGGCCACGGCCGGGGGCAGGTCCGCTCCCGAGCAGGGAGGCGGGGCGGCGCGGAGCGAACCGGCGACCAGCAGGGCTACCACCGTGACCGGGACTCCAACATGCCTGATTCGCGGGAAGCTCATCATTGGTAGATCACTGGCTCAGTATCCCACAGGCGGACCATGCACCAGCAC
>CAKKQC010000087.1 GCA_919901855.1 bacterium | reverse complement strand
TGACGAGCGTGGGTGCCTATACGTACACGGCGGCGCCGACGATCACGAGCCTGGGGACGACCTGCGGACCGGTGGCGGGCGGGACGACGGGGGTGGTGATCAACGGGACGAACCTGACCGGTGTCACGGCGGTCACGATCGGTGGCGCGGCGGCGACGGTTACGGGCAACACGGCGACGACGGTGACGGTGACGACGCCGGCGGGGACGGCGGGTGCGCAGGACGTGGTGGTGACCACGTGCGGCGGCTCGGTGACGAGCGTGGGGGCGTTCACGTACGCGGCAGTGCCGACGATCACGACGCTGGACACGACTAGCGGGCCGGTGGCGGGCGGGACTACGGGTGTCGTGATCAACGGGACGAACCTGACCGGTGTCACCGCGGTGACGATCGGGGGCGCGGCGGCGACGGTTACTGGCAATACGGCGACGACGGTGACGGTGACGACGCCGGCGGGAACGGCGGGCGCGCAGGACGTGGTGGTGACCACGTGTGGGGGCGCGGCGACGCTCGTCGGAGGGTTCACGTATATCGCGGCAGGGGACGCCTGGGATCCCGGTGACGACGTGTCGTCGACGGGGACAGTGATCACGCCGACGCTGGTGACGCAGGCGCATGGTCCGCACACGATCACGACGACGACGGATTGCGCGGACTGGTATCGCATCGACATGATCGCAGGCCGAAGCTACCATTTCGACACAGTGGGAGGCGCCGGGGACGATGCGGCGTGGCTGTACTCGGATGCGGCGGGTACGGTGCAGGTGGCGGCGGACGACGACAGCGGCGGCATCGGGCAGTTCAGCTTCGACTATGTGGCGGCGAGCACGCAGACGTACTACCTCAAGGTCGCCTACTGGAATCCGTGCGTGGGAGGGTGGTCCGGGAGCCTGAACTACTACTACTCGATTCCCCCGGCGGGAGATGCCTGGGATCCCGGTGATGACGTGTCGACGACGGGGACGGTGCTGACGCCGACGGCGTCAACGCAAGCCCACGGCCCGCACGTCCTGAACGTGACCGATACGGCGGACTGGTACCAGATCGCGATGACGGCGGGGACCTCGTACCACTTCGACACGGTGGGCGGGAGCGGGGACTCGCGGGGGCGGCTGTACTCGGACTCGGCGGGCACGTTGCAGGTGGCGTCGGACGACGACAGCGGCGGCTCGTGGCAGTTCACGTTCGACTACGTGGCGGCGAGCACGCAGACGTACTACCTCAAGGTCGACGGCTTCGGCGGGGACTGGTCCGGGAGCCTGAACTACTCGTATTGCCCTGGTGCGCCGACGATCACGACGCTGGACACGACTAGCGGGCCGGTGGCGGGCGGGACTACGGGTGTCGTGATCAACGGGACGAACCTGACCGGTGTCACCGCGGTGACGATCGGGGGCGCGGCGGCGACGGTTACTGGCAATACGGCGACGACGGTGACGGTGACGACGCCGGCGGGAACGGCCGGTGCGCGGGACGTGGTGGTGACCACGTGCGGCGGGCCGGTTACGCTGGTCGGCGGGTTCACGTATGTGGCCGGAGGCGGCCCGACGCTCGCGGCCGCGGCGGCATCGGCGTCGGTGCTGTCCGTGGGCGGGACGGGGACGGTGACGCTTACGGTGACCAACACCGGAGGGGCGGACGCTACGGGTGTGATACCGGAACTCCTGGCGCAGGGCGCGGGGGTGACCGTGACTACCGGTCCGACGCCGGCGGGGCCGGTCACGATCGGCGCGGGCGGGAACCAGACCTTCTCCTGGACGTGGTCGGTGAGTGGCATGGGGTGGGTTTCGTTCACGGCTTCCGCGGGCGGCGCGGCGGCAGTTGCGGGGACGCCGGTGTACCCGCAGGCCGCCCCGGCGTGCGTGCCGGCGGTGGCGTGGTCGCGGTCGTGGGGCGGACCGTGGAATGAGGGTGAGCAGGCCGAGGGTGTCGTCGTGGATCAGGCCGGCAATGTCTACGCGGCGGGCATGGTCAGCGTCGGCGCCGGAAACGTGGACTGGTCGGTCGTCAAGCTGGATCCGGCCGGGAACCTGTTGTGGAACGACGTGCGTGCGGGGGTGGGGTCGGGCGAAGATCGGGCGGCCTGTATCGTGCTGGAACCGGCGGGGACGGTCCTCGTGGGCGGGAAAGAGCAATCCTCGTGTTGCACGGTCGGCATGATCCGGCGGTACACGTCCGCGGGCGCGCTCGTGTGGAGCGCCTCCATCTACGCGGGGAGCCTGGGGTTCAGCCAAGGATTTAACCTGGATAAGATTGCCCGGGACGCGCAGGGGAACTTGCTGGTGGCGGCGCACGCGGAGGCGGGGGCCGGGAACTCGGAATGGATCCTGCAGAAGTACGACGCGAACTGGACGCTCCTGTGGACGAGGACGCACGGCGGCAACGCCGGTGCGGAAGACTTGATTGGCAGTATCGTCGTGGACGGGGCAGGGAATATCATCGTCGACGGCACCGAGATCAACCTGGTCGGGGGCAAGGACTGGCGGATCATCAAGTACGATCCGGCGGGGACGGTTATCTGGAGCGTCGGGCTCAACGGCTCCGCGGGCGGCGACGATGAGGCTTGGGGTCTGGCGGCTGGCCCGGCCGGCGACGTCATCGTCGGCGGCTACCAGACGGGGCCGACGGGCGCCGAGGCCCTGATCCGGAAGTACGACGCCTCGGGCGGGCTGGTTTGGAGCCGGACGGACGGCGGATCGGGCGCGGGATTCAGCGCGTTCCTTCCGGCGGCGGCTGACGCCGACGGCAACGTGGTGGCGTCGGCTGCGGATTTCGACGGGAGCGCGTGGCGCTGGGTGACGGTCCGGTTCGGTCCGGCCGGGGATGTCCAGTGGACGGCGGCCCTGACGCCCGGCCCCGGCGCTCCCAATGTCCCCTTCGCAATGGCGCTGGATGCGGCCGGCCGTCCCGTGGTTGCGGGGATGGTGGATGCGGGCGGCGGTGCGAGTGATTGGCGGATCGTCCGGTACGGCGCCTGCGGACCCGTGTGCCCGGGTGCCCCGACGATCACGAGCTTGGGGACGACGTGCGGGCCGGTGGCGGGCGGAACGACCGGGGTCGTGATCAACGGGACGAACCTGGCGGGCACGTCGGCGGTGACGATCGGGGGCGCGGCGGCTACGGTCACGGGTAACACGGCGACGACGGTGACGGTTACGACGCCGGCGGGGACGGCGGGCGCGCAGGACGTGGTGGTGACCACGTGCGGCGGACCGGTGACGAGCGTGGGCGCGTTCACGTACGCGGCGGTGCCGACGATCACGACGCTGGGAACGACGTGCGGGCCGGTGGCGGGCGGAACGACCGGGGTCGTGATCAACGGGACGGACCTGGCGGGCGCGTCGGCGGTGACGATCGGGGGCGCGGCGGCGACGGTGACGGGGAACACGGCGACGACGGTGACGGTTACGACGCCGGCTGGGACGGCCGGGGCGCAGGACGTGGTGGTGACCACCTGCGGCGGCGTCGCGACGAGCGTGGGGGCGTTCACCTACTCGTCCGCCATACCGACGATCACGACGCTGGGAACGACGTGCGGGCCGACGGCGGGGGGTACGGCCGGGGTCGTGATCAACGGGACGAATCTGGCGGGCGCGTCGGCGGTCACGATCGGCGGGGCGGCGGCGACTATTACCGGGACGACGGCAACGACGGTGACGGTGACGACGCCGGCGGGAACTGCTGGTGCGCAGGACGTGGTGGTGACCGGGTGCGGCGGCGTCGCGACGAGCGTGGGGGCGTTCACGTACACGGCGGCGCCGACGATCGCGAGCCTGGGTACGACCTGCGGACCGACGGCGGGTGGGACGACGGGCGTGGTGATCAACGGGACGAACCTCACGGGGGTCACGGCGGTGACGATCGGCGGGGCGGCGGCGACTCTCGAGTCGGGGACGACCATGATCTCGACGGTGGCGGGGACGGGGACGGGCGGCTACAACGGCGACTCGATCGCCGCGACGTTGGCTCAACTCAATGGGCCCGCGGGCGTGGCGGTGGACGGGTCGGGGAATATTTACGTCGCGGAGCTATTCGGCAACCGGGTCCGGAAGGTGACGGCCTTGACGGGGCAGATCTCGACGGTGGCGGGAACGGGGGTGGGCAGCTACAACGGCGACAACATCGCGGCGACGTCGGCGCAGATCAACACTCCCAGGTTCGTGACCGTCGACGCGGCGGGGAACCTCTACATCGGGGACACGGGCAACCACCGGGTTCGGAAGGTGACGGCGGCGACGGGGCTTATCTCGACGGTGGCGGGGACGGGGGTGGCCGGGTACAACAGCGATGCGATCTCGGCGACGGTCGCGCAGTTGAGCAGTCCCTTCGCCGCCAGCGTTGATGGCGCGGGGAATCTCTACATCGCGGATTTTGGCAACTTCCGCATTCGGAAGGTCACGGCGGCGACGGGGCAGATCTCGACCGTGGCGGGGACCGGGGCGAAGGGCTTCAACAGCGACGGGATTGCCGCGACTGCCGCGCAGGTCGGAAATGTCACCTACGTGGCCGTCGACGGGTCGGGGAATCTCTACATCGCCGACAACAGCAACTATCGCATTCGGAAGGTGACGTTCTCGACGGGGCAGATCTCGACTGTGGCGGGGACTGGGGTGGGCAGCTACAACGGCGACGGCATCGCGGCGACGTCGGCGAACCTGGACAATCCCGGCTGCGTGATCGTCGACGGCGCGGGGAACCTCTACATCACGGACAACGGTCCTTCGCATCGTCTCCGGAAGGTGACGTACTCTACGGGGAATATCTCGACGCTTGCAGGCACGGGGGTCGCCGGGTACAACGGCGACGGCATCCCGGCCACGACGGCCCGGCTCCAGAATCCCTTCGGCGTGGCGCTGGACGGGTCTGGGAATCTGTACGTCGGGGACGCCCTCAATAACCGCGTCCGGGAGCTGACGGTGCCGGCGGGGCTGATCGTGACGACGCCGGCGGGAACGGCTGGTGCGCAGGACGTCGCGGTGACCACGTGCGGAGGCACGGCGACGCTGGTCGGCGGGTTCGTGTATTCGGCGGGGGCGCCGACGATCACGACGCTGGGGACGACCTGCGGGCCGGTGGCTGGCGGGACGACCGGGGTCGTGATCAACGGGACGAACCTCGCGGGGGCGTCGGCGGTGACGATCGGCGGGGCGGCGGCCACGATTACCGGCAATTCGACGACGACGGTGACGGTGACGACGCCGGCGGGGACGGCGGGAGCGCGGGACGTGGTGGTGACGACGTGCACGGGAGTGGCCACGAGCGTGGGAGGGTTCACGTACACGGCGGCACCGACGATCACGAGCCTGGGTACTACCTGCGGGCCGGTGGCGGGCGGGACGACGGGGGTGGTGATCAACGGGACGAACTTGGCGACGGTCACGGCGGTGACGATTGGCGGCGCGGCGGCGACGGTTACGGGCAACACGGCGACGACGGTGACGGTGACGACGCCGGCGGGGACGGCGGGTGCGCAGGACGTGGTGGTGACCACGTGCGGCGGGCCGGTGACGAGCGTGGGGGCGTTCACGTACACGGCGGCGCCGACGATCACGACGCTGGACACGACGAGCGGGCCGGTGGCGGGCGGGACTACGGGGGTCGTGATCAACGGGACGAACCTGTCGGGGGTCACGGCGGTCACGATCGGCGGGGCGGCGGCCACGGTCACGGGCAACACGGCGACGACGGTGACGGTGACGACGCCTGCTGGGACGGCTGGGGCGCAGGACGTGGCGGTGACCACGTGTGCGAGCGTGGGTTCGGCGACGCTGGTCGGCGGGTTCACGTATGTGACATCGGTGACTGACGCATGGGATCCGGGCGACGATGCCTCGACGACGGGGACGGTACTCACGCCGACGACATCGACGCAGGCGCATGGTCCCCACACGCTGGACACCGGGGATTGCGCGGACTGGTACCGGATCGATATGACCGCGGGCTGGACGTATCACTTCGACACCGTAGGTGGGACCGGGGACTCCATGGGGTACATCTATTCGGATGCGGCAGGAACGGTCCTGATGGTGTCCGACGATGACAGCGGTGGTTCGGCGCAATTCAGCATCACCTGGGCGGCGGCGAGCACGCAGACCTACTACCTCAAGGTCGTGACGTTCGGCGGGTGCAATACCTGGTCCGGAAGCCTGAACTACTCGTATTGTCCGGGGGCGCCGACGATCGCGAGCCTGGGAACGACGTGTGGACCGGTGGCGGGCGGGACGACGGGGGTGGTGATCACGGGGACGAACCTGACCGGTGTCACGGCGGTCACGATCGGCGGGGCGGCGGCGACGGTTACGGGCAACACGGCGACGACGGTTACGGTGACGACGCCGGCGGGGACGGCGGGTGCGCAGGACGTGGTGGTGACCACGTGCGGCGGGCCGGTGACGAGCGTGGGTGCATATACGTACACGGCGGCGCCGACGATCACGAGCCTGGGGACTACGTGCGGGCCGGTGGCGGGCGGGACGACGGGGGTGGTGATCAACGGGACGAACCTGGCGGGCGCGTCGGCGGTCACGATCGGCGGGGCGGCGGCGACGGTGACGGGCAACACGGCGACGACGGTTACGGTTACGACGCCGGCGGGGACGGCGGGTGCGCAGGACGTGGTGGTGACCACGTGCGGCGGCGTCGCGACCAGCGTGGGTGCATATACGTACACGGCGGCGCCGACGATCACGAGCCTGGGGACGACCTGCGGACCGGTGGTGGGCGGGACGACGGGGGTGGTGATCAACGGGACGAATCTGACCGGTGTCACTGCGGTCACGATCGGCGGGGCGGCGGCTACGGTTACGGGGAACACGGCGACGACGGTTACGGTGACGACGCCGGCGGGGACGGCGGGTGCGCAGGACGTGGTGGTGACCACGTGCGGCGGGCCGGTGACGAGCGTGGGTGCCTATACGTACACGGCGGCGCCGACGATCACGAGCCTGGGGACGACCTGCGGACCGGTGGCGGGCGGGACGACGGGGGTGGTGATCAACGGGACGAACCTGACCGGTGTCACGGCGGTCACGATCGGCGGGGCGGCGGCGACGGTTACGGGCAACACGGCGACGACGGTTACGGTGACGACGCCGGCGGGGACGGCGGGTGCGCAGGACGTGGTGGTGACCACGTGCGGCGGCGCCGTGACGAGCGTGGGCGCGTTCACGTACACGGCGGCACCGACGATCACGACGCTGGGGACGACGTGTGGGCCGGTGGCGGGCGGGACGACGGGGGTGGTGATCACGGGGACGAACCTGACCGGTGTCACGGCGGTCACGATCGGCGGGGCGGCGGCGACGG
>CAKKQC010000086.1 GCA_919901855.1 bacterium | reverse complement strand
GGCCGAGGCCCCAAATCAGTTGTCGTTGTTCACTTAACGTTGGGACACTACTGGGAATTGCTAATCAGTCAGTACGACCTGCAGGCTGTCATCGGATTGCCCTCGGGCGTATTCAGGCCCTATTCGGGAGTTGGAACAGCGATCCTCGTATTTCAGGAGGGTAAGCATACCCAGTCCGTCTGGTTCTATGAGTTATCGGCTGATGGCTTCTCGTTGGACGACAAGCGCACACCGATCGAGACTAGCGATATCCCCGACATCCTCGCGAAATGGCCAAAGCGCGAGGAGGGACCTAACAGCTTCCAGGTGGAGGTCGAAAAGATCCGTGAAAGCGGATGGCAACTCATGTCCGGTCGGTACAAGACTACGCGTTTCGGGAAGGTGAGCCATGAAGCCCCGCTGGACATTCTGGCAGATGTGATTCAGATGGAGACGAAGATTGCGGAGCGAGCCAAAGAGCTTACCGCCAAACTGCGCTCTAGATGAGTTCGCCCACAATCCTGCGACTGGCTGATGTCATGCGGATCAGCTTGGAGAGACTTGAACCCCATGCATTTCCCGATCGGGCGTTCAACTACGTGGGTCTTGAGCACATCGAGGGGCACACTGGCAGGCTTCATTCCCGTGGTAGCACTCTCGGCGTTGAGCTGGACAGCACAAAGAACGTATTCCACCCAGGGCAGATTCTCTACGGCAAACTGCGTCCATACCTGAACAAGGTTCACTTGGCCGCGGTGGATGGCATCTGTTCGACGGACATTCTGGTCCTTTCCTGCGAAGAGAGTCGTCTGGTGCCAGCGTTCGCGGCCTACTACCTGCGGTCTGCGTACACTCTGGAAGCCGTGAGGAATCGCCTGGTGGGGGCCAATCTTCCACGCGTTGGCAGAGGGGACTTCTTGGGTCTGGAGATCCCTGTCTTTCCGCTAACTGACCAACGGCGGATCGTGAGGATGTTGGATGAGGCGGAGGACTTGCGCCGTCTTCGCGATCTGGCGGACGAGCGGACCATGCTGACCGAGGCAGCTCTGTTCCTTGAGATGTTTGGATCTCCTTCGGTAAATCCGCGCGATTGGCCGATCGGGTGCGTTGGAGATTGGTTTGACATGTCACGGGGTGGCGTGAAGTGTGGACCATTCGGCAGCGCGCTGAAGAAGGCCGAGTATGTCGAGAGCGGGATTCCGGTTTGGGGCATTCCGAATGTCCTCCCCAATCGGTTTGTCGAAGCCGGTTCGCTCTTCATAACGCGGGCAAAGTTCGCCCAACTCCAATCCTATGCGGTCGAGCCAGGCGATCTTCTCATATCGCGCGCAGGCACTGTTGGTCGCATGTGCGTTGCGCGGCCAGAGGTAAGGGAGTCGATCATTGGGACGAACCTCATTCGCCTGACATTGGACGGAACTATGATTCTGCCGGAGTTCTTCTCGACACTCCTCACGCACTTTGCGTCCGAAGTAGGGCATCTTCGTGCCAATACGGACGAGTCGTCGTACTCGTTCATGAGTACGACGGTTCTCAAATCCCTGCGCATCTATCGTCCACCACTGGAGCTTCAACAGCGATTCGTTGGCCGCGTTGCCGAGATCAGCGCGCTTGAAGCCATGCAGGCGGCCAGCCGCAAGCGTCTTGACGACCTATTCGAATCGCTCCTACATCGAGCCTTTCAGGGGGAACTGTAGGATTGTCACAGAGGTCCTCTCGTCGAGAATTGCGAGGGGTCTCAGCATATGACGGAAGTTGAGTTCGACGGTCCGGCGGATAAGCCTGAGAACCCCTTCATAGCGGCGTTTGCCCAGTACAGGGTCGAGGCCGAGGGCGTGGCGGATGCGCGCATCACTGTGAAGGCACTCGACACGCGTCAAGGACTCCGGGCTCCTGACTACGAGATACCCAGACTTGGCGTCCTCATTGAAGTGAAGGGGGCGTACGACCGGCAGTTCGAGGAGTGGTCCGCTGGACTGGACACCAATATGGAGCGTCTCCATCGAGCAATCGACGGTCTTGGGATTGAGTTCCACGGCGTCTATCGCATCGGCACTCCGAGCTCGTTCCGTATCCCGCGGGGGAAGGACGCTGATGTGGCACGACAGCTTGTCGAGGCGGCCATCCGCGGGGAGCGGGAACTGAGCCTCGAGGGGCTTGGCGACTTCGAGCTGGAGAGGGTGGCGGACGAAGGCCACAGCGTCTTCCTCTCGCCCGACGGCTGGACACGGATGGTGCCGGATTGGGGCACCGTTGGCGGTGAAGCCGAGCGCCTCTTGAGGAAGGCCAACAGCCAGCTCGGGGCAACGAGTCGGCAAGGCTTCACGAAGATCCTGCTATTTGTTCAACAGGCGAGCGTGCATCTGGACGGATTCTATGAAGGACTCGCGCCCCATTTCTCGATCCTCGCTGGCCTGGAGAATGTCCACGAGATCTGGCTTCAGCGTCGTCGGGCCGGCGAGGCGCCGCCTGATCATGTGCTCCTGTACACGCGAGCGTTCCTGTTTGGGTTGAAGGAGGGTCGGCAGCTCGCTGACGACGCGGAGACTGGCCTCTTTGCCCGCTGGTTCGATCCGCTCTCTAGGCTCGGCGTGGATTTCCGACAGTACCTGTTCGGGACGCTTCGGAGTACGCTCGGCGCTCAGAGAGCGCATGAGGTGTTTCCCGACAGCAGATTGCGCGAGTCGATGATCCGCCTCGGAGAGTGGCTGGGAGAGACCGGCAGATTTGCCGAACTCGAATGGCTGGTTTCGCGGTTCATTGACGATCCAGATCCGCCCAAGCTGGAGGAGGAGGAGAACCCGTGCTACGAGCGCCATCTCGAAGTGGCCGCCGGCAAGGACCCGCTCATCATTACGAGCGTTCTCGGTCACACTGCATGGGTAGCGAGGTGGTTGGCGCTAGACCGCACCAGAATCTCCTCTGCCCTCACCTTTACCGAACGGCTCCTCGACCATCCCAACCTGTACATCCACTACGAGGCACTGTTTCCCTTGGCGGAGATTGCAGGGCGCCGCAGCCTGCTTGACGGGTTCGATGTGAGGCCGCACCAGGGCGACTACGGAAGGTTCCGCGGGGTGGTCGTGACGCAGTTGCAGTTTCTGCGAACGCATCCGGAGTACACCAGCATTGCCAGGAGGCTCTGCCACGTGGTAGACGGAATTCACGAGTTGGAGACAGGGGAGGCGCTCGATGCCTGGGGGGCACTGAAAAGCTCAGAGGAAAGCGTCGCGCTCTTGGTGCGGTGGGCGTTCTTCCAGGATGATGCGCAAGGACGCACCGGCCGGGCGTTTGACAGGGAGCCGTTCCGCGCGGAACTGGGTCGCGTACTTGCGTCATCGGATGCGAGGGAAGAAGACCTGCGGTCCAGCGTGATGTGGCACTTCTGGCAGATAGGTGGCAAGGATCAGACTGGGGCGAATCTGATCGAGCCGTACGTGGACATCTACCTTCGGAGGCGCCCGTTCACGTCCGAGGGGCTGGATGACGCTGCTCACCTCGCTGAGGACGCGCTCGAGAAGGGCATGATGATCGGCGGTGAGTGGTACGCCAGGCTCCTCGAGAGCGCCTTGGCTGGGGGACCAGAGGTGATTGCCGCGATCAGCACCGTTCGGGGATGGGCTGTCTGGAACTCGGAAGCGATCATGTCACTTATGGCCGCGAAGGTACCAGGCCTCTGGGAACGCGCCGCTCGGGCGCTTGTTGACCTGTGCAGAAGGGGCGTGAATCCGGCCTTTTGCCGGAACGCTCTGAAGACATACCGGGCAATCCCGGATCCGCAACTCAGGGAAGCGGCAGAAAGCTACGTGGCTTCCTCGGGCTCTTTCTGATGTCTCCCCCTACATCCTCAACTCCCTGTCGGTCCAGTGATCCTTCACCCAGAAATGAAAACGACGGAGGTGGTGAAGAGGTCCGGCGCGCTCTTCGGCCGTAGTGCGGTGAGCGATGATGCCAGCCTTACGCCACTGCCCTATCTTCCGCATGGTCACCGTGGCCTTTCCATCTACACCGGGAGTCCGTGCCAACTCGAAGTGACCAAGGGTGAACCGATCCGCCCCGCGCCATCCGCGGGGGAACCGCGGATGCGAGCGGATTCGATCGGTCTCCACCAGCGGACCGATATCGTCATCGAATACCTGACCAGCCAGCTTTCCTGCCCAGGGATTTGCTGCATCCCAGCCGATGGCTTCTCTCAAGGCCCCTTCGAACGCCTCCTTCCGTCTACCCTGTTGACGCCGGCGCTCGTAGCGATCCTTCGCAGTCGCTAGCAGTTCGCACAGCCGGGCCTCTGTTCGCGACGCGAGATCGTAGAGATCCCGGAGGGCATCGCAGCGTAGAGCAGTCGGCTCAAGCTCGTAGATCCTGCTCATCGCTTCCTGGTATGAAGGGATCTTCCCGATTCTCGGCTTGTTCATTCCGGTGGGGCCCAGCCAGAGCGTCCGTCGTAGCGCATTGATCATGGTGAAGGCGATCTTGGCTTGGTCCTCAGACATGCCAGCGAACCGGACGTGCTCGTCTGGCCAGTCACCGTAGTCCAAGGCAATCGCGGCCGTGCTGATCGAACCCCATTCTTCGGAGGAGCGCCGCCCCATAGGCACGTCAACGAGGCGCCTTAGCTCGCGAGACATCCGTTGCATAGCATCGCTATGCCATCCGGTCTTGGCATCAACTTCCCAGTAGCGCTCTCGGCCCTCTCTTAGGCAGTAGACCGCGAAAACGTCCGTGCAGAGGTCCGCGACGTCTCGGGCGTAGACGAAGTGGTCGCAGTACTCCCGTTGTGGCCCCCCTGTGGCGGGCACAACGCGGAGGTCTCGGCGGAAGAGCTCGATCATTTCCTGTGGGAGCGGGCTCGGTATGCAGCGCCAGCCGCCGCGTTCCAGGCCCCAGCTAATCGCCTCGGCCTCATCTGGGGTGAGCTTCTGGTGATTGCGGGTGGCTTCGACCGTTGCGGCTGCCAGAATCCCTCTGAGGTGTTGTCCAAACGGTGGTACCGGCTTGTCGCTGAGGGCCCACTCGGTGAGTACGTGAGCTGCGGGTGGCGGCGGACGGCGAGAGTTGGGAGATCCCGGTTGAGTCACTTCTACCACGATCGCCTCCCTGATTCCCCTGCAGGGATTCCCACGGAGATTCCCTGCAGGGCGCGAAAACGTCCATGCTACCTATGTCCTCTCCATGTGGAAAGGGGAACACGCTACTCCCGTACATCTAGTCTACTCGACTGGACAATAGACCTGATGAGTGACGTTGCGACTCCAAGGCCCGGCGATGCGATCCGCGACGAGGATGAGGCCCTCAACATTGCCAAGTGGCGAGCCGCACCGGATCATGACCAGCTCCTCCTTCGTCGCCGACTGGGGGGATTGACAACCCTCCGATCGTCCTGTAGTGAACTGGGCCGATGAAGAAGTCATTCGACAAGGACGGCAAGGCTGTCACGAGGTGCTTCGCGGACATCAAGGGCACTTCGGCGCGAGCTTCCCAGGCGGTGTCAGGCGCCTCGCACGTTTCTCCTTTCCCAGTCATCATGTCCGGCCGTGTCCCTCTGGCGTCTGCCGGCACGGGTGTCAGATGACGACGGGAGCGGAGGGCTCTGGCAGGCCAATGCGGCTCGAACTCCCGGTCAATGCCGAGGCCGAGCGGTGCGCGCTCGGGGGCATGCTCCTCGGTACGCAGGAAAGCCTGGAGGCCATTGACCGGGTACGCGCGCGACTGCGCCCACGGGATTTCTACGCCTCATCCCATCGCGTGATCTATGCTGCCGTCTTGGCTCTTCGGGACCGCGGCCAGTGCGTGACATCCGTGACCGTCATCGAGGAATTGCGGGGTCAGGGAATGCTGGATCAGGCAGGCGGTCTGAGTTGCGTTTCTGGCCTGCTTGACGAGGGTGCTCTGGCCTGCAACGTGGACGGTCACGCGCAGGTGATCCTGGACAAGGCGATTCGGCGCGAGGTCGTCCTCGCCGCGCACCAGATCATCGAGCGGGAAATCAGCGCCTCCCTGCCCTCGGTGGAGTTGCTGGCGGCGGCGCAACATCGGCTGAGTGAGATTGGCGAGGAGTTCGAGTGGGTCCAGAGTACGGCGCTCCAACTCGTGCGACCGTCCGAACTGTCCGCACGAAGGGTCGAGTTCCTCATCGAACCCTTCCTGCCGCTCGGCCAAGTGGTCGTGCTGTCTGGCAAAGACAAGCTGGGCAAGACCTTGCTGGCATTGGAGATGGGCCGAGCCGTCCTGAAGGGGATCCCCCTGTTCGGCCGCTTCGCCGCGATGCAGGGACAGGTCCTCGCGCTCCTCCTTGACGACCCGGCCAGCCTGACGCGTGACCGCCTGGAGGCCCTCGGCGTCACCGACGAGGATCCCATCACCCTGGGAGCCCCCACGACGGCGAACGTGGGACGGCCGGACTTCTTCGTGCGGCTGGAACGTGAGGCCCAGCGCCTCTCGCCGCGCCTGATCATCGTGGACGCCCTGTATTGCTTCCTGCCTGGGAGTGCAGACGCGCTCAACGACGCGGCGCGCATGGCGCCCATCATGCAGCGGTTCAACCGGCTGGCCGAGAAGACGGGAGCCTGTGTGCTGGTGGTGACCCACGACGCCAAGAGCGGCGTCGACGTAGCGGGGAGCTTCGCGATCCGGGCGGCGGCCAAAGCCATTCTCCGGCTCTCCCGGCCCGAGGGGAATGGCAGAGAGGACGGGGAGTGCGCGAGCCGCGACTCCCGGCGGCTTCTCAGCCTTGAGAGCAAGGTGGTTACCCGTTCCTCGTGGGCGCTGGATCTGCATGGTCCGGGTGACTGGACGTTTGTGGGGACCTCGGCCGAATGCCGCTCGCGGGACAAAGGTCAGCAGGTCCTCGCATACCTCGAGGGAAGTGGACGGGGCAGCGCGGAGGAGATCGCGAGAGCGATCGGCGGCCGTACCGGGGAAGTCCGAACGGTGCTCCAGCAACTCGCGGGGGAGGGACGAGCGCAGGCGATTTCCGAACCGTCTCAGGGTGGACGCGGGGGTCGTCCTCGGCAGGTGTGGGTGGCGGGAGTTTCCGTCCCGCCCAGAGAAGAGAATGTCGGACGGAAACTCCGACCCCAAGAGGGGGGTCGGCCTTGAGTCTCCCTCCTCTCTCTCGAGTTTCCGTCCCTCACCGCTCTCCTAGCAGGTCGCTGAAAAAACGGTCATGACGACGAGAAAACTGATCGTGACG
>CAKKQC010000085.1 GCA_919901855.1 bacterium | reverse complement strand
CTCGTCACGATCAGTTTTCTCGTCGTCATGACCGTTTTTTCAGCGACCTGCTAGCGGTAGGCCGACGGCAGCGAGGCGAGCTTTGACTGGACCGCCGAGCGGTCCGCAGAGACCTCTATCCAGTACCCGTCCCGAGCGAGTTTGCGGTTAGCGGCGGAGAATGAGGGGGAGGAGCTTGGAGACGGCGTCGCGGTTGGCCCACCAGAGTTCGGCGAGCGCGTTCTTCACCGCGAGCCACGTGCCGTCGGGCGCGTCGACCGCGTCCTTGATGGAGACCAGGAGTGCCTTCTGCTGAGGGTCCTCGGTCGCGTCGATCATCTGCTCGAGCGTGCTCGTGGGCGTGCTCGTGCCGCTGCGCGAGACGATCTTGATGCCGCCCGCGGGCACGGGGCCCGCGTGCCGCTCGAAATCGTGCGTGCTGCGGAGCTCGTTGCCCGCCGCAGGCGGAGGAGGCGGCGCCGATTGCGCGAACCGGCCCACCGTGTCGGCCGCGTTGAATACGATCTTGCCCGGCGCTTCCGGCGGCGGTGCGGGGGCCGCAGGCGCGGGCGGCGGCGGAGCCGGGAGATCCGGCGAGGGCGCCTCGCCAAGCGCCGGGGGCGCGTCGATGACCGGCTGCTTGAGCGCGAGCTGGATGCCGTAGAGGATCTCGGCGGTCTTCGTCATCGCGGCGTCGTAGGCGGCCTTGTCCTTGTCCGAGACCGGGGGATCCATCGGCGACTTGGGCATGGGGCCGTGAAAGACGAGCTGGGAAAATGCCACGGTCTGGGGATGCTCGGGGCCCAGGAACTTCGAGAGGGCCTGCTGGACGATCTGCTTCCACCGGGTAAAGAGACTGTGGCGGTAGTTCAGGGGTTTGACCTTTTCGAGGTCGCCCAGCATTGTTTCGAGTGCCTTGAGCGCCTGGGCGGGATCGACACCCGGCGCGAGATCGAGACCAGCCATGCTCATGGGACCTCCTGCCCCCGAAGAAGCCTAGCTCGGGACGGGTGGACGGGCAATCCACCTCCGTGGAGTGGGCGTGGGGGGGGGCTGCATAAGGGTTGCGGGTGAGTCTTCGCCGGACCTTGCCGCCGAAGCGGCGGTAATGTGACGTTGCATGCAGCGTGGTTAACTAGTATTATGGAGTTGTTCCGGAGGTGTCAGATCGGTACCCCAAACCTTGACAAGTGGCGGGACCGGTGTTAGCCTCAATGCAGAGGGGGGGCTCAGCTAAACGCTCGGGCCCTTTTTTCCGTCGTCCGGTTCCCGCTGTTCGGGGGTCGGCTGAAGACCTTTAAGCTCCCTGGCAGGAGCGAAAGGAGACGGGTGGTCAAACTGTTTTCGCATGTATCGAGACTTCGCGCCGACACCTCCGGTGAGCGGTGCCGAACGTCTGTCATCATTTCACGCCCCGCCATTTCATCCGGAATTCTTCTCCCCATCCTCCTCCTCTCCCTCCTCTGCCCCGGTGTTTCACGCGCGATGACGGCGGACGGGGCGATGATCACGAACTACGCGGCGGCGACCGGGTA
>CAKKQC010000084.1 GCA_919901855.1 bacterium | reverse complement strand
CGTCACGATCAGTTTTCTCGTCGTCATGACCGTTTTTTCAGCGACCTGCTAGGGATTGGGAGTGGGCCGCAAGGGTCCTGAGGCCGGATTACTAATGCATGAGATTCACTCAGTATGCGATAGCTCTCGGACCGCAATGCCATCTTGCGCTTCTTGGTGGTTGAGCGCCGGTGGCATCCCACGTCATCGGGAGAGTCCGGGACCCTGTATAATCGCCAAATATGAGCGGTCCGACGACTCCTGCGTGGACTCCCCAAGGAGGCAGGGCTGTCCTTCCTCCGGAGGTCGTAGACCTTCATCGGCTTGTTCCAATGATGGCATTCGTTTCCCACCCGACTGTTATTCTCTCTTCAGTTCGTCTCTGGTTTGAAGAGTGGATGAGTGCCGGTGGAGCTCGGACTGCGCCTCCCACATGGTTGCCTCCTCGGATTCGTGCTGCTGCGTACCGAGAATGCTCATTGGCTAACCCTCGTAGCGCGTGCGCATTCGCAACATTCAAGGCGCCGAAATTCGAATCGTTCGAATTGACATCGGCCGACGCTGCAACGACTCTTTATCGCAGGCTGGCTCTGAGCAATTGGTGCTTGCCTCAGCCTGCGTTGTGGTTGAGTTACTATGCGGACGCGCTCAGGGAGTTGCACGTTCCGACAAGGGATGAGGCTGTAGGTTATCCGCATTTTCGAGAACAACCAGCGGGAAGTCCATTTGGGCGGACGGCTCCGCTCGGAGGTGAGCCCCCACTGCCGGAGATCGTCCACGAGCACTATCGAGGGAGCGGTGCTCTTCTCGCTGCGCCATTGCGTGATCCAGTACCAGTCGGCGATGTGGTTGCCTCATGACATCTGACCCTATACCCCCTGTGGCCACGGAGCTCAGTCGGATTTGGACTGCTTCCTACCGGGACCAGCGGCGGTGGATCAGGCAGAATCTCATCGCGATTTCACGCGAAGGACGACGTCTTGAGGACTCCGAGCCGTGGGTCGACGTTGCTGTTCTTCTAGACTGGGCCACTCGACCGGAGAAGGCCGATCGCGATCCATCGTGCGCTGCCCAAGTTAGGAGAGCTGGTGCAGACGAGCTTGCCGAGATGATACGGAGCGGCAAGGCGGAGGCCGAGGCCACTCACCGAGCACTCAGAGTCGTGATCAGAGTGCTTGAGATGGCGGAACAAGCTGGAGAATTTCCTGCTGCTCTCGAACACCCACTCAAGGAGTTGCTCAGCGCTGAGGCGAAGGCTCCACCCGAGAAATCTGCAGACACATTGCGCCTTATTCTATCGGCAGTGCGAGTTGTAGCTCCAGCACTTGTCACGATGGAAACCTATCGCGAATTGCGCAGGCGGAAGGATCTCTTGCCTTGGTTGATGCCCTTCGCCTACGGGCGGGGTGGGTCTCACGAACATGCAATGCTCGTCGTAGACGCATTGGCCGGGATTGGAACGGCCACGTGGACTCGAGACGCGCTTCTCCTGGCCGCATACGGAAGCCTTCCGCCAGTCTCTGAGAGAGCCTTGTGGGCGGAGGATGTTTCAAGGAACGGTTTCAAGGCTCAGGTTGACGAGAGCGCAATATCTCAGTTCCTGGAGGACGTGGGGATGACTGCTTCCCCTTTGCGCGATTGTGTGCCAGCGGGTGATCCCGGTGGTCTTGGGCCGCAGATTCACCGGAGTCTTGATGAAGGCCCAGCGCCAATCGCCTTCGCGGCCACATGAGAACAATTACATTCTTCAGCTACAAGGGCGGCGTTGGTCGAACGGCGTTGGCGGTGAATCTTGCTGCCGAACTCGTAAGGAGCCGGAGTGCAAGGGTTCTCATCGTTGACTGGGATCTGTTCGCGCCAGGTGTTGAGAAGTATCTCCGGTCAGTTGGCCGAGATGACGGCGGCTTTCTGGCAGAATGCAATCCGGGTGTGGCAGACTTCCTTTGTGCCGTCGATGAGAGCACCGTTAGTGAACCGGCTGGCCGTGGGGGATTCGTGTGGCAAGAAGTCAAGGATCGACTCACCCAGACAGTACGGAACAGACCATCGGGCCTCGTTCGGCCTGGACGAAACGCGGACCCACTCCCAATCGTGCAGCGGATCCGTGAGGAGACAGCCGACTTGTCGGTCGAAGAACGAACTCCTCGAAAAGGAGACTTGCGCTTCATAGGCCCAGGTACACCAGAAGCAATCCTCCGGTGCAAGTCTTGGGGGATCGGCCATTCCCGACTCTGGATGGAAGCGGTGGGACGTTACTTCGTCGAGGAAATTCGCGAATCGTGGATGATCAAGACCCACCTCGGCCGTAACATAGAGGAGATGGAGGTGCCGTACTTTGACTTCTTGTTCATTGATGCGCCTGCTGGCGATGGCCCACTGGCGACTCTCCCGCGTGATTTCATGTTTGACTCTCATGCCTATCTGATAGGCGGCCTCAACAACCAAAACCTTGAAGGTCTTATGGGCATCTTGGGTTCTTGGCTGTCGGGTAGCTGCGCCATTCCCATGGACCATCTTCCGACATACGTGAGTCTGGTCCATTCACCAGTTCCATCGGTGGTGAGTTCGCCGAGGGCGGGTCGGTTCGAGAAGAGAGATGACCTCCTGATGAGGATTCTCCGGCTCGCTGGAACGGAGAAGCGGGATCAAAACCATCCCGCCATGAACTTGGAGGCCTTGCCCTCGATCTACCGCATTCCGTATTCGCCTACCTTGGCATTGAAGGAGATAATCATCACAGTTGATGACCCGAAAGATGAGTACTCAGTCGCCGTTCAGGAGATCGCTGGACATCCCGTTCTCAAGCCAAGAATCTACATCCCTTCTTACAACATGGACCAGCCTCCTTCTCGCCATCCCGCAGCCTTGATGCCGGGCTGGCGCTGGTTTGTTCCGGAAGGGATGGGCGTGAATGGCGAGGAGGTATTCTGCAGACTGGTTGGTGCCATCGGACAGTCTAAAAAACGTGCGGAGTGCGAGCACCTGCTGAATGTCCTCTGGTGGGACTGGAAGCTATCGGACGAGAAGTTCTACGCGGTCATGGAGCGCCTTCGCTTGGCTCCCGACGGTACGGTTCTTGATGACTGGGTCATAAAGCTTGTGCCAAAGGATGGTGGCGGAGCGGATCAGGATCGCAGGCTGCTTCTGAGTTCCCCTCAGGATGCGTGGGCTGCGGACATGGGGTCCCTTCTGAGGGCAATGTTCCGATTCGGTGAGTATGTCCATCTGCAATTGGGCCTCCAGTCTTTCGAGGAGAGGTTCTACGGTTTGCTGGAGGAAGAGAAGCTGCCTGGGGAGCTGCAGAAGTGGTTGCGATGGGCACCATTCTGGTTCTACATGGGTACGCGAGCGGCGGAGAGGGATGAGTTTGCCCTGGCGGCGAAATGGATGGGAGCTGCTGTGCGGTTGAAGCCCAGTCACCTCGAGTCAAAGCGGCTCGAGGTCAAGTATCTTGTCGAAGGTGGCCGCTATGGAGAAGCCCAGAAGTGTCTCCATCTGATCGCAAAGGATGGCGTAACTGAGTATGAATTCGAAGCCAGGATTGCCATCGCGGAGTCCTGTCTTGTGTACTTGCTCGATGTGCCAAGGGGGAAGAACATGATTCGGGACCTTCTCGAATCTGATGCATCGATCAAGGCAGGTGAGCGGGCTGGTTTGTATGCCGACCTGCTATGTGCTCTTACTGTGGTGAGGGATTCAGAGCTCTCCGCGGTCCTCGCCAATAGGATTCATGAGGCAGTAGGGGATCCCCACTTCGCGATCGTAGACCAGAACGTTATCTACTCGCTCCTGACCTTCGTTGGCAAGGAGGATGATGCCGCGATGTTGTTCAGGCGGCTGGCGAACGCGGGGGGGGCACTGCGCCGAGTCGGAACAGGCGGGCTCGTGTTGATCGAAATGGCAAAGGGGGCGACCGGATCTGAGCTTCGGTACAGGATTGAGTATCCAGCGAGGGTAGATGATCCCGACTTGTGGATAGCATTGGCGAATGGCGCTATGGACTACGAGCAAGCGCGCCAGACGATCAAGACCTGCCTGGCAATGCCGGATACGACACCGAGGAGGATTGGGCAGATTGTCCACTCCCTGGATATGCTTGCATACCTTTCCGGTTGCATCCGCAAGCGGATTGGGGACAAGGATACGATGCTCCTCGAAGATACCCTCAAGCGAAATGTCACGGCATCGATCGGAAAGCTGAGATCTTCCTTGGCATCCGCTGACTGGCTGAGTGATATTTCGATTAGCTTCGCTCGTGGATCGATGGATGCCCGAGGGCATGCACCAGACTAGCAGAGACGTGGCTGCGGGAATATCGTCGCCTGTGGCGCTATGGGAGTGCTCATGTCGGTGAGTGTCGGAAGGTTGATGCTAAGTTTCGACCTCCGGCGGCGGGCGGGGACGTTCCCCAAGTACTGGTCCCGGTGCTTCGGGAGCGAGCACGCCGGGTACTTCCTCCGGAAAGACCTCCTCGACCACTTCCGGGTCGGGCGCGCGACCTTTCATAACGAATACGTCCGGTTCCACGGCATCCTGTCCGAACCCGTCGGCGTCGTCCGCGGCGTCCGCGATGGGCACATCGACTATGCGTGGTTCAACCTCGAACGGATCTACGACAACATCCTCGACCTCGGGATGCGCCCGATCGTCGAGTACTCGTTCATGCCCGCGGCGCTGGCCTCCGGTTCCGAGTCGATCTTCTACTGGGAGGGCAACGTCACGATGCCGAAACGCATCGGGGATTGGGCGGAGCTGATCGAAGCCGTGACGCGGCGCGTCTATCGCCGGTACGGGAAGGCCGAGGTCCGGCGCTGGTACTTCGAGGTCTGGAACGAGCCGAACCTGCCCAAGTGGTTCTTCAAGGGCTCGATGCGGGACTACTTCGCGCTCTACGACCACGCGGCGGAGGCGGTCAAGCGGGTCGATCCCCTCCTGCGCGTGGGCGGGCCGGCGACCGCGTGCGCGGAGTGGGTCCGCGAGACGATCGAGCACTGCCGGCACGAGAACGTCGCCCGCCCCGGGCGGGGGCACACCCCCCTGGACTTCGTCTCGTACCATCTATATCCTTCGGACCCGTTCTTCATGGAGTCGGAGGGGATGCCGTTGGGGTGGAAGGGCGAGGCGTTCTTCCGCGAGAGCATTCGGCGGAACCACGAGATCGTCCGCTCCTACCGCGACATGGACCTCGAGATCCACATGACCGAGTGGAACTGCTCGTCGAACTCCCGGGATCCCATCCACGACGCTCCCGGAGGCGCCGCGTTCGCGGTCAAGGCGATCCAGGAGGTCGCCGGCCGGGTGGACACGTTCTCGTGGTGGACGCTCTCGGACCTGTTCGAGGAGGGAGGCCTGCCGCCCGCGCCGTTCCACGGCGGGTTCGGGCTCATGACCGTGGACGGCCTCAGGAAGCCAACGTGGTTCGCGTTCGAGGCGCTCCAGGACCTCGGGGAGGACCTGCTCGCGAAGCCGGTGTCGACCGCGGACCACGCCGCCGGGTGCATCCCCACGCGCGGCTACGACGGGAGCGCGCGATTGCTCTTCTGGGCCTTCCATTTTCCGAAGTCGCCGAAGCCGCCCGTGCGCCGGGTGAAGGTGGCGCTGGCCGGGTTCCCGTCCGGAAAGACCCGGGCGTCGGTCACCCACTACCGCATCGACGGGACCCACTCCAACATCCGGCCGGCTTGGGAACGGCTCGGGAGCCCGGACAGCCTCTCGCCGGCGCAGGTGGACGCGCTCGCGGCCCAGAACACGTTCCAGACCCTGGAAATCAAGGACATTCCTGTCCGTCACGGCCGGGCGACAGTCGCGTTCGACCTGCCACCGGACGCGGTATCGTATCTCGTAGTCCGATGAGACGACTCTGGCCGATCGCGCTCGCCGCCCTGTTCGCCGCCGGGTGCGCCACGTCCGCCCACGAGACCGCGACCACGCCGCCGGAGGGGAAGCCGGAGGCCGCGGCGGCGGAGACCAGGGCTGTCGCAGCCCCGCCCGCCGGGGGCGAGATCGCCCACATGCCGGCTCCCGCCCCCGACTCCGTGGCGCCGGGGATCCACCGGATGGAGAAGAGCGTGGCGGGTTCCCGCCGGGTGTCCGGGGAAGCCGCCGCATTGGATGCGACCGCGGGGTACGCCCCGCGCGAGGCGGCCATGCCGGGCCCGCCGTCCGGGAGCGCCGCCGCCGCATCGGTCGCGGGGCGCGCCGGTCGCCGCGGCGGCGGGTCGCCCGGGGTCAAGGCGGGATTTCACGACGACAACCTCGAGTTCGGCGCGTACCTGGACTTCCTCGGCAAGTTCCGGCAATCCGCCCTCATCCCCGTTGACGTCACAAACCGCATCGTGTTCCGGGCCGTGGACGGGCAGGGCAAACCCGCGTCGTACGCGACCCTCGTGTTCCGGAATGCCCAGGGCGCCGAAGTGGCGAGGCGGACGGCCTATGCCGACGGCCGGGCGCTCTTCTTCCCGTCCGAGAATCCGGCCTACGGCCAGCCGGGGGTTACGGTCGAGGCTTCGTGGAAGGGCGAGACGGTGCGCGCCGCCGTGGACCCGCAGGGGAAGAAGACGATCGACCTCGTATTCAGGGCGGGCGGTGCCGTGCCCGCGCGGGTGCCGGTCGACATCTGCTTCGTCCTCGACACTACGGGCAGCATGGCGGACGAGATCCAGCGTCTCAGGAACACGCTGAGCGCGGTGCATGCCGCGATCCTGGCCGCGCCGGAGAAGCCGGATGTCCGGTTCGGCATGGTCCTCTACCGCGACCGCGGGGACCAGTACGTGACGCAGAAGATCGAGTTCACGGACGACGTGGAGCGGTTCCAGGGAGCGCTCAACCTCGTGGGCGCGGGCGGGGGCGGGGACGAGCCTGAGGACCTGCAGGCGGCGCTCGCAGTCACCCTCCAGAAGCTCACCTGGCGGACCGGGGCGGTCCGGGTCGCGTTCGTGATCACGGACGCGCCGCCGCACGTCTATCCCGACCAGAAGATCAACTACGTCGAGGCGGCCCGGAACGCCGCCGCGCAGGGCATCAAGATCGTCGGGATCGGGGCCAGCGGGCTCTCGACGCAGGGCGAGATCGTCCTGCGCCACCTGGCGGAAGTCACGATGGCCCAGTTCGTCTTCCTGACCTACGGCGAGACCGGGGACAGCGACGAGACGGGGAGTCCCGCCCGGGTCAGCCACCACACGGGCGCGAACTTCCAGGCGCGGGACCTCGACGCGATCATCGTCCGGTTCGTGAAGTCCGAGCTCATGGCGCTCAAGGGGGTCACGGTGCCGGACGACGACTGGACGGAGGCTGCGCCGCCGGGCGGCGGCGAAGACCGGGAGGTCGTGCTGAAGAAGGCTTTCGACGACGGGGTGCGGCGGCTGCTAGACTTCACCCTCGTGCCTATCGAGCCGAAGACGCCGGTCGTCGTGATGCCGGTCGAGGTCACCGCGCCGGAGCTCAAGGCCGCCGCCGAGACCTGCGAGTCCCACCTCCTGCTCGCCGTGTCGTCGTCCCCGTCCTTCCGGGTCGTCGAGCGCGGCGAGCGGCTGCGCCAGATCCTGTCCGAGCAGGCGCTGGGTCTGACCGGGGTCATGGACGAGGCGCAGGCCCCGAAAGTCGGGAAGGTCATGGGCGCGAAGCTCCTCGTCTTCTCGAAGCTGACCCCGGGGACGCCGCAGCCCGAGGTCCTGATCAAGCTCGTGCGGGCCGAGACCGCCGAGGTGCTTGCCGTGTCCCTGCTCAAGCTGGCGCCGGAGCTGGTCCGCTAGCATGGGCTCCTGGTCGCCGCGCGACCGTCTGCTCGCCGCGTGGTCGGGGAAGCCCGCCGACCGGCTGCCGTGCTCGTTCATGATCTTCGGCGCCCTGCGCCGGCAGTGCCGGACGGCCGAGGAGTACGTGACCCGCCAGCTCGACCTCGGGCTCGACGCCTTCGTCGAGATCCCGCCGCGGTCGCCGCTGCTGCTCCGGCCGGAGACGATCTCGTACGACCTCTACGGGCTCCCGGTGCGCCTGAACCCGGCCGCGAAGGTCACGGACGCGCTCGAGCCGGGGAGCGGCGGACGGCCGCTCCTGCGCCGCACGTACGGTCTGCCCTCGGGCACGCTCACGACCGTGGTGGAGGAGACCGAGGACTGGCCGCACGGGAACCGCATCCCGCTCTTCGACGACTACGTCATCCCGCGTGGGAAAAAGCGGCTGGTGGCCACGCGCACGGACCTCAAGCTCCTGCGCGAGCTGCTGGCCGACCCCACCACCGACGACCTCAGGGAGTTCAGGGAATCGGCGGCCCGGATGAAGTCCTTCGCCGCCGACCGGGGTCTTGCGACCGTGGGCGAGTGGGGCGTGCTCTTCGACGCGGCCAACTGGCTCTGCGGGATGGAGGAGCTGGCCGAGCAGGCGATCGAGGACCCCGGGTGCGTCGAGGAGCTGCTCGACGTGATCGGGACCTGGAACCTCCGGCGGGAGGCGATCCTGCTCGAGGCGGGCATCGACCTGCTTACGCGCCGGTCCTGGTACGAGACCGTGGACTTCCTCTCGCCCGTGAGCTACCGCCGGTTCGTCCTGCCCTGGCTCAAGCGCGAGGTGGCCCAGGCCCACGCGGCCGGGGCGAAGCTCGGGTGCATTACGACGAGCGCGTACACGCCCCTCCTCGACGCCTACCTGGAGGCCGGCATCGACGTCCTGATCGGGCAGGACCCCATCCAGGACGCCCGCGCCGACTTCGCGCTGGCCAAGCGCAAGCTCGGGGGCAAGGTCGGCCTCTGGGGCGGCGTCAACGGGTTCGTGACCGTCGAGCAGGGGACGCCCGACCAGGTCGGGGCCGCGGTCGACGCGGCGGTCAAGGTCCTCGCGCCGGGCGGCGGGTTCATCCTATCGCCGGTTGACAACGTCCGCGAGGACTCGCCCCGGGCGATGACGAACGTCGATGCCTTCATCGCCGCCTGGAAGGCCTGCCGCCAGGGCTGAACGCCCGAGCCTCGATGACGGTCACCGCCGGGCTCGTTTCCGCGCTTGTTCTGGCCGGGCCATTGACGGGGACCATCTTCGCCCACGGGAGCCGCGATGTCGCGCAGGTCGCGCTCACGTTCGACGCCTGCTCGTCCGGCGGGGCGAACCGGCTCGACGAGCCCCTGCTCCGCGCGCTCGAGGCGGCGGACGTGCCCGCCACGATCTTCCTGGGCGGTATCTGGATGGAGCGCCAGCCGGGAGCGGTCCGGCGGCTGGCCGCCAACCCCCGGTTCGAGCTCGGGCTCCACGGCTGGGACCACCGGCACCTCGCGAAGCTGTCGGACGCCCTGCTCCGGTCCCACTTCGAGAAATCGCGCGGAGTCTTTCGCGCGCTCGCGGGCCGGGATTCCGTGCTCTTCCGCCCGCCCTTCGGGATCGCATTGGTCCGGGACGCCCGGCTCGCGGCCGAAGCCGGCCTCGTGACCGTGACCTACGACCTCGCCTCCGGCGACCCGGATCCGGCCTTCACGAAGGAGGTCCTGACTCGTTACGTCGTCAAGCGCGCGCGGAACGGGTCGGTCATCATCTTCCATCTCAATGGCCGCGGCCACGCGACCGCCGTCGCCCTGCCCGGGATCGTGGCGGGTCTCCGGACCCGGGGATTCGCCTTCACGACCGTGGGGGCGATGCTGGTTGGGCGGTAAGCCCTCAGCGCACAACGAGCTTGAGCCGCTGGTCCAGTCCGCCACCGGAGACCCGGACCACGTAGACGCCGCGGGAAACGGGCATCTCGTCCTCGGTCTTCCCGTCCCACGACACGAGCCACTGGCCCTCGGCCAGCGGCGTCATCCGCCGGAGCGTCCGGACCAGCCGGCCGGAGGCCGTATAGATCTTCACCGTCACCGGGGTGGCGTCCTTCGGAGCGATCCGCGTGAGGACGACGTCGCCGTGGCTCAGCGACAACACGTTCCGGTCCAGGGCCGCTCCGGGGGAGACGAGGAGGAGCGGATTAGGCGGCGGAGGCGGCTCCACGATCCGGGGCTCCAGGAGCACGGCCGCGGAGGAGGCCACGAGCATGGTCGTACACGAGGCTAGATCGTACCCGGTGACCGTCGCCGTGAATGTGGCCGTCCCCTCCCCGGAGACGCTAAACGTCCACGTGAACGTCTGCGTCCAGCCGGGCGGCAGGTACGGCGTTCCGGAGGGTACGGGACTGCCGATGGCGTTCACCAACAAACTGCCCTGTCCCACCGAGAGCGACGGCACGAGATTGGCCATAACGAACTCACCCGTGTTCGTGACCGTGAGCGTCGCCGTCACCCAGCGACCTACATGCTGGACACCTGGATTGACTGCCAAGGCACTGGCCATGCTTCCAGGAGGCAGGACCCCGGCTTCGTTGACGTTGTAGGCTGCACACCCGTCACAGGTGGCTCCACCCCCGATGACGAAGATCGTGGCACCGATGGCGACCACGCCGAGTTCATCACGCGCCGTCGGCATGGGTGACTTGGTCGCCCACGTGTCGGTGAACGGGTTGTAGGCGTAGACCTCGGAGTGGTAGGCTGGCGTCGGATTCCCCGGGTACTCGCCGCCGGCCACATACACGAGGCCACCGGCACCAGCGGCAGCGCAGTCGATCCGTGGCGTGGGCAAGCTCGCCTTGGTCGTCCATATGTCCGTCGCGGGGTTGTAGGCCTCGACAGAGGAGTAGACGGGATCCCCCCCCCCGATAGCATAGATGGAGCGCCCCGAAACGGTGATCGCTAGACGCTCCCTTCCCGTCGGCATGGATGCTCCAGTCACCCACGTGTCAACCGATGGATCGTACATTTCGACCGTCGATAGATTGAGGCCGTTGTTGCCCCCGATCACGTAGATCCTTCCATCGAGAGCCGCAGTCGATGCCAGGCCGCGTGGAGTTGGCATTGGTGCCTTGGCCTTCCAGCTATCGGTTACTGGGTCATATGCCCAGAGCGTCGCGGAACAGCATCCGTAAAGAACCGGATAACCGCCCGCTATGTAAATCGTGCCTCCTGTCGACGCGCCTTGGATCCCGTTGGTTGGGATGGGCAAGCTCGCCTTTGTGGTCCAGGTATTGGTGGCCGTATCGTACGCCTCCACGGTCCCCAGAATCGTGGTATAACCCGGCCCGTTGTACCCGCCGATCGCATAGATCGTGCCACCTAGCGCCACTGTAGCGAACTCCCTTCTGGCTGTGGGCATGGGTGCCACCGTGGTCCAGACCGGATCCGTCGCCCATGCCACGTGGACCATCATCCCGACGGCCAATGCTATCAATCTGCGCATCCGGATTACACCCATATTACGTATCTTACGCTTCCCCGTCCGGCTCCCCTGAGCGCACCCTTGACCTGAATGTACTCCAGGTGGTCCAATCCGCATGGACGTCGCGTGCACCTACCTGGACAGATGCGCCACCTCGCCAGGGGTCGGATGGTCGCGATGGTGGTTATTCTCGAGTTCCTCCCCATCCAAAGGGTCATCGCCGCCACTCCGCTCGAGATCGTCACCATCGACTACCGCGGGCGCATGGTGGAGACGATCGCGGGTGAGGTCATCCTCCGGTTCAGGCCGGAAGTGGGCGAGGCGACCCGGCGCCAGATCGCGTCGGCGCTCGGGCTTCGGGAACGACTGTTCCTGCGGTTCGCCCCGGTGGGGGCCTACACGATCCTGACGGGAGCGAGCGTGGAGGCGGTGATGGGTGCCGCCGCCGGGGTGGATGGCGTCGTGGATGCCGCGCCGAGCTTCGCCGCCCACGCGCTCTCCTGCAGCGTGAGCTGCAGTGGCGCACCGACCGCCTGCGGCCTGCCGGACGACTTCCTCTACTCCACGCAGTTGGGACATCTGGGATTGACCGGGATCGATCAGGCGTGGAACGATCCGTCGATTTACGGCGCGAACAGCAATCCGGACATCACGATCTGGGTGCTCGACAGCGGAGCCGATCCTCGGCACCCGGACCTCGTGGACAAGTACCGGCGCGACAGCCAAGGCAATCCCTTCGGGCTTTTTGTGTGGCAGATGGGTTTCAGCGATTTTCACGATACCGACGGGCATGGAACTGCGGTCGGGTCCATTGCCGCGGCATCCGTGAATGACCGGTTGACCTACACGCTTCCGTACGTCCAGGTGTGCGACGCGATTGGTGGCTCGGGCGTGCAGAAGGCCCTGATGCCCACGACTCGCCGGGAGCTGGCGGGCGCTATGGTGGGAACCGTCATCTATGCGATCGGTGGGCGGAGTTCCGCGACCATCCTGCACGGCCAGGTGGAGGCGTTCGATGTCGAGGCGGGTACATGGCAGACGGGGTTGGCGGCCATGCCGACGGCAAGAGCCCAGCTTGCGGTGGCCAATCTGGGCGTGTCGCTCTTCGCCATCGGGGGGACCACGGACTTCGTTGATCCGCTGGGCGCAGTCGAGGTCTACGATCCCCTAGCAGGATGCTGAAAAGCTGACGGAAGTCATTGCGATGGACGTGAACAG
>CAKKQC010000083.1 GCA_919901855.1 bacterium | reverse complement strand
GACTGTTCACGTCCATCGCAATGACTTCCGTCAGCTTTTCAGCATCCTGCTAGGGGAGATTGCGAAGACCACCAGGTTCCAGTTTGTTTTTGGCGGACGCCTGCGCATGTTGGAGTTCAATGAGAAGTACCAGTGGGAGTTGCTGAAGCTCTGCCACCCGATCGCGCTCCAGCCCATAGACAGCCAGAGCGCAGAAGCCCTGATCACTGAGCCGACGAAGGGACATCTAGAATGGGAAAAGGGCGCCATCGAGCGACTCTTCTCGCTAACTGGGGGACATCCGTACTTCCTCCAATATCTATGTTCGCGGGTTGTCCAGCACCAGAATAGGACCAAGACGCGAACCGTAATCGCACAGGATGTGGAGGAAGTCGTCGGCGAATTCGCCTCATCCTATCTCGAGATCACACGGCTGAATCTTCTCTACGAGGACTTCGGGCCCAATAGCCAAGTCGTTGAACGTATAGCGCGCGGCATGCCGGCTGACGCGCTGACTTGGCGGCCCGAGGATAAGATAGCCACCTACGTGGCCAGCCATCTCGGACGGCCACACGGCAACCAGACCGTAGCGAGCATTCTTGGGCAACTGTGCGACCTCGGAATCTGCGAGCTTCGGCGTCCGAAAGCCGGTCCCGCCGAGTATCGACTCAGGATGAATCTCCTGTCGGTCGTCTTCCCCTCCGACGTCCAAGAAGGCGAGCCAGAGGATGTGAAGACGGAGGGCGAGCTAAAGGATCTGATCCTGGCTTCCGGCGAGACGGACACGTTTGAGATTAAGGGATCGGTCTTCAACAACCTTGATAGGTACTTCTGTTCTGATGGTGTCCTCACAAGTGACAAGGGAGTGACTGAGAAGATTCTGGAGACGATTGCAGCGTTCATGAACAAGAGCGGCGGTAAGATCGCTGTCGGCCTTCTGGAGGCATACAGGTATCGGGAGCGGATAATCCAGAATCGGGGTTCCGTCCTGGAATACGGTGAATTCCTTGTATGCGGTGTGGAGCTCGACTTTGACAAGGCGGGCTGGGATGGACTTGTACTTAGGATTCAGAACTTGGTTGCCGTTCGCCTTGGGAAGCTCGTGTTGCCCTTCATCGTGATCAACCGCGTTTCGGTAAAGAAGAAGCAGGTCTGCGTCATCTCGGTTAGGCAATCCCCGGAGCCCTGCTTCCTGGACAGAACGAAGTTCTTCGTGCGATTCGGGCCTCAGAACAGGCTCCTAGATCCACCGGAAATGCTCGTCTATCTCAAGTCGAGGTAGCCGAGCAGAGCCCGGCCGAACGCTTCAGCGCGCCAACTGGGAGACCTTTCGTTCATGCGACTTGCGGAGTGCCCGCCGGGGAAACGCATGAATGAAAGAGTGTCCCGCATCCTCTGCATCCTCTCTCCCGCATCCTCTCAATCTCCGCTGAAGGCTCAGCATCGCCGCATCAAATCACGTCCCATCCTCTGCTACGCCGATTGCCCTCCAGCAGGAGATGGACCTTCTGCCGGCATATCATGGATCGCAGCGGCAGTGCGCTTCTCCATTACTATCCAAGTCACACAAAGACTAATCAGCCTCTTGAGATCACCAAGGTCCTTGTCCGTCCAGCGACGTTCGTAGTGTGTCTCATCATTTCGGAGCCACGCCGCTCGCTCGGCAACTGCCTTGATGTTATCGTTCTTGACATACGTCTTTATGCACCTGCCGAGGAGAGCCTTCTTGATTGCGCTCTGCGTCTCGGCATCAGCGTGTAGAGTCAGCAGATAGTCTTTCACCAGGAACTCCAGCGCCTTGCCGTACCCGGCACCGCAGATCTGATCCAGTCCGTATCCTTCCGCCGCTGATGCATCGGTGAATATCAGTAGTGTCCCAACGTTGGTCCCGAGCAAGCTGAGAAACCGCGCAGCGACAAG
>CAKKQC010000082.1 GCA_919901855.1 bacterium | reverse complement strand
GCTTGACCTTGACGAGCATGGGCGCCAGGATCCTGATTCCGTGCTCGCCCTGCTTTACGTACCTGCCCATCTCCTTCCAGGCGTTGAACCCGGCGACGAGCGTGGCGTTCGGACGCTGGATCGCAATGAGCATCTGGTTGTGGAAGGAATACCTCCAGAACCTCGCGCTCATGTCCAGGAAACGCTTCCACTCGTCAGAGCACTGGATGTTGGCCACGCCGGCCTTGATCTCCTCGATCAGCGAATGAACCTTGTCGGCAGGCTTCTCCTGAACAGTCGTATCCATGGTGGGACTCCTTTCGGTGGGTGTCGTAACAGGGGATTCCTCTAACTGCTGATGGCATGCCGCGTTCTTGTTCCTCTTCTTCATGGTTGTTTCTCCGGAGAGGCTGTCTCTCCGCAAGGAAAGAGACGGCCGACTGGAGGACCAGGAAGGAGTTACAAGGCGGCCTCGAACTGCATGGCGGGAACTACTGAGGAACTACTTGCTCGAACGCGACGTTCTCGGTTCACCCTCCCTTCGTTGCACACCGATACGGCGTCTCGAGGGCGCTTATCGCTGCACGGCACGCCGCGGCAGAGGTCTCACCACGGAAGGCGACAGCTGAATCGCTGGGATTCAGCTCACTCCACCATCCGGATTCATATCCTGGCTTCCCTTGCTCCAGTCGGCGAAACCAGATGCACCAGCCATTCAAGACCACATGCACTCGCTCTCCCCACCAACGCAGAGGAGGGGGATCTTTGGAAGCTTCAACGGACCACTTCATGGCTGAGCTCCTCTCATGCCCCCCAGGGCACCTCGTCATCAATCTCGTCAGTCTTGAGCACGGACCACTGGCCGCCCTTCTTCTCAATCAGCCGGAGTCCTTCGCCGAGCACCTCCATGCCGGCAAGAAAGCCCCTCTCTTGATTCTCGGCCTCGACCTCGATCCAGACTTCAGCGAGCACGACGCACTTCATCGGTCACCTCCCCGAGGACAATCGTGTAGCCGTCGTTGCGAAGCGCCCAGTGCACTGATACCTGCACGTGCTTGTGGAGCCAGATCCAACACTCCCTCTCGCTACCCTCGAAAAGCACCTTCCCGTCCTTCCTGACCTGCCAGAGGTTCATACGCCTCCTCCTGCGCATGTCGGTCAATCTGAACAGCCGTATCGGTCCAATCTGAACGCCGGTAT
>CAKKQC010000081.1 GCA_919901855.1 bacterium | reverse complement strand
CAAAAGCCCTGCAAAACCACCACGCCCCTCCCGCAACTGCGGAACTCAGGCTAGACTCGTGGCCACGCGAAGCCATTCAGCACGCTTGAGTGCGACACGCAGCCTTGCAGGTACATTCCATGTCCCGGCGAACATCCGGCTGGGCTGAGGCGGTGAGCCAGCCGGTGTGGAGGCTGGGTCCGGCGCTCGCTGTGATTGCAGGATGCCTGTTGATTGCGACGGGTTCCCAGGCCGGCTCCAACCTCGTTTGGACTACGAAGGCCGCAATGTCCACGCCCCGGTATGCGCTTGCCGCCGTGGCGGTGGGCTCGACGGTCTATGCGATCGGCGGCTACAACGTGGGCTTCGCCCTGGCGACGGTCGAGGCCTACGATTCCGTGACGGACGCATGGACCACGAGGCTCTCGATGCCCACGGCCCGCTTCGGACTGGCGGCCGTGAAGCTGGGGGGCACGATCTACGCGATGGGCGGGCAAGGCGGGACCTCCTATCTGACGACGGTGGAAGCCTATGATCCGGCGACGAACACCTGGGCCACAAAGGCCCCGATGCTCACTGGCCGCAAATATCTTGCTGCCGCCGCCGTGGGCGGAACCCTCTACGCGATTGGGGGGACTGATGGCTCGTGTCTGGGCACGGTCGAGGCCTATGATCCGGCGACGAACACCTGGACGGCGAAAGCCTCGCTACTGACGGTTCGGGAATTGCCTGCTGCCGCGGCGGTGTGGGGCCGGATCTACGCAATCGGAGGGGACAGTTGCGCGTATTGGCTGTCTTCGGTGGAGGCGTACGATCCCGCGACTGATACGTGGACGGCGATGGCATCGATGCACACATACCGAAACTCTCTCGCCACCGCTGTTCTGGACGGGAACATCTTCGCGATTGGCGGGTACGTGTCCGGCGCCCCGCTGGCGACGGTGGAGGCTTACGATCCGCTGAGGAATACCTGGACGACGGTGGCGCCGATCCTCACGGCCCGGTACGGGCTGGCGGCTGCGATGGCAGGGACCTCGCTCTGCGCGATTGGGGGGGCGAACCCCGCCGATCTGAGGACGGTCGAAGTCGGGGCTATCCAGTCGTTTCCGGATCCGGCCTGGCTGGCGAACGGTGACCTCACAATTGCGCCCAACCGGATTGACCTGTCGATCCCGGGCGTAAAGGCGGCCATCCGCGCGAAGGGCGATCCGAGAAGTCTCGTCCTGGTGCGAATCTATGACGAGGCCGGGGATTTCGTCGGGGATCTCAGCATTGTTCTGGATGAGCGGGGTGACGGAGCGATTCCGTATTCGGCCGAAAGCGCCAACGGACACCCGCTCAAGCCCGGAGCATACTGGGCCCTCGGCTCCGGAGGCGGAGTGCAGGCAAAGCGGGCATTCCTCGTGGTCAATGGCGGGGGACGGTAGGGTGGGGGCGGCCCGGGCGGGCATATGGACCGTGCTCGCCGGGATCCTGGCGGCGGGGGCCGGAGTCGCGTCCGCCGTTGGCGGCTCCTTCCTGAACCAGCCGCTCAGCGTTCGGCAGATGGGAGAGGGGAATGTGAGCGCGGTCTCGGGGGATCTGCTGCGGGCGTGGACCAATCCGGCCCTGCTCGCGTCCCAGGTAACCTCGGGTGCATTGGCTGTGAGCGGGGCAGCCTGTTCAACAGGTCCTGGTTGTCAAGGATGAAGTGGAGATGAGCTCCCTCCGGAAAGCTCTCGCGTCCCGCGCGTCTCGCTACAGGGCGGACCAACTGAAGGCTGAAGGCTGGTCGCTTGAGGGCGCTCAAGGGCTCCTGCTGGTCTCGAAACTGCGTTCCAAGGGTACACCCCTGGTTGACTACGTGAAGGGTCGGATCTACTACGGGATTAAGACCGGTCTCAACGAGGCCTTCGTCATCGACCGGGCCATCCGGGATCGCCTCGTCAGAGAAGACCGGAAGTCCGCCGAGTTGATCAAGCCGTGGATTCGAGGTAGGGACATCAAGCGCTGGACCCACGAGTTCCACGATCTCTATGTCATCATCGTACGGCATGAGTTTCATGCGGAGCTGAAGAAGTATCCAGCAATCCTCCGGCACATAGCCAAGTTCCAGAACAAACTGAAAGCGCGAGGCCAATGCAGGACAACGCGCGGCGGTGGCGAAGAGGGACAGCATCACTGGCTGGAACTAGACAACAACCCGTCGGAATCATACATTGCCGCATTCGATGAACGGAAGATCGTCTTTAACGAAACATCGAAGCGTTTGCATGCCTACATCGACACTGAAGGCAACGCCATCAACAAGACGGGATTCATCATCTTGACTCCTGAGGATTCATTTGTCCTGGCCGTCTTGAACTCAGCGCCTCTGGATTGGCTCTACAGGTCCACTTTCCCATCCTGGGGCGATCCATGGAACACCGGCAGGGTGCAGTTTCGTGGAAACCTCATGAACAAAGTCCCGATTCCGCTGGCCAGCAATGCCGAGAAGGCCCGACTCTCGAAACTCGCCGAGCGGGCGGCAGCGGCAGCTGCAAAAGGGGACGGGGCGGCAGTCAGAGATACCGAGGGGGATATCGACAGGATGGTCTACGGCCTCTTCGATCTGAACCCAGCGGAGATTTCCCAGATCGAAACAGCCCTGGCAAGGACGCATAGCGGGGCTCCCGAAGATGATGACGATACCGGGGAGGAATAGCCTGACTCCAGCAGGCAACGGATTCCTCGCGTCTCTCTCTGCCCCGGGAAGTGGTGGGCGAGGGAATGCGAGTTCATCCCGGTGAGAGCGGATGTCCGTATCACGGATTTCGAGTGGTACAAGGCCTTGAAGTCTCTCTCGGGCCTCGACGAGGTGAACTTCTGGCTTCCGGGGGGCAAGCAGGGATTTGGAGCGGTTGCTCTGGGCGAACTCGTGCTGTTCAAGCTTCATGCACCTCATAACGCGATTGTGGGTGGAGGAGTCTTCACTCACTTCACGTTCTTGCCCGTGGATCTTGCGTGGGAGGCTTTCGAGACCAAGAACGGCGCCCGATCATTGGAGGAAATGAAAACCCGCATCGCCCACTATCGGGGGGGTTCTGCAAACAGCCGCGAGAACTACATCATCGGAAACGTGATCCTCTCAAATCCGTTCTTCCTCGATGAAGCGAGGTGGATACCTGCTCCGCGGGATTGGAAACAGGGCACGCAGAAGGACAAGACCTACGATCTGAGCACCGGAGTAGGAAGGGAGATCTGGGATGCTCTCGTCGCGTCAAGCGCAACGATTCCGGCCATCGGGGGAGTCCCTCCTGGGCAATCTCCACGCTATGGCCCTCCGACCATCATCGAACCCCGCATGGGACAGGGCGGATTCCGGTTCAGAGTAGCCGACGCCTACGGCCGCCGATGCGCTCTGAGCGGGGAGCGAGTTCTTCCTGCGCTTGTTGCCGCCCATATTCGGCCCTACAAGAACGATGGGCCACACGACGTAAAGAACGGTCTTCTCCTCCGCTCAGATATCCACGTTCTCTTCGACAAGGGCTACATTACCGTGACGCCAGATCACCATGTGGAGATCAGCAAGAGGCTCAAGACTGAATTCGGTAACGGAAGAGACTATCTCCGACACCATGGCAGTGCAATTCAGCTTCCGGGATTGCCAAGTCTCCATCCTGCTGCGGAGTACCTGAGATGGCACAACGAACGAGTGTACGTGGGGTGAATTGAGGTAGCGGTATCAGAAGCCTGCCCACTCGCGGTGTTTCGTCAGAAGAACCGGACTTGGTTGGAAGGCGGGATCGCCAGGGAGCGCGAGATTCGTGCCCTGCAGAGAAGCGTAGTTCGTCTTTGCGAGCTCTTCCTTGAGGATGAGCTTCATCTTGCCTGTATCCGCGGCCACCAGCCCGTAGTCAAAGAGCGTGTGCAGATCACCTCGTAGGAGTAGCCCGTTGGACGGCTCATTCGTGCGAGGGCCCTGGTAGGGGACGATGTGGGCGGCTTCGAGCGCCTGCGGAGCGTCGTAGCGGGTCATGGCACACCGGTTTGCGTAGGCCGCGAGTAGCGTGTCCCGGAACTCCTTCTGGCCCTCGCGCTGGACGATGGTCGCAACGACACGCTTGCGGGCGTCGATCAGGTTCTCCGGGTCCATGTCGCCTATGCCGCCCTTCCGCTGATCGAGAAGTCCGCGGAAGAAGTCCATCTCGGCTTCTGGACCACGGGGTCTCACGCGCCGATCCTTGTTGAAACCTTCCAGGTAGAAGAACCCGGCATCCCAGTTGCTGACCATCGCGACGCCCTGGATCTCATACAGGGGATTGGGCTTGCTCTTGATCTGCCGGAAGACGCCCACGGGAACACGGTCAGTTAAGCACTGCATGAGGCCGCGATTCGTGAAGAACTCATCCCGGCGGGAGGCGTCCGCGTTCTGCTGGAAGTAGGCGTAGGCCCATGAACCATCGGGTCGCGGGATCGGGGGCTGGTCCGGGTACTTCCCTCCAAGGCTCTGCCAGACGCTGAGGGCGTACTTGGTCCACTTGGGCTTATAGATGCCCATGGCGGTTACGGCGAGGTCGATCTTCTGGCCCGCAACCTCGATGGGGTGTGGCCAGCCAACGCGCTGGCCGGCGTGATCAAGGAACCAGCCGAGGGCATGCTTGTGGATGGCGGGCAGTCGGTCGAGTACGGAACCTAATGAGCCTCGCGTAATACAGTGACACTAGTACGTGAACAAGCCGGTGTGTGCC
>CAKKQC010000080.1 GCA_919901855.1 bacterium | reverse complement strand
GTGCTCGGTGACGCGGATGGCGTCGAACGAGACGGACTTCTCGATCGCGGTGCCGTTGACGGACTTCTCCGTGGTCAAGACGCAGACGGGCGGGAACGGGGTGGGCGAGCCGGTCCAGTACCAGGTCGTGATCACGAACACGGGCGCGGTCCCGATCGAGAACGTGGTCCTGGTCGACACGATCTCGCCGGTGGTCACGGGCATCACGACGACCCAGCCGGGTTCCTTCGCGGCGCCGGTGGTGACCAGCACGGCATCCGGCACCCGGTACGTGTGGAGCGCCGCGGGCCTGGGGCTGACCACCGGGAACACGCTGACGTTCACGGTGGACGGGACGATGGGGCTGGTGTGCGCGACCACGGCGGTTTCGAACACGGCGTACGTGCTGGGGAAGAACTCGTGCTACGAGGTCAAGGCTTCCTCCACGGTCGGCAGCGTGGTGGCGCAGCCGGTGCAGAACATCACGATCGTGAAGACGCAATCGCCGGCGGCGCCGGTGTCGCTGGGTCCGATCCAGTACCAGATCGTGGTGACGAACACGGGGGCGATGACGATCGACTCGATGGTGGTGGTGGACACGGTGCAGGGCGAAATCACGGCGGTGACGCAGACGACGCCGGCCGGGTTCGTGGCGCGGCCGGTGCTCCAGATGCCGTCGGGGACGCTCTATAGCTGGGCCTCGGTGCCCGGGACGCCGTTCCTGCCGGGGCAGTCAGTGACGTTCCAGCTCGACGGGACGGTCGGCCTCGTCTGCTCGCCAGCGCCGGTCTCGAACACGGCATACCTGGTGGCCACCACGGCGTGCTCGGTGACGCGGATGGCGTCGAACGAGACCGACTTCTCGATCGCGGTGCCCCCGACATCGATCACGGTGGTAAAGACGCAGACGGGCGGGAACGGGGTCGGGGAGCCCGTCCAGTACCAGATCGTGGTGACGAACACGGGCGCGGTGCCAATCGAGGACGTGACGCTGGTCGACACGGTCTCGCCCGTGGTGACCAGCGTCACCACCGTCGACGGCGGCTTTGCGCCGCCGCTCGTGACGAGCGTGGCGGGCACGGGGACGCGGTACGTGTGGAGCGCGACGGGGCTGGGGCTCGCGCCGCTGGCGACCCTGACGTTCGAAATCAACGGGACGATGGGCCTCGTGTGCGCCAACCGGGCGGTCTCGAACACGGCGTATGTCTGGGCGCGGAACTCGTGCGTGGAGCAGCGCGTGTTCTCGAACGTGGTCGGGAGCGTGATCGCGGCGCCGGTGCAGGACCTGACGATAGTCAAGACGCAGAATCCGGCGGTGCCCGTTGCGCTCGCGCCGATCACGTACCAGATCGTGGTCACGAACAACGGGGCGATGACCGTCGACTCGCTGATCGTCGTGGACACGGTGCAGGGCGAGATTACGGCCGTGACGCAGACGACCCCGGCGGGCTTCGCCGCCCGGCCGGTGTTCCAGATGGCATCGGGAACCCTCTACGGCTGGGAGAGCACGGCGCCGTTCTACCCGGGCACGACGGCGACGTTCCAGCTCGACGGGACGGTGGGCCTGATCTGCGTGACGACGCCGGTGTCGAACACGGCGTACATGGTGGCACGGACCGCGTGCTCGACGACGCGCATGGCGTCGAACGAGACCGACTTCTCGATCGCGGTGCCGACGACGGCGATCTCGATCGTGAAGACGCAGACCGGCGGCGGCGGCGTGGGCGAGCCGGTGACGTACCAGATCGACGTGACCAACTCGGGCGCGGTCGTGATCGACGACATGCTCCTGGTCGACACGGTATCGCCGGTAGTGACCGGCGTGACGACGACAGAGCCGGGCGGATTCGCGCCGCCGGTCGTGACCCCGACTGCTTCGGGCACGCGGTACGTCTGGAGCGCCGCGGGAGTCGGTTTCGCGCCGGGCAACACGCTCACGTTCACCGTGAACGGGACGATGGGGCTGGTGTGTGCGACGCGGGCGGTCTCCAACACGGCGTACGTCGCCGGCAAGAACGTCTGCACCGAGGTCCGCGCGCTCTCGAACGTGGTCGGGAGCGTCATCGCGGCGCCGGTGCAGAGCATCATGATCGTGAAGAACCAGATCCCGGCGGCGCCGGTGTCGCTGGGCCCGATCACGTACCAGATCGTGGTCACGAACAACGGGGCGATGACGATCGACTCGCTGATCGTCGTGGACACGGTGCAGGGCGAGATTACGGCCGTGACGCAGACGACCCCGGCGGGCTTCGCCGCCCGGCCGGTGTTCCAGATGGCGTCGGGGACCCTGTACGGGTGGGTGTCGACGGCGCCCTTCCTGCCCGGCACGGTCGCGACGTTCCAACTCGACGGGACGGTCGGCCTGATCTGCGCGCCGACGCCCGTCTCGAACACGGCGTACCTGGTGGCGCGGACCGCGTGCTCGACGACGAGGATGGCGTCGAACGAGACCGACTTCTCCATCCCGGTGCCCGGCTCGGCGGTCACGGTCGTGAAGACCCAGACCGGCGGGAACGGCATCGGCGAGCCGGTCACGTACCAGATCGACATCACGAACACGGGAGTGGCCCCTGTCGAGGACATCACGCTGGTTGATACGGTCTCGCCCGTCGTGACCGGGGTCACGACCACGGAACCTGGCGGGTTCGCGGCGCCGGCGGTCGTGAGCGTGGCTGGCACGGGGACCCGGTACGTGTGGAGCGCGACGGGCATCGGCCTGGTGGCCGGGAACACGTTGACGTTCACGATCAACGGCACCATGGGCCTGGTCTGCGCGGACAAGGCGGTATCCAACACGGCGTACGTGATGGCGAGCAACTCCTGCGCCGCGATGCCGACGTTCTCCAACATGGTCGGGAGCGTGATCAACGCGCCGATCGAGGGGATCACGATCGTGAAGACGCAGGCCCCGGCCGCGCCAATCTCGCTCGGCCCGGTCCAGTACCAGATCGTCGTCACGAATACGGGGAGCGCGACCATCGATTCCCTGATCGTGGTCGACTCGCTCCAGCCCGAGATCACGCTGGTGATCCAGACGGCACCCGCGGGCTTCGCGAACCGCCCCGTGGTCCAGAGCGCTTCGGGCACGGTGTATAGCTGGGTGAACACGGCGCCGTTCCTGCCCGGCACGGTCGCGGTCTTCCAGCTTGACGCGACTGTGGGCCAGATCTGCGCGCCGACGCCGGTCTCGAACACGGCGTTCCTGATGGCGACGACCGCGTGCACGACGACGAAGATGACGTCGAACGAGACCGACTTCTCGGTCCTGATCCCGCCGCCGTCGATGACCGTGGTCAAGACCCAGACGGGCGGGAACTCGGTCGGGGAACCGGTGCAATACCAGATCGTGGTGACGAACACCGGCGGGTTCCCGTTCACGGACGTCGTCCTCGTGGATACGATCTCGCCAGTCGTGACGGGCGTCACGACGATCGATCCGCCGGGCTTCACGCCGCCGTCCGTGGCGCCGACGGCGTCGGGGACCCGGTACGTGTGGTCGGCGACGGGGCTCTCGGTGCCGAGCGGCTCCTCGCTGACGTTCGAACTCGACGGCATAATGGGCCTCGTCTGCGCGGACAAGGCGGTTTCGAACACGGCCTACGTCACGGCCGCCAACATCTGCACGGAGTTGCAGGGATTCTCGAACGTCGTCGGGACCGTGATCAAGGCGCCGACCACCCTGCTGTCGATCTCGAAGACACAGTCCACGACCACGATGGCGCCCCCGGTCGTGGGGTCGGAAGTGTCCTACCGGATCGTCGTCACCAACCTGGGGTCGGCCACGTTCAGCACGATCACGATCGTGGACACGGTTCAGCCCGAGATCATCGGGGCGGTTCAGGAGACGCCGGCCGGGATGATCGCGCTGGGGCTCAAGTCGACTCCGTCGGGCACGATCTACAGCTGGCGGTCGACGGCGCCCTTCCTGCCCGGGACGGACCTGACGGTCACGATCACGGGGACCGTGGGGCTCATCTGCGTCGACACGACGGTCTCGAACACTGCTTACGTGGTCGCGACATCGGCGTGCACGACGGTGAAGCTCCTCTCGAACGAGACGGACTTCACGGTCCCGGTGCCGACCACGGCGATCTCGGTGGTCAAGACCGTGACGGGCGGAGCGGGTGTCGGCGCGCCGGTCACCTACCGGCTTGACGTGACGAACACGGGGTCGATCGGTGCGATCATCGACGAGATCTCCTTGGTTGACACCCTGTCGCCGGTGGTGACGGGGATCACGACCGACCAGCCCGCCGGTTTCGGCGCGCCGGCGGTGTCTCCGAGCGTCTCGGGATCCCGGTACGTCTGGACGGGCACCAGCCTCGCGTTGGCGTCGGGCGTCACCCTGACGGTCACCATCACGGGGACCATGGGCGTGGTCTGCGCGAACACGGTCGTGTCGAACACGGCCTACGTGACGGGCCGGAACATCTGCACCGAGGTTAGGGCGTTCTCGAACGTGGACGGGAGCGTGGTGCCGGTGCCGAAGCAGCAGTTCACGATCGTGAAGACCCAGACGCCGCTGGCGCCGGTACCCCTCGGCCCGATCCAGTACGACATCGTGGTGACGAACACGGGCGCAATGACGATCGATTCGCTGCTGGTCGTGGACACGGTCCAGGCCGAGGTAACCATCCCGCCTGCGGGCCAGGTCACTCCCGGCGGGTTCGTGCCGATGGGAATCAGGTCGACCCCCTCCGGCACCGTCTTCTCCTGGCGGTCGATCGCGCCCGTCTACCCGGGGGCTTCCGTGACGTTCTCGCTGGTCGGCACGGTGGGTCTCATCTGCACCCCGACCTCGGTGTCGAACACGGCCTACGCCGTCGCCAATACCGCGTGCCTTACGGCGACCAAGCTGATCTCGAACGAGACCGACTTCACGATCACGCCGCTGGCGCCCGACCTCACCGTCATGAAGACGGTCACGGGCGGAGCGGGAGTCGGGGCGCCGGTCACCTACACGATCACTGTGGTGAACTCGGGCACGGCGCCGCTCGACTACCTCACGGTCGTCGACACGGTCTCGCCCGTGGTCACGGGGATCATCACGACCCAGACCGGGCCCTGGCCGTTCCCTGCTCCACTGGTGTCGCCCCTGGGCGCCCCCGGGGCAGGGACGAGGTACGAGTGGACGTTCGCCGCCCCTGGCTTCTTCGCGCCGGGTGATACGTATACCTTCACCGTGCAAGGGACCATGGGCGTCGTGTGCGCGAACAGGGCGGTTTCCAACACCGCGTACGCCGCCGCCGGCAACGTGTGCACGGAGATGCGCATCTTCTCGAACGTGGACGGGAGCGTGATCGCGGCGCCCAAGCAGATGATCACGATCGTGAAGACGCAGACTCCGCTCGCACCGACGGCGCTCGGCCCGATCCAGTACGACATCGTCGTGTCGAACCAGGGGGCGATGACCGTGGACAGCCTCCTCCTCGTTGATACCGTGCCGGCCGAGGTCGTGGTGGCACAGGTGGTCCCCGGCGGTTTCGTGGCCCTGCCCGTCAAACAGAGCGCTTCCGGCACGATCTATAGCTGGCGGTCGGTTGGGCCGTTCTTCCCCGGCGCCGTCGCGACGTTCAGCCTGGTCGGGTCGGTGGGTACCATCTGCACGCCGACGACGGTGTCCAATACCGCCTTCCTGATGGCGGACACGGCGTGCCTGACGGCGACGAAGCTCATCTCGAACGACACCGGCTTCACGCTGCCCGGGACGACCACCGATCTGACCGTCGTCAAGACGGTGACCGGCGGGAACGGGGTCGGGGAGCCGGTGACCTACACGATCGACGTTACGAACACGGGGTCGCGGATCATCGACACCCTCGTGCTCGTGGATACGATCTCGCCCGTCGTCACCGGGATCACGACGACCCAGCCGTTCACGGCGCCGGTGGTGACGAGCGTCGCCACGGGAACGCGGTACGAGTGGGCTTTTACGAGTCCGGGCTTCTTCCCGCCGACCGCCACGTTCAGGTTCACGGTCACCGGGATCATGGGGATAGTCTGCAAGGACACGATCGTGTCGAACACGGCCTATGCGGCCGGCAAGAGCATCTGTGACGAGGCGCGCGTGTTCTCTAACGTCGACGGCTCGATCGTGCGGACGCCGAAGCAGTCGCTCGCGATCGTCAAGACCCAGATCCCGGCGTCCCCGGTGTCGATGGGTCCGATCACGTACCAGATCGACGTGACGAACAACGGGGCCATGACCGTGGACTCCATGCTCATCGTCGACACGGTTCAGGGCGAGATCGTGATCCCGCCCGCCGGCATCGGTACTCCGGGCGGGTTCTCGCAGCTCGCCGTCAGGTCGACAGCCTCCGGGACCGTTTACAGTTGGAGGTCGACCGCGCCGTTCTACCCCGGGGCGACCGCGTCCTTCCTCCTCTCCGGGGCGGTCGGGCTGATCTGCGTGCCCTCGTCGATGTCGAACACGGCCTACGTCGTGGCGAACAGCGCGTGCCTGACGGCGACGAAGCTGCTCTCGAACGAGGTCGACTTCACGGTCACGCCGCCTACGAACGGGATCTCCGTGGTGAAGACGGTCACGGGCGGGAACGGCGTCGGGGTCCCCGTCAACTACAAGATCGACGTGGTGAACACGGGCACGTCGGTAATCGACGACATCGTGCTCGTCGACACGATCTCGCCCGTGGTCACCGGCATCACGACCCTGGAGCCGGGCGGCATCTTGGCGCCGGTCGTGACGAGCGTCCCGGGCACGGGCACGCGGTACGTATGGTCGGCCGCGGGGATCGGATTCGCGCCCGGGAACACGCTCACCTTCCAGGTGAACGGGATCATGGGTCTGGTATGCTCCACGCGGCAGGTGTCCAACACCGCGTACGCCACCGGGATGAACGTGTGCACGGAAGTGCGCGCCTTCTCGAACGTCGACGGCAGCATCGTGCCGGCACCGGTGCCGGGGATTTCGATCGTGAAGACCCAGACTCCGGCGGCTCCGGACATGGGAAGCCCGGTGACGTACGAGATCCTGGTGAAGAACACGGGCACGGCCACGATCACGAACCTCGTCGTCGTCGACACCGTCGAGCCCGAGGTGATCAACGCGGTGCAGACGACTCCGGGCGGGTTCACGGCCCTGCCGGTCCAGCAGACGTCCTCGGGGACGGTGTATAGCTGGGTCAACTCCGTGCCGTTCCTGCCGGGCCAGTCGACGATCTTCCGGCTCGACGGAACGATTGGCGCGGTGTGCACGACCCGGCAGGTTTCCAACACCGCGTACCTGATCGCGGACATCGACTGCCTGTCCTCGACCCGGATGGTCTCGAACCTGGTCACGACGACGGTCAGGGCGCCGGTGCCCGCCATCAGCGTCGTCAAGACCATGGTCCCGCCGTCGGGGAGCGCCGTGGAGATCGGGTGGCCCCTGACCTACCAGATCGCGGTCACGAACACGGGCGGTGTCACGTTCACGAACTTCTCCCTGGTCGACACCCTGTCGCCCGTGCTCGTGAACGTCGGGACCGTCGCGTCTTCGCCGGCGTTCGGACCGCCTGCGGTGACGAGCGTGGCCGGATCGGGCACCCGCTACATCTGGTCGGCTTCCGGGTTCAGCTTCCTCCCGGGCCAGGTCCTGACCTTCACGATGACGGCCAGCGCCGGCGTGATCTGCGCTCCCGTCACGGTGTCGAATACGGCCTACGTCACGGTGAACGACGCCGTCTGCGGATCCGCCACGAAGTTCAGCCAGGGTGCTGCATTCACGATCAGGCCCGCGGTCCCGAACACGGCGGTGACGATCACCCAGACGCCGGCGACCGGCGCATCCATTGGTACCGGGTCGCCGGTGCGGTACACGATCCAGGTCACGAACACGGGCACCGCGTCCCTGACCAGCCTCGTGGTGGTCGACACCCTGCCGCCCGAGATCGTCCAGGTCGTGCAGACCGCGGCATCGGCGGGGTTCGTCGTGGCGCCCGTCGCCTCGGTGACCTCGGGAACGCGCTACGCGTGGACCAGCCCGGCGGGCTACTTCCTTGGGCTGGGCGGGACCGAGACCTTCTGGATCGACGGCATCGTGGGTGAGGTGTGCACCAGCCGGGCGGTGTCGAACACGGCGTACGTTGCCGGGAGCGCGGCCTGCTCGGCCTCGCCGATGACGACCGCGCGCGTCGAGTTCACGGGCCAGCCGTACCTGCAGGCGCTTTCCATCGTGAAGACCCAGGTGCTGCCCGTGGGGGGGCTCCTGAACACGGGTGATCCGGTGCAGTACACGCTGCTCGTGACGAACACGGGCGCGGCGACCTTGACGGATCTCGCCATCGTCGACACGGTCTCGCCGCTGCTCGAGTCGGTGACGTCGCTGGCTCCTGGGCTCAACACCGCCATTCCGGTGGGCCTGCCGGGCGGCGGGACGCGCTGGGTGTGGAGCGGTACCGGGCTGATCTTCCAGCCGGGCATGTCGCTGACGATCACGGTGGATGCCAAGGCGGGGATCGTCTCCGCCCCGACTGCCGTGAGCAACACGGCGTTCGTGACCGGGACCAACGGCTGCGGAGTGACGGTCGCCACGGCGCAGTCGACGCCGTCCACGGGCTTCATCATCGACGCATCCGTGACCTCGATCGCGGTGCAGAAGATCCAGACGCCGCCTTCCGGGTCCGTCCTGAATGTGGGCGACAAGATCACATACCTGATCGTCGTGACGAACACGGGCCAGACATCCCTCCACGACATCCGGATCTGGGACACCGTGGCTCCCGAGGTCACGCTACAGACAACGGACCAGGACAATGCGATCTTCGCGGCCACGATCGCGCCGGCGGTCTCCGGCACATGCTGGGCGTGGGGTAACATCTTCCCGGGGACGGCGAACCTCAACCCGGGCAAGAGCTTCTCGTTCACGGTGACCGGTTTCGTCGGCCACGTGTGTGCGGACGTTCAGCGGGACAACGTGGCCGCCGCGTTCGGCTGGAACCCGATTTCCTGGACGGCGACCGAGTACAGCACGCCGGTCCAGTTCACGGCGACGCCGCCGGTGCCCGGAGTCACGATCACGAAGACGCTGACGCCGAGCCAGCCCGTGAGCGGCGGACCGATGACCTACGACATCACGATCTCGAACGTCGGGGAGGAGACCGTCGCCAACGTGCACCTCGTCGACCTCCTGCCGCCGACGGCGGAGTTTACGGCCACGGTCCTGCAGGATGCGACGTACTCGGCGACGATGATCATCACGGCGATCGTGGGTACGCAGCCGCAGTACGACTGGGACTTCGGCGCCCTCGCGCCGAAGGAGGTCCGGTCGGTGCGAGTCAGCGGGCTCGCGGGCGCCTGTTACACTGGCGTCATCTCGAACACGGCGACCGTGACCGGGCTCACGCTCTGCGCCGCGCCGGTGATCCAGCCGGCGACGGTCGCGGTGGCGATTACCGCTCCGTCGCCCAACCTCACCGTCTGGCAGGACTTCTACGCGAACGATCCGACGCGGACGTCGCACGCGACGCTTCCGCAGATGGGGATGCCCATCTACTGGAAGGTGATCGTGGCTAACACGGGCGGCAAGCCGGCCCAGGACATCCTGATCGTGGATTCGCTGCCGTCGCTCGACGCCTCGATCGATCGGATCGAGATCCCGCTGAACGGGCTGCCCGCGAGCATGGCGTCGTACGGGACTCCGCTCCAGCCGGACACGGGGGCCACTGCGCCGGTGTTCTATACGACGACGGGTTCGGGCGGACTGCTGCTCGTGGTCCTCGGCGGCACCGGCCTCTCGCTCCTGCCGGGAGAGTCGGTAACGCTGTACCTCGACACGAAGCCCTACGCGTCCGACGTGGGCGCGAGGTTCGTGCAGAACTCGCTCCAGGGGACCCTCACGAATCCTTGCTCGGGGGTGCGTTCCGCGACGCTGCCGTCCGTGGTCGGCTTCCCCCTGGCGGGCCCGGTTACGCTGACGGTCAAGATCTTCAACGCCGCGGGCGAGATCGTACGCAGCTTCGAGCCCCTGCTCGTGGGCCGTGCCCCGAACCAGATGAACTTCAGCTACACGGCGGGCGGGGCGTGTCCGAACGCGATCGTGGACTCGCAGGCCGGATTCTCGCCGGAAGGCGACTGCGTGAACGACCTCGTCAAGTTCGTCTTCCCGCAGTTGATCATGGCCGACGGTCAGGCGTTCGACCGGATCTGGTGGGACGGCAAGAACGACGCGGGGAACTACGTGCCCAACGGCCTCTATGTCGTGAACGTGGAGTCGGTCGACATCCAGACGGGGACGCCGGTCGTGATCAAGCGTGAAATCGTGATCGCGGCGAAGCGGACCGAGGTGATGGCGCGGATCTTCAACTCGGCGGGCGAACTGGTCGCGCTCCTGCCGACGGCGGGGATCGTCACAACAATCGAGACGATCAAGATCGGGCCGACCCCGTTCGCGCCGAACCTGGCGGGGACGACGCTGGCGTCGGTCGACCTCTACGACAAGCAGGGCGGTCATCTGGGCACCCTCCCCTGGGCGGGCCGGACGTGCGACACGGCGGACAAGACCTGCGCGACCGCG
>CAKKQC010000079.1 GCA_919901855.1 bacterium | reverse complement strand
CGTTCTGGATCGAAACTCCCCTCAGATGGGCGCCAACTGCGGAACTTGGGCTAGGAGGGGATCCTTATAGAACTCGGCGAGAAACCGCACACGCTTAACGCTCACCTCAAGGCGCTGAAGACGAGAACGGTCCTCAATTCCAATTGCATTGCACCACCTGTCCAGCGCAGACAAACATGCAAGGATGTCCTTGAACAACAATGTCGAGGTAGTGGAGGTCATTCTGGAGCGTCCTCTTCCGGTGGGTTGTCTGAATCACCGTATCTTGGACCCGGCCAGTCACGAGGCAGTCCGAAGAGCTCCGAGCTTTCCTTGCCTTCTCGTTTCTCACATATGATCTGTGAGCCCCGGAACGTTGTGATGCATCGGGCCAGCCCCGGAATGCCGTCTGCGAGCGGATGAGAAGCCCAGGGGTTCTCATATAGCATCAATCGGGTCCGCGCGACGGAGTTGGGGTAGCAATCCCATGCGACGAGGACTCCACTCACTGAACGGTGACGAGCCTTGGCGATAAGGCCATTGGAGATGCTATTCCCGCGACCATCATGCCGGATCTCACTAGCCACATCACCAAAGAGCGCCGCCAGAACGCTCTCCTCATCAATGAAGGCTCGACCGAGGTTGATTGCCAACACAAGGGGAGAAATCTCGTCTTTGTACATGTTGGCTTTTCGATCAAGTGCCTTGTGGATGATCTCGTGAACTTTCTCCTGACGAAAGCCGAATGAGGTTCCACTGAGTGTCAGTCCGTCTAGGCGACCCCGAAGAGAGCCGATCTTCGGCCAGACAGATATCTCCATGTTCCACTCTCCGTGGCGAAGAACCCTGACAGGCAATTTGTGCGAGTTCTTGGACTCGCATAGATACTGACACTCATCATAGTCCAGGGTGCCAAGCCAGGTCTGCACGGAGTAAACGAATTCGTCGATCGGTGGTTGGGTCGCGAGCTGTCCCTTAGGCCGGAGCGTAAGCAAGAAGTCCGGAGAGGGAACGGACTCGAGGGCATCGTAGACGCGTGCGAAATAGCGTTCACCAGTATTCTCTTCATGATTCAGACCAGTCGTTGCAACTGCTTCAATGATGACGCCAGATGATCCTTCGATTGGCGCGAGGAAGTCAGGCTTGTGAGTCGTCCACGAGCAAGGAGCTTCCACTCTTACAGAACCTGCAATTCTGAGGAAGAGTTCATGGAGGAACAGTTCGAAGAATGCTGAGGGGTGCTGGTTCGCATCGCGAAAGCGGTTCAGGAATGCCGTACGGGGTTCTTGGGGATAGGCGAGGAACCACTCTTCGAGTAGCGCTCGAATCTTGACGACTGCCGGCCATGCTGAATTGTTGTAGAACGAGTACCCGGTTTCGGCATGCTTGGACTTGTGCATGTTCGTGCGCTCAAAGACATCGAACAGCGTCGTAGCTTCGGATTCGGACATCGCGTTCATGATAGCCGCAGCCGCCGAACGGTCAATTGGCGTATGCCCATTTTTCTGCCAACATCTTCCCCGGAGGGTGGCCAAGAGGTCACGCGAGGTCGATTCTGGTCGCCACGAGCGTCGAAGAGGTTAGAGCCCATCTTGGTCGAGTCGACGACAAAGGAAAACCCCACGCAGGTTTCTTAGGCCCGCGTGGGGCTGCACACCTTCCGGTTATGCCCAACGCATCAAGCTGGGTGCGGGGGGTGGACTTGAACCACCAACCTTTGGGTTATGAGCCCAACGAGCTACCAATTGCTCCACCCCGCGCAATCATGATAGCCCGCGGCTCACGGCACACGCAACCCTTCGACCCTTCGACTCGCAAAGCCTCGCTCAGGGCTCCGAAGCGTCGCTCGCAGGTCCGCTCCCTTCGGTCGCCCGGGCCTACTCCCCCCAGATTTCGACGGTCCTGGAGCAGGGAATGACAGGCACGATCCCCAGCAGGCTCATGAGGAAGTCGTCGACCCCCATCTTGGTCACGACCCGGACGTTCTTGTACCCGCACTCCTTGATGTCCTGCGCCGTCGAGGTCTCGCTCACGGGGAGCATGCCCCAGAGGAAGTACCACTTCTTGAAGCTCTCCATCCGCGTCAGGGTCTTTCCCGTCGAGGCCAGGGCGACCGGGGAGCCCGCGGGCGCCTCCACCGTCACCGTCGCGCATCCCGACAGCACCGCCGCCGTCCACCCCGCGCATACGATCAAGACAAATCGTTTCATCGCGATCCCTCCTTGGATTCCTCCCTCAGGCCTTCAGTATATCAGCGCACTCACGCTCCCGCCGCCTTGACCCAGGCCTGCATCAACGTCTGGTGCTGCCGTGTCTCGGTCACGATCCGGGTCACGAGCTTCTTGTATTCCTCGTCCTCCGTCGCCACGAACTCGAAGAACCGGTCCTCGAGCAGGGCGGCCTCGATCCCGCGCGCGATCATGTACATCACGCGGCCCTTGATCGCGCCCGTCTGCACGTCGGCCTCGTTCTTGCGGACCTCATCGGTGAACGCCTCGACGGCCTTCGGCTCGAACTTGCGGCCGATCCGGAAACCCTCGCCGTTCCGGGCGAGCAGCATCCCCGCCATCGCCTCGATCCACTTGGCGTGGTTCCGCTCCGCTCCCGCAATGCGCTCCCACACCTCGCGCCGGTCGTCGTCCGCCTTCGCGCACGCCATGTAAAGGCGCCCGACCGCCAGCTCGGACGCCGCCATGAGCATCAGCGTCTTCGCGGTCTCCCGGGCCTCGGCTTCCGTCATGTTCCCATCCTCCCAAGTTCCACAATGTCCTGCCGGGAGCTGGATTTGAACCAGCACGTCCCTTTCGGGACAAGAGATTTTAAGTCTCCGGCGTCTGCCAATTCCGCCATCCCGGCGACAATTCATTCTATGCTATGGAGGTGACGCGCGCCCTCATATACGCTGGATGGATGTCCCTGCTGCCCGCCCTGCATGCCGCGGCCCAGGAGCCCGCGCCGTTGTTCCGCGAGTTCATGGGGATCAACGGGCACACGGTCCAGTTCCGGCCCGCCCTCTACGCCCCCACGTGCCGGCTGGTCCGCGACTACCACCCCATCGACTGGGACTTCGGCGACGATCCCGCCACCCCCACGACGTTTCCGATGGCGCGCAACGGCGTCGACTGGCTCGCGGTCTACGGGTCCTGGCGGAAGGAGGGATTCACAACCGACGCTTGCCTCATGTTCGACCAGATCGGGGCGACCAAATGGCGGGACGCTGAGGCGAGCGCTAGGGGCTACGGCGAGGCCTTCGCCCGCGCGTTCGGGCCGTCGTCCGCCACCCCGCTCGTGACCTCGGCCGAGATCGGCAATGAACCGGGGAAATACGACGACGCGCTATACCGCCGGATCTTCGCCGCGATGGCGGCGGGGCTCCGCGCCGGCGACCCCCGGATCACGATCCTGCCCTGCGCCCTAACCACGACGGTCAGCGGAGAGTATGCCAAGAGCGTCTCGTGCGTCGAGGGGCTGGGCGACCGGTACGACGCGCTCAACCTGCACGTGTACGCGCTGGCCGCGGGCTGGCCGACGTGGCGCCGGTCGTACCCCGAGGACCCGTCCATCCGGTACCTCGCCGAGGTGCGCGAGATGCTGGCCTGGCGCGACGCCCATGCCCGGGCCAAGCCGGTCTGGGTCACCGAGTTCGGCTGGGACGCGGGCACGAGGAAACCGCCGGCCACCGGCGACTTCGCGAAGTGGGAGGATGTCTCCGACACCCGGCAGGCCCAGTATCTCGTCCGCTCCTACATGGTCCTGGCCCGGCTCGGCGTGGCCCGGGCCTACATCTTTTTCTTCAACGACGAGGACGAGCCGCAGTTCCACGGATCGTCCGGACTGACCCGGCACTTCAAGCCGAAGCCCTCGTATCATGCGGTCGCCCATCTCCTGGCCACCCTCGGGGACTACCGGTTCGACCGGGTCATCCGCGAGGATTCGGGCAAGGTCTACGCCTACCGGTTCGTCCACGGCGACGACCCCGCCAAGGCCGTCGTGGCAATCTGGTCGCCGACGGGCGCCGGAAAGAAAGGGACCTTCGATCTCGATCTCGAGGGCCATGCCCTGGCGGGCGTCAAGAAGATGCACCTATCGCCTCGCGCCGCAGCCGGGCCGGCCCTGCGCCCCCGGGGCGGCCGAGTCCTCGTTCCCTACGACGAATCCCCGGTCTTCCTCCGGCTCGAGCGCCGCTGACCGCTTGAGCGTGCCCCCCACCGCGGAAGTCGTCATCGTGGGCGCGGGCGCCGCCGGGCTCTTCTGCGCCCGGGAGGCGGGCGCGCGCGGCCGCCGCGTCGTCGTCGTGGATCACTCGCCCGAGCCCGGGCGCAAGCTCCTCGTGACCGGCGGCGGCCGGTGCAACTTCACCAACCTCCACGCGGGCCCCGATGCCTACGTGTCGGCCAACCCCCCGTTCTGCGTCTCCGCGCTCTCGACCTTCACTCCGGACGACATCGTCCGGTTCGTGGACGCGCACGGCATTCCGTACCACGAGAAGACCCAGGGCCAGCTCTTCTGCGACGGGCCGGCCGCCGCGATCCGGGACGCGCTGGTCGAGGACTGCCGGACGGCGGGCGTCGAGTTCGCGCTCGCGCGGCGCATCGAGGGCATCGCGGCGGAGGCGGGGGGCGGGTTCCGGATCGGGACCGACCATGGCGTCCTGCGGGCCCCGCGGCTCGTGATCGCCACCGGTGGCTCGTCCGCGTCGCAGACCGGCGCGACGGGGTTCGGGTTCGCGATCGCGAAGTCCTTCCGGCTCAAGGTGATTCATCCCGAACCGGCACTCGTGGGCCTGCGGTGGAGCGAGCCCGATCGCGGGCGGTGGGCCGATCTCGCGGGGGTGGCCCTGCCCGACGTCACCGTGACCTGCCGGAAGACGAGTACCCGTAACGCGGTCCTCCTCACCCATACGGGTCTTTCCGGACCCGCGATCCTCGACGCGTCGCTCCACTGGCGCGGGGACGACCCGCTCACGATCGACCTCCTGCCCGGGTTCGACCCCCGCATCTGGTTCGAGTCCATCCGCCGGACGCGCGGGAGCGAGAAGCCCGAGGCGATCCTGCTGAGCCGGCTCCCGACGCGGTTCGCGGCCCGGTTTGCCGCGGACCACTTTCCCCCGACGCCGCTGGCGCGCATCTCGGACGGCGGGATCGCGCGCCTCGTGGAGGCGGTCAAGGCCTGGCGGGTCGAGCCGGCGGGCACGGAGGGCTTCGAGCGGGCGGAGGTGACGCGCGGAGGCGTGGACACGCGCGAGCTTTCCTCGAAGACCATGGAGGCGCGGCGGATGCCGGGCCTGTTCTTCATCGGCGAGGTCGTGGACGTGACGGGCCGGCTCGGCGGATACAACCTGCACTGGGCCTGGGCCTCGGCCTTCGCCGCCGCCCAGGCGCTCTAGCCTGAGGAAGGCGGGCCGCCGCCTCAGGCGGGAGCCGATTCCTCCGCGGACATGGTCGCTTTCCGCACCTCCAGTATCTCGGGCAGGGCGCGCTCGAAGGACGCCACCACCTGCGGGTCGAACCGCGTGCCGCGGCCCGCGACGACGAAGGCCGCCGCCTCTTCCAGGCTGATCGGCGAATGGTAGCAGCGGAAGGAACTCATGGCGTCGAACACGTCACAGACCGAGCAGATCCGCGCGGAGACCGGGATGGATTCGCCGGCCAGGCCCTCCGGATATCCCGCCCCGTCCCAGCGTTCGTGGTGCGAGAGCGCGATCACGGCCCCCGTCCGGATGAGCTGGGACGCTCCCCCGCTCAGCATCCCCGCGCCTATGGACGTGTGCGTGCGCATGGTCTTCCACTCTTCCTCCGTGAGGGGACCGGGCTTGAGCAGGATGGCGTCCGGAATCCCGATCTTCCCCACATCGTGGAGCGGGCTGGCTTGCCTCAAGAGATCCACCCGATCCGGCGACCAGCCGTGGGCCTTCGCCACGCACGCGCTGAAGTGGCTCATCCGGATGAGGTGCGGACCCGCCGAGTGGTCCCGGCGTTCGGCCGCGGCGGCAAGCCGGTGCACGATCTCGAGCTGGGCCGAGCGCAGTTCCTGGGTCCGGTCGAGCACGCTCTGTTCCAGGAGGAGATTCTGCTCCGAGACGCGCCGGCTCAGGAGGCGGGTCTCGAGCAGGTTCCGGATGCGCGCGAGCGCCTCCGGGGGGTGGAACGGCTTGGCGATGATGTCCTTCGCCCCCAGGTCGAGCGCCCGCAGGCGCGTGTCCGGATCCGGCCGCGAGGCCAGCGCCAGGACCGTCAGCCATCCGTTCGGCTCCAGCGTCCGGAGCTGTTCGAGCACCGCCAATCCGTCGAGCTCGGGCATCTCGAGGTCCAGGATGACCAGGTCGGGCCGTGCGGCTGCGTACCGCTCGGCAGCCCGCCGGGAATCCCGCTCGCACTCCACGTGCAGGAAGCCCGCCTGCACCAGCAGATCGCGCAGGATGTCCAGATCGCCCTGCTGGTCGTCCACGATCAGGATGCCGGCGCTCTCGATCCCCGTGGTGCGGCCGGAACCGCCACGCGAGCGCCGATCGGGATACGAAGGTGCGTTCACGGCTTCCCCAGGAGCCCCTCGACGCGGTCCGTGATCTCTTTCGACATGGGCGCTACCTTGGAGTCGAACCGGGCCACCACATGGCCCTCCCGATCCACGAGGAACTTGTTGAAGTTCCACGTGATCTTACCGGGCACCGGAGAGCGCTCAGTCAGGTACGCGTAGAGCGGATGGATGTCGTCGCCATTGACGCTGATCTTCGAGAACAGGTCGAAGGTGACGTCGTACCTGGTCCGGCAGAAGGTCAGGATCTCGGCATCGGTCCCCGGTTCCTGGTGCATGAAGTTGTTGGCCGGGAAGCCCAGGATCACGAACCCGCGGGCGCGGTACATGCGGTACAGGGCCTCGAGCCCCTCGTACTGGGGCGTGAACCCGCACTTGGAGGCGACGTTCACGACCAGGAGCACCTTCCCCCGGTACTCCGAGAGCTTGCGCTCATGTCCGTCGATGGTCTTCATCGTGAAGTCGTACATGCTCTCGCTCCCGCCCATCGCAACTCCCTTCGGCACATCCAAGACCTTGCCGGAGCACCCGGCGCTCGCCAGAGCGACCGAGGCGATGCCGGCAAGCGCCAGCATCGCCCGCCAGCCAGCCATGATCGCCGATACCTGTCGTCGCATCTCCACCCTCCTTAACCCCGCTCCGGCCGCCGTTATTGCCTCTCGGCGGGAACCGGGTGGCCCGCCGGAATGAAGGTCAGAGAGACGGAATTGATGCAATAACGAAGGCCGGTGGGGGCGGGACCGTCGTCGAAGAGATGGCCCAGATGCCCCGAGCACCGGGCACAGTGGACCTCCGTCCGCACCACCCCGAAGCTCGTGTCCGTCTCGGTGGCCACCGCCTCCGTGGACACCGGGGCCCAATAGCTCGGCCACCCCGTCTGCGAGTCGAACTTCTGGGCGGAGGCGAACAGGGACGCCCCGCACGCGGCGCAAACGTAGGTCCCCGGCTGATGGTGGTTCCACCACGGGCCCGAACAGGCCAGCTCCGTGTCCCGCAGCCGCATGACCCGGTACTGCTCGGGAGTCAGGATCCTCTTCCATTCCGCCTCGGTCTTCATGAGCCGCTCCTTGCCCGCAACGGGCTTCCCCGCCGCGGGAGCCTTCCCGCCCGGCCGGGCACCCAGCACCATCAACCCCGCCGCCACCGCCAGGGCCGCGATCCACCACCCTCTGGCCATCCTGAAGCTGTAAGGCCCCGGCGGCCCGGTTAGTTCCCGTCCCCCGGCAGGCCTCCCCCGTGGGCCTCTATCATGGGACTCATGCCACCGGCAGGCCCCGCCGGCCTCCCGCCGTCGCCCGTCACCGCCCGGGCCGTCTGCCTCGGGATCGGCGCAGGGATACTCATCTGCCTCCTCTCGGCCTACAACGACTGCTATCTCTCCAACACCTTGCTGGTGGGCAACTACTTCCCCGTCGCGTCCATCGTCCTCGTGTGCGTCCTGGCCCTCGGCGTCAACGCGGCCGCCCGGCGGTACCTCGGCGTCGCGGGGCTGTCCCACGGCGAGCTCATGCTGGTCTGGTCGCTCGTCGGCATCACGGGTTCCGTGTCCTCGTACTCGTGCGTCGGCTACTTCCCCTCGTTCGTCGTCGCGCCGGCCTACTACGCCTCCCCGGCCAACGAATGGGGCACCTACATCGTCCGGCACCTGCCGGACTGGATGGTGGTCTCCCGCGACCCCAACCATCCGGCCCTCCGCTGGTTCATGGAGGGACTGCCTAGGGGGCGGTCCATCCCCTGGGGGTCGTGGATCGGGCCGATCGCGGCGTGGGGAGGATTCGTCCTCGTCCTCTACGCCTCCAACCTCGCGCTCTGCGCCGTCTTCTTCCGCCAGTGGTCCGTGCGCGAGCGCCTGATCTTCCCCATCGTGCACATGCCCGCCGAGGTGGCGGCGGACCCCGCGCCCGGCCGCCTGCTCAACCGCTTCTTCCGCAACCCGGGCGCCTGGGCCGGGATCGCGATCCCGGTCCTGCTCTGGGGCTGGAAGGGACTGCGGTCGTACGTGACCGGCCTGCCCGACTTCCCGCTCTCGTGGAACCTCTGGAGCATCTTCCCCGACCGGCCGTGGAGCGAGTTCCGGCTTCTCAGTGCCGAGGTCTTCTTCTCCGCGATCGGGCTCTCGTTCCTGCTCACGCGCGAAGTCGGGCTCTCGTTCTGGCTCTTCTACGTCCTCTACCGGGCGAGCTGGGTGTTCGTCGCGTGGCTGGGCGCCGGCGGAACGGGCTTCTTCGGCAACTGGTGGACGGGGTTCACGGTCTTCCAGGCCTCGGGCGGCATGTTCGCGGTAGCGGCGTTCATGTGCTGGACGGCGCGGCGGTCCCTGGCCGCCTGGCTCCGCCGCGCCGTGACCGGCAGGTCGGACCCCGTCGAGGACGCCATCCCCCCGTGGCTGTCCCTGCTCCTGATCGCCGGAGGGTTCCTGGCGATGACGCTCTGGCACGTCGTCGCGGGCGCGCAGTTCTGGGTGGGAGCGCTGGCGACCGCGTGCACCCTCGTCATGCTCCTGGTCATGGGCCGGGTCGTGGCCGAATCCGGCATGCTCTTCCTGAGCTCGATCACGGAGCCGTTCCGGGTCATAACCGGGCTCTTCCCCGCCTCGTGGATCAGCGGCGCCTCGCTTGCCTCGCTCGTGATGCACCGCGGGATAATCGCCGAGGACACGCGCAAGATCCTGATGCCCCACCTGGTCAACGGACTCAGGGCCGCCGAGGAGGGCGGCCTGCCCCTGCGCAGGGTCCTCCCGGTTTTCGCGCTGGCCGCCGCGCTCGGCGTCGCCGCGGGCGGCTACGGGTTCATCACGACCAGCCACAAGTACGGTGCGACCAACGTGGAGTCCTGGGCCGCCGTCATGGCGCCCATGTACTACTTCGGCGACGCCGCCAACCGGCAGAAGAACCCGCCGGAGTTCGCGATGCTCAAGATCGGGACCCACGCCGTCTGTCCGACGAACCTCGCGCACATGGTCGTGGGCGCCGCACTCGTCGGGGGGATGCTCGTCCTGCGCGGCCTGTTTGCCTGGTGGCCCCTGCACCCGTTCGGCTTCATCTTCTGCTCGACCTGGGCGATCCAGCGCATCTGGTTCTCCATCCTGATCGGATGGTTGTGCAAGACCTGCGTGATGGGGTTCGGGGGGGCCCCCGCCTACCGGCGGATCCTGCCGTTCTTCATCGGGCTCGCGATCGGCGAGTGCACGATCTCGGTCATCCTCACCGTGGCCGGACTGCTCACCGGCATACCCGGGATCCCGTGCGTGCCCTGACGGCCGCGGCTCTGGGGCTCGCGCTCATGGGCGCGGGATGCGCCTGCGACCGCGCCGGCCGGGCGTTCCGCGCGGACGCCCCCGGCGAGGAATGGGTGCGCACCGAGCTCGTTTTCGGCCTGGGATTGCCCGGGAATCGCACCGTGACCCCGGCGGAATGGCAGGTGTTCCTCGATGCCGAGGTAACGCCGCGGTTTCCCGCGGGACTGACGGTCCTCGACGCCTCCGGCCAGTGGCGCAACGCCGAAGGCCGGGTAACGGCCGAGCCGGCCAAGGTGCTCCTCCTCCTGCACCCGCCCGACCCCGCGCTCCACGCGAGGATCGAGGAGATCCGCGCCATCTACCGGAAGCAGTTCGGGCAGGAATCCGTCCTGCGGGCCACGAGCCCCGTAAAGGTGTCCTTCTAGCCGGCTAGCGAGACCCCACGCCGGTTTCCCGGGCGAAATCGAGGATGGTGCGGACAAGCTCCGGCGTCGTCCCGGGCGAGAGGCAGTCACCGGCGAGCACGTGACGGCGGGCGCCGGGGAGGTCCACGCACTTCTTCCGCGACGACCCGATCCGCTCGAACGCCCGACGAATCGCGCCCACGTTCACGAGCTCGTCGCGCCCCGTGTAGACGACCAGCGCCGGGATCGCCAACCGCTCCAGGTCCAGCCGGGACCCGAAATCCGCGACCGCCATCATCTCGGCCAGCGATTCCGACCGCGACCGGATCGTCCAGATCCGGGCGGCCTCGGCATTCTCGGCGATCAGCACGTGGGCCCGGCCCGCCACGATCCGCGCGAGCTGGCGGCCCCAGGGCCACAGGAGCCACCGGGTCCGCGGATCGGCCGGGGCGAAGTTCGGCGAGACCAGGACGAGGAGAGCGGCTTCGGGCCGCGTGCACGCGAGCCAGGCCGCGAGCGGCGCCCCAGTGGACATCCCGATGAGAACCACGCGGCGGCCGATCCGCCGCCCGATCGCCCAGGCCTCGTCCGCGTCCTCGAACCAGTCGTTGGCACGCACGTGCCCGAGCGCCTCCTCGTCGGCGCCGTGTCCGGCGAGCCGGGTGTAGAAGACGTTGGCACTCCACGCTCCGGCCAGCCGGTCGCACACCGGCGCGAGCTCGTCCCGGCTCGCGGGGAATCCGTGCAGGTACACGATGGAGACCGGCGTCGGCGTCTTCGTCGCGGGATCGGCCCACCGGATGCCCTTCGCGCATCCGGGCCGAAGGTTCGGCACCCGGGACTCGGCGGACGCAAGATAGGCGTCGAGGTCGGCGGGGAGCACGACGTCCCCGACCTTCGGACGCGCCCGGGAACGGGGACCCAGGACGGCCAGCAGCGCGACGACCGCGATCAGCCCGAGACCGGCGGCAATCCCCCTGCCATACATGGATTAATTGTACCTCCGCAAGGATTCCGCATCCCCCGCGATCCGCTCCCCCGAGCGCGTGCTACGATCGAGTCCTGGGTCAAATGCGCATACGGTGGCCACTCCCCCTCGCGTTCGTCACGGCGGCATTCGTGCATGCCGGATGCGCGACCCAAGGCCTCGTGAAGCCCGTCGCCGAAGAGACGCCCGCTCCTGCCGCGGAGACGCCCAAGCCCGCCGGGGTCGAGGCGACCCCCGCCGTTCCGGCGGACGCCGGAACGGCGCGCGCTCCGGAGACTCCGGCCGCCCCGCGCCGCGTGAAGCGAGTCATCAAGCGGCGTGCCACCGTCGCCGCAGCCCCCGTGCCCTCCGCCACGGTCATCACCGCCGGCGGACCGGACTCGAAGGGCGGACGCTCGTGGTGGTGGCTCATGCTCCTGATCCTCCTTCTCGTGGCTGGACTGGTCGCCTGGAGGTCGGCCCGCGGACGCGGAGTGAGCCCGTCGCTGCCCGGAGGAGCCGGCGGCCGCGCCCCCCCCCGCTCCACCTGAACCAGCCCCTGGCCCCTTGGGGCCCGACGGCAGTATCCGGCGCCATCCCCAGCCGGCGGGAGACCATCCGGCTGGAGGCCCCCACCCGTTGCGGTGGATGCGATCACGTGCGCCCCGGAGACCTTGTGTTCGCCCGGCCGCGCGATAGGATTCCTACTGGGCCACACGGCGGAGCCACACGGGAGGACTGAGAGCCAATGATCGTCCGATTCTGGGGTGTGCGGGGAAGCATCGGGTGCCCGGGCAAGGAGACGCTGCGCATCGGCGGCAACACCGCCTGCGTCGAGATCCGGGCCCGCGACCGGATCATCATCATCGACGCCGGGACCGGGATTTTCCCGCTGGGCAATGCCCTGATGAAGGAACACCACCCCCTGGAAGCCAGCCTCTTCTTCACGCACATGCACCAGGATCACGTCTGCGGCTGGCCCTTTTTCGTCCCCGCCTACGTGCCGTCCACGCGGCTCCGCGTCCACGGCGAGCGCAAGCTCGGGAAGGACGTCCGCGGCGTCCTGAGCGACTACATGTCACCGCCCTATTTCCCGGTGCCGCTGTCGATCATGCGCGGCCGGCTCTCTTTCCATACCGTACGGCCCGGAACCGCGGTGTGCGTGAGTTCCGGCGTAACCGTGCGCGTCGGACGGCTCAACCACCCGAACGGTGCGCTCGGCTACCGGATCGAGGCGGTGGAACGCGGCCGCCGCCGGATCGTCGCGCACTGCGCCGACTCCGAGCACCAGAGCGGACCGGACCCGAACATCGTGAAGCTGGCCCGGCATGCCGATGTCCTCGTCTTCGACGCCATGTACACCCCCGCCGAGTACGCCGCGGGCATGCGGGGGCGCGGGCACAGCACCTGGGAGGTCGGGATCGCGACCGCGAAGGCCGCGGGCGTCAAGCGGCTCGTCCTCTTCCACCACGATCCCCGGCACGACGACGCCGCGATGGCCCGGCTCCTGCGGGAAGCCAGGCGGCGCTGGCAGGGCGTCTCGATCGCAACGGAAGGAACGCCCCTCACCGTCTGACGGTCGCGCCCTCCAGCGTCACGAGACCGGCGAGAACTAGGCGGACGGGCGGACGGTCGCCCCGTACCCGGCCTCTTCCACCGCACGGATCAGCGTCGCCGTGCCTTCCGCGCCCAGATCCCCGCGCACCGTGGCGCGTCCATCCTTGAGGTTGACTTCCACCTGCACCACTCCGGGCACACCCGAGAGGGCCTGCGTCACGGCTCTCACGCATCCGTCGCATCCCATGCCGTCGATGACCAGAACCACCTGCCGATCAGCCATGATGTCCTCCTGTCATCTGGAACGCCGGCGGCGGCGCGAACGTTCCGGTGCCGCCGGAAAGAGCCTGGGGCCCCAGCGGAATCGCACGATCTCGTAGCCGACGATGCCCAGCAGAAGGGCGCCGGCAAGCCAGAACTCGATCCGCCGGACCCCGCCGATGATCTCGCGCGCGGTCTCGCTCATGAAGAATCCGAGCGAGGTCAGGAGCCCGACCCACGCCGCGCATCCGAACGCGTCAACCAGGAGGAACTTGGCCGGAGGCATGCGCTGGATGCCCCAGAACAGCATGCTCACGTACCGGATCCCGTAGACCACGCGGGCGGCCAGGAGTTCCCAGGCCCCGATGCGGCCCACGAGACCCGCCACCCGCGGGCACAACCGCCGGTAGACATCCGTCCGCCTCGCGCGCGCCGACCAGATCCACCCGACCGTGAAGAACACGCAGTCGCCCGTGAGAGCCCCGAGCGAGCCCGTGAGGAAGGCGCTGGTCGCATCGAGGTAGCCCAGATGCGCCAGCACTCCCGCCAGCAGGGGCGTGAGGTCGTTGTCCAGCGTGTTCCCGAGGAACACGGCCGGCAGGCCGAACCGGATCAGGATTTCCTCCATAGAAGTCCCATAGTAGCAGAGCGCTTTCCCCCGCCTCCGCGGGATCGCTATCATGGAAACCATGGCGATTCGGCCGAACGACTCCCTGAAGAGACTCGATCCGGGCGCGCGGACCGCAAGCCCGGACTGAACCGGGATGCTCGAGCGGTTCCCCCTCGACGCCGGCTGGCAGGTCGCATGGACGTCCCACCAGGGCGGCTCGCCCCGCCCGGAGGCTGCTCGCGGACCCTGGTTGCCCGCCCGCGTGCCCGGAGACATCCACCTGGATCTAATCGCCGCCGGGCTCCTGCCCGCCGACCTCTACCGTGGCGACGACCTCGACCACGCGGGCTGGATCGAGGAAACGGACGTCTGGTACGCCCTCAAGCTCTACGCGCCCCCGGTCGAGCCGGGCCGGCGCGTGCTCCTCGTCGCCCACGGCTTGGACACGTACGCTTGTCTCTGGCTCGACGGCGAGGAGGTGGGCCGGTCCGCGAACATGCACCTGCGCCGCGAATGGGACGTGACCGCGCGGCTGGCCTCCGGCCCGTCCCACGACCTCGTGATCCGGCTCGCCAGCCCCCGGTACGAAATCCCGTTCGATCCCGCCCTCACCCCGCTGGTCTGGTCGCCCGAGCGCGTCTTCTGCCGGAAGGCCCAGATGAGCTTCGGCTGGGACATCGCGCCGCGGCTCATGACCCGCGGAATCTGGCGGCCCATCGAACTCGTGATCGCGGACGCCGGACGGCTGACCGACGTGACCGTGCGCACGATCGGCCTCCGCGATGGGGGCGTCGACGCGCAGGTGGTCGCCGGCGTCGACTGGGCGGGCGCTACGGGCACGCCCGGCCGGATCACGGGCACCGTGCACGGCGTGCCGTTCGACGCCCGGGGCCTGCTCCAGCCGGGCGCCAACGAACTCGTCGGCGCCGTCCGGATCGAGCGCGCGCCGCTCTGGAACCCGATCGGCCTGGGCGGGCCCCGGCTCGTACGGGTGGAGGCGACCCTCGAGGCGGACGGGATCGCCATGGACCGCGCGGAGTTCCGGACGGGCCTGCGCACGGTCGCGCTCGTCCAGGAGCCCCAGGACGGCGGGACGACGTCGTTCAAGTTTCGCGTCAACGGCCGCGACCTGTTCGTGACCGGGCTGAACTGGACCCCGCTCGACTCGATCTTCCCCCGCGTGACGCCGGAGAAGACGACGCGCGCCCTTGAGGCCATGGCCGCGATCGGGTGCAACATGCTCCGGGTCTGGGGCGGCGGCGTATACGAAACCAGGCATTTCTACGAGGAGTGCGACCGGCTCGGCATCATGATCTGGCAGGACTTCATGATGGCGTGCGGCTGGTACCCCCAGACGGACGAGTGGGCGCTGGTGTTCGACGAGGAGGGGCGGCAGGTGGTCCGCGACCTGCGCCGCCATCCGTGCATCGCGATCTGGGCGGGCGACAACGAGAACGACGCCTTCTGGCCCGAACTCGCGCCGAAGAACCGGCTGACGCGCGAGGTACTCGCCGCCGTCTGCCGCGACCTGGATCCGGACCGGCCCTACGTGCCCTCCTCCCCCATGTCGCCGCAGTCTGCCGACCCCAACGCCCAGACCGAGGGCGACGTGCACTCGTACTGCCACGGCGAGGACTACCGCATTCCATGGTTCTGGAACATGAAGCCCCGGTTCCTGTCCGAGTTCGGCCACCTCTCGCTCCCGTCGCTCGCGCTCATCCGCCGGACGTTCCCGGCCGGCACCGAGTGGCCGCTGACGAGCGCGATGTGGTCGTACCACGGCGCCGACACGATACGGCGCAAGGACTTCCGCGGCGCCGGGCACATCCTGAAATCCCTCAAGGCCTGCGGCAAGCCGGACCCGAAGACGATCGAGGAAGCCGTGACAGCTTCGCAGGATCTCCAGACCGAGGCCGTCGTGGCCTGGATCGAAAGGTTCTCGGCCGACCCCGGGTTCTGGGGATTCATGCTCTGGAACGTCTCCGACTGCTGGCCCCAGCAGTCGGACTCGGTCACGGACTGGGACCTGACACCGAAGGCGATCTACCACGCGCTCGGCGACCTCTTCCGGCGGCTCCAGCGGTCCCGGCACGGAGCCCTGCCCTGACTCGCGGCGAGGCCGCTGCGCTGCTCGCGGAAGCGCGGTTCGCCAGGATCGGGATTGTCGGCGATTTCGCCATCGACGCCTACTGGACCCTCGACCCCGCCAGGAGCTCGATCTCGCTCGAAACCGGACTGGCCACCCGTCCCATCCGCGAGCAGCGGTACGAACTCGGCGGCGGTGGCAACATCGCGGCCAACCTGGCCGCGCTCGGCGGCCGGGTCTTCGCCTTCGGCGTCACCGGCGACGACCCTTGGGGCCGCGAGCTCGCCCGCCAGCTCGACGCGCTGGGGGTCTCCCCGGCCGGGCTCCTCGTCCAGCCGGAGCGGTGGGCCACCCCCGTGTTCGTGAAGCCCCACCTGGAAGGCACCGAGCAGGCCCGGTTCGACACGGCCGACTACAACGAGCTTTCCCCCGCGACGGGACGCCGGCTCATCGCCCAGGTCGAGGCCAGCCTGCCGGACCTGGATCTCGTGATCATCAACGAGCAGATCCCGGACAGCCTGCACGCGGAATGGTTCCGAAGGGAGCTGTGTGCGATGGCGGACCGGTGGCAGGGGAAGTTCATCGTGGATAGCCGGTACCACGCCAACGAGTACCGGGACGCGTTCCTGCGGATCAACGACCGGGAGGCGATCCAGTTCCAGGAAGGCGGGGAACGTCCGGATCGGCCGTCGCGCGAACGCGTCATCGCCGCCATGGAAGCTCTCTTCGCAAAGGCCCGTCAGCCCGTCTTCGTCAGCCGGGGACCCGACGGCGTCGTGATCCGGGACGCGCAGGGGCTGCACGAGGTTCCCGCCCGCCGGATCGACGGCCCGATCGACATCGTCGGCGCGGGCGACAGCCTGCTCGCCGGCATCAGCCTCGCGCTGGCACGCGGCCGGGACCCGGTGGCGGCCGCCGAACTCGGCATCCTCGCCGCCTCGGTGACGGTTGCGAAGCTGCGCCGGTGCGGCACCGCCAGCCCGGCCGAGATCCTCGCCCTCCTCGGCTGATACTCCGTCAGTACGGGAAAAGCTTGTCGAGCGGAATCTCCTCGACGTCACCGAGGGCCTTGAGGGCCTTAAGGTCCACGCGATCCTTGTTGCCCAGAATCCCGAGGGTGAACGGCAGCCCCGCGATGTGGCGGGAGAACGCCTCGAGATCCTTCAGCGTGTATTTCTGGGCCCGCGCGAACCAGGCCGGCCGGGGATCCGTGGGGCGAAGCCCCAACTCCTCCCACCGCATGACGACCTCGGGCACGCCCCGGAAGTGTATCGGGTTCGTCCGGTAGCCCTCGACGATCGACCGCTTCGTCTCGGCGAACCGCTCCGCGGACAGCGGCGGCTGGTGCAGGAGCTCCTCGAGCAGGCTGGCTGCGTCGAAGGTCTTGTCGCACTGCGTGGTCACGACGCCCAGCACGCGGTTCTCGTCCCCGGCCCAGTGGCCCTGGCCGTAGCCGCCCCAGGCCGAATACGCCAGCGCCCGGGCCTCCCGGATCTCCTGGAAGACCACGGAGCTCATGGACCCGCCCATGTAGCTCCCGAAGAACTCGTAGTCCGTGAACCGGGCGGGGTCCAGGATGCCGTCCGGCGCGTGGACGCGAATCTGGGACTGCACCATCTCCCGGTGGGTGAAGACGACCCGCGGCTTCGTCTCCTTGAGGTAAACGATTGGACCCGACTTGCGCTTAGGCCTGGTGGGCTTCAGTACCGCCGCGACGATCCGCTCGATCTCGTCCGCCGACCGGGTGCCCACGTACCGCACGTCGGCCGGGTAGTCGAGGACGGACCGGGCCAGCGCCAGCAGGCGGTCCCGGTTCAGCGCCCGGTACTCGGCGTCCGACAGCTCCCGCAGCACCGGGCTCTGCGCGCCCCGCCCGGCATACCCCAGAAGGGCGGAGAAGACGTAGTCCGGATTCTTCTTGTTGTCCCGGTGCACCCCGATCGCGACATCGACCATCTTCTCGAGCGTCCCGGGCTCGACCCGCGGGTCCGTGATTCGCTGGAACGCCAGCCGGACCGTCTCCTCGAGGTTGGCCTCGAGCCCGCTGACCGACATGAAGATCCACCGGTCGGAGGCGCCGATCCCCGCGCCGCTCCCGAGGGCGAATAACCTCTTCTTGTACGCCTCCGCCGTGAGGTCGCCGGCCCCCGCCTTGTCCAGCAGGTCGAACGCGGCCCCCATCTCCTTTTCGTCGGCGGTCCCGAAGGCCCAGCCGATCGACAGCGTGAAGACGTCGTTCATCGGGTTCGGCCCCGTGTAAAGCTTCCCGAACGGCCGGTCGCTGACCGTGTAATCCGTGCCCGAGACGATCCACCGGGGCTGGATGGGCTTCGCGGGGAGGGTGACGATCGACCGGAAGAAGGCCGACTCCCGCTTCGGGTCCAGCTCGACCTTTGTGAACGCCGGCTTCGCAATCGAGGGCAGGTCGGGCTTCCCCGCCCGCCGGAAGGCGACGACGCGGTCCGGTCCCAGGTACCGCCGCGTGACGCGAAGTACGTCGGCCTTCGTCACCTTGCGCGCCCGCTCGAGCCACGCCGCCGTGCGCGCCCACTCCTCCTCCCGGAGGAACGAACCCATCATTCGGCTCACCCGCGCCTCGTCGGACTCCAGCGCGCGCTTCTCGCTGACCTCCCAGTTCGTCACGACCGCCCGGATATCGTCGTCCGCGAATTCCCCGTTTCGAAGCCTCTCCATGCAGAAGAGCAGGAGGTCCTCGGCCTGTTCGAGCGTCTGGCCCGTCTTCGGCACCGCCCACATGGCCCAGAACCCCGCCTCGTTCTGGAAGGAGTTCCAGCTCCCCGCCCCCTTCACCTTCTGCTTCTGGACCAACTCGAGGTTGACGATCCCCGTGGTCGCGTTGTCCACGAGCATGTCCATGATCATGAGCGCGTCGGAATCGGAATGCAGGACCGGCACGGTCGGCCACGCGATGATGATCTTCTCCTCCGCCTCGAACTTCACCTCGACCTGCTTGACCCCTTCGGGGGGCGGAATGGGGTAGGCCTGCGGGGCCGGGACGGCCGCGGGCGTCCAGCTTCCGAAGTGCCGCGCCACCAGCTTCAGCATCTCCTCCCGCTCGAAATCTCCGGCGAGCACGATCGCCATGTTGTTCGGAACGTACTTCACCCGGAACTGGTCGTAGACGCGCTGGAGCGACGGGTTCTTGAGGTGCTCGATCGTGCCGAGCGTCGGCTGAGTCCCGTACGGGTGCCGGGGATAGAGGGCCAGCCCGAGCGCCTCGTAGAGCCCGGTTTCCGGGTCGTCGATCGACATGTTCTTCTCTTCGTAGACCGTCTCGAGCTCGGTCGTGAAGAGCCGGAAGACCGGGTTCGTGAACCGGTCCGACTCCAGCCGGGCCCACGCCTCGGCCCGGTTTCGGGGGAAGTTGCAGATGTACGCGGTGCCCTCGTCCATCGTGAAGGCGTTCACGCCGTCGAAGCCGAGCTGGTTGTAGAGCTTGTCCAGCTCGTTGGGGACCTCGAGCTTCATCGCCGCCACGTTGGCCCGGTCGATCTCGCCGTACAGGCGATCCTTCTCCCCCGAGTCCGTGGCCGTGAACCGCCGGGTGTAGAGGTCCACGATCCGGGCCTGGAGCGGCTTCTCACGCTCCCACGACAGCGTGCCCAGGCGGGTAGATCCCTTGAACAGCATGTGCTCGAGGTAGTGCCCGAGCCCGGTGCAGTCCGCGGGATCGTGCCGGCTCCCGCTGCGCACTACGATCCGGGCCGTGATCCTGGGTTTGTCGTGGCTCGGCGCGAGGTACACCGTGAGCCCGTTGGCGAGCCGGTGCACGGTGACCTGCATGAGGTCGTTCGCCAGCGGCGTCGCGACGACGGCCGGGACATTCGGCCAGAGCGACCGGTCGACCGCCGGTTTGGGTGAGGCCGCGAGCCCCGCACCCGCCGCCAGCCACGCGGCAAGGAGGATGGGCACCCCGCGGCGCACGGTCAGGCCTTCCCCATGATCTTCTTCAGCTTGCCTGCGGTGTCGCGGGCGAGCGCCATGTCCGGAAGAACAAGATCAGGGAGGCGCGAGAACGGAATCATCTCCGCCGTGACCGGGCCCCGGTAGTTGATCTTCTTCAGCGCCGCCGTCACGCCCGGCCAGTTCACGTCCCCGGCCATGAGGTCGTCGCCGAACCCGTGCAGGACCCCGCCGGCGTCCTGCCGGGCGAAGTTCTTGAAGTGCACGGCCTTGATCCGCTTGCCCAGGATCTGGATCCAGTGCTCGGGGTAGCCGTTGATGAGCACGTTCGCGACGTCGAAGTAGACGCCGAGCCACGGCGACTTGAACTGGTCCACGAACGTCCGCATCGCGACCGGGTCCGCGAGGAACCAGTTCCAGACGTTCTCGATCCCGATCGCGACTTTGGAGCTAGCCGCCGCCGGCAGGACCTTACGGATTCCCTCCGTGCAGCGCTTCCACACGTCCGCGTACGGCACGACCGGCTTCGAGGGGTCCCACGGCACCGCGACCGCTCCCGGGATCACGAGCACGACCTTCGCCCCGACCCAGCTCGCGACCTGGAGGTACTCCTTCGTGAACGCGACCGCCTTCGCGCGCACGGCCGGGTCCGGGGAGCTGTACGACTGGCCCCAGAACGCGCCGCTCGCGAGCGATTCGATCTTCATCCCGAGCCGGGCCGCCTCCCGCCGGATCTCGAGGCACCGGGCTTTCGTGATCCCCGGAGCGAATGCGCCGGTCTCGAACGTCAGCTCGACGCCCTCGAATCCCATGTCCTTGGCCTCGCGCAGCGCCAGCTCCACGGGCTTCTTCGCGTCGAAGCCCCCGATCGTCCAGTAGTTGATCTGCATCGTGCCGGATTTCATGGCGTCCTCCCCTTACAGCCTGACCCGGACCGTCTTTCCGGACCGTACGGACCGCACCTCGGCCTCGACGAGCTTCACGCTCTGCAGGGCCGATTCCGGGGTCACGACGGGCGACGCCTTGTTCTTCCGGATGCACTCGACGAAGTGCGCGAGCTCGTGCCCGTAGCCGTCGCCCGCCGGCGCCTTCACCTCGACGGTCCCGCCCCGGACCCGGTGCAGCAGGAGCTTGAGGTCCGGGCCCATGGCGAGCGTCGCCTTCTGCATCACGATCGCGAAGGTCATGGAGAAGGGGAACCCGGCCGCGAACTCCCAGGCTCCCTCGGCCGTCACGAGCTTGCCCTTCCCGTAGTCGTATGACGCGAGGATGTGATCCAGGCGGCCGGCCTTGAGTCCGCCGCCGTGAGCGGTCACGGACCTCGGCGTGCCGAAGGTGTGAAGCACAAAGTCCGCGTCATGGATGTGCAGGTCCAGCGCCGCGAGGCCGCTCCGGCGGGGGTCCTGAAGCCAGCCCTGCCAGCTCCACAGCGGGGAGCTCGAGAACCGGCGGAACGCGGCCGTAAGCACCCGCCCCCACTTCCCGGACCGCACCAGGTTCCGCGCCACCGCGTACTGCGGCCAGAACCGGATGCACTGGGCGACGAACAGGCGTCTGCGCGCAAGGCGCGCAGCCGTCACCACGGCGGCCGCCTCGCGGGCGTTGATCGCGAGCGGCTTCTCGCAGATCACGTGCTTGCCCGCCCGGAACGCCGCGATCGCGGCGCGAGCATGCAGGTACGTCGGCAGCGTCACATCCACGACATCCACGCCGGGATCCGCGAGCATGTCCCGGAGGCTCGAATACGTGCGCACCCCGGACAGGTTCACGCGCCTCCCGCCGCCGCCGATGTTGCCCCGGATGCCGGACCAGTCCCCCGCCCGCTTCTTCGGGTCCACGTCACAGATGGCCGTGACCTTCGCGTGTTTCATCCGGCCGTACGTGTCGAAGTGCATCTTGCCCATGAATCCGAGCCCGACGATGCCGATCCTGAGTGCCATCGGTAGCCTCCTTGTGTATTCCGTCCGGCCAACGCCGTCAGTCTACGCCCACCGCATTCAGGGCCGCAAGCCGTGGTCTTTACCCGATCTTGACGAACGGGCTCCCCGGCCGGGCGAAACCCCGCGCCCTCATTGACAACCGCGGCCCGGAAGGCCACAATACCTCCCGATGTTCAGACTCATTCCACACGAGGAGTCGTTCTTCGACCTGTTCGAGGAAGGGGCGCGCAACACGCACGCGGGGGCGCTCGCCCTGGCGGAGCTGTTCGCGGACTTCCGGGATGTCGAGGCCAAGGCCGCGAAGATCAAGGAGATCGAGCATAACGGGGACCGGATCACGCACGAGACCATGACCCGGCTGAACAAGACGTTCATCACCCCGTTCGACCGGGAGGACATCCACGAACTGATCACCCGGCTGGACGACGTTCTCGACCTCATCGACGCCTCGGTCTCGCGCATGATCCTCTACCGGGTCCAGACGATTCCCGACGACGCCAAGGCCATGGCCCAGGTCCTCGTGGAATCCACCAAGATTCTCGTGGACCTCCTGTCGCGCCTGCGGCACGACATGAAGACCGCGGCAATCCTCCAGATGTGCATCGAGGTCAACACGAAGGAAAACGAGGGCGACCGGATCCTCCACCACGCGCTCGGCGGACTCTTCGAGAACGGGCTGGACCCTGCCACGATCATCAAGTGGAAGGACATCTACGAGTCGCTCGAATCCGCGACCGACCGGTGCGAGGACGTGGCCAACATCGTCGAGGGCATCGCGGTCAAGAACGCCTGAACCCCGCCTGACCGCCTGCTCCACCATCCCGCCGGCCGAATGATCGCGTTTCAGGCCTTGGCCGGTCCTCGAATCGACCCCCCGTCCCGCGGGGCACCGAGCCCTCCCCCGCACTCCTGCTACACTCGGGACCATGAACACACCGGATACGCGGCTCACGATTGATCTCTCGGGACAGACGGCGGTCGTTACCGGCGGCTCGGGCCAGCTCGGACGCGTGATGGCGCGCACGCTGGCCCGGTGCGGCGCCGCGGTCGCCGTGCACTGCAAACAGAACCGGGCCAAGGCCGAGGCGGTGGCCGGCGAGATCACGGCGGCCGGCGGCCGTGCCGTCGCCGTCCAGGCCGACGTGACCGACGAGCGGTCGGTTCTGGCTATGCGCGACGCCGTCGCCGCGGCGCTCGGCGCGCCGGCCATTATCGTCAACAACGCCGTCGAGCAGTACAAGTGGACGAGTGTGCTGGAACAGGGGCTTGCGGACTACGAGAGCCAGTTCCGGTCGTGCGTCATGCAGAACGTGCTCATGGCGAAGGCCTTCGTGCCGGGGATGATCGCACGCCAGGGGGGCCGGGTAATCGCGATCTCGACCGACTGCGCGATGGAATGCCTGCCCTCGCAGAGCGCGTACACGGCGGGCAAGCGCGGGATGGATGCGGTCCTCAAGGTCCTCGCGCGCGAGGTCGGCGAGCACGGGATCACGGTCAACGAGGTGGCACCCGGATGGACGGTCAGCGACCGGGACCGGGAGAAGGGCACGGAGGTCCAGCCCGACTACGCCAGGATGATCCCCCTGCGCCGCCGGGGTACCGACCAGGAGATCGCGAACGTGGTCGCCTTCCTGGCCTCGGACCTCGCCAGTTTCGTGACGGGCGCCTTCGTCCCCGTGTGCGGCGGGAAGGCGATGTCCGCCCTGTAGGATCGCAAGGGGCCTTCGGCGCGAAGCCGGGAACACGGTTCGGGCGGTCATGGGTTGAATTGACATGGATCATGGACGTGGTAATCTCTGACAGGGGGAGAGCGGAAGGCACGAGGGGGAACGCATGGGTACGCAACTGACCGCCGCGGACGTCGAGCAGCTCAAGGGTGCACTGAAGGATCTTTCCTTCCTCCAGTACCTGAGCGCAGCCGAGACCGAGGCCCTGCTCGCCGGCTTCGATAAGGCCGAAATGAAGAAGGGCGAGCTCCTGATCGAGCAGGGCACGATCGGTTCGATCTTCTATATCGTCGCCTCCGGTTCCGTCGGCGTCTACCGCAAGCGCGCGTTCCTCGACAAGCAGATCGCCCGCCTGGGACCGGGCTCCTACTTCGGCGAGATGGCCCTGCTCAGCCGCCAGCCCAGGTCCGCCACGGTCGCGTGCGAGGAGGACGGCGTCGTTTTCACGCTCCTGCGCGACACCTTCCGGAACGTGCTCCTCGGCAACCCCCACCTCGCGGAGATGATCAACCGGACGGCAGCCAAGCGGCGGGAGGAACTGGTCGACATCGAGATCTCGGAGCGGATCACCCGGTCCCGGCAGACGCCGGGGACGCCGGCCTAGCCGACCGAGGCCCGCCGGGCAACCTCGAGCCGCCGGAGTTCCCTACCGAGACGATCCTCCCAGCCGGGATTCGTCGCCCGTTCCCCCTTCGCGTCCGTCAGCTTCGCGTACCCCCCGAGATCGAGCCGGCGATGGCCCGGCAGTTCGAACCGCGGCCGTCCCCCGGTCCGCCACCACCGGTTGCCGCGGAACGTGTTCGCGTCCACGGGGAACGAGGACTTCAGCACCGCCACGTCGGAGCGGGCGTCGACCACGAAGGTGTTGTCCGCGAACACGTTCCCGTGGGTCTCGCTCGTGAACTTGAGTCCCGGGGAGATCCGCGTGAGGCACAGGTTGCGTTCCGTCCGGCAATGGTGGGCCTGCCAGAAGAGGATCGCGCCGTAGTCGTTGGCCCGGCCGTCGTTCACGGACACGTTGCCCCGGGTCAGGCACCCCGTGCACGGGGCGTTGACGGGATCGTAGGAGCAGACCAGGTACCCGGCCCCGTCGTTGTCGTGCGAGTAGTTGTCGAGCATGGCGCAGTCCACGGCGCCGCCGTCGAGGTCGAACCCCCCGCCGTCGGCCTTGCCCCCGGCCGTGTGGTTGTCGAACGACTCGCTGAGCCGGATCACGCACCGGAGGGCCTGGAAGAACCAGATGCCGACCGGCGTCCGCCGGGTCCGGCCGATCCCGGACCTGTACGCCGTGCACCGCTCGATCACGCCGTCCCGGCAGTGCGAGAGCACGATGCCGTCGGTCGCGATATCGTGGACCCGGCAGTCGCGGACCGCGAACTTCTCGTGGTACTGCCACGGGTTCGGGCCTGGGGGCCACGGCCCGCCGGCCGTGATGCCGGTCGCGGCATGATAAACCTCGCACCCCGTGACCGTCCATCCGCGAAAGACCGTTCCGTCGGAAGCCCCCGCGTGGAAAGCGATGCCCGGTCCGCTGACGTCGTGCACGACGCAGTCCTCGATGCTGAGCCCCTCCGAAGGCGAGGCCTGGTGGATCGCGATCCCGGCCGCCCTTCCGCCCTCGCGCGCGAAAGGCGCCCACGGCTCCGCGCCGCAGAGCTCGAGCCGCGCCAGCCGCCACCACGAGACGGGACCCTCGTTCTCGACGACGGTCACGCCCCGGGGCGCCAACCGGGGCCGGGGACCGGACCCGTACGCGGCGACCGTGATCGGGCGCCCGGGACGGCCGCTCCCGCGCAGTCGCAGGGATTCGGCCCAACTGTCCCCGCGGCGCAGGAGGAGGGCATCGCCGGCGTGCAGCGCCTGCCGTCGGGCGCGGCGCAGGGTCTTCCAGGCCTTGGCGGGAGACCGGCCGGAGTTCCGGTCGCGGCCGTTGGTGGCGTCGACGTACCAGGTGCCCATCCGCACATCATATCAGCCGAGCCTGCGGGGTCTATTTCATCCGCTTGGCGACCCGGCCGGCGAGGGCATGCACGGCATCCTGCACTTCCGCGTTCACCCCCATCCGCTCGGTGTCGCTGAAGAGCACCTTTCCGGTCGTGACGTCCACGACCCGGACCGTGATGTAGAAGCGGTTCATGAACTTGCCGAATGAGCCGACGATCATGCGGCGGACGTTCAGGATTTTGCCGAGCTTGACCGCGCAATCCTGCGCCGTGCATCCGCTCTGCTGAAACGCGTGTTCGGCCAGGATCTTGTCCATGTTCGCCTTCTCCACCACGTTGAGCGTGCCCACCATGACCAGCTCGGCGCGGAGGAGCTCGGAGATGACCGCCGCATCGCTGGAGGACACGCCCTCGGGTTTCAGGTCCGCGACCGCGACGTTGAGCTTCGTCCCCGTGTCCTCGGCGGCCTCGGGAAGCGCCTCCCCCGCGGCCGCGGGGCGGGAATCGGACCGCTTGGCGCCGACGGCATACGACAGGCTGATGTGGTGCCCCGATCCCACCGCCGAGGCCTGCATCGCGTAGTCGAGCCCGATGCCCGCGTACATCGCCGACAACCCGAACGTGAGCGCCGGCGATCCCCCCGAGTTCAGCCCCATGTACCCGGCGCGGGCCCCCAGGTACTTGGCCAGCCACCACTCCACTCCCGCGCCGATACCCGGATTCCGCTCCTTCGCCGCCACGTACTCCGCCCCCACACTCAGGTTCATCGGCACATACGAGTAGGAAAGCCCGCCCCGGATCTCGAACGGCAGGGCCATGCCGAACGACGTCATCTCGTCCGGCGCCAGCGGATTCGGCCCGAGGTTCCGCGCCGACACGCCCCCCGTGATCCCCTTCCACGTCACGAGCGCGCCGGCATCCCCCGCCACCCCCGCCGAGCTCTCCCCCAGGTAGCTCTGGGAGAGGAACTTGGCCGTCACGCCGATGCGCACGACCTCCCAGCGGTAGGCGGCCGCCACGCCCGCCGCGATGTTGTTCACCGCGACCTTCGTCCCGGTCTCGTCACCCAGGAGCGACACCTCGGGAAACGCCGCGCTGTAGTAGGACAGGAACGCCCCGATCATGTTCTGCGGAGTACGCTTCCAGCCCACCCCCAGCCCCAGCGTCGTCTCCACGGACTGGAACTGCGGTCCGCCGTTAATCGCCACCTCGCCCTCGTTGGCCTGTTCCGCCAGCATGGCCGGGTTCATCCACGCCCGCATGATGTCGTGGCCTCCGAGCGTCACATCCCCCATCCCCATCTGCTGGACGCTCAGCGGCATGGCGAGGAACGCGGCCCCGGCCGGGGTCGTCGTGGCCGCCCCCGCGCGTCCTCCCAGCGCGGACGCCACGAGGACGGCCGCCGCGAGTCCCGTCGCCCGCCTCACTGGAGCTTCCGTTTCACGACGACGACGAACGGCAGGATGTCATCCACGCCGCCGCCCTTCGCCACCGCCCAGTGCACGCCCTGCCCGAGCTGGAGGATGCCGAGCCGTCCGTTCCTCGTCGAGATCTCGCCCATGCCCGACCAGTCCAGCACCACGTCTTCCGCCCCCACATACCGGTGCGCCTCGTCGTAGATGGTCAGGGCCACGTGCCCGCCCGCCTTCCCTTTGAACACGAAGTGCAGGTTGCTCGACGGATCCGACAGATCGAGCACGTTCGGGGCGACCAGCGCCGAGCCCTTCTTCACCTTGAAGAACCGCGCCGGCCGGATCTCGACGAAGGTCTCCACGGCGTCCACCCCCGCGCTCAACGGCGCACCGGAGTTGGAATCCACGCCGGTAACCGCCGCCGTGTAGACGAGGTGTCCCTCGCGCTGGGCCGTCACCCTCCACACGAAGACGACGCTCCCGGTCGCCGTGAGCGTCAGACCCCCGGTGGGCACGGGGCCGGAGACGACCTTGGCGAGCCTCGGGTCGGCCAGCGTCAGGGACGGCTGCACGTTCAGCACGTCGCTGATGCCCGTGTTCTCGACCGTCAGCCGGATCTCGGCGGTCTCGCCCTCCCTGACCTCGACGGGCGACGTCTCCGCCGAGGCGACCAGCCGGCCGTCGGCCGACACGACCAGCGCCGCCGTGGTCCGGGCGGCGGCCAGCGGGGCTCCCGAGTTGGCATCCTGCGCCTCGACCGTCACCGTGAACGTCAGCGTCGGCGGCGCCTGGATCGCCTGCACGATCCACGTGAACGCCACGGTCCCATGGCCCGGGATCGCGACCGGGCCGGCCGGAACCGGACCACCGACCTTCTCGCCCGCGGTCTCCGGCGCGGGCCCCACGTCGGCCGACGGCAACGCGCCGATCGCGGCCGCATCTCCCGTATTGGTGACCGTGAGCACGAGCGTGATCGGCTGGCGCGCCCCCAGCGGCGACGGGACCGTCGCCGCGAGCGCACACACGAGGTTCGCCCCGGTCTGCATCGTGGCCGACGCCGACGCTGCGGCCCCGACCGTGCCGCCCCCGGCCGTATCCACCCCCGTTCCCGTTCCCGTGAAGGACAGCCATCCCGCGCCGGAAGCCGTGTAAGTCCACACGAAGGTCTGCGACAGCCCCGACGCGATCGAGACCGGCCCGGCCGGGACCGGACCGCTCAGGAGCGTGAGCACGCCGGCCCCCCGGTTGACCTGGAGGGCGGGCGCCACCGTGTTCACCGTCGCGCCGCCCGTGTTCGTGACCGTGAGCTCCACCGTGACGAGTTGCTGCCACAACGACGCCACGGGCGGGGTGACGGCGAGCCCCGCCGCCAGCGTCCCGGCGGTCTGAAGCGTGACGCCCCCGGCCGCGCCCGATATCGCCGCCGTGAAGAACGTCCCGTCGGTGCCGGTCGCGGACGCCGAGAACGAGACCGCGCCCGCCCCCGATACGGAGTAGGTCCACCGGAACGTGACGCTCGACCCGCCCGGCAGCGTGACCGGGCCCGCCGGCACCGGCCCATTCACCGCCGCGACGAGCGATGCGCCTGTCGCCACCGTCAGCGACGGCGTGATCCCTCCGGCCGACGCCCCGCCCGTGTTGGTCACCGTGAGGTCGACCGTAAGCCAGTACCCGACATACCCGGGGGACGGGCTCACCGCCATCACCGACACCAGGCTCGCGGGCACGGCCACCGTCACGACCGATGACCCGGCCACGACCACGGGCGTGCCCGCGTTGACGTCGAGCCCGGCAACCGTCGCCGTGAGGGATACCACGCCCGCCCCGGTCATCGAGTACGTCCACGTGAACGATTGGGCAGCCCCGCCGGGAATCGTGAGGGGCCCGGCCGGAGACGGCCCGCTGAGGAGCGTGAGCAGGCCGGACCCCGCGTTCACCTGGATCGCGGGCGTCGCGCCCTGGACGGCCGCGGCCCCGGAGTTCGTCACGGTCAGCACCGCCTGAACCGTGGCCCCCGCGGCCGCGGGGTTGGGCGAGCACGCGAGCGTCCCGGCCAGCGACGCCGCCGACTGCACGACCATCGCGGCCGACCGGACGATCGAGAGCGCGCCCGCCGAGACCGCGTCCGTGCCCGTCACCGTGACCGTGAAGAGCAGGTTCCCCGCCACGGTCGCCGTGTACGTCCACGTGAACGTGACGGCCCCCCCTCCGGCGAGCGCGACGGGCGGCGACGGTATCGGCCCGCTGACGAGAACCGCGGCTCCCGAGCCCGTGACCAGCGGCGCCGCGGGACTCACCCCGTTGGCCCCGGCCGCGCCCGTGTCGGTCACGGTCAGCGTCAGGAGGAAGATGTGCCCCACGCTCTGCGGATTCGGGAGTACGCTCATCGACCCCGCCAGCGCGGCCGGAGGCAGGATCAGGGCGCCGACTGTATTGCTGTAATGCATCACCTGGGCGCACGAGATGCCACCCGTGGCGTACGCCGTGTTCGACACCTGCGTGGGGTTGCCAACGACACCGTAGGTCCCCGCGATCGTGAACGTCGTGCTCGTCCCCGGTCCGAGGACGAGCCCGGCACCGGTCCAGACGAACCGGGTCCCCGATACCACGCTCGTCACCACCGGCGCCGCCCAACCTGGCGGCGTCCCCGCCGCCGGTCCCGCCACCACGGCGGAAACCGTGTCGACCACCGTCAGGTTCTGGATCGTGACCTCACCGGTATTGGCGACCGTGATCGTGTACGTGACCGGCAACCCCACCGCGGCAGTACCCGTCACCTGCTTGGTCACCGTGAAGTCCATGACCGGCGCCGACAGGACGAAGCCGGGAGACGGGCTCGTGCTGACAACCGTCGCCGAGCACGCGCTCGTCCCGGTCGCGTACGCCGTGTTCGAGACCGCCGTCTGCACGCAGATCGGCCCCACCACGCCCGTGATCGTGAACGTGAACGACTTGCCCGGGCCCAGGTTCGCAGCGGCGCTGTTCCAGCCGAACAGCGTGCCGGACGAGCTGTTCGTGACCGACGCCGCCCCGAATCCGGCCGGCTGGTCCCCCGCCGCCGCCGTCACCACCGGCGAGATCGTGTCCGTCACGGTCAGGCTCGTGATCGTCGCGTCCCCCGAGTTCGCCACCACGATCCGGTACGTAACCGGCGACCCCGTTCCCGGCGACGCCGGCGTCTGGGTCTTCACTATCGTGAGCCCCGTCACCGGCGCAGGGACCACGAACCCGACCGGGTTCGTGGTCAGCACCGTGGTCGAGCAGACTGCCGTGCCCGTCACGAACGCCGAGGCGGACGCCGCCGTGTTCGCGCAGACCGCCCCCACCGTCCCCGTGACCGTGAACGTGAAGCTCTGACCGAGCCCCAGGTTCGCCGCGCTGCTGCCCCAGGTGAACACCGACCCGCTAGCCACCGTGGGCGTCGGGAACCCGCTCGGCTCGCTCGCCGTCGCGCTCATCACCAGCCCCGGAATCGAGTCCACGACCACGAGGTTCGTGATCGTCGCCGTCCCCGTGTTGGTCACCACCACGCGGTACGTGACCAGAGATCCGATCGCGGGCGATGCCGGCGTCTGGAGCATGGACACCGCCAGCCCCGTCGTCACCGGCGGCAGGAGCATCCCCGCCGCATTGCCGAGGTGGTTAACCTGCGCGCACGAGATCCCGCCCGTCGCGTAGGGCGTGTCAGAAACCGGGGTGGGAACGCACACGACGCCGTAGTTCCCCGAGATCGCGAACGTCGTCGTCGCGCCCGGCGACAGGCTCAGCCCCGCCCCGCTCCACACATACCGTGTCCCCGACGCCACGCTCGTCACCACCGGCGCCGCCCAACCGGCCGGCGTCCCCGCCGCCTGGTTCGCGATCACGGCCGGTACCGTGTCCACGACCGTCAGGTTCGTGATTGTCGCCGTGCCCGTGTTGGCCACGATAATGCCGTAGCTCATGGCCGCACCCACGGTGCCGCCGCCGGTCAACTGGCTCGTCACCGTGAAGTCCATGGTCGGAGCCGTGATCACGAACCCCGCGGCCGGTGCGGAGAGCGCCGACGCCCCCGCGCAGGTACCCACACCGGCGACGTACCCCGTGTTCGACACCGCCGTCTGGACGCACACGGATCCGGCCGCCCCCGTGATCGTGAACGTGAAGGTCGCGCCTGGCACCAGCAGGGCCGCCGCCGACGCGCTCCAGACGTAGATCGTCCCCGAGGGCCCCTGCGTCACTCCGGGAGCCCCGAACGGGGCGGTCTGCTCGGTCGTCACTCCGACCACCTGGGGCGCGACGGTATCCGCCACCGTCAGGCTCGTGATCGTCGCCGTCCCCGTGTTCGAAACCACCAGCCGGTACTTCACCGGGTCGGCGGAATTGACCGGCGCCTGGACCACGTCCTGGCGGAGGGCCACAGCCGTGACGTAGGGCGCGATCACGGACCCGGCCGCCACCGCCGAATGGGGGGCAGCCCGCGCGCACGAGTTCCCGCCCGTCACGACGACCGTGTTCGAGAGCTGGGTGGGGACACAGACCAGCCCGTAGGCCCCCGCGATCGTGAACGTCGTGCTCGTCCCGGGCCACAGCGTCAGCCCCGTCCCGGTCCATACGAACCGGGTACCCGACGCCACGCTCGTCACCACCGGAGCCGCCCAGCCCGCGGGCGTTCCCGCTGCCGCCCCGGTCACCAGGGCGGCGACCGTGTCCGTCACCGTCAGGTCCGTCACGGTCGTCTCCCCCGTGTTCGCGACCGTGATCTGGTACGTCACGACCGACCCCACCGAGCCTCCGTCGGTGACCTGGTGCGTCACGGAGAGGTCCGTCACCGGCCCCGCCACGACGAACACGGGCGACGCGCCCAAGAGACTCCCCGCGCCGTCGAAATAGGCCGTGTTCCCGATGGTGACCGTCGTGCAGACCGGGTCGACGGTCGCACTGAAGACGATCAGGGCCGTCCCACCCGGCGCGATCGTGGACCCGCTCTGGTCCGCCCGCAGGATCGCCCCCGCCGCGTTCGTCGTCCATCCCGCGGCCGGCTCCACGTTCAGGCTCCCCGCCTGGTACGTGAGCCCGGCCGCCAGCGTGTCGGTCACGTGGATCGTCGTCAGGGGCGTCGCGCCCGAATTCGTGATCGTCACCGTGAACTGGATCACGTCGCCCGGCACCGGATTCGCCTTGGCGCCCGCGGTCACGTTCCACCAGTCCTGGGTCACCCCGAACGCGGTTGAGATCACGGTCGCGTAGGCCGTCGCGCTGGTCTGCGTGAACTGCGCCCCGGTGGCCGTCACGCCCCAGACCGTGGTCCACGCGATCGACACGAGGTTGGTGATGATCGACCCGTCCGCCGTCGCCGCCCGCGCCGGCAGCGGTGCCGCGACCAGGATGCCCGCCACGACCCCGCAGGCCGACAGGACCCTCCGGACCCGCAACCCGCTCCTCACAGGACCGTTACCGAGTAGACCTGCATCGCACTCCGGTTCGGTCCGAGCATGTCCAGCACGAACCGGAGGTAGTAGGGCGACGCCTGGCCCGCAACGGGATCTGCTGCCTGCCAGCTTGCCCCGTCCGCCCCCCGGTACCGCGCCCAGGTCCCCGCCGACACCCCCGGCCAGCTCCCGAGAAACGCGTCATACGCCACGTTCGACGGCAATGGGTCCACGGCAACGAGGTTGAACGCCGACGCCACGGACGCGCAGTTGACGACCCAGATCGTATAGGTCATCGTGCCCCCGGCCGTCTGGGACGTGGGGCTCACGGTCTTCTGCACCAGCGCGCACGGATTCGCGACCATCGGCCGCGCCGTGACGCAGAACGACACGGACCATCCCCGGCCGGATGCGGATGAAAACGTAATGCAGGCCGTGTTCGTGATGACAGCCCCGTCGGCGGTCATCGCGGGGGCAGGCCCGGCCCAGCCGGCCAGCCCGGCGACCAGCATCGACGTGAATGCTCGGCCCGCGAGTTGCCGGATCGTGCTCACAGCACCGACACCGTGAATGAAGCGAACGCGCTTCGGCACGGCCCAAGCTGGTCCAGGACATACCGGAGGTAGTACGGAACCCCCTGCCCCACCAGCGGCGGGTTGACCGCCCACGTCGTGTTGTTCGATCCGCTCGCCGCGTACCAGCTCCCGCCCGACCCGCCGTTCCACGGGGCCTGGTTCGTGCCCATCGTCACGTTGTCCGGCAGGCGGTCCGTCATGGTGATGTTGAACGCCGAGCTGAAACAGGAGCAGTTGATGACCCAGATCCGAAACGTCATCAACCCGCCCGAAGCCTGAAGCGACGGCGTCACGATCTTCTGGGCCGTAATGCAGGGGGGAGGAAGGATCAGGGCCGTGGACGTCATGCAGAAGCTCACGGAGAAGCCCATCCCGATTGACGACATGTACGTGATACAGGCGACGTTCGTGATCATCGTCCCGTCCGCGACCATGGCGCTCGCCGGCCCCGCCCGGCTCGCGAGCCAGGCCGCCACGACCACCCAAGCTGCGAGTCTGCGCATGGTGCTCATTGCAGCGTCACTGTGAACGCCGAATACGCGCTGCGGCATGGCCCGAGCTGGTCGAGGACGTACCGGAGGAAGTACGGCGGCGCCTGACCTGACAGCGGAGCGTTCACCGCCCACGTCGTGTTGTTGGATCCGCTCGACACGAACCAGGCTCCGCCGGACCCGCCGTTCCACCCGGCCATGTTGAATCCCATCACCACGTTGTCCGGCAGGCGGTCGGTCACGTTGATGTTGAACGCCGAGCCCGTGCACGAGCAGTTCACGACCCAGATCGTGTAGGTCATCACGCCACCCGATTCCATCGCGGACGGATTCGCGGTCTTCTGGCCGGTGAGGCACGGGTTGCTGATGAAGACCCTCGCCGTGACGCAGAAGCTCACGGTGAAGCCATACCCCGACGGAGACGAATGCGTAATGCAGGCCACGCTCGTGATCATCGTTCCGTCGGACGTCATGGCGTTAGCCGGTCCCACCCCCGCGAGCAGGATGAGCAATCCAGCCACCCCGGCCAGCCGCCTCCCCCTCATTGCACCACCGCCCTGAACGTGACGGATGCGCTCGTGCCGGGTCCCAGCTTGTCCAGCGCCCAGCGCATGAAGAACGGCGACGTCTGCCCTGCCGGCGGCTCCGCGGGCTCCGCCGCCCACGTCGTCCCGTTCCCCGAATCCGACAGGTTCCACGACGACCCCGCCGGCACCCAACTCGTCATGCTGAGATTCACGTAGGCGACGCTGTCCGCGAGCTTCTCCTGGACCACGACGTTCCACGACGAGCACTGGAGCGAGAGGTTGACGACGCAGACCGAGAAGGTAAGCGTCCCGCCGGCGTTCATGATCGTCGGCGTGACCGTCTTCTGGGCCAGGATGACCGGGTTGGAGACGATCGCGCCGGCGGTAACGTTGAAGCTCATCGTGAAACGAGACGTGTAGGCCGGTCCCGCCAGGCCCCAGTACCCGGTCACGGAAGCGTAGTTCGTGATCATGGCCCCATCCGAGGTCATCCCCCGGACCTGCCGGGGCATCCCGAGCAGCATCACTACGGCGAGCGCGAGGATGGCGGGTTTCCTCACAGGATCGACGCCTTCCAGCACAGCAACGCGCTCTTCCCCGGCCCGATCAGGCTCACCACCCACCGGATTCCGTACGGCCCCGTCTGCCCCGCCGGACACTCCGAGCCCCAGTACAGCGTCCTGAACGCATTCCACGGTGGCTGCGATCCATACCCGAACGTGACAGTCGCCCCAGGAGTAGCGGTTATCCAGTTCTCCTGCCCCTGCACGTACGCCATCACCCCCGATGACCCCGGGATGATGTCGATCACGTGCACGTTGAACGCCGACGTGAAGGCCGACACGTTCGACACCCAGATGCAGTAGGTCAGGGTCGCCCCGCTGCTCTCGATGGACGGCGTCGCGATCTTCGTGGCCAGGATCTGGGGGTTCGCCACTAGCGCCACCCCCGTCACGCAGTAACTTGCCGAGTATTGGACGCCCGGGTTGACGGAGCCGTAGGTCATGCACAGCACACCCGTGATCAACGTCCCCTCGGCCGTGGCCGCCACCGCGCTCCCCGTCCCGCCCGCCAGGATCGCCGCAATCGCGACGGCCCCCAGCGTTCGCCGGACGCGCCCCAGACGACCCCCGCGATAGGTCATAGGATCGACACCGTGTAAGTCATCACACCCGTAGCTTTGGGGCCCAGTATGTCGGCCGACCAGCGCAGTTGGAGCGGCCCGGCCTGCCCGGTTGCCGGATAGCTCCCGCTCGTCCAGTTGGCGCCGGCGTTCGTCGACCATGCCGGAGTGATCGTCCCCCCCGGCGGATCGAGGGCATAGGTCTCCGCGCCTCCCGCAAACTTGACGTTTCCCGGCATGGTCTCCGTCGCCGTCACCGCAAACGCCGACGCATAGGACGAGGCGTTGGACATCGTGATCCGAAACGTGAGCGTCCCTCCCGCGCTCTGGATCGTCGGCGTGAGGACACGCTGCAGAAGCACCGCAGGCCTGGCCACCATCACGGTTGCGGTCGCACCGTAACTCAGGGTCACCATCATCCCCGAGTTGAGCCGGTAGGTGAAAGAGGCGAGGTTCGTTATGAGGGTGCCGTCGGCCGTGGCGGCCCGGCTTTGCGCGGCCCACGCCACGGCAGCTGCCGCCACCCACAGCCGGAGGAGCCGCGCGACCTTCACAGGATCCTCGCACTGAACGTCACGCACGCACTTTTCGCCGGTCCCACGCCCGGAATCACCCACCGCAGGTAATACGCCGGCGCCTGCCCCACCGTCGGGCCCCCGGCGTTCCACGGTCCCGCCGTGGCCGACGCGTTCGACTCCACCACCGCCCCCAGCACGAACGGCCCCCCGTTTGTCATGTCGTAGTTCGCGGGACTCATCGCCGCAAACGTCATGTTCCCCGGCAACGCGTCGGTTACCGTGATATCCCAGATCGACTCCGTCCGCTCGTTGACGACGCAGATCGAGTACGTCAGTGTCTCTCCCGCCCCGCCGGTCGCCGGCCAGACGGTCTTGAGGCCCCGGACGACGGGCGGACAGAGGACCCGGACCTGGATCGACATCGAGTAGGTGATCGTGTAAGCGACGTAACTGGGAAACCCGGATGACATCGTCATGGAGGCGATATTGGTGATCATCGTGCCGCATGCCGTGGCAGCTTGCCCTCTCGCCGGCAAGCCAGCAGCGGCGATGCACACCATGGCGCGCGCAAGAAGACCCACCACGCGCCGGAAATACTTCTTCTTTCGTGCACCCGCCGCGATCTTCACAGAACCGTTACGCAATACCGGACATACCCGGTCTGGTTCATACCCACTTTGCCCAGGATCCATCGGATATGCATCGGAGCGGCCTGCCCCGCATCGGAGGAGGAGTACCAGGGTCCGCCGAGGCTGGTCGCCCAAGAGACGGAAATGCTCGAGTACCCCCCCTGAACCCAGACGTTGCCCGGCATGGCGGGCGCCTTCACGACGTTCGCCGGAAGCGCGTCGTTCAAGGTCACCGACCACATCGTGAGCCCGCCGCAGTTCGAGAACCCGATCTCGAAACAGAGGAGGTCCCCCGGGTACACGCTCGGCGGGTCAGAAAGCCGTGTCCCGTTGGGATCGCCGAGGGCGACCTTCCAGCCCTTCATGCAGAGCTGGGGCGAGTCGGTTACCAACACCCAGGTGGATGCGCTGTTCGGGATGTTGATCATGGACACGCCGGGACCCGAAGAGCTTACGCCCGATCCGCCCGGAAGCGAGAAAGTCGCGGAGACGAAGTTCGTCAGGAGCATCCCCGAGGTCACTGAAGCCGCCAACGGCGCTGGGGCCGCCAGGATCGCGACCGGCACGACTGCCAGCCACCGCATCCTCATCCGAACGACACCACGAACGTGATCACCCCGCTCACGCCGACGCCGAGGCTTGGCACGATCCACCTCAGGAATATCGATGTCGCGGACGTCTGGCCCACCGGGGGCGCCCCGGCCGCCCACGACGTGTTGTTCCCCGACCACGACGCCGCGGGGACTCCCGATCCCGACCACGCGTCCACCTGTTGCATGAACCAGCAACCCGCCCCGTTCGGAAGCTTGTCGTTGATCGTAACGATAAACGCGGTGTTGGCCCCCCCGTTCGAGAACGATATGGTGTTCGTCACGTACCCGCCCACCGATGTCACGATCGTCGGCGTCGTGGCCTTCCAGAGAAACAACGACGGATTGGCCAGCAGGACCTTCATCGTGGCCGAGAAACTGACGCTGGCTCCCTGACCACCGCCCGAATAGGTCGCGGACGCAGCATTGGTCAACAGCGTACCCGTTTCCAGAAACGCCCCGGCCCTTCCGGCCCCGAACACGAACGCCAAGGCCGCAATCACCACCGCCCTACAAGCCATTCCCATCCACCTCCCCCTGGCAACCAAACTAGTTCACCGTAACGCGGAAACACGCACAGCCGGTCGTCCGCACTCCCACGACCGGCGCCGTCCACCTCAGCCACCGCGTCCCCGCCACGGGGTTCCCCGTACTGAACGACGCCGCGAGCGGCATGGTCGCAGACGCCAGGGTCGAATAGGCCACCGCTCCCGCCCCACCCCAATTCCCTCCACACATCAGGGCCGAGGACCCCGCCTCGGGGACGAACGTCATGCCAACCGGAACAGCATCCGTCATCACGAACGTGAAGGCGCTCGCCGCAGAGTAGTTGCTCCAGCAAACCTTGAACTGCACGGTGTCCGAACTGGCGGCGATCGTGAGCCGCGGGGAGCCTTCGTACTGCACGTTCACCCCGACCACGCTGACGACACCCAGCCCGGTGATCGACCCATCCAACAAGTCGTTCGCGACGATGGATTGCATCCCAAGCCTGGTCAACGTCAGATTCAGGAACAGCTTGACGCCGTTCTCGTTCGGCGCCGCATTGCAGGCACTGACGCTGGACCACGTGAAGTTGAAGCTCTCCATGGCCGAGCCCTCGATCTTGGCCGACGGATCGGTGGACGTGAAGCTCGTCGTTCCGCAGTAGTCAGTCTTGGTCGATCCGGATTGATCCATGATCACGACCGTGATCCAGAAACTCTGGCCCACGTAGACCACCGGCGGAGTAACGAAGGAATAGTAGGTCCCGACCGGAAGGAACGGCGCCGTGAACCCCTTGTCAGGCCCCGCATTCATGTATTGGGCAATCACGTTTCCCGAGCCTCCGACCCTCGTTACCCGGACGTTCCTCTTGCGGACGGGATTGGCAAATCCAATGAAAGAAATGCACTGATCCGGTCCCGTGGTCGTATACGTGGTGGACAGGCCGACGTCGTCCACGCACCGGATCGCCGTTCCCTTGGCGGGGCAGAATACGTCCACCGCGTAGGTCTCGGGTGATGCGCCGGAGGTGCCGTCGGTGTAGGTCGTGTGCAACCAGAAATCACTCCCGGTCTGCTGACCGTCAGAGGCATTGAGCACCGCTCCGCCGCCCCATCCCGTAAAGACGCGCGCGCCATGGATTACCTGGATCGGCCCCCCTCCGAGAAGCTCCACCTTGAACGCAGCCGTGCTGGGCGCATTGAACAGGCTGCCGTCCACACCGTAGATCTGCGGGTTAAGCGCGGCCATGAGTCCCTGCGGCACCGTCGCCACGCCCTGCACCTGCCAGCTCCCGGACCTTCCGCGCATATACAGTGGGACCTCAGCCGGTCCCGACTGGTCGTCGGGCACGTAGAGGGAGACCCTGTACGAGGCGTCAGCCGTTCCGACATTGCCCAGCGAGACCTTGGTCTCATTCCCATAGCCCTGCATCACTCCGTAGAAGGTTCCGGATCCGACCTGGGAAACCGCATTGCCGGTCTCGCGCGTCGGCATGGGCCCGCTGTTGTCGTAGCAGGGACACCCGCATCCCAGAGTGCTCAGCGCCTGATAGCCCTGCCACACGATGAGCTGGGTTTGCGACGAAATACTGCGGTAGGGACCCTCCTCACCGAGGAGGGTGTGTGAGTCGCACGCAGCGCTCTCCCCCGCAAGCTCGTAGCTCTTCTGGTAGTCCCAGGCCAGTGTCGTGTAGTTGAAACGGAAGACATGCACCGTGGTCGGCATGGTCGAGTCGAAAGTCCCATAGGCGTCCTTGCCTGTACTCATGAAGAACATCCCTGTACCCGAATTCAGAAACGATGCGTGGTATGAGTTCTTCCAATAGTAATGCATGAGGCCGACATATGTCAGAGTAGTCGAGGGCGCGTACATCGTGAAGTCCCCGCACTGGACGCCGAACCCCGGCTGCGATTGCCAGTTGATCGGCGAGTTCGAAGTGACCTTGTATACATTCTGGTATGGGACGGCGGTCATGGTCGGGCGCTCGTACCGGGCCGGGATCCTCTCGGCCTTGCATCCTGCGAGACTGCCGGCTCCCGTCCCGATGGCTATGGACGGACAGGGGCCGGCGCTGCCCGGGAAACCCCCGAGGCAGTCGCCGATCAGGCATCCGATGGAGTCGCTGGTGCCCCCGCTGGTGGCCCATCCGGCTCCCTCATAAGAAATGGCTCGAAGCTCGAACTGGGTCTTCTTGTTCAGCGGGAACATCACAAGGGCGTCGCCGACGCCGTTCAGATCCGGCTGAATCCAATTCGATCCGCCAAATGCCATATAGCTGACGTAGCTCGTGGGCAGAATGATGGAGGAGAGGTGGGCAAACCTGGACGGGATCGTCGACCGGCCCGTACCGGCGACGATCCCGGTTCGGCCCATCTCCAGGACGGACACGGAGTTGATCGCGGTGGATCCGGCCACGGCAATGGACTTAACTTTCGCCTTCCAACGCACCGTCATCGTGAACTGCGGCGGCATGTCGAGTTTCCACGTCAGTATCGTGTTCCCGGCCACGACGTTCTTTCCGGGCGTTGCCGCGGCGCAACCGGACGGCGTCATCGTCCACCCCTGACACGGGTCCTCGAGCCCGCATCCCGGGCACCAAGCATCCAGGCTGAACGGTACCGTGTCCCAGATCCGGACGTCCCACCACGTCTTGGTCGACGAGACATTCTTGAGAAAGATCGTGTAGATCATCTCGTCGGCCTGTTGGCCGTACGAGGGCGAGAACAGGACGTCGTTGTCTCCGACCATCCACATGAGGAACCGCCTGACCGTGGCCTGCGCCTGGTTGCTCACGGCGCCGGAGCACGACGCACCGGTCCACGAGACTTGCGCACGGCTGTCGAGCCGTATGCCCTCGGGGGCGGCCACATCACCCGATCCCGGCTCGAAGGACTCGCCGTTACCCCAATCCACAGTCGCCTGGAACGTGATCTGTCCGGTCGCGCCCCCCCCCGGAGAGAAGGGCCCCGGCACGGTCCACTTCAGCGCGGCGGGAGGACCGGTGTTGGGATCCCACCCCACATCCGGAACAGGGATCCCGCTTCCCGCTACATAATGTGTGTACGTGGGTAACGTCTCCACGATCGTGATCGGGTTGATCGCGCTGCTGCCCCGGCGTCCGTAGAAGATGGTGTAGGTGACCGTGTCGCCCGGCGCCGCGGTATCCGAAGAAGCCCGGACCACCGCCGCGTTGATCGTCTTGTCCGGGGAAGGCAGGATGGCCCAAGGCGCCGAGCAGGCCCACGTGTCGGTGATGCCGCCAATCATCTGGATATCGTTGTACGACGGCCCCAGTGCGATGGTCGCGCCGTCCGTCGCGCATGAGTGGATGTCGGCATAGACGTAGAAGTTCGGGGCGCAGGAACATCCGGACTTGGCATCGCACGAGTCCACCGCCCAGGTGTAGGATCCCGACCAGGTCCAAGCCGGATAGGTTCCGGTCCCGATCGTCCAGACGCCGGCGAATGTCATGGGCCGGTCGCCTGAGTCGCTCGTGTTGCACGTAATCCTGAAGGAAACGCCCGTGATATCTCCCGTGGCCCCGCCGGAAGCCGTGCCGTAGTTCACGATCGTGACGCCGACGATGGGATTCGCCCCAGGGCACGAAACCTCCCCGCAGTCCATGATCTGGAAGGACGCTACGGGTGCGTGGTACCAATTCGGAAACACGGAAACGAAATCCTTGAAGGGGGAAACGGATGTTGCGTACATGTCCTCGATGCAACCGGCGGCAGCGATCCCCCGCGTCATGCTCAAGATCAAGGCCGCCACCGTCACAAGACCGCTTGCCGATGATCGGGCGGAATGAGCCGGTTGGGACCCCTTGCCGTCAGTCACTGCCATTCACAGATTATGCGCGCAGGGCAGGGCGGGGTCAAAGACGGCCCGGCGCTATTCCATTGTCGACACAAGGCTGCGAGAGCCTTTTGCGGGCCGGTGACTAAGGCGTCCGGGACATTGAGGCCCACAGCGAGCCGACATGCCTCGCCCTCCATGCCGCGCGTATCACCGGGGCGGCGGGACGAAGGAGGACAGGGCCGTGCGCGCCTCCTTCTCGATCCGGTCCTTGACCCGGTTCCAGGCGTAGCGCGGGTCGAGGCAATCGGGATCGGGTTCCGCGTCCGCCTCCGCGAAGTAGACGAGCGGCCGCTGGACGATCGCCACGAAGTCGCCCGACGAGGCGTACTTCTTGCGGGCGAGCCCAAGCAGGATCTTCAGGGACGCCCAGCGGTCGAGGACGCACGCCAGATCGATGAAGTCCTTGCGCGCCCCCCGCGACACGATCGCCGAGAGCTTCATGAGCCCGATCTCGACCGGATGCGCGATCACGAGGCCCCCGGCGCGCACCGGCGGCCTCATTGCGGAGTACGGAGTCGCAAGGTAGCTCATATGCACGCCCTCCGCATCGAGGTGCAGGGTTCCCGGCTCCTCGGCCCTGATGCGGAAACCCGGCCGGCCCCCGAGGAACCGTTTCAGCGGCTGCATGTCGGGAAGCCTGAGCGCGGGTGACTCGACGAAGAAGTCGAAATCCTCGGAGTTGCGGTGGTCGGCCAGCAGGGCCAGGCCGCTCCCGCCGGCGAGCGTGAACCGCCTCACCACCGGTTGTGCCGCGACCTCCAGGAGGAACGAGCGGCGGGCCCGGCCGAGACGGTTCCAGTGAAGCTTCATGCCTTCCCCCCGGCGGCCGGCAGGCGCCGCGGCGGAGGGGGCGGCACCCGAAACCACCATGACCAGAACCTTGCGGCGCGCGGAGTCAGCTTCCAGCCCTCCGCCGCCAGCCAGCGTCTGAGCGCGCGCGAATCGTACTGCCGCATCATCCACATCAGCTCCTCGCGCCCCCCCTGCTCCATGATCCGCGGGATGATCAGCGACCCGTCGTGGAAGGGGTGAAGGCGCGCAAGCCGGTACTCGGGGAACAGGGTCTGAGCGGACCTCGGGATCGGCCGGAACCTGACCCGTGCGCCACGGGCCAGCCACTCGATGCCCTGCTCCCTCACCAGCCATTCCCCCAGGTACTTGCCGGAGGACTGCAACCACCCCTGCGTCAGGTACCGGTAGACCTGGCGCCTCGACTTCCCGAGCCTCCGGCAAAGTTCGGAGACGGGGATGGCCCGCGACACCTCCTCCACCAGTCCTCCCGCGTCGTCGTAGCGGCGGACGGTCCACGACCCGCCGGGGAGGGACTCGAGCACGGTTCTCATGTCATATATTATGACACAACTGTCGTCTCTCTTGTCAGAACACGCCGGGTGGCAGGGGGTGGCCGCGCTCGGCGAGCTTCTCGGCGAGCCGGGGCACGAGCCCCGCGGACTCGAGCGGCCCTTCGCCCCGGCGGACGAAGATGTCCTGGAGCCGGAAGACCTCGCCCTCCATCCCGCAGACTTCCGTGATCTGGGTCACGCGGCGGCCGCCGTCGCGCTGGCGCGCGATCTGGACGATGAGGTCGATGGCGCTGGACGCCTGCTCCCGGATCGCGCGCAGGGGCAGGTCCATGCCCGCCATCAGCACCATGGTCTCGAGCCGCGCCATCGCGTCCCGGGGCGTGTTCGCGTGCAGGGTCGAGAGCGAGCCGTCGTGGCCCGTGTTCATCGCCTGGAGCATGTCGAGCGACTCGCCCCCGCGGCACTCGCCGACTACGATGCGGTCGGGACGCATCCGGAGCGCGTTCCGGACGAGGTCCCGGATCGTGACCGCGCCCTTCCCCTCCAGGTTCGCCGGCCGCGACTCGAGCGAGACGACATGATCCTGCGGGAGCTTGAGCTCGGCGGCGTCCTCGATCGTGACGATCCGCTCGTCGGGTCCGATGAACGACGCCAGGATGTTCAGGAGCGTGGTCTTGCCCGAGCCGGTCCCGCCGGAGATCAGGCAGTTCATCCGGCCCCCGACGCAGGCGCGGAGGAACGCCGCGGCGGGCGCGGTCAGGCTCCCGTTCGCGACCAGCTCGTCGATCGTCATCCGCCGCTTCATGAACTTCCGGATCGTGAGGCTCGACCCCTTGAGCGCGAGCGGCGGGATGATCGCGTTGACCCGCGACCCGTCGCTGAGCCTGGCGTCCACGAGCGGCGACGCCTCGTCGATCCTCCGCCCCAAAGGGGCGACGATGCGCTCGATCAGCCCCCGGAGTTCGGCTTCGCCGTCGAGCGACCGCTGGACCCGCGACAGCTTGCCCCGCCGTTCCACGTAGATCTCGTCGGGCCCGTTTACCATGACCTCCGAGACCTCGGGGTCGTCGAGGAGGTCCTGGAGCGAGCCCAGCCCCAGGACGCCGTCGGCCAGTTCCTTGAGCAGGCGATCCCGGAAGCCGGCCGTGAGATCGGGCACGCCCTCGGCCGCGAGAAGATCGGCCAGTTCGGCCTGGACGCGCGCGGGTTCGGCGACCAGCCCCGGACGCTCGCGCATCCGCTCCAGGAACTTCGCGTGGAGGGTCCGCTTGAGCGCCCGGAAGGCCGGGGTCCGGAACGCGTCACCGGCCGTTTCTGCGTCCGCAGAAACGGCTGCCACTGCGTCCGTAGCGGCAGGTGCATACTCGGCCAGCGCGTCCGCGACCCGGCCCACCTCCCCGGCCGCCGGCGACTTCGCGGCCCCCCAGCCCACGGGCTCGCCCCGGAGCATGGCCTCCGCGAACTCGGCCGCCTCCGCCAGCGTGCCGAGCACGGGAAGCCCGTCCAGGGCCGCCGCGTCGCGACCGCGCGCGCCTCCCGCCGCCGCGCGGTTCATGAGGGCCCGCACGGGCCGGCCCGACAACCGGAGGGCCTCGCCCAGCGCGCGGGCCCGGCGGATCGCGAGCGGGTCGGGCGTGACCACGATCAGCGCGAGCGCGGCTTCGCCCACCGCCCCCGCGAGCGGGCCCTCGGGCTCCCCGCCCCGCCACGCCCCGGCGTCGACGACGACCCACGGGAACCTCGCCCGCGCGAGGCGCAGCAGGGCCTTCATGTCGGCCGCGGACCAGGTCCCGCCCCCGGGCGTGAGGAGGCGCAGCCGCGGTCCGGCGGGCCGCGTGGACGACTCGAGCAGCTCCGGGGTCAGCGACGCGAGACTCCCCTGGAGGTCCGCCAGGCTCCCACCCGGAACCGAGGCTGCCGCGAACCAGAGGCTCAGGTCCTCGCCCGGTCCCGGCATGGTCACGAGGAGGACGTCGGCCTTCTTCGCGAGCGCCGCGCCCAGCGCCGCCGCGACCGCGGTCGTGCCCACGCCGCCCTTGGCGCCGACGACGGTGACGACGCGTCCCGCGGAGGGGCCGTCGCTCACGAGCCCGCCGTCCCCGCCTGCGCGGTCGCGAAGCTCGGGGTCACGAAGATCACGAGTTCGGTCTCGATCTTCTCGTCCCGCGTGTGGCGGAAGAGCCAGCCCAGGAGCGGCAGGTCCATGAGCACGGGGAGGCCGGTCATGATCCGGACGTCCTCGGTCTGGATCAGCCCCGCGATGATGACCGTGGACTTGGCTGGGAGCTCGACGTCGGTCTCGGCCCACCGGGTCTTGAGCGCGGGCATGTAGGTCCCGTTCGGCAGGGTCACGGCATTGGCGGCGTCGATCGTGGACGCCTCCGCCCGGACGTGGGTGCGTGTAGGGGTCACGTAAGTACTTCCGCTTCCTGAGGTGCCGGAGCACCATCGCCCC
>CAKKQC010000078.1 GCA_919901855.1 bacterium | reverse complement strand
ACGAGCCTGACCGGTGGGGTCGGGGCGGAGACGAAGGTGGAGTACGGATGGGACGCACGGGGAAATCTGGCGGCCCGGAGGGTATTGGCGGGTCCCGGCACCGGGCTCTCGTGTGAGTTTGACGGGTGGGAGAGGATGCGGAAGGCGGTGTCGGGATCTACGACCAAGTACTTCGGGTATGACTCCAGCGGGGAGCGGGTGGAGGAGGTGACGGGGGAGGGGAGTGGAGCCACTCGACGGTGGTTCGTGTATGAAGGTCTCAACGTGGTGATGGAGCTGAACGGCGACAAGTGGCCGACGGCCACGATCGTGCCGGGCCTCTCGAAGACGCGGCTCGATCTTCCCGAGCCGTTTACGGAGTATTTCCTGCAGGATGCTCTTGGCTCCGTGGCGAACCTCACGGACTCTCAGGGAAATCTCACGCAGGAGTACTGGTACGAGCCCTTCGGGAACGCGCAGTACGCTCCACGTCGTGATCCCCACAACCGCTACCGCTACGTGAGACTTCAGCAGGACGATGACCTCGGCCTGGTCTACATGAACGCCCGGTGGTATGACCCGGCGGTGGGGAGGTTCGTGAGCAGGGATCCGGTGGAGGGATGCCCAGCTCGGCCGCAGAGCATCAACGCCTATCCATATGTCCAGAGCAATCCTGTCAACCTCACTGACTTGGCGGGCAAGAGCCTTATCGGGGAGCTATATGAAAGCGTGAAGATCATCGTCAAGCTGATCTTCGGCAAGAAGCCATGCTTTGAGGATTGCGGGGAGGATGAGGACTGCTGCCTGAGGAAGGGCATAGAATGCATTATTAAGTGTCCTGGAATCTCGTTTGTCTGCAAGCTGGAATGCAATGCTGCTCAGATGTGCTGCTACGAGAAAGTGGCGGAAGCGAAGAAGACGAGTGCTAATCGCCGCAAGCAACAGGCCGAGCAGGAGCCGAGTCAACCGACCACGATCATCACAGGTCCTCTCCCGTGGTGACCAACGCAGCTCGCATGGCGTGGGCATCGCTCGCGCTGTCCTTGATCATGGTAGCAGCGGGCGGGATCTGGCTCCTCGGTCGGACCTGCAGGACCGAAGAAAGCACTGCATCGGGCACACAAGAGCAGATTCTTGCAGGAATGAGAAATGCCAATACTCACGTGAGGAATCGGTCCTCGATCGTCTACACTCTTTCAGGTAGGGGCCATGACATCGTTTCAGCCGAGAGGGCGATCCAAACGGATGGCGTGCCGACATCGTCCGTGGCGGTTCTTCTGGATGAGAAGGATCCTGCGAATCGCCTGATCGTCGACGAAAAGACTAGCCGGAGTCTTCCGTTCATGAAGAAACTCGCTCGCTGGGAAACTTGGCATGACTTTGACCGGGTTGCGGCAAACAAAGGCAGTTTGGGCGCAAGAGGGCGGTTCATCGTTTCTTCTGTCGCGTTTGCTCCGGGCACGATGGATGAAAGGGCCGTGGAGGTCACCAAGGGATACTATCGGTCGACGTACCAGCTGGCTTGGTGGATGGGCCGCATCACTGGTGGATACTGGCACGTGGTCTTTTGGGTATACCCGGCTTCTGATGATCACCTAGCTAATCAGGCCGGGCGAGAGATCCCCTCTGGGAGGAAAATAGTGGTTGTCCGGTCCTTGCGTCACGCTGGCGAGTATGTGCGGAGCTGGATTCGTGAATGCCCCGACTTAATCCTCGCCTGTGAGACGCTCGAATACTGGGGAACGCGTCGATGACCAACCCCGCCACCGTCCTGGTGTCGAAGGCCACCGCATCGGTCACCCGCCTCGGCGGAACGGTGGACACGTCCGAGTTCGACTCGCTGGGCAATGTGACGGCACGGGTGACGGCCTTCATCTGCATGACGCCGCTCCGGACCGCTCACCTGTACGATTCCTTGCGGCGACTGCGGCGGATGCGGGCGCCTGGCGATCCGAATACGCCGGAGGAGGATTTCCGGTACGACGAGGTGGGCAATCGGACCTATGCGGCGACGACGGTGCCGGGGTCGAGTGGCGCCGCGCCGTACGTGGTGCACTCCACATACGACTCACTCAATCGGTTGGTGGAGGAATCCATCACCGGCCTCGCGACGAAGCGATACGAGAGAGACCGGGCGGGGCACGTGACGCGGCTGACGGTAACGCCGGCGACGACCACGACGGTCCTGCTCGACATCGAGTACAGGTACAACGACCTTTCGCAGATGGATCGGCTCACGACCGACGGAAAGGAGACGACGTACGGATACGAGGCCGGATCCTGCGCCTCCTGCGGCGGTGGCGGAGGGAACCTTGCGACGATCTCTCGCCCGAACGGGATCGTGACGACTATGACGTACGACCAGGCGAGTCAGGTGACGAAGATCTGGCACGGACGGGGACCGGGCGGTCCCGCCCTGAGCTACTTCTACTATTCGTACGATCTGGCCCGTAACCGCTCCACGATGCGGGACATCACGGGGTTGTGGACGTACACGTACGACAAGCTGAATCGTCTGAAGGCGGCGTCGGCGACGGTGTGGCCGGAGTTCGGGTACACGTACGACCGGGGAGGGAACCGGACGGGGGCGACGAACCCGAAATCGTTCGCGGCACCAGAGCTGTACGAATACGACGCGGACGACCAGTTGACGAGCCTGACCGGTGGGGTCGGGGCGGAGACGAAGGTGGAGTACGGATGGGACGCACGGGGAAATCTGGCGGCCCGGAGGGTATTGGCGGGTCCAGGCACCGGGCTCTCGTGTGAGTTCGACGGGTGGGAGAGGATGCGGAAAGCGGTGTCTGGGTCGACGACCAAGTACTTCGGGTATGACGCGAGCGGTGAGAGGGTGGAGGAGGTAACGGGGGAGGGAGCTGGAGCCACTCGGCGGTGGTTCGTGTATGAGGGCCTGAACGTGGTTATGGAGCTGAACGGGGACAAGTGGCCGACGGCGCTCGTAGTTCCCGGGCTCTCGAAGACGCGGCTTGATCTTCCCGAGCCGTTCACGGAATACTTCCTGCCGGACGCGCTGGGCTCCGTCGCCAATCTCACGGACTCGCAGGGGAACCTTACGCAGGAATACTGGTACGAGCCGTTCGGGAACGTGATGAGCGGCCATGAGCATCGATAGGCGTTGCGCGAACCAGGGGGCCTCGCGCCTCGTTGCGCTTTCAGCAGCAGCGGCTATTGCATCGTTTGTGGCGGCAACTTCCCATGCAGGCGACTGGGCCCAATTGCAGGGCAACGCGGCCAAGACGGGGGTCAATGCGTCCGAGCGGCTGATCCAGTTGGAGCCGACGTTCACGCTCGACGTGCTCGGCGCGGGGACGGACACACAGATCAACCTCGCGGGCCCGGTCGTGATCGGCGACACCGTCTACGTTGGGGCGAACAACGGCTGGATCACGGCCGTGAGTCGCCAGACGGGGACCGTGAACTGGTCGATCTTCTCGGACGGTGCCGTTCGAGCGACGCCCGGCGTGTTCTCAGAAGCCATAAGCCGTACCAGGGAACCCCGGGCTTCAGCCCGGGGCGGAATGGTACCCC
>CAKKQC010000077.1 GCA_919901855.1 bacterium | reverse complement strand
GGGGTCCCAACTCCGATTCTGCGGACCGGTGTCTGGCTCGTTCATTTGATCTAGGCGCGGCCCTGAGCGCCCCAGGACGTCCGCGCCCGCCCAACCCCCTGCTATATGATCCCCCCGATACCCGTCCCCGCCCCGCGTATAATGATATCGTCATGGGATTGATACGCGTGCCAATCACACTTGAGGGCAAGAAGCGCAGGCTCAATGTCACCGCCCTGGTGGATACCGGCGCTTCCCTGACCGTGATCCCGCGGCAAGTCGCCCGCCAACTCGCGCTCGTTCCGTTCAGGGACGTGATGGTCGAGATGGCTGACGGTCGCTCCCGCCGCATGCCCGTGGCCCAGGTCCTCGTGCGAGTTGACGGGCGGTCCGCTCCCGCCTCCGTCTTCATCTCGACTGGCAACGAGGTCCTGCTCGGCGCCGAAGCGCTTGAACTGCTTGATATCACGGTGGACCCCAAGCGCCGCCGCCTCAAGATGGGCAAGCACTACGGCCTCAAGGCCGCCTGAACCAGCCCCCGCGATAGACTCGGCGTCCCTCGTCAGCGTCTTCGAGGCCCGCCTTGCCCGCCTCTCCGAACGCCTCTCCCAGCTCTGAAGGACGCGCAGTTGCGGCGTCCGCCGAAACTGCGAGGCGTCCGCTCCGGACGCCCGGTGGCGTAGGGGACGTGGGCGTGGGAGGAGGAGGTCGTGGGGACGGGTGCCAGTGACCGAGCGGAGGTCCCTGAGGCGCTGGCCGGCCAACCTCCGGCGGCGCGGGAGGAGGGGGCCGAAGTCAGCTTCGCGAACCAACCGGCGGCGTCGGTGGTGAGGCGACCAGCAGGTCCGGCTGCGACTGCTCGCATTCCTGTGCAGGCAGTCGCTCACCAGCAGTGGTAGGTGAAGCAGGATGCTTGGGCCTCAGCCGCAATGGTGAGCGAACGGTGACGAGGCCCCCGACAGGACCCGCGCCGCCTCTACCGAGCGTGCCGAAGAGACCTCCGCTCGGCCACTGGCAGGACCCGTCGCGCGGAGGCAGATCGGCCACGCCCATCCCCGCCCCGGTACCTGATGCTATGATGGTTCCGAAACGGAACCATGGAGGTGCCGACATGCCCGTCAGTCTCTCGATCAAGAACGTCCCCAATGCGGTCGTCAAACAACTACGCCGCCGCGCCACCCGCCACCACCGGTCCCTCCAGGGCGAACTCATGGCGATCATCCAGGAACACGCGGCGGACGACGTCCTGAGCATCGCCGAGGCGGCCCGCCACCTCAAGGCCATCGGCGTGCGGACGTCCGCGGATTCCACCCGGATCATCCGCGAAGGGCGCGATGCCCGCTAGGGTCCCGGACGCCTCCGTCGTCGCGGCATTCGTGTTCGGGGAGCCGCGTGCCCGTGAGGCGGCGCGCCTCCTGGAAGGCGCCGAACTCTTCGCGCCCTCTATCCTCTCCTACGAACTCGCCAACGTGGCCTGCACCAAGATCCGGAAAGACCCGGCGAGCCGGGACGGGATTCTCGAAGGCCTGCGGGTGTCCGCACGCCTCGGCATCGCGCTCATCCAGGCCGACCGGATCCGCGCGGCGGAACTCGCCCTCGAGCGGAACCTCTCCGCATACGACGCCGCGTACCTGCTCGTCGCGCGAGCGACGGGAGGCACACTGGTCACTTTCGACGCGAAGCTCGCCGCCACAGCCCGTCTGCGCTGACCGCCCCTTCATCCCCGGGTACAGCCTCTTCCTCTCGCTCACGGGCCTCCTCGAGAAGCGCAAGGCTACGCTCGCCAACGCCGACTTCGTCGCCAAGGCTCCCCCCGCCCTCGTGGCCGAATCCCGTGCCGCCATCGCCGACTTCGAAGCCCGCCTCGCCCGCCTCTCCGAACGCCTCGCGCAACTGTAACCCAGCCTTCTCACCGCAACGCGGAGTCTGTGCCTGAGCGAACGCGTACAATCCTACTGAGACGCCTGTGGAAGACCTAATGAGCCTCGCGTAATAGGGTGACATAAGCGCATCGACTGTGATATCGTG
>CAKKQC010000076.1 GCA_919901855.1 bacterium | reverse complement strand
ACGTTCTGGATCGAAACTCCCCTCAGATGGGCGCCAACTGCGGAACTTGGGCTAGTAGTAGAGATTAGCGTCGAAGTCGGGGATGCGGCCGGCTTTCGCCTCCACGCGCCAGCATCCGAGCTTGGGGAAGATACTGCTCCCTGGCAAAGGACATGTTGGGACCGAATGCGGAGACCAACCCCGGCGCCTGCCCGGCCAGCAGGAGTTCCTTTGAACCATAGGACGATCCAATCCCACATGTTGGGCCGATCATACACCCGGTCGCGGGAGGGCGGGACGGCTAGATCCGGCTGAACTCCACGGAGACGCGGTGGGCCTCCCCGAAGCGGCCGAAGGGCTGGACGGAATAGTCCAGGGCGAACATCGCCAGCCGCACGCCGAGGCCCGCGGCCAGGCCCGTGAGGCCCCCGGGGCCGGTCGTGCCCCCGCGGAGATGGTAGCCGGCGCGGAGGTGCAGGGCGCGAACCGGCGACCACTCCACGGCCAGCGCCGCTTCGATCGCGCCGTCGGACAAGCGATAGCCGAGGTCGCCGCACAGCAGGACCGGGTCCAGGACCGTGTAGGCCGCCCCGCCCCGGACGGCCGCGGGGCCGTCCTTGAGTGCGCTGATCCCCTGGTGCACGAGCGAAAGGCCCAGCGAGAGGCGGGGGTTGGCACGGACCAGCGCGCCGAGCCCGGCGGCGCTCTTGGGCACGCCCCTGCCGCCCACCACCTCGAACGTGCCGCCCAGCACCTCGAGAGTGGCGCCCACGGCGGCCTCGCGGCCGAACAGGGCGTCCGCGCGCACGGCGGCCCCGGCCCGGATCACGACGTCGCTCAGCACGAGTTCCCCCTGCGAGACGCTGGTCGAGTCCCGGGAGATCTCGTTGGCGTAGTTCAGGAAGCCGAGTTCGGCGCCCACCGCGAAGGACGGCCAGCCGCAGGCGAGGGCCACGTTGTCGAAGACGTCGCCCGCGGGGAGGGCCTCGTAGGTCATCGCGGCGGCGAAGCCCCGGGTGCCGGCCAGCCCCGCCGGGTTCCACCCCAGGGCCGTGACCCCGCTGGAGGAGGCCGTTTGCGCCTCGGCCAGCCCCGCGGCCCGCGCCCCCGAGGCGAACTCGAGGGTCACCCCGCCCACGGCGGCGGCCGCGTCGACGACGTCCTCGACCTGGGTCGCGGCCTGGGCGGGGGCGGCGGCCAGCAGGGCCACGAGGAGCGCGGCGGCGCGGGTCATCGCGACACCTGCACGCGCGCGGGCTTGAACTCCATCGACCCGCCCCCGGGCAGCCGGGCCGTGGCCTTGAGGAGGTAGGTCCCGGGAGCCCACCGGTCGACGTGCCGGATCTGGACGCCGGGTTCCGTCCGGCCGAGGTGCACCCACCGGCCGCGGTACACGCGCTGCATCCGGATGTTGTAGACCTCGATCACGAGCTCGTCCGCCCCATCCACCAGCGGGGGCGAGGCCCAGAAGGCGTCGCCGGCGACCGGATTGGGCGAGATGACGACGCGATCCGGGGCGCCCTGGTCGAGGCAGGGCGGCGGCTGGCGGGCCCGGAACCTCGTGACCCGCCACTCCCGGCTCGACTCGTAGTAGAAGTGCGTCCCGGCCATCGCGAGATAGCCCAGGGCGTCCAGGGCCATGGCGATATTCCTGTCGTCCGGCATGTCGGCCGTCCAGAGCTCCCGCCCGTCCCCGTCGAGCGCCCGCAGGTAATCGAAGTCATCCTGGGCGACGAAGAGCACGCCCGTTTCCGGTTGCCAGGAGAGCCGGCCCAGGTATCCGATCGCGAATTGAATACTGCCAGACTGCTTGTCCATCCAGAGCAGGTTGCCGGCGGGATCGTAGGCGCCCACGATCGAGACGCACCGGTTGGTGGTGACATCCGCGTCCGTGAACCCCGCGACGTAGATCCGCCCCGTGCCGTCCACGGCGACGCCCTGGATGTCGTCGTCGTTGGAACCCGCGCCCACGGCCGAGCGGCTCCAGAGGAGGAGGCCATCCTGGTCGTAGACCAGCACCATCCCGTCCCAGCCATGGCCGAGGTCCGACCGGTCCTCGTTGCCCACGACGATCACCCGGCCGTCGGCCCCGACCGCGACGTCGTGTGGCAAGTGGAACCCGGCCCCCGGGCCGCTGTTCGTCCGGCTCCACACGAGCGTCCCGTCGGACGCGTACTTGCGGGTGAGCCAGGTCACGATCGCCCCGCCGCCCATCTGGCAGCCGGTCACGACGGCGCTCCCGTCCCGCCGGTCGACGTCAAGCGCGTAGATCATGTCCCAGCCGGAAGGCCCCGCGTAGGTCCGCACCCAGAGCAGGTGCCCGGCCGCATCCAGCTTCTCGAGGCGCCAGTCGTTGCTCGCGGCTCCCCCGAGGTCGTCATAGCCCCCGACGAACACGTTGCCGGCCGCATCGGTGCCGACCGCGGTCGCGACCTCGGTCCGGCCCACCCCGCCGTCGCGGGTGCCGCTCCAGAGCAGGGTCCCGTCCGGGCCGTACTTGCGAACGACCCAGTTGAACCCCTGCCCGAGATCCACCCGGTACTCGGATCCCGCGACGATGACGTTGCCCGACGCATCCGTGGCGACGTCGTTGGGTGCGTCGTTGCTCCAGCTGGGGTGGTAGGTGCGCTCCCACATCCGCTCGGGCGTACAGGGCGTTAACCCGGGCGCCGCCAGCGCGTGGGCCGCGGACAGGAGGGCCAGGACCGGGGCAAGGAGCCACGACGCGTGCCGCACGGGCGGATTATACGACGGGGACGCCCCAGCAAAGAGCGGGGCCACCCTTCGGATCTCCGGATTCGTCCCCCCGCGCTCGTCGAGGAGGCTTGGGCCTACCGGGTCCAGGCCATCGAGAAGGAGACGGGATGGCCGAGGAACTTGCGCCAGCCGGGATAGGACCGGAGCCAGCTCCGCGCCACGACCAGCTCGTCGAGCCACGTGAGGGTCCATCCCGCGCGCCGCGCGGCACGGAAATGATCGGCCAGCAGGTGGACGTGGTTCTCGATCGCGAACGTCTTCCCCGCCGCATCCGGGAAATGGGTCGGGATGCCGTTGAGCAGGAAATGGGGATGGTAGTCGACGAGGACCGCGATCCCGCCCGGCCGCGTGGCGCGGGCCATCTGCCGGTAGAGGGGGGCGAGGTCCTTCATGTGACAGGCCGCCAGCACGCAGATCGAGAGGTCGTAGCCGCCGCGGGGTAGCGGCACGGTCGTGAGATCCCCCCGCCGGATGGCCCGGTAGACCTTCTTCCGTTTTGCCTGGGCGATCATGTGGGGGGACAGGTCGACCCCGTCGATCGTCTTGACGCCCTTGGTCTTCAGCCACGCCCCGATCCGGCCGGTGCCGCAGGCCAGGTCGAGCGCAGTCCGGACCCGGCCGAACGCGACCCCCTGCATCCGCCGCAGGAGCGGGAACTCGAGCAGTCCCGACCGGAGCTGGCGGTCGTAGACCTCGGACCACCGCCGGTACCCCGCGGTCACCGGCAGTGTCGTGTAGTTTCTCCGGTCGAAATGCTCAAACCTCATCGAGTGGTATTACATCAGAAGGGGACGGGCAGAGTTCGGTGAGGGCGAAGGTCCGGGCTAGCGCGGCCCCGGAGCCAGGGATTCCGGCGGCAGCTTCGCCCGTACCTCCGCCCGCAGGCGCTCCGCGAACGACAGGGCCCAGGTCGCGTCGGCCATCCCGTAGGATTCCGGCTGGTCGGGGTACCTCGTTTCCACCGCGAACCGGCTGGCCCGGCTGAGGTCGGCCCTCTCCGGCCGGATCCCAAGGTCGGCTGGGAGCAGGTCGCAGATCACGGAAAGGTCGTGGCTCTTCGGGAACTCCACGGATCGCAGGACGAGCAGGGCCTTCAGGTATTTCTCGACAGCCTGCTGGGCGTGGAAGCACACGGTACCGCACGGCGTTTCGGCCCCCCGCTTAGCTTCGTTGGAGGCGACGTCGTAGTCCTCTTCGGCCTTGGCGACCCAGCCACTGACGGATGCGATCAGGTCAGGCGGGGTGCTCATAGAGCGTGCGGCCTTCGCGGAGCGCGATCGAGGCGAGGGTGCCGGGGCGCCGGCCGTAGACCCTCATGTCCTCCGGCGTGGCCACGAAGACGTCCTTGGCGAGGCCCATCCCCGAGATGGCGACGTCGATCTCGATCGCGGCCTCGCGCCGGGAACCGGTGACCGGCATGACCACGAGGAAATCGGCGTCGCTGTCCGGCCCCGCGGTCCCGCGCGCGTAGGAACCGAACAGGATGATCTTCTCCGGCCTGAACCGTTTCGCGATCCGGTCAGCCATCTCCCCAATCGTCTTCTCGGCATCGGTGGTGGATCTCACGACTGTGCTCATCTCATTGACCCTACGCCATTATACCGGGCTGGGCGTGCCGCCATGGCCCGGGGCTCCCGGGTCCAGGCCATCGCGAACGACCAGAGGGTCACGGACCCGCCTGCGGCCACCTGGCAATCTGTCCGACATGGGGAGAGGCCATCAAAAGCCCCTACCGGCTGTGCCGCCTACCCCACCCGGTCAGCTACTTGCAGGTTTGCAGTCGCATTGCAAGAATGCAACTCCCCACCCGAGCGAGCGCCCCGACGTTCAGCGTCGGGTATTCGGGTGCTTGTGCTGGACGGTCTTGTAGACGAGGCGCTTGAGGTCGTCGGGGGTGACCTCGAGCTTCGCGAGGGTCTTGGCGGCGCGGTGGAGGAGCACGTCGGCCCGGCGCCATGACAGCGTCCGGTCCAGGGAGCCTGGCCGGCCCCCTCTTCCCGCGCCCGGACGTTCAGCTCATTTCTTCGGCCCCCAGAGCTTGTGGATGAGGTCGTCCTTGGTGAGGCCGGATTGCGCGGCAACGTCACCGAGGATGCCATTGAGGGTCCCCGCCTTGATCGCCCGGTGAAGCGGGACTGTCAGCTAGTGAACTAGAAGCACGTGGGGTCGGCGATCTGGCTCGAAATGACACTCCACGGCCTCACGGATCGCCGACTTCACCTCGTCGAGGGTCTCGCCCTGGGTGAAAATGGAGTGGCCGAGAGCCCTCGCCTCGTAACCACCGTCAAGGGATTCCTCGACCAGGAACGTGATCTCGCTCTCCATACCCAGAGTCTAGCATGGCCAGAAAGAGAGTGGGGACACATATGACTTCAGTAGTGTCCCAACGTTGGTCCCGAGCAAGCTGAGAAACCGCGCAGCGACAAG
>CAKKQC010000075.1 GCA_919901855.1 bacterium | reverse complement strand
CGACTGTTCACGTCCATCGCAATGACTTCCGTCAGTTTTTCAGCATCCTGCTAGGGGTGGGACGGAAACCCCCAGCGCCGTGCGGGCTCTCAATGTGCCTTTCCTGCTGACCGTGCAGCAAGCCGCTGAGCGGGTGGGGAAACGGAGGCCGCAGTTCTCGGAGTTGGCGAATACCCTCAACCTGCCGTCCAAACTCGCTGCCTCGCGCCGTGGCGGGTCACCACCCAAGCTGTACGCGCCCGCGGTCATCGAGCGACTCGACCGCTTCCTGAGGGCCTGTCGCGAGCTGGGGGGCGACGTGGTCCTACGCAGGCTCACGCGGGAGCGGCCATGAAGACCGATACGCTCGGCGACTACGCCTTCCTCACGCCAGAGGATCGCCTGCGCCGGATCACGGAGATCCTGGCCAAGGGTGTCCTGCGGGTGGTTGAGCGCCAGCGCCAAGAAGCCGCGCAGGATCGCGCCTTTGGCGACGCCCTGGCCGCCGAGATCGCGGCGTTGCCGGGAGGTGCAGGTTGACTTCACCAGGAGATTCCGCCCTCATGGCTCCTGACATGCGTACCGGGGTAGCGGGAGCGGAGAAGGCCGTAACGCCCACGACCATCTGCGCGGCCATCTACGTCCGAGCGTCCACCGAGGACCAGGTCAACGGCCAGTTCACGACCCTGGCTGCCCAGGAATCGTACTGCCGTGACTACATCAAGATCCGTGTCCAACAGGGCTGGCAGGTCTACCCCGAGGTCTTCAGCGACGAGAAATCGGGCGGCACGATGGACCGGTCCGGCCTGCATCACCTCATGGCGGCCGTGGAGGCCGGGAAGGTCCAGGCCGTCGTGGCCAAAGCCAGCGACCGGCTCAGCCGGGACATGCTGGACGGGCTGATGCTGCGCAAATTCCTCGCCGAGCACGGTGCCAAGTTCTACGGCGTCATGGACCCCGCCGACAGCGAGACACCCGCCGGGGAGTTCATGCAGAACGTCATCATGGGTATGGCCCAGTGGGAGCGTAAGACCATCGCCAAGCGGACGAAGGACAAGCTGTCCGCCATGCGTAAGAACGGGCTGTGGACTGGGAGCCCCGTGATCCTCGGCTACGATCTCACGGACAAGGCCTTGGTGGTCAACGAGGCCGAGGCCGCCCTGATCCGCCTGATCTTCGAGAGGTACCTGCAGGACCCGTCGTTGCGCCGGCTCGCTGAGTACCTGAATGCCCAGGGCCACCGGACCAAGCGGTACGAAGCCCGGTCGGGCAAGGGCGTGCGCAAGGGTGGCAAACTCTTCACCCGGCCGATCCTGCACTATCTGCTCACGAACGTGCACTACACGGGCCGGCTGAAGCTGGAGACCGGCGAGCTCGTGTCGGCGAAGCATCTGGCGATCATCGAGATCGGGCTGTTCGACCGGGTCCAGGCTCGGCTTACGGCCAACAGCGGGCACAGCCACTCGGTGCGCGTTGGGCTGAATCGGCACGCCTTCCTGCTCAAGGGGCTGGTACGGTGCGCGGTCTGTGGGTCGACCATGACCCCCTCACCGGGGAAGGGCCGGTCCGGCGTCATGTACCGATACTACCGGTGCACGTCCGCGAACAATCAGGGCACGGCCGCATGCACGGTCCGAGCCGTGGCCGCGGAACCGCTCGAGGCCAACATCGTGGCCCGCCTCAAGCTCCTCTCCACGAACCCTGATCTGCTCAACCGGATCGTCGGCGAGGCGCAGGCGGCGTCGGTGACCGAGCTGCCGTTGCTGGCTGGCCGCCGGGACCAGCTGGAGGGGGACGTGCGGCGGGTGTCCGAGGACGCCACCGGCCTCGTTCAGGCTCTGTCGCGGTTGGGACGGGAGGGAGGCGAGCTGGGGCTCGTCGCTCGCGAGCTCAAGGCGCTGGAGGCTGAGAAGGCCGAGCTTGAGGGGAATCTGGCGAAGGTCCGGAACGAGATCGACCGGCTACGGGGACGGGTCATCGACGCGGAGGTCCTGCGGGCAAACCTCGCCGAGATCACGAAGGTCTATGACCAGTTGGAACCGACTGAGCGGCAGGAACTCTTCCGGTTGCTCGTAGCGCAAGTGGTCTACGACGGCCGCGACCGGACCGTGCGGTTGACGCTGCGCCAGCTACCGGCGATGGGACCACTCCTTGAGACGGGCTGTCAGGAACTCGACACTAACCGGTTTGATCACTGTCATAAACGCCTGGGGCGCCTGGATTCGAACCAGGGAATGCAGGATTCAAAGTCCCGTGCCTTACCACTTGGCTACGCCCCAAAGAGAATACCCAACCACCTGCCTCGCAAACTTCCCGTGCCTTAGCGCGCGGGTCGCCGAAGGCGACAGTCCATAACCTATACCACTCGCGCCAGCGAGTCTGCGAGCTACCACTTGGCTACGCCCCAATCACCATTCAGTGTAGCGCCGAGAACCCGATCGCAGGGCTACGGCTCATGTCATCGCAGGCGATAGGGAGTATGGATGCAGACCGCTTGCGGCCACGCGTTACCACGCGACCGGAAGGCCCGCGGCCGGGTTCGACGAGACATTCACGCTTCCCCCGTACGGCATCTGCTCCATCACCCTCGTGGGCCGGTGACCCGGATATGATTCAATAGAACGATGAAGAAGCTCTACCACAGCATCCTGTCCGGGGTGAGAGGCACCCCATTCGCCGTCCGGTATCCCGACGGGTCCACGGTCGCTTACGGCGGCGAGGGCACCCCGAAATTCACGCTCGTCCTCCGGACCGAGGCCGCAATGCGTGCGATCATGGTCAACGTCGACCTCGGGTTCGGCGAGGCGTACATGTACGGGGCCCTCGACATCGAGGGGGAACTGCTCGACTTCCTGATGATGGCCCTGACCTCGAACCTCGAATCCGAACTTCGACGGGTCTCCGGCCAGCCGACGATGATCCTCCGGCACCTGCCCAGCTACCTCCGGGTCTTCTGGCAGGCCCTCTACCAGCCGCACACGTACGAGACCGACAAACGGTACATCTCCGAACCGTACGACCTCGGGAACGATTTCTACGCCAAGTGGCTCGACAAGGACGTGCTCTACTCCTGCGGCTACTTCAAGACGCCGGACGACTCCATCGATGCCGCGCAGGAGCAGAAGCGGGAGCACGTCTGCCGGAAGGCCCTGCTCAAGCCCGGCGAGACCCTCCTGGACATCGGGTGCGGTTGGGGCGGCCTGCTCATCTGGGCGGCCCAGCATCACGGCATCTCGGGCGTGGGCGTGACGCTGTCCAAGGAGCAGGCCGCGTTCGGGAATCTGCGGATCAAGGAGGCCGGGCTCGGGGACAAGATCCATGTCGAGCACTGCCACTGGCAGGACATCGAGAAATGGAACAAGGTCTTCGACAAGGTCGTTTCCGTGGGCTGTCTCGAGCACGTGGGCAAGAAGTGGCACGACCGGTTCTTCGGCGTCGTGAAGAAGTCGTTGAACCCCAAGGGCACGTTCGTCCTGCACACGATCGGGAAGCAGCGTCCGGGCATCTCGCTCGCGTTCGGGAACAAGTACATCTTCCCGGGCGTCTATACGGCCACGCTGGTCGAGATCGCGACGTGCCTGGAGAAGCAGGGGATGCGCGTCCAGGACGTCGAGAACCTGCGGCTGCACTACTCGCTCACGTGCCGGCGCTGGGCCGCGGATTTCGAGGCCCACGCGGACGAGTTCCGGGCCCAGTACGGCGACCCGTTCGTCCGGATGTTCCGGCTCTACCTGGTAAACGGAATCGCGATGATGGCCCACGCCGACAACGAGCTCTTCCAGGTCGTGGCCACGCCGGGCATCGACAACGTCCGGCCCCTCACGCGCGACTACCTGTACCGGGCCTAGCCGCGCTCCGAGGGTGTAGGCTGAAGTCCATGGCTGCCGGACGGATCGTGGTCATAGAAGACGAGGCGGACATCCTCGAGGTGATCCGGTACAACCTCGCGCGCGAGGGGTACAAGGTCATCACGAGCCGGGACGGCGAGGAGGGCCTCGCGGTCGTCCGCACCGAGGCCCCCGACCTCCTCCTCCTCGACCTCATGCTCCCCGGGCTCGACGGGATCGAGATCTGCCGCCGGCTCAAAGAGGACCCCGTCACCAAGCCGATCCCGATCGTGATGGTCACGGCCAAGGGCGAGGAGTCCGACATCGTGCTCGGGCTCGGGGTCGGCGCCGACGATTACGTGACGAAGCCGTTCAGCCCGAAGGAGCTGCTCGCCCGGGTGAAGGCGGTCCTGCGCCGGGGGCCCCTGCGGGAGGAGCGCGGCGAGGGCGAGCGGATCGTGCGCGAAGGGATCGTGGTCGACGCGGCGCGCCACGAGCTCCTCGTGGACGGGAAGCCGGTCACCGTGACCGCGACGGAGTTCCGGCTCCTGCACTTCCTCGCCTCCCATCCGGGTCGCGTGTTCACGCGCGACCAGCTCCTGACCCGCGTGATCGGGGAGTCGGCGGTGGTCGTGGACCGCAACATCGACGTCCACGTGCTGGCGGTCCGGAAGAAGCTCGGGGACCATCGCGAGCTGATCGAGACGATCCGCGGCGTCGGTTACCGGTTCCGCGACGCCGAGAGCTAGCCCTTGTTCCGCACCCGGTTGCTCTGGCGGCTTTACGCGGGCTACGTCGCGCTCATCGTGCCCACGACCGTCGCGCTCGGACTCCTGATCGGGTGGCGGCTCGACCGGGACGCGCGCCACGACCTCGAATCGTCGCTGCGGGCCAAGGCCGTCCTGCTCGGCGACCTCGCGGAGCACGGAGGCTTCCGGGGGCCGGCGCTCGAGGCGCGCATCCGGGAGCTGGGCTCCGAGGTGGCGACCCGGCTCACGATCGTGCGGGCCGACGGAGTGGTGGCCGCGGACTCCGAGGAGGAACCCGCGCGGATGGACAATCACGGGACCCGGCCCGAGATCCTGGCGGCGCGCGAGGCGGGCGCGGGCGTCGCGACCAGGTGGAGCCACACTCTGGGCGTGGACATGATGTACGTGGCCGTGGCGATCGGGAGGAAAGGTCGTCTACTCGGATACGCGCGCGCGGCCCTGCCGCTGACCGCTGTCCGCGACCGGCTCGCCCACGTCCGCACCCTTGTGATCCTGGGGGTCCTCATCGCGACGGCGGGCGGGCTCATGCTCGGCTTCCTCTTTGCCCGGTCGGTCACCCGACCGCTGACTGCGCTGACCGAGGCCGCGGAATCGATCGCGGGGGGCGGTCCGAACCGCGAGATCCGGACCGATGCGCCGGCCGAGATCGGCCAGTTGGCCGCAGCGTTCAAGCGGATGACCGGGCGGCTGGAGGAACGGATGGAGGCGATTCGCCGGCTCGAGACCGTGCGGCAGGACTTCGTCGCGAACGTATCGCACGAACTCAAGACTCCGGTGACCGCTATCCGCGGGCTCGCCGAGACCCTGATCGACGATCCGGCCATGGACCGCGAGACGCACCGGGGGTTCCTGGCCAAGGTGCGGGATCAGGCCGAGCGGCTGAGCCGGCTCGTCGGCGACCTGCTCGCGCTGTCCCGGGTCGAGTCGGGCGGCGCGGCGCTGGAGCGGGAGGCCCTGGACTTCCGGGACCCCGTCCAGGACTCGGTCCGGGCGCTCGAATCGGCGGCCGGGGCGAAGGGGATCGGATTCGAGGCCGCGATCTCGCCGGAGCCGCTGGCCGTGCGTGGGGACCGCGAGGCCCTCCGGCAGGTGGCGGACAACCTGCTCGACAACGCCGTCAAGTACACGCCGGCGGGCGGCCGGGTCCGCGTGGTCCTCCGGCGGGAGGCGGGCGAGGCCGTCCTCGAGGTCATCGACACCGGCCCCGGCATCGGGCCCGAACACCTGGGCCGGATCTTCGAGCGGTTTTACCGGGTCGACAAGGCGCGGTCGCGCGAGCTCGGCGGGACCGGGCTCGGGCTCTCGATCGTACGCCATGTCGCGCTTGCCCACGGTGGACAAGCGTCGGTTGAGAGCACCGTCGGACAGGGCAGCACCTTCCGGGTCAGACTGCCGATCGTCCAGGCGTGAAGTAGCCAGCTCTTCTCCACGTCCGGAAGGTTTCACGCCCCCTTCATCCCGTCTTTGCACGCCCGCCGTAACCTTGAGCCAGAAACAGACAAGACGAGATGGCCCAAGGACCCCCGGTAACGGGGCCGGGCAGAAGGAGCAAGCGGAGATGAAGAAGATCATGGTCGCGGCGGCGGCCCTGATGGCCTGCCTGCCGCTCAACGCGGCAGCGGCGCCCGACCTGCCGGAAGTGAAGCCGTCGACGCAGGTGGACACCCTCACGATCGGCGGGGATATCCGTATCCGGGAGGAATATTACGACTACCGGGACGATCCCTCGTCCACGCGGTTCGTCGCGGGAAAGGTCCCGAAGGACCGGAACCGGATCCGGTACCGGTTGCGCATGAAGCTCGACTACAAGCTCAAGGACGACCTGAAGGCGGTGGCGAGCCTCGCCTCCGGCACCGGCGAGGCGGTCTCGACCAACCAGACGCTCTCGGGGCTGGGCCGGCAGAAGGCCATCTGGATCGACCAGGCTTACATTTCGTGGTCCCCGGCCCTGCTCGGTGACGCCGGGACGATCGCCCTGAGCGCGGGGCGGATGGCCAATCCGCTCTGGCGGCTCTACTCCTCGGACATCGTCTGGGACGGCGATTTCAACCCCGAGGGCTTCGGGGAGTCCCTGAGCTACGTCGTCGGCGATTCGCTCCGCGTGTTTGCCAACGGGATGCAGATGGTGGACGACGAATGGTCGGCCAACGGGAACGATCCCTGGACCCTCTCGGAGCAGGTCGGATTCGAGATGCCCCTGCCGGCCGCGTCCCGGCTCATCGTGGCGGGCGCCTTCCACAAGTGGCTCCACGTGAACGACGGCCAGTTGAACCAGAGCCCGGTCCAGCTCGGGAACACGCGCGCGAGCTCGACCCTGATGGACGGCTACGGGGTCGCGGAGCTGACGGCGCAGGTCTCGACGTGGATCCCGGTGCCCATGACCGGAATATCCCTGCCGTTCGCGGTGGCCGGCACCGTGATCGCGAACCGCGAGGCCCGTGACCCCGCCTGGAGCGGGACCAAGGCGGGGCATGCCCTGCCGCCGGGGTCGTTCATCGGCCGGTCCGCGGGCGGCTACCAGATCGGGGCGCAGCTCGGGAAGGCGAGTGCGCCGGGGACGTGGGAGGTCGCGTACTACTACAAGCGCGCCGCGTGGGACTGCACGGTGGCCGACGTCGCCGACTCCGACTTCGGGGACGGCGGGCTGGACCGGAAGGGCAACATCGCCTGGATCGCGTACACCCCGAACGGGTTCGTGACCTTCCAGGCCAAGGTCTTCAACGTGCGCCTGCTCGACAAGCGCTACGTCATGACGGGCGCGAAGATCAACGTGCCCGACAGGATCAACCGCATCCAGGTGGATGCAACGGTGAAGTTCTGATGCGTGTCGACAAGGAGGATGTCATGACAACCAGGAAGACGCTTCGCAGCTTCCCGGCGCTCGCGCTCGCCATGGCGGTCGCGGCCGGCGGGACGGCCATGGCGGCCACGACGCTCGTGGGTACGGGGGCCTCGTTCCCGTACCCGATCTACTCCAAGTGGTTCGACGAGTACCAGAAGGTGCGCCCGGACGTCCGGATCAACTACCAATCGATCGGCTCCGGCGGAGGCATCCGCCAGATCACGGCCCGGACCGTGGACTTCGGGGCGAGCGACGGGCCGATGACGTCCGCCCAGCTCTTCGCCGTGGACGGCAAGATCCTGCACCTCCCGACGGTTCTCGGGGCCGTCGTCGTGGTGTTCAACCTGCCCGGCGTGGACACGCTCAATCTCGACGGGCCCACGCTCGCGGACATCTTCCTAGGGAAGATCCGGGGATGGAACGACGCCGCGATCGCGGCGCTGAACCCGGGGGTCGCCCTGCCCGCGAACCCGATCACGGTCGTGCACCGGTCCGACGGGTCCGGCACGACGTTCTGCCTCGTCGACTACCTTTCGAAGGTGAGTCCGGCGTGGCTCAGGACCGCCGGCAAGGGCACGGCCGTGAACTGGCCGGTCGGGCTCGGCGGCAAGGGCAACGAGGGCGTGGCGGGGCTGGTCAAGCAGACCCCGTACGCGATCGGGTACGTCGAGCTGATCTACGCGGACCAGAACCATCTATCGTACGCGGCGATCCGGAACCTCGCGGGCAAGTTCGTGAAGGCGAACACGGCCGCGGTGACGGCCGCGGCCGCGGGGACCGCTTCCTCCATGCCCGGGGACTTTCGGGTCTCGATCACGAACGCGGCCGGCGACGACGCCTATCCGATCTCGACCTATACCTGGCTGCTGGTCTACCAGGCGAATCCGGGGAACAAGGGCGAGATCCTCAAAGGCTTCCTGCGCTGGATGCTCAAGGACGGGCAGGGGATGGCGGGGGGGCTGGGCTACGCGCCCCTTCCCGATTCGGTGAACGGCATGGTGGCGAAGGCCGTGGAGACCATCCGGTAGACCGGTCATGAGGATGTCGCCGTCCGTTCTCGCGCTCGCCGGTCCCCGCTGGGGGGCCGACGACGCGTTCCGGCGGATGACCCTCGCCTTCGGCCTGGTCATCGTGGGGCTGGCCGTCGCCATGGGCGGGACGATGGCCGTGAACTCCCGGCTGGCGTGGCGGGCCTTCGGCCTGCCGTTCATCTGGACGAGCACGTGGGACCCCGTGGCCGAGGTCTTCGGGGCGTGGCCGTTCATCTGGGGGACGCTCGTGTCTTCGGCGCTCGCCCTGAGCGTTGCGGTGCCCCTGGGGTTGGGCACCGCCGTGTTCCTCGCCGAGGTGGCGCCGCGCCGGCTCTCGGACGCGGCCTCGTTCGCGATCGAACTGCTGGCCGCGATCCCGACCGTGATCATGGGGCTCATGGGGATCTTCATCCTCGTGCCGCTCGTCCGCTGGGCGGAGCCGTGGCTGGCCCGGACGCTCGGGTTCCTGCCCTTCTTCCGGGGGGCGCCCTACGGGGTGGGGATGCTGACCGCGGGCCTCCTGCTCGCGTTCATCATCCTGCCGTACATCGTGAGCATCACGCGCGAGATCATGCTCACCGTGCCCCGGTCCCTGCGGGAGGCCGCGCTGGGGCTCGGCGCGACGAAGTGGGAGGTGGTCCGCCTGGTCGTGTTCCCGTACGCGCGGTCCGGGGTCACGGGGGCGGTCTTCCTCGCGCTCGGGCGGGCGCTGGGGGAGACCATGGCCGTGACCATGGTCATCGGCAACACGCCGAAGGTGTCGCTCTCGCTCCTGGAACCCGGCTACAGCATGGCGGCGGTGCTGGCCAACGAGTTCGCGGAGGCCTCCTCCGACCTCTACGTGCACTCGCTGGTCGCGATCGGGCTCGTCCTGTTCGGGATCACGATCGTCGTGAACGCGATCGCCCGGCTCATGATCCACCGGGCGACGGTCAGGGCGTCATGACGCCGCCGGACGCCGGTCTCGCCCGCCGCCGCCGCACTAACGCCGTCATGTTCGGACTCGCGGCGGTCTGCACGGCCGTCGCGCTCTCGGTGCTGTTCGTCCTACTCGCCTACATCACGTGGAAGGGCGTGTCGTCGCTGACCTGGGCCTTCCTGAGCCGTCTGCCGCGGCCCGTCGGGGAGCCCGGAGGCGGGATCGCGCACGCGATCGTGGGCACGGTCAAGCTCGTCGGGCTGGCGGCGGTCCTCGGCGTCCCGGTCGGGGTCCTGGGCGCGACCTATCTTTCGGAATACGGCAGCAACCGGTTCGGGTTCGCGATCCGGTACTGCGCCGACGTGCTGAACGGCATCCCGTCCATCGTGACGGGAATCTTCGCCTTCACGGTAGTCGTCCTGCCCCTCAAGCACTTCAGCGCGCTCGCGGGGAGCGTCGCGCTGGCCGTCATCATGATCCCGCTGGTCCTGCGGTCGAGCGAGGAGTTCCTGCGGCTCGTGCCGGTCAGCGTGCGGGAGGCCGCCCTCGCGCTCGGGGTTCCGCGCTGGAAGGTCATCGCGCGCGTGGTTCTGCCCACGGCGTCGCGCGGGATCATGACTGGGAGCCTGCTGGCCGTATCCCGGGTCGCCGGCGAGACCGCGCCCCTGGTCTTCACGGCGTTCGGCGCCCGGCACTGGGACCAGGGATGGCTCCAGCCGATCGCGGCCCTCCCGCTCGTCATCTACTCCTACGCGATCTCGCCGTACGAGGACTGGCACCGACAGGCCTGGGCCGCGGCGTTCCTGCTCCTCATCGTCGTGCTCGCCGGCAATCTCGCGGCGCGGGCACTCATGCAGCCCCGCCAGGAAGGAACCGGATCATGAACCAGTCCACGCTCGATCGTCCCGACCAGGCGGCGCCGGACGTCTCCGCCTCGTCGCCGCCGGCAATGGAGGTGGTCGGGCTCGTGGCGGGCTACGGGGCCGGCCCGGTCCTCAAGGGCGTTACGCTCGCGTTCCCGGCCCGGCGGATCACGGCCATCATCGGGCCGTCCGGATGCGGGAAGTCCACGCTGATCCGGTGCCTGAACCGGCTCCACGAGACCCAGCCCGGCGCGACGATGGAGGGACGGATCCTCCTCGACGGCGAGGACACGACCGGGCTGGATCCCGTCCTCCTGCGGCGCGAGGTCGGGATGGTCTTCCAGCGGGCCAACCCGTTCCCCACGATGTCGATCTTCGACAACGTGGCCGCGGGGCTGGTCCTGAACGGTCTCGGCGACCGCGCGAGCCGCATCCGCGTGGTCGAGGAGAGCCTGCGGCAGGCGGCGCTCTGGGACGAGGTCAAGGACAAACTGCGGGGGCCGGCGACCGCCCTGTCGGGCGGCCAGCAGCAGCGGCTGTGCATCGCGAGGGCCCTCGCGGTCCGGCCGCGCGTGCTCCTCCTCGACGAGCCGTGCTCGGCCCTCGATCCGATCGCGACCGCCCGGATCGAGGAGCTCCTGCTCAAGCTCAAGGCCGAATACACGATCGTGATCGTCACGCACAACATGCAGCAGGCGGCCCGCGTCTCGGACTTCACGGGGTTCATGCTCCTGGGCGAGCTCGTCGAGTTCGGGACCACGGACCGCATCTTCACTAACCCGGCCGATCCGCGCACGCAGGCGTACCTGACCGGCCGGTTCGGGTGAGGGGAGGACATCATGGAGCGGCACGTCGAGGAGATCGAGGCCGAGCTGGTCCGGCGCCTGCTCGCCATGGGTGGCCTCGTGGAGGAGATGATCCGCGTCGGCGTGGCAGCTCTGGTCGAGGGTCGGTCGGATCGCTTGCCCGAAATCCACCGAAGCGAAGAGCAGGTGAACGGCCTGCACCTGGAGGTGGACGAGCGGATCCTGTCGTTGATCGCCCGGTTCCAGCCGGCGGCGTCGGACCTCCGGTTCGTCATGGCCGCGTCGCGGATGAACGCGGACCTGGAGCGGGTGGGCGACCAGGCCGTGAACGTGGCGCAGAACACGCAGGCGATGCTGGCCCTGGCGCCCGGAGACCGCCTGCTCCTCGACGTGCCGCGTATGGCGGAGCTCGCGATCGCCATGCTCCGGGACGCGCTCGACGCATTTGCCCGGCGCGACGCCGCGCTCGCGGACACGGTCATACGCCGGGACGACGAGGAGGATCGGCTCAAGAAGGAGTCCCTGTACGAGCTGGTCCGGCTGATGCAGGCGGACGTGTCGAACGTGCCGGGCGGGGTGGCCCTGCTCCTGATCGCGCGCAATCTCGAGCGGATCGGCGACCACGCCACCAACATCGCCGAGGAGGTCATCTTCATGGTCCAGGGCCGGGACATCCGGCATCCCGGCCAAACGGCGGGAGCGGGAGAAGGTCTTTAACGCCCCTTTACACTTCCCACGTCAACTGTACAATGGGTCGCCGGTCATGACCGGGGAAGGAGGATGAATTGGGGACGACGGAGCTGTGGGTGGTGGTCGCGATCATCGGTCTCGCGCTCGCGTTCGACTTCGTCAACGGGTTCCACGACTCGGCGAACTCGATCGCGACCGTGGTCTCGACCCGGGTTCTCTCACCCTCGCAGGCCGTGGTTTGGGCCGCATTCTTCAACTTCATCGCGTTCCTGTTCTTCGGGCTCCACGTGGCGCGCACGATCGGGAAGGGGGTCGTGGATCCCTCGTCCGTCACGGTGGCCGTGCTCGCAGCGGGCCTCATCGGCGCGATCGTCTGGGACCTCATCACGTGGTGGCTCGGGATTCCGACCAGCTCGTCGCACGCGCTCGTCGGCGGGTTCGCGGGCGCCGCGGTCGCGCACGCGGGCTGGGGGGTGCTCATCGTCCCCGGGCTGACCAAGATCGCGGTGTTCATCATCGTGGCGCCCGTGCTCGGAATGGCGATGGGGTTCGTCTTCATGGTGATCACGTACTGGGTCTTTCGCCGGGCGACGCCGTCGGGCGTCAGCGGGCTGTTCAAGCGGCTCCAGCTCCTCTCGTCGGCAGCTTACAGCCTCGGCCACGGGGGCAACGACGCCCAGAAGACGATGGGTATCATCCTCGCCGTCCTCATCGCGGGTGGCATCCTCGACAAGAAGGCCGACATCCCCCTCTGGGTCGTGCTCTCGTGTCACGCCGCGATGGGGCTGGGCACGCTCATGGGCGGCTGGCGCATCGTGAAAACCATGGGCCAGAAGATCTGCCACCTCCAGCCCGTCCATGGATTCTCGGCGGAGACCGCCGGGGCCCTGTGCCTCTACGGCGCGACCTGGTTCGGGATTCCGGTGAGCACGACCCACACGATCACGGGCTCGATCATCGGGGTCGGGGCCACCCGGGGGATCCGGGCGGTCAAGTGGCAGATCGCGGGGACGCTGGTCTGGGCGTGGGTCCTGACCATACCCGCGGCCGCGCTCGTCGCCGCCCTCTCATGGCATTTCTTCGCTCTGCTCGGCTGGCGCTGACCTAGAGCTGCCGCCCGAACCGGCCGAACCGGTCGAGGGCGGCCATCGCCAGCCGCATGCTCGCCAGCGACGTGCCCTCGTTGATCGATCCGGCGGTTTCGAAGACCAGCCCGCGCTTCTCCCGGGCCATCGTCACGTCCCGCAGGCACTCGAGCACGATCCCCTCCGCGTCGTTGCGGCTGTACGTGTACGGGGCGAGCTGGCCGTGGATGACGGCGTGGGGGAGATGGTCGCGGATCCGGGTCACGGTCAGGGTCGGGCCGAAGTTCGCGTACGTGAGGTCGAGCTTGCCCAAGAGGGGCAGGAGGTGCCCCATCGCCGAGTCCGAGTGCTGGCCCCGGTGATCCTTCGGGTTCGGCGAGAGCCGGTCGAAGAGTGCTTTCAGGATGGGCCAGCCGAACAGCTCGTACATCGCCGGGTTCAGCATCGCGCACTGGTCGTCGTTGAACTGGAACCCGCCCGGCGCCCCGCCTTTTCCATACCCGGCCTCGGCGTCGAGGAGGTCCACGATCCCGAGCATGACGCGCCGGATCGTGTCGCGGAACCGGATCGCGAGCGGCTCGTCCTCGAGGATCAGCTCGATCAGGTTCTCGACGCCGTAGACGGACATGGCGAAGGTAACGGGGCCCCGCTGCCAGCGGTAGAGGGGCGGGCGGACTCCCTTCGGCATGAGCCGCTGTTTCGCCGCCTCCCAGCCCTCGGGCAGGATGACCTTTCGGAGATCCCGTCCGTCCACGCGGTCGAGGAGGGCGCGCAGCTCCGCGGGGGTGTGCGCGGACTGCCGGAGCCACCAGGATTGCCCGTGCCACTCGTTGCGGGCCTCGAACACGTCATGCAGGCCGCGCGGCTCCGGGTAGACCGTGGCGGGGTCGGGGGCGGGGGCCTCGGGGATGATCCGGCGGCCCACGATCTTCTCCGCCCGGTCGTTGTAGGCGCGGGCGAGTTCCAGGTGCCAGGGCTCGTCATGGCCCCAGCGCCACATGTCCTCGGGCACTCCCAGTTCGTCGAAGACGCAGAGATCGTTGAGGCTGAGCCACGAGGGGACCCGGGGGTTCGCCGGCGAGAACGGGTCCCGGTGGCCGAGTGTCTCCTCCGCCCAGAACCGCTCGAGGTCGACGGGGGCGAGGCCGCCCGCGCGCCGCGTCTCCTCGAGGAGCTCGCGGGCCATCGCGACGTGCTCGGGCCGGTAGGGCACCTCGTGTGGGAGGCTCATGGTGTGGATTGTACTCCGGCGGACCCCCGCCCTCGCGGGGGACTCCGTTACCAGCGTCTGCGGGGAGGGGGACCCGAGAACGGCCGGCGAGGGCCGGCGCTGGACGCGTTCGGCGCACCAAACGTGCGCGGCGCACCCGGCGCGCTTGGCCGGCCACCCGGACGTCCGCCCGGGCGGGGCCCGAAGCCCTGGCGCGGGAACGCTCGCGCGCGCGGGTCCACGTACGGCGCGACGTACGGCGGGGGGCGGCGCTCGGGCGGCAGCTCCGGCAGGGGCGAAACGAGGAGGCTCTTGCGGATCAGCCGCTCGATGTGGCGCACGTCGCCGCGCTGTTCGGGCGCCACGAACGAGATCGCGTGGCCCCCGGCGCCCGCTCGGGCCGTGCGCCCGATGCGGTGGACGTAGTCCTCGGGATTGTCCGGCAGGTCGTAGTTCAGGACCAGCCCGATGCCGGTGACGTCGATGCCGCGCGAGGCGATATCGGTCGCGACGAGGACCCGGTACTTGCCGGCCTTGAACCCCTCCAGCGCGTCGCGGCGCTGGGACATCGACCGGTTAGCGTGGAGCTCCGCGGCCGTGTGGCCCATGTTCCTGATCACCTGCACGAGCCGTTTGGCCCCGTGCTTGGTGCGCGAGAAGATGAGCGTCGTCCCCGGGTACTGCTGGAGGAGCTTGTCCAGCAGGCGGTTGCGCTCCTCCTTCCGGAGCACGAACAGTTCCTGCGTCACGCCCGCCGCGGTGGTGCCCGTCGGGGCCACCTCCACCCGGATCGGCGCGCGCATGTACTTCGACGCCATCCGCATGATGCCGTCGGGGATCGTCGCCGAGAACAGGAGGGTCTGGCGGTCCTTGGGCAGGTTCTGGAAGATCCGGTCGATCTGGGGGGCGAAGCCCATGTCCAGCATCCGGTCGGCCTCGTCCAGCACGACGACATGGACACCGTCCAGCCGGATCGTCCGCTGCTGGAGGTGGTCGTTGAGCCGGCCGGGCGTGGCCACCACGATCTGGGGCCCGCGGCGGATGGCGTCGAGCTGGGCGCCGATTCCGGCCCCGCCGATGATGACGGCGGTGCGCAGCCCGGAGTTCATCCGGCGGAGGGCCTCGTCCACCTGCATCGCGAGCTCGCGCGTGGGCAGGACGACCAGCCCCAGCCCCTGGGATGCCGCCAGCCGCTGCATCATCGGGATGCCGTACGCGATCGTCTTGCCGGTGCCGGTTTGGGCGATGCCCGCGACGTCCTTGCCCTCCAGGGCCACCGGGATCGCCTGCCGCTGGATCGGCGTCGGCGTCGTGATGCGCAGACGGGTGAGGGCCTCGAGATAAACGGGGGCGATTCCGAGGCCGGAAAAACCCGATGGGGGAGTTGAAGCGGGGGGGTTCACTTGTCCATTCTAGCAGCCCAAGATCGACCAGCGCGCCGGGTTTGACTCACCGTCACGGCGGGGCGGAGAATGGGCACGTCATGACAGGAGTGCGTCGCTTCGGACCTACAGCCGCCTTGGCGGTGCTCCTCCCGCTCCTCCACGGGTGCGCGGGGGCGCCGACCCAGGCCTCGTATCCGGGGTCGGACCAGCCCATCATCCCGGGGTCCATGTGCCTCACGCTGCTCGTCCGCGACGGGCTGGGCATCCCGACGGTCACGTCCAACCACCAGCCGATCGCGGTCCGGATCGCGCTGCCGCGCCGCCAGGAGCGGCTGGCCCAGATCGACCTCCTGCGCCTCTCCCTGCCGAGCGGCGTTTTCCTCGACCAGCCGCGGCTCGCGCCCTACCCGGTGTCGAGCGGGGCGCTCATGCCGTTGAACACGCCGCGGGAGCAGTCGCAGTTGTTCGCCGGCAACGCGTCCGATCCCCGCACGCAGGTCTTCATGACCCAGCTCTCGGCGCTCCTGAGCCGGACTTACGCCAACGCGATGGGGGCGTCCTCGCTGCTCGGGCAGGGGCTCACGGTCTCGCCCGTGATCAACACGTTCACGGGGAACCTCTTCATCTGCTCGCTGGACGCCGCCGCGCTCTGGCGCGGCCTCAACGTCATGTGCTACCGGATCTACAACGGCCTCCAGCGCGCGCCGGGGCCCTTCGGGCCGGGTTGGACCCACAGCTTCGCCGCGCGGCTCGACTTCAACGAGGACATGTCCGTCCAGTACACGCGCTGGGACGGGTCGCGGTTCTGCTACAAGCCCGAGGGCCCGGACCACTGGAAATCGCCCGACGGGTTCGACGACGCGCTGACGCGCTCCGGCACCGGCTACCTCATCACGGACGTGACGGGATTCTTCCTCCGGTTCGACGGGTCCGGGCTGCTGCAGGAGATCGGGAACCCGCTGCCGTTCCGCCTCCGGCTGAAGTACGACGGCGGGAGACTCATCGAGGTGCGGAACATCCGGACCGAATCCGGGCTCGTGCCCGGCATGAAGCTCCAGGCCGGGTCGGAGTCGCCCGAGACGTCGGTCGAGGGCCCGGCGATCTTCTTCACCTACGATGTGGAGGGGCGGATCACGCAGATCCGGTCCACGGCGGGCACCCAGATGCTCTACGAATACAACGAGGGCGGCCGGCTCGCGCGGGTGACCTCGAACACGCAACAGAGCGTCGAGTACCGGTACGACGGCGACGGTAGAGTGGCCGAGATCCGGCGCCGCGATTCCGTGGGGCTGAAGTCCGACCCCGTCTACGGGATCATGTACGACGCGAAAGACCGGGTGGCCGAGATCGTCGACCCCTCCGGCCAGCCGGTCATGCGGCTGAACTACCGGTGGGCGCTCGACCGGACGACCGAGATCGTGCTCGGCCAGCTTCGCACGGTGGTCACCGACAAGTACGACGAGCGGGGCGTGGTCATCGAGCGCACGGAGACGAAGCGCACGGACGATCCCAACCAGACGGGGACCCCGCAGTCGACGAACCAGCGCCGGGCGACCGACGACGCCCTCAACGTGCTGCGGCTGGACAACTCGGACGGGACGAACACCCGCTGGACGTACGACGCGAAGGGCCACCTCGTGCGCGCGCAGGATTCCACCGGGGATTGGGTCGAGATCAGCTACAACGCGGAGTTCGATCAGCCCGAGTACCTGCGCGAGAGCCACGGCCGGTGGATCCGGTTCATCTACGTCTCCGACCAGGACCAGCCGACGAACCGGCGGGGCCGGATCGACGAGGTCGTGCTGGACAACGGCCAGCGGTACAAGCTCAGCTACGACAACGGCGGCGTCCCACGCGACCTCATCACGGCGACGGGGGACACCCAGCCGCTGGACCTGGGACTCCCGGCCGAGGTCCCGAAAGGGCTCTGGGATTTCTGATCTAGCGGGATAACGGAGCAGCCGCGGACCAGATTCCACGCCCGGCCGACTTCCTCGCCGCCCGTCGGGCTTGTCCGCCCGGGATGAAAAGCCCCACCACGGTGGAACCACTGCCGGTCATGAACGCCGTGGTCGCGCCGGCATCGAGGAGAGAGGACTTCAGGCGCGCGAGGGACGGATGCATCCGGAAGACGACGGCCTCGAAGTCGTTGTGGACCCGGAGCGCGGTGAGATTGCCGCGATGGACGGCCCGCTCGATGGCGCCCAGGGAGACGGACGGTCTGGGGCGGGACTTCACGCGGTCCAGCGCGGCGTAGGCGTCCTTCGTCGACACGCCGAACGACGGCTTGAGGAGGACGGCCCACGCGCGGAGCCGTGAGGGGATTGGGCGGAGCCGCTCGCCGCGGCCGGTCCCAACGGCGGTGCCGCCCTGCAGGAAGAACGGGACGTCCGACCCGAGGCGGGCCGCAAGCGCGAGCAGGCGCTTCCGCGAGAGGCCGAGGTGCCACAACCGGTTGAGCCCGATGAGCGTCGCCGCCGCGTCCGAGCTGCCGCCGCCGAGCCCGGCGCCGAGCGGGATGCGCTTGTGGAGCCGGATCATGGCTCCCCGAATGCAGCCGGTCTCCTGGCGAAGCAGTTGGGCGGCGCGGTGAACGAGGTTGCCGGACGATGATGGAGAGGGGATGCCCGTTGCGCGAAACGAGAGCGTCTTCGCCGGCTTTAACGTCAGGTCGTCGTACAACCCGATCGCGTGGAACAGGGTCTCGATCGAGTGGTACCCGTCCGCGCGGCGGCTCCCGACACGGAGGAAGAGGTTGATCTTGGCCGGGGCGCGGACGAGCATCGCGCGGGCTACTGCAGTTCGATCGTCCGGGCGAGGAAGGTCGAGGGCTTCGGGAGGGCGATGCCCTGGATGACGACCGCCCGGCCCTGTTTCAGGTCGCCGCGCGGCACCGGCTTCCCGTCCGACGTGATCTTCGTGTACTCGTCGAGCAGGACGACGGCCCGGTAGATGCCGGGCTGGCCGACCTCGAACCCGTCCGGGGTCGGCTCGGTCAGGACGTAGCCGCGCAGGGCGGTCAGGGCCGCCCTGGGGGCTGCGGGCCGTACGACCTTCCACCGGATGCGCAGGCCGGCCGTGACCGCCCAGGTCCGTCCCTCGTCCGCGCCGAAAGGCTGGCCGGTCTTGGGGCTTTCGGACCGGGTCGTGGGATCCCAGCAGACGACGCCGGCGAACAGGTCGTCCGAGGCGCCGACCGCGCACTCGAGCCCGACCCCCCAGGCGACGACGTCCTTGACGTAGTTCTCGGACTCGAGCGAGTTCGCCCCCTTGCCGGAGCGCCAGAGCCGCTCGGTTCGCCGGTCGCGCCCGCCCATGAGGGTCAGGGTGACCGGCCCGGCCGACCGCGAGACGAGGAGGGCGCCGCCGAACGAGGGCTGGAGAATGCCGAGGTCCGCGCGCACGGCGACATCGGGCGTCCAGGTCCCTCCGTGAAGGATCTGGCACTTGAGGTCCCAGCCGAAGGTCCACGGCGCGTACACGGTCAACCCCGTGTCCACGATATCCCCGGGCAGGCCGCCCCGGACCTCGGCGACCGCGGCGGCGGGGCCCGCCTGGTCGACGCCCGCGGGCAGGCTCTCCGTGCGGCCCATTCCGGCGACGGAGAGGGCGAGCTCGCCGGGGTGGAGCACCCGCGCGTTCCCGAGGAGGAGCGGCAGGCAGCCGGAGCAGAGCACGGGCAGGACGAGGAGCACGACGCTGTTACAATGGCCCACACGATGGCGACCGGGCCGGAATCCTCCAAGCGCGCCCTCCGGGCGGAGCTCCTTGGGCGCCGCGCGGCGCTCTCCCGGCGGGACGGTGCGAAGCGCAGCCGCGGAATCGCGGGCCGCGTTCACCGCCTCTCGGCGTGGAAGCGCTCCCACGTGATCCTGGCCTACGCCGCGTTTCGGGGCGAGGCGGACCCCGCCCCGCTGGTCCGCCGGGCGCTCGCCGAGGGGCGCGTCGTGGCCCTGCCGCGGGTCCTGGGGCCGCCGCCCGGGCGGGGCGCCCGCCTCGCGTTCCACCGGATCACGGCGGAGACGCGGCTCGCGCCCGGCCGGTTCGGGATCCCGGAGCCGCCGGACAATCCCGCCACCCTCGTCGACCCGGGGGAGGCGGACCTCGTCCTCGTGCCCGGCGTCGCGTTCTCGCCCTATGGCGACCGGCTCGGGTACGGCGGTGGATACTACGACGCCCTCCTGCCCGGCACGGCGGCGGTCGCGGTCGGTCTCGCGTTCGAGTTCCAGGTCCTGGCCGGCGTGCCCCGGGAGCCTCGGGACGCGCCCGTCGACGCGGTGGTGACGGAGGAGCGCGTGCGGTTCGGCCGCGGCCGGCGTCACAGCTTGCGCTCCTCCGTGAGGGTCCCGCCGACGAAGAACTGAGCCACCGCGTCGCCCTGGACGCGCGTCGAGAAACGGAGCACGCGGCCGCCCTCCTCGACGCTGGACCCGATCTCGACGGTGCCCGCCTCGTCCACGATCATGGTCCGCACCCTTCGCGCGGGCCCGTCGGGGACGGTGAAGTTGAAGACCACGAACCGCGCGAGTCCGCTCGACGTGCCGGACCGGGCGGCCTTCAGGCTCACGGCGTCTCCCGCCGCGGCGCGGAACCCTCCCGCCGGGTCCTGGGCGAAGACGGTGCCGTCCGTGAACGTCGTGGCGGTCTCGTACGTGATCTCCGCGATCTTGAGTCCCGCCTCCCGCAGGCGGGCGAGTGCGTCCCGCGTTGGCAGTCCCGTCACCAGCGGGATTGGGAGCGTGGCGATCGCCCGCCCGTCGCTCACCAGGAGCCGGACGGGCTGGCCGCGGGTGACCGTCGTGCCCGGGGCCGGGGCCTGCGCGAGGATCCGCCGCTTGGGAAGGATGGAGGGCACCAGCGTGACGGCCGCGAGCTCGAGGCCGAGCTGGCGGAGCAGGAACTCGGCGTCGTCCAGCGTCGAGTCCACGAGAGAAGGGAACGTCACCTTCTCGGACCCGCGGGACAGGACGACGCTCACCCGGCGGCCCCGCTTGACGCGGGAGTTGGGGGCCGGCTGCTGGCCGATCACGCACCCGGGCGGGACGGTCTCGCTGTAATCCTCGCCGCCGAGCGTGACCTCGAGCCGCAGGGCGGCGAGCGTCTGCCGGACCTGCTTCAGGTCGAGGCCGGCGAGGGAGGGCACCGCCACGTTGGTGCCGTGCGCGAAGAACCGGATGGTGACGAAGGCGGCCAGCAGGGCTGTCGCGAGGTAGGCGGCACCCAGCTTGAGCAGGCCCGCGAGCGCCCGGCCCGCCCTCACCGGGACTCCCCGGCCGTGAGCTGGCCGCAGGCGGCCGCGACGTCCGACCCGCGTTCCTTGCGGATGAGCGCGATGACGCCGAGCCGCATCAGGATCTCGTGGAACCGGCGCACGGCCTCGGGCGTCGATCGCGCGAACCCGCGCGCCTCGTTGTACGGGATGAGATTGACCCGCGCCCCGAGCTGCCGCGCGATCGGGGCGAGCTTCCGGGCCTGGGCCGGGGAATCGTTCACGTCCTTGAGCAGCACGTACGCGATCGTGGGGTCCCGGCGGGTCGCCTTCCGCCAGGTCTCCAGCGCGCCGAGCAGCTCCTCGAGCGGCCATCGCTTCGCGATGGGGGCCAGCCGCGCCCGCAGGACGTCGTCGGGCGCCGAGAGCGAGACCGTGAGCCGGACCGGCACCCGGTCCTCGGCCAGTCGCAGGATGCCGGGCACGACGCCGACCGTGGAGACGGTCACGTGGCGCGCTCCCAGCGCGAACCCCTTCGGCGAGGTCAGGAGGAGCGCGGCCCGCCGGACGTTGTCGTAGTTGTCCAGAGGTTCGCCGCACCCCATGAAGACGACGTTGGTCGGGGGCAGCCGGCGCCGGGCGATCACCGCCTGCTCCACGATCTCGCCCGCGGTCAGGTTCCGGCGGAAGCCGCCGGCCCCGGTAGCGCAGAAGACGCACGCGCGGGCGCACCCGGCCTGGGTCGAGACGCACAGCGTGACGCGCCGGCCCTCGGGGATGATCACGCACTCCGCCCGCTGTCCGTCCGTGAACTCGACCAGGAGCTTGGTCGAGCCGTCCACGGACGCCCGTTCCCCGGCGACCCGGCCCTCGTCGATCCGGTAGCGCGTCGAGAGCCGCTCCCGGAAAGGGAGCGCCAGGTCGGTCATGCGGTCGAAGGATTCCGCGCCGCGCGCGTAGAGCCACCCGAAGAGCTGGCGGCCCGCGTAGGGGCGGGCGCCCTCCCCTACCGCGAGCGTCTCGAGCTCGTCCGAGAGCAGGCCTTTGAGCGAGTGCACGGTCTCAATTATACGGGCCTCCGCGGGGGCGCGGACGGTCACGGAGCGGGCGTTCCTCCGGCGGCCGCAGGAACGGCTCCGGCCGCGGACGGCCTGGAGGGGGGTTCCCAGCCGTCCCGGCCGACAAAGTCGCTCGAGACGGTCCGGATGACCTCGGCGATCGCATCCGCGCGCGCCGCGGTCACCAGCGGCTCGACGCCGCGGAGCAGGCCGTCGGCGCCGGGGGCCGGAGGGGGGGGCGCGGCAGCCGCCTTGAGCGCGTCCCAACCCTCGGCCGGGGCGGAGGACGTGTCGCCGGGCCAGCCGAGCTCGGTCCAGCGCCCCTGCTTTCCGTCGCCGGGCACCGCCCGGCTCCAGACCACGGCGCCGGTCTTCGCGTCCACGAGCCGCAGGACGCAGTCGAGGTGCGCCGTGCCCAGGTCGGCCCAACCCCAGCGGGAGCCGTACGACAGCCGCGACTTCACGCGCTTCGGCTCCTCGGCGGCCAGCGACTCGCGGTAATTCGCGACCGACCCCACGAGGAGGAGGTCGCACCCGGTCGCTTCCGCGATGCCCCTCCGCCAGTCCGCGTCGGTCCACGGGGAGGCGGAGCCCGCCGAAGGGGACGGCGCATCGGCCACCGGCACGGCGTCTAGCCGCTTGAGCTCGGCCACGACCGCATCCCGGACCTCGCCGGCCAGCGCGGCATCCTGCGAGGCGTTGGAGAACTGGACGACCGCCACCCGGGCGTGGCCCCAGAGGTTGTAGACCGGGGGGCGCGGCTTGGTGGCGCAGGCGGCCAGCACGACCGGCACCAGGAGCCACGCGCCAGGGCGGCGAAGCGAAGGGTGGTTCACGATTGAGCCAGTGTAGCACGGCGGCGAGGGTGACACGGTCACCCTAAGCGCCGCTCCTGCGGCGCCGGGGAGCGCGAGAGCTCGCCGCCGAGGCGCCACAGCCCCACGAGCGCGGGGAGGGCCGCGAGGAGGGCGACGAGGAACACCCGCCGGTGGCCGAACCACTCGATGGCCCACCCGCCGCCGTATTGAACGAGGATCGCTGCGGGCATGAGCGTAATCGCCCCCAGCGCCATCGCGTCCAGCCGGCCCTGCCGCCCGCCCAGAGTCAGCAGGATGTTCGAATGCAGGACGAAGTCCGCGCAGACTCGGACGCCGATCGCGACGATCAGGCCGATCGCGGCGGGCCCCGCCGGACCGGCGGCCGCGAAGCCGAGCGCCACGTACGACACCGCCTGCGCGGCCGCCTGGGCCCGCAGGTAGCCGCCGCGCACGCCCCACCGGCGGCGCTCGAGCCACCGCGAGAGCCAGCCGAACCCGAGACTGGCCACCGCCTCGCTGGCGACGACGAGGATGCCGAGCTGGGTCACGCGGTGCTCCGAGAGCCGCGCCTCCTCGCGGGCGTAGGTGGCGGCGAAGCCGCCGGACAGCGCGCCCAGCTCGAGCACGAACCGGTAGCCCAGGTACCGGCGCAGGGCCGAGGTCCCCCGCCACCGGTCGACCAGGCGGCCGAGGTTCTCCCGGATCGTCCGGCGCGGTTCCGGGGCGCCCGGCCGTTCACGGAGGAAGAAGAACGGGATGGTGCCCGCGACGAAGCACACGGTGGTGACGGCGAAGATGCGAGCGTAATCGGTCAGGCCGGCGGTCTCGCCGATGAACCAGCGTCCGGCGACCCACGGGGCGATGGCGCCCACGCAGCTCGAGATCGAGAAGATCGCGCCGAACCACATGCCCCGCCCGCGCTCGGGGAGGGTGCGGGCGAGGATGACGAAGTAGAGCTGGACGAGGGTGCCGATCAGGAGGTTGAAGACGAGGAGGTCCACGAGCGTGAGCCCGAGCGCCATGCGGGGGGAGATCGACCCGGCCTCGACGGCCAGCGTGATCAGGATCAGCACGGGCCAGGGCAGGATCGCGACGAAGTGCATCCAGCCGGTCCAGCGCGATAGCCGGATCCGGTGGGCGGCGACGACGCCGATGAAAGCCGCGCCGAACCCGGTGCCGATCGCCCAGAGCGACGAGAGGGCGCCGACCCAGCTCGGGGTGCCGCCGAGCCGGAGGATGAACTGGGGCATGACGGTCATGGGGTGGGCGAGCCATGTCCCGAATGCCCAGAGGGCCTCGAGGGCGAGGATGAGGAGGAAGTTCCTCACGTACGGTATCGGGCGCGGACGCATCCTCCTATCCTACAGGCCATCGCGGAACCTGAAATCCATCCGCTGCCCGCGCCCGGCCCATCCCAAGTACAATTGGCGCGTGACCGCCGTCGTCTGGCTGGCCTGGTTCGGCTGGTACCTGTCCGGGCTCTCGCCGTCGCTGGGCGGCGAGGACTCCGGCGAGTTCGCGACCCTGGCGGCGACACTCGGGATCTCGCACCCGCCGGGTTATCCGCTCTACGCTCTCGTCGGGCGGCTCTTCGCCGCGCTCCCGGCCGGCTCGGTCGCGTTCCGGCTCAACCTGCTCTCGGCGGCCGCCTCGGCCGCCGCGTGCGCGGCGCTATACGCTCTGACCGCGCGCGAGGCCCGGGCGCGGTTCGGCCTCGGGTGGCGTTCCTCGGTCGCGTGCGGCGTGGTCGCCAGCCTCTCGCTGGGGCTCACGCAGGCGTGCTGGTACCAGGCCACGATCTCGGACAAGTATCCGCTGAACCTGCTCGGCCTGGGGACCCTCCTGGCGGGGTCGGTGTCGGGATGGCGGGTCCCCGCCCTCGCGCTCCTCCTCGGCGCATCATTCGCCCACCACCTCCAGACCCTGTACGTGCTGCCCGGCTTCGTGTGGCTCGCGTGGCGGGTGGCCCGTCCTTCCCCCCGGGCCGTGGCCGTGTGCGCCGTTCTCTTCGTCGCCGGAGTCAGCCCGAAGCTCCTCTATCCTCCGGTGCGCGCGGCGCAGGCGCCCGTGTTCATGCTCGACCGCCCGGTCACCTGGACGGCGGATCTGGACTACCTCCGGGCGAAGACGTACGGGAAGAAGGTCGGGATGCCCGCGCAGGGCCGGTTGGGGGCTACGCTCGCCGTGCTCCGGGACCAGGCTCTCCTCGGGTCGGTCACGGGACTCGCCGGGCTGGTGGCCTGGACGACGTCCGCCGGCGCGGTCGCGCCCGTGTTCTGGCTGACGGCGGCCACGGGGCTCGCGCTGGCCGCGAGCCTGGACATCACCGGACGGGAGTTCTACCTGCTGCCCGTCGTCTGGCTCCTCGCGTTCGGGACGGGGTGCCTGCTTGCCCGCGGATGGGCTTCCGCGTCGTGGACTCCGGTTTCCCGGATCTGGGTCGTCGCGATGGTGGCGGCGGTCATGGCGCCCGCCGGGCTCGCCCTCCGGAACGCGCCGCTCGCCGGGCGGAACCGCATGAGCCTCGAGTACGACTACGGGCGGAACCGGCTGGCGGGCCTGCCGCGCGGGGCGGTCTTCTTCGCGAGCGGCGACGACGTCATCTATCCGACCTTCTACCTCCAGCTCGTCGAGGAGTTCCGTACGGACGTCGTCGCGATTCCGCAGGGGTTCCTCGTCTGGTCTCCGTCGCGGGAGCGGATCGCGAAGGCGGTGCCGGAGGCCGCGGGGGTGCTCGCCTCGCCGCCGTGGACGCGGACCGAGGACGTGTGGAGCCGTGATGTCGCCGAAGCCGCCCTCCGCGCCGGCCGTTCCTGCGCCATGACGAATCCCTCGCGCGAGGAGGTGGTGGCGGGACTTCACCGGGAGGTCCGGGACGCCGTCTACGAGATCTACCGCGACAGAGCGGCCATGCGGCCAGGGAGCGCGCTGTGGATGCGCACCAGGGGGTGGGACCGGGACCGCCGGGCGCTGACCGTCCGCCAGGGGTGGCTCATCGGTCTCTGCGGCAAGTACCAGCGCCAGTACGCGGACGTGCTCGCGAACGCCGGGATGACGGCGGAGTCCCTGCCGAGATTCCGGCGGGCGCTCGCCATCCCGGAGCTGCCGGACCGCGAAGGGGCGCTCAACAACTACGCCCTCGCGCTCGAGCGCGCGGGGAAGCCGGCCGAGGCGCTCGCAGTCTGGGAGAGGCTCATGGCCGAAGGGCTGGCGCGGCCCGAGATGCTCCTGAACGCGGGGAATCTGCTCCTCGGGGTCGGGCGCCGAGAGGACGCTCGGCGCGCATTCCAGGCCGCCTTGGCGCGCTCGGGGCCGGACGGCCCATACGCATCCTACGCGCGCCGCCAGTTGGGACGGCTCGGCCCCCCGCCCTAGAGGCGGAGTCTCTATATAATGCAGGCATGCGGGGGCGAACGGGAGCGGAGCCTGCCGCCGGCCTGAAGGGGTGGTGGGGGACGATCATGCGCGCGCGGTGGCGGGGGGTGGTTCTGTGCCTGGTCCTCCCGGTCGCGGGTGTGCGAGCGGACTGCCTTCTCGACCAGGGCCCGGCCACGACCAACGACACCCTCAGCGTTCTCTTCCCCAACTGGAAGAACGTGATCGTCCTGGTGTCGTCCCTCACCGTCTGCGACAACACCACCTGCGCCGGCACGCCGACGTGCGACATCGTCGGGCTCACGATCTTCAATTACGGTAACGCGACGGGTCCGAACGACCTGGCACAGGTCTACTTCAGCGTCGTCTGCGCCGCCAAGGGCGTGACCGTTCAGACCATGACCTATGCCGGCATCTGGACGGGCACGACGACCAACCCGGCCTGGACCTGGGCCGGTGACGTGCCGTACTCGGGCGGGGATCCGATGTACCAATGCTCGAACACCGCGATGCTCTGGGTCTACGCCGACATCGGGGCGTGCCCGACGGACGGGGCCGAGGTCACGATGGGTATTGCGTACAACGACGTCATCAGCCCCGCGACCCCCGGTGGGCTAATGGACGCGTGCGGGTGCCAGGTGCCCAACTACGACCAGGCGCGCACGGGCCGGCAGAAGTTCATCCGGTACGTGACGAAGACCACGGACAAGACCACGGTCGCGCCCGGCGACACCGTCGCCTACACGATCTACTACGGCCGGCCCGGGGCCGCGATCACGAACTTCATCGTCATGGACAGCCTGCCCGCGGACACGCACTACATCGCGGGGAGCGGCGTGCCCGCGCCGGACCCCGGATGGGACCCCGATCCCGGACCGCCCCTGCGCCTGCGGTGGACCCTGCCCGGCGGGTCGACGGCGGGAGGCCCCACGGGCGAGGTCCGGTTCCAGGCGAGCGTGGACTGGGGGAACGGGGAGGCGTTCGAGCCCGGGAGCGGCGACCTGGCGGCTCGCGAGGGGGCGCGGCTGGACAACACGGCGGCGGTCGAGTTCCTTGGCTCCGGCTGCGCGCCCGTGGCCCACCTGAGCCCGCCGGTGGGCGCGATCGTGCGCCGGTACCTGATGTGGAAGGTCGCGGACCAGGACCTTCTCTTCGCGCCCCGGGTCGGCCAGCCCGACGACGAGATCATCTATTCGATCTTCATCCGGAACGAGTCGTCGTCCAAGACCTGGTGGAAACTGTCCGTCTGGGACACGGTCCCCGCGGAGCTGGACGTCTGGAACGTGGACACCGGGTTCCCGGACCAGTGCCTGGGCGCCTGGACGATGACGCCGACGGGGGGATGCGCCGTCGGGGCGCCCAACTGGACCGTGGGGGCGGGCAAGACGCTGCTGACGTGGACGCTCGATCTCGAGCCGGGTCAGACCCTGGAGCTCAAGTGGAAGGCCAAGGTCCGGGTCGCGGGCGTGACGGCCGGGGCGACGGCGATCAGCAAGGTCAGCGTGATGGCGCTGGGTGCGACCGGCCGGGTCGACGGCACCGGGAACGCCCGCCTGCCGCGCACGTTCATCCATCTCGCGCCCATAGTGTTGCGCACGACGTATTTCAGCTACGTGGGCCAGTCGTCCTCGAGCAACAGTTGCGGGGACCTGCCGGCCGGGGGCCTCAAGATCAACTTCTTCCCGTTGAACCGGGCCACGAACTTCGAACTCCGCAAGCTCCAGTACGCGGGCGCGGCCACCTTCGCCGCCGTGGGCGGGAAGAGCGCGTCGATCACGGCCATGCAGGGGACCTGTTCGGGGGGGTTCGCCGACGGCGGGTACGGCGGATGCGGGCCCGAGCGGTCGCCCGCCCAGTACTTCATGCCGCCGCCCTGCCTGGCGACGCCGAACGCGATCCTGTTCAAGCTGACGGCGAACGCGCCCGTGCTCTGGATGCTCATGCCCGAGATCGGAGCCGGCGGGGACGCGCACACGTACCTCCCGTCGACGTCGCTCCACCATGCGGGGTTCTGCCTCTACTCCTACCGGCGCTGCCTCTACAACGGTGCGACGTGCGACCTCACCGCCGGCTACGGCGAGTCGTGGGTCGTCTTCAACACGAGCGTCGACGAATACGGGGTCGCCAAGCCGGCCCTGGGTACGACCGCGCACATCTTCAAGTGGGATCCCACGCTCCTGAGCTGGAGCTATGTCCGGGGCAGCGACGTCGATCCGACGAGCCTGTGGATGCCGTTTCAGGGCTGCGTCGGCAACGAGGAGGGGCAGTACCGGATCATCTCGTCGGACGCCCGGCTCCTGGTCTACCAGGGCTACGGGACCATCGGCGACCCCACGGGCGTGCCGTACGGGTACAACGAGCACGGGGGGCTCGTGCCGACCGCCGAGAACGGGCTCAATACGTCGAGGCCCGGCGGCCCCGGGACCTTCTACATCGTCTGCTACCACGACGCCGACAGCAACCAGAACATGATGATCGGGAACTGCGACCCCGCGGTGCCGTCCGTATGGCGGCTCTACCACTACCGCTCCCGGTACCCCGGTCAGGCCGTCCAGGGCATTCCGCCGAGCCTGGCCGGAAATTCGGGCGTATGGGACTACGTCGCTACCCGTACGACGGACGCCGGGCTCGCGGGCCCGGTCAACCCGTTCATCTCGGGGTTCATCGGTGAGCGGCTGGCGAACGGCACCGGGGGCACCGCGAACTCGTGGAAGATCGAGTGGCAGTCGGGCGGCACGATCTCGGTCAACGCGGGCGCCAACATGATGCGGAGTTGGGCGGGCGGCCGGGTCATCCACTCGGCGGACGGCCGGTCTACGGGGCAGGATTTCTGGTTCCACCAGTACTCGGGGCCCGCCACCCACTCCCTGCTGTTCTTCGCGCATTCGGCGGGGATGGCGGTCCAGGCCGTGAGCACCGTGGCGGGATTCAGCGCGACCTACACGAGCGACGGCCCGGACCAATGCATCGGGTTCCTGCCGCTTCCGGGCACGAAGGTCGACTCCGTCCCCTGGCGGATCCGGCTCCTGGCCGGGGGTACGCAGGGGGAGCTCATCGGGATGTACCACCAGGAGGAGTTCCGGGAGAAGTTCTTCACCGCCCCGTTCGTGTCCACCGGCGTGCACTACGAAATCATCGCCCCGCCCACGGTCTTCTCGGGCCAGCCGTTCTGGATCACGGTCGTCGTCGTCCTGAACACGGGCACGACGAAGATCGATTACTGCGGCAGCACGAGTTTCACCTCGACGGACCCCCTGGCCCGGATCGAGGGGGCGGCCATGGACGGGTACAATTTCACGTGGTCGAGCAGTTCGGCCGTTCCGGCGTGTTCCGCCGCGCCCGATGAGAACGGCGTCCGCGTGTTCGTGAACGTCACCATGTACCGCCTCGGGCTCCAGTCGCTGGTCGCCAACGATACCAGCGACGGATCGATCAACGGGGTCACCGCGATCAACGTTACGGGCGCGAACATCCAGTTCTTCAAGCAACCGAAGCTCACGGTGGCGGCCTCCGGCGACACGGTGCAGTTCAAGATCTGCTGGAGCAATTACTCCTCGGCGTCCGGGTTCTCGTTCGTGGTCACGGACGCCGTGCCCATCGGCACGTCGTACCTCCCCGAGGCCGGCGTGGCGGGGCTCGATTGCGGGACGACGAACGGGACCGGCATGACCGTGGCCTACTCGACGGTGGCGACTCCCACGCCGCCGGCCGCCGCGTCCTTCACCACGGCCAACCCGGTCGCGGGCACCCAGTGGCTGCGGTGGTCGGTACCCATCGTCGGGGTCGGAACGAGCGGCTGTGCCTGCTTTCGGATCAGGGTGAACTAGCCGGACGGGCGGCGGAACGCGGGAGCCGTCGCGTACAGGCGGGTTCCGGCGGGGTTATAATCATGGCGACTGGGGGGGGAGACGAGGAGAACGGGCTGGTGAAGCGAATCCGGGTGGCGGCGTTGGCGGCGTGCTGGCTGTTGGTGGCCGGCGCGGGGCGGGCCAACTACTTCAACGATGCCTACGCGTCGTCGGTGCCGCCGTTCAGCGACATCGACACGCTGTTTCCCAACTGGGTTCAGGCGCCCGCGGCGGTCTTCACTCTCGACGATTGCGACGCCACGATCTGCACGTGGTGCACGACCGACCAGATCGTGGGGCTCACGGTCCTGAACTACGGCACCGCCTCGGGGGGCGGCACGGGCGACATCCGGGGCGTGTACTTCGACGTCGTGTGCGGGTCCAAGACGAACATCGCGGTGCAGACGATGACGTGGGCCGGCAACTGGACGATCGGGGTCCAGAGTTTTCCGGCGTGGACTTGGGGCGGCGGGCCGCTGGTTATGAGCAACGTCTGCGACGCTCCGTCGTGGGGGTGTTCGTGCTACCCGAACATCATGACGTACGTGGACATCGGGCCGTGTCCGGGCGACGGCAACACGGTCGAGCTGGGTCTCGGGTTCAACGACACGGTGAACCCGGCCTGGCCGGGGGGCGTGTTCGATTCCTGCGGGTCGGCGGGAAACTGGGGGCCGACGTCGGACCCCGCGCCGAAGACGATCCGGTACTCGATGAAGAGCGTGAACCTGGACGTGGCGGCGCCGGGGGACACTCTTCTCTACACCATTTTCTACGGCAAGCCGAGCGCGGGGCCGGTGAGCAACATGTGGATCATCGACACGCTGCCGACGTTCATGCACTGGGTGTCCGGCATCGGGTCGGTGCCCGATCCCGGGTACGACCCCGACCCGGGTCCGCCGACGCGGCTGCGGTGGACGATACCCGGCCCGTTCACGACGGCGGGGGGCGCGACGGGGATGATCGTGTTCGCCGCGACGATCGACTGGGGGAACGGGGAGTCGTTCGAGCCGGGGTCCGGGGATTTCGCGGCGCAGGAGGGGCAGTTCCTCTTCAACAGCGTGCACACGTCCTGGGAACCGGCCGGGGGCTGTCCGCCGGGGTCGACCTCGAACACGGTGGCCACGGTCGTGAAGCGGTACTACTTCTGGCTCCTGGGCGACCAGGACATCCTGTTCGCGCCGCGGGTGGGCCAGTCGGACGACGAGATCATCTACTCGCTGTTCGTGAAGAACATCTCGTCGACGAGGACGTGGTGGAACGTGCACATCTGGGACACGGTGCCGACGCAGCTCGATTCGTGGAGCCAGGATCAGGGGATCGAGGACCCGTGCACGGGGTGGACGATGACGCCGTCGGGGTGCGCGGCGGCGAGCCCGGGCAAGGTCGTGACGGGGGCGAAGAACACGATCCTGACGTGGCAGTTGGACCTGCCGCCGGGGTTCACGCTGACGGTGCGGTGGAAGGGCAAGGTGCGGCAGTCGACGACAGTCGGGGCGGTCATGATCGACCAGGCGTCGATCCTGGCCTGGGGGCAGACGGGCGTCGTGGGCGGGACGGGGTCGGCGCAGAACCTGCGGTCGTTCACGCACCAGGCGGGCGTCGTGCTGCGCACCACGTTCGTGAGCTACGTCGGGTGGGCGGGCGCCGAGTCCTCCTGGTTCAAGGGGTGCGTGAACCAGACGTACTTCATCTCGTTCTACCCGCTCAACAAGGCATGCGACTTCCAGCTCTACAAGAAATGGTGCTGTTCGGCGGCGCCCTGCGAGGTCGTCTGCTCGCCCTTCGCGACCGCCGGAGGGGTCTCCCCCAAGATCGACGTCTTCGCGGGGACCTGCACGGGCGGGCCGCCGATCGACTGGGAGATGGGGTGCAAGGTCGAGCGGGCGCCGTCGCGGTACGTCCCGAACGAGTACGTCGCCGGCGTGTGGCCCGCGCTGCCGTTCAACTACCTGCACAAGATGGTCTCGAACGCGCCCATGATCTGGGAGCTGTCCATGTGCCTGGCGGGAGGCAACCAGGACGCGAACACGTACGCGGGGACGACGTCGCTCTCGTTCTGCGGGTACATCGCCTACTCGTACTGCCGGACGCACGCGACCGACATGACGACCGTGGACACGCTCTACTGCGTGAACACGGACGACACCCAGCCGACCACGATCTTCATCTTCGCGTGGAACCCGGCCCTGCTGGCCTGGGAGTTCGCGAAGACGCAGGACGTCTGGAACGGGAGCCAGTGGGACTTCGTGCCCACGGTCGCCAACCACTACCGGGTCATCTCGTCGAACACGAAGCTCATCGTGGAGAAGGCCTGGCCCGGTCTGGGCGTGGGCGGCGCGTACAACGACATGGGGAGCCTGGCGCCGAACCGCGAGAACGGCGGGCTCGTGAACTTCGGCAACCCCGCGACTTATTACATGTTCTGCGGCCACCTGCCGGGGACGTCCGACGTGGCGGCGTTCCAGAACCTCGGCGCCGTCGCCCTGAACTACGAGGTCCACCGGTACGCGCCGCTGGACCCGACGGCCAAGTCCCCGAACCCGAAGACGGTCTCGACGGACCTGGTCGGCTACTCGGGAACCTGGACGCCCACGCTGTGTTCCGGCACGGTGCCCGCGGGCTTCTCCGGGGTGGCCAACCCCGAGATCTACGGCGACAACTACACGACCGGGTGCTTCGCGATTCGGTACCGGCTCTACAAGGTCATCTTCACGACGGGCAAGGGACAGGCGTACGGCGGCCGGGCGATCGTCGACCAGTACTCGGGCGGGTCCATGCTCCACGCCGCGGACGCAGCGACGGCGGGCCAGCAGACGGGGCAGCAGTACTGGCTTTACACCAACCAGGCCGCCCACGACGCCGGCGGCTACTCGGTCTCGACTATCGACGTCTTCTGTCCGAAGATCAACCTCGTGCTCAACCTCTCGTCGGGGGCCGCGACCGGCGGCATTCAGGCGTCCGCGACCTACACGACGAACGACGTCGACGAATGCGTGTCGTTCCGGGCGATATCCAACACGACGGCGCCGAACACCCTGAACTGGAAGATCCAGGTCCTGGCGGCGGGGAATCCCGGCGACGTCATCGGCCAGTACATCACCATGAACGTGGGGGAGAAATTCTACACGGCGCCCTTCCTCCAGCGCGGCATCTTCTACGACATCCTGGTGCCGCCCACGGTGTTCACGGGCGAGAGTTTCTGGATCACGATCGTGGTCGTGCAGGGACAGACGAGCCAGACGAAGACCGACTACTGCGGGACGGCGTCGTTCACCTCGACGGACCAGACGGCGAAGATCGGGGGCACGGGGATGGATGCGTACAACTACACGTGGCATGCGAGCATGGGAGGCTGCGCCGGGGTCCCGAACGACAACGGCGTGCATATCTTCGTGAATGTCGTCCTGACGAGGTTGGGCCTGCAAAGCATCGTGGCGGCCGACACCGCGGACGGGACGATCACGGGACTGGCGTCGATCATGGTCGTCGGGGCGGACGTGGAGCTGACGAAGTCGCCGCGGCTCGTGCTGGCGGCGTCGGCGGACACGGTGCAGTTCAAGGTGTGCTGGAGCAACTACTCGTCGGCGTCGGCGTTCACTTTCGTCATCACGGACGCGATACCGATGGGTACGACGTTCGTGCCGGAGGCGTCGGTGAACGCGTTCAACTGCGGGACGACGGACGGGGTGGCGGTGACGGTCGCGTATTCGACGCAGGCGTCGGCGGCCCCGCCGCCCCCGGCGTCGTTCACGAACGGGAACCCCGTGGCGGGAACGCGGTGGCTGCGGTGGACGGTGCCCATGGCGGGGGTCGAGACCTCGGGCTGCGCCTGCTACCGCATCGTTATAAACTAGGGTCGAGGACGACCCTCGCCTTCCCAGCGTCCTACCGGCCCAACATCTTCTGCGCCCAGCCGGGTTCACGGGCGCGGAGATCCGCGACCAGCCGGTCGACATCGGCGCGGTTCCCCAGTTGCTGCGCGGCCATGATCGCCGCCCCGTACAGGCTGGGCTGGGAGGGCGCGAGCGCGACCGCCTTGAGGAGTGTCGCGTACGCCTCGTCGCGCGCCCCGCGGTTCCGCGCCGCCGAGGCGAGGGCGAAAGAAACCCGCCCGACGTGGCCGAGCCGGATGCCGTCGGCCGGCGAGAATGCCGCCGCCCGCTCGTAGAGCGGGAGCGCATCGGAGGGCCTGCCGGACTGCTCGAGCCCGCTCGCGGCGCGCACGAGGTAGGTGGCCTCCCACGGCGCCAGCCGCGCCGCGACGAGGAACGCGTCCGTCGCGCGGCCGGGGGCGCCCGCCCGGGCCGCCTCGTTGCCCCGGTAGGCCCACGCATCGGCGCTGAACCTGAACGCGCCAAAGACGGCCAGCATGAGCCCGAGGGCCACGAGGATGGCGCGTTTCGGAGTTTCGGCGTACGCCGAAACTCCGCTCGTGCCGACCGGGACTCCAGGAGTGTCTTGCTCCGGTTTGCATGAGCTGAGCCGGCCGAGCAGGACCCAGACGACGGGCGCGGTGGCCGCGGTCGAGAACCCGACGAGGTTGTGGATCAGGGCCGCGCAGAGCGCGGCGACAGCGGCGGGGTCGCGTTCCGGGCGGCGGAACGCGACGGCGAGGAGCCAGGCCCACGCGCCGAGCCCGGCGACCCCCGCGATCGCGAGCACGTGCAGGGGCTCGTCGTGCGCCTTCCGCGCGGTAGTGCCCAGCCCCTCGAGGTCCGCCCAACCCGGCGGGGCGGTCCTCAGAAACGCGGCGCCCAATCCGTCGGGACCCAGGCCGAGGAGCGGGCGCTCGCGCGCCGCCCGGGCGACGCCTTCCCACATGATCCCGCGGGTCCGGGCGAGTCCGTGCCCCGCGGCGAGGTCTTCCAGCCGTCCGTGGAGCGAGAGGTCGGCCGGGAGCAGGAGTTCGGCCACGAGGAGGCCGGCGGCGCCGGCGGCCGCCGCCCCAAGCCACCGGCGTCCCGCGTCAGCGGGACGCGTCCGGGGCAGGGGGGCCAAAGCCACGACGCACCCCGCGATCCCGCCGAGGAGGCCGCCCCGGCTGGCCGTGAGCCCGAGCACGAGGGTGAAGACACCCACTGCGCCGACGGTGAAGACACCGCCGGCGCTGCAGGTGAAGACACCTACGGGGCCGAGGGTGGGGACACCCCCGGCACCGCGGGCCAGCAAGAGGGGGATCGCCATGGCCATCTGCTGGGCGAGGAAGTCCGGGTTGCCGGCGAAGGCCCGGACGTGCCGGAAGCGCTCGCCGCGGAAGGGGTCCGCCCCGGCCTGCTGGAGGAGCGCGTACGCGGCGCCGAGGCAGGCAGCCGCGACGACGGCGGTCCGGAACCGCCGCGCCTGGCCGTGGTCGAGGCCCGCCCCCGCGAGGAAGAGGACCGCGTAGCAGGCCCAGGTGAGCACGCCCTCGAGGTTCTCGTAATCGCCGAGCCACGCGGCGGACGGCGCGGATGCGCCGACCGCCGACGCCGCGACGGCCGCCATCCACGCCAGGAGCGCGGGCTGGGTGCGCGGGCCGGGGACGGCGCCGCCGGCCAGCAGGACGCCGGCGAGTACGAGCAACCCCAAGTGCTTGGGCAGCTCGAACTGCTCCATCGTGAGCCGGGGGGCGCAGGCCAGCGCCGCGAACGGCACGGCCAGGAGGGCGATCCGCGCGAGCCGCCTCAGGGAGCGCCCCCGTACTCGCGCACCCGGCGTCGGGCATCGGGGAAGTCCGGGAACCTCGCGATGGCCTCGCGGGCCAGCCGGGCGGCGTCCGCCCTGCGTCCCGCCTGCCACGCGATGTCCGCCGGCCCCGTGATCCCCTCGGTGCCGGGCAGGGACCGGCCGGCCCACGGCCGTCCGGCCGCGGGCGCTCCGGCCGGGCTGGCGGGCCCGGCCGCCACGGGTCCGGCGGTGGCCCGCACGTCGAAGACCACCCAGTCGCCGAGGCGTTCCGCTTCGCGCACATGCAGGGCCCAGAACTCCCGGTACGCGCGCAGGCGGGCGGGGTTCCAGTCGGTGAGCCACGGCTTCTTCCCCAGGATCGCGAGCCCGCCGAGCGGGTGCCACACGATCTGGGTCAGTCCGGCCTGGCGTGCGACGACGCGGACGCGCTCGGCGGAGCCGGCGTCTTTCAGCCACCAGTAGAGCGGGGGACGGACGTACAGGAATTCGAACCAGACCCGCCGGGGCAGGTCGTAGCTGAAGACGTGGCCGAGGAAGTACACGCGGCCGCGCGGGGGTGCGCGGCTCTCCGCCGCGGCGAGCACGCCCTCGTATCCCTCGGGCCGGAAGTACCCGGCGCGGTACGCGGCGGGCGTGACCTTGCCGAGCGCGGGATCGTAGGAGGCGGTCGAGAACTGGATCGCCTTCACGCCGCACGCGACGGAGCCGATCAGGCCCGCCAGCGACAGCCGGGTCATCCACCGGCGTGCCACCGGGCCGAGCCCCGCTCCGTTGACGCAACCGGCACCGGCGACGCACGCGATCGCGAGGGCGGGGGTCAGGTAGCGCGCGAGCGGCGCGGTCAGCCCCCAGATCACGAAGAGCGCGAGCGCGACCCCCCAGAGCTTCCCGCGGCGGGCGGCGGGCCACAGGAGCGGGCCGGCCACGGCGATCAGGACGAGCGGCGACAAGGCGCCGTCGGAGCCCGGAGAGGTCATGAGCCGCCACGGCGCGGCCAGGAGTCCGGCGGGATCGGGGTGCAGGGCGCGGGCATCGTCGCGCCAGCCCGCCATGTCCGCGGGGGTCCAGCGCAGGCCGCCGAAGAGCACGGGGTATACGGGGTTCCCGGTCCAAGCCCAGGTTCTGACGAGCCAGGCGCCGCCGGCCGCGAGGGCCGCCGCGGCGAATCGCCGGGGCCCGGGCCCGGTGAGGCCCCGCGGGTCGAAGCGACCCCCGGGGTCGAGACGACCCCGCCGGGCACGGTGGAGGGAGACGGCGAAGAGGACGACGGCCGCGGCGCCTCCGAGGTACTTGGTGCCGAAGGCAGCGCCGGCAAGCCATCCGGCCGCGAGCCATCGCGGCCGCGGGGCGGTGAGGGCGAGGAGCGAGCCCACGAGCGAGAGGACGAGGAAGAACTCGACGTACGCCCGGCTCGCGATCACCATGCCGAACGGGAGGGTGAGGAACATGGCCCGGGCCCAGGGGGCGGCGTCGCGGGACCAGACGCGCGCGGCGAGCCGGGCGACGCCCTCGGCGGCCGCGAGCCAGGCGAGAGCGTGAAGCAGGCGCGCCGCGGGGTCGCCGCCGATGCTTCGCGCCACGAGGAAGAGCGTCTCGCCAGTGAACGGAAAGTAGGAGGGGAAGATCGCGGGCAGGGGCACGATCTTGCGGTCGACCAGGTACAGGGACGGGACGCGCAGGTGGTAGACGACGGCGTCCCAGGCGACCTCGGGGGCTAAGGACGCCACGAGAACCGCGGCGACCGAGACCCTGGGGATCCACACCAGGAATCCGCTCGGGTCCGCGCGACGAGCCAGGGCAAGGGGGCGGCCAAGGAGCGGCAGCGCCGCTGCGGCTCCCCGCCGGCCAAGGGCCGGCAGGGCGGCGGCGGCGATGGCGGCGACCGCGGCGAAAACCTGCGGGGCTGCCAGGCCGAGCCAGCCTGCGCCCTGGGCGCCCAGCGCGAGGAGCGGTAGGCCGGCCGCGAGCGCGAGCCACCGCCCGGCCGCGGGCGAAATGACCCCGAGCAGGGCACGGCCGCAGCCCATTCCCGCGAGCGCCGTGATCCCCGCGCCCGCGAGGGCGAGCGCCGCGGAGCGCAGCGCGGTTCCCGCGGCCGGCCACGGCGGCGTGCAGAGGTGGGAGACGACCGCGGGGAGGTGGCGGCAGTCGAGGAGTTCGCGGGAGAAGAGCCAGGCCAGCCAGACCCAGAGTGCCCAGACCGCGAACAGCCGGCGGCGAACCGGCGCGAGATCCCGCCCGTCCACCGCGGCCGTGGCGGTCACCGGGCGCGTGCCGGCACCAGCTTGGGAATCAGGTACCGGCCGTGGGCGGGGAGGTGCCCGCACAGCCGCGGGCGGGTCGCCCCGTCGGCGAGGAAGACGACCGCCTTGACGTCCGGGCAGTTCCTCGCAATCGCGCGCAGGATCGACCGGACGAATACGATCTCGTCACGGGCTCCCATCGGCCGGTCGAGCGCCGCCACGGGCTCGTCGAGGTACGCCACGCCGTCGGCGGAAAGGAAGACGGCGCGCGGGGTGAGGCCGGGCGGGAAGAGGGGGAGCGCGTCCGCGGAGGCGGGCGGCTGGTGCAGCTCGCCCACGAGCTGGACCAGCCGGTCCTGCGGCGACGCCGGCTTCGGGCGACGCCGGATTTCCTCGACCGGCTCCAGTCCCGCCTTCGGGGGGTAGCAGACGACGACGTCGATCGCTTCGGCGCCCGGCGCGACTGCGACCACCGGGCCCGTGACCGCAGTGCCGCGTTTACCGTGCCAGAGGAAGATTCCGGCGGCGACGAGGGCGGCGGCGCAAAGGAGGACGATCATGCGCTTCACGGCTTGGCCGCCTCCCCCCCGGTGGCGGCCGCCCCGCCGTCCGCGGGAGCGGGCGGAGGCGGAGTCGGAGTCGTGGCGGATTCCGCGGCTCCGGGGTCCGGTGTCCCTCCGGCGGCGGGGGCCCCGGCGGCGTTACCCGGGGCGAATGCCAGCAACGCCTGCGCCACGGCCGCGGCCAGCCGGCTCCGGAGAGCTTCGTCCATCGCGAGCTTCGCGCCTTCGTGCGTGCCCAGCCCCTCGAACTCGATGACGACGGCCGGGCAGGCCAGGCCTTCGAGCGCGAGGAGGGGGGCCGGAAGCGGCCCGCGCGTCGGGATGCCCGCCGATTCGATGGCCGCCGCGATCCGCCGGGCGAGGGCCACCGACCGGTCGACCTGGGCCTGGGCGGTGCCGGTCCATCCGCCAGGCGGCTCGAAGGGGTCGAACGCGATCCCGGCACCGCCCATGTTTCCGAGGCCCCAGATCCAGACGGCCACGCCGGGATCTCCGTGCTCGGAGCCGTGGAAGCTCACGAACGCGCGTGCTTCCAGCGTGTTGGCGAGACTCGCGACTTCGAACGGCTCGAGCGGGGTGGTTCCGTCCTGGAGCAGGATCGCGGCGACGCCGTCGGCGATCGTGGTCGCGGCCACGGCCTGCGCGAGCGCCAGTCCGAGGTCGCCCTCGTTGAGGCCGCGAAGGCCCCCGGCACCGGAGCGGTGGACGTGTCCGGGGTCCAGGCCGATCACGCGCGCGCCGAGCGGGACGGGAGGTGCGGTGAGCGCGCGGGTGCGGGAGGCTTCCGGTCCGAGGTCCGCCTGCGTCTGCGCCGGCTGGACGACGAGCTCCTTCTTCGCTTCGTTCCACGCCACGTCCGTGTCCCAGCCGCGCCGTCCGAGCAGGCGGACGGCTTCGAGCGACAGGAAGGGAAGCCCCCCGATCAGCCGCGGCGGGGTCCGGACGAGGAGGGGCTGTCCGCCGAGGGTCAGGAGGGGTTCGTCGAGAAAGCCGCCCGCGGTGACCGCCCGGCTCCTGAGATGCCACCGGTTGGTGGCGGGGTCCCAACTCGCGTCCGCGCCCAGGAGGGGGCCGCACGCGAGCAGGGGCAGGAGGAGCTCGCCGCCTTCCCGTCGCACCTGGAGATTCCGGACGGAGTCGCCCTGCCGGACGGCGGCCCTGACCGTGTCGCCCCGGACGCCGGCCGCGAGGCAGAGCCACCCGGCCAAGGCCGCGGCGCCCGTGGCGAGGCGTCGGCGGGAGAGGCGCACGGGAAGGGTCGGCGTGCCGCTCACGGTCGCGATCAGAAGAACGGGACGACGCCTCCGGTCTTCGGAATCTCGACCTTGGACTTGGCCGAGGCGGCGCTCTGCTTGCCCTCGAGCGTCTGGGCCACGACCCAGAACACGTAGGTCGTGGCCTCCTTCGCGGTCCGGTCGCGCCAGACCGTGTCCGTGGTGGGAGCGCTGTTGAGCGGCGCGCCCGTGTCGTCGCCGGGGAAGGCGCGATAGACGAGGTAGCCCGCGAGCGGGACCTTGGAAGCGACGGGGTTCCACTTGATGACCACGGTCGAGCCTTCGAGCTCGGCCGTGACCTTCCCGGGCGCCGGCACGGCGTCGGCCGGGGGAGCGGCCGGCGGCGGGGGCGTGGCGACGGGCTGGGGGACCGGCGACTTGGGGGCCGCTGCCGGAACCGGCGCCGAAGCCGGCGTTGACGGCGACGCCGGCGCCGAAGCCGGCGTCGACGGCGAAGGAAGCGGCGGAGCCGCCGGTGGCGTCGCCGCGGGTCTCGGGGGGGCCGATGGCAAAGGCGGCGGCGCCGGCGCGGCCGCGGCGGGAGCCGACGCGGGG
>CAKKQC010000074.1 GCA_919901855.1 bacterium | reverse complement strand
CGGTGGTGAAGAAGGTCGTCGCGTTCGTGGGGAGCGGCCGCAGGAAGCACACGTACGACGCCACTGACCGGAGGCCATTGTCGCCGCCTGTTGGCTCTGCGAAGGTGCACCCGAAGCCGGGTGCCTCGGAGTTGCTCCGGACCTCGCAACTCCGCTGACTTCGGCCCCCTCCTCCCGCACCCGCTTGGCCCTTCCTGAACACGACCATGGGGTGTTGACATCCTGTCACGAAGGCGGTGAGATAAAGGCGGCAAACCGAGGAGGGTGGAATCCTGAGGCCCGGGACCTGCCAGGGCGGTGGGATGGTTCGACAATTGGGAGGAGGAGCGGGATGAGCTTTCCGTTCGACGAGACCAAGGCGACGCAGGCGGCGGCCCACGCGCTGAAGCGTGTCGGCGGGTCCATGAACGCCTACAACCTGCTCAAGATCCTCTACCTCGCGAACCGGGAGTCACTGGTCCAGCGGGGCATCCCGTTCACCGGAGACGAGCTCAGGGACCTGCCGGACGGGCCCGTGGCCCAGACGACCTATGACCTGCTCAAGGGAAGCGTGGGGTACTGGGGGCGCCACATTTCGAAGCGCGTGGGGTACGAGGTCCGCGTGCTCGAGGATCCCGGAGAGGGGGCGCTGTCCGAATACGAGACGCGCCTCCTGGACGGCCTCGTCGACCGGTTCGGCCGCCTGAAGTACGACGAGCTGCGGGCCGAAGCCCACCGCTGGCCCGAGCACACCGAGACGGGATCCGGGGCGCACGTCATCGACCCCGAGGAGATCCTGAGGTCCGGCGGCTACACCGAGGAGGAGATCGGGCGGGTCCGGGTATCCGCCGATGAATTCGTCCGGCTGGACCGTCCGGGAGCCGCGCCCACCAACTCCCGCGCGTAATGGCGGGGACCCCTTTCGAGGATCTCCCGCCCGGATCCACCTTTGTGCTGCTCCACGAGGACGTATTTCCGCACCTTTGGGTCGTGTGCTCGGATCCGGTGGTTCGCCGGCGACATGAGACGGGGGTCGATGAGGCGTGCGTCTGGATCGTCTCCCTGAATACCGAGCCCCGGCTTCTCGACGAAGCCTGTCCGATCCAACCCGGCGAACACCGGTTCGCGACCAAGCCGTCGTATGTGCGGTACGCTGCCTGTCGGCCCTTGTGGGCGACCAGTTGAGAGGCCGTCAAGCGATCCGGTTACGGATCTCGCGATCCGGTCACTCAGGCGCTCCTGCTCAGGATCCTGGCTGGGGGCGCGTTGTCGCTCCAGACCCCCCGTGATGCGGGTTGCGATCTCGCCGTCCTCAGGGCCCGGCTGTCGGCTGAGGGATAGCCGCGTGGCGCTCCTTCGACTCGGTCGCAAGGCTCCCTCGCTCAGGACTGGCGTGGCGGTGGTGGAGATAGAGGATTGGCCCCGGCCGGCGGGGATGCCGAAGAGATAGTGGGTCAGGGGCCGGGGTGAGGTCGACGTCACGCAATCAGGGCCGGCCCGGACGTCCTGGGTGCGCTCGCGCACGCTGACGCGTGCGTCCTCGGAGGAAGCCTTCGAGGCAGCATCGCCCAGGAGTTGCTCGGGGGACCTCGCAACTCCGCTGACTTCGGCCCCCTCCTCCCGGGCCGGGGACACATCAACCTCACCCCGGCCCCTGCCTGCCGGCGCGGGGGAGGGGAAGAGGGGGAGGAAGAGGGAAAGGAGAGGTGGCGGAACCGGCGGGGGTGGACGGAGGTCGCTCTGGCCATTACCTAACAGGCCGATGGATGAGGTGGGGCGTTTGGTAACCGGCATTGAAAGAGGTTACCAAACACGGTACCTTAAGGAAGGAGATGTTTGGTAACCATGCGAGAACGCGCTAATCCCGTCCGGGGCGTGCTCCGGGATGAGCTGGCCAACGCACAGCGGAAGCTGGCCGGCTTTGAGAGGACTTTGCGGGCCCAGCCGCGGGGGAGCCTGGTCGAGAAACGGATCCGGGGGCGCTCGTTCTTTTACCTGGCCTCCCGGGAGGGCGGGAAGGTCCGGTTCGCCTACAAGGGCAAGCTGAAGCCGGAGGAGATCGCGGGATTCCAGGAGGCGAAGAAAATGCGGGCGCGGTACCGGGGGATCATCGCGGACCTGCGCCATCAGGTCGCCTACCTCAAGAGGGCGCTCCATGAAAGAAAAGTCGGCGCCGCACGGTGCGTCCGCACCGCCTGAGCTCCGCTGAGGCGCATGCAGGACGCCGGCGTCCTGGGCCATGTCGTGCTGGTGGGCAGTTGGGTCATGCACTTCTACCGCGTCGGGGTGCCCGGCTTCGGCTCCCTCGGAACGGTCCGCACCATGGACATGGACCTGATGATCCCGACGCCTCCCAAGTTCACGAAGAACGTCAGCCTGTCCGACATGGTCAAGGATCTGGGTTTCATCGTGCAACGGGGGAGGACCGGGTTCATGAAGTTGGTCCATTCGGAGATGGACATGGACTTCCTCGTTCCGGAGCGCGGGCGGGGAAGCGACGAGCCGTACCACAAGCTCGGGCGTCCGCAGACGGACGCCTGCGAGTTTCGGGGGACTCCGAAACTCTGGCCGGACCCCGGCAGACGGGAAAGACCACGGTGGCCAGACAGGTGCTGGCGGACCTTCCGATGCCGTCGCACTATGCGACCGCGGACGAGCCCACGCTCCGTGACCGGGAGTGGCTCAGTCGGGAATGGGGGATCGCCCGGGAGAAGGCGGAGGAGCGGGGAGGGGTCTTCGTACTGGACGAGGCCCAGAAGATCCCGGGATGGTCGGAGACGGTGAAGCGCCTGTGGGACGAGGACGCGGCGTCGGGATGCCCCCTGCGGGTCGTCCTGCTGGGCTCCTAGCCCCTGCTCGTGCGCCATGGCACCGGGTCCGCCAGCGCGGGTCCATTCCCAAGCTCCAGGTGCTGAACACGGCGGCGATGACGGCCACGTCGGCGGGGAACTTCGAGGCGGTGCGCGGGGACCCGGACCGGTGGGGACGGCTCGTGGAGTCCGCGGTGGGCGCCCACCTCCTGAACGCGGCACGGACCGGGCCCTTCGAAGTCTTCTACTGGCGCGAGGGCAAGTCGGAAGTGGATTTCGTGATCCGGCGCGGGAAGGACACCGTGGCGATCGAGGTCAAGGGCGGGCTGAAGGCCGGACGCCTGTCCGGGTTGACGGCCTTCGCCCGGGAGCACAAGCCGGTCCGGACACTGATGGTGGGCGGCGGCGGGATTCCGCTCGGGGAGTTCCTGCTCGCGCCGCCCGCGGGCTGGTTCGGGTAGGCCGGGAGGCGGGAGGGGACGTACTTCAGACTTTCAGATTCGCGGGGCGGTGACGCCAGGCATCATTCGCGGAGCGGGATCGAGGCCAGGACCAGGACCCAGTCGTTCCCCGGTCCGGGGGAGCCGGGCGGGTCGAACTCCGCTTCGCCGCTGTGCCGAGGCGGGTTCAGCGACCGAGGAGCGCCGAGACGGAGAGATCCTCGTCGATTACGTCCCAGTGGATTCCGACCCCTTTGCCGATGAGTCTCCAGCGTTTGCGTTGTGCCGGCGTGGCGTGCTGGAGTTTCGGGAACCAGGCGAGAGGGATGCCCACTTCCCGGCCGTCCAGGAGTCGCACGTGCATGGCGGAGGCGTCGAACTTCACGTCCACGGCCATCGGTTCCGGTTTCCTAGCCTGAGTTCCGCAGTTGCGGGAGCGACATGACGGTTTTGCAGGGCTTTGG
>CAKKQC010000073.1 GCA_919901855.1 bacterium | reverse complement strand
CATTTCGGTCGAATCCGCGAGATCCTCTCGAGGATCCTCGGGGGCTGAGCCGTCCGAAAGCGACCACCTGCCCCGAGAATCTTAAAATCTAAAGCGCGTCCCCGGTCCTTCCCGGTCCTTCCCGGTCCTTTTCAGTGACCCCTAAGTATGGCCCAGCTTCTTTGATCTGCCGGTTCTTCTCCATGGGCGGTGATGCTATGATCAAATCATCATGATCCTCGAGTACGTCGAAGCTGCAATGGCGAAGGCCAAGTACGAGATCATCGCGAACAACCCCGAGCCGTACTACGGGGAGATCTCCGCCTGCAGGGGCGTTTGGGCGACTGGCAGAACGCTCGAAGCCTGCCGGGACGAGTTGCGGGAGGTGCTCGACGGATGGATTGCGCTTCGACTCCGCAAGGGGCTCGCCATCCCGGTGGTAGGAGGCAGGACCGTCCGGCCTCCGGTCCGCCTGACCGTCGGTGCCAAGACTTAGCCCGGTCCAGTGGCCGGAGCTCGTCAGACGGTTGCGCAGGTTCGGATTCGACGGGCCATTTCAGGAGGGCAAGCACCCCTACATGCTGAAGGAAGGCTTGGCGCTCACAATTCCCAACCCGCATCAGCATGAAGTCGGCGTCGATCTTCTGATACGAATCCTGGGCCAAGCCGGGATCCACCGGAAGGAATGGCTGAACGCCCAATGACGCCCCAGAGGGCCGACCAACGACGTCGCAGCCCCAGACTCCCTCCCGCATGTCTCCCCAAGCTCCATGCCACCGCTGCATTCGTGACGGCACGCTGACGCGTACCCCCGGTCCCCCCGTCCGTGCCCCGATAATCTCAAAATCTAAAGCGCGTCCCCCGGCCTTCTTCGTCATTACGGCGTTCTTTATCTCGCGCTATGGTAAGCTCATGAGGAGGAAGATGCGATGGCAAAAAGCGCGCTGATCGACCAAACCAAGCTCACCTACGATCCGGACGGGGACGTGCTGTACATCAGCTTCGGGGCACCCCAGCCTGCGGATGACGCCGATGTGACCGACGAGGGCGTCATTGTCCGCCTGCGGGAGGGCCGTATCGTTGGCCTGTCCATCCTGAACGCCACCCGGAAGGTCCTGGCTGCCCAAGCCGCCTGACGAATCCGAGAGTCGGGACAGGCCGTTTGCTGCCTGTCTTCCTCGCCCAGCCCTGAGCCAAGTCGAAGGGCCCAAGAACGTCCCGGTTCTTCCCCTGAAGCGCGTCCCCGCGGCTTCCCACGCCTGCATCCTGGCCATCGGCGAGATACGCAACTACGCAACAGCGTCCCCTATCTTCGTCCTATCTTCGACCGGTTTGTCTGCGGGAGGGGGTATCATGGAGGTGGAGCAGGGACATGGGTAAAGACGTGATTGTTCGCAACACGGAGGCGTCGATCCGGGCCATGGTGGACCGGATCGTGCGGGCGTTCTCCCCGGAGCGGATCATCCTGTTCGGTTCGCATGCCCGCGGAACGGCGGGGCCGGACAGTGATGTGGACCTGCTGGTCGTCATGCCGGTGACCGGCTCGCGGCGCAACCTGGCTACGCGCATCGAGCTCGAGATCTCTGGCGAGAGCATCCCGAAGGATGTCATTGTCGTGACGCCGGAGGAAGTCGAGCGGGACCGGGATGAGGTGGGCACGGTCATCCGCCCGGCCATGCGTGAGGGCCGGGCGTTATATGAACGTCCCGTCTGACCGGGCGGGCCGGGTGCGGCCATGGGTTGGGTTGGCCGAGGAGGATTTCCACATCGCGTCACACGAGATGGAGCGGGTCGAGGATCCCTCCCTGGTCGGCATCACCTTCCATGCCCAGCAGTGCGTGGAGAAGTACATCAAGGCTTTGCTGGTCCTGCATGCGGTGGACTTCCCAAGTGTTCACGACCTGAACGCCCTGATGAAGCTCGTGCCGACTTCCGCCGGGCTGGTCCTCAAGGTAGAGGATGTCATCTCCCTGAACCGCTTCGCAGTGGAATCCCGCTACCCCGGTGCTTGGGAGCCTCCCACCCGCAAGGAAGCGGACGGCGCGCTCGAGATCGCCCGCAAAGCGCGCGATGCCGTGCGGACGTGCCTTCCCGCGGAATCCTTGGCCTGAGGCCCCGCCCGCCCCGGTGCGCTCAGAGAATCTAAGAATCTAAAGCGCGTCCCCGGATTTCCGCAACAGCTCATCCGCCAGCGCGAAGTCGCCCTCGCCGTGAAGGCGATGGTGGGGAAGTTCGCGAAGGCGGCACGGCAGGAGTAGCGCCGGGGGGATCTAAGAGTCTATAGCGCGTTCCCGTCCACTATCCGGGGAGCTACGCAACAACGCAACAGCGTCCCCTGTCTTCCTCAATGCTGCGGCCTCTAAGTATGACCCTCTCTTCTCCTCGTGTGCGTATAATGCGGGCGTAAACATGAATGGCAACCGGCGGGGCGGAATTCGTTGCGAACGGATACGTTCCGCGCTGGCTGCCGGGATCCTCTTCGCGGCATGGGCAGGGCGGGCGATGGCGGGCGATGACCTCAAGATCGCCGGTTCGCGGACCGGTGAAGGGATGGAGATTCGGGGGGCGGTCGTGACCATGGTCAGGCCAATGACGCGCGCCATGGATGCCGGGGCAACCGTCTTCCGTGCAGCCTCCGCGGGCATGGTGCTGGCCAATGGAGCGGAGGTGGTGACGCTCAGCAGTGGCCGATGCCGCCTCGCCCTGGACACCGGCCGGATCCTCTCGGTGGGACCCCTGACCGACGTCCGGCTGACGTGGAGTGCCTCGACCTGGGGTCGGAGCGTCATGCTACTCCTGCTCAAGGGTGTCATTCGGGCGGAGGTCGAGGGGCTGCGCGCCGGCGGCTATGTGTTCGGGGTGCAGGCGGGATACGCCCTGGTGGGCGTGAAGGGGACCTGGTTCGAGGTCGCGAGGGACGACGAGCGAGTAACGGTCTCGGTATTCAGGGGCCACGTCTGGATCCTGCAGGACGTAGTCGCCGACCCGGCGGTGGCCTCGGCGCGCCTGCTGGAGCTCGAGACCACTGAGGGAATGAAGGCCTACACTCGGGAGGCGGGGAAAGGCTTGGGCGCGGTGGTCGAGGAGGGCGAACAGATCGTGATCGAAGGGCGGAAGCCGCTCCCGGTCCCAAAGCCGATCCCCAGGGGTTGGAGGGATCGCATCGAGGGACTGTGACCTGTGGGGTGTATAATCCCGTGAGTTGCAGTCCGGGAACCACACTATGCATCTGATGGAGGTACCGTCCATGTGTCTGAACTCGATAGTCGCCGGCTTCACGCTCATGCTCGTCGTACTCGCCGCGCCCGTTCCGGCCGCCCAGCCTGCAGCGACCACCAACCCCACAGCTCCCGCTCCTGTCGGCAAGAACCATCTGTCAGATGTTATGTCCGGGACCGGCTGGGCGGACACCGACCGTCTGGCTGGGTTCGATGCATTGAAGACCGCAAGGAAAGGAATCGTGTCGGATGAGGCGGCAGAGGAGGACGGGCAGAAGGTCACGCCCCCGCAGGTCCGGCTGTTTCTGTACGGCGATGCTTCGTTCAAGGCCATGTGGCTCTCCTGCAGGACCAGGTCTGGTGACACCGGGAAAGGCGCCAAGGAGTGCCGAACGGCGTGCCGTGCCCGCCTGAAGGGCATGCAGGAGCTCCTGAAGCGCCTGGGAGCGCCGACGGCCTTGCTCAAACGGTGTCGGCAGCTGCAGTCATCCAGGGAGTCCGGTTTGACCCTCTTCCGGGCCATTGATGGGTTCGACGATGAGGTGCGCAAGGATTTTGCGACCAGGCATGCTGCCGATTTCGCCTATCTGTCCCTCGGTTATCAGGTCGCCTCCGCGTACGACGCGTGCACGGACGAGCCGCCGCGCGCGGAATACTGCGCCGAGGTGGCGGAGAGGCTGGAAAGTCTGCAGCGGTCACTGATAGGAATACTCGCCGTTCCCGAGGCTCTGATCTCGTCTGTTGAGACGCTCGCGGGAATAGTGAAGTCCGCGCCGGCGGCCGACACCGGTGGGAACGTTGTGGATGCCATGAATCGCGAGGTGACGCGCATCCGGGCGCTGATTCTCGAGTAGCCGGCGCCGTGTGGCGGTATCTCGTGCGGTCGGCCGTCGGCGTCATGCTGGCCATGCTCGCCATGCCCGGGTGGTGCGCTTCGGATCGCGGGTCCGGCTTGGCATTCCTTCAGGCACTCGATGCCACCGCCATCTCGGGAGAGGCCGTGGAGGGGAAGTACTCGCTTCGGCATGACCAACTGGTAGATGCCATCCTTGCGAAGATCCTGCGGGTCGCGGACGGCGGTGCGTCCATGCGCGCGCTCGTGGTGGGACCTAGAAAGGGGGGTAATCCGTATCCCGGAGGTCCCTGCACTTCTTCGGATGGGACCATTTACATTCCCGCGGACTGGGTCCTGACGCTGGCTGGGGACGAGGCTGCTATGGCGGCCCTTCTCGGCCATGAAGCCGTTCATGTGGTCTACCGGCACCACCTGCAGAGCATTCAGACCGCCACGACCTTGCGCAGACTTGGGAGCCGGCTGGATGAGACGGTGCTGGCGGTCGCGAAGAACGAAGGCGAGCGGGAACGGATGACAAACGTACTTGGGCGGGCCATGCGCTCGGTCGTCGTCCTTGAAGGGCAGGAGCAGGAGTACAACGCGGACCTCTTCGGGGCCATCTGGATCCTCCGGGCCGGCTATGAGTACGACGGCGCGGTGCGGTTGCTCAGGAATATCAAGGAGAAGTACGGGGATCTGGCCTACGGAGACGAAGGCATGCTGTCGGGGGTCGAGGGCTCCGATCATCCGTCCTGCACTGAGCGGTTGGCCCGGTTGGAGGAAGGTCGGGCGCAGATCCTGAAAACCGCGGGCTCGTTCGGGAGTGGGGCTGGTGAGCTCGAGGCGGGAGACCACCGGAACGCAGTGATCACCTTCACCTCGATCCTGCGCTTCTTCCCCCAAAGCGCCGCCGCGCTGGGTAATCTCGGATGCGCGTATCACCTCAGATTCTGGGAGGAGTCCGGCATGGAGGGCCCGCGCGCCAGCCTGCTGGTCGAATCGTGCCTCGAGCCGGAACTCATTGCGAAGGTCGGTCCGCCCCGGGCGCGCAAGGGTGGGGCCGGAGGCGACTTGGAGATGCTCGTCAAGGCGCAGCAGCAATACGAGTCTGCCGTGGCGGCCTGTCCGGGGGACCTGCAGGCACGAAACAATCTGGCGATGGCCCATCTCGATGCCGGCCGGCCGCGCCGGGCCTACGAAATCCTGTCCGGCCTGAGGCCCTCCGACGAGAAAGCGCGACTGGTGATTCTCCGGAATCTCGGTCTTGTCGGCTATCGCGCCCGCGCCGACGCAGCCAGCCTTGATGCATCGTGCCGGGGGGCGTGCCGATCCGCATGGGTTGAGTACCTCAAAGCGAAATCCGATCCTGAGATTGAACGGGTTCTTGGCGAATGGGGAGGCGGGGGAGGATGACCGGGCGAAGGCAAGCCCGGTCGCCTCGAAGGCCGGACCGTGATGCGCAAGCGATGACGGCACTCGCCTGCCTCTTGATGTCTTGCTGGGTGCCGGTCGCCATCGCGGCACAGCCTTCCGGAAGAGCGCCAGGCTCTCCAACGCTGGCCATCCTTGATCTCGAACCCCTGCTCAGTTCCACGGTGGATGCAGCCTCTCTTGCGGACATGGTGAGAGAAGAGGCCGTCAATGCGGGGACCTACCGGATTGTCGAGAGCGACCAGAAGGCCCTCCGGTTGCTCAAGGATTCGATGTTTCAGGCGACGGGATTCGAGCAAAGCGAGGGACTGCCTGGGGAGCCGGGGCCGGTGGTGGACTTCCTCGCAACAGGGAGCTATGGGTATCTGGGTGCCCAGTGCTATCTGTGGGTTGACCTCCTCGATACGAAGGGGCGCCGTATTGTGAAGACGGTACAGGAGGGCGGTTTCAGCCCTGCGGAGGCCGATCCTGCGGTGCGACGGCTCATGCGCAAGTTGCTTATTCCGGCGGTGCAATCAGGTGTAATGCCGAAGGCCGCGTCTGCCGTCCAACCAAATCCCGTGCTCTGTGTGATGGATCTTGAACCTGTCGGTGCTCCGGCTGGAGATGCCATCGTGCTCAGCAACATCCTCCGTTACGCCGCCGGCCAGCTCGGAACGCATCGGGTTGTGGACCGTGCCACCATGGACCGCGCTCTGAAAGAACACCAATTCCAGCAGATCGGAACCATTCCATACACCTCTCCGGTCGAACTGGGTGCTCTCATGGGTGCCAGAAAGGCCCTTCTCGGGAAATGCACCCTGTATGCGGGCACTCCGCGGGTGTCCGTCCGTCTGGTCGACACGAAGACTGGCGTGACCGAACGTGCCGAATCCTCGACGGGTTTTGCTTCGGCGGACGCCGCGAAGGTGGCCACCGTCCTCCTCCGGAAACTGCTCGGCAAGCAGGTTCCGGCCGGGCATTCTCCGGCGCTCAAGACGAATCTGTGGGCTCTCTGCATCGGCGTATCGAAATATCGCGACGCGGGATTGTCGCTGCAGTTTGCCGATTTTGATGCGTCTCAATTCGGGGCCATGCTCAAGAGCCAGGAAGGTAGACTCTTCGGGGAGGTCCATGTTCAGGTCCTGCTGAACGGGCAGGTTACGCGCAAGGAAGTGCTCAGCAAGATGAAACACTTCCTAGGGCAAGCCTCCGTTCAGGATGTCGTTGTCATCTTCCTGTCCGGACACGGCAGAAAGGACGCGACGACTGACGCTTACTACTTCATGACGTATGATTCGACGGCTGAAACGCTGTCGGAGGATGCCTTGCGCTGGACGGATTTCGAGGACAGCGCCAGGAAGATCCGGGCAAACGTGTCCAAACTGCTCGTATTCAACGATAGCTGTCATTCCGGGGCCTTGGAGCTCGATATGGGGAGGATGACCAGGGGTGGCGAGGCGGGAGAGGACTTGGCAGAAGCCAGTAAGCAATTGCGACAAGCCGAGGGAACGTACGTTCTGTCGGCCAGCCGTGCCGGTGAGTCATCTCTGGAAGATGCGGCATGGAAGCTCCCCGGTGAAAAGCGTGGCCACGGAGCCTTCACGTATGCCCTCCTCACCGGCCTCCAGGGCGAGGCGGATCTCGACATGGATGGCGTGATTCAGTTGTTTGAGCTGAACAGCTATGTCACCAGGATGGTTGCGAGGATATCGGACGGTAGCCAGCATCCACACAACTTCACAAATGGCGAGGACCTTCCTGTGGGCGTGAGGCGGTGACCATGCGCAACCACGGAGCGTGGCCGGGGTAGCTCGATCGCCTCGGGGGCTGACGATTCCGGCGGCAACGGCCGCGAGCTGACAGGTCAAGCCCTGATGGTAACTGAGATACGTCCCTGATCTCCTCTTAATCGGGAGAATCCGGTGCGAAGTGATGATATTCCCGCCATCTTGGCAACGGTTGCGTCTGCAACCGCGCGATCACGAAGGATGGCCCCGGCCTGCGAGGGCCGGCCGGCTGCCGGTGACCCGAGACATCCGCGGTGGCGGACGAATGTTAAGATGTTAAGTATGGCCCCAGCTTCTTTGAAGGTCGGCAACCGCCGTGAGGTCTACCGCTGAATCACGGTCCGCTGGCTGGCGCGATTAGAAGCCACGCGGCCGCGTTGGATATCTATCCACTGCTTGCAGAGGCCGTTCTCCAATGCTACGGCCTCTAAGTATGGCCCCCTCTTCTTTATGTCCCCGGCTTCACCTCGTCCGGACGCCCCCGGGGTATCATGGTGGGGAGAGAGTCCATGAACGCCATACCGATCACCCCGAATGTGCTCGACCGGATGACCGAGGTCCTGCGCGACGCCGCGAGGCCGACGCGGATCATCCTGTTCGGCTCGCAGGCGCGCGGCACGGCTGACAGCGGCAGTGACTACGACCTGCTCGTCGTCGAGCCCGGCGTGCCCGACCGGGTGGGGGAGATGGTGCGCCTGCGGCGCCTGCTGAGCCCCCTACGGGTCTGCGTCGACCTCCTCGTTCTCGGGGAGGCGTCGTTCCGGGACCAGGCGGCCATTCCCGGCAACTGGGTATACGAGGCCGCCACCGAGGGCCGGGTCCTGTATGAGTCCCGCTGAACAGGCGGCCCGGTTCCTGAAGAAGGCCGCCGAGGACGAGGCCGTCCTGGACCTGATCCTTGCCTCGGACAAGGTGAGTGATGACGTGGTGGGTTTCCACGCCCAGCAGGCCGCCGAGAAGTTGCTCAAGGCCCTGCTCTCGCATCTGGGATTACCTTTCCGTCGGACGCACGACCTGCGCGGCCTGATCGAGGTCCTTGAGCAGGGGAAGTGCCCTGTTCCCGAAGCACTGGTCGGCATCGACGAGCTCACCCCGTACGGGACGCTCTACCGGTACGAGGATCTTGACGGGTCCCCGGCCTTCGACCGGAACCGTAGCCGCGGCATGGTCCGGGACCTCAGGCTCTGGGTGGAGGCCCGGATGCAGGGGCCGGCCTCCGCCCCCGAGAATCTTAAAATCTAAAGCGCGTCCCCGGATTTCCTCTGCCCCTCGACCGCGTCATCGCCAGTAAGCGGGCGCTGGGGAGGCCGAAGGACGAACTATACCTCCGAGTGCTCGCCGACACGCGCAAGGCGGTCCGCCGCCGCTGATCGTCGCGGACGACGCCTTCACCTGCCCCGAGAATCTGCAAATCTGAACCGCGTCCCCGGATTTCGCGGGAGAATCCGGTGATACGAAGGATGGCGCCGGCCTTTGGCGTGATGGGTGTGTAATGGTGTAACATGACGGCATGAAGCGTACCCAGGTCCTTCTTGAACCCCGTCAGCACGAGACGCTCTCCGCATGGGCTCGGGAGACCGACCGGAGCCTGTCGGAACTCGTGCGCCTGGCCGTGGACGAACTCCTCGGGAGCCGCGGGGCTCGGCGCCGCCGCGTGGCACGCCTCGCCGACATCCGGGGGATCGCGACCGACCGGCGGGGGCCGGCGGGACGGGACCACGACCGCATCCTCTACGGCGACCGGGGGTGAGGGCGTGCCCGCGTTGCCCCGGGCCTTCGTCGACACCTCGGCTTGGTACGCATATATCCGCGCGGACGATCCCGACCACCGGCGGATCCGGCCCCATCTCGATCCCCCCGAGGCCCGGCTCGTGACCAGCAACTTCGTGTTTGACGAGGTGGTGACCCTGGTCAGCCTCAGGCTGGGGCACGCCGCCGCGGTTCGGGCCGGGACGGCCCTCCGGGGGACGCCGTCCGTGGAGTGCGTCCGAATCCTCCCGGAGGACGAGGAACACGCCTGGACATTCTTCGTCCGCCACCGGGACAAGGACTACTCGTACACCGATTGCACGTCCTTCGCCCTGATGCGCCGGCTCGGCCTCACGCTCGCGGTGACAACCGACCGGCACTTCCGACAGGCCGGATTTGACCAGCTTCCTTAAGGCGGGCCATTCGTCCCGCCCGGACCCTCCCGCCATCTTCGCAACGGTTGCGTCTGCAACCGCGCGATCACGAAGAATGACCCTCTTCTCCCTCGGCCCGAATCTTCCCCTTACGCGTGTCCCCGTCTTCTTCCTTGAAGCTTCCGGGCGCGGGCGAGGCCGCCTTGCGAGGCGAAGCGGCGCAGCGCGGCGGGGCTCAGCTTCCGGACGCGGGCCAGCCCGCCTGCGCGACCGCGCGGCTGGGCATGACGGCGAGTGGCCATGCGGCCATTGTGGCCTGACGGGAAGCAGAAGGCAACCGGAGGCACGCCCCCACCCGTCTCCGTGTGCGACAATGCACTTGGCGTTCGGGGGACCCAGCGGCACCGGAAAAAGCTGCATCTCAATGGGCACCTTCCGGACGCCAGGCTTCATCCGTTCCGCGACCGCCCCGCCCCGAGAATCATAAAATCTGAAGCGCGTCCCCGGCCCTTTCGCTGGCTGGCGCGATTAGAAGCCACGCGGCCGCGTTGGATATCCATCCGCTGCTTCCAGAGGCCGTTCCCCAATGCTACGGCCTCTAAGTATGGCCCTCTCTTCTCCTGATCCCTCCCCGGCGGCGGACTACAGCCGGTAGCGGACGGAGAGGGAGGCCATGGGGAAGGTGTTCGTGACGTTGACGGCGGGTCCGTTCACGAGCCATTGTGAGCCGTACGTGTCGTAGGCCACGGCAAGCGAGATGCGTGCGGTGAGCCGGTAGATCGCACCGGCCTGGAACGCGGTCACGTGGATCCCGCCGCGCTGGGGGAGGGACACGACGTGCGTCGTCCCGTCGTCGAACTGGATGGTGGCCTTCCGGCTGAGCCCGCCCACGTACATCGACGACGCTCCGAGGGTGACGTCGACGCGGGGATGCACCCGGAGGTAGATGAAGGCGGCCGGCTTGACGAAGACGGGCGTCGAGGACGAGACCGCGGTGATTTTGGCGCGACCCAGGCCTATAAGGTAGCTGTAGGGGTAGAGGCCGACCCAGGGATCCGGACCGGACTCCCAGAGGCTGTAGTCCACCTTCCCCGTGACCGCGGGGGGGGATCGCAGGACGCCGGAGGACACCCCGACGCCGATCCCGGCATTCCCTGCCTCGTTGACCGGCAGTCGTCCCTCGAGGTCCAGCGAGATTCCCGGCAGGAGCTGGGTCCCCGGCAGGTCCACGCCGAGCGCGTACGCACGCGTCCCGTAGGGGGAGCCGTAGACAGCGCCCGGCTCGCCGAAGCGCATCCGCTGGCCGACCGTCATGAACGCCGGGCCGACGCCGACCTCGACGATGCCGCGCTTGAGGATCGAGGTACCGCCGGCGGAGGCCGGGTAGGGGGCGGGTGGCGCGGCGACGCCGGCCAGGAGCCGGGCCACGATCGTGTTGGCGGCCACGTCCGCGGAGTCGAGGTCGAAGCCCCTGACCTGCGCCGTCTGCTCGATCCGGCCGGTGTCGACGCTCACGAGGGAGGCGGTCAGGACCCGCGTCGTCCCCATCACCGTGTACTCGCCGACCACGATCCTGTTCACGTTGAGCATGCGTCCCAGCTTGACCGCGCACTCCGGGGTCGTGCATCCGTCCCGCTGGGAGGATGGCTCCTGCAGGATGCGGTCCATGTTGGCCTTGTCCACGATGGCGAAGGTGCCGCTCCGCACGAACGCGGACCGGACGAAGCCCATGAGGGCGCCGGCGTCGCCAGCGGGGGCGTTGGTGGGCTGGAAGTCGAGGACCGCGAGGGCCTGGGGTTCCGCGCCGGATGCGGGGTGGGCCCACAGGGCCAGGAGGAGCGCGGCGGTGGCGTGGCGCATTACTGCGGGTATCATTGCACCGTGCGGGCCTCCAGTGCGACCGGGGACTCGGGCAGAAGACCGCCTTCCGGTGGATCTCGGCGCCTGGCCGGGCTCTGGCGTGCCCCGGGAGTCCATAGATGTATAGCGCGGCCGCCGATCGTGCCAGAAAGTTATAAAGTCATATGTGTCCCCATCTTGTCCGCCTCCACCCGTCTCCGTGTGCGACAATGCACTTGGCGTTCGGGGGACCCAGCGGCACCGGAAAAAGCTGCATCTCAATGGGCACCTTCCGGACGCCAGGCTTCATCCGTTCCGCGCCCGCCCGCCCTGGTCCACCCCGAGAATCTAAGAATCTAAAGCACGTCCCCGGATTTCCCTGAAGCGCGTCCCCTGGTTTCCCCAGAGGTGGGAGCGGGTCAGGAGCGGCGCCGGTATCGCGGGGGCAGCACCGGGCCCCGGGGGTCGATGGCTTCCAGCAGTTCCGCGATCAGGCGCAGGCGGGCATCCGGCATCCGCGCCAGGAGACGGTGGATCGCGCGGACGAGGGGGCGCCCGGGCGAAGCCGCGGAACCGGCCTTGCCCGTCATGAAGAAGTCCGCGACCGGGACGGTCAGGACATTCGCTATCGCATTGAGGGTCTCGATGGACGGGCTCCGCGTGCCGCGTTCCAGGTGGGCGACGAAGTTGGTGGATATACCGCTTCGTGCCGCGAGTTGGGCCTGGGTGTAGTTCATGGCTTGGCGGGCCACCCGGATCCTCTGGCCCATGCGGGCGCGGAACTCGGTGGCTCCGGGGACCAGGCGCAGGGGGAGCTTGTGTTGTTTCATTGGTGTCCTTGGCGGCATTCTAGCAGGATCGCCACGGCCGGGAGCATGCTCCAGCTCGCGCCAGATCGTCCATATCCCGGCCGGGGGTTGACCCGAGCCCTGGTCGCTATTCGCGTCCCCGGTTCTTCCAGAGTCATGTATGTTCCCGGCTTTCGCTGGAGAATCCGGTGCGAAGTGATGATATTCCCGCCATCTTCGCAACGGTTGCGTCTTCAACCGCGCGATCACGAAGGATGACCCCGGCCTCTTCTGCGGGCCCGGCGCTCAGTCGCGGGTGGCGCGGATCTCCGAGGGGTTCAGCTCGTACCCGTGCTTCTTCGCAAAGGCCAGGAAGGAATCCAGCGTAATCCGCCGCTTCCCGCCCGGGAGGTGGGGGCCCGTGAAGAGCCCCAAGTCGAACCATCGCTGGATCGAAAACGTCGAAACCTCCAGCAGGCGCGCGGCCTCCAGGGTCGACAGGTATTTCGGCATCCCCTTCTTCATCCCGCCATTGTGGCCTGCCACGGAGTACTAGGCAACCAGGGCCACGCCCCCACCCTTTTCCGTGTGCGATAATGCACCTGGCGTTCGGGGGACCCAGCGGCACCGGAAAAAGCTGCATCTCAATGGGCACCTTCCGGACGCCAGGCTTCATCCGGTCCGAAGATCTAAGAATCTAAAGCGCGTCCCTGGATTTCCTGCTGCTATAGCGAGGGCCGGCTGTCCGCCGGTGGCCCCGGCATTCGCTGTTAAGAGCCCCCCCAATTCCTCTTCCGGGGGCAGCCTCTCCGTGGTTGGGACGGCCGGGCTATAATCCAAGTAAGGAACGACATGGGGAACCAGGCAATGACACTCGACGCCGCCAACGGGATCATCCGGGAGATGGCCAACCGGATCGCGGAGCGGTTCAGGCCGGACAAGATCATCTTGTTCGGGTCATACGCCCGCGGGGATGCCGGACCGGACAGCGATGCGGACTTCCTGGTGGTCATGCCCATCAAGGGATCGCGCCGGAGCATGGCTACCGAAATCGAGCGCGCGATCATCGGATTCGGTTTTCCCAAGGACATCATCGTGGCCACGCCCGAGGACGTTGAGCGCGACAAGGATGCAGTGGGGACCGTCATCCGGCCGGCCGTCCGGGAGGGCCGGATTCTGTATGAGCGGCACGACTGACGACGCCGACCGGGTTCGGCCCTGGATCCGGATGGCGGAAGAGGATTTCAGTATCGCCGGGCAAAACCCTCCTCGTTGCCCATGCCGTGGACTTTCCGAAGGTCCATGATCTTGAAGCCATCATGGCGCTGATCCCCGGTGGGGCAGGGCTGATCCTGAAGGTCGATGACGTCCTGCCTCTGAATCGATTAGAAGCCACGCGGCTTCGCTGAATATCCTTCCACTGCTTCCAAAGGACATTGCGTCATCGCAATGGCCTTTACGCGACTGCGGGCCGGTATCCGGGCGACTGGGAACCGCCCACGCGTGAGGAAGCGACCGCGGCCCTTGAGATGGCCCGGAAGGCGCGGGACGCGGTGAGGAAGTGCCTTCCCGGGGAATCCCTGGTCTGAACGCCCGCCATCCGGTCTACGTAGGCCCCCGCCGGCGACTTGGGGCGTCAGCGGTGGCGGACGAATGTTAATTTGTTAAGTATGGCCCCGGTCTTTGTGAAGCCCTGCGGGGTGTCCCGGTACGTGGCGCTGGGGACCATCGGGGCGTCGGAGTCGTGGGCGCACCTGCCCTGGATCGCGCGCGCCGTGATCGGGACGAGCCGGATCAAGGTGGCCTTCGACGACCACTCGGCGCAGGAGGCGCTCCTGAGGGCGTCGGACGCGGAGTACACGGTGGCGCGGGCGCCGATGCTCAAGGACAACCGGACGGACGCGAGCTACCTGATCGCCCGGCCGGGGGAGCGGGTGCGCGGGTTCATCAGCCGGCGGACGGTGGCGGAGGTGCTGCTGGCGATGCTGGAGCAGGGCCTCCACTCGCGCCAGATCGTCCATATCTCGGCCGGCCCCTGACCGCTAATCGCGTCCCCGAGTCTGCCAGGGAGTGACGCGCCGGGGTATTCCATGAGACAATCGGCGCGGCGCCCGCGGGACCTGCAGTAAGCCGGGGAGAAAACCGCATCTCAAGGTTCCCGCCGGGCGCCATGTATTTCCGGGCGGGCCTCCGGTCCGGTGGCGGGAAGTTATGAAGTCATAGATGTCCCCGGTCCCCGACCGGCAATGCGCATTGTGGTACCATCGGCTCCATGGCACGAAGGGCAAAATCATCCAAGGCACTGACCCTGACGCAGGTTTCCCTCAACCTGGGCCTGCGGGTCCGAGCCGAGCGCCGCCGCCTTGGCCTCACCCAGGAGCGATTGGCCGAGCGGCTCAGGCTGAGCGCGAACTTTATCGCGCATCTCGAGAAGGGATCCCGGCAGCCCTCCCTGGACACCATTGTGGCGCTGGCACGGGTACTGGGAGTCTCCATCAGCAGACTGTTCAGGGCATAGGAGGAAATCATGCACAATCACGGTCCGCTGGCTGGCGCGTACGGTCTGACTGTCGTAGGAGCGATCGTATATTTCATCAAGAACGCGGTCGGGTTCTGGGGATGCGTTGTCGGCTTCCTGAAGGGCTGTGTCTGGCCGGCGATCGTTGTGTTCAAGGTACTCGAGTTGCTCAAGGCCTGAACGGGAGGCTGGGCCTCGTGGGGGGGAGGCCGAGAATGTTAGTTTGTTAAGTATGGCCCCGGTTATTCGAAATCTCGCGGGGGTTGCCGGCTCGATCATGCTATCTATCTTTCGGATTTCCCCGGTTCTTCCCCAATACACCCTCTGGGCGGCCGTTAGCGCAATCAGAATGTGTGGCATTGCCGGGATCTTGGTGGCGGCTTCTCTCTTGTCCTCAAGTGCACTCTCGGCTCCGCCGCAGTGGGATCAACTGCCGGTGTTCCACATGGAGGGCGGGCTCAAGGCATTCTGGAATGTGGCAACTGCTGACCGAGTGATCGATGATGCAGCGGCAATGGCTCACGGATTCTCCAGCGTAGACCTGATCGACTCCTACCGAGATGACCGCGGACGCCTGACAGCTTCTGATCATTCCGATCGGGGGTCGAACCACTCGAATCCCTGGAGAATGCCAGTGGCAATGTCGGAGGCCATTCAAGACAATCTGTCACGAGTCGGGAAGGCCGAGATTCTCGTCAACGACATCGAGCTTCTGTTCAGCGACGATCCTAACATCGCCTACAAGGATGCAGGGGCTCGTGTTTCCTCCGGGTCATCGTCGGCCAGTGAGTTCGCCGATCGATACCTCGAAGCGCTGGCGAACTGGTACATTCTGCCGTGCCGCCTTTCCCGTAGCGCGCGTCCCAATCAACGGATCGGAATCTACGGCAGGCAACCTATTAAGTGCAACTATGCCAGAAAGCCCTGGATGGAGGGGGAGTTGGATCGCATGCGTCAGCGAGCGCTCTGGCGCCGGATAGACCCTTTCATTGATTTCGCGATCGTGGGCTTCTACTACTTCCGCGATACGCCGGATTCGATCTACTACAACACCGCCGGGGTCGAGGAGAACGCCGTCAGTCTGAATAATGCGAGCCGAAAGCCTTTGTATGCCTATGCGTGGCTTCGCCTAGAAGACCGGACGCAGAAGGAGGTCTCACCCGCACTGGCTGAAGCCGCTGCCATTCTGCCGTATTTCTACGGTGCCAGCAGCGTAGTTCTCTGGGGATATGAACCGAAGGCCACGACACAACCGTACGAGCGCCTGGTCGATTTCATGGAAGGACTGAAGCGAGTTGCAGCCATCTCTGCAATCCTCTCGAAGGCGGTGCCCCGCGATGGCCCGTCTGCGAAGGAATGCTGGTGGAACGAGGCGCCGCTGGTCAGAGTCTTCGATGATCGCGATGGTGGGCTGTTGGTACTGGCTGCGGCCCCTCGCCTAGCTCCCGGAGAGTCCGTGGGTATCACAGTGCCCTATCAGGGGAGGGCTGTCTCCATCAAAGTTCGCGCCCAACACTGCACTATAGCCCGCGTCACATCGGGGCACGTAACGGAGTATTGAACGACCGAATCCGTTGCGTCGTCCAAGAGCATCAGTGATCTCCAAGCGCGGCGACAGGGATTCTGGCAGCCCCGGCGATCGCATAACGGCGCCAGCGGGCATTGTCCCCGGCTTTCCCTTGCACGTTAGAAGATAGTGATTGAGCACTCCACTCCTCGCATTGGTACTATGCCCCCCCCCTGAGGGGCGGATGGGGTTCTGAGTGAATATCGTTAATCCGACGCGTTTGTGCAGATGGCATCGCGATACGGGCTTACGGAAGGAGATCGGCATGGGACCTGACCCCGCGCGATCCCGGGTGTCCAGCTTCTTCTCCCTCCGGGGAAGGCACCCATCGCACACACCAAAGATGAACTGCAATGCTCCATGAGATGGATTCCGGCGAAGGAGAAGAGGTCAAGGACAGGTCCCCGGCTTGGGTCGGCCGGTTGTAGAATGTGGATGTGACAGTTGCCGCGGTGTGCCAAGCATTCCATGTCGGCATTCGGAGAACCGGCTCTCGCGATGAACTCGCTCTGGTCCCTCGGGTTCCCTGCGGTTCCAGAGGGACGGAACAGTCAAGGCGAGCCCATCCTCAGGCTCCGGATGCACCTTCCGGCAGTCTTGGGGAATGGCTAACCATCTCGTGCGCTGGAACGCGGGGATACCCGCGAGAGAAAGCGATGCTGGGACTACATAGGTGATTGCAGACCGGTGAGATCACCGAGCCGATCCCTTCGAGCCGCGTTGACGACAGGCTATCTAGCGATGGCCCTCTCCCATGTTTCTGATCTGCTGTTCTACCTGATGATTTTCGGGAGCTTCCCGCTTTCCACCGTCGGCGCCTACAGCGGTCTAATGGCCGCGATGGCGTTTGTGTCACTGGCAGTTGATATGGGGGTCTCTCCCGGTCTGGTGCGGGAGTTTGCAAGGAATCGATATCCGCCGAGATTGGTGGTTATGGAAGCCACGAGACTCAGGAGACTCCCAGTTGCTCTATGTGGACTGGTGTTCTCACTATGGGCATGTGGACTTCATCCGCGCAAGGAATTGGTGCTTGCGGTGGCGTTTGCGGCGGCCGCACAGATACTGCGAACATCGACGAATACCTACTCATGCTGGCTGCGCGGAGTTGAGCGACAGGAAACAGCCAATGCTCTCTTGGCATCCGGATCATTGGGTCGGCTTGCTGTTCTCGGGGGGCTTGTCTATGCGCGCGGCGTTCCCTCGCTTGCCACGTTGTTCGGCGCACTTCTATTTGTTGAGATTGTGATCTGGTGGTCGGCGCGAAGCTACGCTCGCTCGCGCCGTGAATTCCGTGTGCATGCCGGAATGTCTCCCCAGAGAACGGTGCAGCTCAGGAACGTCCTCCGCGTATTGCGCCGAGACTACCTTGGTATTTCTGGTCTGACCACGATTCAGAATCGGCTTGACTGGGTTCTTGTCTCCAGGATGCTTTCTAGCGGGGCGCTGGCCCTCTATGCGATGGCAAACAAGTGGTACGAGATTTGCCAGAGTCTTCTCGGCATGGCGCTCACGGCGATCCTGCCGACCCTCTCGCGTGAAGGAGATCGGCCTGGTGCGAGCGCGGCGGGGTTTCTTCGCGTCGTCCTGTTGGCGAGCGGTCTTCTCTCAGTTGGGGGGGCACTCATTGGACCGGAACTGTTGAGGTTGCTGTGGGCGGATAAGTACGCCGGGGGGGAATTGAGCCTGCGCTTGTTGATGTTGGCTGTGGTGTTTGCCACGTTCAATGCCGTTGGCTTTGCGCAGCTCGTCGCTCGTCATGGGGAGCGCATTATTGTTCGTTCGACGATGTGGGCGACCCTGATCCAGCTTGCGGTGAATCTTGTTGCGATTCCGCGCTTGGGGATTTTGGGTGCGGTGCTTGGAATGTGGACTCTAGTGGTGAGCGTAGGTTTGATGTATGCCTTCTCGAACCTGCAAGGCCGGAAGGTGCCGCTACTTGATGGCAGAACCTACTTGTATATGATATTGATGGTCGCTGGCGTCATCGGGCTTATCGGACTGAACACACCGTTGGTGATCCGCATTCCGGCGGGCGTCGTTCTCTGGGCTCTTTCCGCGTTGGTACTCTCAGGCGAGGCTCGAAGATTGCTGCACTCATTTTGGGCACGGATGGAGGGAGACTTGGCATGATGGATGTCTACAGGGGCTATACGAGACACTTTCTGAGGGCCAATGCACCTCCTGACCTCGAGGCGGCTAGATCGAACCCTGCACGGTACGCTGTTCGTGCCCCTTGGCTCCCACGTAACAAGGGCGCGGCTGTTCTGGATGTGGGCTGTGGACTCGGGCATGGGCTTCTGGGTCTTTGGTGTGCGGGCTACCGTAATCTGGGAGGCGTTGACCTCTCGAGGGACCAGATTCAGCTTGCGCGGCGCAGTCTTCCAGGGGAGATTCGGCTGACACGGGCTGATATGTTCAGTTTCCTTCGAGGGCGGAAGAGGAAGTACGACCTCATCACATGTTTTGACGTGATCGAGCACCTGCCACATGATGATGTCCTGAGGTTGCTCAGGCTCATCCACGCAAGCCTGAGAGGTCAAGGATGTGCGGTTGTCCGAACGGGCAACATGGCGAGCATTCTGGGGCCCTACATTCGCTACATTGACTATACGCACCGGGGAGGATTCACGGAATTCAGCCTCATTCACGTGCTGGAACTCGCTGGATTCCAAAGTCCGAGAGTCGTCCCGTCGATCAGGGACATGCGTAGTTGGCGTTGGTCTGCGCCTTGGCGAGGCCTAAATGCTCGTGGTTTCGTTGTGCGAACGCTCCACGCGTTCATCTACAGACTACTGGGAGTGCGGCCAATGCCACAGGCCTTTGGCCATCTGGTGACGGTAGCGGCCGTCAAGAAGTGAGATCTGCAGTGCGAGTCTGCCATGTCATACCGGGACTGCAGCGCGGCGGCGCGGAGATGCTTCTGCAGGAGTTGCTTCCTCGGCTCCGTCCGCACGGAATTGAGGTGTCGCTGATACTGTTCGGCAGGTCATCTGAGATATCCGAGTCTTTGACCAAGACGGGTGTGCCGTGCCTCTCTCTAGACGTGCCTGCGACGTCCATCTACCGGCTCGATCGGTGGGTGCGTGTTCGGACAGCGGTTTCCCGTATCTTCCAACGTGGCGCTTTTGATGTCGTGCACAGTCACCTATTCATGGCGGATCTTGTTTCGCGGTTGGCTGGTTCAGCGCAGATGCGCCTTATGTCGACGCTCCATGGAACCGATCCCTGGTGGTTTCAGAGGAGACGAGTGCGATCCGGCTTGAAGAGAATGCTCGACTCATTCACAGGTAGGTGGAAGCGTGTCCGGTATGCTGCGGTGAACCACCGAGTCCTTGACATGGCAATCGCGAACCTAGGAATATCCAGGAGCCGTTGCAGGATCATCCACAACGGTGTCGATCTGACGAGGTTCAGCCCGCGGCGCCGGGGCACAGACGCAAGCAGTCGCGATGAGTGGCCGCACATACTCCAGATAGGCCGTATGGATGCCAACAAGAATCAGGCGCTGACGATGAGAGCTTTTGCGAAGTTGCGCGCGAAGCATCCTCATGCGCGACTCTCATTCGTGGGTACCGGCCCGCTCTTGTCGCAGCTAGTGGATCTGCGGGGTAAGCTGGGGCTTGAGGATTGCGTTGTGTTCTTGGGCGTTCGCAATGACGTGCCTTCTCTCCTTAGGGATAGCGATCTCCTGGTTCTTTCGAGTGTGCTCGAGGGGCAGCCGATGGTTCTGCTTGAAGCCATGGCGTCGGCACTCCCCGTGATCACGACTGACATCGCCGGGATTCGGGACATGGTGGAGGACAATGTGACGGGCATAGTTGTCTCCCAGGAGGCGGACGATGACATGGCTCAAGCCATGATCCGACTCGCCGACGATCCCGCTCTTCTGCTTCGCCTCGGAGCTGAAGGACGAAGGAAAGCCGAGCAGAGCTACTCGGTAGAGATGACCGCGGAGCAGTATGCCTCGGCGTATCGCGACCTCATCGAGGCGCGATGGTGAGCGCAGCATTGGTCAGCGTAATCATTACGACACGGAACCGACGACATGTGGTGGGAAGAGCTCTTGACAGTGTCCTGCGGCAGAGCTACGAGCCCAAGGAGATTCTTGTAGCTGACGATGCTTCGAGCGACGGGACAGGGTCCTTCGTGCGAGAGTGCTATCCAGGCGTTCGCTTGCTGACGTTCGAGAAGAACCTCGGGCTTGTCGAAGCGCGCAATTGCCTGATGAAACAGGCCCGCGGTCAGTACATTGTGAGCCTAGATGATGATGCCTGGTTCGCCGGGGCTGATGCCATTTCCCTAGCGGTAACTCGAATGGAAAGGGAGTGTGCCATCGCTGTGGCGACATTCCGTGTGATTCCGCCGGGAGGTGTGAAGATTGTGTCCCGGTTTGCGGAGCGCTACGTGCATGTCTTCAATGGTGGAGCGCACTGTCTTCGTCGAAGCGTGCTCGAGACGGTAGGTTTCTATGAAGGCCATTTCTTTCGCCAAGGCGAAGAGACCGTTCTCGCCATGCGTCTTCTAGGGGCGGGCTACCGTATTATCTATATGGCGTCGGTGGTAGTGGTGCACGATCCGGTGCACAGTGAGGAGGATCGCCGCAAGATCCTGGCATACCAGTTCAGGAATACCCTCCAGCGGGCGTGGCTGGTCGAGCCTCTTCCTTGGCCAGTGATGACGATCGCAGGAAGCATGGCCAGCTTCCTTGTCCTTGCCAT
>CAKKQC010000072.1 GCA_919901855.1 bacterium | reverse complement strand
TCGTCACGATCAGTTTTCTCGTCGTCATGACCGTTTTTTCAGCGACCTGCTAGACGGTTTGTCGACCCAGGGGAGTGAGGTTGCCGGGTGTCTGGACTAGTCACCCCATGGCGGCGGCGACGCGGGCGGCCAGCGGGGCCAGGAGCTCCGCCTCCCAGGCCGGACGCCGGGGGCAGGCGGGATGCGGATGCGGGTCGCGCATCTTCCCCGTGAGCTTGAGATACACCGCGGCCGAGTCCTTGTAGGCCGGCACGGGGTCGCGGAACGCCACGGCGCCGACCGCCTGGAGGGCGTCGTTGAGGTCGAAAAACCGGGGGTCCCCGGCCTCCCACCACGCGTCGCGGTGGGCGAACGCCTTGGGGTCGAAGGCGGACAGCCCCAGCAGGTAGTCGCTCCCGTACATGACCATGTCGATGGCGAGGTCGTTGCCGGTGTAGACCCGGAACCCGGGCCGTTCCCGGTCGCGGATTGCGAGCCGGGCAAACTCGGGCTCCCGCCGCAACGACGAGTGCTTGAGTCCGGCGAGGTTCGGGATCTCGAGCAGGCGCTTGAAGGTGTCCAGGTCCCAGATGCGGCCGAACGGGGCGAACATTTCCCCAAGTTCAAACGCGAGCGCGCGCGGCACGTCCCCGATGATCTCGCGGTGCAGGCGGACGGCCTCGGCGCCGTCCGCGCGGCCGAGGAACTCCGACGGGAAGACGATGGGGGTTCCGCCCGCCGCGACGATGTTGCGGACCGCGGTGCGGTACGCCGCGAGGGGGTCGCCGGGGTCGCCGAATGGCATCGCGCCCGCCACGAACGCCGGGCCGGCCCCCAGCACTTCCCGGGTGAGTTTCAGGATCTCCTGCCGCTCCGCGGGCGACAACTGGGGGCCGAACCCGGTGTCCATGTTGACCGCGGGGGTGAGCCCCGCGCGCGTGGTCCGCGCGAGATGCTGGGAGAACTCGGCGAAATCCGGCCGGCCATCGGCCGCGTACGGCAGGAATACGGCCGAGATTCCGTCGATCTTCCGCCGTTCGCGCACGGACGGGATCACTTGCGCCTCAGTCCCATTCCGGCGAGCCTCGCGTTCATGTCCCGGATGACCTCCGCATACGCCGGATCGTACACGCATCCGGACGTAAACCCCAGGCGGGGACCCGTCGTGCACGCGGAGTCGCCGGTGCAGACGACCTTGCCCCGGGCGGAGGGCGCCGCTCCGGTATCGAGCACGCGGCGGATCTCATCCGGGTAGGAGAGGAGGGCGCGGCCGAGCCCGGCGGCATCGGCCCGTCCCGCCGCGAGATTGTGCTCGGCGGCGTGGAACTTGAACCCGCGCAGGTACGAGTACCCGGCGCCCGCGATCGCGGCCGCCGGATGCGTCAGTTTGGCAAGAGCCGCCAGCCGGAAATGGGTGGCGACCTCGTGGAGGGGATCGTGGTGGGGCTGGTACGCGTCCACGGGCGGCGTCTCGGTAGGCCGGAGAAGGTGGGAATTCGCGTACGGGCATCCGCACGAGAGGTTGAACATACCGACGCCGCGCTCGAGGAGGGTTCCCATGACCGCGAGCGGCTCAGCGGGATCGGGTACGGTGGGGTCGTCCTCGTTCGTGCCGAAGCCCCAGCGGTACGGGAGCGGGCAGGAGGCGGGCCGGCCCCGTCCCTTGAGGCCGGGCACCCGGAAGGCCGGGTCCTCCTCGAACGGGATCCCGTCGAACATGGAGAACCGGACGCCGACGGGGAATCCCGCGTCGGTGCCGCGCCGCACCGCCTCCACGGCCATGAGGAGCGGCTTCATGCGGTTCTCGAGGCCGCCGCCGTACGCGCCCGGCCGGGTCTTGGCGGCCAGCGCCTCGTTGAGCCAGTAGCCGTGGCAGGCCTTCACGTCGACGAAGTCGAACCCGGCCTCCCGCGCGACCCCGGCCGCGCGGGCGTAGAGACCGGCGACCTCCTCGACCTGGGTGTCGGTCATGAGCGGCGAGGACTCCGCTCCCTTGACCCGCCGGTCGAGGTCCGGGTGGTGGTGCATGAGGAACACGCCGCCCCTGCTCCAGCGTCCCGAGCACGTGAGCTGGGCGCCGATGACGACGGGGGCGCCGGCGGACTTGCGGATCATGCGCAGCCCGGCCGAGATCGGGCCCGTGTTGTCCGGGGCCATGACGAGCTGGCGGCCGTTGGCCCGGTAAGGGGTGTCCACGGCGAACGCCTCGAGGCCCCAGAGCAGGGCGGCCCCGCTCGCACCCATGCGCTCCCAGCGCCGCAGGACCTCGGGGGTTGGCGCGCCGGTGTCCGCGTCGCCGTCCCAGCCCTCCATCGGATGGGCGACGAGCCGGTTGCGGAGCTGGAACGGACCGAACCGGGCGGGGGAGGCGATGGCACGATCCCGGCGTCCCGGGGCGATGTCGTCGGCGAACCCGATCTCGCCGGCGAGGCCGAGCCCGGCGACGCGGCCCCGGAGCTCGCCAAGGGTCTTGAAGGTGAAGTATTCGCCCTTCACGACATGTACTTGGCGCCGCAGCGGAGACACACGGGGAACGGGGCGGCCGCGACCTCCCGTCGGAACGACTGCGCGCGCTCGCCGTTCCAGACCTCCTCGAGGGACCTGGCCGCGACGTTACCGATCACGTAGTCAGGGAAGTCGACGCAGAAGTTCGCGTCCCCGCCCGGCTGGATGTCGAGGAGTCGCGCCGGATTCGGGCACTCACGCCGCCCGACGGGCGTCTCGTTGTCCGAGAACCAGTGCCGGTAGTCGTTATCGGAAAGGTCCATGAACGGGTAGAGCTTGGTTTCCCCGAGCCGGGCCTTGAACTCGTACCACGCCCTGAGGAACGCCTCGGGATTCACGCCGGATCCCTCGTGGTGGAACCCGCGCCACGAATACGCCTCGCATCCGAGCTCGCGCCGCATCCGCTCCTCGTAGGCCGCACCGATGCGTTGGGGGAAGTAGTAGTACGGATTGGCCGAGATCGTGGGGAGGCCGAGTTCGCGCATCACGTCGCCCATGACGGGGAGGCCCGGGAGCGACTCGGGGCTGATCGTGAAGCACGCGCCCATCTCCGGGATCATCGAGGCCTTGCGCTTCTTGGCGTCGTTCACGGCGCGGACACCCCCGGCCATCGCGCGGAAGGTGCCGGGCACGCCGCGGACCCGGTCGTGGACCGCCTCGGGTCCGTCCACGGAGACCGTGATGACGTCGATCCCCGAGTCCACGAGTTCCTCCGCGTGCCTTTCGAGGAAGACCGCGTTCGTGTCCATGCAGAGAAAGAGGCCGCGCGCCTTCATCCGGCGGATGATCTCGAGGACGCCGGGGAAGAGGAGGGGTTCGCCGCCGCGCAGGACCGCGACCTTCGTCCCGAGCCGCGCCGCCTCGTCCACGAGCTCCAGCCAGCGGGAGACGGGCATGGCTTGCTGCGGCCGGCCGCCGCGGATGTACCCCTCGGGCCCCCACTGCGCGCACATGCGGCACCTGAGGTTGCACGCGTTCGTGACGGTGGCGGAGAGGACGACGGGGAAGGGCGTCACGGACAGATTGTAGCGGAAGCGCACTAGTCTGGTATCGTGACGGGGCATGAAGGCTATCGTGCACGCGGCGGCGGGGCATCTCGAGCTCCGCGACCTCCCGGTTCCGCAGCCAGGCGAAGGCGAAGTCCGGATCCGGACTACGGCCTGCGGCATCGGGGCGCGCGACCTGGCCCTGATTGCGGGCTGGCCGCGGGACGGCCTTCCCTGGATCTACGGCCGCGAGTGGGCGGGGGTCGTGGACGCCGTCGGACCGGATATCCCAAAGGCCCTCCTGGGCCGAACGTGCACGGGCGAGAACTGGCTCCCGATCGTGCGCGAGATCGGCGTGGACGCGCCAGGCGGGTTCGCGGAGCGGTTCATCGCCCGTGCGGAGAAACTGCACACGCTCCCCGGAGACTACCCGCCGACCTCGGCGGCCCAGATCGAACCGCTGGCCGTGGGCGTCAAGGGCATGCGGGCGCTCAAGGTCGAGGACAAATCCTCGGCGCTCGTGGTCGGCGACGGCTCCATGGGCCTGCTCATGGTCTCGCTCCTGCGCGACATCGCCGTGCGCCGGATCGTCCTCCTGGGTGGGCGGCCGTGGCGGCTCGACATGGGGCGCCGGGTCGGCGCCATGCACGTTTTCGACCGCCACGCCGGGGGCCTGCCCGCGGGGGAAGTGTTCCCGATCGTGATCGAGGCATCGGGAACGGCCGCCGGCGTCGAGGCGGCCCTCGCGGCGGCTGCGGGCGGCGGCCGGGTGCTTGTGATCGGGAACCGCCCTGGGGTGCGCGCCGGCCCCGCGGATCGCGGGGTTACCGTGGCTGTGAGCACGGGCAGTCAGGACGCCTGGATCGAGGCCGTCCGGCTCGCGGTCGAGGGGGGCCTCTTCCTGAACGCGCTGGTCAGCCATCGCCTGCCGCCGGACCGGTTTCGGGAAGCCCTCGACCTCGCGCGGGGTCGCGGTCCGGGTATCATCAAGGTCATGATCGAGTGGGGAACAGCCCAGTGACACCCCCCCCGCGCCGCAGGCGCCCGGGCCGCGTGAAGCCGCCGTCGCGGCGGACGAGGGCGGCCCCTCGCCGGCCCCCCGCCCGCCACTGGCGGACCCCGCCGCCGGCGGCGCGGCGCATCCCACGGGACTTGGAGGCGGCGACGGTTCCACCCGAGGTCCTGCGCGCGCTTCCCAAGGTCCGGCAATCACACGGATTCCGCCCATGGGCGATCGGGTTGATGTGGCTCGCGTGCGTGAGCGTCCTACTGGGCCGCAGCGAGAAGGTGCACGGCGACGGCATGGCCTACTACGTCTTTGCCCGCGCGTTCGTCGTCCACGGCGACTTCCGTCTGCATGATTCGGACCTGGTTCCCACCGAATCGCGGTCGTCGTACCTCCAGACCTGGTATGTAGCCCACGCCATCGGCAATCACGGGCTGGTCGGGTGCGGGTACGGCGTCGGGTGCTCGCTCCTCTGGCTGCCGGGCGTCGCCGTGGTCCACGGCGGACTCCTGGCCCTCCACGGACTGGGGGTGCCGGGCCTGCCGCCGGCCGACGGATTCTCGAAGCCGTACCGGCTGGCGACCGGGGTGACGACCGCCCTGCTCGGGCTGGCCGGACTCTTGCTTGCGTACCTGCTCGCGGCGGAGCTGACGGCGCCCGATCCCGCCTTCCTCGCGGTCGCGGGCGGCCTCTTCGCCACGTCGCTCTTCAACTATCTCTCCTACGAGACCTCGATGAACGAGGGCCCGTCGTTCGTCCTCGTCACCCTTGTCTTCTTCCTGTGGTGGCGGATCCGGGAGTCCGGTGACGGCCGGCTCTGGGGCTGGTGGGGGCTCGCGATCGGGCTGGCCGGAATCGTGCGCAACCAGCACCTCGTTCTCGCGCTCCTGCCGGCGTGGGAATGGTGGCGCGGCAGCGGGCGCGCGCGACCGGGGGTGGCGATGCTGGGGGCCGCGGCGCCGCTGGCGATCCAGGTCCTCGTCTGGGGGACTTCGATGGGCCGGTGGACGCCGCCGGAGTACTCGACCGGCATCGAAAGCTGGGCGAAGTTCAACCCGGTCATGCTCCTCTGGTCGGCGCGGCACGGGCTCTTCGCGTCGCACCCGATCTGGTATGCCGGGCTGCTCGGGTTCATCCCCCTGCTCCGGCGCACGGGGGCGTGGGGATGGAGTCTCATCCTCTATTTCGTCTTCCTCGTCTGGCTAAACCAGCTTCCGTTCGACTACTGGGCCGGGCACAGCTTCGGCGCGCGGCGGTTCGTGCCGGCGACGCTCCTGTGCATCCTCGGGACCGCCGGCGCGATCAAGTGGGCGGTCCAACGTTGGGACCGGGCCGGTCTCGCGTGGTCGGCCGTGGCCGTCGCGCTCCTGATCGCGCTGTCGACCGAGGCGCTCTCGGACTACCGTGGGCTCGGCGCGGATCGCGGGATCGCGTCGCCCCAGGGCGCGCGCGTCATGCCCGGCTTCCTCTACCGCGCCGTCGGCTGGCCGTTCTCGTGGCCCGCGAACCTCGCCTGGGCGGTGCGGCACCGCGTGACCCCGGACCGGTTCGATCTGGGGGCGTCGCTGTGCGCGGACAGCCCCCCCGATTTCGGGATGCCGCCGGAGGACCTCCGGGAGCTGCAGGTGGATTTCACGAACTCCCGCGCGATCCATCTCGTGGCCGCGGGGGAGGCGATCCAGGAGGAGGACGGCCTGCTCTTCCCGGACGGCGTGGCCCGCATCTGGGTCAATCTCTGCCGGCCCGAAACCATCCGGGAAGTCGTCCTCACCACGTCAGGCAAGGGAGGATTCGAGCCGGTCGAGTGGTGCCTGGTGTCGCCGTGGAAGTCCCCGGGGACTAACGTCCTCGAGATCAGCCGCCCCGGACGTCCGCTCAAGCTCATCCGCATCACGCTGCGCACCGCGCGTGACTGACGGCGGCAGTCGCAGATGAGTGGATCGTGGGAGCGGATCGTGGAAGACGTCTTCCTGTTCAGGGATTCCTGCCTGGTCTACGCGGTCCGGGGTCCCGAAGGCACGGTGCTGGTCAACGCCGGCACGGGGCTGGCAGCCGACCATCTGGGCGAGGTGGCCAGGGGCCCGGTCACGCTGATCCTCACCCACCATTTCCGCGACCACACCGACGGGGCCATCCGGCTGCATGCCGCGGGCGCCGGGGTGCTGGGGCCGTACTGGGAGCAGGAATACCTGGTCGATCCGGACCAGCACTTCCGGGAGCGGCAGACCTGGAACTCGTACGACAACCGGTGGGACCGGTTCTCACCCGTGCGGCCCCTGCCGGTGGCGGGATGGCTCATGGATTACGAGGAGCGCCGGATCGCAGGGCTCATCTGGCGGGTGATTCCCACTCCCGGCGTCACCGCGGGCGCGAGCAGCTACGCGGTCACGGTCAACGGCGTCCGGATCGTGTTCGCGGGTGAGATCGTCTGCGGCGACGGCCGGATGGCCCGGGTGGCGCCGCTCCAGTACAACTACAACGACCTGACCGGCGCGGGGAACGTCTGGCACTCGCTCCGGCGAATCGAGGACGAATCGCCCTCCCTGATCCTCCCCAGCCTCGGGGAGCCGGTCCGCGATCCGGCCGCCGCCATCGCCCATCTACGCGCCAACCTCAGGGAGATCGACCGCATGCTCCCGGGGGAGGCGCCGGGTTGGGACCCCGAAGAGGACGATCTCGAGGAAGTCCTGCCGCATCTCTTCCGGTCCCGGCACGCGGACGCGGAGACGTACTACCTCGTGAGCGACAGTGGCAAGGTCATGGCTATCGACTACGGCTACAACTGGTCGGCATACGCGCCGCCGAGCATGCACCACCTCTCGAACCGCCGCCCGTTCCTGCACGGGCTCAGGGGATTGAAGAAGAGGTTCGGTATCTCGCGCGTGGACGCGGTGGTGACCACCCACTACCACGACGATCACGTGAACGGCATCCCCATGCTCCAACGGCTTTTCGGCACCGAGCTGTGGGCGGCGGCGAGCTTCGCGGACATACTCGAGCATCCTGCGCGGTACGACCGGCCCTGTCTGTGGCACGAACCCATGCGGGTGCATCGCGTGATGCAGGATGGAGAGACGGTCAGGTGGGAGGGCATCCCGATCACGGCCCGGTTCTGGTCGGGACACACGCGGTTCAGCGCCCTCCTGTCGCTGACCGTGGACGGCACCCGCGTGATCCACACCGGCGACCAGTACTTCTTCCGCAACACGGGGGACGCGCCCTACGGGCCGGCCGCCCGCGTGCACATGAACCATGTCTACAAGAACGGCCTGGAGCTGGGCTGTTACCGGCACTCGCTCCGCCTCCTCGAGGAGATCCGGCCGGAGCTGGTGTTGAGCGGCCACCGGGTGCCCTACCGCCCCGACGCGCGGTGGTACGAGATCCTCGCGGAGGCGGCGGCCGCGTTCGACGAGGTGCATGGCAAGCTCATGATCCTGGGCGACGACGAGGCGCACTTCGGCGCCGATTCCCAGGGGGGCGCGCTGATTCCCTACCGCCTCCATATCCCGGATGGGGGAGTCGCCGAATTCGCGGGATGGATCCTGAACCCCCTGCCCGTCGCGGCGACGGCCCGGATCGCGCTCATCGGCCCCGACGGCTGGACGGGGGAACCCGTCAGCATCGAGCTGGGTCCGCGGGAGCGCAAGGACATCCGGGTCCGGATCACGGCGCCCCGGGGCGCCAAGGTGAGGCGCCAGCCGGTGGGACTCGACCTGACCGTGAATGAACGCCCATTCGGGCAAGTGGCCGAGGCCCTCGTGACCGTCGGCCTGCCGCGGTTCTAGAAGACCGAACGATCAAAGTCCCGGCAGGCCGTAGCCGAAGGGGAACGGCATCAGTTCAATCCCCGGATATAGCCCGGAGGGATGCCGCTTGTGGCCGTGGGAAATCTTGTGCCGCGGTGCCCCGTGGTGCGATCCCTTCTTGGGACGTGACCCGACAGCGTGCCGAAAGTGCTTCATGGTGACCTCCTGACCGGGGAAGGGGAGATCGGGAATGGCGTCTCACGCCGGGGGAGGTCGCTCTTCCTCGCGGACATCGAGCCAAGACCCGCTTCCCGACGATTTCCTCATCGTTGTTCTCCTTCTGTCTGTATTAACGGCTAAGCCACGGCGTTTAGTTCCTGATACGGGAGGTGGGATATAACTTCCCGCCGGACGGGGGATACAATGACGCCTATGGAACACATCAAGGAAGCGGGGCGCGAGATCCGGGTTCGGGCGGAAGTGGACGTCCTCGTCGCGGGCGGGGGCACGGCGGGGCCGGCGGCGGCGATGGCGGCGGCGCGGCTAGGGGGCCAGACCCTCCTGCTCGAGCGGGCGGGATTCCTGGGGGGCTGCCTCGTGGGCGGCGCCACGGGATTCCACGCCTTCTGGAACGTCTATCACCGCGAGCCGGGCGCGCCGAAGGTCAAGATCGTCGAGGGGATCTCGCAGGAGATCGTGGACCGGGCCGTCGAGGCCGGCGCGTCGCCGGGCCATGTCGAGTACGAGCGGAGCGAGGGGTTCAACTCCGTCTTCACGGGGCTCGAGCCTGAGCGCACCCGCCTGCTCCTGTACGACATGGTGAAGGCGGCTGGTGCGCAGGTACTCCTGCACGCGTACATCGTCGCGGCCCGGACCGAGGGCGACCGCCACGTCGTTATCATCGAGAGCAAGGCCGGACGCGAGGCTGTCGTGGCCCGGCAGGTCGTGGACGCCACCGGCGACGGCGACGCGGCCGCGGCGCTGGGGGCGCCGTTCGAGAACCTCAACCACGACCGTGCGTGGTTTACTTCGCTCACCTTCCGGATCGCGGGCGTGCCGCTGGATGCCCTGCGCGCCTGGATGGAGGCGAATGGCCGGGTCACCCAGATCGTGCGCGCGGTGAAGCCCGGGAGGAAGACGCCCGAGATCATCCGCATGTGCGTGAACCACGAGGGGGCCTTCCGCCAGGGGGCCGCCGCGCTCGGGATGGGCAACTGGATGGCGCTATCGTCGCTGGGGCACGACGAGATCACGTACTGCAACTGCACGGGGCGCAAGTACGTGGACAACCTGGACCCCGCGGACCTGACCGACAGCGAGGTCATCCTGCGCCGGCAGGGACAGGGGATGGCCGCCCTGCTCGCGAAGCACGTGCCCGGGTGCGAGACCGCGCGCGTGGTGTCGCACTCGCCGACCCTGGGGGTGCGGCTGTCGCGCATCTTCAAGACCGAATACGAGATCCCGCGGGACGACGTCCTGAGCGGGCGGCATCACGAGGATGGCATTGGGTTCGTCTCGTTCGTGGACAAGGGGGAGTTCTGGATCCGGAACGCCGGGTGCTTCGGGATACCGTACCGGTCTCTCGTGCCGCTCGGAGTCGAGAACCTGCTCGTGACCGGCCGCATGATCTCGTCGGACGATGTCGTGTTCCAGACCACGCGCAACACGGTGGCGTCGGTCGAGATGGGGGAGGCGGCGGGCATCGCGGCCGCGCTGGCGGTCCGGGACCGCGTGACTCCGCGCCGGCTGGCGCCCGCGCTCCTGCGGGAGACCCTCCGCGCCGCCGGCGCGAAGGTGGACTGTCCGGAGTTAAAGCCGGCCTGATTATCTGGCGCTGTCCTGGCCCATCCGTGTGCGACCGGGGGGCCAATCTGCGACACTGCCCGGTGTCGACCATCAAGGCCGCAGAGGTTAATCTGTAGGAGCCGGGCTTGACTGCTCTGTTCGGCATTGACGCCCCAAGGTCCAATGTGCTACCGATACTGCATGCGAAAGGGCTCTGTAGGAGCGGCGGCCATCCTTGCCCTGGCCCTCGGCGGCCCTCTTGCCGCAGCTCCCCTCCGAGCGCCGAAACCTCATGCAGTGCCATCCAGCGTCGAGAGCTTCGTCAAGTCGTTGGTCGACTTGGGTCAGACGCTGTCGTCGCAGGAGTTCATCGAGGTGGTCGAGATCGACGACAAGTGGGCAGACCGGCCGACTCTGAGTAAAGCCATGACCGTCCGGGTTTCCTTCAGCCGGGCGCAAGGTCGTGTTCGCCGGGAGACGATCTCCTCGACGGGATTCCAGGAGGCGAAGGTCAAGCGCAAGGATCATCCTCGGGGGACCGCCCTGTCTTACGTGGTCAGCGCTCAGGCGACTGTGGTGATCACGAAATCATTTCCGGTCTGAGGGCCTGAAGGACCTCTCCGCCT
>CAKKQC010000071.1 GCA_919901855.1 bacterium | reverse complement strand
GCCGGATGAGCCGGACTGCCTCCGGCGACAGGTTCCTCAGCGTCACGACGCCCATGGCCACCTCCCGTTCTGCATCACAGCGCGGTGCATCATGCTTCATACTAGTCAGCATCCCGGCCCCCGGTCAAGGCGCCCCGCAAGAAGGCCGGGGATGCGATTAGCGGTCAGCCGAAGAGAGGGTCATACTTAGAGGCCGTAGCATTGGGGAACGGCCTCTGGAAGCAGTGGATCGATATTAGGCCAGAGCGCGTGAGAAAAGGGGGCCATACTTAACAAATTAACATTCATCCGCCACCGCAAACGCCGGGATCACCGGCGACCGGCCGGCCCTCGCTATGCCCGGAACAGGCTGCTGATGGATGCTCCAAGTACCCGCGCCAGCGCCACGATGGTGTCCAGGGAGGGCTTCCGGGATCCCCTGTTCTTGCGCGTCTCAGAAGACGCGTTGGAGTTTTCGCGGACCCGAAAACTCCTGATGCGCGATGAAGTTCGCGCTCAGCCCAATCGCGTGCTCGTCGGAGCTCACTTCCCAGCTTCCCCTCGTGCATCCATCGTCGGTTCAGCCAGAAGAGACGCCGCCCACGCAATCGTCCGTCCGACGGCATCCTGCGCCCATGCGGCGTCGAATGCAATCGTGTCGTCGACCGGATCCTCGTATCGCCAGGCGGCACCGAACGGGGTGAGCCGCCCGAGGGATTCCGCTTCCGGGGGATCGGCAATCCCTCCGGCCCGCAACACCTCGACAAGCGCCAGGAGATCGTGTGTGAAGGGATACTCTACGCCGAAGGCCGTCAGAACGGCCTTGATCGCCTTCTCCACCGCCTGCTCTGCATGGAATCCCAGAACCCATCCATGATTGCTGCCGTCCTTCGCCAGGCTCGCGAGCGCTTGCTGATCTCCCCGCGCCTTCTCGAGAAGTATTCTCCCCCGCTCAGGCCACTTGCTCATAGACCCGCCCACCCACCTTCGCCTCGTGATAGAGGTTGTTAGGCACATCGCTCCAGTAGGCGTATTGTTCGCGGCTTGCGACCACGAGGTCCACGGGAACCAGGTGGCGGCGCACAAGCGGCTGCAAGACGGCGCGCAGTCGCACCATCTCCTCAACCCGATCCCGTACTTCCGGTTCGACCACGAGGAAATCCATGTCGCTCTTCGGCCCAGCGGTCCCGCGGGCGCGCGAGCCGAACAGTATCACTTGCGATCCCGGCGGAGCGTTCCTGGTCAGAAGCTCCACCGCCTCGCGAACCACCGTATCGTCAACCATATACGAGCACCCCGCACGTCAATGCGCCCGAGGCGGTCCGTCTCGATGTCTTCACGATCATATTCTATCAGCGCGGGAAGAAGCGGGGGGGCATCGATGGATTCGCTCGGGAAGAACAGCTGAGATTCCGGGCCGGCCGGCCCGCCCTATGCCCGGAACAGTAGAAGAGAGGGCCATACTTAACAAATTAACATTCTCGGCCCCCCCACGAGGCCCAGCCTCCCGTTCAGGCCTTGAGCAACTCGAGTACCTTGTAAGGGCCTGAAGGGCCCTTGCAAACAGTGGATGGATATTCAACCGAGGCGCGTGGTTTGTAGACAACGATCGCCGGCCAGACGCAGCCCTTCAGGAAGCCGACAACGCATCCCCAGAACCCGACCGCGTTCTTGATGAAATATACGATCGCTCCTACGACAGTCAGACCGTAGAGGCCGTAGCATTGGGGAACGGCCTCTGGAAGCAGCGGATTGATATTCAACGCGGCCGCGTGGCTTCTAATCGCGCCAGCCAACGGACCGTGATTGTGCATGATTTCCTCCGCGAACAGTGTAACAGGCGGAAGAAGACAGGGGACGCTCTTGCGTAGTTGCGTAGCTCCCCCCGGGAAGATCAGAGACGAGAGAAGAGAAGGGCCACCCATGATCGCGCGCGCTCGATTCCCCACGGCTGGGGAGGGGGCAGCCCGATCACCCGCGCGGGGGCTTCTCGAAGGAGTTGGTAAAGGCCAGGGCCATCCTTCGTGATCACGCGGTTGCGGACGCAACCGTTGCGAAGATGGCGGGAATATCATCACTTCGCACCGGATTCTCCCCCGCCGGACGGTCGGGCGCCCGCTACCCCGTCGAGCGCTTCAACATCCACGCGCTGGTCCCCGCCAGCCCGAGGCCGAAGCCGGGGTCATACATTCGTCCGGGACGCCATGGTGGCTACTGCGCTTCAGGGACTGGGGGGAGGAGTTCGGGCAAAAGGGACGTATCGTGTCGAGGCGGGCTCCCGGCTATCGGCTCTGGAGGCCGATCTTCCTGGCCGTCTTCGGAGTAGCGCCGTAGAACTCCTCTCTTGCGACCCCTGACTGTTCGATCATGTACACCAGGATCCGATCGCTGAATCCGGGATACCGATCCACGGTGACCGTGAACGTGCGCGTGTTCCCACCATCCTCAGCCGACCGTTGCCAGTAATCATGGCTGCCCCGCGAATGCGTGTATCGAAACCCCAATGCCTTCAGGATCACAAGGACTTCCCTGCGCTTGAGCGGCGGGTATTTCTGCGGCAATCAGGCGCCCGCCGGGATCAGCTTGGTGCCGGTCCAAGCGAGGTCGCCGAGGAACCGCCGCCTCGTGAGGTGCAACAGGTGGGTGATCAGGATGAAGGAATACTCGACCTGCGACACCAGCGGCGCAGGCCGGAACGCATGCCGGATATCCCGGGGCTTGACCGCCTCCAGGTACCCGAGGATGTTCTCCCTCAGCGCCTCTTGACCATCTTCGAGCGACCGGCCCCGGGAAACGAGGCAGAGATCGAGGCAGTGCGCATACCACCAGCCGTTACGCTGGACGGCATAGCAACGGAGGATGACAGGCTGGATGCGACCGTGAGTCCTCTGCATGACTGATGACCAGAATACGCTTCGCCCCCTCATCCGTCAACCGCGGAAGAGGAGGCGGAAGAGGAGGGACACCCAAGAAATCCGGGGACGCGCTTTAGATTCTTAGATTCTCGGACGTAGAAACCCCGGGCCACCCTTCGGATTGCCGGATTCTCCCCCGCCGGACGGTCAGGAACCGGAAGATCAGGGGACGCGCTTCAGATTTTAAGATTCTCGGGGCAGGTGGGGGGGCATTCGCGGCGATCGGCGGCAGGATTCGCTCCGGTGCGCAGATGGCTGAAGGATGACGCGGTTCCCGGAGGTTAATGGGCCGTCTAGGCCCTGGATCGGGCGAGAAAGTCCCGCGGCTCCTCAAGCCTTCTGGCGAAGCACCGTCAGGAATTCCGCGATCCTTACGACCCGAAAGGGCAGGAGAGAGCGGTCCATGAAATCCCTGTTCTCGGTGACCAAGTAGTCGGCTTCCGCCCATTCCGTCAGGGCGGCAATCGCGGCATCCCCGGCTTTAAGTCCGGGTTCGCGGTACTTCTCTCCGAGATCGAACGGGATCTGCCAGTCTTCGACAGGCACCACGGCCAGCGCGCGCAGTAGTTCCCAGCACCTGCGTAACGCTTCCGGCGTAAGGTTCCGCCGGACTTCCGTGAGTATCTCCCGCCCCGTGATCAACTCGCAGTCCTCGGCACGTTCAACCACCAAGGCCAGCAGATCTTCTGTCTTTACCGGGGGAGCACTGCCGAAGGCGAGGACGAAGACGTTTGTGTCAAGAACGTACCGCAAGCTTTTCCTTCCAGATCTGCTCGCGTGTCCGCTTGCACATCCGCACGATATCCTCGACCGTCTTGCCCTTCAGGGCGGGATCGGGACGCATCTCCTCGATCCGACGCAGGATCGCCCTGGCCTTCCGGATATCCGGGCGCCCCGAACGAACGACGAGTGCGGGCGGCTGGTGCGCCTTGGCCAAGCTCATGTCCAGAGCATATCACCCCGCGCGCGATGCGTGCCATCGAAGACAGGGACGCTGTTGCGTAGTTGCGTAGCTCCCCGGGGAACATTGGGGGCGTGGGAGAGGGAGTCCCGGCCTCCGGCGTCGTGGGCGGGAGTCTCAGGCCCAGAGATCCGAGACGGGCAGGGCGAAGAAGCCGGGGCCGAAGGCCGCCGGCTCGGCACCGCCGTAGAGCAGGAGGCCCCGGAGGAACCGGGGCCCGGCAGCGTCGGCGAAGGCCTTGAGGCCGGCGAAGTCATGCGGCCCCACCGTGTCCGCCCCCTTGACCTCGACGCCGACGGCATCCCCGTCCGGCGTTTCGAGGACGAGGTCCACCTCCCTCCCCCCGACATCGCGGTAGTGGGAGAGCCGGGGTTGGAGGCGGGCCCACCCCGCGAGCTTGCGCACTTCCATCCCGACGAAGTTCTCGAGGACCCGTCCGAACAGCACGGGATCCTCGAGGAGCCGCCGCTCGGACGCCGCACCCAGGTGACACAGGAGGCCCGTGTCCCCCATCACGACCTTGGGAGCACGGATCAGCCGGATCTTCGAGCTCCTGGCCCAGGCGGGAAGCATCTGAACGAGGAAGGTCGCCTCGAGGAGCGCCAGGTATCGCTTGAGGGTGCTCTGCGGAATGCCAGCAGTGCGGGAAAGGTCGGCGAAGTTGAGCAGGCCGGTGGCGCGGGCGGCCACGACACCGAGGAGGCGCGGCAGGAGCGTCAGCCCCTCGATGTCGGCCAGCTCCCGGACGTCCCGCTGGAGGATGGTGCCGACGTAGGACTCGTACCAGCTTCCCCGCCGGGCGGGGGCGAGGGCGACGGCCTCGGGGTAGCCGCCGGTGGCCATGCGGCGAGCCAGGCCCGGCCGGTCGGCGCGGCCCCGGGACCCGGGGGCGAATCGTGGCGCGAGCCACGCGTCCAGCGGATTGGTCCCGCGGCCCGCCAGTTCGGCCTGGGCGAGGGGCCACAGGGTCAGCGCCTCCATCCGCCCGACGAGGGACCGGGCCAGCCCGGGCACCACGAGGGCGTTGGCCGATCCCGTGAGCAGGAACCGCCCGGGCCGCCGGTCGCGATCCACGGCCAGCTTGACCGCGGGGAGGAGATCCGGCGCCATCTGGATCTCGTCGATGACGATCGGCCCGGCATGGAGCGCCAGGAACCCCGCCGGATCCGCGCGGGCGGACGCCAGCAGGCTGGCTTCATCCAGCGTGAGATAGCGGCGGCCGGTCAGCGCCCGCGCCAGCGTGGTCTTGCCCGACTGGCGCGGCCCCTGGAGCACGACGACGGGACGATCGGCCAGCGCGACGCGGAGGGATTGGTCCAGTCCGCGCGGGATCATGTGGTTGATTATCAACCAGTTACTGGTTGGTTGTCAACCACCGGAGAAGAGGGGGCCATACTTAGCGGGCGTTGCCGAAGCCGTGCGTTCGCGGACGAACGCCTTGGAGTTGCTCCGTGATGTCGCAACTCCGTGCAACGCTCGCTGGAAGCAGTGGATGAGGAAGCCCAGGGACGCGCTTTAGATTTTAAGATTCTCGGGGCACGGGCGGGGACGGCGGACGCCCCCGAGAGACCGGACTGTACCATACGTAAGTGCGCTTGCGTTTGGTACACCTCCACGCTAGGATGGGACCACGATGGTCAGGCGAAGGATTTGGTCCGCCCTGCTGGAAGACGCCTGGCTCCAGCGGTCCGTCACCTGGCTCTCGGGCGTTCGTCGTTCAGGCAAGACCGTCCTGTCACGATCGCTTCCCCGAGTCGAGTACTTCGACTGCGAGCTCCCCCGCGTCCGGAACCTCATGGAGGATCCGGAGAAGTTTCTCAAGAAGCTCCGCCGGAAACGGATCATCCTGGACGAGATTCACAAACTGGCGGACCCCTCGGAGCTTCTCAAGATCGCGGCAGACTACTTTCCGGACATTCACGTGCTGGCGACCGGCTCATCCACCCTCGGTGCCTCCCGCAAGTTCCGTGACACGCTGACGGGGCGGAAGACCAGCCTCTGGCTGACTCCCATGACGACCGCCGATGCGAAGGAGTTCCGGAGAACCAGCTTGGAACACCGCATGTTGCACGGAGGCCTACCGCCCTTCTTTCAGGCCGCCAAGCCGGAGGATCGGACGTTTCTGGAGTGGATGGACGCCTACTGGGCCAGGGACATTGAGGAGCTCTTCCGTCTGCAGCGGAGAGTTTCCTTCCAGCGGTTCATGGGTCTCCTGTTTCGCCGCAGCGGGGGAATCTTCGAAGCCACCACCTACGCGGCCCCATGCGAAGTCAGCCGCGTCACGCTGGGGTCCTACCTCAACGTCCTGGAGGAAACCCACGTCGCACACGTGATCCGGCCCTTCAACTCGCGCCGGGCCATCGAGATCGTCGCCGCACCCAAGGTATACGCTTTCGACACGGGATTCGTCTGCTACTTCAACGGCTGGGATACGATCTCGGGGGAACGCCGTGGGTTCCTGTACGAGCACCTCGTCTTGAACGAACTACACGCGGGACTGCAGACCCGGCAGGTCTCGTATTGGAGGGACAAGCACGGGAACGAGGTGGACTTCGTGCTGGCGCGCCGGGGTGCCCCTCCGGTCGCCATCGAGTGCAAGTGGAAGGCCGGGGAGTTCAACCCGAGCGGGCTCCTCGCCTTCGCCCGCGCCTATCCCGGGGCTCGCCTGCTCCTGGTGGCCCCCGATATCGCCCGGATCGAATCCAGGGATTACGGCGGGCATGCTATCGCGCTGACTCCGCTGGCGCTTCTCGCCGGGAGCATCGGGCACAAAGGGCTCTAGCTCGGGCATCCGGGGACGGGCTTCAGCCCTTCGACCCTTCGAGAGGAATCGGCATAGGGGAGGGCGGGTAGCCCCGCCCTTCCCCTGCCACACCACCGGCATATCAGGGGACGCGCTTTAGATTCTTAGATTCTTGGGGTCAGGACACGGCGGTTGCGGGAGGGCGCGGGAGAGATGAAGCCTGGCGTCCGGAAGGTGCCCATTGAGATGCAGCTTTTTCCGGTGCCGCTGGGTCCCCCGAACGCCAAGTGCATTATCGCACACGGAAAAGGGTGGGGGCGTGCCCCTGGTTGCCTTCTGCTTCGCGGCAGGCCACAATGGCGGGATGAAGAAGGGGATGCCGAAGTACCTGACGACTACCCAGGCCGGGCGCCTGCTCGGGGTCTCGACCTTCTCGATCCAGCGCTGGTTCAACCAGGGACACCTCACGGGCCCCCACCTCCCGGGCGGGAAGAGGTGGATCACGGTGGAGTCCTTCCTGGCCTTCGCGAAGAAGCACGAGTTCGAGATCGACCCCGCGGATATCCGCACGACCCGCGACTGACCGCGCCCCGGAAATCTCGATGAATCCCTGGCAGAAGATGGGGCCATACTTAGAGGCCGCTGTGGAAACAGCGGCCTCTGGAAGCAGTGGATAGTTGTTCACCCAAAGCGCGTGGCTTCTAAGGGCCGAAGCGGCCCCTGCAAACAGTGGATGGATATTCAGCCAAATTCCCCCCCCCCGGGGAGACGGTCAGGCGCCTGCGACCACTTCACCGCTTCCGCCAGCCGGGGAGATACGGGGACGTGCTTTAACGTTCGCTTTTGAGGACGGAGGAGGGGTCCTCGAAGAAGCGGTCCAACGGCAGGCAGTCGTCTGCTCCCGTCCCCCCGACGAGGACGGACTTGGCGGTGGGCCAGCGGCGCCGGAATACGGCGAGGCCGGACGCCCGCGGACGGCCGGACTTTACCTCGATCGCGACCAGCCGGCTTCCATGCCGCAGGACGAAGTCCACCTCGTCCTGCCTGTCCCGCCAGTAGAAGAGTTCGGCTCCGGTCCGCTCGGAAAGGACCACGAGGGCGGCGCCCACGGCGTTCTCGATGAGCCGGCCACGCATGGGCCCGAACAGGCGGGCGCGCTCGAGGTCGGGAGGGACCATGGCGTCGGCCAGGGCATTGTCCCGGACGATCAGCTTCGGGATGGAACCCCGGATCAGGAGGCGGCTCCCGCTCCAACGGGGCAGGACCGCCAGGAGGTATGCCGCGGACAGGAGGTGGAGATGGTGCGCGACCGTGGTGGCGTTGCCCGCGTCGACCAGCTGGCCAAGCATCTTCTGAAGGCTCACGATTTCCGCGGGATGGCCGCAGGCCATCCCGAACACCTGCCGCAGGAGGGCGGGCTTCTGCACCGGCGACGTCAGCAGGATGTCGCGGCCGATCACGGTCTCGATGATGGCATCGCGGATGTACCGGCTCCAGCGGGGCGGGTCGCGGCGCATCAGCAGCCCGGCCGGGTAGCCTCCGAAGCGCCACCACTCCTCCAGCGAGACGCCGAATGCCGCCCGGCACTCGGGGTAGCTCCAGTGCGGATGCCTGTGCAGTTCGAAACGGCCCGCAAGACTCTCGGTTAGGCCCCGCCCGACGAGCAGGGCGGAGGATCCCAGCAGGACCACCCTCAATCGCACGCGGGATCGGCGGTCACCGTCCCAGAGGGACTTGACGGTCTCGCTCCACCCCGGAATCTTCTGGACCTCGTCCAGTACCAGGAGGCCGTCCCGGCCCCGGTGTCCCGCCTGTGCCCTCGCCTCCTCCCATCGCGCGCGCAACCAGTCGCGATCCGGCGTCCGCAGGTCGTCGGACGTGGCGTAGGACCGGGTTCCCGGCCACCGGTCGTGCACCTGCACGGCCAGGGTCGTCTTGCCGACCTGGCGGGGGCCGGTCACGACCTGGATCAGGCGCGGCGCCCCCCTCAGATTCCCTTCCAAGGCGTCATACAGCTCCCGGCGGACAAACGGGGCTCCCATGCCTCCACCCTACCCGCCGCCGGCCCGGGGAGTCAACGTTTTGTTCAGTGGAATGAACAAAACGCAGAAGAGAGGGCCATACTTAGGGGTCACTGTAGACACAGTGCCCCCTGCAAGCAACGGATGGATACTTACCGGAGCTGTGGCTTGTAAGAGCCTAAAGGGCCCTTGCAAACAGTGGATGGATATTCAGCCAAAGCGCGTGGTTTGTACACAACGATCGCCGGCCAGACACAGCCCTTCAGGAAGCCGACAACGCATCCCCAGAACCCGACCGCATTCTTGACGTCATATCGGGGACACTCTTGCGATCTTGCGCTGCGATTCTCCCGTCCCGGAACACATGGCGTCCGGCGGAGGCCTTAAGTTGGAAAGACCCGGGGACGCGCTTCAGATTTTAAGATTCTCGGGGCAGGTGGGGGCGTCGTTCGCGAGGATCAGCGGTAGACCTCACGGCGGTTGCCGACCTTCAGGACGGTAACGGTCTTCCCGGCGTCGTCCACGGCGTATACCGCCCGCCAGTCTCCCTGGCGGATCCGATAGTGGTCCGAGACCTCCATCTTCTCCACCCCGTGGGGACGGGGCTCCCCACCGAGCCTCCTGATCTTCCTCGTGATTCGCTCAAGATCCGCCTTCGGGATCCCGCGGAGTTCCTTCTCCGCGCTCCGCCGGATGACGACGTTATAGGAGACCGTCACGCTTCAGGTCTTTGAGCACCGCCTCGAAGGAGCGCGCCGGCTCGTTCGCGCGCGTCCGGATCGCGGCCAGATCGATAGCGTCCTCCCGCAGGGATTCCCGGAGCGCGTTCGACATCACGGCGGACAGCGTGTTGTTCGTCTGCGCCGCCTTGACCTTCGCCGCCCGGTGCAGCTTGGCATCCAGGTAGATCGTCGCCTTGGTCGTCATGGTACCCCCATGCTACCGTCTTGACGGCAAAGCGTCAATTCACATGCACGGCGGCGGTGGGGGAATCAGGGGACGCGCTTCAGATTTTAAGATTCTCGGGGCAGGTGGAGGCGTCGTCCGCGACGATCAGCGGCGGCGGACCGCCTTGCGCGTGTCGGCGAGCACTCGGAGGTATAGTTCGTCCTTCGGCCTCCCCAGCGCCCGCTTACTGGCGATGACGCGGTCGAGGGGCAGGACCGGAACCCGGAAGGACCCCAGCGAGATCCGCACCGCGTGCTTCATCTCCTCCGCGAACCCCTCCAGGCCGTGCATGTGCGTAACGAGATCGAAGAGGTCGACGCCCTCCCCCAGGAGCACCGGCGGGTTCAGTCCCACCGGTTCCAGGATGCCCGATCCCACCTTCCTGAGCGTTCGATGAAGGCGCGGATCGTTCAGGTCCCGGAACCAGAGGTCCACATCCTGGGTGACCACCGGGGCCCCCTGAAGGGCGGCTGCGGACAGGCCCACGATCATGAAGTCCACTTTGGCCCTGACCAGCGCCCTCAGGAAGCGGAGCTCCGCCGCGGAGAGCGGGGGGCCTCCGGGCCGCGGCTTACCGCGCGCGGGCAAGAGCCAGCCTCAGGCGTTCGATGGGCTTCCGCTTCAGGAGGAGCAGGGCGTGCCGGACGTTCTCACGATCCACGCCCGGGTGACGCCGAGCGATGGCCTCCACCTCGGCCAGCAGGGCCTTCATGGCCTCCGCCCGCGGGTCGTCACGGGTGAGCAGGGCTTCCGGCTCAACCCCCAGGCCGGCGCCGAGCGCGCGCAGCGTCCGGGGCAGGATGGAATCCCGCCGGGCCAGGGAATAGAAGGCGTTCCGGCTCACGCCCGCCTTCGCCAGCGCGCTCGTCACCGTCATCCCCCGGGCCCGGCTCAGCGAGCGGATCCGCTCCATGGAAACCCTCATCATGGGGATTGTACCAAGTAGTGGTACGCGACGCAGCGCAGTGCTATGATGCTACCGGACGCATGGGGCAACAACGCGGGGGATATACCCGGTAGGACCCGCGTAGCCTGTCGCCGAAAACCGGGAAGAAATGGGCAAACCGACCCTGCAAGGGCGAGAGGCCCCAGAGCCGAAGGTGCGAGCCGAAAGTAGGCACGACGCCCTACCGGTGGATGTGGCGGCGAAGATCCGGGACTCAGTGACCCGGGCCGAGAGGCCCGGCGAGAGTAAGCGACCCCCCAGCGCAGGTGGTCGTGGGATCCCGGTGCGTCCATGGCTTATTCTCTCCCCCCGCCAGAAGACCGGGGACGCGCTTTAGATTCTTAGATTCCCTGAGCACGGAGGGAGGGGATGGAGGTGCACCGGTGGAATTCCAGGCCAGGCCTGCCAGGCTCACTCCGCGAGGAGATCGCGTGGGGACGGCTCAGCCCCCGAGGATCCTCGAGAGGATCTCGCGGATTCGACCGAAATG
>CAKKQC010000070.1 GCA_919901855.1 bacterium | reverse complement strand
CCGTGGATGGCCGGCCCGAGGTCAGGCAGGTCGTGATCGACGAGATCCAGCGGGTACCCGACTTGCTGAACGTGGTGCATCAGCTCATCGAGGCCAAACGGAGAGTGCCCCTCCAGTTCATCCTGACGGGGTCCAGCGCGCGGAAACTGAAACGGACCGGCGTGAACCTGCTGGCGGGACGGTTGGCGCTGAAGACCATGCATCCCTTCATGGCCTCCGAGCTGGGGGCGCGGTTCGACCTGGAGCGGAGCCTCGAGCTGGGGATGTTGCCGCTCGTGCTGGGGTCGGCCGAGCCCGCCGAGACCCTCCGATCCTACGCCGCGCTCTACGTGCGGGAGGAGGTCCAGGCGGAGGGATTGGTGCGGAACATGGGGGATTTCTCGAGGTTCCTGGAGTCCATCAGCTTCTCCCAGGGGTCCGTGCTGAGCATGTCGGAGGTGGCGCGCGAGTGCGGCGTCGAGCGGCGGACCGCCGACGGGTACCTCGACATCCTGGAGGATCTCCTCCTCGGGTTCCGGCTCCAGGTGTTCAACAAGCGGGCCAAGCGGATCCTGGTCAGGCACCCCAAGTTCTACTACGCGGACGCCGGGGTGTTCCGGTCGATCCGCCCCCGGGGCCCCCTGGATGCTTCGGCCGAGATCGGGGGAGCCTGCCTCGAAGGGCTCGTGGCCCAGCATTTGCGGGCGTGGATCGCCTATTCGGGCGGGGATCATACGCTGGGCTACTGGCGGACCAAGTCAGGGTCGGAGGTGGACTTCGTCGTGTACGGCGACCGTGCGTTCGCGGCGATCGAAGTGAAGCATGCGCGGAACGTGCGGGCGAAGGACCTCACGTCCCTGCGCGCGTTCCTCGAGGACTACCCGGCGGCGAAGCCCTGCCTCCTGTACCGGGGGTCGACCCGTCTCAGGATCGGTGGTATTCCCTGCATCCCCTGCGGGGAGTTCCTGGCCGGGTTGAGGCCCGGGAGTCCCATCCTGCCGGGCTGACGGATCAGCAATGACCCGGCGGAGAGGGGCTGGCGGTGCGAAAATCGTCCCATCGTGAACACCGGGACGCATCCCTATGTGAAGGAGGCGGGAATATCATGGCTGCGCGTGGGGATTCCCGGCTGGGGGAGGGAGTCTGCTTGCGGGGCAGGGAGGCATGGGGTAAGATTACCCGAAGGAGCGGGTAAATGGCGGAAACGCTGGAAAACACTTTCAAGAGGCCCGTATTCGCAGTCCTGATTGGTCGCCTGAGGGAGCCCCGAAGGTTCATTCAGGTTCTAGCCGGACCCCGGCAGACGGGGAAGACCACGGTGGCCAGACAGGTGCTGGCGGACTTTTCGATGCCGTCGCACTATGCGACCGCGGACGAGCCGCTGCTTCGGGACCGGGAGTGGCTCAGTCACGAGTGGGAGATCGCCCGCGGGAAGGCGGTGGGTCGGGGTGGCGTCTTCGTGCTGGACGAGGCCCAGAAGATCCCGGGGTGGTCGGAGACGGTCAAGCGGCTATGGGACGAGGACGCGGTGTCGGGATGCCCCCTGCGGGTCGTCCTCCTGGGCTCGTCGTCCCTGCTTGTCCGTCATGGCACGGAGGAGAGCCTGGCTGGCCGGTTCGAGCGGATTCCGGTGACGCACTGGTCCCTGGCGGAGATGCAGGCCGCCTTCGGTTGGGATGCCGACCGGTACGTGTACTACGGTGGATATCCGGGGGCCGTGAGCCTGATCGGCGACCGGGAGCGCTGGGCGCGGTACGTCCTGGACTCGATCATCGAGCCGTCGATCTCGCGCGACATCCAGCTCATGGCCAGGGTGGAGAAGCCCGCCCTGTTGCGGCAGTTGTTCCACCTCGCCTGCGACTACTCGGGCCAGGTCCTGTCGTACCAGAAGATGCTCGGCCAGCTCCGGGATGCGGGGAACACGGATGTCCTCGCCGGCTACCTGCGCCTGCTGGAAGGGGCGGGGATGGCGGCGGGGCTGGAGCGGTTCTCGGGCTCCCGGGTCCGCCAGCGCGGGTCCATTCCCAAGCTCCAGGTGCTGAACACGGCGGCGATGACGGCCACGTCGGCGGGGAACTTCGAGGCGGTGCGCGGGGACCCGGACCGGTGGGGACGGCTCGTGGAGTCCGCGGTGGGCGCCCACCTCCTGAACGCGGCACGGACCGGGCCCTTCGAAGTCTTCTACTGGCGCGAGGGCAAGTCGGAAGTGGATTTCGTGATCCGGCGCGGGAAGGACACCGTGGCGATCGAGGTCAAGGGCGGGCTGAAGGCCGGACGCCTGTCCGGGTTGACGGCCTTCGCCCGGGAGCACAAGCCGGTCCGGACACTGGTGGTGGGCGGCGGCGGGATTCCGCTCGAGGAGTTCCTGCTCGCGCCGCCCGCGGGCTGGTTCGGGTAGGCCGGGCGCTTCGAGGCAGCATCGCCCAGGAGTTGCTCGGGGACCTCGCAACTCCGCTGACTTCGGCCCCCTCCTCCCGCACTCACCCGTTCCGACGAGTTCGGCCACTACCACCCGTCCCTGAGGACTGACTTCGGCCTCCTCCTCCCGCACCCCCGGCTCCCACGCCGGGGGCAGGATGGGGGGGCTTGACTGTTTTACGACCCATCGTATATTGGTCATATGGCGAAGTTGTACCCCCGGGTATACGAGGCGATCTTTGCCCGGCACTTGGCACGCAACCGGCAGATGCTGTTTGTGCCGGGGCCGCGGCAGGTCGGCAAGACGACGACCTGCCGGGGACTCGGCGACGCCTACCTCAATATCGACAACATGGACGAACGGAAGGCGATCATGGCCGGCCCGGCTTCGCTGGCGGCCCGGGTAGCCCGCGCGGGAAAGGGGAAGCCGCGTCCGGTGGTCGTGCTGGACGAACTGCACAAGTGGAAGAAGTGGAAGGCCTTCCTCAAGGGGTTCTTCGACACCTACGAGGCGCGGGTGCGCGTGATCGTGACCGGGAGTTCCCGGCTGGACGTCTACCGGCGGGGGGGCGATAGCATGATGGGGCGATACTTCCCCTACCGCATGCATCCGTTCAGCGTGGGCGAGATCGCCCGGCAAGAGGTGCCGCGCGTCTCCGTGCGCCCGCCGGTCCGGGTGCCCGAGGCGGAGTTCAGGGCCCTCTGGGAGCACGGCGGCTACCCCGAGCCGTTCGTGAAACGGCAGGCCGCCTTCACGCGGCAGTGGCATCATGTCCGGAGATCCCAGCTCCTGCGGGAAGACCTGCGGGATTTCACGAATGTGCAGGAGTTGTCACAGATCGGCGCGGTGGCCAGCCTGCTGGAGGCCCGGTCGGCCGCCAGCCTGGTATATAGCAACCTCGCCGAGTCGGTGAACGCCTCCGTGGACACGATCCGCCGATGGGTGCAGACGCTCGTGGCCCTGCATCACGGCTTCCTGCTGAGGCCGTGGCACCGGAAGATCGCCCGGTCGCTCCTCAAGGAGCCCCGGTGGTACCTGCGCGACTGGTCCGGGATCCGGGACCCGGGGGCGCGCGCGGAGACCTTCGTGGCATGCCACCTCCTCAAGGCGGTCGAGGGCTGGACCGACCTGGGGATGGGGGAGTTCGCACTCCACTACCTGCGCGACAAGCAGCACCACGAGGTGGACTTTCTCGTCGTCAGGGACGGATCGCCGTGGTTCCTCGTGGAGGTCAAACGGAGCGACGACAACCTGAATCCCTCGCTCCCGTATTTCCAGGGGAAGACCGGGGCGCGGCACGCCTTTCAGGTGGCCATCGACGCGCCGTTCGCGGATGCGGATTGCTTCTCCCGGGAGGATCCGGTCAAGGTGTCCGCCCGCACGTTCCTTTCGCAACTGCTGTAGGATTCCGGGGTCCCGGGGCGCTCGGGGGCGCCGGCTGAGCGAGGCCAATTGCGATTACCACTGACCTCCTCCCGCGCCCCCGTTCCCCATGCCACCGGGCGTCCGAAGCGATGCCTCGCCGTTTCGGCTGACGCCGAAACGGCGGGTCCCTGAGAAGCGGACTTCGGCAACCTACTGGCCGCCCGCCTCGCGAAGGTCCTGCACTAACCAGGCAAGAACCGCGGGGTGCCGAGATGATGCGCACATAAATAGATATGGCGATAGTTTGACAACGTCGAACAATCGCCATAATATCTCTAATCATGGTCGACAGTGCCGGGGGCGTGAAGCTGGTCAGGAAGCTGGCGGAGGAAGGGCGGCGTGTCTTCACGGCGGCGGACGCCCGGAGGCTTGCCCCGGCCGTGCGGCTGTCGTCCGGTTACCTGCGGCAGGCTCTTCACCACCTGGTCCGATCAGGGTGGATCGTCCGGATCAAGAACGGAGTTTACGGGGTCTCGGGTGCGATGCCCGGGACGACCCCGCTTCACGAGTTCGAGATCGCGATGGCGCTGGTGAGTCCGGCCGCCATCAGCCACTGGTCGGCGATGAGCCACCACGGGCTGACCGAACAGATACCGCGACGGGTGTTCGTGCTGACCAGTGCCCGCTCCGTGCCCCGCGTTCGCCGCCGGGGCCGGCAGGGGTGGTACCGGGTGGGTTCGACGCCCTACCAGTTCGTCCAGGTCCGGCCAGGCCGCTTCTTCGGTATCCAGCAGGTGTGGGTGAACGAGGCGCGGGTCGGGATCACGGACCCGGAACGGACCCTTTTGGACGGGCTGATGGCCCCGGACTACTGCGGTGATTTCGCCGAGGTGCTCCATGCGTTCGAGGTTCGCGGCGCCATGCTCGACGTGGACCGAGCCGTTGGGTATGCCCTCAAGCTGGATGCCGCCGTCGCGAAGCGGCTCGGCTGGATTCTCGAACGGCGTGGGGTGGCCCAGGCCCGGCTGGCAGCCCTGCGGAGGATGCCGGTCAAGGGCACTCGCCTGCTGGATCCCACCGGGCCGCGCCGTGGCCCCATCGTTCCGGGCTGGATGATCCAGGTGAACGCGCCGGAGCCGGGGCGACCGTGAAGCCGCTGAGGAGCCGGCTCGAGGAGGCCCGGAGGAAGACGGGCCTGCCCTGGGAGATCATCGAGCGCGACTACCTCCTGTCGTGGATTCTGGCCGGGATCCAGGAGGTCGCCGCCCTGCGCGAATCGCTCGTGTTCAAGGGCGGGACGGCCCTCAAGAAGTGCTGGTTCGGCGATTACCGGTTCTCGGAGGACCTGGACTTCACGGGAGTCGGCGCCGTGCCGTCCGGCGCGGGGATGGAAGCGGCCATGGAGGAGGTCTGCACGAGGGCCGTCGGACTCCTCGATCCGTGGGCGCCGGTCGAGATCGTGTGCGAGCGGCACGTCGAGCGGGATCCCCATCCCGGGGGGCAGGAAGCTTTCGATATCCGGGCGCAATTCCCCTGGCAGGGACGGCCACAGGCGCACGTCATGGTCGAGGTCTCCAGGGACGAGCCCGTGATCATGCGGCCGGCACGCCGGGCCGTGCTTCACGAATACGGGGAACCGTTCGATGTCCAGGTGTCCGTCTACGCGCTGGACGAGATCGTGGCGGAGAAGCTCCGGGCGATCCTCCAGCACCAGCGGGCGCTCGAGCGCCGCGGCTGGGTCCGCTCCCGCGCCCGCGACTACTACGATCTCTGGCGCATCCTCGGGGCGTACCGGGACCGACTGGATCCCGCGGGCTTCCCGGCCCTTCTGCGGGCGAAGTGCGCGGTCCGGGGCGTCACGTTCTCGGGGCCGGAGAGTTTCTTCGCCGAGGCTATGCTCGCGGGAGTGCGGAAGAGCTGGGACGAATGGCTTGGGCCGTTGGTCAGCGACCTTCCGGCCTGCGACAGGGTTCTCGGGGAGCTACGCCCGCTGATCTCCTCGATGCTGGACCGGCACCCATGATGGCGGCGCGGAGCCGGCCGGAGGACGTGATCGGGGTGGCGCCGGAGCCGGAGGAGGCCGCGGAGGGGCTCTCGCCGCCGGAAATCGTGCTCGTATATGGAGGGGGGCCGCAGAGATTGGTGGGGATCGAGAACTGGCCCCGGCCGGCAGGGATGCCGAAGAAGTAGCCCTTCGACTCACAAGGTTCGCTCAGGGCCGCATGAGCGGCGGCGGTCAGGGACCTCGTCGGCGGGGAAACCGGCCCGGGTCCTGTCGGGGGTCTCGTCACCGTTCGTTCGCCATTGCGGCTTCTGCCTGGGCATGCTGGATCACTTACCAACTGCTGACGTGCGCCCGAGCCGCGATGCGGGGTCCGAGGACGGACCCCCGGAGTTGCTACCGTCCGCAGGAGCGACCGACGCAACTCCTCGCGTCGTCGGGCGCAGCAGGACCTGCTGACCGGAAGCCACTGACGCCGCCTGTCGGCTTACGAAGCTGACTTCGACCCCCTCCTCCCGGGCCGGAGACCCGGCGACCCGGCCCCTGCCGGCGCGGGGGAGGGGAAGAGGGGGAGGGAGAGGCGGACGGCTCCGGAGGGGGTTTGTGACCGTTTTACGATATGTCGTATATTGGTCATATGGCGAAGGTGTACCCCCGGATGTACGAGGCGATCTTCGCCCGGCACCTGGCCGGCCGCCGGCAGATGCTCTTCGTGCCGGGGCCGCGACAGGTCGGCAAGACGACGACGTGCCGCCGGCTCGGGGACGCCTACCTGAGCATCGACAACCAGGATGACCGGCGGGTGATCATGGCCGGTCCGGCTTCGCTGGCCGCCCGGGTTGGCCAGTTGGGGGCGGGGCGGAAGCGGCCCGTGGTCGTGCTGGACGAGCCGCACAAATGGAAGAAGTGGAAGACCTTCCTCAAGGGGTTCTTCGACACCTACGAGGCGCGGGTGCGCGTGATCGTGACCGGGAGTTCCCGGCTGGACGTCTACCGGCGGGGGGGCGACAGCATGATGGGGCGGTACTTTCCCTACCGCATGCATCCGTTCAGCGTGGGGGAGATCGCCCGGCAGGAGGTGCCGCGCGTGCCCGTGCGGTCCCCGGTCCGGGTGCCCGAGGCGGAGTTCCGGGCGCTGTGGGAGCACGGCGGCTACCCCGAGCCGTTCGTGACACGGCAGGCCGCCTTCACCCGGCAGTGGCATCACGTCCGGCGAACCCAGCTCCTGCGGGAAGACCTCCGGGATTTCACGAACGTCCAGGAGCTGTCGCAGATCGGGGCGGTGGCGAGCCTGCTGGAGGCCCGGTCGGCCGCCAGCCTGGTGTATAGCAACATCGCCGAGTCGGTGAATTCGTCCGTGGACACGATCCGCCGATGGGTGCAGACCCTGGTGGCCCTTCATCACGGCTTTCTGCTGAGGCCGTGGCACCGGCGGATCGCCCGATCGCTCCTCAAGGAGCCCCGGTGGTACCTGCGCGACTGGTCGGGGATCCGGGACCCGGGAGCACGCGCGGAGACTTTCGTGGCGTGCCATCTCCTCAAGGCGGTCGAGGGCTGGACCGACCTCGGGCTGGGGGAGTTCGGCCTCCACTACCTGCGCGACAAGCAGCACCACGAGGTGGACTTCGTCGTGGTCAGGGACGGGTCGCCTTGGTTCCTCGTCGAGGCCAAACGGGGCGACGACAACCTGAATCCCGCCCTGCCCTACTTCCAGAAGATGACCGGGGCGAGGCATGCCTTCCAGGTGGCCGTCGCCGCGCCGTACGCGGAGGTGGATGGTTTCTCGGGGGAGGGCCCGGTCAAGCTCTCCGCCCGCACGTTCCTGTCGCAACTGCTGTAGACGGGCGGGTGGGGGTGGCGGTGGTGGGGGTGGAGGATTGGCCAAGGCCGACGGGGGCTTGACAGGTATACCATAGACCGGTAACAATAGTTACCGGATGGGGCCTAAACCGGTGACTAATCCTACCAGTGCTGACCCGATGGTGGAAACCGTCAGGGCCATCATCCTGGACTTCCAGGAGGCCCGGCTGGAAACCGGGGTGCCGCGGGCCCTGCGCATCGAGACGATTCGCGGCAAGGCCGCGGTCTGCATCGGGGTGCGCCGGAGCGGCAAGTCCACGTACATGTTCCAGATGATCCGGCGCCTCCTTGACGGCGGGGTGCCACGGGAGAGCATCCTCTATCTGAACTTCTTCGACGACCGCCTGCACGATCTTCTACGGGGGCGTCTGGGGCTCATTCCCGAGGCCTATTACTCGCTCTACCCCGGGAAGAAGAACGCCGAAACGGTTCACTGTTTCTTCGACGAGATCCAGGCGGCGCCCGGGTGGGAGTCGTTCGTGGACCGCCTGATCCGGACCGAGAAATGCCAGGTGTATCTCACCGGCTCCTCGGCGAGGATGCTCTCGAAGGAGATCGCGACCCAGATGCGGGGACGGGCGCTGTCCTGGGAGTTGTTCCCGTTCTCGTTCCGGGAGTTCCTGGGCCGGAGGGGGCTGGAGAGCGGCCGGGCCCTGTCCACGAAGAACCGGCTTCTGGTGCAGAAGGCGTTCGAGGAGTACCGGGAGACCGGGGGGTTCCCCGAGGTCGCGGAAATGACCCGGGACCTCAGGATCCGGACCCATCAGGAGTACTTCCACGCCATCCTGTTGCGCGACCTGGTCGAGCGGCACGATATCTCCCATCCGAGGGCGGTGACCGATCTGGCGCACCGGCTCGTGGACAACATCGCGTCCCTCACCTCCCTCAATCGCCTCACGGGATACCTCCAGTCGCTGGGCCACCGGGTCCCCAAGTCGTCCGTGGCGGATTACCTCGACTGGTTCGAGGACGCGTATCTCCTCTTCGGCGTGCGGCTCTTCGATGCGTCGCTGGCGCGCAGCAACGCGAATCCCAGGAAGATCTACTGCGTGGACCATGCGCTCGTCACCTCGGTGGCATCGGGCATCCTCCTGAACTCGGGGCATCTGCTCGAGAACATGGTGTTCGCCGCGCTCCGCCGGGTCCACACGCGCATCCACTACTACAGGACAAGGACCGGCCGCGAGGTGGACTTCATCGTGCTCCCGCGAACGGGTGCGCGGATGCTGGTCCAGGTGTGCGGGTCGCTCGCCGACCCGCTGACACGGAAGCGTGAAACCACGGCGTTGGGCGAAGCGATGGGGGAGCTTGGCCTGAAGGCCGGAACCATCGTCACGAGCGGCGAGGGGGAGCGGGTGACCGCCGGGGGTCGCACCATCGACGTCGTTCCGGCGTGGCGTTTCCTGCTGGACCTGCCGGATTCGCGGGAGGCGTAGGGGCGCATGGTTCGTGGTTCGGGGACGCGCTTCAGATTTTCAGATTCCAGGGGGCGCAGGGCGGTGCGGTGCGGTGGGTTTGAGCTCTGATGAGGTCGTCGAGCTACCTGCCCCGGGCGTTCGGCCTGACGCGGCCCTGCACCCTCGGGTCCGGGATCTCGTGGGACTATGCTTCGGCGGAGCCGATCCTGGCTGGCTGGTGGAAGCGGCGAGAGGTGAGGTCGGAGCTGCTCAGGTTCCGGGGGAGCCTCTTCCGCGTCGGGCTGGCGGTGGTGGGGATCGATGAATTGGTGCGTCCGATGACGGACGCCTTGGAGTTTTCGGGGACCCGAAAACTCCTACCCCTGACGGCGGGGGGGTGGGAGAGGGGATGGAATGTCAGGCGAAGTAGCGGAGGGCTTCGGCGGCGCCGGCGACCAGCACGCGCATGTCTCCGATGGTGTGCGCCGCCCAGGCGGGCCGGTTCACGATCTGGAGCCCCCGCCGGCAGGGCAGGAGCGTGGAGAAGCGGCGCCAGCTCGGCGAGGGCGCGAGGTCGCCCGACTTGACCTCCACCGGAAGCCAGGGGACGCCGTCGCGCACGATAAGGAAGTCGATCTCCTCCCGGTCCTTGGTGCGCAGGTGAATGCCGACCATACTACTGTGTGACAGTAGTATGGTCAACCCCCGTGGTCCCCTCCGCAGGAAGAGGACTTCGGCATCCTGCCGTCCTTCGGTTCGCAAAGCCTCACTCAGGGCGAGCGCAGACGCTCGGCGCGGGGGGGGGGAGGGGAAGAGGGGGAGGGAGAGGTGAGGGAGCAAGCGGCGCAGGGATGGGTACTTGGCCGAATATAGCGGTAAACGCTATGATATGCAAAGAGATGGAAATCAAGGCTCGAGCGTACGTGGAGGGACTCCTGGGCCGGGGGCGGCACACGTTCACGCGGGCCGAGGCGCGGGCGTCGCTCAAGTCGTCTCCGGTGGCCGTATACCATTCGCTGCGCCGCCTCCGGAAGAACGGCTGGCTGGCCATGCCCCGCAGCGGCTTCTACCTGATCGTCGATCCCGAGCACCGCAAGATGGGCGTGTTGCCTCCCACCTCGTGGATCGACGACCTGATGCGCTTCCACGGCGTGGAGTACTATGTCGGCCTCCTCAGCGCCGCCGCCATCCATGGCGCCGCTCACCAGTCGCCGCAGGAGTTTCAGGTCGTGGCTGGCGCCGTACTCAGGTCCTTGACGGTGGGGCGCGCCAGGATCAGATTCTTCTTCCGGCGCCGGATGGAGCTGGCCGTGACTGAGCCGGTGAAGACCGCCAGCGGCCACATGCCGGTATCGACGCCGGAGATGACCGCCTATGATCTCGTCCGCTACCGGAAGGGTGCCGGCTCCTTGGATCACGTCGCCGCCGTGCTCGCGGAGCTGGCCGAGCGCCTCGATTCCGGCAGGCTCATTGCGGTGGCCAAGCGGGGAGAGGAATGGCCGGTGGTCCAGCGCCTCGGCTACCTGCTGGATCGGATCGGTCATCCCGGGCTGAGCGGCGGTCTGGCCAGGCTCGTTCGCGCCCGCAAGCCGGGGGCCGTGCGGCTCGATCCCCGAGGTTCCGGGGCCGCGTTGACGCACAATGCGAAATGGAACGTCCGGGTCAATACCGCCATCGAGGTGGAGCCATGATTCCGGCCGATTTCATCGCGGAGTGGCGTGCGCGGACCCGCTGGGTGACCGACGAACAGGTCGAGCAGGACCTCGTGCTGTCGCGTGCCCTCGTGGAGATCTTCGGCGATCCGGTTCTCGCAGGCGAGCTCGCCTTGCGCGGGGGGACCGCCCTTCACAAACTGCACTTCGCCCCTGCCCGGCGCTATTCCAACGACATCGACCTTGTCCAGTTGCGTGCCGGCCGCTTCGGGCCGATCATGACGCGCCTCCGCGAGCGGCTCGACGGCTGGCTCGGCCAGCCGAAGCGGGAGCAGGGTCAGGGCGTACGGCTCATTTACCGGTTCGAGTCCGAGATACCTCCCCTCGTCAGGCTGAAGCTGAAGATCGAGACCAATACGCGGGAGCATATGGCGGTGCGTGGCACGGCGAGGATGCCCTTCCGGGTCGATTCCCGCTGGTGGAGTGGGGCGGCCGAGATCACGGCCTTTCAGGTCGAGGAGCTGCTCGCGACGAAGCTGCGCGCGCTCTTTCAGCGGAAGAAGGGGCGGGACCTGTACGACCTCTGCGTTGCGCTCGAAGCGGGGGCGGATTCCGCGGCGATCGTCGCGATCTTCCGCGCCTACACGGCGGCGGGCGGGCCGATCACGCGGGCGATGTTCGAGAGGAACCTTGCCGGCAAGATGGCCCAGCCGGGCTTCACCGACGACCTCCCGATCCTGCTGCCGCCGGGGGTCACGTTCGACTTCCCGCGCGGCGCCGCGCTGGTGCAGGAGGCCCTGCTCGCGCTCCTTCCGGGGATGCCATGGAAGGGGCCGGGTGGGCGGGACAAGCCGCGATGAGCTTCAGTCCCTCGACACTCCTGGCCGGGCTCATCTTCAGCGCCATTGGCCTGTACCTGCTGAGAAGAGGGAAGGCGGAGGCGAATGGGTGGATGACGTCCTGGTGTGGGTGATCGGCATCGTGCTGTGCGGGGTGGGGTGGTACAAGAGGTAAGGGAGAGAAGTCAGGGGCCGAAGGTGCGGGGGGGATGTGGGGCCTGTCAGGAAGTGGATTCGGTCCCTTCTTCCCGCACCCGGACACCCCACAAGGAGCGAGGGCAAGGCTGACATTCTCATCGAGGAGGATCGGCGGCTTCACGCCACCCGTTCGGCTGCGAGATAGGACGCGAACTCGAGGCAGGCTCGAATGTCGGCATCCTTGAGGGCGGGGAAGTTGGCGATCACTTCGGTGGAAGTTTCCCCCGCCGCCAGATGGCTCAGGACCACCTTGACCGGGATGCGGGTGCCCTTGACGCACGGTTCTCCCCCGCAGATGCCCGGATCGGCCACGATCAGTTCGTTCATGGCCCTATCGTATCACCGTTCCGTGAAGGCCGGTGGGGACGCGCTTGAAGATTTTCAGATTCGCGGGGCGGTGACGTCAGGCATCATTCGCGGCGCGGGACCGAGTCCAGGACCAGGACCCAGTCGTTCCCCGGTCCGGGGGAGCCGGGCGGGTCGAACTCCGCTTCGCCGCGGTTCGCGCGCCGGCCGGCGGACTCCACGCCGCCCGTCCGGGGGTCATGCCAGGAAGCCTTGACGGACGGGCCGGACAGCTTGTCCAGCCGGACCGTGACCGGCCGGCCGGTCGGGACGTAGACCATCGCCCAGCGGCCGTCGGCGGACAGGATCGCCCGGGTGTGGTCGAGGCCGGAGCCGGCGGGGGAGGCGAGCAGGGACTGGTCGGGCCTGCGCTCGCGGGACGGGTGCGATTCCATGAGGGCGCGGAGGTGGCGCATCTGGCCCGCGCCTTCGGCGCCCATTACCGCAGGGGACGTGCTTTAGATTTTAAGATTCCCGGGACGCGGGGTAGAGGGGGGGAATAGCACTAGATGCATAGACCACATGATGCTACAAAAACGCTTGGGCCACGGTCGGCCGGGCTGGTCGTGCGGCTTCATGAGCAGGGGCGGGCGCTGTTCCGGATCGCCGATGTGCGCAGGATCACGGGCCTCTCGGCGGTGTCGGCCCGGAGCCTCGCGCGACAGATGGTCGACCGCGGCGTCGTGGCCCGGGCGGCGCCCGGGCTCTTCCAGCTCGTGCCATTCGAACTCGGGCGCGAGCGCACCTTCTCCGGCAGTCCATTCCTGCTGGCGCGGGCGCTCGTGCGGAGCTGCGATTACTACCTATCGCACGGCACGGCGATGGAGATCCACGGCATGGTCACCCAGCCCCGGCTCGTCGTGACCGTGTCCACGGTGCATGCGCGAAGGCCGGTCAGGGCTGGCGGGTACGCGTTCCGGTTCGTGGCCTGCCGGTCGCGGGACCTGTTCGGTCTCACGGACCATTGGGTGGGGAAGCAGGAGCGGGTGCGTGTCAGCGATCCGGAACGGACCGTCGTGGACGGGCTCCGGCGCCCGGAGTTGTGCGGCGGGGTGACCGAGGTGGCCCAGGGGCTCGCCATGCGCCGGGACGCCCTGAACGCCTCCCTGATGGCGAGATATGCGGTCCAGCTCGGGGTGGCCGCCGTCGTGGGGCGGCTCGGGTACCTGCTGGAGACGCTGGCACTTGCGCCCGCCGGCGAGTTGGAGTCCCTGCGGAAGGCCTTGTCGCCGGCGTATGCCCGGCTCGACCCCGGTGTGCCGGCGGAGGGGCCCTACCTGCGGCGCTGGCGGCTGAGGCTGAACGTGCCGCGCGAGGAACTGCTGGCGGCGGGCCGGACGTGATCCCCCAACGGTCGCTCTCCCTACTGTCCAACCGGCTGGCCCGCGGCGGCGCGCCGCGGGACCTCTACGACACGTGGTTCCTGGTCTCGGGCGGGCACGTGGAGGCC
>CAKKQC010000069.1 GCA_919901855.1 bacterium | reverse complement strand
GCGCGAACGGCGGCGCGAGGGCCTCTCCCGCGACGTAGCTCGTCCGCGAAAGACCCGCGTACGCGGTCATCCAGTCATCCGCGGTCGCGGCGACGGGGGTCAGTGCCAGCACGGTGCCCAGTACGGTCAGCAGTGTACGCATACGTCTCTTCCTCCTCGGTCCATTACGATCCGCTCCCTGCCCTCAGGCCCTGATTATAGAACACCAGGGCACCCGGAGTTGCGACGTCCGGAGCAACCCCAAGGCGTCCGTCCGCGGACGCACCTAGACTGGGAGGCGGGGCTGTGGCACTATTGACTGCCAGATGCGCAAGGCTATTACCACCATGTTCGCCGCCCTGAGCCTGGCCGCCGCGGGAGCCCCCGGCCCCGCCGCGGCCATGTCCCCCGACATCGAGCGGGCGGCGGAGAAGGGCGCCCGCGAGCTATACGACCTGGATTTCGACCGGGCGCGGGAGACTTTTGTCAGGCTCCGGACCGACCACCCGGACCACCCCGCCGGCCCGACCCTGCTGGCGACCGCGCTCTGGTGGCAGGCCCGGTACTGGTACCGGACGCCGTCGGACGACGAATCGGCGGTCCTCACCGGCTACCTCGAGGAGGCCATCCGGCTCTCGCGCGGCCTCGCGGGCCGTCCGGGTATGGCATGCGAGGGCCAGTTCTTCCTCGGCGGCGCGCTCGGCGTGAAGGCGCACTGGCAGATGCTCCGGGGCAAGTGGGCCGCCGCCGCCATGGGCGCGCGCGAGTCCATCCTCGTCCTGCGGCCGCTCGTCTCCTGCTCCCCGTTCGGGGAGGAGGCGTATTTCGGGTTGGGGCTCTACGAGTACGCGGCCTCCCAGCTCCCGTGGACGCTCCGCTGGCTCTCGCGGTTCATCGTCGGCCGCTCGAACCGCGAGGAAGCGCTTGGCATGCTCGAGCGCGCGGCGACCCGGTCGCAGTGGATGCGCACCGACGCGCAGGGCACGCTCGCCCTCCTCTATACGGTCTTCGATCCGGCGCCGGAAAAGGCGATCGTGTACGCGGAGATGATGGTCCGCGAGCGGCCCACCTCGCCGCTCGCGCACTCCCTGTATGCGCAGGCGCTCGCCTTCTCCGGACGCTGGGCGGAAACGCTCGCCGAGACCGCGCGGGATCTCGAGATCGCCCGGACGCCGGGCTCCACGTTCGCGCACGAGGCCGCCGCCTTCCATTATTACCGTGGCATCGCGCTCATGGGCCTCCGCCGGCTCCCGGAGGCCCTCGACGCGCTCACGGTCGCGGTCACGACGGACAGCCGCGCGCCCTGGATCTCGGCCGTGCACCTCAAGCGCGGCAACGCGCGCGACCTCGCGGGCGACCGGAAAGGCGCCAAGGAAGACTACAAGAAGGTGCTCAAGCTCCCGGACCCGTGGCACTCGCACAAGCGCGCGAAAGAGTTCCTCAAGCGCCACTTCTCCTGGAGCGACTTCGCCAAGGAAATCACCCCCCACGGCGGGTACTGATCCCGTCAGAGACGGGTGGCAGTGGCCGAGTGGAGGTCTCTGAGGCGCTGGCCTGCCAACTCCGGCGGCGCGGGAGGAGGGGGCCGAAGTCAGCTTCGCGAACCAACCGGCGGCGTCGGTGGTGAGGCGACCAGCAGGTCCGGCTGCGACTGCTCGCATTCCTGTGCAGGCAGTCGCTCACCAGCAGTGGTAGGTGAAGCAGGATGCTTGGGCCTCAGCCGCAATGGTGAGCGAACGGTGACGAGGCCCCCGACAGGACCCGCGCCGCCTCTACCGAGCGTGCCGAAGAGACCTCCACTCGGCCACTGGCAGGACCCGTCACTGCGGGACGGGTGCCAGTAGCTATAATGACCTCCTCGTGAGCACGTACTACGTCGACGCGACAGCCGGCAGCGACACCAACCCGGGGACGTCCGAGGGCGCGGCCTGGCGCACGCTCAAACATGCCGCCGCCCGCGAGTTCCGGGCCGGCGACCGCCTCCTCCTCGCGCGCGGCGGTGCCTGGCACGAGCCGATGGTGCTCAATGGCCGCGGCGACCCCGCCAACCCGATCCTGCTGGGCGCCTTCGGCACCGGGCCCCGGCCCGCGATCCACGGCGGCGAGACCCACGCGGTCGCGGCCGCGCGGCCCGTCGGCGGCTGGCGGATCTCGGGGCTCGAGCTCACGAGCACGAACGCGTCCAACCCCACCCGCAAGATCGAGGGCGGCACCTCCGGCGTCTTCCTCTCCCAGGAGGAGACCGGCCACGGGTTCGTGATCGACGACTGCCGGATCCACGACACCTCGGGCCCCGGCATCCACTTCCGCGGCCGGGGGGCTCCTGCCCCGATGATCACGGGCGCGGTGATCGAGGGGTGCGAGATCTGGAACGCCTCGTGCGGCATCCAGTTCGCGTGCGACGGCTCGTTCTCGACGGAGTTCTTCCCGGACTTCCGCATCGCGCACGTGGACGTCCACGACATCGGCGGCGACGGGATCGTCCCGTTCTGCTCCCGCGACGGCGTCATCGAGCACTGCCGGGCGTGGCGAACCGGGCTCGGGGTCGACCCGAAGGACCACTCGCCGGTCGCGATCTGGTACGCGTGGTCGCTCCGCAGCGTGATCCAGTTCTGCGAGGCGTGGGACAACCATACGGGGGGCCGGGGCGCCGACGGCGGCGGGTTCGACCTCGACGGCGGGTGCACGGACTGCGTGCTCCAGTACAACCACAGCCACGACAACGACGGCGCCGGGTTCCTGATCTGTTCCTGGGACCCCGCGCTCTGGCCCTGCACCGGATGCGTGACCCGGTTTAACCTGTCGGTCAACGACGGACTCCAGAACGACTACGGCGGGATCACGTTCTGGCAGGCCACCGGGTGCCTGACCTACAACAACACCGTGATCGCGCGGAAGGCCCCGGCGCTCAAGTTCCTGAGTGACACGCGCGACCACCTCATCGCGAACAACCTCTTCGTCGCGGACACGGCCGGAGACGTGCCCCTGGTGAAGTCCGGGTTCGACGTGCGGGCGAACAAGTTCCTGCACAACCTCTACCACCGCACCGGCGGGGCGGCGCGGTTCGAGGTGCCCGGGCTTGCCGATGGCTCGTTCCGGTTGTTCGCCCAGCACATCAGCGGCGTCCGCGAGGTCAACGCGGACCCGCTGCTGGTCGATCTCGCGAAACCCGATGTCCGGCTGAAGGCCGGCTCCCCCGCCCGCGGCCTGGGGTTGCGCATCCCGGCCATGGGCGGGGTCGACTTCGGCCGCCGGCCGCTTCCCGACCGGGGGCCCGTGGATCTCGGATGCATGGCCATGCGGGAGGACGAATGATGGCAACCGTCAATGTTCGCGGGACGCTGGTGCCGGTCGGCCCCCATACGGGCAAGACGATCTACCTCGGCGCCGACCACCGGGGGTTCGGCCTCAAGGAGTGGCTCAAGCCACGGCTGCGGAAACTTGGTTTCCGCGTGGTAGATGTCGGCACCCATAGCCCCAAGCGCGTGGACTACCCCCAAGTCGCCCTCCGCGTCGCCCGGCCCGTGAGCCGCGCCGGCGGCCGGACGGCGGTCGGCATCGGCGTCTGCGGGTCGAGCATCGGCATCGCGATAGTGGCGGGCAAGCTCCCGGGCGTCCTGCCCGCGAACCCCGCGACGGTCGCCGCGGCGCGCGAAACGAGGACGCACAACAACACCAACTTCCTCGCGCTCTCGGGCGACCATATGACGCCCGCGAAGGCGCTCGCGATCGCGAAGGCCTGGCTGACCCGGCCGTTCGCCCCCGACCCCGTGCGCGACGCCCGGTATATCCGCCGCTACCTCCAGACGGTGCGGCTAGACCGGGGCTAGCTGCCTGGACCGGCGGTAACGCCGCAGGGAACGCCCGTGTTAGGCTAAATAACCATGCGTGGATTGAAGATTCTCACCGTCCGGGGCATCCCGATCGTCCTTCACTGGACCTTCCTGGTGTTCATCGGGTTGATCGCCCTCGCCGCCGGGACCGGCGGCCTCCACTCCGCCCTCACCGCCCTCCTCATATGGGCCGTCCTGTTCACCTGCATCGCCATGCACGAGCTGGCGCACTCGATGGTGGCCCAGCGGTTCGGCATCCGGGTGGGCAGCATCCTGCTCACTCCGATCGGCGGAATCGCGTCCATGGACCGGATGCCCGACGTGCCCCGGCAGGAGATCCTGATGTCGCTCGCCGGGCCCGGGTTCAACCTCGTCCTCGCCACGATCGTGTTCTGGTTCATCTGGTGGTTGCCGAACGTCGAGTTCATCGTGGACCCGTTCAACCCGTTCAGGCTCCAGGACGTGATGGAGAACCCCACGCTCTTCACCCAGTTCACGGTCCTGCTGTTCAAGGTCAATATGGCCCTGGGCCTCTTCAACCTCCTCCCGGCCTTCCCCATGGACGGCGGCCGGGTCTTCCGCGCCGCGCTCGCCCTGTCCGGCCGGTCTTACGCCCGGGCGACGGTCCTCGCCATGCACGTGAGCACCGTCCTCCTCGTCCTGCTGGGCCTGGCGGGCGTCCTCGTCGAGAACCCCCTCCTGGTCGTGATCGCCGTCCTCCTCTACTTCGCCGGGCAGGCCGAGACCCAGCAGGTCCGGACCCGCTCCGCCCTCGAGCACCTCCGCGCCGAGCACCTCCTGCCGCAGGAGCCGCTCGCCGTCGAGCCGGAGACCCCCCTGGGCGAGCTCGTGCCCCGCCTCCTGGAGGGCGTCCCCCGCCACTACCCCGTCGTCTCGCGCGGCCGAGTGGTGGGCGTCCTCGCCCACCCGGACCTCGTGGCCGGCCTCGCGCGCGAGGGGGGCACCGGCCTGCCCGTGTCCGACGTCATGCGCCCGCCCGTGGTCGTCGGCGCCGGCGACCCGCTGGACGCCGTGGCCCGCCGGCTCACCGAGCGCGGCGCCCCCGTGGCGCTCATCCTCGACGGCGGCCGGCTCGTCGGGCTCGTCTCGCGCGAGATGCTCGAGGCCCTCGCCCGCCAGCTCGATCAATCGGGGGCCTGAGCCCGCCGTGCCGCGGCTGCCGCTGACCCGGTTCGTGCAGGGCGTGCTGATCGTCTGCGCCTATCTCCTGCCGCTCGCGATCGCGCCCGGCCTGATCCAGGACGCCTCGGGCCTGCCCAAGAGCGTCGTGCTGGCGCTGGCCGCCGCCCTCCTGGTCGGCGCCGGGCTCGCCCGCGTCCTCGCGTTCCGCGCGCCCCTGGCCCCCGCCACGCCCGTCGCGCTCCCCGCCGCCGCGGTCGCCGCCGTGGCCGTGTTCTCGCTGGCCGGCACCCCCGCGGCGGGCGAGGGTCTCGCCGCCGCCCTCTTCCTCGGCGCGATGCTGACCGTCATGGCGCTCTCCGGCTCCCTCGCCTCGCGCGAGCCGCTCCTCGACGCGATCATGATCGCCGCGTCCATCGCGGGGCTGTACGGCATCGCCCAGTATCTTGGCTTTGACCCCGTGGAGTGGGCGTCGCACTTCCGCCCGCGGGTGTTCTCCACCCTCGGCAACCCCGTCTTCTTCGGCAACTACCTCGCCGCCGTCTTCCCGCTCGTCTTCGCGCGCTGGCTCGTGACCGAGCGGGAGGAGACCAAGGACCTCCTCACGCTCCTGCTCGCCGTGCTCGCGCTCGGGATCTTCCTGAGCTGGACGCGCAGCTCCTGGTTCGGCCTCGGGGTCGGCACGGCGGTCCAGATCGGGCTGCTCGCCGCCGACGCGCGCGGCCGCGCCCTGTTCGCCGCGAACCGGACCTGGCTCCTCTCCGCCGCGGTCGCCGGGCTCATCGGGTTCACCCTCGTGAGCTCGGCTTCCGTGGGCGGCCGGCCGCCCGTCCCCGTCCTCGAGCGTCTCACCGACGCCGTGAACCCGCAGGGCTACTCCGCCCGGTTCCGGCTCCTGAACGCCGAGGTCTGCGCCCGGATCGCCCGGGACCACCCGCTATTCGGCACCGGGCTCGGCGGCTACTGCGCCGAGTACCCCCTGCGCCGGCTGAAGACGCGGGCCGCGATCGGCTCGCCCGGCCACTTCTTCGCGAGCCAGGAGATGTACGCGCACGACGACCACCTCCAGATCCTGGCCGAGCTCGGCATCGTCGGGCTGGGCCTCTGGATCTGGTTCCTCGTCTGCGCCCTGCGCTGGGCCGCGGCCGTCCACCGGTCGGGCGACTGGTACGGGCTCGCGGCGGTGGGCGTCATCGCCACCGTGGCCGCGGATGGATTGATGAACTTCCCGCTCCGCGTCGTCCCTCCGAGCTGGGTGCTCTTCGCCTCGATCGGCATGCTCGCTGCGGCGGGCCGAAGGCCCGTCCTGAGCGGAGACCGCGAAGCGGTCGGAGTCGAAGGAGACGTACCCTTGAGACGTCGGATCATGGCCTGGGGCCTTGTCGCGGCGGCCGGGCTGCTCTCCATGCGCCCCATCTGGAACGTCCTCTACGCCGACCGCATGCTCCTCGAGGGCGACCGCCAGGTCGGCTACAACAACTACGAGATGGCCTACGCCTACTACGGCTGGGGCCTCGAGCACTCGCCGCGGAACCGGTTCCTCGCCTTCCGCTTCTCGGTCGCCGCGTTCAACTCGGGCCGGTTCGACTGGACCGGGCGGACCGTGGACGAGTCCATGCACTACGTCCAGAAGGCTCTTGCCCTCGGGTACCACGACGAAAACGTCTACAAGCAGCTCTCCATGATCTTCGAGCGCAAGACCGCCCTGCGCCGCGCGATCCCGGCCCTGGATACCGCGCACGCCCTGCACCCCCTGCGCGAGGACATCACGAACAACCTCGCCTACTACCTCGCCGAGTGCTCGACGCGCCTGGACGAGGCGGTGGAGCTGGCCAAGCTCGCGGTGAAGCAGGTCCCCGGGGACCCCACGTATCTCGACACCCTGGGCTACGTGTACATCAGGGCGGGCCGGTTCCGGGAGGCCATCACGCCGCTCGAGACCGCCCTCAAGCGGCTCCCGGCCACCGGTGACGCCCGGGTCCTCGCCGCCCGCAAGGAAGTCCTCGACCACCTCGCCCTCGCAAGGAAAGGCCGGTAGCCGTGGCCGAACTCGCGCCAAGATACGATCCCAAGGCCGTCGAGGGCCCCCTCTACCAGCGCTGGCTCGACGCCAAGGCCTTCCACGCCGACCCGGCGTCGGGCAAGCCCCCATTCGTGATCGTGATCCCGCCGCCGAACGTGACGGGGTCGCTCCACATGGGCCACGCGCTCAACAACACGCTCCAGGACATCCTGACGCGGTGGAAGCGCATGCAGGGCTACAACGCCTGCTGGATCCCGGGCACCGACCATGCCTCCATCGCGGTCACGGTCATGCTCGAACGGGAGTTGAAGAAGGAGGGCAAGACCCGGCGCGACCTGGGCCGCGACGCCTTCCTCGAGCGCGCGTGGGCCTGGAAACAGAAATACGGCAACCGGATCGTCGAACAGTTGAAGTTGATGGGCTGTTCCTGCGACTGGGACCGCGAGCGGTTCACGATGGACGAGGGGCTCTCGCAGGCCGTCATCGAGCACTTCGTCCGGCTGTACGACGAGGGGCTTATCTACCGCGGCGAGCGGATCGTGAACTGGTGCCCGCGGTGCCAGACCGCAATCTCGGACCTCGAGGTCGTGCACCAGGACCTCGACGGGTCGCTCTGGCACATCAAGTACCCGCTCCAGGGCGGGGGCGAGGCCGTGGTCGCCACCACCCGTCCCGAGACCATGCTCGGCGACGTCGCCGTGGCCGTGCATCCGGACGACGACCGCCATAAGGCGATCGTGGGCAAGACCGCGATCCTCCCCCTGCTCGACCGCGAGATCCCGGTCATCGCCGACGCCTACGTCGACCGCGAGTTCGGGACGGGCACGCTCAAGATCACGCCCGGCCACGACCAGAACGACTTCGAGATCGGGGCCCGCCACAAGCTCCCGATCATCAACATCTTCAATCCGGACGCGTCCGTGAACGAGCACGGGGGCCCGTACGCCGGGCTGGACCGGTTCAAGGCCCGCGACCGCGTGGTCGCCGACCTCGAGGCGAAGGGCCTCCTGGTCAAGGTCGAACCCCGCCGGTCCCCGATCGCCCACTGCCAGCGGTGCAACACCCGGCTGGAGCCGCTCGTCTCCCTCCAGTGGTGGATGAAGATGAAGGGGCTGGCGGAGCCCGCGATCCGGGCGGTCGAGCTGGGCGAGACCCGGCCCGACGACCCGGACGCCGTCCGGCTCCTCCCCGACAATGCGCCCGCCGTCTTCTTCGAGTGGATGCGGAACATCCGGGACTGGTGCATCTCGCGCCAGCTCTGGTGGGGCCACCGCATCCCGGCCTGGTACTGCCGGGAGTGCAAGGAGACGATCGTCGCCCGCTCCGCCCCGGCCAAGTGCCCCAAGTGCGGCGGGGCCGTGGACCAGGACCCCGACTCGCTCGACACCTGGTTCTCCTCCGCCCTGTGGCCGTTCTCGACGCTCGGCTGGCCGGACGAGGCCGAGATGAAGCGGCTCGGGTTCGCCACGTTCTACCCCACGTCCGTCCTCGTGACCGCCGCGGACATCATCTTCCTCTGGGTGGCGCGGATGATGATGGCCGGGTTCAAGTTCACGGGAAAGCGCCCGTTCCACACCGTCGTGTTCAACTCCCTGGTGACCGACCCCGAGGGGAAGAAGATGAGCAAGACCAAGGGGAACGTCGTCGACCCCCTCGATCTTTTCGCCCAATACGGGACCGACGCCACCCGGTTCACGCTCACGGGTCAGGAGACCCTCCGGCAGTCGTTCCGGATGTCGCCCGAGAAGGTCGAGCACGGCCGCAACTTCATGAACAAGATATGGAACGCTGGCCGTTTCGCTTTAGGCGAGCTTGAAGGCTATACGCCGACTGCGGAGCCGCCTGCCAACCGTTCCCTGGCCGACCGCTGGATCCTGACGAGGACCGACGAGGTCGTGGCGCAGGCGACCCAGGCGCTCGAGCGCTACTCGTTCAGCGAGTACGCGCTCCTGCTCGAGACCTTCTTCTGGCACGAACTCTGCGACACCTACCTCGAGCTCGCGAAGCCTGCTCTCAAGGACCAAGTGCGGCGCCCCGCCGCAACGTGGACCCTGTGCGCCGTCCTCGACCGGACCTTCAAGCTAATGCACCCGGTCGTCCCCTACATCACCGAAGAGCTCTGGCAGAGGCTCCCCAAGCTCCCGGGCCATGGGCCGCTCCTCATGCTCGAGCCCTGGCCCAAACCCGCCCCGGGGACCGACCAGGCCGGCAAGACCATGGCCGTCACGCTCGGGATCGTCTCCGCCATCCGCACGCTCCGGCACGAGACCGGGATCGAGCCGGCCGAGACCGTGACCGTCGCGGCCCGGGCCGAAGCCACCGCCGACCCCGCGGCGCTGGCGGAACCCCTCAAGCTCGGCTACGTCGAGACGCTGTGCAAGGCGAAGCTCAGTGTGATGGCCGCCGGCGACGCCCCTCCGTCACCCCATGTGACCATCCACATCCCCGGCTACAGCCTCTTCCTCGCCCTCCCGAAGCCCGCCGACCCCGCGGCCGAAAAGGCCCGTCTCGAGAAGGAGCGCGCCGCCCTCACCGGCCTCCTCGAGAAGCGAAAGTCCACACTGGCCAACGCCGACTTCGTCGCCAAGGCCCCCCCCGCCCTCGTGGCCGAATCGCGTGCCGCCATCGCCGACTTCGAGGCCCGCCTCGCCCGCCTCTCCGAACGCCTCTCCCAGCTCTGAGCCCACCCACCCCACCGCTCCACCTGAGGATTTCACGCTTTGGCCGAGGTGATATACTGCGAGTGCGAATAGTTCCATGAGAATCGATAAAGAACGCTCCCAATATACCGCCCATTCCCCCTCGGGCGAGGGCATCTCCGGGGCCACTCGGAGGAAGCTGGTGCAGCTCTCCAAGACCCCGGGCCTGCTGACCGTAACCGACGGAGCCCGGATACTGGGCCTGGGCCATGCGGAGACCAGGCGGCTCCTCGCCGGCCTCGCCTCGCGGGGCTGGCTCACCCGAGTCAGTCACGGACTCTATGCCCCGACACCCCTCGATGCCGACCGGCCAGCCGACTGGCACGTGGATCCCTGGGTCCTGGCACACCATCTTTTTGCTCCCTGCTACATCGGCGGATGGAGCGCGTGCGAACACTGGGGTCTCACGGAACAGGTATTCCGGGACATCGTGGTCATGACCGCACGCCATATCCGGAGCCGGCACCCCGTGATCCAGGGAACCGGCTTCGTGTTGACCACCCGGCCCGAACGTCTGCTCTTCGGCACCCGCTGGGTCTGGCGGGGGCGGGTCCGGGTGCGCGTGTCCGATCCCAGCCGGACGATCGCGGATATCGTCGCCGATCCCGCACTCGCGGGCGGAGTCAGGCACACGAGCGACGTGCTGCTGGCGTACTGCAGGAGCCAGCACAAGGACTACGCGTTGCTGCTGGACTACTGCCAACGGCTGGACAATCGGACGGCCTACAAGCGTCTCGGATATCTGGTGGAGCGGCTGGCGATCAACGCGCCCGAGCTGATTCAGGCGTGCCGGCAGCGCCTGAGTGCCGGATATTCCCTCCTGGATACGACGATCAAGGGCAGGGGCCGAATCGTCAGACGATGGAACCTCAGGGTCAACGTCGTCTTCTCCGACCAGGGCGAGCCCTCGTGATCAGCCGGTCGGACATCGAGGAGCGGGTTCGGGAATGGGGCTTGCGGGAAGACATCATCGAGAAGGACCATGCGCTCGGCTGGCTTCTCCGCGGCATCGGCTCCACGCCCCCACTCAGCGAAAAGTGGGTATTCAAGGGTGGTACTTGCCTCAAGAAGTGCTATCTCGAGACGTACCGGTTCTCCGAAGACCTTGACTTCACCATACGGGACGACGGTCCGCTCGCACCCGATGCGCTCAGCGACCTCTTTTCACCGATGCTCGCCCGGATCACCGAGGAATCCGGCATTGACTTCGAGGCTCGTCCGCCCGTATTCGAACGGCGAAAGCACGGCCGATCCGTCGAGGGCCGCGTGTACTACCGGGGAGCCCGTCAGGCGCCCGAAGTGGCCCGCATCAAGATCGACCTCACGGCCGATGAGGCCGTCGCGCGCCCACCGGAAACGCGGCCGGTCTTCCATCCATATCCGGACAATCCCTCCCCCGCGTTCTCCGTTCTCTGCTACAGCTTTCTCGAACTCTTCGCCGAGAAGATCAGGGCGATGGGCGAACGCAGCCGGCCCCGTGACCTCTACGACATCGTGAATCTCTATCGGCGTCCCGATCTGGGAGTGGATCCCGCAGCCCTGCGCGAAACGCTCGTCCTGAAGTGCAATGCCAAGGGTGTGCCTGTTCCCACCCTTCGCATCCTGGAGGCCTCCCCCTTTCGCGCCGAATTGGAGTCCGAGTGGGCGAACATGCTCGCGCACCAGCTTCCCGTCCTGCCTCCCTTTGAACCGTTCTGGCGGGACCTGGGCGGGCTGTTCCGTTGGCTCTTCGGCGAAGCCCCGAGACCGGCAGGGCCATCCGCCGGTTCGCCGGACGCCAACGTCGACGTGGGATGGTCGCCGCCGCCCTCGATCACCGTCTGGCGGGCCCGGATCCCGCTGGAGCAGATCCGTTTCGCGGCCGCGAACCACCTCTGCGTGGAACTCGGGTACAACGGCAGCACACGCTTGGTGGAACCGTACTCGCTGCGCAGGAACCGGGCAGGGAACCTCCTCTTCTATGCCATGAAGGTCGCCCCCCGCGCTCTACGCAGCTACTCGGTGGGCATGATCCAGAGTGTGAAGGTGACGACGCGACCGTTCGAACCTGTTGCCCCGGTCGAGTTCTCCGCGACGGGACCGCTGACGGCGCCGCTCACGCACCGGCGCGTGACGGGCTCTCGCAGGTACACCGGGTCATCGGGCACCGTTTACATTGTCGAGTGCTCCTCGTGCGGTCGCCATTTCACGCGGAAGACCGGGGATACGGCCATGAAGCCGCACAGGGACCAGACCGGCGACCCCTGCTACGGCCGCAGCGGCCACGTAGTGGAGACTCGCTAGGCGCCCTCACCTCTCGCTCCCGAAGCCCGCCGACCCCGCGGCCGAGAAGGCCCGTCTCGAGAAGGAACGTGACGCACCTACTGGCCTGCTCGGGAAGCGCAAAGCCACTCTCGCCAACGCCGACTTCGTCGCCAAGGCTCCCCCGCCCTCGTGGCCGAATCCCGTGCCGCGATTGCCGACTTCGAAGCCCGCCTCGCCCGCCTCTCCGAACGCCTCTCCCAGCTCTAGCTCCCCGCCGCGTTCCAGACTTCGTGGTCTCCCGCGATTCTGGAGAACTCCCATCCGTGGGCACGCAGGAAGCGCCGGAACGATTGCGGATCGAGTGGGGTGAGCCTGCCCACCCGGCCTGCTCAGGCCGGGAGATGGATCGAGGCGGGAACGGCCAAGTGGCTGGTCGTGATCCGGGGAGGCACGAGCCGTGGTGGCTCCTTGCCCGATGCCCGATCCACGCGCCAGCCGCATTCCACAAGGACAGCCTCGAGGGTGCCCTTCCGCTCGATCTCCTCGAAGAAGATCCCGACGGTCACCTTCAGCGCTGCTTGTGCCGCTTCCCGGGTAGGACCATGGGAAGCCAGCCGCAGGGCGGGACAGTGGGCGACGTACACCTTGCCCTCCTGGAAGATCTCGACAGGCAGGTTGGCGGGAGCCGCCCTTCCCGCCTTCGCATGCATCGTTGCGGCTTGCCTGCTCACGTCCGGCCTCCGATCTCCATCCCCATCTCATTCGATGTTATCACGCCTCACTCGCCATCGCCGACTTCGAAGCCCGCCTCGCCCGCCTCTCCGAACGCCTCTCCCAACTCTGAAGGACGGGTGACAGTGGCTCCTCGGCTAGCCGGAGGACGGGAGGAGGAGGTCGAAGGCGTGCAGCGTTGGGCAGTGGATCGAGGTTGACGCGGAGCTCGGAGGCCGATCCGACATCGCCGCGCGGCCCGGTCGCGGACGGCCGACATGGGCCAACTGGCTGGCGGAGACTGCCCATCGGCGGCCGTACGCGACTGACTGCGGGACGCACGAGCGATGGAGGACGCGCGCCACCGCGAGGCCGACGGCAGCGAGGCGAGCTTTGGCCAGACCGCCGAGCGGTCCGCGGAAACCTCGATCCAGTGCCCACCCGACCCGTCCCTCCGACAGGACCCGCGCCGCCTCTACCGAGCGTGCCGAAGAGACCTCCACTCGGCCACTGGCAGGACCCGTCCCGCGGAGGCAGATCGGCCACGCCCATCCCCGCCCCCCTCCGCGCCCCAGCCGGTACAATAGTGATGATGAACGTCGCGGAGGCATGGCAGACCCGGCTCGCCCAATGGAAGGCGTTCGAACGCTGGCACCGCGACGACGACCCGGCGAACCGCGTCAGTCCCCAGGAAGCGCTCCAGTGGGCCGGCGAGATGCTCGAATGGCACGAACGCCGCTTCGGTCCGCCTCCCGCCCCGGTCCCCGAGGACTACGCGGGCGTCCGCCTCATGCACGAACGCCTCGCCCTCCTCCCCCGCTGACCGTGACGAGGCTGGAGGAAGGCCTCCGCGCGGTCGCCGAAGCGCTCGACCAGGAACGACTCCCGTACATGCTCATTGGGGGGGCGGCCGCCATCCTCTGGGGCAGCACGCGGACCACGATGGATGCGGATGTGACGGTCTGGATTGGGGACAGCACGCCGGATGCCTGGGTCCCGCGGCTCCTCCGGCACCTCAAGGCTCGCACCCCCGATCCGGTCGGATTCGCCGGGGAAACCCGGGTCCTGCCCGCCACGACCGCGAACGGCCTGCCGGTCGACATCGTGTTCGGCCAGCTCCCCTTCGAGGAGGAGGCCATCAAGCGGGCGGCCACGATGGATGTCGCGGGCTACCCGGTCAAGGTCTGCGGCGTGGCCGATCTCATCCTCCACAAGGTGATCTCCGGCCGGCCGCGCGACGAGGAAGACGTGCGCTTCCTCATCGGACGCCACCGTGCCACGATCGACCGCCCGGCGCTCGAAGCCTCCGTCCGCTCCCTTTCCGACCTTCTCGCCGACTCCACCATCCTCTCCCGCTTCCTCTCCTCCTGGTCCTAACTCCCCGCCCCTGGTCGGTTCCGGCCGCGGGAGGCGGGGGCCGAAGCCGGTTCCACGGCATCACGGGGGTTGGGGTGAGGCTGATGAGGCGTTAGTCTGCCGGGTGCGGGAGGAGGAGGTCGAAGTCAGCGCACTTGCGTCCGCAAGTGGGCGAGCACAGCACGCGGCGTCGCTGGTTAGGTGCCACCAGGTCTGGCTGCGACTGCTCGCGTTCCTACGCAGGCAGTCGCTCACCAGCAGTTGGTGGGGATCCAGGTCGCTTGGGTATCAGCCGCAACGGCGAGCGAACGGTGACGAGACCTCCGAAGGAGTTACGAGGTCCCCGAGTAACTCCTGATATGAACGAGCCAGTCAAGTCCTGGCGATCTGAGGTCGAATAGACTCG
>CAKKQC010000068.1 GCA_919901855.1 bacterium | reverse complement strand
ACCTCGTCACGATCAGTTTTCTCGTCGTCATGACCGTTTTTTCAGCGACCTGCTAAAGGATTCCCCCGACGCCGTGATAAAGAAAGGCCGCGCCGAAACACGCGAGGATGACGGCAGATAACCCCAGGACGCCCCGGTACACGCGGACCGTCAGGAACCGCCGGGCCCGGATGACCAGGATCCCCACGAAGACGTACCACGCGACATCGGACAGGATATGCCCCGTGTAGAAGGCCGCCGCGCGGGACGCCGAGGCCACACCCGCCGTGGCCATGAACCCGGCCCCGATGGTGAGCCACCAGACGGTCCAGTACGGGTTCAGGACGCTCACGCCCGCGCCCAGACCCGCCAGTCGCAACGCGCCGAGTGCTCCGACACCGGAGGTCCGCTTCCCGGCGTCAGGAAAGTCCAGCGACACGTTCGGCAGAGCCCGGAGCATGCCCGCCGCGAGCAGCAGCATCACCACCCCACCGGCACAACTCAGCCCCGGCTCGAACCAGGGCAGGTCACTCAGTCGCTGAAGCCCGAAGAAAAGGCCCGCGGTCATGCCCAGTTCCAGCACGGCGTGACCGGCCATCATCAGCAGCGGCGCCGCCATCCCCGACTTCACCGTCTCGGCAATCACCACCACCAGCAGCGGTCCGGGCGACATCGCGCCCGACAGCCCGACTGCGAATGAACTCGCGAACACGTGGCCGGTGGTCATCACGCGGACCAGTATAGAGGTCGTTGCGAAACCGCGACAACCTCTGCAGGCAGTGGAGGGATATCGGGCAAGACAATGGCCTGTAGCGTCCGTGGTCCGCGCTGGTAGAATCCTTGGTGGAGGGTTGTGGCGAACGGTAAGCCAGGAGACTTGAAATCTCCCGTCTCGCAAGGGACTTGGGGGTTCGAATCCCTCACCCTCCGGTTCTCATGATGACCGCAACCGTCCGCTCGCTCGTCCGGTCCCTGGCGCTGCGCCCCCACCCCGAGGGCGGGTTCTACCGCGAGGCGTGGCGGTCTCACGGCCGGATTCCCCGGAACGCGCTTCCCCGCGGCTACGGTGGAGCCCGCCGGTTCGCCACCTCGATCCTCTTCCTCCTGCCGGCCGGCTCAGTCAGCCGCTGGCACCGAGTCCGTTCGGACGAGACCTGGTACTACCACCTCGGCGGCCCGCTGGAACTCGTCGAGCTCGCGCGCGGCGGCGGATGGCGCCGCACCGTCCTCGGACCTTTCCCCGCGCGCGGCCACCTCTTCCAGCACACGGTGCGGGGCGGCACATGGTTCGCCGCGCGGCCCCGGCGCGGCGCCGCGTTCACCCTCGCCGGCTGCGCCGTGGCCCCCGGGTTCGAGTTCGCGGACTTCGAGCTTGGCGACGCCCGCCGGCTGGCGGCCGCGCGACCGCGCCACGCCGCCCGGATACGCACCTTCGCCTGACGCGGATCATCCCCTGATCCCCCCTTGTTCATGGGCCTTGTGTCAGCGCTCCGGCCGGCCCATTCCGGACATCCCCCCACGCCCGGGTTGACACGCCGCCCGCGACTGACTAACATGAGGGCCGCAGTAAAGGCCTTGACTGCAAAGAGATATCTCGATATCGATGGAGGATTAGAAGACATGAAGAAAGTGCTTTGCCTGGGAATCCCCGCCATGCTGATGGGGATCACGCTGGCTGGCTGCAGCCAGCGCATCATCGACTTTACGGTTATCAGCTCGAAGAACATCAACCTGCCGGTCGCGCGGGGCTCGTCCCGCGTTACGGGTGAGGACTGCAAGATCTTCGGGCGCCCCGAGCTCAAGGGTGCGGTGGATCGCGCGATCGAGTCGGCCGGCACGGACTACGACGGGCTGGTGGACGGCGTGCTCTACTTCAAGACCGGTTTCCTCGGTCTTATGCACTGCTACACGGTCGAAGGGACGCCGATCAACTCGAAGAAGCCGCAGTAGATTTCCCGCCGGCCCGGCCGGCCACGGAAAGCGCGAGGCCCCCGGTTCGTCCGGGGGCCTCGTTGTGTTTGCGGGGACTATCGCGAGGATGCTACTTCAGCGCGGCCGCCATCCGCATGACCATCCCCTCCACCGCCCGCTCGATCTGGTCCACGCTGTCGCCTTTCGCCTCGTCCGCCAGCACCGCCTGCCCCGTCTCCACGTCCACGAGCCGCACGCTCAGGACGTACCGGCCCAGGAATCTTCCGAACGTCCCGACGACGATCCCCCGCACGTTGAGAAGCTTCCCCAGTTTCACCGCGCACTCCGCCGACGTGCACCCGGTCTGCTGGAAGGCCTGCTCGCCGAGCACCTTCTGCATGTTCTTCTTCTCGACGACGGTGAACCCGCCCGCGTTCACGAGCCGGTTCCTGAGCATCTCCGAGACCACGGCGGCATCCGTGGACGAAACGCCCTGCGCGTCCATTTCGGCCACCGCGACCGATGCGTAGGCGCCCCTCGGGGCCGAGACCCTCCGGATCGCCTGCCCCGCGCCGGTGGCCACGACGTCCACGGGCTGGAGCGTCGCGTTAACCTGTTCCGGCTTCATGTGGTAGGCCGCTCCCGACGCCAAGTCCACTAATCCCCCCGCGATCGTGAGGCAGTCCAGGATCACGAGCGGATCGTCGATGACCCCCTTCAGGCGAAGGAAGTGATCCTGGTAGCCGTCCAACGCGATCCGGACGAGGGTGTTCTGCTTGCGCGGAACCGAGAGCGTCGAGGGGGTCAATCCCACGATCTTCCCGTCGACGTACACCGTGGCCCCGGGCGGATTCGACTCCACCTTCATGGGCTGACGGCCCTGGTTGGTCATCGTCGCGCATCCCGTCAATGCCGCCATCAACAGCAACCCCAGCCAGCGCCGTGTCCAGTCCATGGTCATCGCCCTCCCTTTGCATTGGCAGACTCGAGCCGTTTCTCCTGCGACGACATCTCACGGCGCAACTCCTCCGGGAGTCGGCTCCCGAAGAGGCCGAAGAACGCCGCCTCCTCCTCCATCTCCGCCAGCCATGCCTCCGTGTCGATCGCAAGCAGATCCCGCATGGACTCTTCGCTCACCCCCAGCCCCGTAGTGTCGATCGCCTTCGGGTCGGGCAGGAAGCCCACGGGTGTCTCCACCACAGCCCCCCGGCCCCTCGCGCGGTCGACGATCCATTGCAGTACCCGGAGGTTCTGACCGAACCCGGGCCACATATACTTCCCGTTCTCGTCCTGCCGGAACCAGTTGACCTGGAAGATCTTCGGCAGCACGGCTCCCGCGCGCCCGCCCTGCGCGAGCCAGTGCGCGAAGTAGTCGGCCATGTTGTACCCGCAGAAAGGCAGCATGGCCATGGGATCGCGGCGCACCACCCCCACGGCTCCGGACTGGGCGGCCGTCGTCTCGGTCGCCATCCCGGCCCCCACGTAGACCCCGTGCGACCAGCTGAAGGACTCCAACACCAGCGGAGTCAGGCGGGCCCGGCGGCCCCCGAAGAGGATGGCCGAGATGGGCACGCCCTGCGGGTCATCCCACTTGGAGGAGATGCACGGACACTGCGTCGCCGGCGAGCAGAATCTCGCATTCGGGTGTGACGCCTTGTCCTCGGAAGCGGGCGACCACGGATGCCCGCGCCAGTCCCAGGCTTCCGCCGGCGACGGGCCGTCCATGCCCTCCCACCACGGCAGGCCATCGTGCGTCATGGCCACGTTGGCGTAGATCGTGTTCCGCCGGATCGTGGCCATCGCGTTGGGGTTGGTCTTCGCGCTCGTCCCGGGCGCGACGCCGAAGAACCCGGTCTCCGGGTTGACCGCGTACAGCCGCCCGTCGTCGCCCCAGCGCATCCACGCGATGTCGTCGCCCACGGTCCAGACGCGCCATCCCGAGAGCTCGGGGGGCGGCATGAGCATGGCGAGGTTCGTCTTGCCGCACGCGCTCGGGAACGCGGCCGCCACGTAGGTCACCTCGCCCCGCGGCGACTGGACGCCCAGGATCAGCATGTGCTCGGCCAGCCAGCCCTCCTGCCGCGCCTCGACGCTCGCGATCCGGAGAGCGTGGCACTTCTTCCCCAGCAGGGCGTTGCCCCCGTACCCGGACCCGACACTCCAGATCTCGTCGCCCTTCGGAAAGTGGACGATGAACCGGCGTTCCGGGGACAGGTCCCCGAGCGAATGCAGGGCCTTCACGAACTCGCCCGTCCGGCCGATCTGCTCCATCGCAATCCGGCCCATCCGGGTCATGATGCGCATGCAGACCGCCACGTAAAGGCTGTCCGTGATCTCGACGCCCGCGCGGGCCAGCGGAGAGCCCGGGGGACCCATGAGGTACGGCACCACGTACATAGTCCGTTCCTGCATGGCACCGTGGTAGAGGGGCCATACCCGGGTCTGGGCCTCCTTGGGCGACATCCAGTTGTTGGTCGGCCCCGCGTCCGCCCGGCGCGTCGTGCAGATGAAGGTCAGCTTCTCCGTCCTGGCGACGTCGCTCGGGTGGCTGCGGTGAAGGTAGGAGCCGGGGTACTCCTTCTGGTTGAGTCGGATGAGGCTCCGGTCGTCCTGCATCTCCTCGATGAACTGGTGGTACTCCTCGTCCGACCCGTCGCACCAAACGATGCGCTTGGGCTCGGTCTGCCGGGCCATCTCTTCCACCCACTGGATCAGCTTCTCTTTGCCGGGCATGCTCCCCCTCTTCGCCGGGAATTGATAAACAAGGAGATTCTACGTGTTTCGGCCCGCTGCGGCAAGACACCCTTCGCACATTCCTAAGGCCCCTTGCCCCTCCGCGCCGCGCTGCGGTCTAATAGAACAGATGCTCGTCCTGCCCCGGACTCATCGCTCTACGCGTCGCGGCTGGCCATCCTGGCGTCGCCTGCTCTCCGTCGCTCCCTCGTTTCGTCCGGCCCGGCACGTCGCGCACCCGCCGGATCGCCCCGCGTCCGGGGCGACGCGGCGGTCGGGACGCCGGTTGCGCTGGGTGGTCTTCGCCGTCATGTTGTTCACGCTCATGCCCGGCGACCGCGGGCTCTACCGGTTGACCGGCCTGCTCCGGGACCGGGCGGCCCTGCAGGCCGACATCCGTGCCCTGCGGGCCCGCCGGATGAAGCTCGAGGCGGATCTCCGCCGGGTCTCGTCGGACCCCGCCACCATCGAGCGGCTTGCCCGCGAGCAGCTCGACATGATCCGGAAGGGCGAGACCGTCTACAAGTTCCCCTCCGGCAAGTAGGAAGGGCCGCGAGCACCCGGGAACGGGTGTCACGGCCCCCCTCATTCTGGAAGGCGGAAGGATCCGCCGACTGCCTTTATGCCTGGGTTCGCTTCATCATCCGACGGTGCTTCTTCCGCTTGTGCGTCTTGATCTTCCAGCGATGCCGCTTACGTCCGCAAGGCAATGTCCATCACCTCCTCCGTGAGTATCGTCCCATCCATCATCCCACATACCGTTGCCGGCTTCAGCGCGGCGTCCAGGACACCCCCCACGCCGCGAACCGCCCCCGGGTCTCCCGATCCAGCACGAGATCGCGCGGCAGCCTCGGCAGAATCTCCTCGACGAAAGCCTTCAACCTGGCTTCGCCCTCCCTCGATTCCAGGCCGAGATCCCCGGTCGTCATCATGAAAGCGTTCGTCGTCCGTCCCTCCGGCGCCTCGCGCGGCACGAGATACAGCGCAAGCTCCCCCCGCGATCCGGCCTGCCGCACGATGAGGGCTCCGATGTCCTGCCAGACGATCATGCCGGGGCCGCGTTCCGGGTGGACCCACCCGACTCCGCCCGGCGACACCATGAGCCGCATCGTCGGCTGGCGCCACGTGCCGAATACGCGCAGCAGCGCGGCCGCGACGAGGATCGCTCCGGCGAGCACGGGGTTGTGGAAGTAGAACCAGACCGCCAGCGCGAATACGATGACCATTCCCATCAGCGCCGCGCACCCGAACCGGTTTCGGAACCAGTCCCGGGGCGTCATCGGACCCTCACGGCGGTGCCGCGGCCGCTAGCCACCAGCGTCCCGTCGGACAGCCGGCACTCGGCCGTCAGCCGGTACAGCCGGCGCCCGGGACCGTAGGCCCCGTCGAAGGCCGCCCGGACCGTCACTCGCTCCCCCACGGCCACGGGCGCGATCAGGCGCACCGTGAACTCGGCCGTGGCGACCACCGACCCGTAGAGCCGGTACGGAAGCATCACCATCACCTCGTCCATGGCCATCGCCAGGAAGCCCCCGTGGAGGATGTCCCGGTAGCCCTGATGGCGCTTCTCGGCGACGAAGCTGGTTTCGATCCCCCGCTCAGAGAGCGCGAACTCCATCTTGAATCCCTCGGGATTGCGCTTCCCGCAGAGGTAGCAGTAGCCGTCGTCCTCCCATACGTGCGTGTGCTGTGCGCTCATCGCACCCTCCGGCCTGCCCGCAGGATCTCCCGCGCGGGAAGGCGGCGGGCCAGGCGCCGCAGCGGCGATCGATCCGTCCGGACGCCCGCGAGCCAGGGCAGGACCGCGATGACGCGCGTACGGCCGAGCGCCGCGATCGCGCCCGGATTCGTACGCTCCGATGGGTCCCGGCCGCGCGCGCCGTTCAGGACGACCCCCGCCACCCGAATGCCCCGCGCGCGGACGGCCTCGAGCGTGAGCAGCGTGTGATTGATCGTGCCCAGTCCGGCCGTGCCGACCACGATGGCGGGAAGGTTCAGGCCGGCGACGAAGTCCGCCACTGCAACCCGTCCGCGCAGCGGCACGAGCGCGCCGCCCACGCCTTCGACGAGCACGAACCGGCCCGAGGCGCCCAGTGCGCTCCAGCGCCGCCGGAGAGCCCCCAGGTCGACAGGGGTGCGCTCGAGGCGGCCCGCGACGGCCGGCGCGAGCGGGAGCCGGAGGCAGACGGTCCCGATCTCCTCCACGGGCTCGGGGAGCCCGAGGACCCTCCGGAGCCAGATGGCGTCCCCGGAAACATACCGCCGGCCCCGCCGCACTCCCCCGGTGGACACAGGCTTCCACACGGCGAAGGGACACCCCCCGGCCCGGAGCGCCATCCCGAGCGCGGCCGTCACCACCGTCTTCCCTACTCCCGTGCCCGTCCCCAGCACCGCCAGCCCCTCGGGCCTCACGACGGTTCGCGGCCCGCGAACGCCGCCAGCGTCTCCACCAGACGCCCTGCGTGCTCATCCGTGTGCGTGGCCATCAGGGAGATCCGGAGCCGGGATCCGCCGGCAGGCACCGTCGGCGGACGCACCCCCGGCACGAAGAGCCCCCGGGCCAGCATCGCGTCCATCCAACGCATCGCCCTATGCTCGTCGCCCAGCATGACCGGGATCACCGGCGTATCGCCTTCGGGGACCACCAGCCCCGCCGCCCGGGCCGCTCCGCGTACCCGCACCGACAATTCCCGCAGGCGAGTTCTCCGCCACGCCTGCCGGCGTGCCAGCCCGACCGCCGCCCCCGCCGCCGCCAGGCTGGAGGCCGGGACGCCCGTCGAGAACACGAGCGTGCGCGCCCGGTTCACGAGCCACTCCCGAAGCACGTCCGGGCCCGCGATGAACCCGCCCGCGCTTCCGAGTGCCTTGCTGAGGGTGCCCATCTGCACGACCCGGTCCACCCCCGCGACGCCGAAGTGCTCGAGCGTTCCACCTCCGCCCCCCCCCAGAACGCCGGTGGCATGCGCGTCGTCCACGAGCAACCGCGCGTCGTGCCGCTCCGCCACCGCGATAAGCTCCGGCAGGGGGCAGATATCCCCGTCCATGCTGAACAACCCGTCCGTGACCACGAGGACGCGGCGGAACCGGCGCCGCTGACGCGCGAGCACGCGGTCGAGCGCGGCCGGGTCCGCGTGCGGGTAGACCAGCAGGCGGGCCCGGGAGAGGCGCGCCCCGTCCAGGAGGCTCGCGTGCGCCAGCCGGTCGCACGCGACCGCGTCCCCCGGCCCAGCGAGGGCGGGGATGGCTCCGACCGCGGCCGCGAACCCCGACGAAAAGACGAGGGCGGACTCCGTGCCCTTCCAGTCCGCTAGGGTCGCCTCCAGCCGGCGGTAACCCGATTGGTTCCCGGACAGGAGCCGGGAAGCCCCGGTGCCGGTCCCCTCCGCCCCCGCCGCCTCCTGGGCCGCCGCGATCACCTCGGGATGGGTCGCCAGCCCGAGGTAGTTGTTGGAGCCGAAGTTGACCATGGGCCGCCCATCGAGCGTGCATTCCGCGAGAGGAAGCCCGGCGGCTTCCCGCAGGGACCGGCGCAGCCCCGCCCGCTCCAGCGCTTGAATCTCCGAGGCGAGGTCCCTCCATCCCGCCCCCGGTTGCGCGGGGCGGGCCGGCGGATTCACCGGACGATCATGGGCATCTGCTCGGTCGACCCAAAGATCCCGTGGATCCCCCGGGCCCGGAGCCAGAGCGCCCGCTTGAGGTAGCCCAGCGCCGGGCCGATCACGTTCGCCGCCATCGAGGTTTCGTCCCCCAGCGTGAACGTGTGGGTGGCGCGCAGGCCCTGGAACGTCGTGCCCGTGATCGTCATCGTCGTCGTGACGGGCTTCTTCGCGGACCGCGTGTCCAGCACGCCGCCCACCTCGACCTGGTCCGCCCGTTCCACGACCCCGGCCCGCTGCAGCATCAGGTCGTCCGCGTGCTCCATCTCCTCCAGCACCAGCCGGCCGTCCGTCTTGTCCAGCAGGGTGTCCACCTCGGCATCCGTCATCGCCTGGGCCTTCTCCACCGTATACCCGGGCAGATGCGCGATGTCCTCCCGGACCGTGGCCCGGTAGGCGTCCCAGTTGGCGATCCCGACTCCCCACCGGATCTTGACGCGCTCGACGCTCACGAACGACTGCGCGGCCACCACGGCCGCCGCGGTCAGGAGTCCGGGAGTAGCGCCGCAGCCCAGCAGGTACGTGGACTTCGTCGCCGTCACGCGGTCCCCCAGTGCGAACATGAGCTCCGCCGCTTTCGTCCGCTTCAGCGCGTCCACGAAGCACGTCGACACCCCCGCGTCGAGAAACCTGGTCAGCACGGAGGGGAAGAACTCGTTGGGCAGGTTGGGAAGGGCGAGGAAGACGCCGTCGTAGGCGCCGGCCCGCCCGAGCTCGACCATCTCCCCAATGGAGTCATTGGTCGCATACCCGCCCGACAGGTCGCACACGAACCGCTTGGGGTCCAGGGCGATGACCGCCCCGCTGTCCACGCCCGCCGGCGCATGCAGGATGCCGCCCCGGTCGCAGATGGCGACCAGCCGCATCTCGCGCTTGCGTTCCAGCACGGCCGCGGCCGCCTTGCCCAGCCCACCCGCTCCCAGCACCGCCACCCGGATCACGTCGTTCACGAGTTCAGTCCTCCTTGGTTGGTTGCCGACATCTGCGGACGGCGTTCAGGATACCACCAGCTTCACGGCTTCATCAAGGAGGGCGGCAACGGCCACGCCTCGCGGCGCCGCGTCCTCCGGGTCGGGTTCGCGCCCCACCGCCTGCGGAACCGGCGGTCCCTCCATTCCCTCCGACGAGCGCCTCAACCAGACGGCTTGCAGCCCGGCGCCAAGGGCGCCATGGACGTCGTCGCGGAGGCTGTCACCGATGTGCGCTGCCTCCCGCGCAGCCACTCCGAGGCGCTCGACCGCTTCCGCGAAGATGCGGGGATCCGGCTTCGATATGCCCACGCGCCCCGACGCCAGAATCACGGTGAAGTAGCCGGAGAGGCCCAGCCGGTCGCACAGCAGTTCCAACCGCGGGTCCCAGTTGGACACGATCGCGAGCGGCACGTGGGCGGCATGCAGACGGTCCAGCGTGGCCTTGACCTCCGGGTACAGGGACCAGGCATCGGGGGACGCGAACGCGACGAACAGCTCGTCGAAGAACCCGTCGAAGTCCGCGAATGTCCCGCACCCCCGGAACACCTCAGCCACGAGCGCCTTCCACCACGCCCGCTCTTCCTCCGGTGTCGCGACAGTCGTCCGGCCCGGGTCGGTCCGGCTCCAGGTCTTCCAGGCGGCGGCGAACCGCTCCTGCACGGTGGCTGGATCCACCCGGCAGCCCCAGCGCGAGGCGACCTCGGAATAGACCAGTCCGGCGGGACGGGAGGGATGGAAAAGGGTGCCGCCGGCGTCGAGCGTTAGCGCCTGGATCAAGCTGGCTAAATCAGTCGATCCAGAACGAGATGACTTCCAGGTTCTTGTTCGCTTGGCGCAAGCGCGTGGAAAGCGTCCGCACCAGGACGTCCATGATCCGCAGGGCGACCTGGGGACTCTTCTCGCGGAGGGATTCGAAGTTCTTCGTCGAGATCGTGAGCGCCTTGACGTCCTCGATGGCCTTCGCGGCGGCGGAACGGGGGCCGCCGTCCAGGAGCGCCATCTCCCCGAAGAACTCCCCCGGGTTCACGATGGCGAGGGTCGTTTCGTTGTTCTTGATCTTCTTGAAGACCTTAACGGAGCCCTGGCGGATGATGTACATCTTGTCGCCCGGAGACTCCTCCGGGAAGACCGTCTCGTCCTTCTTGAACCCGGCCTCGGTGCACTCCTCCGAGAGGACCCCCAGGTCCGTCTCGTCGAAGCTGCCGAACGTCTTGTACTCCGCCAGAAAATCCGCAATGCCCATGATGCCTCCTCCGTTCCTCGGTACACGGTCAGGACAGCCAACAGGCTAGCATACCCCCGCCCCGGCGTTCAACGGGGGGGCCAAGGCCGTTATTCGATTGTGGCCTCGTTGACCTCTTCCAGCGTGGAGACGCCTGCCTTGGCCTTCTTGATGGCGCTCATCCGGAGCGTGCTCATGCCTTCCTTGAGGGCCTGGTCGCGCAGCTTGTTCGCGTCCGCCCGGCCCATGACCAGGTCGCGCAGCCCCCGGCTCATGTCCATGACCTCGTAGATGCCGACCCGGCCCTTGTACCCGCTCTTCCCGCAGACCGTGCACCCCTCGCCCTTGTAGAGCTGGACACCCTCGAAGTCCTTGGGATCCAGGCCAAACCTCCGGAACTCCTCGGGCGGGTACGTATACTCCTTCTTGCACTTCTTGCAGACCCGCCGCATGAGACGCTGGGCGATCACGATCGTGAGCGCGGACGCGATGATGCCGGGGTCAGTGCCCGCCCCGCTGATGGGATCCCGGATGTCGAGGAGACGCGTCACGGTCGAGGGCGCGTCGTTCGTGTGCAGGGTCGACAGCACCAGGTGGCCGGTCATGGCGGCCTTGACCGCGATGTCCACCTCCTCGAAGTCCCGGACCTCGCCGACCAGGATGATGTTCGGATCCTGCCGCAGGAAGGCCTTGAGCGCGGCCGGGAACGTCATCCCCGCTTCCGGCACGATCTGGACCTGGTTGATGCCCACGAGCTGGAACTCGACCGGGTTCTCCGCCGTCATGATGTTCTTGTCGCGCGAGTTGATCGCGTTGATCGCGGAGTAGAGCGTGTTGGTCTTGCCGCTGCCGGTCGGGCCCGTCACGAGGACCAGGCCCTGCGGCATGTGGATCGCCTTCTCGAGCTTCGCCAGCTCCTCGGGCTCCATCCCCAGCTCCGGCAGGGTGAACAGATGCCCGCTGTCCAGGATACGCATGACGATCTTCTCGCCCCAGACGATGGGCAGGGTCGAGACGCGCAGGTCGATGGGCTTGTCGCGCGAGGGCACCTTGATCTTTATCTTCGCGTCCTGCGGCCGGCGCCGCTCCTCGATCTTCATCTGCTTCGTCTTGACCTTGATGACCGCGGCCAGCGCCCTCTTCCACTGCTTCGGGATCATGGACACGTCGTGCAGGACGCCGTCGATGCGGTACCGCAGCACGATCCCCTGCTCCTGCGGGTCGAGGTGGATGTCGGACGCGCCGCGCTCCACCGCCTCGAAAATGATCTTGTTCACCAGCTGGACGACGGGAGCCTCGTCGACCTTCTCGTCGCTGTCCGCATCCTTGGCTTCTTCCACGACCTCGATGTTCATGTCCGGCGATCCGCCGTCGGGACCGTCCGCGAGCTTCATGGCCCCCAGCTCCCCCATCGCCGCATCCAGCCCGGACCCCGCGGCCGCTCCCGCGGCCGCGGCGGCCGCCGCCGCCGACGCCTTCTTGCCGGGTCCGCCGGGGAAGTATTTGGCCAGCGCATCCTCGATCATGAGCGGTCCGCTGACCCAGTATTCGATCTCCCCCGCCTTGCCCCGGAAGAAATCGGCATTGAGATTGATAAGAGCGGGCTCGAGGGGATCCCCGACCGCGAAGGTGAACTTGGCGAACTTCTTGCCCACCGGGATCGCACGATACTTGTGGGCGATATCCCCCGGCACCAGTTTCGCGAGCTGTTCCATGACCTCCTGCTTGAGGGTGGTCACGTCCACGAACCGCGTGCCCCGGAGCTCGGCGATCGCCTTGCCCACCGCATCCTCGGGAAGCTGTTTGAGCCGGACGATGGCCGCGGCGATGTTGCCACCGTTCGACCCCGCGTCGCTCCTCGCCGCCTCGGCCTGCTCCGCCGTCAGCATGCCCTTTTCCACGAGCAGGGCGTCGACGGTCTTGATCGGAGGCGGCATTCCCCTACTTCCCCGACGCCGCGACCTGGGCCTTGAGGCGCTCGACGCGCGACTTCGCGTCGTCCACGGTCCAGCCGGACTCGTTGATCATGATGTGGATTTCGTACTCCTTGATGGCGCGATCCGCATACCCGCGCCCCTCGAAGGCCTGCCCCAGCGCGTAGTGCGCGTTGGCGTACGAGGAGTCCATGGCGACCGCCTTCCGCAGGGTCTCCACGGCTTCCTTCGTCTTCCCGTGCTTGTGCAGGAAGAGCCCGAGCCGGTTGTACGCCTTCGCGCTCCGGGGATTGAGCTCCGAGACCTTGGCCAGCGCCGTGAGGGCCTTGTCGAGCAGGCCCTTCTCCTCGTAAACCTCGGCCAGGTACGAGAACGCGCTCGAGAACTTCGGGTCGATCTTGATGGCTTCCTCGAACGACGCTGCGGCCTTGTCGTACATGCCCTTGTCCATGTGCGTGACACCAAGGTCGTGGTGCGCCTTCGCCTTGTTCAGGCCCTTCTTCATCGCCTCCTCGAACTTGACGAGCGCCTCTTCCTCCGATTCCGTTCCCGAACCCGTGATGCCGAGGTGATGGTAGGCGTCCGTGTAGGACGGGTCGAGGGCGATGGCCTTCCGGAATTCCTGCATGGCCTCGAAGTAGAGCCCCTTGTCGAAGTACACGTTCCCGAGGTTGTTGAAGAGGATCGCGGCCTTCGGGTGCTTCGAGATGGCGCCGTTGAATGCCCAGACCGCCGCGTTGTACTGTTCGGCCTTGGCGTAGGCCAGCCCGATGTTGTTCAGGGCGTCGAGGTTGGCGGGATCGATCTCGGTCGCCTTCTTGAACGCCTTGATCGCCTCGGTGGTCTTCCCGATCGCGACATACACATAGCCGAAGTGGAGCCACACCTGGATATCGCGCTCGTCGAGTGCCCTCGCCTTCTCGAGGATGGCGATCGCCTTCTCGCCTTCGGCCTCGCCCTTGTCGGCGAGCTTCATCGCCTCATCGAGGTACTCTTTCTTCTTCTCCGCGTCGGTCTTGAACAGTGCCATAGGTTGTGCCCGTTGGGGCCTTTCTAACCTAACACAGGGGTTTCCGCCCCTTCAAGTGATACGGGTCCGTAAACGCCGCCTTTTGTGGTACAACCGAGGCATATGAAAACGCGCCGCCTTGGTCGCACCGGTTTGCCCGTCCCCGAGATCGGGGTTGGGGGGTACTCCTTCCAGGACGCCACCCGCCGCGACGCCCACATCGCGGTCATCCGCCGGGCCGTCGAACTCGGCGTCACCCTCATCGACACCGCCCCGGGCTACGGGGCCAGCGAGGAAACCGTCGGGATCGCCCTCGAGGGTCTCCCCCGCGAGCAGGTCATCCTCTCCACCAAGTACTATCCGTACGGCGAGGGGGACGCCCTGAACCTGTCCGGCGACGATTTCGCGAAGAGCCTCGCCCGCAGCCTCGAGCGGATGAAGACAACCTACGTGGACCTCATCCACCTGCACTGGGTGCACACCGCGGACGACATCCGGCGGCTCCTGGTCTCGGACGTCGCCCGCGTCATGCGGCGCCTCCAGACCGAGGGCAAGGTCCGGTACCTGGCGGTGAGCGAGGCGACCGAGCTCGACGGCCAGCATACGATGCTCCAGACCGCGCTTCCCATGCGCTTCTTCGACTCCGTCATGGTGACCCACAACGTGTTCCTCCAGAACGCGGCGCTGGGCATCTTCCCGCTCGCGCACCAGGCGGACGCGGGCGTCCTCGTGATGATGCCCCTGAACCAGCCCCCGACTCCGGGGTCGGGGCTCGTGAGCCGGGAATCGGCCTCCGAGAACATCCGGCGCCTGCAGGCCGAGAACCAGCTCCCGGCCGGAGCCCCCTACGACGACCCCGCACTCCTCGACTTCCTGACGGACGGCGCTCTTGCCGCGGGAACCCAGGCGACCCTCCCGCAGGCCGCGATCCGGTACGTCCTGGACCACCGGGAAGTATCCTGCGCGCTGGTGGGCACCACGAATCCCGCGCACCTCGAGGCGGCCGTCGCCGCCTCCGAGATGCCGCCCCTGACCCGCCCCGTCCACGCCAAGGCCGGCTCCCTCTTCGGCAAGATCAACAAGCAGGTGAAGTAGCCCCACCGCCTGGGGGCTCTCCGGCAGTCGATCAAGGTTGACGCGGAGCTCGGAGGCCGATCCGCCTGAGGCGTAGCGGAAGTGCGAGGACACTACGTACCAAGAGAACATGGAGGCGACCGGAATCGAACCGGTGTCCGAGAGTACGTCCCCCGGCGGATCTACAAGCGTAGCCCGAGATTGGTGATTCGCCCCCCGTCTGATCCCCCGGGCAGGAGGACAGGTCGCTAGCTCCGTTTTGGAAGTTCATCCCGGACGCGAGGAGCACTCGCCCGGGCCTAGCCTAGGTTATGACACTCGATCCCCGCCCTCTAGGCGAGGGCGGACGAGCGCGCAGCGGTCAAGCCGCCGCGAAAGCCAGCTGTGGTTCAGCTAGTTGTTTGTTTCCGCTCTGTTTTACGAGGTGGAACGGACCTCGGCTTGCCCCACACGGGTTCAGCGCCCCCGTCGAGACCTTTTCGCCCCCAACAACACCAGTATACAGCTATTTGCCGCCGCGCATCTCCGCGGACAGGATGATGGCCTCGGCAATCTCCTTCATGGGCTTGCACGAGTCCATGCTCTTCTTCTGGAGCAGGCGGAACGCCTTGTCCTCGGTGAGCCCCATCTCGCGCTGGAGGATCCCCTTCGCGCGCTCGATGATCTTGCGGGACTCGAGGGCCTCGCGCATCTTCAGCGTTTCGGTCAGCAGGCGCGTGTTCTGGATGGCGACGGCCGCCTGGTTCGCTATTGTCTGCAGGAGCTGGACATCCTCGGCCGAGAACCGGCGCAGCTCGGTGGTGTAGACGTTCAGGACCCCCAGCGACCGGTCCTGGATCATCATGGGAACGCACAGGAGTGACCGGAGGCCCTCGGCTTTCGCCACGTCCGGATACGCGTACCTCGCGTCGGCCTGAACGTCGCTGACGACGAGGGGCTTGCGGTCCCGGACCGCCAGCCCGCTGATGCTCTGCCCCACCTTGATCGGCGGCTTGTTCCGGTACCCCTCCGAAAGGCTCTGGGTGGCCGCAATCACGAGCTCGCCCGCCTCCTCGTTCAGAAGCATGAGGGAGCAGATCCTCGAGCGCATCTGGTTGGCCGTGAGCGAGACGATGAGCTGCAGGATCTCGTCGAGATAGCTCCCCGAAACCACGGCCCCGCTGAGTTTCGAGATCATGTCGAGCTGCTCGGCACGCTTCCGCGTCTCTTCGTAGAGGAGCGCGTTCTCGATGGCTCCACCCACCTGCTGGGTGATCGTCGCAATCAGGTCGATCGTGTCGGCGTCCCAGGCGTGCGCCCTTCTCCGATGTGAATTAACGACTCCAACCAGTTTGCCGCGCCGCAGGATGGGGACGGCCAGGAATGCCTCGCTCTCGTCCTCGGGCAGGCCCGGGAAGAACTTGAATCGTTTGTCCTTCCGCGCGTGCTCGGCGATGGCCACGGGTTCCTTCGCCCTTGCGGCCCATCCCGTCACGCCCTCGCCGACCTTGAGCCGCAGATTGCCGACCAGGTCCGGATGGGCCGCGGACGAGGCCCGCAGCACCAGGTGCTCGCCGTCCGGATCCAGGAGATAGAGGAGCACGGCATCCGCCTCCGCGACCTCCTTCGTCACCTCGATAATGTGCTTGAGCACCAGCTCGACGTCGAGCGTTCCCCAAATCGTGCGCGTGGCCTGCTGGAGGATGTCCAGGCGGCGCCGCAAGGCGCGCAATTCCTCCTGTTCCCCGCCGGAAGCGGGGCGCCTGCCACGGGCCCCCTTGCCCGTCATTGGACCGTCGACGACAAGACGGGCAGCGCCAGCTTCTGAACGCCCGCAGCCGTGATGAGCAGATGCTCGGCCCGGGACGACTTCTTCGGCAGAGGGACAGGTCCCTGCGGCGTCGACATCTCGACCCCGGACGGATTGCCGATCAGCAGCCGGAGCTGGGTCCTGGCCTTGAGCACCGTCGACTCCCCCGGCTTCAGCGTCATCCACCGGGCACGCTGGGCGTCGGGCTGGTACTGCATCTCGCAGAGCGCGTGGGCAGTCACGGAGAGCACGACTCCGACGGGCAGGGCCGTCGCCCCCGGCCGCGCGGGCGCGACCGCGGGCGACGGGGCGGCGACGGCCGGCGCAGTCTCCGTCTTCGCCGCAGGAACGCGAGCGGGAAGCGGCGCCGCCTGTTGGAACGGCGAAGGCGGTACGGGGCCTTCGGTGGCCGGGTGCATCCACCGCACCAGAGCCCGAACCCCCACCCCCGCGACCACGACGATCAGGATGACGGCGCCGCCCGCCAGGATCGTCCGGGGGGTCGGGATGAAACGTTCCCACGCCTCCGGAGCCTCCGCGCCCTCCCCGTCGGCCTGCAGGGGCTCGACGCCGGGCACCCCGGGCCTCGACACCGCCGCGCTCGGCGCCGTGAATCCCGCGGCGTCCAGGAACTTGAGCTCCTCGTCTTCGGCCAGGTCCAGCGCGTTGGCGTAGCTCCGCACGAAACCCCGGACATAGACGGCGGCCGGGAACTTCGACAGATCCCCCGCCTCGATGGCGCCCAGGTTTCTGGCCGTGATCCGGGTGCGTTCCGAAGCCTGCTGGAGCGTCCACCCCTTGCCTTCGCGCGCCGCGCGCAGGCGCCGGCCCAGTTCCGCCAGCGGCTCGGAGGTCACGGGGTCTTGGCCCCGAACATCATGGGAATCCCGTCCTGGATCTCGACGTCGCGCGGCAGCGCGAGGCGGAAATCACCCGCGGTCAGCTTCCGGTTCACCCGGTAATCGTAGCACGATAGCGACACCTTGACCTCGTCGTTCTCGAACCAGGCTTCATCCATCCGCCACGTGGTCGCACTCACCCGCACGTGCCACGTCATGGGGGACGAGCCCCCGCGGGCGAAGTCGACCGTGCATCCGCGCCCGTCGCATCCGGCCAGGGACGCCCGGTACCCGCGCCGGAAACTCCGAACCGGCTCCGCGGGATTGAGCCCGAGGACGCGGGCCAACTCCTGGGGCCCCGCCTTCTGGCGGTATGCCTGGGCGGCCGCCGGAAGGTACAGCCAGAGGTACGTTCCATCGTACAGGGCGATCTGCTCCACCGGTGCCGTGAAAGTGACGCGGAAGCGCTCGGGAGACCGCATGAGCGCGAGCGTGCCCGTGGTCGACCCCGAATCCCCGGTCGCCTTGAGCAGCGTCGTCTGCCGGAACGTGAGCGTCACATCCCTGACCCGGTCCTCGACGCTCTGGACCCGTGCCAACACCCCATCCACTCCCCCGGTCGACGTCGTGGAGAGGGCCACGGACGCCCGCGGAGCTGCCGCGTCCGCGGGAACCCCGGCGCCGGCGATTGACCTGGCCGGCAACGCGCCCAGCAGGACCACGAGGATTCCCGCCGCGAGGCGGCTCACTCGTCATCCCCCGGACGCCGGGCCAGGATTTCGCGCGTCTTGGAGCCCTGCTTCGGTCCGACGACGCCGCGACGCTCCATGAGGTCGATGAGCCGCCCGGCCCGGGCGAATCCGATGCCGAGCCTGCGCTGAAGCTGGGAGACCGAGGCCTCCCCCGACTTGATCACGAGCTCGACGGCCTCCGCGTATAGCGGATCGTCGCCCCCCGCCTCCTCCCCGCGATCGCCGCCCGGCCCTTCGACGTCGGCCACCGCCACGAAGTCCGGATCCCCCTGCGCCGTCCAGTGCCCGAGTACGGCCTTCACCTCCGCGGGCGACACGAAGGCGCCCTGGCCCCGGATCGCCGCCGGCAGGCCAGCGGGGGCGTAGAGCATGTCGCCCCGGCCCAGGAGCTGTTCGGCCCCCCCGCTGTCCAGGATCGTACGGGAGTCCACGCGCGTCGCGACCTGAAAGGAGATGCGGGAGGGCAGATTCGCCTTGATCACGCCCGTCAGGACGTCGACCGACGGGCGCTGGGTCGCCACGATCAGATGGATGCCCACTCCCCGGGCCATCTGGGCGAGGCGTTGGAGCGCGTCCTCGACCTCTCTCGCGCGCGCCACCATGAGATCCGCCAGCTCGTCGATGGCGACGACGATCCAGGGGAGGCCCGAAGGACTGAGCACGGCCGCCTCGTTGTTGGATTCCTCGGGAAGACCTTCCTCCGCCACCATGCGGTTGAAGACGTGAAGGTCGCGGCACCCGTGCCGCGCCAGGAGCTCGTACCGGGACTCCATGACAAGCCCCAACCAGCGCAGGCGCATGACGGCCATCTTGGAATCCGTGATCACCTCGGAGAGGAGGTGCGGCGCCTCCCGGTAGGCGATCAGCTCCACGCGTTTCGGATCGATGAGCACGAGCCGAAGCTCGTCGGGACTCCGGGTCATCATGAGCGAGAGAAGCGCCGTATGGATGCACACGCTCTTGCCGGACCCCGTGGTGCCGGCGATGAGCAGGTGCGGCATCTGGGCGAGATCCGACACCATCGGCTCCCCGGTCAGGGCCCGCCCGAGGTAGAGGGCCAGGTCTCCCGCGTCGCGGCCCGCCGAAGCCGAAGGATTCGGCGACGATCCCGTCTGCGGGATCGCGTGCGCGGCCATGATCCCGCCCAATGTTACGCCCGCGGGCGCCGGATGCGGGATTTCGATGCCGACCGTACCCTTGCCGGGCAGCGGCACCACGACCCGCACGCGCTCGGCCTTCAGGGCCAGCGTGAGATCGTCCTGCAGGCTCTCCAGCCGGTTCGCCTTGACGCCCGGGGCGGGAGCCCACTCGAACAGGATCACGCGGGCCCCGGGCGTGACACTGACGATCTTGCCTTCGACCTTGAAGGCCGCGAGCGTCGCGTCGAGGATCCGGATCTGCTCCTGGATGAATCCCTGGAGGGCCGCCACACTGGCCACGTTGGTGTCCGCGGACAGCAGGGACTGCGAGGGCAGGGTCCAGCGCGTTGCCGCCTTGCGCCGCCGCTTCGGGCGCGCGGGCGTCGCCGGGTCCTCGCCGTCCGCGGCGGACGGGGTGGACGCCCCGGCCGCATCGGCCGTGGCGTCCGCCGAGGCCTCGTCGTCGGCAAGCTCCCGCACCACGTCCGCGAAAGACGGCTCGGGGACCCGGTCGTCCGCCACCGCGGGTGGAGGCGGAACCGGCCGGACGGGCGGCGCCATCGTCACCAGCACACCCGAGGACGTGGCCTGGACCGTGCGCCGGGTCAGCCGCTGGCCGGCGATCCATCCCTTCACGCCCCGCGCTGCCGCCGCGGTTGCGCGCCAGAGAGCCGCTCCGGTCCAGCGGCACGCGCCGAACGTGGCGTGCACGACGGGTTCGTGACGCCCGAGCCATCCGCCCGCCGCGATGGCGCACGCCGACGTCAGCAGGAGCCCGGGCAGACCGACGAGGTCCGTGGCTGTCGTCGCGCACCAGACACCCACCCCCCCCGCCAGCCGCTCGCCCCACAGATCCGGCAGGTCCCCGAGGAGCGTCGCCACTCCGCCGGTGAACAGCGCGAGCCCGCCGAGAGCCGCAGCGTGCTCCCGGATCGCCTCCGCCCGGAACACCCAGACGCCCGCCGTCGCGAGCAGGATCGGCAGGGCCACCGCGCAGGCTCCGAAGAGATCCGCGAGGTGGTTCCCGAGCCAGAAACCCGCGGCGCCGCTGCGCTCGCGCGCGACGAGGGAAAGAAACACGAGGGCGGATGCAAGCCAGAGGCCCAGCGCCTCGAGGACGTGCTTGAGGCGCGAACCCGGAGGGGCGTTCACGAGAGGCGGAACGGGGAGCAGGAAAACGCGAACGGCACCGGACTTTCGGTGCCGTTCACGCCTACCATTGGTCTGGTCACTTCTTCTTCTTGTCCTTCTCCTTGTCCTTCCCCTTCTTCTTCTTCGCCATCGTGGAATCTCACCCCCTGGGTGGAACCGTCAGGCTTACATACGTAATCTGGGTATATCAAGACCGTTTGACCTTTGTCAAATCTCCCCCTGCGCAGGCCCGTCGAAGGACCCCCGCCAGGCATATCGCCTTCGACGACGAACACGTCCGTGTTCGCTAGAGGGGGACGACCCGGTAGACCTGCACCTGTTGCTCGACCCCCGTCAGGGACTCCGGGGCCAGCCGGTGCGTGTTGACGTGGAGGCGGACCTTGGCGTAGGTGTTGGCCTCGATCAGGACCTCCCCATCCTCCGCCTGGAAGGCGAGCCCCCGCGAGACGGGCTCGACCTCGCCCAGCCCGAGGAAGTCGATCCGCGGCCCCGCGCCGAAATACCCCACCAGCGCGGGCCCCGTCGCCAGTCCCACTCCGACCGCGAGGCTGAGCTTGTAGTCGCGCGCAAAGCGCTTCACGAGGGGGCGCGCCAGCTTCTGGATCTCGACCCCGGCCCGGACGGCCTCGATGTGGAAATCCGATTCCGCCTCGTCGACCGACCCGAACTGCGCGTAACCGCCGTCGAGAACCGCCCCGCCGTGCTGGAGCACGACCTCGGAGAAGTGGCCGTAGAGCTGGCTGAGCAGGCGCCAGGCTTCCTCGTGCACGCCACTCAGCACCCCGTCCAACTTGGAGAGGTAGAGGGTCATGGCGCAGACATCCCGGATCTCGCGCCTGACGGCGGCCGCCCCGCCCTTGGCGACCAGCGCGTTCACCGTCGAATGGGGAAACGTGCGACCCAGGCTGTCCCGTTCCCAGGCTTCCCGTTTGGACATCAGGTGCCCGCGCCACGCCATCTCCGCCACTCCGAACATGTCCGCGAGGTCCTGGGCCTGCAGCGTGTTCTCCTCGTTGAACAGGGCTTTGCCGATCAGCCGTTCGACGTAGAGGGCGCCGACCGGCATGCCGTGCCACCGGGCCGGCGCGCACAGGACCGCGCGAATGCCGTACTGGGCGACGCTCCCGGCTTCCTTGAACCGGGGATCCTCGTCGGCGTCCGACGTCATGACCACGCGCCGCTCGAGGATCGCCTGTTCGACGATGGATCGCGAGAAGGGCACCCGCCCTTCCAGCCCCGTCTCCACGTACTCCATGGCGACCGACGCCACGGGGACGCCCACGCCGGTCACGGGATCCTGCACCACGAGGCACCCCCGCTCCCCCTGAAGCCGCCGCATGGCCATCTCCAGGTAGGCCTTGTACCAGTTCTTCACCTCCGAGGCGCCCGCCGACAGTTCCATCAGGCTCCAGATCGCGGTGTCATCCGGCGTCGCCGCTTCGGCGCGACCGCCGCCGGCCGCACCGCCCCGGCCTGCCCCCGGGGTCGCCGCCTCCCGAAGATGGATCACGATCTCGGTCTTCCCGACCTTGACCCGGTCACCCTCCCGCAGCGGGCGCTCCACGACCTTGTCCCCGTTCACGAACGTCCCGTTCGAACTCTTGAGGTCCCGGACGATCCAGGCCTCGCCCTGCCGCAGGAGCTGGCAGTGCCGGCGCGATACGGCGACGTCGTCCACGATAAGGTCGGCGCCCGACCGGCCGATCGTGAACGGCTCGCGACCCACCGCCACCACCTCGCCCAGCCCGCCCTCGCGGATCACCTTCAGTTCCAGTTCCGCGCTCATGACGGCTTCTCCTTCAGGACGAACCGGTGCAACTGGCACCCATTCTCGTCCACGGCCAGCAGGCTCTCGCCCTCGGCGAATAGCGCGGAGTAGTATTTCGGCGTCGGGACGGCACTCCGCGGGGCCGCGACTGTCCCGATGAACTCCCCGGACGCGCTGAACAGCTTCATCTGATCCGTATCGTCGCACACGACCGCCTCGCCGTTAACGGTCAGCGAAACGTGGATCGGCGGATGCGAGAAATCGCCTGTCCCGGTCCCCCGCCGGCCCCAGCTTTCGACGAACCTGAACCCCCGGTCGAACACCTGGATCCGGCAATTCTGGCTGTCCGCGACGTACAGCCGCCCGTTCGGCCCGATGGCCAGTCCGATCGGGGCATCGAACTCGCCCGGCCGGTCCCCGCGGCCCCCCACCGTCTGGATCGGCGTCCCTTCCGCGCTGAAGAGCTTGATCCGGTTGTTGCCGGTGTCCGCCACGTAGAGCAGTCCCTCCGACTCGTCGAACGCCAGCCCCCGCGGATTGTTGAACCCCACTACGCCCGGCTCCTCGTGGAGTCCGATGACCACCAGCGGACGTCCGAAGCGCGCCACGACCTCTCCGGCGGTGTCGAAGATCACGACCCGGCAGTTCTTGGTGTCGCACACGAAGAGGTGCCCGGCCTGGCTCGCGGCGATGGCCGTCGGGTTGTGGAAGACGAGCCCCGAGTCGAGCACGGTGCCCTCCCCGCCCAGGCGGGCGCCCACCTTCCCGTCGCGGTGGAACACCTGCACCTGGCACCGGATAGCGTCGGTCACGAAGATCTGTCCGTCCACGCCGGCCGCGAGCCCCACGGGCAGCAGGAACTCGCCGGCCCCCTTGCCGCGCCGGCCCCACGCCCCTGTATAGCCGAACTCATGCGAACGCCCCAGCGATTCCGCGAGTCGCGGCACCTTATGCGCGAACTGCTCGTAAGCCGGCAGGGGGGGCGGAGGCGAGGGCGCAGCCACCGGGATCGTCCGCCCCCCCTTCCAGGCATCGAGGGCCTCCATGAAATCCTCCGCCCGGACATAGCGCGTCTTCAGATCGCGGTCGAGAGAGCGACGCACGATGGAGGCCAGCTCGGGCGGCACGGCCGGGTTCAGCTCCCGAACATCCGCCGCCTCCTCGCTCGACAGGATCTTCTGGATGACCCGCGCGCCTGTCTCGTCGAAGAAGGGAAGCTTCCCGGCCAGCATCTCGTAGAGGATCACGCCCACGGCGTAAAGGTCGGATGCCGGTAGCGCGCGCCCCAGAAGCTGTTCCTTCGGCATGTAGAAGAGCGTGCCTGCCGCCACGGTCTCCTCCCCGCCGTGGAGGGCGTGCGCCGTTCCGAAGTCCGTGATCTTGACCTCGCCCTGGACCGTGAGCAGGATATTGGCCGGTTTCAGGTCCCGGTGCACTACCCCCTTTGCGTGGGCGTGCGCGAGCGCCTGGAGGATCGCGCGCGTGATCTCGACCGCCTCCGGGATCGGCATCGTACCCTTCGAGAGCCGGTCGCGGAGGCTTCGCCCCTCGACGAACTCCATCACCATGAACATGACGTCGTCGACGCGCTCCACGGTGAGCAGGCGAACGATGTTGGGGTGCTCCAGGGCAGCGAGGAGTTTCGGCTCCGCCAGCAGTTTAGCGACATCGGTCTTCTGGTTGTGCGGGATCTTGAGCGCGACCTTCTTGTTAAGCCACGTGTCCTCGCCCAGCCATACGCTTCCGAAGGACCCCGATCCCAGTTCAGTCAACAGCTTGTAGCGGCCGAGCATGGCCCCGGCGGCGACGGCCATCTCAGCCCCGTACCTGACCGAGGGCCCGAAGGTCGTTGTCGTACAACCATCGCATGTCCGTGATCCGGTGCTTGAGCATCGCCAGCCGCTCGGGGCCCATGCCGAACGCGAACCCGCGGACCCCCGGCTTCGCATAGCCGCGCCCCGCCTTCGCCAGGATGTTGGGGTGCACCATGCCGGCACCCAACACCTCGAGCCAGCCCGACCGCGCGCATGCCGGGCAACCCTTGCCACCGCACGAGGTGCATTCGATCGACACCTCCGTGGACGGCTCCGTGAACGGGAAGTACCGGGGCTCGAATCGCACTTTCATCTCACGCCCGAAGAACTCGGCGAAGAACGCGGTCAGGACGCCCCGGAGGTCCGAGAACGAGCAGGCCTCGTCGATCCACAGCCCTTCGACCTGGTGGAACACCGGGGAGTGGGTCGAGTCCGCGGCATCGCGCCGGAAGGTCCGGCCCGGACACACGATGCGCAGGGGTGGATCCCGCCGGGCCATCACCCGTGCCCAGATCGCGGAGGTCTGCGTGCGAAGCAGCAGGCCGGGTCGAACGTAGAAGGTGTCCTGCATGTCGCGCGCCGGATGATCGGCGGGCGTGTTAAGGGCGTCGAAGTTGTTGTACTCCGTCTCGACCTCGGGACCCTCTGCCCGCTCGAACCCCATGCGACCGAAGATCCCGCAGATATCCTCGATCGTCGCCGGCAGGGGATGCCGCGTGCCCGATCTCACCGCGCGGCCCGGGAACGTGACGTCCGCGCCTGGCCCGCCCACGCCCGCCGCCAACGCGGCCCCCCGGGAGCCGACCGCGGCCTCGATGCGCTGCTTGATGAGATTCAACCGGGCCCCGGCGTCCTTCCGGTCTCCGGCGGGAAGCGCTGAGATGCCCTTGAGGGCCGCCTGCAGGTCGCTCTTTCGCCCCAGGAAGGTGACGCGGAGGGCGTCGAGCGCCTCGGGCGACACGGCCCGGGCGATCTCGGATTCCGCCCGGGCCGCGAGGCTGTCGAGTGTTGCGGGGTCCGTCACCCGCAGCCCTTTCTAAACCTCTAGAAGGACACGGTGCCGGACGCTCCCAGCATCCCGCCCTTGTTGCCGGCCGAAACCCCGGCGGCGACGTCCAGGCGGGCGACCAGCGCGCCCAGCCCGACCCCGAACGTGAGCATGCCGGGTTCCGGTCCCGCGGCGGTCACGTAGCCCACCCGGAGAGCCAGGATCGCGATGCTCTGCTCCAGTCCGACCTTGGCACGCGTCTCGGAGGGGTTCGTGCGAACATCCAAAGCCGCCGCAACGGCGGTGCCGACGACGGGAATCGAGGCGGACGCGCCGACCGTCACCTGCGTCGGCAGCTTCTCCTTGATGTCACCCAGCGTGGTCGTCGTCACGAACGCGGTCTTGGCCGCATTCAGGTTCGAGGATTCCGTCTTGCCCGTCCACGTGATGGCGCCACCGATGTTCTTGACGACGATCGCGCACTTCACGATGCCGGCCACGGTGCCGCGCAGTCCCAGATCCACGCCGTACCCCGTTCCCTGCGTGGCCGTCTCATGAGTGGAACTCGCGATGGACCCGGAGGCCGTCGCGCCGGTATCGATGTGCTGGTCCGTCTTCCAGCGCTCGAAGTCCGACCCCTGGTAGTACTTGATCGCCAGGCCGCCCGACAGCGAAAGCCCGGGCACCGGGATCGGCAGGTCATGCGCATAGCCGATCGCGATCTCGTTGTAGACCGCCCGCAGGTTCTCGCCTGTCACGTCGTAGTGCGAGTTCGGCTGCAGTGTGACATTCCCCAGGAGCGCGACCTTCGCCAGCAGCGGGCTCACGTTCAGCGCCTCGACGATGATCCGCGGCGCGACCCCGACCGAGAACCCCATGACGGACACCGCCGCCCCGCCGACCGCCTCGACGCGGGTATCCCAGCGCCCCTTCTTCTCGATCGCGGTGACCGCCTCCGCCTTCGCCGTGGCGTCGTCCTGGACGATGCCGCGCAACTGGTTGAGCGTGAGTGCGTTGTTGCCTCCCTGCAGGGTCAGCCCAAGCGCCGCCGAGCCCAGGATCGGGCTCCCGAGCACGGCCGGGTTCCACCAGAGGCCCTCCGCGCCGCCGGCCAGGGTGCCGTAGGCGCTCCCTATGGCCGCGCCACGCGCGATCGGCTCGGCCGCGAGGACTCGCGACTCCGCGACGAGCATACAAAGAACGAGGGTTGCCAGTAACGCGCGTTTCATATGGGCGGCCTCCTTCGGGAATGGCTGTCGAAATGGCACGACTGGCCTTACTCTAGCATCCGGCCTCTTCGACCGTCAACGAACGGGCCTGGAGGCTTGTCCGCCGTCAGGTCGTGCCGAACTCCCATGAGGTGAGGTACTTCTGCTGGGCCGCCGTCAGGTGGTCGATGGCGAGCCCCATGGCCGCGAGCTTCAGCCGTGCCACTTCGCGGTCGATCGCGAGCGGCACCACGTAGACCTGCTTCTTGAGGCTGCGGGCCTTCTTCGCGAGGTACTCGACCGTGAGAGCCTGGTTGGCGAAGCTCATGTCCATGACGTTGGCCGGATGCCCTTCCGCGGCCGCGAGGTTGACCAGCCGTCCCTCGCCGATCAGGTTCAGCCGCCGGCCGTTCTTGAGCGTGTACTGCGTCACCACGCTGCGCACGGTCCGCTTCGACTTCGCCATCTTCTCGAGCGCGCTTATGTCGATCTCGACGTTGAAGTGGCCGGAGTTGGCCAGGATCGCGCCGTCCTGCATGACCGCCAGGTGCTCCCGGCGGATCACGGACGTGTCACCGGTCACGGTGATGAAGAGCGTGCCCTTCCTTGCCGCCTCGATCATCGGCATGACCGTGAACCCGTCCATCGCGGCTTCCAGCGCGTGGTGGGGATCCACCTCGGTCACGATGACGTTGGCCCCGAGGCCCCGGGCCTTGCCCGCTACGCCGCGGCCGCACCATCCGTACCCGGCCACCACCACGGCCCGGCCCGCCAGCAGGATGTTCGTCGCCCGCATGATGCCGTCCATCGAGGACTGGCCCGTACCGTAACGGTTGTCGAAGAGGTACTTCGTCATCGAATCGTTGATCGCGATGATCGGATAGTTCAGTTTTCCGTGGGCGGCCATCGCACGAAGCCGGACCACTCCGGTCGTCGTCTCCTCGGTCCCCGCGATCACGGACCTAAGCAGGTCGCGGCGCTTCGTATGGAGGACGGTCACGAGGTCCGCGCCGTCGTCCATCGTCACGTCCGGCTTGACCGCCAGCGCGCCCTCGATGTGCTCGTAATAACCCTTCGTGTCGATCCCGTGGATGGCGAAGGTCGGAATCCCCTCTTCGCACGTGAGGAAGGCCGCGACGTCGTCCTGGGTCGAGAGCGGATTGGACGCGCACAGCCGCACCTCGGCACCCCCGTCCCGCAGGGCCAGCATCAGGGCCGCCGTCTCGGTCGTCACGTGCAGGCAGGCCGCGATCCGGCGGCCCTTGAGCGGACGCGTGCGCCGGAACCGGGCCCGGATGTCCGAGACGACCGGCATCTGGTTGATCGCCCATTCGACGCGGTCCCGCCCCTTGACCGACAGCCCCCGGTCCCGGATCTGTTCGGCCATCGTCAGACTCCGGCGCCGCGCCTGAGCGCGGCCGCCATGTCGGTCTTCTCCCATGTGAACGCGGGCTCCGTCCGGCCGAAGTGGCCGAACGCGGCCGTCGCCTCGAAGATCGGCCGGCGGAGCTTGAGATGCCGGATGATCCCGAGCGGCGTGAGATCGAAGTGCTTGCGGATCAGCGAGAGGATCAGCGACGCGGGCACGCGCTCCGTGCCGTAGCACTCGACCGAGATCGAGACCGGCTCCGCGACGCCGATGGCGTACGCGATCTGGACCTCGAACCGGTCGGCCAGGCCGGCCGCGACGACGTTCTTCGCCACGTAGCGCGCGGCATAGGATGCCGACCGGTCCACCTTGCTCGGGTCCTTGCCGGAGAACGCGCCGCCGCCGTGCCGGCCCGCGCCCCCGTAGGTGTCCACGATGATCTTGCGCCCGGTGACCCCCGTGTCGCCGTGCGGACCACCGACCACGAACATGCCGGTCGGGTTCACGAGGAAACGCGTCTTCTTGTCGATCATGGACTTCGGAACGACGCGCTTGATGATCTTCTCGATCACGCCTTCGGAGATCTTCTTGTGGGACGGCTCGGGATCGTGTTGGGTAGAGACCACGACGGTGTCCACCCGGACGGGCTTGCCGTCGGCGTATTCGACGCTGACCTGCGACTTCCCGTCGGGGCGGAGCCACGTCAGCTCGCGCCGGTTCCGCGCCTGGGAGAGGCGGCGGACGAGCTTGTGCGCCAGCATGATCGGCATGGGCATCAGCTCGTCGGTCTCGCGCACCGCGTAGCCGAACATCATGCCCTGATCCCCCGCTCCGCCGCGATCCACGCCCATCGCGATGTCCGGCGACTGGCTCTGGATCGCGGTCACGACGCCGCAGGTCTCGTAGTCGAAGCCCATGGCCGCATCCGTGTACCCGATGCGTTTCACGACTCTACGGACCAGCCGGGGCACGTCGACGTAGGCCTTGGTTGTCAGCTCGCCGGCCACGGCGACGACGCCGGTGGTCACGAGGGTCTCGCAGGCCACGCGGCCCGTGGGATCCTGGCGCAGGACCTCGTCGAGGACGGCGTCCGAGATCTGGTCGCAGACCTTGTCGGGATGCCCTTCGGTTACGGATTCGGACGTGAAAAGGCTGCGCTCGCTCATGGTGGGTTCAAGGCCTCCTTCGTGCGGTTATCGCTTCGTCCACTGCGGGCGCCGGCGGGCGCCACGGATGCCGTACTTCTTCCGCTCGACCATGCGCGGGTCCCGCGTGAGCAGGCCGTTGGTCGAGAGGGGCGCACGGAACTCCGGCTGCCAGGCCGAGAGGGCCCGCGCGCACGCCAGACGGATCGCTCCGGCCTGGCCCGCCAGGCTTCCCCCGGATACGGCGACCGTCACGTCGAACCGCTTGACGGTTCCCGTCAGGACGAAGGGTTGCTGGATCTCGTCGATGAGCTTGGGACGCCGCAGGTACTCGGAGGAATCGCGGCCCTTGATCAGGAACTTCCCCGTGCCCGGAACCATCATCGCGCGGGCCACCGCGGTCTTGCGCCGGCCCACGCCGAACGCCCGGTCACCCTCACGCCGCCCGGTGGCGGGAATCGCGGCCGCGGCCGGGAGCTTCACTTCCTCGATGGGCGTCTCCGGCAGCGTCGGCTGCTCGACGGCTGGCGCAGCGCCGCTTACGACAGCAGCAGCCGTCTCGACCGCTGGAGTCTCGGGGGTGGCCGCCGGAATAACGGTCTCGTTCTCTTCCGTCATGATTTCTTCGCTCCCTCGTCCCGCACCGGCTGTTGCGCCACGTGGGGATGATCAGGTCCGACATAGATCTTGAGGCTGCGCAGGACCGCGCGCCCCATGCGGCCGTGCGGCACCATGCCCCACACCGCCCGGCGCAGGGCCTTCTCGGGATGGAGCGCCATGACCTTCGAGTACGGCACTTCCTTCAGCCCGCCGGGATACCCGGTGTAATGCTTGAGGAACTTCTGGTTGAGCTTGTCGCCCGTGAGCCGGATCTTGTCCGCGTTCACGACGATGACGACGTCGCCCGCGTTCACATGCGGCGTGTACTTCGCCCGGTTCTTGCCGCGCAGCAAGGTGGCAACGTGGGTCGCCAGGCGCCCGAGGACCTGGCCCTCCGCGTCCACAACGACCCAGCGCTTCTGCGCCTCGCCGACCTTGAGATAAGTGGTCTGCCTGCTCATCTATCGGAAGACATTGAGTCTAGCATCCCACATGCCCCACGGTCAAGGCGCTCCGCAGACGGAGCGTCGCCGAAGGTGGCGGGCGGGCAGGGAGTCTTCGGCGTGCGTGCGAGGGGCTGCTGAGGCCTTCCGAAGGCCCGGGAGCAGGCCCCGGGCGACGGCGAGAGCCTCATCCCGGGTGCGTGCCTTGCCCAGCGCCACGGCCTCGTCCACCCCGCGCAGCAGGTCCCCGATCAGGGGGCCGGGCTCAAGGGCCAGCTCGCGCATGAGATCATGGCCCGAGACAAGCCGCACGGCGGGCACACGCGCCCGGAGGTCCCGGCGAAACGCCAAGATCCGGAGTACCACCCCCCGCTGGCCCCTGGCAGTGCGCATCCGGCCGTGGTGGGTGGCCTTCCGGTCCGCCTCCGCGTGGAGGACGAGCTCGAAGAGCTCATCCCCCGCGTCCCGGATCATCCGGTACGCGGCCTTGTCCGTCACGGCCCCCGCCCCGGCCAGGTACCCGGGCCGCAGGTGCAGGTGGATGACGTGTGCGACGATGCCGATCTCGCGTTCCGAGACCCGGAGCCGGTCCCTGAGGATCCCGGCCGCCAGCCGGGCGCCCAGATGCTCGTGCTCGTAGAAGTGCACGTCCCCCTTGGGAGTGAGCCGGATCGTCTTCGGCTTCGCTGTGTCGTGCAAAGCCATGGCCAGCCCCAGCAGGGCCTTCCGGGAGCGCCCCGTCACCGGCTCCTCGGCCAGGTGCGCCGCCATCTCGGAGGCGTCCTTCGGATAGAGGGCCCGGAGGCGCCGCAGCGAATCCTCCAGGTGCTCGAGCGCCTCGAGCGTATGGTCGAGGACCCGGATCGTACCTTTCCCGCCGGGCACGCGGACATTGCGCATGGCACGGAATACGGGGAAGGTCGCCTCCAGCACCCCCGATCGCGCGGCCGCGCGCAGGACGGCGGCGGGGCGGTATCCTTCGAACAGCTTGAAGAGCTCGTCCCGCAGCCGCTCGGCCGAACACTTCCCCGCCAGCCTCGCCTCCCGGCTCATCAGGCGGGCGGTCCCCGGATGAACCCTCAGCCCGAGCTGGACCGCCTGCCGATGGGCCCGCCACAGCCGGACCGGATCGTCCCGGAACGACCGCGGGCCGCATATGCGAAGGCGCTTCGCCTCCAGGTCTGCCACCCCGCCGGTGGGGTCCACGATCCCGGCCCGGCGCCCCCACGGCATCCGCACGGCCATCGCATTGACGGTGAAGTCCCTCAACCGCAGGTCCTCCTCCAGGGTCTTCGCTCGCAGGGGGGTGAAGTCGACTGTTGCGTCCCCCAGCACGACCCTGGCCAGCCGGTCCTGTCCAAGCATGACGAGCGCGCCCCCGGCAGCGTCCGCGAAGGCCTTGCCCGCGCCCCGCGCGGAACCCTTCTCGACCGCGAAATCGATGTCCTTGACCAGACGTCCCATGAGCGCGTCCCGGACCACGCCGCCCGCGAGCACGAGTCCGGGATGGCCCTTCGCAAAGGCCTGCACCTTGTCCGCGTGGACCCCCATGGCGCGGGCGAGCCGGGTTCCCGCGACGGTCGACATGGGCTGGTGGATCAGCGACTCACACGCGGAGGAGTCCGGCGGAGCTCGGCCGCCTTCTCCTCCACGATGGTGTCATTGATGAAGGTCCCCGCGCCGGACTCGCAACCGGCCAGGAACTTGATCTTGTCCCGGCTTCGGTGCGGCGGGTAGAACTCGATGTGGAAGTGGTGTGAGCGATGCCGGCGGCCGTCCGTCGGCGTCTGGTGCATGAGCATGATATAGGGCATGGAGAATCCGAACAGGTGGTCGTACTTGGCCAGGATCGTCTTCAGGATCCCGGCCAGCGCCCAGCGCTCGCCCGCCGTCATTTCACCCAGGTGTCCCAGGTGCCGGCGGGAGACGATGTGGACCTCGTAGGGGTACCGGGCGAAGAACGGAATCCAGGCGGCAAACGCCCGGTTCGCCGCGACGATTCGGAGCCCCTGCCGGGTTTCGGTCTTCATCATGTCGCAGAGCATGCACCTATGGTGCCGACGCTGATACCGGGCCTCGGCCTTGAGCTCCCGCTCGACACGGGGCGGAATGAACGGGAAGGCGTAGACCTGGCCGTGCGGGTGCGTGAGGGTGACCCCGATGACCGCGCCCTTGTTCTCGAAGATGTAGACGTACTTGACGTCCCTGCGGGCCCCGAGCACCCGGTACCGGTCGGTCCAGACCTCGATGAGCTTGAACAGGTGCTCGCGCGACTCCTCGGCCAGCGTGGAACCGTGCTTGGGCGAGTAGAGGACGACTTCGCAAACGCCCTTCCCCCGCTTGCGGCGATAGAGTTCGCCATCCGCCGGCGCGGCGGACAGGCCGCCGCTCCCGCCGAACGACGGGAACTTGTTGTCGAAGGCGACGAACTCGGTGGGGCCGTTCAGCCCTTCGGCGCCCCCGGGACAAAACGGGCATGACGGCGTCGTGTCGGCCTTGCCGCCGAGCGCGATCGGGCGGACCTGCCGGTGCGCGGCCACGGCCACCCACTCCTCGAGCAGGGGATGCCAGCGTAATTCGGACACCTAGGCTCTCCCTGCCTTCGCCACATGAGGATCGGGATCAAACGAGGACACAAGTGGTTCCCTCCCCAGCGGAGGGGGCATGACCGCATGGAGTCCTCGCCGTTTCATCTCAACCTTCACCCGATTCCCCTCCATATCGATGCGCGTGCTTCGCGGCATCATTGATAGTGTCCAGAAGCGCAGGCACACAGGAAGGGAGTGCTGAGAGGGACACGACGAGAACCTTCTGTGTCGCATACACCATTATCTCTTGAAGCATCCGCAGAGAATAGCTGAACCCCCAGTATGTGTGGATCGGACGGCGCAGGAGATCGAGCTTTCTTGCCATCTCTCCGATCTCGTTGTCTGCATTCGGGTAGTTCGATCTTAGCGAATCCACCTGCTCCCTACAGTAGCCCCTCATCTCCGATCCAGCTTGCTCATAGCAGACGATCAGCTTAGCTTTGTCCGCGACCTCCTCTAGAGCGCTGGCACCGTAGAATGTCTCCAGATCAACCCCACGCCGTAGCACCCACAACTCCGCGTTCGTAACAAGAAGCGGGAGTAGCACAACTACGCCGTCGCCCTTGATCGCCCTACTTCCGTCGCCCTTGATCGCTTCCAGCGCAATTGCGAAATGCCAACCCAGCAGACTCGCGGTAGCATACCGCACCTGCTCCAGACCTCTGGCGATCTGTCTCGCGTCTTCCGAATCGTCGCTGACGGCGACGCCCCTGCCACAACAAGGCCAACCCCGGACCGCACCGAGAAGCTCTCGCTCGTCAATGTCTACTCCGGAAAGCTGGTCGAAACAACAAAACGTATTAGCGAAGGACTCCTCGAAACTCGTGATGGGCGAGAAGACCCACCTTATATTCGGGTTGCTATACTTGCATTCCGCAAGCATTTCGATCCATCCCTCAATGCCAGGTATACCTGCGAGTAGCGCGCTGGCGCGAATGTCAACGGATCGCTCGGGATGCTCAGCGGCTACCGTCTTACGGCTGTAGGAGTAGGGCCCACAGAGAAGCATCCTCCTGTCTGCCAGGACCTCGGCTACCATTTGCTCCAAGGGCAGACCTGAGCTAAGAAGGCGGCCCTTCCAGTCCTTCCCCCTCTTCTCGTGCACGTCACCCGATGACATTGGCCCGATAACTCCGAACTCCCGCGTCGCGAACGAGCATCGGCAGATGCACTACGCCCCGACCTTCTGACGGAACCAATCGACGGTAAGCCCGAGACCCTCTTCCAGCCTCACCGTCGGCTCCCAGCCGAGTACGCGCTTCGCCTTCGCGATCGCGAGGTAGCTCTCTCGCAGGTCCCCGGGCCGGTCGGGGCCGTGGCTCTCCGGCCCCCGGAACCCGGCCAGCCCGGCGAGACACCGGAAGAGCGCATTCGTGCTTGTCCGCACCCCCGTCCCGATGTTGATCCCCTCGCCTTCCCCCTTGTCGAGCGCCAGCACGCTCGCCCGCGCGACGTCGCCGACATAGACATAGTCCCGTATGTACTCGCCGTCCCCGCAGATGACGGGCTTCCCGCCGGTCAACATCTTCTCGGTGAAGATGGCGACCACTCCCGCCTCCCCGTGTGCATCTTGCCGCGGTCCGTAGACGTTGGAATACCGCAGGGCCGTGAACTTGAGCCCCCTCTGCATCGAGTACACGCGCAGGTAGAGTTCGGTCGCCACCTTGGAAACCCCGTACGGCGACGTCGCGTCGAAGGGCAGATCCTCGGCGGCGGGCAGATGGACCGTCGGTCCGTAAACGGTCCCTCCCGAGGAAGCATGGAGGAACTTCTTCACCCCGTGCTTCACCGTGAGCTCAAGCAGGTTCAGGACCCCGAGAAGGTTGATCGAGGCGTCCTCGGCGGCTTCCCGGACGGAGTAGGACACCGAAACCTGAGCGGCGTGGTGGCTGACGACGTCGAAGCGCCCCGCTTCGAACACCCGCGCCACCTCGGGCGACCTGATGTCGAGATTGTGGGCCTTGGCTCCTGCGGGGATGTTCGAGCGCTTCTTGTCCGCCTCCCAGTCAAGGACGGTCACCTCGTGTCCCGCCGCCAGGAAGGCCTCGGCCACGTGTGACCCGATGAACCCCGCCCCCCCCGTCACCAGAATCCTCATCGGGCCCCCTTCCGGTTGAACGTGTAAAAGGTAAAGGAACGGCCATCGCCGCGGCGGACCGTCTCCTTCGCCATCGTCAGCTTCGGAACGCGCGCACGCCGAAGCCGGAGGCTTCGGCGACGACCCCGTCCGCGGCGTCGCCGTCTCATCATGCCTTGACCAGCCAGTCCGGGCGGAGGACGGTCTTGCCCGCGATCGCGACCTTCATCATCGGCCACCCCGGGCTCGTCGTGATGATCTCCGAGCCCTTGGTAGTGACCAGGATAGTGTCCTCGGACTTGGTGCCCGCGATCGAGGGGTTCCAGGCGAAGGCCATGCCGGCCTCCACCTTCTGCTCCTTCGGGGTCTCGGGATTCACCGTGAACTCGCGCTCCGCGTATCCCGTAGGCCCGCCCTGGTGGTGGTGGCGCCACTCGTTCGGGAAGCCCCGCTCCGCGTAGGCGGTCCGCCCCTTCTCGAAGACCTCGACCATGGGCGTGCCGGGTCGCGACGCGGCGATGAACGCCGCGTCCACGAACACGCATGCCTCGTGCTTGCGGCGCAGGTCGGGCGATGACTTGCCGAACCCGACGATCCGGGTGGCGCTGCACACCAACCCCCAGCGCTTGGAGCAGACGACGAGCATTACCGCGTGCTTGACCTTCTCCGGGGTCGGGATCGGATGGCGATACTTCGTCAGCCGGTCGTCGGCCGCGACGAGCATGACCGTGGCCTTCACGCTCTTCGCCTGAAGGGCCGAGAAGAGCATCCCCGCGATCTCCTCCTCGCTCATCCCGCGCGTGATCTTCCGGCAGACGTCGCCGATCCCCGACCCCGTGGCCTTGCCCAGCCACCGGTACTTGGCGAGCTCGTGCCGGCTCAACCGCATGCGCAGCCCCGGCATCCACGGCTCGATATCCTCGGTCCCGGGTGTCCCGTCGTCGGAAGCCGACTTCGTGGTCCGCAGCAGCGACGCGAGCGCCTCCGCCCGCTCCCGCGGGGAGAACCACTGGTACTGCACGAGCTCGAACCCCAGCCCGCCCAGCTCCTCGTCCATGATCCGGGGCGCCTCGATGTTGCTCGTGAACACGACCTTGCGGCCGTCGAGGAAGATGATGAGGCTGGCCACGCCCATGTCCGACCCGTGCCGGACGTGATTGTCCGAGCCCCCGGACACCCACGCGAAGTTCGCCCTCCGCGTGAACACGACGGCCCCCCACCCCCGCTCCTTCATGAGCTTGAGCAACCGGGCCCGCTTTTCCGCCGTTTCGTCGAGTTGGGAGACGCGATCGAAGTTCATGTGGATTTGTCGACCTCCTTGACGGCCCCGCCGTGCTGGCCGTATTTCTCCGTGTACCGTTTGTGGGCCCGGGCCACCTCGGCCGCGGGGATGATGTCGGGCTTGCCCAGCAGGAGCGCATGATGCACCGTGCGCGCTACGTCCTCGACCATGACCGCCGCCTTCAGCGCGGCCTCGCCGGTCTTGCCCACCGTGAACACGCCGTGGTTCTTGAGCAGTATGCCCGGCGAGCTCCCGAGGTACTTAACGATCGTCTCGCCGATCTCCTCGCCCCCGATCTTGGAGTACGGTCCACACGGGATGGCCCCCCCGAACTCGTCCGCCATCGCGGTCAGGACGATTGGGATAGGCTTCCCCACGGCCGCAAACGCCGTCGCGTACTGGGAGTGCGTGTGCACGACCCCGCAGACGTCTGGCCGCTTCCGGTAGATGTACAGGTGGGTCGGAGCGTCCACGGATGGGGCACACGTTCCCTCGATCACCTTGCCATCCAGGTCCACGATGACCTGGTTAGCGGGCGTCAGGTCCTGGAACTTGACCCCCGACGGCTTGATGACCACCCAGCCCGTCTTGGGGTCCCGGATGCTCACGTTGCCCGACGTCCACGTCACGAGCCCCTCCTTCGGAAGCTCGAGGTTGAGCCGGCAGACCTCGGCCCGGAGGGCAGCGAGCTTCAGCGTCTTCGCCACGGGACCTACTTGCCCCGCACGGCGTCGGCCTTGATGGCCTTAAGCCGCTTCATGACGTCGTTGTTGCCCCGGCCGAAGTAGTCGTGGAGCGTGACGTATTCGTCGAACAGCCGGCGATACGCCTTGTGCTCCTTCGCGCGCGGCCGGAAGACCTTGTCCTTGACCCCGCCCATGCGCTTCGCGGCATCGAAGATGGAGGCGTAGCCGCCCCGGTTCGCCCCCGCGGCCACCGCGCCGAACATCGCGGACCCGACCGCGGGCGCCTGGGCCGACCGTGCCACCTTGATCGGCCGGTTGGTGACGTCGGCGTAGATCTGCATCAGGAATCCGTTGCGCTCCGGGAGCCCGCCCGCCGCGTACAGCTCCTCGATGGGCACGCCGTGGCTGTGGAAGTTCTCGACGATGATGTAGGTGCCGAAGGCGGTCGCCTCAATCAGCGTCCGGTAGATCTCCTCCGGCCGCGTGAGCAGGTTCATCCCCAGCATCATCCCCGTCAGGTCCACGTCCACGAGTATCGACCGGTTGCCGTTCCACCAGTCGAGCCCGACCATCCCGCTCTCGCCCACGCGCAGACGCGACGCCTTCTCGACGAGGAGGTCGTGAATCGTGATCCCGCGCTTCCGCGCCTCCTTCTCGTAGGCCTCGGGCACGCAGTTCCTCGTGAACCACGCGAAGTGGTCGCCGACGCAGGACTGCCCCGCCTCGAACCCCTGGAACCCCGGCAGGATCCCGTCCTCGACCACGCCGCACATACCCGGCACCACCTGCTCCTTCTTCCCCATCACCATGTGGCAGATTGACGTCCCCATGATCATGAGGAGCTTGCCCGTGGACGTGATTCCCGCCGCCGGCACCGTCACGTGCGCGTCGACGTTGCCGACCGATACCGCGGTGCCCGCCTTGAGCCCCGTGAGCCGGGCCGCCGCGTCCGTGATCTCGCCCGCCTTCTCGCCCAGCGGCAAGATGTCGGTCGAGAGCTTCTCCTCGACCACGTTCTCCATCCGGGGATTCAGGGCCTTGAAGAACGCCTTCGACGGATACCCGTGCCGCTTGTGCCAGATGGCCTTGTATCCCGCGGTGCACGAGTTGCGCCGCTCCTGGCCGGTCATCTGGAGCACGATCCAGTCCGCGGCCTCGATGAACCGGGCCGCGTTCCGGTAGATCTCGGGGTCCTCGTCCGCGATCTGCATGATCTTGGGGATCATCCACTCGGACGAGATCTTGCCGCCGTAGAGCTTGAGCCACGGCTCCTTGCGCTGGGCCGCGAGCCGGTTGAGGCGGTCGGCCTCGGGCTGGGCGGCGTGGTGCTTCCAGAGCTTGATCCACGCGTGGGGCCGGTTGCGCCACTTGGGGATCATGCACAGGGGGGTGCCGTTCTCGTCGATCGGCAGCATCGTACACGCGGTGAAGTCGGTGCCCACGCCGATGACGTCGTCCGCGCTGACCCGCGCGGCGCGCAGGACGGCCGGAATCGTGCGCTTGAGGACCTCGAGGTAGTCCTGGGGATCCTGGAGTGCGAAATCGGGCGCCAGCCGGACGCTCGTCCCTGGAATCACGCGGTCGATGACCCCGTGCCCGTACTTGTGCACCGCGCTCGCGAGCTCCCGGCCGTTCCGGACGTCCACGAGCACCGCGCGCCCCGACTCCGTCCCGTAGTCCACACCGATCGCGTACTTGGGCATATTCGACCCTCCATGTCCCGGATGTATCAAAAGCGCCTCTATCCTAGGAACGGCCCCCGGGCCTTGTCAATGAACCGCCGGGATACCCGGGTGCTGCCAGGCTGTGGATTATCAGGGCGCACGCTGGCTATCATCGGACCGTGCGGACGCCATCCGACTCCCCGGCCCGGCCCATCGTCACCGCCCTCCTCGGCGGCTGGGGGGCCTGCGTCGTCGCGATCGCGGCGCCGGGTCTATGGGCGAACCTGACGTCCGCCGCCCGGGCGTTTTCCGAGGCCCGGCACCTCCCCCGGTGGCCGGCGCTGGGCATCAACCTCGCGACCGAAGCCGCGACGATCGCAATCGCGCTCGGACTGGCCGTCTGCCTCTCGTTCTCCGGCCGCCGGATGCTCCGCTGGTTCGGCCGCGGCGTCCCGGCGTCGAGGTCGGTCCGGTGGTTCGCCGCTCCCCTGCTCGGTTACGGCGCCGCCTCGCTCCTGCTCCTCGGCTGGCTGTTCGTCAAGCTCTGGTTCCCGGTCGTCCTCGCGCTCTCGCTTCTTCCGCTCCTCGTACCCGCCCGGCGCCCCGGCGTCGTCGGTTCCCGGCAGAACCCCGCCCCCTTCCTCTTCCCGCATCTCCCGTGGTGGGTCGTGGGCGCGTTCCTCCTCTGGTTGCCGTGGCTCCTGACGCCCGAGACCCACGAGGATGCCTGGACCTACCACCTCGCGGCCCCCCGGCGTTGGCTGGACCTGCACGGCCTCTGTCTCGCCCACGTGGACGTCAGCATGCACTTCCCGATGACCGCGGAACTCGTCTACGCCTTCCCGCTCCTGCTCGGCCTCGACGCCGTCCCGAAGTGGCTCAACGCGCTCGGCTACCTCGCGGGCGCGGGCGCGCTCGTGGCCGTGCTGGCTCCCGCGGAGCCCGCGCTTCTGTGGGTGACGCTGGGCACGACGGCCACCTCCGCGGTCTTCGCCACCGCCAAGAGCGATGGGTTCGCCACCGGGGCGATCCTGTGCGCGCTCGCGATCGGGTTGGAAGCCAGGCGGAAGGCCGGCGCTCCGGCCGCATCCGCCTGGCTCGCAGGCATCGTGGCCGGGCTCGCGCTCGCGAGCAAGAACACGTCCCTGCTCAACGTCGCCTGGATCCCGATCGTCCTCGTCTGGATGCATGGGACCGGCCGAGGCCGCTGGCTCGCCCGCTGGGTGATCGGCGCCGCTATCCCCCTGCTCCCGTGGCTGGCGAAGTCATGGCTTCTGACCGGCGATCCTGTCTATCCGGGACCGGGCATGATCCTCGCGCTCGTCCCGGTGGCGGAACGATCCCACTGGCTCGGGGCATCCGTCCGGGGGTTCGTCAGCGAGAACGCGGCCGTCGCGTGGATCCTTCCTGCTGGACTCCTGCTGGCATGGTCGGTATCGCGGCTCGCGCTCGTTCCGCTGGCCACCTATCTGGCGTGGTACATCGCCTTCCCCACCGTGCACACGCCCCGGTTCGCGTTCCCGGCCTTCGCCGCGGCCGCCTGTCTTCTCCTGCACGCGCCGCTCCCCGCACTCGCGGGGTCGGCCCGGTTTTCGCGTGTTGTGTTTCTGGTCCTCGTCGGCTTCTCGGCGGTCAACCGGACGGCCTCGTCGTTCGGGGCCGCCGCTCTTGCGCCCGACCCGTTCCCGTACCTGCTCGGGGCCGAGACCCGGTCGGAGCATGTCTTCCGCGGGCTCACGGGCGTCGAGGAGGCCCGCCGGTTCCTCGTCCGGGAGCGGGCGCAGGGCGGCGCCGTCCTCCTGGTGTCCGAATGGCACCAGTATGGGATGCCTCAGCCCTGCTACGAGGCCGCCCCCGACCTGCGCAAGCCCCCGGTGCTACTGTGGGACATCGTGCGTTCCGCCACCACGGAAGCGGACGTGCGGAGAGCCTTCCGGCGTCTCCGGGTGGGCTGGATCGTCTACAACCCCGTCCGCGCGCTGAACGCGGCGCATCAGGGAATGCCCGTGGCCTGGACCGATGCCCAGCTCCGGCTATGGCACGGGTTCTTCCGGAAGTGGACCTCCCTCGCGCAGGCGTCGGAGAACCTCGACTTCCGCCACGGCGCCCTATACGTCTACCGGCTGCTTGACCATCCCACGGCGAACAAAGCCACACCCCTGCATCTGCCGGGTGTCGAGACCCTCTTCGGCCATGCGCTTGCGCTCGAGTATGCGGGGGACATGGAGGCGGCGTTTCAGGCGGCCCGCAAGGTGAACGACCGGATGGGGCCCGTGACCACGAACGCCGACACCGTCGGACTCCTCGCTTTCCAAGCGCACCGGCACGACGAGACGCTCACTTATCTCCGTGGGTCCGTGGAAGCCAACTTCGTGGATGGCGAGAACTTCTTCCTCTACGGACTGTCCGCGTTCCTGACCGGCCGGTTCCGGGACGCCGCCGAGGTCCTGCCCCGGGCCGCGGCGGCGAACCCGCACCGCGCGCCGGTCGCCCGGATGTACGCGGCGGCGAGCCGGCTCCAGCTCGCTCGCGTCATCCTGGACCGGGACCCGGCCTCTGCTGACCGTGAGTGCGAGGCAGCCGTAGCCCTGCTGACCCGGCCAACCCCGCTGGCTGAGGGGATCTCGATCCTCGCCGTGGCTCATGCGAGCCGTGCCGTGATCATGCGCAGCCTGGGCAGGAATGCTGACGCGGCAACGGAGCTGGGGTTGGCCGCGGCCGTGAACCCGGGCCTTCCAGGCCTTAGCGGCCCCGCCCTCCGGACTTGGGTGCTCGACCGGATCCGCGAGCTCGCCTCCGGCCCGCGGTAGGCCGCGTCTCCGCTATTTCCGGCGCACTCCGGATTTCCCGCCCGAAACGCGCGAGCTGAAGAGCAAGCCTGACCTTCAGGTCGAAGGGCAGCCGTGCAAGCTTCCTCCGCAGTGGATCCCGGGTCATGGTTTCTTCCCAACGATCGCCCAGTACGCCTCCACGAGCCCATGCCGCTTCAGGATATCGTCCAGTTTCGGCTTGTCGACCTTGACGTGGTCCAGGATGATCCCAACCCTGAGCTGGTCCTTCTTCCGGCCCGCGCCGACCGCAATAGCCACAAGATGCTCCGGTGACATGAACCGGACCCTAAGGTCGGCGTAGGCGACGGTCCTCGCCTGCTCCACGGCTTCCCTCGTGAGCGCGTCCGTGGCCAGGAACTGCACGGGGAGCCCCTCGATGACGACATGCTCCTTGCAGGGTTCGTAGCCCCTCCGGGACAGTTCCTGGTAGATAGCAGGGATGCCCGCCGTCAGATTCGAGGTGGAGGGGATGAAGAAGACGTCCAGGTCATACGTCTCGAACGGTTCCGTATACCGCATGGCACCGATGCCGCCGCCGATCGCGTAGTCCGCAAAGAGCCCCTTCGCCCGGAGATCGTTGATCACCTCCAAGGTCGCCCTGAACGGCGGCGGGCCCGCCGGGGCTTCCTTGACCAGCCACCGCGCGGACTTCGGGATGCGGTACGGGCGCGGTCGTCTCCGTGCCATGACGATTCCTATCATACGGCGCGCAGGAGAGATAAGACCGTGCCGAGGGAAGGATTTGAACCTTCACGAGGTTGCCCCCGGGGGATTTTGAGTCCCCTGCGTCTGCCGTTCCGCCACCCCGGCTTGTGGTAGCCCTGTCGAGATTCTAGCGCGGATCGCCCCGCGTGGTCGCCGCGGGAAGCTCGTTTGGTGCCTCCTGGGTGCCTTTCTGAGGCGACTTTGGTGCCTTGTCGCCGCCGAACAGATCGGCCAGCAGGCCCACGGCGCTCCGTCCTCGTTCTGGCGACAAGTGCGCGTATCGCTGGGTCATCGCGAGCGTCTTGTGGCCCAACAGCTCCTTGACCACGAGGATGTCCACGCCGTTACTCACCAGATGACTCACGCACGTATGCCGCAGATCGTGGAACCGGCACGGCTTGATCCCGGCACGGCGTAACGCCCGCTCAAACGCCTCCCGCAGATCCCGATACGGCTTCCCGAGCTGGTTCCGAAAGACGAAGTCGTCTGTGGGGTGTCCAGAAAGTCTTACCGCTTTCCCTGAGGCAGCCGTGAGCTGAGC
>CAKKQC010000067.1 GCA_919901855.1 bacterium | reverse complement strand
TCGTCGGCGCTCAGTGTCGAGCTACCTGCTGGGGCTCAAGATGGCCCTTCGGGACATTCCCAAGATTCCCAGGCATAGGGCACCAGTGTCAGCAGAGGCGATCAGTCTGTTCCTACTTCTCCGTTCGATGGAGATCACAGAGGAGCCACAGGTGTCCAGACTCTACCGGGATCACGGGGGAACGTTGAAGGCAATTGCTTCGCTCCTTGCACGGAAGGTGAGAAGCCGGAGGATGAATCTGCGAGAAGGTGGTGGAGAGTGATTCTCTGGGAGAGCGCCGACCTGTTCTTCGGCGAGTTGCTCTATGTGGCTGTGGCCATATTTCTCGTTCGGAAGAGTGGTCCCGGTTGGCAGATATCAGTGGTTATGGCCAGTGTCTATCTCAGTGTTCCGCTGGCAGTCATGAGGTTGGGCGTTGCGAGTGCTATCTACGCTTCCGATGTCATCGTCCCTTTGGTTCTGGCTGGTCTGGCCATTCGACGGCCACCTTGGTTCGTCTCCTGGGTCAGTGAGCCTGAGACGAGGAGCATTGCCTTAGCATCCATCTTGATCCCCATATGTATGGGACTCGTCCTTTCGATGGCTGGAGTCTACACCTTTGGCATCGCTGATGCCCAATACTTCTTCAGGCAAGTATGCTATGTAGGCGTGTTTGTCCTCTGCGCTGGCATGTCGTCCGAGCACTTTGCTGTTGACGGTTTCGCGAGGCTGACAGTGCTCTTGACGCTTGGACTTGTCGTTGCAGGGCTTCTCCAATATGGAGGAGTAGTGGATTGGGATGTCTTCACGCCGTTAACCGGGAGGGAGTCCGCTGGTCTTGGCACGCTGGGCGTTGGATTCCTGGGGCTGTTCCGCGGTTCCGTGGGCCACTTCTGTGCCTTCGGCGGTCTGTTCTTTCTGTATTTGACCGTGTCTCGCGGGGCTATGGTTCTTACAGGCTCCTTCGGTTGGGCTCTGTGTCTCATTGTCTTGGTGCTGAGCACATCACGGGCCGGCATATTGGCTCATGCTGTCGGCGTCGCCTTGGCAGTTCTGCTAGCATTCAGAGGGGATGCCTTAAGGATTGTGGTTGTGACAGGTTCGGTGTCGCTGCTCGCCTTCCTCGTATACTCGAGCGCACCTAGCCTGATGGGCGATCCTACACTGGACCGTCTGCGTCCATCTTCCGGGGTGTTGATGGGTTCAGAGGATGTCTCGACAACTGGAAGAGTGGAGATGTGGCGCCTCTCGTTGACCTACTTCGTTGACCAGCCATCACGACTCCTAACCGGAGTCGGCCCTGCGGCCGACGTGCAGATGGCTGACTTCCTTGGCGGATTTGGTGCGCACAATGAATTCATCGACATTGTGTTCAAAGGGGGGCTGCTGGCCCTGTATGCGCTTCTTCAGTTCTACTGGAGAGTCGCGCGGCGAATTGCAGCTGCGCTGCCTGCTTCAAGGCCGAGTTCGGCATTCGGCCTTGCCTTCGTGGCGGCTACGTTCGTCATCGCGCTGCCTCAGAATGCGTTGATCGGCAAACATGCTTCGCACGGTGCAATCCTGTTGACCTATGCCACGCTGGGTGTCTTCTGTGGTGGCGCCGGCAGGCTGGTGGCGGATCGGAACGCGCCGAGTGGAAGAAGCTGAAGGGTCGTGATAGCTTGGCCTGTTTCCGAGACTTGCATCCGGGTATGCTCAGGCCGCCTAGGGATGTCGTGCTGCTTGGGGCATTTTCGGAGGAGCGGGCGGGAAGGCGGGGAAGTGGGACTGTGCGGAGGCTGCTAGACTCGAGAACATGGGTTGGACACTGAGTCGAGTGGCGGGTACTGTGCCCGAGGCTGGGGCGCAGGAGATGGAAGCTGGGGAGGTGGTCCACCGGTGTGCCCATCACCACACCGTGCTATCAGGGAACCGTGCAGGACGAGTTGTTTGACGTGGCTCTCGAACCGGATAGCCCAAGCCAATTGGGAGGACTAAGCCGGAAGTCGAGCGCGACGGTTGGCGTTGTCTATCATGCGATTGCCCACTATCGGGAACCTGTCTTCAGAGCTCTAGGCTCACAGCATGGCAAGAATCCGAGGTATCACTTCTACGCTGGTGAAGACGCGCGGGATCCCTCCCTGAAGGTGGTCACCACAAATCGGGCCTCGTCGGCGCTGGCGGATCTCGGCTTTCCCTTGACCGCTGTGTCCAATCACTGGCTCCTAGGTAGGTTCCTATGGCAGTCAGGCATTCTGAGGCTTGCGGCTGGCAAGCAAGTGGATACCATCATCTTCCTCGGAAACGTCTACTTTCTGTCGACATGGGTTGGCGCAGTAGCGGCAAGGATCACCGGGAAACGTGTTCTGATGTGGGGCCACGGCTTTATTAGGGACGAGGGCGGACTCAAGGGCTTGTTGCGGTCATGCTTCTTTCGGCTTGCACACGGGCAACTCGTGTATCATCGGCGCGCCCGAGACATCCTGATCCGCAAAGGCTTTGATCCCACCCGCATATGGGTTGTCTTCAACTCACTTGATTATTCACTTCAACGCCAGCTACGGGATCGGCTCACCGACATGGATCTGAAAGCCTCCAGGGAACGTCTCTTTGGCCAGTCGGATTCCCCTGTGCTTCTCTGGATTGGCAGGCTCACTCCCCAGAAGAAGCTGGACCAGTTGTTTGAAGCAGCAGGACTGCTTCGGAGGGAAGGTGTCGCGGCCAATCTGCTCTTGGTGGGAGATGGCCCTCAGCGGAAGACCTTGGAGGACTTGGCCGGGCGCTTGGGCCTCGCGGAGCATGTCCGTTTCTATGGCGCGTGCCACGCCGAACGTGAGATAGCTCCGCTGATCATGCTCTCCAGCTTGTGCATCGCCCCGGGGGAGGTCGGCTTGACGTGTATGCACGCACTCGCATACGGAGTTCCGGTGATTACCCACGGAGACTTCGACAACCAAATGCCCGAATATGAAGCCATCATGCCAGGTGTTTCAGGGGACTTCTTTGAGAGAGATTCGGTTAAGGACCTCGCACGAGTGATCCACTCCTGGCTGACTCGAACCGACTCGCGCCGGGCGAGGCAACGCGACTGCATCGAGGTGATCGAGCGCTGCTACAATCCAGATGTACAGGCCAGTATCATCAATGCGGCTGTGGAGGGACGTCAACCGTGATCAACATGGCAGGATTCTTCCGGGCTATACCGGCGCTTCGACAGTGCATACGGAACGCGCGCATGGCGTGGTTGCGTATGCGATACGGTCTCAAGAGCGTGTCGCCTACCTTCTACATGGGAGGGAAGAGCAGTATTTCAAGGGATCTGGTCGCCGGTCCCTTCAGTTTCATCGGAAATGGTTGCACGATAGGGCCCAAGGTCCGATTGGGGGCGTACTCGATGCTCGGTCCTGGGGTTCTGATCACTGGGATGGACCATCGGTATGATTTGCCCGGGACGCCCATGATCTTCAGTGGTCGTCCAGCCCTGGTGGAGACGGTGATCGAGGAAGACGTCTGGATAGGAGCACGGGCGATTCTGATGGCGGGCGTGCGAATCGGCCGAGGGGCTATCGTGGGTGCCGGCTCAATCGTGACCCGAGACGTTGAACCGTACTCGATCGTCGCGGGCGTGCCAGCGAAGGAGATTCGGAAGCGATTCGCGAAGCCGGAGGAGATCGAAGCGCACAACGCGATGCTATCCAAGACTCCTCAGATGGGGATCTATGCAGATCCGGTATCTTTGCCATGACTTGCCTCGCATGGAATGACAAGGGGTCCACGAGGAACACCGTGGCCTCGTGGTTGCACTTGGTTGGTGGGAGCTTGATGCTCTCCCGTTATGGCGGGCGCCGGCCCTTTTTCATATAATCAACCAAGCATGACTCGTTCACATCCAAGGGTAGATGTGTCTTCCTACACCAGCCATCACTCCGTAGCGAACCTCCTTGGCAGGGTCCTGTGGGACATCGTGTGGATCTTCCTCTTCCGGCCAAGCCCTGCTTGGGTGTTCGGATGGCGGCGGCTTCTGTTGCGATGCTTCGGCGGCCGGATCGCAGATGGAGCACTGGTGTACCCCTCGGTGCGGGTGTGGGCACCGTGGAACCTCGAGATCGAGGAACTCGGATGCCTGGGGAGAGGGGTCAACTGCTACTGTGTGGGTCGGGTCTTCATCGGAGCGCATTCCACGGTCAGCCAGAAGTCGGAATTATGCACGGCAGGCCATGACATTGCGGATCCGGGGATGCGTCTGATCACCCGGCCGATAAGAATTGAGCGATATGCCTGGGTGGCTTCAGGCGCCTTCATCTCTCCAGGAGTGGCCGTGGGTGAGGGAGCGGTAGTTGCGGCTCGCGCTTGCGTGGTAAAGGATGTCCCGGCCTGGACCGTGGTCGGGGGTAATCCAGCTCGCTTCATCAAGCGGAGGGTCTTGCACCGTGCGAAACGCGGCTGACATGGCGGAGGCTGGCTGAACCAATGGCACTCACTTTCTGGGGCGCCTTCTACAAGAGCAGTCTCCGTCGTGTGGCCAGGCGGGCTGGCCTCACAAGCCTCTGGAGTCTGCCCTCACGTGTCCGCTCCGTCATCTGGCGATGGCGTTATCGTCGTGCTGGTGCTCCACCACAAGTGAGGGTTGAGATCGCCGGGATTGCTGCCCAGTTCCGCATCACGTCCGCGTCGGAAATGGAAAGAGCGATGAGGTTTGACGGAGAGCGGAGGATTCTGGCCCGTCTGCTTCGGGAGACTCGTCTTGGTGATACGGTCTGTGATGTCGGTGCGAATCTCGGTTTCTACTCCATATTGCTTGCGAAGGCCGTTGGTCCCGGAGGCAGCGTCATGGCATTCGAGCCGGAGCGAGGAGTTCTTGCGCGCATGCAGGAGAATGCGGGACTCAACGGTCTGCCGAGCATAAGATTCTTCGATGTCGCGCTGGGGGAAACAGACGCCACCGTATCGCTGGCCGTTGATGGTCAGTCAGGGTCCGGCCTCCACATCATGGCGGGTGCCGAGCAGGAGGTGCGTCCGGGATTCGCGACCCGGGAGGTGCGACAGGTTCGAGGGGACAGATTCATCAGTGACCAGGGCTTGCCGATTCCCGCCATCGTGAAGGTTGACGTGGAAGGAATGGAGCGGGAGGTACTGCGGGGGCTTGAGGGAGTACTGACGGTTCCGCGCTGCAGGCTTGTGCTCTGTGAGGTCCACTTCGGCCTCCTTGATCGCATGGGGAAATCCTCTGCGCCCGTCGACATCGAGACCCTCCTCCGGAAGAGCGGATTCTCCCGGATCGAGTGGCTGAACCGATCTCATCTCCTGGCGTCAAAGCGGGAAATCTAGAGCCATATGTCTTCGGCCCGCGTTCTGATCTGCGGCCATCGCAGTTTTGCGGCCCGCGGCCTCGCGGAGAGACTGATCAGTGCCGGCTACCGCGTCACGTGTTTCAGTCGTGGTCCGGTCGACCGTTCCGGTCACGCTGTGACTGGACCGGTCCACGGATTGCGGGATAACAGGTACCTTGCTGGCCCGTTCGATGCCGTCGTCAACTTCATCCTGCTCAAGGATGGAGACATCGCAGCGAACAGGAAGTACGCTGACGGACTCATCCAGTTCTGCAAGAAGACACGGGTTCGGCATCTTATCCACATATCATCGCCAAGCTCGATCAAGTCGTCGGAATCCCTGATAACAGAGACCTCGCCGTTCGAGGCCAATCCAGAAACGAAGGGATCCTACGGGTCGATCAAGGCGGCTGCCGATGTGCAGATACTCAGCTCGGTGCCGCCTGCGTTGAAGTTGTCGATGCTCATGCCGGGATTCATCCTGGGGAGTGGCGTCGTCAACCCGATCGTGGGGAGTGCCGTGAGGTTGCCGTCGAATCATCTCTTGTGCATTGGAGACGGCTACGCCGTGATGCCGATGACCACCCGCGCTCTCTTGCATCAAGCTGTCTTGAGAGTGCTGGTAGCGCCCCCGTCACACTCCCCGGAGGTGCTCCTCATTGTCGATCCGCATTCGCCGACACGTCGCGCGTATCTCGACGCTTGCTGCACTGTGCTGGGTTGCGGAAGGTCCGTCGTGACCATGCCGTCGTTGGTTTGGTGGGCAGCTGGAGTGTTGGGCGAGGTTGTCGCTCCATTGGTTGGTATGTGGAAGCTGAGGCCGCTCAAGAAGATCAGCGGCAAACTCCTTCGGCTGCACTATGAGCCCAGGACCACGGCGCGCCGCTTGGGAATGAGCCTCGCCGTGGACTGGCGCGCGGAACTCCGCCGATCGTTGGACGGTCAGCAGGCGGACATCGAGTTGCCGCCGGTTGGAGAGCGTCCTGGTCATGTGCCGAGTGGACCAGTCACGATCATCGGGGCGGGTGGCATCGTGCAGAAGAGGTACCTCCCGGCGCTGAGTAGACTCGGCCACCGTGGGCGGGTGGAGGCCTTTGACGTCTTCAGGGGGAGGCTGTCTGGCGGCGTGGAGGTATCTGACTTCCGCTCGAGGAGGATCCGGAAGTCACGGCTCTACGTGGTTGCGTCGCCGGGGCCCGTCCACGTGCAGGCCATCAACCGGCTGAGAGGCCTACCTGGGGTCGTCCTCATCGAGAAGCCTGCTGCGCAGAATCCGCGGGAGTTTGCCGCCTGGCTTGCGTTTGCGAAGGCCCGGCGTGATCCGGTCCTCGTGTGCCACAACTACCGATTCAAGCGGAACGTTCTACGCATGTGTGAGTTTCTTGCGATTCACAGCCCGGGCCTGCTGCATCACGTCTCCCTCCAATTCCAGAGTCCTTCGGTCGCAACCGATTCTGCGGAATGGCGAAGGGATGAGCGCCGCGCGCGCACCCTTCTAATGGACTACGGTCTCCATTTCCTGGATCTTGCATGCATGTTTGGACGGGGCGACTGGGACCTGAAGACGGTGCGTCACGAAGTGGATGCCTGGAACCGAACAAGCGTGATCCAGGGCGGGGCGAAGCGGGGATCAACCACGGTTGACTTCCTCCTAAGGCAGGGGTTCGCACCAAGAAGCACTCGCATCCGGTTCAACTTTCAGAATTACTCGGTCACACTTGGTTTCTTTCCGGATCTCTTTGCCGTTCACATGAACGACCTCGCGATCTGGCCTGCCGGGGCCGAGATTGCGGCCGCGTTGAGGGGCCTCGCGGACAAGGTTGCCGAACGGGTCTTTCACTCTGAGCCTGACCGGTCGCATGACGAGGTGATCAGCCGCGCCCTGGCGGCCCCGGAGCATCTGGAGACCACGCTTGGCGTCAAGGCTCTCAAGGACTTCTACGGGCTGGCGTTCCAGATTGGCGAACGGGTATATGGCGGGAGTCGGGGCTGAGAGCACCGGCATGGTTTCGGTCCTAATTCTTACCCACAATGAGGAGATCAACCTACCCGACTGTCTCAAGTCAGTAGCATGGTCGGATGACATCCTGGTCTTCGACTCATTCAGTTCCGATCGGACGGTCGAGATCGCCAGATCTCTGGGGGCTCGGGTGCAGCAGCACGCGTTCGAGAACTACGGCGCACAGCGAGAAGCGGCTCGGAACCTCGGGGGGTTCAAGCACGAATGGGTGCTCGCCGTGGACGCGGATGAACGAGTCGACGGTGAATTGGCGGATGAAGTGCGGGCAATCGCAGCGGGCCAGAGTACACACGCCGCCTACCGGATGCGACGCAAGGATTTCTTCCAGGGGCGCTGGATCCGCCATGCTACGCTCTACCCTTCCTGGTTCGTCCGATTTCTCAGGCATCGGCAGGTGCGCTACGATCCGCGTGAGGTCCACGAGTACCCGACCGTCGACGGGACCGTGGGGGAGCTCAAGGGGCACCTGCTGCATCACAGCTTCAACAAGGGGCTTGACGAGTGGTGGACGAAGCACCGGGCGTATTCCGGGGCCGAAGCGCGGGCTGAACTTGCTGCACTCCGCCGTGGCGGTCTTGACCTGGTGGGGCTCTTCGATTGGCGCGATCCGGTGCGACATAGGCAGGCGCTGAAGGCTCTCTCATTCAGAATGCCAGCCAGGCCTGTTCTCCGGTTCCTCTATATGTACGTTCTTCGCTGTGGTCTGCTTGACGGCGGGCCGGGTTATCGTTACTGCCGGATGCTTGCCGAATACGAGCGGCTGATCGTTCGGAACCTGAGGAACCTGAAGTCAGTCGAGGCGGAACCATGAAAGTGCTATTCATCAACCGTTTCTGCTGGCCCGACCGCGTCGGTACGGGGAAAGTCCTCACGGACCTGGCGAAGGATCTTGCCCAGGATGGGGCGGAGGTGGCGGTCGTCGCGTCGGCGGCGACGATCCATGAGCCGGGTCGAAGGCTAGAGCGGCAGGAAGATCAGGGGGGCGTGCGGATCCACCGGGTGATCGCAGGGCGGTTCGACCGGCGGAAGGTCTGGGGGTGGTTCCTGAACGCCATCCTCTTCTACCCGGTCGCGCTGTGGCGAGTCCTGCGGTTGCCCCGGCATGACGCGACCGTCTTCCTCACGGACCCGCCGCTCCTGTTCGTCTTGGGGCCGTTCGTGGGGTGGATCAAGAAGACCAGGTTCGTCTGCTGGTCGCAGGATCTCTATCCGGATGTAGCAGTTGAGCTGGGAGTCTTGGGGAGGCGGTCGCCGTTGACCGCGTTCTGGCGATGGCTGGCGGGATGGGCGCTACGGCGGGCGGACCTCGTGATCGCGATCGGGGAGGTGATGAAGGAGCGGCTGGTAGCGAAGGGGGTGCGAACCGAGCGGATCGTGGTGGTGCATAACTGGGCGGATGGCGAACTCGCCAGGCCCGTCGCGCCAGAGGCGAATCCATTCCTGGAGCGGCACGGGCTCAAGGGCAAGTTCGTCGTCATGTACTCAGGGAACTTCGGATTGAGCCATGAGTTCGACACGGTCTTGGAGGCGGCGAAGGGGCTGAGGGGACAGGGGGGCATCGCCTTCGTCTTCATTGGCGAGGGAAAGCAGTTCGATAAGGTGCGTTCCGGCGCAGCCGGGATGCCTGCACGCTTCCTCCCATTCCAGCCGGAGGAGGAACTGTCGAACAGTCTGTCGGCGGCCTCCGTGCACGTGGTGACGCTCAAGGTGGGGCTGGAGGGTATCCTTGTCCCCAGCAAGCTTTACGGCGCGATGGCGGTGGCGCGGCCCGTGATCTTCGTTGGGGGGGAGCGGTCGGAGGTTGCGCAAGTGCTGCGCGAGGCTACATGCGGTTTCACCGTGGCGCCGGGGGATGTGGACGGCTTTGTGGCAGCGGTACTGAGGCTAAAAGCTGGAACCGGGGAAAGACAGGCGATGGGGAAGCGGGCGCACGAAGAATTCCTCGCGAAGTACGAGCGGAAGATAGAGACAGCTCGGATCGCGGAGCTCCTCGAGCGCGTTGCGAAGGGCGAGGGCTGAACCGATGGCACTGAGCGGGCCGAAGGACGTGATCGGGATGCCGCGGGAGCCGGAAGAGGTCGCGAGGGCGCGGATGCGGCGGATACGGAAGGCTCTGATGCTTGTCGTGGCGATCCTGATTGCCCAGTGCTGGTACATGAAGAGCGTGATCACGGAGGAGGCTGCGGAGGGACTCTCGACACCGGATGTCGTGCTCGTGTACGGCGGAGGGCCTCAGAGAATCGCGACTGGCCTCAAGGTGGCGGAGCAGATGAAGGCGAAGTGGGTGGTGTACTCGGCGGGGGCGGGTGAGCCGGTGCCGGGAGCCAAGGGAAAGCGGCGCAAGTTCGAGGTCAGGATCGTTCATGGGGCCTATACTACCGACCAGAACGCGCGGACGACGGCGCCGGTGTTGAAGGAACTCCACGTGAAGTCGGTCATCCTGGTGACGTCGTGGTACCACATGCCGCGGGCGCTGTTGGTGACGCGCCTCTACCTGTTGGGGTCTGGCATCGAGATTATGCGGGTGTCGGCAGAGGTGCGGCCGAAAGAATGGTGGCGGGAACGGCGGCTGTGGATGGAGATCCCGAGGATGTGGGGGACGGCGTGGCGCGTGGGGCTGGCGGTGGTGGGGATAGAGAATTGGCCCCGGCCGGCAGGGATGCCGAAGAGATAGAGAGCGGGCAGAGTGGGTGGGTGCGGGTCCTGTCGGAGGTTTCGTCAGTGTCCGCTCACCTTGGCGGCTGAAGCCAGAGCGAGCTGGAGGGCGATCCCATAGCTGGTGTGCGTCTGCCGTGCGCAGACGGCCCGAGGACGGGCCCCGGAGTTGCTCCGGACCTCGCAACTCCGCACGCGGTCAGCCGCGGCGGGATGCGCTGACCTGAGACCACTGTCGCCGCGTTTCGTGTTCGCCCACTTGCGGACGCAAGTGCACTGACTTCGACCTCCTCCTCCCGCGCGTAATGATGGGGCGACGAGGCCCTCGACGGAGGGGAAGAAAGGAGGGGAGGGAGAGGGGAAGGGGCGAGCGCAGACGCTCGCGGCAGACGGCCCTTCGCGAGGTGGGCCCGGGACGGTTCCATGTCGGTAGCAAAAAGGCACACAAAGCGGTACAATCTGCTACCGGTATGAAACGCCCTTCTTCCGTCTCGGCCGGCGGGTACATGGAGGAACTCCTCGGGCAGGGCCGCTACACCTTCTCCCGGCGGGAAGCCGTGCGTCGCCTGCGGAGCACGCCGCGGGCCGCCTACATGGCCCTGCATCGTCTGGCGTTGGCGGGCCGGTTGGCCATGCCGCGCTCCGGGTTCTACGTGATCGTCGATGCCCAGCACCGGTCTGCGGGGATCCTCCCGCCGGAGTGGTTCGTGCACGACCTCATGGCGGATCTCGGACGGCCCTACTACGTCGGCCTCCTGTCTGCGGCCCAGATCCACGGGGCGGCGCATCACCGCCCGCAGGAGTTCCAGGTGGTGATCCCGGGCCGGGCGGTTCGTCCGGTCGTTGCCGGGAATGTCCGGTTCAGGTTCCACGGCAAGGGGCTCTTCGAGCGGGCGGAGACGGTGGAGGTGAAGACCCCGACGGGGTCCATGAAGGTGTCGGGCCCGGAGACGACGGCGTGGGACCTCGTGCGATACCCGCACGCCGCAGGGGGGCTGGACAACGTCGCGACGGTCCTCAAAGAACTCGTCGCTCGGCTCGATTCGCGAAGGTTGCGGGATACGGCCAGGAGGCACGGGGAACTCGTGGTCGTCCAGCGCCTGGGTTACCTGCTGGACCGGGTCGGGGGGCGAGGGCGGGCCGCCGCTCTTGCCGGGCTGGTGGCGAAGGCGCCCCTGCGCCTGCTGGACCCGTCCAGGCCGGCCCAGGGGGGACGCGAAGACGGCCGATGGCACATCCTGGCGAATGTCCGGGTGGAGGCGGAATCGTGATTCCGCAGGCCGCGATCACGCATTGGAGGAACACGGCTCCGTGGCCACAGGACGCGCGTTTCGGACCAAACTGAACGCCAATATCGGAGCAAACTGAACACGAATATCGGTCATGCTGAACACGGACCCGGGGGGCTCCTGAGCCTCCTGTCCGTGGAGGCAGAGCCAGATTAGCCAGCGACGCTGGGCAATCCAAGAGGGCCAGGCCGCCTCCGCAAGGAGGCGGGATGCCCAGGGAGCGATTGTCCATGCGGAACATCCGGGAAGTGCTTCGGCAGAAGTGGGTCCTAGGGCGTACTACGTCAACGTGCGCGTCGTGGACGTGCAGACCGGGACGGTCGCCTACAGCGACGCCGCCAAGGGGAAGAACGAGGACGACCTCGGTACCCAGATGGTGGCGCTGGCCGCCCGCCTCGCCAAGGTCCTGCACTAACCCGGAGGGGCTTCTTGCGGGCGACTTGATCGTGATGAGCTGGGCACACGAGAAACTTGCCTGTTGCGCGCTGTATCATCAAGCCGGAGGGGGATGTGAGGATGCCGGTTGCTAATCTTCTCCGTATATGGATAAATAGGTATAGCTATGGAGAGGACTAGCAAGTGAAGGCGCTGGACTTCTTTTCCACCCACCCCGTGTTCACCCGGGGGGAGTTCGGCAAGGCGGTGTCCGCGGGGCGTTCCGATCCCGAGGCGGCGGCCAGCGCCCAGCTTGGGCGCTATCTTCGGGCTGGCCGGATCGGCCGGGTCAGGCGCGGCGTCTTCTTCACCCCGCATCCGGGGGACCGGGCGGATAAGGGGGCCGTGGACTTCTTGCTTGTGGCCAGTCGGTGCGCCCCCGACGCCGTGTTGAGCCATTCCTCAGCGCTGGAAGCGCACGGGTACGCCAGAACCGTGTTCGAGCGTGTCGTCTTCCTGACGGAGACCAAGACGAAGCGGTTCACCTTCAGGCGGAGGCCGTTCACGCCGGTCAGCCCGCCCGCCGAACTGCGCCGCGGGCGGCAGTCCTTCATGTTCGCGGAGGACGTGGAGCGGCAGGGGTTGACCTGCCGCGTGACATCGCTGGAGCGCACCGCGGCCGATGTCCTCGACCGGCCGGAGCTGGCCGGCGGGATGGAGGAGGCCTGGGCGGCGCTAGCGGGGGTGCCCCTGCTCGACTTGGCCGCGCTCATGGCATACGTCCGGGCGCGAGGGCAGGCCACCCTGGCGGCCATGGTGGGTCTCTTTCTGGAGCATCACCGGAAGCACTTCGCGGTTGGGGAGGCGGCGCTGGCCGAACTGCGCGCGATGCGACCCCGCCAGCCGCAATACGTGGATCGTGCGGCGGGCGGGAAGCTGGTCGCCGGCTGGAACCTGATCGTGCCGGCCTCCCTGGTGGAGGGGGATTGGGAGGCGGTGTCATGATCGGGCCGGCGAGCATCCGGAAGGCCGCATCCGAGACGGGATTCCGTCCCGAGATCGTGGAGAAGGTCATGTACCTCGAGGCCATTCTGGCGCGGTTGGGCCGTCATCCCGGCCTCGCGGGCGCGTGGGTGCTCAAGGGCGGTACCGCGCTGAACCTCTTCTGGATGGACGTGCCGCGGCTGTCCGTCGACATCGACCTCAACTACGTAGGCCAGGTGGGGATGGAGGATATGCAGGCCGGCCGGGAGCCGTTCGAGGCCGCCCTGGCGGCTTCCTGCGAGGCGGAGGGATGTTCGGTGCGGCGCGTGCCGCGTGAGCACGCGGGCGGCAAGTTCCGCCTGCGCTACGCCGGGGGCCTCGGGGGGGCCGGATCACTCGAAGTCGACGTGAACTACCTTCAGCGCTGTCCCCTGCTCGGCATCGAGCGCCGAGCGCCGCGATTCCCCCCGGGCGCGATCCACGCTCCCGTACCCGTGCTGACGTTCGAGGAAACGGCGGCGGGCAAGTTCGCCGCCCTCGTGACCCGGCGGGCCGCGCGCGACGCCTTCGACGCCTGGAGCATCCTGACCATGCGTCCGGACCTGCTGGGTAGCCAGGACTTCCGCCAGGCCTTCGTGATACTGGGGGCGGAACAGCGCCACGACCTCCGGCGGATCGCGGTGGAGGACGTGGCGGTGAGCGGGAAGTCGATGCAGGATACCCTCCTGCCGATGTTGCGCATCGAGGGGCGTCCCTTCGACGGGGACGTGAACGAGCTGACTGATCGGATCAACGAGGTCTGCCGGGAAGCCGCGGGGCGTCTCCTGGCGTGGAGTGCCGGGGAGAGGGTCTTCCTCGACCGGCTCCTGGACCGCGGGGAGATCGTGCCGGAGGCTCTGTCGGACCATCCTGAACGGCAGGCGATCATCGCCACTCAGCCCGCGCTCCAGTGGAAGGCGCTCAACGTAAGGAAGTTCAGGATTGGGCGGTGAGGCGGGGGATGCCGCCCTCGCGCCGCAGGCGGCGCGGTTCCACCGGAGGCTCATGCTCCCGCGGCCCCTGCCCCCGACCCTGCTTGGCGTCGTGGCCTTCAACATGAGCCGGACCGTGATCAGGAACACGCTGAGCGAGGCCAATTGCGATTACCGCTACTACCGCGACAGGGGCTGGTTCGAGTCGGAATACTATTACCCAACCCGGCTGGGTCCCGGGCTCAAGGCCGTTGACCTCGTGACCCGGGGTGCCGCGAACCTGATCTGGCCGGCCCGCGCCAAGGTGCCCGCGGGCGGCTGAGTCCGCGGGACTCGGGGACGAGGGGTATCAGCTCAACGGTCGGCTGTCGAAGGCGGTGAGGAAGGCTCGCGCGGTGACGATGGGAATGCCCCGAAACCGTTTCAGAGCCAGCAGGTGCCGGTCACCGGAGACGATGTAGCCAGCCAGGCCTTCCACCGCGCATTCCAGGAACCGGTTGTCCGTGGGGTCCGCGGGCACGGCCGTAACGACCTCCCGGGGTTGGACGAGGCAGGTGAAGGGGGAGTCCAGGAACAGGAGGCCACGCTCCCGCAAGTCCCTGTCGGACAACCGGAATCTCGCGAGGACCGCCAGGTATTCCTTGAGGATCGCATCGCTCAGGAGGAGGTCGAAGCCGCCGGTCTTCCACCGGTCCATGATCCTGCCGGGGTGGCCGCCCCAGAGGCTCGAGATGACGATGTTGGTATCGAGGACGACGCGCAGCCTATCGGCCGCCATAGGCCTCCCGGACCTCGGCCACGAGCCGGGCCACGTCCTTGCGGCGGTAGCCGGCCTTCCCGGCAGCCTTGGCGGTTTCCGCCCACACCTCGTCGAAACGCTCCGCGAAGCCGGCCTTGCGGATCCGCTTGAACCAGGACAGGAGGTCCCGCAGCTCGGCGCCATCCTCGATCTGGTTGAGTCGTACCTTGGTCTGGGGCATTTGGCCGTCTCCTTGGACCAATTCTAGCATCCCCGTCATATCAGGGACGTGCTTTAGATTTTAAGATTCCCGAAGGTGCAGGGTGGAGAGTGGGGGAATCGTGCTATTCTAGAGCACGATAGACGAAAGAAACGTAATATTCTGATATAAATATATTGCCCAGACGGGTATACGTGCTGTATAGTAGCACTATATGCATAGACAACATGATGCTTCGAAGACCCTTGGGCCGCGGTCCGCGGGGCTGGTCGTGCGGCTCCATGAGCAGGGGCGGGCGCTGTTCCGGATCGCCGATGTGCGCAGGATAACGGGTCTCTCGGCGGTGTCGGCCCGGAGTCTCGCGCGACAGATGGTCGACCGCGGCGTCGTGGCCCGGGCGGCGCCCGGACTCTTCCAGCTCGTGCCCTACGAACTCGGGCGCGAGCGCACCTTCTCCGGCAGTCCATTCCTGCTGGCGCGGGCG
>CAKKQC010000066.1 GCA_919901855.1 bacterium | reverse complement strand
GGGGCGATGGTGCTCCGGCACCTCAGGAAGCGGAAGTACTTACGTGACCCCTACAGAGGTCCTGGGGCGCAGAAACGACGTCATACCGATGCTGCTTCCGCACAAGGAACGGCCAGAGCACTTCATCAGCAGGGCCCGTTACCGCTCATGGATCGCCGAGTTTCTTCCGAACGCTAGACTGGAGTTCAGCGACGAGCAGACCGGTAATGCAATAGTGAGGAGGCTTCTGGTCGACAACCGGAGCCGCTACTGCTTTGCCGTCAGCGGGCTATCAGTCCTCTACGTCTCCCCCGACCTGCTCGTCCCAGCCGGTCTTGCGCTCCAGGCGCCCGGAATCAGCTGCCCGGTCATTCGACCACTCCGAAATGCCACCATTCTTCGCCGGGCGAGTTGCCGGTCATGGTTCCAAGTGGTGACCCGGTCGGGCGCGAACAGAACGACCCTTGACTACTGGAGTCTCGCCTACCTCCGGGCGGCTGCCGCCACGCCATCCATTCATGGACGCCTCGGCCTGCTCAGAATAAGAACTCGAATGGCCCCTGATGATGCCTCGACTTGGACGGCTCTCGCGAGCGCCCTTGCGGAGGCCGACATGCGAGACGAGGCAGTACATGCATTTCGACGCGCCATCGCGATAGACACTAGCTCCATCGAGGCACGCGTCGGACTTTACCGCCTCCTACTTGCTCGTGGCGACATCGCCGCTGTTGCCGTGTTCCTGCACGAGACCTTCGCGGAATCTCCCCTCCGAGGGACGACGGCGTCTCAAGCCGTCGTCGAGGACCTTGTCGCTGGCCGTGTTGCCAACGCCACCATCGTCGCAGGACGGGCATTCGCTGAAGCCGCTCTCGAACGAGCAAGGCGAATGCCTGCCAATCCCGAATACATCCCGTTCCGGATCGCCCTGGTCTATCTTGCATCCCGGTTGGCGCCAGAATCGGACAACGCTCGCGCGGCTTGCGCTGAAGCCCTCCAAGACGCCGGCAGATGGGATGAGGCGGCTTCCTTCCTCTCCAGGCTAAGCCAAGATGCAACGCTCGATGCTCGGCTGGGCGTTCGCCAGGGAGCGGGGCTGCTTGCGGACGGAAGACCCGCCGACGCCCGTCGGTTCCTCTTGTCTGCGCTCAGCCGCGACGCGACCAATGCGGACGGTTGGTTTCTCCTCGCCCGGACCGAGCTCGCCCTTGGCAACCGGGAATCCGCTCGCAGGGCGCTCACGAGGCTTCTTGCCCTGATCCCCAATGCGGCTAGTACGCCCGCCGTCCGGAGCATGTCAGACTCCCTCTAGAGCGCCAAGGTGCACCATGCGTGCTCACTCGAACGATGGCGCCTCGTCTGTCCCGACAAGATGGGCATGGGCCCCGAGAACAATTACAAGAACCGGCATGCCACCGACATTTCGGTTGCATCGGCCGACCTTCGGCACACGAACAGAAGGGTATGGCCAGAAGGCGCTCTTCCACTCGACCGCCGCCTACTTCTCGAGAGGATGCTACCTAGCCAGGTAACGATATGCGCGCCGTCGATATCCCTCCGCAACTGAAGATCGCCCGGCGATCCCGGCAGAGTTCTCGGGAGCAATGAGACCCCAAGCACACGGCCCCATCGCGTTAGCCACAGCGAACTCCTCAATACTGCCGCCAACCACGCCGCCCAACGCGGTCAACGAGTGACTTTGGTACCCCACAGAAGGTCGGGGCCCTGAACTCGCTGGCCACTTCGTTGAGGCAAGAAGAGTGTGCCGCAGGTCGGGACCGTGGTTCTTCAACTCCTGGCAGAAGCGGGAACACTTCGTGCTATCGCATCTCAGGACGATCCTGAGGGTCGCGGCCGTGAACCTGTCCTCTCGACGTTTCGCCGACATCGTGAACCGGCAGGACAAGGCCAAGAACAACATGCTGCACGAACGGCTTCAAGACTGGGTGGAAGAAGTACTATGGACGCACCCCGGTGCTACCGCGCGCCCGTCTCATCCTCGTCACGCCTCGATCCCGCGCCAGCGGGCGCGAACGTCCAGGATACATGGGGATTGAGCCCCGGCCGGACAACGCAACAACCTGCAACTCCCTCGCCCCGGCCGGAGAAGCTGGGTAACGCCCCATCCCCTCCCACGGTACGGCCGGGTCCGCCGAGGGCTACCTAATGCTTCTGCGGATCTCGCCTGCCGCCTCTGTCAGGAATGAAGGCAGGTCCGCCAGTGAGACAGACCAAGCTGCCGAAGGTTCGCGTGCAACCTGCGCGCACTCCCGAATCGCCTCGGCGACTCGCCCCTCTCGCCTCAACACGTCCGCCCTAGCCAAGTGGAGCAAGAACCGTTCCCGCCCCATTCTGCCCCTGAAATCAGCCGACTCCACCATCTGGATGCCCTCATCGAGCAGGCGCATGCTCGCGGCGAGTGATTCACTCGCGCCCCCAACGGTCGCACAGAAGATCATCCTCGCCGACATCGCAACAATCATCTCTCTTCGATCAGCGTAGGCCAACTTCGCCGCCTCTAAAGACACCAGCGCCTCCCGGATCTTCCCGCAGTGAAACGCAGAAATGCCGTACCGGTACAGGTTCCAGACATCGAGCAGACCATGCTGCACCCCAGGCCGGAACATGCGATACGCCATTCCGTAGTCGCCCGCATGGATGGCAACACCGCCGACAGAGTCCATGAACTGGAGCACGCCGGGCGCCAGGCTCTCCACCTCGTTCTTGAATATCCCAACACTTGCACTGCCGTCCACCCCAACAGCCCGATCGAAGGCCGCAGACACTACGGACTCCGTACCGGGCAAGTGCATTATGAGCCGGACAGGCACGCCAGTGGAGCGAGTACGCAACCTGTAGATGTAGTAGACGCCCTTGTCCTCGTCGGCTTCCAAGGGGACATCTTGCACGTCCCAGTACGTTGCGAAGTACTCCCTCCAGAGCGCCACCTGTCGGGCTGTCCAGGGGTACGAAGCCAGTGTATCGGCACGTTGCATAGCCAGGTACGGATTGTGCACCATCCAACCGATATTCAGTTGCTTGAACTTCCTGTTCAGATCGCGATCGGTCACACTGGCGTTTGTGGCATCCCACAGAAACGGAGCGCTCGCATGCGTCACTTCCATGAGACAGGGCTTCGGAAAGAGATACTCCATCATCTCGCCAACGATTAGCGTTCCCCTCCGGTCGTCGCGCAGGCGGCTCATCCGCTCATTGGCCCCGATCAGTGGCCCAAACACCGAACGTCTGTACGCGCGTACGTCTTGTGCACCGATGAGATAGGGCACGGGGTTAATGTACCTCGCGATCCCCATAGTGGCCGCAAACCACGAGAGCAGCGCCAAACCCAAAATGAGGACCCTTGAGAACGGCCATCGCGCTAGGACGACCGGTATTGTCTCCGCCGAGAGGACAAGGAGGATGGCGGCGGATGGGAAGACCCATCGCTGGTATTGAGGCACCTGAAAGACGGCAGCGACCATCAGGGCCGATAACAGCGAGACGACTGCCACCAGAGCATTCCCGCCTCCCCGGACCAGAATCAAAGGAATGGCGAAGGCGACTACCGCGTTCTCGCGAGACAGTATCGTTGTCACGTAGGACAATACCGAATAGCGTTCAGGATACTGAGGCATCGTACGCCGCAGCACCATAGCGGCCCGTTCATCCATTCCGAAGAGCGAGGGGGAGAACTCCCCCAGATGCGGGTACAAGGGGTCACCAGTCAATATCCAAGTCTTGATATACCAAGGGATCGCAACCAGGAGCGCCACAGCCAACCAGCCGAACACCCAGCGCCACGAACGACGCGGGGTCCCCATGAGCAAGCAGACCGGTATCCACATCACGCCGATGACCGCCAAGTACTTCACTGACAGCGCCATGCCAGCCAGCACTCCACTCAGCACCAGACTGGCGAGTCCCCGCCGACGCGCAACTGACCAGATCAAGAGCACGAACCCGGTCAGCATCCCCTCGTTCTTGCCTGACGGAGCGAGTAGCCATGCCTCTGAGGAGGTGGCGAACAAGATGACTCCCCAGATCCGCGCCTTCTCGGGCATCGATGCAATCACGGCCAGGATGCCGCACATGAAGATGCCAGGGTTGAGCATCTTCGAGACAGCATCCGATCCTGCTATCAACCCAAACGCATAAGGAAGCTCCGCCAGTGCAGGGTAGTGCATTACAGCCGTAGCGGAGAGACAGGAGAACCGATGGGCCAGAAGCCATCGCTCGGGACCTGCCAAGAAGTACTCCCACGCATCATCGCTCATTTCCGGCGCCAGAATCCCCGGAAGGAGCAGCACCACCACGAGGATCGCCAGGCGCATCCAAGGTTCACCGATCGCAACGGCGAGGCCCCTCCGGCACCACCACAAGCCATATGCAGCGCGGCCCCGGAGAACTTGCGGAAGCACCCCAATCATCAGGAGAACCGCGACCATTACGGATGAATACCAGAGGCCCGTCAGGAGCAGGCCGAGGAGAACCATGGAGATCGTTCCATAGCCAATCGGAATGGCCAACCAGCCCCTGAATGCTCCGCGCGACGCAGGACGGACCATCCACGCGATAGCCGCGCGCCCGCTCCAATAGCATGCCGAGAGGACGACCACGAACACAGAGATCGTCACCAAACTCTGGAGCGTGTTCTCGAGGATATAACCCGGTACTGGATGGTACGGAACCAGGAAGAACCGCGCACGGCATTCGGAAAGTATGGGACGCATCACAGGGACAGCAAGCATCGCAACGATGAGCGCCCAGAGCGTCATAAGCAATCTCGGGAACGTCAGCGCATCCCTCCATTTGGCTGTGGGGTGACGCGAAAAGAATTCCGGTTGAGGTAGCCGAGCAGGGCTGACATA
>CAKKQC010000065.1 GCA_919901855.1 bacterium | reverse complement strand
TGCTGGGCAAGGTGGGGATGAACAAGACGGGGTATGTCCGGTATTGCGTTACGGTTCTGTAAAGAGGGTCAGAGCCTGACATTTGACATTCCCATGTCAAATGTCAGGCTCTGACCCTCTGTTTCGGCCCCCCTGTCGGGATTCCGCACCGGTTGATACACTTGTCTTCGTGCTGAATCCCCCGACCCGCATGCGTCTCCCGGCCCTGTCGGCAGCCCTTCTGGCTGCCGGGGTGGTCCTCCTGGCCGCCGGTGCTGTCCTGGCCCAGTCCCTGCCCGAGCGGGAATGGGGGGAGCCCTGGAACGGGGTCGGGTACGGCGTCCGGGCCACCGGGCTCGGCGGGGCCTACACCGCCGTCGCCGACGACTTCGACGGCGCCTACTGGAACCCCGGCGGACTGGTCCGGATGCGGGACACCCAGATCGGGTTCGTGACCGGGGACGCCGCCTGGCAGAGGCGTTTCACGACGAAGGCCGGCGCCTCCACGGTTCCCTACCTGTTTGGCCTGGGGTTCGTGACGGCCGAGTTCAAGCCCTGGGCCGCTGGGCTGAACATCATCCGGAGCTTCCACAGCGAGAGCTTCCTGCCGTGGCAGGAGGACTTCTACATGGGGACCTTCGTGCTCCCCTTGAACGCGGCGCGGACGGCCGGGCTGGGCGTCAACGTCAAGTACATGTTCAGCGACTACTGGTATACGCATCCGTTCGTCGGGGGAGCCGGCGTGCTGAATCCCGCGACCGGGTGGGCCGCCGACGCCGGGTTCTACTTCTCCATCCCGCTGCCGCTCCGGGACCGCAGGCGCGAAATCAACCTCGGCGCGACCGCGCGCAACCTCGTCGGCCAGTCGCGGGTGCTCAACACCCAGCGAACGATGCCCTCTGAGGCCTCGCTCGGCTTCTCCTTCGTGTTCGACGACCTGGTGCCGCGCGAGCGGAGCCTGGTCGCCCTCGACTACAACCAGGCGATGCGGGCGACCCTCGGAAGCTACGACACGCAGTTGCGCCTCGGTTTCGAACAGTGGTTCTTCCAGAACAACGCCGCGTTCCGGTTCGGATACGCGACCCCGTTCCCCCGGTACGACGCGCAGGAATCGCAGCTCATGAACCCCGTGTCCTTCGCCTCGGGGACCTACTCGTACCTGAGCCAGGGCCGTCCGATCTGGGCGGGCGGCGTGACCGTCAGCCTGTTCAAATTCCAGGTCAACCTGGCGGTGACGGTCCCGGTCGAGACGGTGAAGGCCGAGAAGTTCCCGGACGTGCCGGAGGTGTGGCGGGTCAACGGCGCGAGCTCTTCGGGCGCGGCGACGGCCAAGGCCATGGACAAGACGCGCTTCTATCTGTCGGTCCTCTACCACCTCGGCGCGGGCGTGACCGCCCCGTACGCCAAGGTATCGGTCGAGCCCCTCGTTTTTGCCCCGAAGAAGGGCGAGGTCGCGGTCTTCACGATCGACTACAAGGACGAGCGCGGTATCGACTTCTGGTCCCTCGAGATCAAGAACTCCGCCCGCGTGCCGGTCCGGACGTACTCGGGCCGCGGGGCCCCGCCCGAGCGGCTGGTCTGGGACGGGCTCGACGACCGGTTCAACCTCGCCCCGGACGACGATTACACCTACACGCTGACGGTGCGCAACCGGGACCGCGTCGAGACGATCACGGCCCCGCAGTCGCTGCGGGTGTTCACCCCGGGGGAGGTCAAAGCGACGAGCCCCGACCTTACCCCGCTCCAGCGCATCAACGAGGAGAACCAGCGGCGCGAGGAAGCGGCGAAAGCCGCCGTGAAGCCGCTCATCAACACGCAGCTCCGGTCCGCGAAGGAGTCCTTCGCCCCGGCGGCCGTGGGCACGCCGGCGGAGCCGGGGGAGGGCCCGGCCCTGCTCGTCCCCGCGCCCATTCAGGCGCCCGCCCCGGAGACGGCGACAGCGTCGTCCGCCCCGGGGGCCGAGACGCCCTACACGGCCTACCGGGGCATCGCGCCCGAGCAGATCCTGCGCATCCAGGTGCCGTCGGCGGGAAAGCCGGGAGAGCCCATGGTGCTCGACTACCAGAGCGAGCAGTATGTGCTTCGCTACCTCCTGCGCGAGGTCAAGTCCCTGACCGAACAGAGCTTCGCCAACATCGGGGGCACGGCCGGGTCCTTCATGGTCCAGGCCCGTTACGGGAACCATCTGCTCGTCGCCCAGACCCCGGTCGCGGTCGTCCGGGGGCTCCGGGAGGGCCGGCTGGACGACACCCAGTGGGTCCGGGCGGCCACGATCACACTGGACGGGCAGGCTATCTCGCCCGACCTCCGCTGAGAGGGGTCTCCCCGGCCGGGGGAGCCCCTGCCCTCCCCCAGGGGGGGCGGGAGGCCCTCCGGGGGGTGTCAGAATCAGCCTCCGCCTCTTGACATGGCACTACACAAGGTGTTAGCGTTGGGGGCAGAGGGAGGGCTCGGCTAAAACGCGCGGGCTCTGTTTTCCGTCGTCCGGTTCTCTCCGTTTGAGGACCGGCTGAGACTTTCGGCCCCCTGGCAGGGGTGGAAAGGGACGGGTGGATAAACTGCAACATTTTGCGACTGCGATTCGCGCAGCCAGCGGGATAGGTGTGTCCCGTTGGTGCACGTGCAATTCCCGCTACGCTGATCACTCCCGCGTTCGTCCTGCCTTCATCTTCGTGCTCTCCCTCATTACGGCTTCCCTGATCCTCCCCGGCGTCTCGTGCGCGATGACGGCGGACGGGGCGATGATCACGAACTACGCGGCGGCGACCGGGTA
>CAKKQC010000064.1 GCA_919901855.1 bacterium | reverse complement strand
GCCGGATGAGCCGGACTGCCTCCGGCGACAGGTTCCTCAGCGTCACGACGCCCATTGCCACCCCCCGTTCTGCATCATCGCGCGGTGCATCATGCTTCATCCTAGTCAGCATCCCCGCCCCCAGTCAAGGCGCCCCGGCGGAAAGCCGGGGACGCGATGAGCGGTCAGGGGCCGGCCGAGATATGGACGATCTGGCGCGCGTGGATCGTTGGATTGTCAGCGCCAGGAACACCAGCACTTCAGCAAGTCCGTCACGAACCAGGTTTCTTCTCGGTCTTTCCCGCGCGCATCTCCGGGCTTCCTCCGGCCAGAAGCGCCTCAAGATCCTCGGCATCCATCTTCCGGAGAGACTTCGATATTCCCGCCTTCCATTTGGGCGGAAGAGCGTCGAAGGTCTCCTTGATGACACGCCCCTGACCCTGCGCCACAAGCGCACGGAGCACATCGCACCCCTGCTCCCTGTCCTTGGCCGCCTTCGCGGGATTCGTCCTGCGTCCGCTTACGATCAGCTTGTGCAAGCCGAATCGCGTCGGCGCCGGCAGTCTGATCCGGAACTGGCCGGCATCCAGCACAGCCGTTTCCTGCAGAAGGAAGTCCAGGAATCGCAGAGGCTGCGCCGTCACGCCCAGCGCTTCAATGTAGTGCGGTGCGTCCGACCCGCGTCCGCGATCCGGAATGAGGAACTCCATCTTCATGTCGGCGTGCTCGAGGTGCATACAGCCGTTCCGGCCACGCCTCACGATGAAGTCCATTCCCTTGAGCATCTCGGGGATGTTCACATGCACAACCGTCCGCAACGGCCGCGGGACCAGGAAGTCGATGTCGTCCGTCCGGAGCGTCCCCAGATTCCCCTGGAGGATTTCGCCCCGCCGGTAGAAGTACGTGCACCAACTCCCGACGAGCACCACCTGTTCGAGAACACCGAGCTCGTGGAGGCGCCTGAGCACGTCCATGCACAGCCTATGCTGAGCGCCGCCTTCGCTCATGGAGCGCCCTCCTGATGAACACGATTCTGGCCCTCAAGCCGGTCATGAGCTTCCGGTATCTCGCCTTGCGCTCGGACGTCGCGACATACCGCCGGCGCTCTTCCGGCGCCACCCGTCCCCGGTATTCGTATCTCACTTTCCCGTCTTTCCAGAAGGCGATGTAGTAATATTTCCGACCCTTGATCTCCCGGCTGACCATGCTCCCCCGGGGGAGCGAACGCACGGCCCGGGCATACATGGCCAGACGCCTCGCGGCATTGGCCAACTCTTCCGCAAGGACGCCCCTGACAGGATCTGCACGCTTCGGCATGGTTACCCAAGGACCTCGGTACTAGGCTACCCCCTTGGGTAACTCTTCGCAAGCTTCAAGCCGCCGGGGGAAAGACACGGGAGGTCTCCGGAAACGGGGAAACCGGGGACATACGTGAGAAGATGACATCCCGCCGACCGCACCACGAGATGACCTCAGCTCCGGGCATGATTCAGGCATGCGTAGAAGAACCGGGGCCAGAAGAACCGGGGCCATACTTAACATCTTAACATTCGTCCGCCACCGCGGACGCCTTGGGTCACCGGCTATCGGTAGGATTCGCTCCGGTGCGCCACCCGCCACACGGTGACGATACGCGCCGAGTCATCGATCTCGTAGAGTACGCGCCAGTCTCCGCACGTCACCCGGTAGCCCGACAAGCCTCCAGAGAGCTTCTTCACGCGCCGGGGCCGGGGGTTCTCGGCCAGGTCAAGGATGACTTCGCCCAACCGCTCCCGCGGCACCTCGCCGATCCTCTTGAGGTCCCGCTGAGCCGACGGCTGAAGGAGGACGCGGTACCCGGAGGTCAACGAGCCGTCTTGGTCCTGGATCGGGCGAAATAGGCGCGGGCCTCGATCGCCCGGCCCTTGATCCGCTTCCCGCGTTCGATCAACGCGAGATCGAACAGGTCCTGTTTCAGTTCGCGGTCGCGGAGGAGCCTCTCCAGCACGCTTTCCTTCTGCGCGGGAGGCAGTGCCCGAAACGCCGCGTAGAAGATTTCACCAACCGCCGTCGCGCCACTCATGAGCCTATGTTACCACCTCCTTGGGTCGTCCCTCCGTAGAGTGCCCACGCCTTCTGCCTCCAGATGCGGAAGACCCGGGGACGCGCGTCGCTGCGTCGTCACGGGCCGGCCGAGATATGGACGATCTGGCGCGCGTGCGCTGGAGCATGCTCCCGGCCGCGGCGATCCTGCTAGAATGCGGCCAAGGACACCAATGAAACGGCACAAGCCCCCCCTGCCCCTGATCCCCGGAGCCACCGAGTTCCGCGCCCGCATGGGCCAGAGGATCCGGCTGGCCCGCCACGCCATGAACTACACCCAGACCCAACTCGCCGCACGAAGCGGCATATCCGACAACTTCGTCGCCCACCTGGAACGCGGCACGCGGAGCCCGTCCCTCGAGACCCTTATTGCGATAGCGAATGTCCTGACCGTCCCGGTCGCGGACTTCTTCATGTCGGACAAGACCGGCTCCGCACCTTCGCCCGAGCGCCCCCTCGTCCGCGCGATCCACCGTCTCCTGGCACGGATGCCGGATGCCCGCCTGCGCCTGATCGCGGAACTGCTGGAAGCCATCGACCCCCGGGGCCCGGTGCTGCCCCCGCGATACCGGCGCCGCTCCTGACCCGCTCCCACCCCTGTAAGCCGGGGACATACATCAGGAGGCCGGGGATGCGCTTCAGATTTCAAGATTCTCGGGACCGATAGAGGGGATCGGGGAGCCCTCTTTCTGATCAATGCGGTTTTCTCCCCGGCTTACTGCAGGTCCCGCGGGCGCCGCCGCCTTCAGACGCCCTTCCTCTTCCGCCAGTTGCCGAGGTCGTCCAAGCTCACGCCCAACGCTTCCGTGATCCTGGCCAACTCAGCAGCTTGCACCGGTCCGAGGTTATAGAACTGAATTGGTTTGTTGAGGCCGGACTTCCGCCAGACCTCAATCCCGCTATGGTGCTTGCGGTGGAGTCGGCAACCGCGTTGGTTCAGGTAATCCCGCAGGTCCTTCGGTTCCACGAGGCGGGGCGATCAGGCACCCGCCATCGCGTATGCGAGGGTCATCTGGGGAGGATGCCAGACCTCTTGCACGTCCGCAGCCTTCCGGGCTTCGCTCTTCTTCCACCCGTATTCGGTCATGACGTCCTCGAAGGTGTCCATGTCGAGCAATTCGTCAAGGTAGACCTTGATCATGTCCTGCATGGATTTCCTGGCTTCAAGCTCCGTCTTCCCGTGGGACGCGATGTGCAGGAGGGGGCAGTCGGCCGTGTAGACGCGCCCGCCGTTCTCCGGACTGGTCTCCAGCTTCACGATCTGGATGGACACCTTCCAGCTCACGATCCTGCCCTTGTGAAGGACCACCTGCCCCTGCACGCCGCTTCTCACGGAGTCCCCCCTGTCCCCTGTCCTGTCGCCGTGATTATAGCCGTTCCCGCCAGGAAGAGTCGCAGAAGAGAGCAGAAGTGAGGGCCATACTTAGGGGTCACTGTAGACACAGTGCCCCCTGCAAGCAAAGGATGGATATTTGCCGGAGCTGTGGCTTGTAGAGGCCGTAGCATTGGGGAACGGCCTCTGGAAGCAGTGGATGGATATTCAGCCAAGGCGCGTGGCTTCTAAGGGCCGAAGCGGCCCTTGCAAACACTGGATGGATATTCAACCAAGGCGCATGGCTTGTAATACAAATTGACATTCTGGGCCCCCCGACGAGGCCCAGCCTCCCGTTCAGGCCTTGAGCAACTCCAGAACCTTATACACGACGATGGCGGGCCAGACGCAGCCCTTCAGGAAGCCGACAACGCATCCCCAGAACCCGACCGCGTTCTTGATGAAATATACGATAGCCCCGACCACCGTCAGACCATATGCGCCAGCCAGCGGACCGTGATTGTGCATGATTACCTCCTATGCCCTGAACAGGCTGCTGATCGAAACGCCAAGTACTCTGGCCAGCCCCACAATGGTGTGCAGGGAGGGCTGCCGGGATCCCCTCTCGAGATGCGCGATGAAGTTCGAGCTCAGCCCGAGCCGCTCGCCCAATCGCTCCTGGGTGAAGCCATGGCGGCGACGCGCGGCGCGGACCCGCAGACCCAGATTGAGGGAAGCCTGCGTCAGGGTCAGTGGCTTGGAGGATTTCGCCCGTGGTGCCATGGAGCCGATGGTACCATATCGCGCATTTTCTGGATCGGAGACACGCTTCGGCATCTCAGCGGCGTCAGGAGCTGGTAAGATGAAGTCGTGGTCAAGGACTCGGCCGCCTTCCTCAAGTTCAGCGAACGCCAGCGAGCGCGGCGGCTCACGAACCTCACCCCGGCGGAGCGGGACCGTATCAGCCGCACCTTGATTCGCGCCATGTACCGGCACGGTCGGCCGCGAGTCCGCCACGACACCCCGCGCGCCCTAGCCTTCTATGTCGGATCCGGAAAACCCGCTTGAGCTAGCGTTTCACAAGTCCCGGGCGTTGCTGACGTCCGGCCGATTCAGGCACCTGTTCATCGGGGGTCTGGCTGTCCTGGCCGGCGGCGAGCCACGGATGACCAGGGACGTGGATTTGATCCTGTTCCTTCCGCGGGGTCGCTTGCTCGATTTCCTCGACCTTGCCGCCCGGCGCGGATTCGAAGTCCACCGGCGGCGGGCACTCGCCGACGCAAAAGAGCGAGGCGCCTGCTCGATCGGGTTCGGGGCCGTGCCCGTGGACATCATCCTGGCCTCGACCGATCTCGAGGAGTCCGCCTGGATCCGGCGCCGCCGGGCGAAGCTCTTTGGGCGCGTGGCCAACGTCCCCTCGGCCGAGGACCTGATCCTGCTCAAGATCATACCCGGCCGCCCGCGCGACCTCGAGGATGCGCGCTCGATCGCGCTCTCCGCCGGTGCGAGGTTGGATCGACGGTATCTCCGGACCTGGACCGAGCGGTTGTGCGACCGGGCCGAAGACATGCGTATGCTGCGCGATATGGAGCGACTGGGAATTCTCTGAGCCCTTCACAAAGGACCGGGGACGTGCTTCAGATTCCAAGATTCTCGGGGCGGGCGCGGAACGGATGAAGCCTGGCGTCCGGAAGGTGGCCCTTGAGATGCACCTCTTTCCCCTGGCACAGCCAGTGGGAGGCGGCCCCCCGGGTCAGCGGTCCTTCCGGTCCACGCTCCAGATCCCGCGGCCGCGGCACGCGATCATGAGAAAGACGAAACTGTAGAGCGCTGCCAGCTCCCCCTTGTTGATCGCCGGGAAGATCCCGGCGGTGAACCGGAACTGCCAGTGGAACTGGACGTACGCGACGGCCATCGTGCCACTGCACAGGAACGCCGCGAGCCGGGTGTGGAACCCGAGGGCGACCGCGAGGCCCCCGAGCAGTTCGATCCACCCGCCGATCCAGAGCTGGCTCCCGGGCGCCGGCTGGTGGTCGCTGAGGATCCCGAGGATCTTCTGCATCCCGTGGAACGCGAACAGGCACCCGGTCACGATGCGCAGAAGGGCGTAGGCCTGATCCGAGTAGCGGGCGAGCTTCTTCAAGGTGGGCCTCCCGTCCGTTGGTTGATTCCCATCTTAAGCCCTCCCGTCCCAAGAAGATAGGGCCATACAGTAGTGTCCCAACGTTAAGTGAACAACGACAACTGATTTGGGGCCTCGGCCT
>CAKKQC010000063.1 GCA_919901855.1 bacterium | reverse complement strand
GGCCGGTGACGCTCGTCCCGGGCGGGGCGCAGACGTTCGTGTGGACGTACAGCGCGTCGGGGGCCGGGACGGTTTCGTTCACGGGCACGGCCACGGGCACGGACGCGGGATCCGGGGCCACGGTGCAAGCGGGCGCATCGGCGGTGGAGGCCGTCACTGTGGCCGGGGCGTGGACGACCTCGGGGATGTGGCACGGCGTCGCGGACGGCACGACCCCCGCGAGCCGGCCGTTCACGAGCGGGAGTCCGAACACGTGGTGGTACGGCCAGGATGGGACGGGCAACTACGCGACGGGGTTGCGTACGTTCGGCGACCTGACCAGTCCCGCGTACGCCATCGGCGCGAATCAGCAGCTCACCTTCTGGAGCTGGGAGCAGACGGAGAACTCCCCGGTCTGGGACACCCGGAACGTGTATATCTCGACCAACGGCGGGGGCTCGTGGACGCTGTTGCGGAACCTGTTCGGGACCGAGAACGCGTGGTACCAGGTGCAGATCGACCTCGCGGCCTACGCGGGGCAGTCGGCGATGTTCAGGTTCACGTTCGACTCGATCGACGGGACCGGCAACAACTACAAGGGGTGGTACGTCGACGAGATCACGGTGGTGGTCCCGCAGCCGCTCGCGGCCGCGTTGTCGGTCGCGCCCGCGGCGCCCGCCTTGGGGGCGTGGGTGCAGGTCGTGCTCACGGTGACCAACGTCGGGGGAGCGAACGTGACCGGGGTGGTCCCGGCGATCCAGCTCAACGCGGGGGCGGGGCTGCTGGTATACGAGAACGGACCGGCCCCGGCCGGACCGCTGACGCTGGCTCCCGGCTCGTCGCAGAGCTTCACGTGGACGTACTCCGTGTCCGGCTCGGGGGTCGTTTCGCTGACGGCCACCGGAACGGGGACGGACTCGGGGACGGGCTCCGCCGTGCTGGCGGCCGGGACCCAAGTCTTCGTGACGGGCGTCCCGTCGTTGCCGGCGTGCGGGATGCCGTATGGGTTGATCAGCAACGTGGCGGGGACCGGGCTTTCCGGGTACAACTCGGACGGGATTGCGGCGACGGCGGCGCAGCTCGATACGCCGTACGGGCTGGCGGCGGACAGCGCCGGGAACGTCTACGTCGCGGACTTCTTCAACAACCGCGTCCGCAAGGTGTCGGCGGCGACGGGATTGATCAGCACGGTGGCGGGGACCGGGACGGCCGGCTACAACGGCGAGGGGATCGCGGCGACGTCCGCCCAGTTGAACAATCCCTCCGGGGTGGCCTTGGACGCCGCGGGCAACCTGTACATCTTCGACAGCAAGAACCAGCGCGTCCGCCGGGTCTCGGCTTCGACGGGGTTGATCAGTACGGTCGCGGGCACCGGAGTCGCCAGCTACAACGGGGACGGGATCGCGGCCACGACCGCCCAGCTCAACTATCCGAGCTTCGGCGGGGTGGACGCCGCGGGCAACGTGTATATCAGCGACCAATACAACCAGCGGGTCCGGAAGGTGGACATGACGACGGGCCTGATCAGCACGGTCGCCGGCACCGGGACCGGCGGCTACAACGGGGACGGGATCGCGGCGACGGGTGCCCAGATCAACAATCCCTGCGTGCTGGCTTTCGATGCGACCGGGAACCTGTACATCACCGACGACCAGAACTACCGGATCCGGAAGGTGAGCGCGGCGACGGGCCTCATCAGCACGGTGGCTGGCACCGGGGTGGCCGGCTATACCGGGGACGGGATCGCGGCGACCACGTCGCGGATCAACCGTGCCACCGGGATCACGGTCGACGGCAACGGCCACCTCTACCTGGCGGAGATGGCGGGACACCGGGTCCGGCGGGTCGACGCGGGGACGGGCCTGATCGGCACGGTGGCGGGCACCGGGGTCGCCGGGTACAACGGCAACGGCATCGCGGCCTCGACCGCCCAGCTCAACGGCCCGGTGGGCGTCGCGCTGGACGCCGCGTGCCACCTCTATGTCGTCAACGTCGGCGACCACCGCGTGCGGCGGATCGATCCCGTTACGGGCGCGTACCTCGCGGCGGCGGTGTCTCTCTCTCCCTCGCCGGCTCTTTCCGGGCAGTGGGTCCAGGTCGTGCTGACCGTGACCAACACCGGAACCCTGAACGCCAACGGGGTCACGCCGTCGATTCAGGTCAACTCCGGCGCCGGGCTGGTGGTATACGAGACCGGCCCGCTGCCGGCCGGCCCGCTGGTGCTGGCGCCGGGGGCGTCACAGAGCTTCACCTGGACGTACTCGGCGTCCGGAATCGGGTCCGTGAACCTGACCGCCACGGGGAGCGGGACGGATTCGGGCACCGGGAGCCCGGTCTTCAGCGCGGCGACCCGCGCGCTTTCGATCGTCCCGCCGGCGCAGTTGGCGGCATCGCTGGCCGTCGCCCCGGCGGCGGTTTCGGTCGGCCAGTGGTTCACGGTACGGCTGACGATCACGAACACGGGCGGCGTCGGCGCCTCGGGGCTCATGCCGTTCCTGAGCGTCAACGGCGGGGCGGCCCTCGTCGTGGCGCAGGGCACGGCTGTGCCGCCCGGGCCGCTCAGCCTCGCCGCGGGGGGGGCGCAGACCTTCGTGTGGACGTTCAGCGCGAGCGGAGCGGGCCCGGTGGCGTTCACGGCGACGGCGGTTGGTGCCGACGCCGTCCTTGGCATCCCGGTCGTGGCCGCCGCGTCCGGCGGCGCCACACTCACCTCGCTGCGGGCGTCATTGGCGGCGAGCCCCGGGTCGGTTGTCACCGGCCAGTGGTTCCAGCTCGCCCTCACGGTGACGAACGCGGGCGGCTTCAACGTGACCGGAGTCGTGCCCGCGGTGCAGATCAACGCGGGCTCCGCGCTGGTGGTTCCCGAGGGCGGGCCCGTGCCGCCGGGGCCGGTGACGCTCGTACCGGGCGGGGCGCAGACGTTCCTGTGGACGTACAGCGTGTCCGGCTTTGGCACGATCGCATTCACGGCGACCGCCGCCGGCACCGACACGGGGTCCGGGTTGGGGGTCTCGGTTTCGGCGTCGGCGACCGTCGCGGGCGCCCTGACGCTGGGGGAGGCGGTGGACAACGTCCCCCTGGCCTGGACGACGGGGGGAAACGCGAACTGGTTCCCCGAGACCGCGGTCACTTACTTCGGCGGCGACGCGGCGCAGAGCGGGGACATCAACAACTCCCAGAGCTGCTATCTCCAGACGACGGTGACGGGGCCGGGCGCCCTGACGTTCTACTGGCGCGTAGACTCGGAGTCCGGGTTCGACTACCTGACGTTCCTGATCGACGGGACGCCGCAGGCGGGGGCGATCAGCGGCAGCGTGGCGTGGACGCAGAAGACGTTTGCGATACCGGCGGGGGCGCATACGCTGCGTTGGCAGTACTCGAAGGACGGGAGCGTGACGACCGGGGCGGATGCGGGCTGGGTGGACCAGGTCGTCTTCACCCCGACGGTCATACTCGCGGCCTCGCTGAAGGCCACCCCGGGCACGGCCGGCGCGGGCCAGTGGGTGACGCTGGCGCTGACGGCGACGAACTACGGAAGCTCGAACGTGACCGGCGTCGTGCCCGCGATCCAGATCAACTCGGGCGGGAGCTGGGTGACCTACGAGGCCGGACCGGTCCCGGCGGGGCCGGTCACGCTGGCGCCGGGCGCGTCCCAGACCTTCGCCTGGACGTACAGCGTGTCCGGGACCGGACTGGTGTGGTTCACCGCGACGGCGGCGGGCGTGGATTCCGGGACGGGCAGTCCGGTGTCGGCGGCCTCCACCGTAAGCGTGCTCGCCGCCTCGGGCGGGCTCGACGCCTATGACCCGGCCGACGACGCCAGCGCCGGCGGCAGCGTCCTCGTGCCGGCGTCCTTGACCCAGGCCCATGGCCTGCACATCCTCAACGGCCTGCTGGGGGACCCCAACGACTGGTTCCGGATCAACATGGTGGCGGGCAACACGTACCACTTCGACTCAATTGGCAGCAGCGGCGGCGACCCGGCGGCCGACCTGTACAGCGATGCGGCCGGCGTCTCCCTGGTGCAATCGGACGACGACGGCGGCGGCTCCTGGCAGTTCAGTCTCGACTACACGGCGGCGGCGACCCAGACCTACTACCTGCGAGTGCGCGGCTCGGCGCCGACGGATGTCTGGTCGGGAAGCGTGAACTACCGGATGACGGCGTCCCCGTTGGCGGGGGCGATCGCGGCCACGCCGGCGCTTCTGCCCGTCGGGTCCTGGACGACGGTGGTCATGACGGTGACGAACACGGGAAGCTGGACGGATGCCACGTTCGCGGCGGCGCTCCAGGTGACGTCGGGAGCGGGACTCGTGACCCAGATCGGGCCGTCCCCGTCCTTCGGCATGGGGCTGGCCCCGGGCCAGTCGCACGCGTTCGTCTGGACCTTCAGCGCGTCCGGGGCCGGCACCGTGGCGTTCTCCGTCACGATCACGGCGGTCGAGCTCGCGACCGGGCAGCCGCGCGTGGCGGTCGGCACCGTCTCCGTCGTGACCGCCCAGCCGGCGCGGATGTATTCGGCGCTGGCGTCCGGCCCCGTCCCCGCCTACACCGGCGGCTGGATCACGGTGTCGTACACCGTCACGAATGACGGGGCGCAGACCGCGAACGGCGTCGGGGTGCCGGCGAATCCGGCGGCCGGGATCGGCCAGCTCGCGCTGGTGGCGGGACCCGTGCCGGCCGGGCCGGTCGTCCTGGGGCCGGGCGCCGCCCAGACGTTCGCGTGGACCTACTCGGTCAACGGAGCGGGGACGCCGGTGCTGGCGGTTGCCTCGAACGGCACGGACGCCTTCTTTGGGAGCCCGCTCGCCTCCGCCGCCAGCCTGGCGCTCGATCTGCGCTTGCCGGCTTCCCTGAGCACGGCGATCGCGATAGCGCCCCTGCCGCCCGTGGTGGGCCGGTGGATCACGGTGGAAGTCACGGTGGCGAATCCGGGGGGCGCCGACGCCGCCGGGGTCACGGCGACGCTCTACACGGGCGGCGCGGGAGGCCCGCTGGAAGTCATGGACGGACCATCCGGGCCGGTCACGATTCCGGCGGGCGGGTCCCAGACCTTCGTCTGGACCCTTAGCGTGTCCGGCGCCGGACCTATCGTGCTGACGGCGACCGCTACGGGCACCGATGCGGGGCTCGGTAGGGCGTTGGGCACGGCGGCGGCCCGGGGCGTCGACGCGTCCTGGGTCGTGCTTTCCGCCCGGGCCGGCACTTCACCGGGGTCCGTCCGGACCCGGGGCACGTTCGGCGTGTTCCTCACGGTGACGAACAGCGGCGCGGCCGCCGCGGTGAACGTGCTGCCGTCGCTTGGCCTCGGCGACCCCACCCGGGCCCACGCGCTGGGCGCCCCGACGCCCCCGGGGCCGGTCACGATCGCGGCCGGGGCCTCCCGGACGTTCGTGTGGCAGGTCCGGGCGGACCGGGCCGGCGTCCTGACGCTGACCCCGTCGGTTTCGGGGACGGACTCGGGTGACGGAAGGCCGGTCGGCGCCCAGGCGACGGTCGACGAGACGATCACGAGCCTGGGCGACGAGCCCGTCATCGTCTTCCCGAATCCGGCCGGGGGGGACCGGATCACGGTCCTCCTGAAGCTGGATGAGGACGCGGTGAAGGTGGACGTCGACGTGTTCAACATGGCGCCCGCGCGCGCGTACCAGGGCGCATGGGCCGGTGTCATGGCGGCGGACGGGTCCCTCGTGATCACGGGGGTCCGCGCGTGGGCGCCGGGGCCCTACCTGCTGCGGGTCACGGCGGCGCTTTCGTCAGGCCGGATCCAGAAGTTCGCGGCGGTCAAGGTGGTCGTGAAACGATGATCACGTTCAGGCGCCTCCTTGTGGCTATGGCGGCTGCCGCGTGCGCCGGTGGTGCCGCCGCCTCCACGTTGCTCGGCACGGCCACTCCGGACGCGCGGCTCCTGCGCGGGGCCTTCCTGGTCCAGGGCGTCGGCGCCCGGGCCGTCGGGATGGGGGAGGCCTTCACGGCGGTGGCCGACGACGCGAGCTGCCTGTACTGGAATCCCGGCGGGCTGGGCCAGCTCGGGGGTGTCAACGCGGTGGCGACGCACGACGCGCTGGATGCCGGGATCGGGATCAGCTACCTCGGGGTGGCGGCGCCCGTCGGACGCGCGACGTTCGGGGCGAGCATCGCCTCGCTGAACTTCGGTTCCTACGACGTGCGGAACGAGGAAGGCGTGAAGGAGCGGGTCGCGAGCCTCTCGGACATGGCGATCTCCGGGGGGGTGGGCTTCCGGAATCCCTCCTGGCTCGGCGGACGGGGATGGACCGGGATTTCGGCGGTGGCGGTGAGCGAGTCCGCGGCCGGGATGCTGCTCGGCCTGGGGATTGGCGGCCTCGTGCCGATAGACGGCGGTCTGACGGGGGGCTGGGCGATCCGGAACCTCGGTTCGGCACAGGGCGGCTTCGGGCTCCCCGCCGAGGCGCGGGCCGGGCTGGCGTGGACGGCGCCCGGGCGGATCCGGGTGGCCGCCGACGGGGGCTACGGGTTCGTGGACCGGATCCCGTGGGCCGCGGTCGGGACCGAGGTCTGGGCGGCCCCGTTCCTGGTCCTGCGGGCGGGCTACAAGTGGCGGTCGAATATCACCGGGCTCACCGGACTCACCGGCGTGACGGGAGGCGTGGGATTCCGCATCGCGAGGTTCGGGCTGGACTACGCCTACCAGCCGTTCGGCACGCTCATGGTCAGCCACCGGGTTTCGCTCGTGTACGGCGTGGGGCCAGCGGCGCCCGCCGTCGCGGCGGCCCCCGCCGCGGGCGCCGCGCGGCCCGGGAGCGAGGACGCGCTCTTCGCGGAGGCGGAGGCGCTGGCCGCCGCCGGGGATCGGAAGGGAGCGCTGGCGAAACTCCGGACGCTCCTCAAGCGGGCGCCGGGGCACTGGCAGGGCTGGCAACTCGCCGGGAATTGCCTCTGGGCGGACGGGAACAGGGCGAAGGCGATCGAGTCTTTCCGCTACTCGCTCAAGCTGCATCCCGAGAATCCCGAGCTGAGGACCTGGCTGGAAAGCGTTACCGCGAAGTAGCGACGGCGGGGTGGCGCGCCGAAGTGCGCCCGGAATTGGTGCGAAGCATGATTCAACGACGGGCGCCTACTCTCCGATTATCTTGATCAACACGCGCTTCTTGCGGCGCCCGTCGAACTCGCCGTAGAACACCTCTTCCCAGGGGCCGAGGTCGAGGTCGCCGTTCGTGATCGCAATCGTGACCTCGCGTCCCATGACCGTGCGCTTGAGGTGCGCGTCCGCGTTGTCCTCGCCCGTCTCGTTGTGCCGGTACTGCGCCCACGGCTTCTCGGGCGCCAGCTTCTCGAGCCAGGCTTCAATGTCGGCGTGCAGGCCGGTCTCGTTGTCGTTGATGAAGACCGAGGCCGTGATGTGCATGGCGTTCACGAGGACCAGTCCCTCGCGGACGCCGGAATCCCGCACGGCGTCCCTGACCCGGTCCGTGATGCGGACGAACGCCCGGCGGGTGGGGATGGTGAAGGTCAGTTCCGCGCGGTGGCTCTTCACGGCCTACTTTACGAGCGCGACCTTCTTGGTCTTGACCCAGTGCGCGGTCTCGAGCCGCACGAAATAGGCTCCGGAGGCGCACCGCTCGCCGTCGTCGTTGGTGCCGTCCCACTCGAGCATCTGCGCCATGCGGCGGGCGACGACGCGCTTCATGAGCGTCTTCACCTTCTGGCCGACCGAGTTGTAGACGATCAGGGACACGTCCGTCGTCTCCGGGAGCGTGAACGTCACGGTCAGCGTCTCGGTGCGGCCCCGGAACAGGTTGCGGTTCAGGGCGTAGTCGCCCGGGTTGCCGGAGTCGTTGAAGAACGTGACCGTCGAGGCGCTGAACGTGCAGGTGGTCCCGCCGGCCTGGGCCGCGCACCCGCTGGAGGAGTCCGAGAAGCTGATGGGGGCCGGGCAGATCTCGCCGGTGGCCAGGGCCGTGATCGTGATCGGCGTGACCGTCGTGGACCGGTAGTTCCACCGGAACGAGACCTGGCAGGGATTGACGGAGGTGCCCGGGATCGGGGCGAGCGCGTCGAGATAGGCGGTCGGGGACGGGCCGCTGACCTTGACGGTCTCCGGGCCCGAGGGCGTGATGACGAGGTCGGTCGCGGGCATGATCCGGTTGATCCACGAGGAACCCGTGTCCGTGATCGTGAGCGTGACGGTCAGGAAGTAGCGGCCCGGGACCTCCTGCTGGCTCTCGACCGCGATCGCCCCGGCGATCTGGCCCGGGATCGGGACGCTGTCGACGCCAGAGACGGCCTGGATGGTCTGGCCGGTGCCGCACGCCGTGACGACGCGCGACCACGCGAGGTTGGCCATCGAGGCGCCGGAGCATCCCGACGGGACGAAGCCCGAGGCGGTGAACGAGATGGTATTCGTCGGGAACAGCGTGAACCCCGTCCCCTGCCAGGAGAAGACCCGTCCGGTGGCCGAGAACGTGAACGGGGCGGGCGTGAATCCCTCCGTCGGGGCGAGGAGCCCGGCGGGCATCGTGTCCACGAGGAGCAGGTTCGTGATCGTGGCCGCGCCCGTGTTCCTGACGTCGATCGTGTAGACGATCTGGTCGCCCGCGACGACCGGGTCCGGCAGGTGGCTCACGGTCACGTCCAGGGCTGGCAGAGCCAGGGGCGCCACGACGAACGTGTCGAACGAGGACGATATCGGGCTGGAGGAGCACGTCGTTCTGCCGAGGGCCCAGCCCCGGTTGGTCACGTTGGCGGACACACATGTGGATGGAACGTAGGCGGACACCGAGAAGGCCGCGGACGTCCCGGGCAACAGGCTGATGGGGCCGTTCCAAGTGAAGATTGTCGTCGTCCCCGCCCAGCCGGGGGTGACGCCGAGCGACGCCGGCCAGGCGACCGGGTCCGCAAGCTCGGGCGGAAGGGTCTCCACCACGGTCAGGCTGGTGATGGTCGCCGTGCCCGTGTTAAGGACCTGGATCGTGTAGGCGACGATCGTTCCCGGGGACGGCGAGGCGGGCACGTGCCAGATGGTGACCGTGAGCGCGGGCGCAGCGAGGCCGGGTATCGTGAAGGCGTCCGCGCCCGAAGCCTTCCCGACGATGTTGCCGCATCCGTCGTCGGCACGGGCGAATCCGACGTTCGAGATCGAGCTCGCCGTACAGGTGGCGGAAAACTGTCCGGTCGCCGAGAAGGTGAATGACACGCCCGGCGGAATGGTAGTCGGGCCCGTGGCCTCCCAGGAAACGATCGCGCCCGCCACCACGGGAGTGAATCCCGGAGGCCCGTCGAGCACGACGCCCTGGAGCAGGGGCGACAGGGTATCCACGATCACGGCGTTGTTCGCGGTGGCCGACGTCGCATTGGAAACCACAATCGCGAAGGTGACCGGGATTCCCGCGGTGACGGCGGCCGGCGTGTGCCAGGTCGTGACGGTGAGCGTCAGCGGCTCGGAGCCGATGATGTATTGGGTCGAGGTCCACACGTTGCCGTTGCCGAAGAGGTCGAGACCCGACACCGACGCCGTGAAGCTGATTCCGGTCCCGCATCCCGTCATGCTGAAGGTCCAGGTGAAGTACGCCGGCCCGCTGGGCGGCAGGCTGACCGGGCAGGGCGAGGTGAAGTCGCACCAGATCGTCGAGCAGAACGGGCCGCAGACGAGGCCGGCGGACGACGGCGGCGTGATCACGAGATCCTTGAGCAGGTTCGCGAGCCCCGCCTCGCCGGTGTTGGTCACCGTGAGCACGACATCGAACAGGGTACCGGGGGGGATCGCTCCGGAGGGGGAGAGGCTGAGCGCGCACTCGAGCTTGGCGGGCTGGACGGTGGGGCCGGCCCAGTGCATGATCTTGCCGCCCTCGCCGACCGCCCACGCCTCGTTGTACGCCGAGATGAAGACGCCGTTGAGGCCCGGCCAGTTGCCGGAGGCGCACCCGGGTTGTTGTTCATAGAGGACGCTGTTGGGCGAGGTCGGGTCCTCGGGCTGGACGAGCCGGTTGGTGTCCGTCCACTTCACGAGCGCGAAGTAGGCGTTCGGCGCGACGCCGGTCCGGTCCATGCCGACGTCGGCCCCCCCCGCGGCGCCGTGGCCGACGCCGATCCCGTAGCCCCAGGCCGGCACGGAAGCGAGTTTGCGGACGCAGCCCCAGGTGGCGTCCATGGCCGCCGACAGCCCGGACCGGAGCGCGTAGACGGGGTTGCCGCCCGAGAACTGGTTGTACACGAACATGTTCGTCGCGTTTACGGCCGCCCCGGAGGGGGAGGAGTGGTTCCAGCACACGCCCGCGGCGTCGCCCATGACGACCGCCCACTTGCCGAACATGGCCGACGTGTAGTACGCGGGCTCGTATGCGCAACCCGAAGTAGTGAACCTCGCCGGAAACGGGGCCCACTGGTTGCCGGTGAGGCCGGTGCTGAACCGGAGGTAGCCGCTGTCGAGCGCGCCGCCCGCCGTCCCCATCCCGGCCGTGGCCTGCGAGATGACTCCGGTGAAAGTGACGCCGTTCGTGCAGTTATAGGCGTTGATCCACGAGGCGTCGGCGATGTAGTACGGCGCGGACGCGCAAGCGCTGTTGCCCCAGGCCTCCTGCCAACCCGCCATCCCGGGTTTGAAGAAGAAGAGAGTCATCGCGTCCCCGAAGGGCGCCTGGCAGCTCCCGTCCGGGTACCACCGGCATTGGGCCTCGCCGGTGAAAAAGACCGGCGCGTTCACGTCGTTGGAGTCCGAAGGGAAGATGTCGTACACGGTTGCGCAAAGGTTGAACCCGCCTCCGCCGGTGGTCACCGTCGGCGGGGGTCCGCAGTCGACGGGGCAGTTCTCGCACTTCCAGACGTAGCTTCCGGGAGTGTTTTCTGTCAGCCGCAGGACGGTGCCGTGATCCCCGGCCGCCCATCCGGCGACCTGGTCGGCGCCGACGGTGACATTCGACTGATAGATAAAGACGGCGCGCAAGGCGGTCAGGGGATCCATGGCCGCCGGCGCGGCCTGCTGTACCCACTTGGTCCCGTCGAAATAGATGATGTTGCCCGCGTCCCCGACCGCCCAGATGTCCTTGTTCGTGACCACGACGCCGCCGTTGGGACGCGACCGCCCGTGGACGGCGTTGAGGCGGACGGGCGCCCAGGCCGGCGCCTGGGTCATCGTGTCGATGGCCCCGCACGAGCCCAGGGCGTCTCTCCACTCGGTGGCGGAAGGGCCGAGGGCCATGGCGGAAGAGGCGCATGCGAACACAAGAACACCACGGAAGGCCGACTGCATCCCCATCGGCTTCAGGATACTCTTCCCGCCTGCGAGGCTTCAAGGCCGCCGATATAATGATGCGCCATGACCGACGCCGTTCCGCGGATCGAGTTCCGCGGCGTGTCTTTTGCCTACCCCGCGCGGCCCGGCGGGGCCTTGCCGGCGCCTGAGCCCGCGGAGACGCCGGCCCTCCGGGACGTCAGCTTCGCCCTGCCGGCGGGGGTGCTGGCCGTGGTGGGAGGACGCAACGGCGCGGGGAAGTCCACGCTCGCGCTGGCCGCGAACGGCACGATCCCGCACCTCGTCCGCGGCACATGGGGGGGGGAGGTCCTCGTGAACGGGGTTCCCCCGGGCACGCCCCGGGACCGGGCCCACGAGATCGGCGTGGTCTTCCAGGATTTCGAGGCGCATCTCGTATCCTCGACCGTCGAGCTCGAGGTCGCCTTCCCGCTGGAGAACGCCGGGCTCGATCCGGCCATGCAGCGCGAGCGCGTGCGCGAGACGCTGGCGCTGGTGGGCCTCGCGGGGTTCGAGGGCCGGGTGCCGGCCGAGCTGTCGGGCGGCGAGAAGCAGCGGCTCGCGATCGCGGCCGCCATCGCCCTTGAGCCTGCGGTGCTCGTGCTCGACGAGCCGCTCACCGATCTCGACCCGCTGGGGAAGTCCCAGGTGCTCGCCGTCGTGGGGCGGCTCAAGGCGATGGGCATGACCGTGCTCCTGGTCGAGCACGATCCTCAGGCGTTCCTCGGGGCCGACCGGCTCCTCGTGCTCGACGCCGGCCGCCTCGTCTTCGACGGCGCGCCCGGCGCCCTCCTGCGGGACCCGACGAGGTGCCGGGACCTCGGCCTGCCCGCGTGGCCCCCGGCCGAGGTCGCGCTCGCCCTCGGCGTTCCCGTGGAGGACCCGGCGATCGACGCCGTCGCCGCCGCAATCCAGGCTCGTCGCCCCGCCAATCCGGTGTCTGCCGGATTGGCGAAGGGGACGATCCTTCTCTCCTCGTCCCCCCTGCTCGAATTTGCGGGGCTGACCTCCGGGTATTCCGGCGGTGCGATCGTCCTCCACGACATATCGCTCTCCGTCCGGGCGGGGGAATGCGTGGCACTGCTCGGCCAGAACGGGTCGGGCAAGACGGCGCTGGCCAAGCACGCGGTCGGGCTGATCCGGCCGCGCGCGGGGAGTCTCACGGTCAAGGGCCGGCCGGTCCGGTCCTGGAAACTCGCCGAGCTGTCGCGGATCGTGGGGTACGTGTTCCAGAATCCCGACCACCAGATCTTTTCCGACACGGTCCGGGACGAGATCTCGTTCGGGGCCCGGAATCTCGGACTCGCGGGCGCGGAGCTCGAGGCTCGCGTCAAGGAGTCGCTCGAGGCGGTGGGGCTCGGCGGGCGCGAAGAGGAGGATCCGTTCTCGCTCACGAAGGGGGAGCGTCAGCGCCTCGCGGTGGCGTCGCTGCTCGCCTATCGGCCGGAGGCCGTGATCTTCGACGAGCCCACGACCGGGCTCGACGCGGCCGAGGCGCGCCGGATGATGGACTTCATCGCGACGCTCAACGCCCGGGGCATGACCGTGCTCCTCATCACGCACGCGATGTGGGCGGCGGCCGAGTACGCGTCCCGGATCGTCGTGATGGCCGAGGGGCGCATCGTCATGGACGGGGCCGCCCACGACGTCTTCGCGCGCGAGGCGGAGCTGGCGCGGCTCGCACTGTCCCCGCCGCCCGCGGCCGCGCTCGCGAACCGGCTCGGGGTGCGGGCGCTAGGGGTCGCCGAGCTCGCCGGGGTCCTGGAGGGTAGGGCGCCGTGAGGCTCACCGTGTACCACGAGGCGTCATCGCCCCTGCACCGGCTCGACCCCCGGGTCAAGCTCGCGGTCCTGGCGGCGTTCAGCGTGGGCGAGCTCCTGTTCAACGATCCCATCTTCCTGTCGTGGTCGTTCCTCGCCCTCGTTGTCCTCGCGGCCCTCGGCCGCGTCCTCAAGCCCTGGTCCATCGGCGCCTTCGTGGTCGTCGTCTTCGGCGCTCTCTCGTTCTTCATGTGGCCCCTCATGCTCAAGGTGCGCGGATTCAGCGGACCCGACGTCTGGGTCTACGGGGCCGGCATGGGCCTGCGCGTCACGAACATCCTCCTCATGGGGTTCCTCGTTCTGCTCACGTCGCGGACGGAGGAGATCCTTGCGGCGTTGGGGGCGATGGGCCTCCCGTTTCCGGCCATCTTTGCGCTCGGGCTCACCTTCCGGCTCGTGCCGGCCCTGCTCGCCACGGCGAACCACGTCGTCGAGGCGCAGCGCCTGCGCGGCCTGCGGTACGACGAGGGCGGCCTGCTCACGCGCGCGCGGCGCTACGTGCCCCTCCTCGTGCCGATCCTGGCCGGGTCGCTGCGGAGCGCGACGCGGATGAGCTGGGCCCTGGAGGCGAAGGGGTTCGGGGCCGGCCGCCCCCGGACCTCGTACCTCGTCCTGCGCATGCGCGCCCCCGACTGGACCGCGCTCGGGCTCACTCTGGCGTGGTTGGCGCTGGCCATTGTCCTGCGGGTCCAAGGCGTGGGATACCGCCAGTACGCGGGGTTTTGAGGCGGGAGAGAGGGGAGGGACGGCCGGGGGAGGCCGCGCCCCCGCATGTCGTACAATGAACCTCCACACATGAACCGAACTGGCCGGGTGTTACTGTCCCTCGCGGTCGCGCTGGCCCTCAGGGGTCCCGCCGCGGCCGCCCCGGCGGGCGCCGTGCTCGAGGCGGCCGTCGCGGTCACGCCGTCGCCGGTCGCGGTCGGCGGGACGATCGAGGTCGTGCTCGCGGTCACGAACACGGGCGATACCCAGGCAACGGGGGTCGCGCCGTTTCTCGACGTGAACAGCGGCGCCGGCCTGCTCGGGGCGGGCACGGGGCCTTCGCCGGCCGGGCCCGTGGACATCGACCCCGGACTGTCGCAGGCGTTCACGTGGACGTACCCCGTGTCCGGCGCGGGAACGCTCGCCTTCACGGCCACCGCGGTCGGGACGGACGCGTTCTACCTCGTCCCCGTGGAGTCGGCTGCCTCGGCGTCGGTCGTCGCGAGCCCGCCCGCGGCGCTGGCCTCCGCGCTGGCCCTGGTGGTTCCCGTCGAGGCCGGGCAGCCGATCGAGGTCCGGCTGACGGCGACGAACACCGGGGACTTCTGGGCGACCGGCCTCGTGGCGGCCGTGGACGTGAACGACGGCGCCGGATTGCTGGGGGCCCCGACGGGGCCGTTGCCCCCGGGCATACCGGCCCTGGGTCCGGGCTTCGCGGGCGTGTTCGTCTGGACCTTCCCCACGACGGCTCCGGGCGTGGTGTCGTTCACGGCGACGGCGACCGGCACGGATGCGGGGCTGGGCGGTGCGATCGCCGGGGCGGCGTCCGCCGTGATGTCCGTGCAGGCCCCGCCGTCGTTGTCCGCGGCGGTCGCGATCGGGCCCTCACCCGTCGAGACCGGGCAGTGGCTGACGGTGTCCCTGACGGTCACCAACGACGGCGGGACGGACGCGGCGGGTGTCGTGCCGTTCCTGGACGTCAACGCCGGCGGGAGCCTGCTCGAGCTTCCGTCGGGTCCCTCGCCCGTGGGCCCGCTGACGCTGGCCGCGGGAGGCGGGTCGGCCACCTTCGTCTGGACGTTCAGCGTGTCCGGCGCCGGGGCCGTGGCGTTCACGGCGACCGCGGCCGGCCTGTCCGCGCTGTCGGGCGCGCCCCACGTGGCCGCGGCGTCCGCGGGCTCGATCCTGCTGGCGCGGGCGGCGCTCGCGGCGGCGGCCTCCGTAAGCCCGGCCGCGGCCGAGATCGGCCAGTCGATCACGGTCGCGTTCACGGTCACGAACACCGGGGACATTGGCGTGCCGTCGGTGACGCCCGCGATCCAGGCCGATGCCGGGAGCGGGCTCCTGTCGCCGGTCTCGTCGCCCTCGCCGGCCGCCGTCGGGCCCGGCGCCTCCGCCACGTTCCAGTGGGTCTACGCCGTCACCGGCGCCGGGCCGGTCGCCTTCACGGTGACGGGATCCGGCCTCGACGGGTTGACGGCGCGGCCGGTCCGGGCGGCGGCCTCGGCCGCGCTGACCACGTTCACGCCCACGGCGCTTGCTGCGGCCCTCGCCGCGAGCCCGGCACCCGGGCAGACCGGGGACTGGATCACGCTCACGCTGACCGTCACGAACACGGGCGGGGTCGTGGCGTTCGGTGTCGTCCCCGCCGGCCCGGTGGCGACCGCGGGCGGGTCGCTCGTCTCCCCGGCCGGCGGACCCGTCCCCGCGGGGCCCGTCGCGATCCCCGGCGGCGGTGTGGCGGCCTTCGTGTGGACGGTGAGCGCTTCGGGCTGCGGTTCCATCGCGCTGAACGCGACGGCGGCAGGGACCGATGCCTTTACGGGTGCCCCGGTGTCGGCCACGGGGGCCGCGGGCTTCCTCCTCAAGGGCGATCCGTGGGACCCAACCGACGACGCGGCGGCGGGGGCGTCCCTGCTGGCGCCTGTCCCGTCGGGCGTGACGCACGGGCCACACGCGTTGTGCGCGGCGGACACCACGGACTGGTACCGGCTCCCGCTCGTCGAGGGCCGGGCGTACCGGCTGGCGGCCCTCTCGGGCGGCGGTGATTCCTACGCGGAGCTCTTTGCGGACGTGGCGGCCACCTCGATGCTCGCGGCGGACGACGATTCGGGCGGTGCGCTGCAGTTCGCGATCGAGGCGACGGCGCCGGCGACGCACGACGCGTGGCTCCGCGTTCGCGCCGTCCCGGCCGGCGGCGACTGGGCCGGCTACGTGACCGCCCGTGAGATGGCGCGGACGGTGGTCGCGGTCACGCCGTCCCCGGCCTCGGTCGGGCAGTCCGTCGAGGTCGTACTGACCGTGACGAACACGGGGGGCACCGCCCTCAACGCGGTGACGCCCGCGCTGGCCGTCACGGCCGGCGCCTCCGCGCTCTCGCCCGTCAGCGCGCCAGGCGCCCTCGCGGTCCCCGCGGGGGCTTCCCGGTCGTTCACGTGGGTCCACATCGTGACCGGGGCCGCGACGGTCGAGCTGACGGGGAGCGCCACGGGGACCGAGGCCGGGACCGGAATCCCGCGGACGGTTTTCGGCCGGGCGGTCCTGACCGCGCTGGCGCCGTCGGCGCTCGTCGCCACGGCCGCCGGCGGGCCCGACCCCGCGGCCGTCGGCCAGTGGATCACGCTCGCGTTCACGGTCACGAACACGGGCGGGACGGCCGTGAACGGGCTGGCCCCATCGCTCCAGTTCAACGCCGTCGGCGCGCTCCTGGTCCCGCAGGGCGGGGTCGTGCCGGCCGGGCCGGTGGTGCTGGCGGCGGGCGCCTCGCGGACCTTCCGCTGGACCTACAGCGTGGGCGGGACCGGGGCCGTGGGCTATACCGTCACCGGGACCGGGACCGACGCCGGGAGCGGTGCGACCGTGCTCGTTCCGGCGTCGGGCTCGCTCGCCGCGCTTTGGCCCGCGCAGTTGGCGACCGCCGTCTGCCTCTCGCCGGCCCTCGTCGAGGCCGGGCGGACGGTCAAGGTTGTGATGACGGTGACGAACACGGGCGGATTCGCGGCGCTCGGGGTGACGCCGGCGCTCCAGAGGAACGCGGGAGCGGCCGTCCTCTCGCCCGTCGACGGCCCGGAGCCGGCGGGGGCGGTGACGCTCGCGCCGGGGGCGTCCCAGCGTTTCACGTGGACGTATTCGGTGACCGGGGCCTCCGCCCTCGGCGTGACGGGCACGGCCACGGGCGCCGACGCCGCATCGGGCGGGACGGTGCGCGGCGCGGGGTCGGCGACCGGCGCAGCCATCAGTCCCGCGAAGCTGGTATCGAGGCTTACCGCGGGGCCGACGTTGGCGACGACGGGGCAGGTGCTCGCGGTCACGCTTACCGTGACCAACGAGGGCGGGTCGGCTGCGACCGGGGTCGTGGCCGCGCTGGCCGCGGCCGACGGGTCGGTCCGCGTGGCGTGGGCCGGCGGGCCCGTGCCGGCGGCCGCGCTCACGATTCTCGCGGGCGGCGCGACGACGTTCGCGTGGAGCTGGACGGCGACCGGTGCCGGGCCCGTGACCTTCTCCGCGACGGCTGCGGGGACGGACGCCGGGACCTCGTCATCCGTCGCAACGGTCGCGGGCGCGGCGGTGCTCGTCAAGGGCGACGCGTGGGACCCGGGCGACGACCTCGCGAGCGGCGGGACCATCCTGACGCCCTCGCCGGTCTGGCAGACGCAGGGGCCGCACGCGCTCGGCGGCTCCGACGCCGACGACTGGTACCGGGTGGCGCTCGCCGGGGGCCGCGCGTACCGGTTCGAGACGCCGGGCGGGACGGGTGACGACTTCGGCCGGCTCTTCGCCGACGCGGCGGGGACGGTCTCCGTGGCGTCCGACGACGACGGGGCGGGGGCGTTCCAGTTCCGCCTCGACACCACGGCGGCCGCGACGCAGGAGTACTACCTTCGCATCACGACTGCGCCTTCCGGCGGCGACTGGAACGGGTACTTGCGCTGGCGGGAACTGCTGGCGGCTTCGCTCGCGGTCTCCCCGGCCCAGCCGGCGTCGGGACAGTGGTTCGACGTCGTCCTGACGGTGACGAACACGGCCGGCGCCGCGCTCAACGCGCCCGCGCTCGCCCTGGGCCCGGACGCGGGCGCCTCGCTCGTCGTGCTCAAGGCGTCGCCGTCGGCCCCGGCCTCGATCGCCTCGGGCGCCACTGCGTCCTTCACGTGGACCTACTCGGTTTCGGGTGCCGGGCCGGTGGCCTTCAGCGGCACCATTACGGGCACCGACGCGGCGACCGGGCGGGGGCTCACGGCGTGGGCGGCGTCCGCGGTCATCGGCGGCTCCCCGGCGGCGCTGTCGGCCACGATCGTCGTCTCGCCGTCCGCGGTCGAGACGGGGATGACGGTGCGGACCCGGCTGGACGTCACGAACTCCGGCGCGTTCGACGCGACCGGGGTGGTCCCGGCCCTCGACGTCAATCTCGGAGCCGCGATTGCGACCCTGGCAGGGGGGCCGACCCCCGCCGGGCCCGTCACGATTCCCGCCGGGTCGACGCGGTCGTTCACCTGGACCTGGTCCCTGGCCGCGCCGGGTACGCTCGCGGTCACGGCGACGGCCTCGGGGACGAGCGGAGGGACCGGTGCAGCCGTGCTCGTCGGGCGCTCCGTGTCCCTCCAGGTCATGGACGCGCCCGTCCTCGTGTCGCAGCTCTGCGTCTCGCCGCGGGCGCCGGTCGCGGGACAGGCGATCACGGTCGCGTTCACCGTGACCAACCAGGGCGGCGCGAACGCCGTGATCGCGGCGCCGACGCTCGAGACGACCGGCAGCGTCTTCGTTGCTTCCGGCCCCCTGCCGGCCGGGCCGGCCGCCCTCGCACCGGGGACCTCCACCACCTTCGTGTGGACGTGCACGGTGACGGGGACGGTGTCGTATGTCGCCCGGGCCACGGGACAGGACGGCTGGACGGGTGCGGGCCTCTCGACCACGGCGTCCACGTCGCTCACGGCGACCGGCGCGGCCGCATTGACCGCGTCGGTGCAGGTCTCCTACTCGCCCACGGTCGTCGGCCGGTTGACCTACCTGTATGTGACCGTCCGGAATGTCGGGGCCTCGTCCGCGACCGCAGTCACGGTCGGCGCGTCGGCGGTCTCCGGAACCGCGTTCGTCGCTTTCAACCCCGGCGTCCCGGCCAGTCCCATCATCCTGGATGCAGGCGCCCAACAGACCTTCGTGTGGACGTGGACACCCACGGCGAAGGGGTCCGGCATTTTCAGCGCCACGGCAACAGGATCCGACGCGCAATCCGGCCTTCCGCTGACCGTGACGGCGTCGTCGCCGTTCTCCGTCGTGAACCCGTCGTCGGTCGTGGTGGCGGTGGCCGTCGAGCCGTCATCGGTGGTCGAGGGGGACCTGTTCTGGGTGCAGGCGAAGCTCACGAACGCCGGGGAATCCTACAGCTACCTCGGGACGTCCTCGCTGGCGTTTGCGGATTCCGGGATGATGCAGTTGGTCTCGGGAGCCTATGGAGGGGGCGTCAACTACCTTGCGCCGGGCGGGACCGCGACCGTCGCCTGGCAGGTCCGGGCCCTGCGGCACGGCGTTATCCCGGCCCGGGTGACCGTGCCGACCCAGGACGCCGCCACGTACGCTCTCACGTCGTCATCGGGCGAGGCGCCAGTCACGGTCACGGAGAAGTTCTCCGAGCCCCTCGCGGTCTGGCCGAACCCGGCCACGTCCTCGTTCACCGTCGCGGTCCGGCTCGAGGGCCCGGCCGACGAGATCGCGGTCGAGGTCTACAACTCGGCGTTCAAGCGGGTCGGGGAGCGGGTCTGGCGGTTCGTGGCGCCGGGGGCCGACGCCCAACTGCCCGTCTGGGGCGTCTCCGACTGGGCTCCGGGCGTCTATCTCGTCCGGGCGAAGGTCACGTATCCCGGGAAACGGGTCGTGCTCCTCAAGCCGGTGAAGCTGGCGGTGAAGAAATGAAACGGATTGCGATCCTCCTCGTACTTGTGTCGGCGGCCGGGGCCGGCCGGGCGACCCAATACGTGAGCGGCTGGAACTACGGGGCCTCGTGGGAGCGCGGCGCGTTCCTCACCCGCGGGGTGGGGGCCCGCCCCGTGGCGATGGGCGGCGCGTTCACGGCGGTCGCGGACGACGCATCCGCGGCCACCTGGAACCCGGGCGGGCTGGGGCAGATCGGGAGCCTGTCGGCCGTGGCCCAGTACGACGCGATGGGACTGGGGATGGCCTCGAGCTACGTTGCCGTGGCTACGCCGGTCGGCTCGGCCGTCGGCGCCGTGAGCCTCCAGACCATGAGCTACGGGACACTCCAGTACCGGGACGCGTCGGGCGTGAAGACCGGAACGGAAAGCCCCGTCGACATCGCGGCATCGCAGACCTGGGCGTTCCGCAGTCCGAAGTGGCTCGGCGGGTTCGGCTGGACGGGGCTCGGGATCGAGCTCCTGCAGGAGGCGGACCAGGACGCGCTGCTCGGGGTCAACGTCGGCGAGCTGTTGCCGCTGTCCCCGCAGGTCTCGGCCGGGTGGGCCTTCCAGCACCTGGGCGGCGACGAGGATTCCTTCATGCCGATGACGTTCCGGATCGGGACCGCGTATCATGGGGACCGGCTGAATGCCGCGATGGACATGTCCTACGGGCTTGTCGACCAGTTCATGACCGTCGGGATCGGCGGGGAAGCGCGCGTTCACCCGGCGGTCGTCCTCCGGCTGGGCTACCTGTGGGAGGGCCAGAGCCAGGGCATCTCCGGGTTCCGCGGCGTCGCCGCGGGCGCCGGATTCAGGCTCGGGGACTTCACCCTCGACTACGCCTACCAGCCGTTCGGCGATCTGGCCACCTCGCACCGCATCTCGGTCGAGTACCGCCAGCCGCGTCCGGTTTCCTCGCCCGCGCCGGCGACGGCAGTCGCGCCGAAGAAGAAGAAGGCGCCGGCGGTCAAGGCGATGCCGGCCGTTCCGATCGACGAGGACGAGGCGTGGAGCATCGCGCCCGGGCCCCAGGCCAAACCGAAGCCGTCCGCGAAAGCGACGGTTGTCGCTCCCGCGGTTCCGCAGCCGGAAGACGGCCCGCCGCCGGGACCGCCGGCCGCCCTGCCCGATACGGGCACGCCGCCGGAGCCGAGATCCGCCGGCGCGAGGAGCCCGGACCGTATCCCGCCGGAGCCGGTTCCGGAGTCCGCGCCCGCGCCCGACGGCTCGACCCTCCTCCCGCCGCCGGCGGAGCTGGAGGGCCCCCCCGCGGAGGAGGGCGGACTCATGACGCCCGTGCGCCGGGCGGGGAACCCGACCGCGACGCCCGACGGCGACAGCGCCCCGTCGTTCGGCGTTCCGCGGCGGGGGGAGGGCCGCTGATGGTCGACCGGATGGAGTGGGGGCGCGAACCGGTCCTGTCGCGGGACGGCGCGGGCGCCGTGGACGACAAGCGGCTCGAGGCGCTGCAGCGCCGCGTCGACAAGCTGGAGACCGAGAACCGGCGCTGGGGAATCATCGCCGCGCTCGTCATCGCGGGGATGAGCCTCGGAGTCTTCATCGTGGGGCGCGCGTCCCGGCCGGTCGATTCGGTCAGGACCAGATCCATCCTCCTGGCGGACAAGGATGGCGTCGTGCGCGCGAGTCTGGGGCTTGGTGAGGGCGACCAGCCCGTCCTCGCGTTCATGGATCGCAGCCAGCGGGTGCGGCTCACGGTCGGGCTGACGCCGGCCGAGCAGCCCCAGATGACCCTCGCGGGGACCAACGAGAAGAGCCGGATCCGGTTCCTGCTCCCGACCGACAACACGGTGTCGATCGTGGTGGCCGACCGGGACGGCGTGGACCGCGCGTGGCTGGGGCTTGACCGCGCGGGGATGTCGGGCCTCACGCTCTACGGCCCCGAGGGCCGCATGGAGGCGGCGCTCTCGACCGTGGGCGGCTCGCTCGCCGGTTTGAGCTTCTTCGGGCGCCGGGGGCGCGAGCGCGCGGCGTTCGGGATCAGCGGGGAAACCGGACTCCTGCGCCTGATCGGCGGGCCGGGCGAGAGTTCCGTCCTCCTGCAGGTCGGCTCGGACGGCCTCCCCGGGCTCAACCTCTTCGACAAGGACCGCGGGGCCCGGATCGTGATGACGGTCGGGCTGGACGGCACCCCCACCCTCACCCTGCGGGACAAGAAGGGGGCGGCCGCCGTGGTGAGCAACGGCCGGTTGTTGCTGGGCAAGGACCAGACGGTCCTTTGGTCGGCTCCCTGAACACTTCCGGGGCGGCAGGTTGCCAAGCGGGAGACGTTCCTCTAGAATCTCTTCATGGAAGGGGTCAATTCCTCCTCTGAACTGCCGCTGAGCGCCTCGCGGGCGCTCGTCCCGCCTGTCTCCACCTTCTCCGTCCTCACATTCGGGTGCAAGGTCAACCAGTACGAGACCCAGCTCATGCGCGAAACGCTGGGGGATCTCTGGACCGAGGCGGCTCCCAACGGTCCCGTCGACCTGATCCTCGTAAACACCTGCGCGGTGACGGCGGAGGCCGAGCGGCAGGGACGCCAGGCGCTCCGGCGGGCGCGCCAGCGGCATCCGGGCGCCAGAGTCGTGGCGGCGGGCTGCTTCGCCCGCCGGCCGGGTGTCGATCTCGTGGCAGAGGGGCTCGCGGACGCCGTCGTCGCCGGGACCGGGCCGGCGGCCCTCCTCGCGGCGCTTGGGATTCCGGCCGCGCTTCCGGCGCGATCCGGGATCAGCCGCCCGGCAGCCGGGCACTCCCGCGCGTTCGTCAAGGTCCAGGACGGGTGCGACCGCCGGTGCACGTTCTGCGTCGTGCCCCTCGTCCGGGGCCGGTCGGTCAGCCGTCCAGCCGGCGAGATCCACGACGAGGTTATCGGGCTTGCCGCCTCCGGCGTCCCCGAGGTCGTGCTCTGCGGCGTCGAGCTCTCGGGGTGGCGCGATCCCGCGACGGACTTGACGCTGGCCGGGCTGGTCCGCGATCTCGCCGCGATTCCGGAGCTCCGGCGCCTCAGGCTCTCTTCGCTCTACCCCGGGCGCCAGCCGCCGGATCTTATCGACCTGCTCACGGGGCATTCCAAGGTGTGCCGCCACCTTCATCTGCCGGTGCAGAGCGGCAGTGACGCGGTCCTCAGGGCCATGCACCGGGGGTACGATGCGGCGGCCGTGCTCGGGCTCGTCCGGGACCTCAAGAGCCGTGACCCCCGCATCGGCCTCACGGCCGACATCCTGGCCGGGTTTCCGGGCGAGACCGGGGCGGATGCCGCGGAGACGGAGGCCCTGGTCGAGGCGTGCGGGTTCCACCGCCTGCACATCTTTCCGTTTTCGCCCCGGCCGGGCACTCCGGCGGAATCGCTCGCGCCGGTGCCGGTGGACGAGGTCGAGGCCCGGATGAGCCGGCTCCGGTCGTTGGGGCAGCGGCTGTGCACCGAGGAGCTCGACCGCCACGTCGGGGCCGAGGTCGAGGCCGTCGTGGAGCGGGGGTCCGCCGCGGGAAACTGGCGGGGAACGACCGGTTCCTACCTGCCCGTCCGGTTCCGGGACCCCGGGGCGCGGCCGGGATCGATCGCGCGCGTGCGGGTCACGGGGCACGCGGACGGAGAGCTGGCCGGTGAGGCGGCGGGGGAACCGCGATGACGGCCGACGGGTGCCTTTTCTGCCGGATCGCGGCGAAGAAGATTCCCGCGAAGATCCTGCACGAGGACGCGGACGTGGTGGCCTTCGCGGACATCGCCCCGCAGGCGCCAGTGCACGTGCTCGTGATTCCGCGCCGCCACGTCGCGTCCCTCAAGGACGTCGGCGAAGGCGAGGCGGCGCTCATGATGAAACTGATCGGCGTTTTCAACAAGCTGGCGAAGGAGCTCGGCGTGGCCGAATCCGGCTACCGCCTCGTCTCCAACATCGGTGACGACGCTCAACAGAGCGTTCCGCATCTTCATCTACACCTGCTCGGTGGCCGGCCGTTTCGCTGGCCTCCGGGCTGAAGGAGCAAGACGTCATGGCCGAATACATCGGGACACCTGCTCTCACGTTCGACGATGTTCTCCTGAAGCCCGGCTACGCCGGGTTCCCCCGTTCCGCGGTCAAGCTCGATACGCAGTTGACCCGTCGAATCAGGCTCAAGGTGCCGCTGGTTTCATCGCCGATGGACACGGTGACCGAAAGCCGCCTGGGCATTGCCCTGGGCAGGGCCGGCGGTATCGGCATCATCCACCGCAACCTCACCATCAAGGATCAGGCGGCCGAGGTGGCCAAGGTCAGGAAGGCCGGTCAGTTGGTTGGCGCGGCGGTCGGTTCCAGCGCGGGTTACGAGGTACGCGTCGCGGCCCTGGTCAAGGCCGGCGCGGACGTCATCGTCGTCGACTCGGCGCACGGCTTCTCGAAGTTCGTCATCGAAGCGGTGCGCGACATCAAGCGACGCCACCGCGTCGAGGTCATTGCCGGCAACGTCGCGACGATCGAAGGCGCGGAGGCGATGATCAAGGCGGGCGCAGACGGTTTGCGCGTCGGTATGGGGCCGGGCGCCATCTGCACCACCCGTATCGTCTCCGGTATGGGCGTGCCGCAGCTCACCGCCATCATGGACTCCGCCAGGATCGCTCACCGGCACAAGATACCGGTTATCGCCGACGGCGGCATCAACTACTTCGGCGACATTACCAAGGCTCTGGCGGCCGGTGCCTCATCGGTGATGATGGGACGGTTGTTCGCCGCCACCGAGGAATCGCCCGGCGCGACCATCGAGCTTGCCAAGGACCAGATACCCTCCCGTTTCCGCAGCATCGTCAACGGCACGAGGAACTACAAGTTCAAGTCCTATCGGGGTATGGGCTCGATCGGCGCCATGGAACGGGGCAAGGAGATCAGCTCGGAGGATGAATTCCACGGCAAGAGCTACTCCGCCGAGAGTGTTCTGGTTGCCGAAGGCGTCGAAGGCCTCGTGCCCTGCAGCGGCGACCTGGCATCGGTCGCGCAGACCATGCTGGAAGGGGTCCGTTCCGGCTTCTACTACGCCGGCGCCCGGACGATCCCGGAACTCTGGAAGACGGCCGTGTTGCGTCACATCACGCACGCCTCCCTGAGCGAGAGCCATCCGCACGACCTGTTCGTCACCAACCCCGGCAACAGTTACCCGATCTAATGAGCCAGACGGGACGGACGGAATCGGTGCGGCGGGGCGGCATCGTGATCATCGACTTCGGGTCGCAGGTCACGCAGCTCATCGCGCGCCGCGTGCGGGAAGCCAACGTCTATTCCGAGATCCTGCCTCCGACGGCGACCGAGGCCCAGGTCCGCGCACTCGCGCCGCGGGGCGTCATCCTCTCCGGCGGGCCCGCTTCCGTCTACGGCAAGGGGGCGCCCGTCATGCCCGCGTTCCTCAAGAGCGTGCCGTACCCGATGCTCGGGATCTGCTACGGGATGCAGCTCCTGGCGCACGACCTCGGGGGCCGCGTCGTGCGGGCGCACCGCGAGTACGGGCCGGCCTACCTCGTGAAGCGGGGGGAGTCCGAGCTCCTGCGCGGCGTGCCGTCCACGTCGAAGGTCTGGATGAGCCACGGCGACTCCGTGGTCCGGCTCCCGCCCGGGTTCCGGCGCATCGCCCGGACGTCCTCGTGCCGGCACGCGGCGATGGCGGACCCCGAGCGCCGGGTCTACGGGGTCCAGTTCCACCCCGAGGTCGTCCACACCGACCACGGGGTCACGATCCTGCGCAACTTCGTGTTCCGCATCTGCAACTGCCGGCGGCAGTGGACGATGGGCGCGTTCGCGAAGGAGGCGGTGGCGGCCATCCGCGAGCGCGCGGCGGGGGAGAAGGTTCTCGTCGCGATCTCGGGGGGCGTGGATTCCTCCGTCGTGGCGGCGCTCGTGGGGCGCGCGATCGGGCCGAACCTCATCGGCCTCTTCGTGGACAACGGGCTGCTGCGCAAGAACGAGGGAGCCGAAGTCATCGGGTTCCTCCGGAAGCGGCTCGGGGCGAAAGTCCGGCTCGTGGACGCGCGGGCGCGGTTCCTGAAGCACCTCGAGGGCGTGAGCGACCCGGAGCTGAAGCGGCGCCGGATCGGGACGACCTTCATCCGCGTCTTCGAGGACGAGGTCCGGCACCTGGGGAAGGTAAGGTTCCTCGCCCAGGGCACTCTCTACCCGGACGTGATCGAGAGCATGTCGACGAAGGGCCCCTCGGCGGTCATCAAGACGCACCACAACGTCGGCGGGCTTCCCAAGCGGATGCAGTTCCAGCTCATCGAGCCGCTGCGCGAGCTCTTCAAGGACGAGGTCCGCGCGCTGGGCGCCGAGCTGAGCCTGCCGAAGGACCTCTTGTGGCGGCACCCGTTCCCGGGCCCCGGGCTCGCGGTGCGCCTGCTCGGTCCGATCTCCGAGCCCCGGCTCGCGACGCTTCGCGACGCGGACGCGATCGTGATCGAGGAGCTCAAGCGCTCGGGCGAGTACGACCGCGTGTGGCAGGCGTTCACCGTGCTGCTGCCGGTCAAGAGCGTGGGCGTCATGGGCGACGAGCGGACGTACGCGGACGTGGTCGCGATCCGGGCGGTCACGAGCCGGGACGGCATGACCGCGGACTGGGCGAAGCTGCCGCCGGAAGTCCTGGCGCGGATGTCGTCGCGGATCATCAACGAGGTCCGGGGCGTCAACCGCGTCGTTTACGACGTCTCCAGCAAGCCCCCCTCCACCATCGAGTGGGAGTGATTATTTCCTGACGGCCCAGGCGCCCTTGAGGTACAACCTGCCGCGAAATGGCTCTTCCGTGGTTGGGATCAACTCGACGCCCCACATCGTGACGCGATCGAGGTCGAGGACGCCGTTCTGAGCGTTCGCCGGGACCTTGAGATTACGCGCGGCGTCGGGGAAGAACTCGCCGAACGGAACCGATACGTCCTCCAGCTTGGCGGGTGCGTCCCGGAGCGCGAGCCACTGCTCTCCTCCTTCCTCGGACAACCAGAACTTCACGATCGTGGACGGCACGGAAGGTTCCACCCGGAGGGTGGCGAGTATGCCGTCGAAACCGGCGATGCTCGCGGTAAGGTGCGCCAGACGAACCCGTGCCGTTCGCGCGTCGCCCAGACTCGAAGCGATGTTGCCGCGCATGTAGGACTGGGGAGAGGTGAAGAAAGGATCGACCCAGACGTTATCCGCCGAGTCCAGGATCCAGAGCCCCATTTCGGAGGCATTCAGCACGTTCGGAGACAGCCACGAAAAGGGGACCCACGCGAGGCCGTTGTCGCCGTTGAAGAGGGACCGGAGGGACGCGGAGGCGCGGGATTCCCCGAAGGCGGCGATGTCGTCGATCCAGATATCGACCGGGTCTCCCGTCGCGGATTGAGCGTGCACCGAGATCGATCGGAACCGGCGGGGTTCGAACCGGCCGTACCCGGCCGAATCCTCGAACGACACGCGGATTTCCCTCCAATCGGTGCCGACGGGACTTCGAAAGAACAGCCGCCCGCCGGCGTCCAGCATGATGTGGATCTCGTCCAGGGGCCGGCTGGCCTTCGCGAACATCCGGATGCCCTGATACCGGGCCAGGTTCGATGGATGCTCCAGGATCCAGGTGGTCTGGTTCAGGGTCCTGATCGAGGCCAGGTGAAGGCACCGCTGGCCCCCGTGGCCCGGCGAGACGACGCTCGCGGACCACTGCGCCTTCCCGTTCGGGTCGGTGACCGCGCCAGCCAGTCCGCCGACCGGAACACGCTCGAAATCCTCGATGTTCGGCAAGGGCGTCTCCGGCACCCGGGCGGCGACGCAGGCGCCGGTGACCATCAGTAGGAGCCCGGCGAGCGGAAGCCGGCGGGCCCTCAAGGCTTCCCCTCGTCCGCGATCGTGAGCTGTCCCCAGGCGGCCGGGGAGCCGAGCGTCTCCCGATCCCGCGGAGCCGCCCAGAACGCCTCCTCTTCGCGCATGCCCATGCGGTGCACGATCAGGTTGAACCTGATCTTTTCGCCCGGCTTCGGCTCGATGCCGATCGAGGCCCACGGGATGCGGGCTTCCAGCTTCCACGAGGACTCGCGCAGGCTGACGCGGGTGCTGCGCGTGAACCGGCCGATCCCCGCGACGTGGTCGAACTCGCGGCGGCCCCGGAAGAACGACGAACCCGTCTCGATGGCCTTAGCGTCGTACTGGTTCGCGTTCCACCGGTCGCCTTCGTGGTGCATGATCATGGCAAGCGCGGAGGTTCCGTCCTGTCCGCCGCCCCGGGGGAGGAGGACGACATGCGACGTTGAGGGCGCGTAGCGGGACAGCCGCTTGCCGGAGCCCTCGATGAGGACCTCCACGAAGTCCGCGGCGACCCAGTAGACCCGCGGGTCGAGCAGCTCCACCGCGTCGTCCTGCACTTCGACGCCCAGGCACAGGCCGGCCGGGTCCCAGCCGATCCTCGCCCCCGCGAACACGACGGGATCAAGGTCCCGGGCGAGCTTGACGTTTTCCAGCCAGAATCCCCGCGCGGGCCAATCCGCCAGGTCCCCGTCCACGGCCAGCGGCTTCGGCAGGCGCCGGAGGTCCTGGCGGGGCGTACCGGCGGCGAACCGGTCCTCCTGGTAGTACTCGGGGTAGTAGCCTTCCGCACCCTCGGCATGGATACGGTCGAGCTGGCCGTTGGTCTCCATAATGGTGTTGAGCACCTGATCGCGGCGGTTCCCGTTGCGGTCGAGCAGGGCCACGTTGTCTTCCCGGCCGTCGCGGTACTTGGTCCAGCAGAAACCCGCCACGAACGGAAGCGCGGCGCTCCCGCTCGCCATCCGGCGGAAGCTGATCGCCTGCCCGGCCTCCGTCTCGACGGCGAGTCCCTGACCTTCCCTGAGCTGGGGGCCCGCCGCCCAGATCAGGATGGGCTTGCCGGTGGCCCGGGAGGCCTCCTCGAAGTAGCGCCGGGAGAGCCGTCCGTCGGCGGAGGTGAGGAAGATCGACAGCGCGTCCACGTGCGGCGCCAGGGCCCGGAGCACGGGGATGGGAGTGTCCGGCCAGAGCACGGGCCCCAAGGCCAGGTAGTTCGGCATGTGCGCCCGCAACGACTTGCGGACGATCGCGCCGTACTCCCCGTAGAGCTCCTTCGCGAACGCCTCTCCGTCCTCGTCCGCGCCGTCGTATGCTTCCCAGTTGCGCTTGTCGAGCAGTTCCTCGAAGGTCTTCACGTTCGGGATCCTCGCCCAGAGCTGCTTGAGATCCCCCTTGCACCGCCTCCTGATCACTTCGACCAGCCGCACCTTCGAAGGCGATTCCCGGGGGAACGAGCCGTACGCCAGGAGGAGAAGCCGGGGCGAGCTGGCCCCGTCGAGCCCGTAGAAGAGCCCGAGCACGTCGCGGGCGTCCTTGAGCGAAGCCGCCTGGCCCTTCACGCTTTCCTCCACGGTCGGGGGCACCCAGTCGTCGAAGATCCCGGCCCAGATCGTCCCCCCGCCGGAATAGAGCACCGCCGGCAGACGGTTGCCGTCCATTCCGGCCCACGCGACTTCGTTCACGTAGAAACCGAAGCCGTTGAACCCCCAGGCGGTGAGGTTCCGCTGGGCTTCGACCATGAACGAGGCGGCGCGGGACGCGGGCTCCCCGTCCCCGACGCTGCTGACCATCCTGAGGAATGACCTCTCGCCTTTCGGCGAGACGAACCACCAGCGGTCGCCGGTGTCGCCGACGAGCGAGGACAGGAGCGGGATCCGCCCGAGCACGGAGAGCAGGGGCCGGTGGGCCACGCGCTCGAGGTGCCAGTAGCCGTCCTTGCCGATCTTCTGAAGGACGCGCTCCCGGCCCGAGCAGGAGGCAAGGATGACCGGGAACAACAGGATGGCCAGCAAGCGTTGGGCGGAATGCCTGTCGGCCATCATGGTCGTGATCATACACCTTGGGCTTTGCGGTACGATGGTCTTCGCATGAAAAGCCCGAAAAACCCGGTGCCGCCGGCATCTGCGAACCCGAAGGGCGGCCCTATTCCGCCTCCCCCGGAACCTCCGCTCCTGCGAGGGGACCCGCGCTGGTTCGCCCTGCCGTTCTTCCTCGTCAGCCTCGGCTTCTTCGTCGTCTATTGGCGCCAGTTCCCGATCGAGCCCCAGCTCTTCGCCGAGTATTGGCGGCGGGACCAGCGGTTCCTCACCCCGAACGGCATGGTCTTCGTGAACATGTGGCTGAACAACACGAGGTCGGTCGCCCTGCTGGCCTGCTACCTCGCGCTCTCGTGGCTGGCGGGGCGCCGGGCCCTGCGGTGGGCGCTGGGCCGGCCGATCGCGCCGCGCTGGTCGTTCCTGCTCTCGGTAGGGCTCGGGAACGGGATTCTGGGGACGGCGACCCTCGGACTCGGGCTCGTGGGGGCGCTGACCGGCGGCCCGTTCTGGGCGCTCCTGGCCGTCGCGCTCGGCGTGGGTGCCGCGCGGGGGCGGTGGTGGAGGGCGCCCTGGACCCGGCTCAAGACGGCCACCGGTCTGACGGGAGACTCCTCCCTGACGGCGGGAGAGGGCGCTCCTCTTTCGATGTCCGGTCCCGGCCGGCTCGAGTGGCTGCCGCTCGGGCTCTGCGCCGCCGTCAGCGCCGCGTGCCTGGCGGGGCTCGGGCTCCTCGTGGAGGCCTACCTGCGCCGGCACGCCGTAAGTTGGGGGGAGGCCGGGTTCCTGCTCGCATGGGCCGCCGCGGCGGCCCTGATCTGGTGCCTCCTCTACCGGATGTTCGCGTCGTCCCGGATCGTCGGCAGGTCCGTCGACGCCCTGCTCGTGGCCGTCATCGCCATCGTCATCGTGGGCAACTTCCTGCCCGCGTTCGAGCCCGAGTGGTTCTACGACTCCCTCGTCTACCACCTCGCGGTGCCCGAGCAGTGGATCGTGGAGCACAAGATCGTCCGGCTCGCGCACACGTTCTTCTCCAACTTTCCGTTCCTCCAGGAGATGCAGTACACGTTCTTCCTCGCGCTCGGCGAGGACGTCGCGCCCAAGCTCCTGCACTGGGCGCAGGGCGGACTGGCGGCGTGGGGGAGTTACGCCCTCGGCCGGGCCCTGCTCGGCCACACCGGCGGCCTCCTCGCGGCCGCGATCTTCCTCTCCCAGCCCACGATGCGGTTCCTGCACCACATCACGATGGTCGAGCTGGGAATGACGTGGTGCGAGATCCTGGCCACGCTCGCGTTTGTCCGGGCCATGAAGTGGGTCAGGGCGACGGCCAATGAGCCGCCGCCCCTCGCATGGCTCTTCGTCGCGGGATGGTTCTTCGGGTTTGCGCAGGGGACGAAGTACATCGGCATCTGGGCCTCGGGCCTCATGCTGGGCTGGTGGGTGCTCGCTCGTCTGCGCCGGGGTGCTTCACCCCGCCAGCTCGTTCGCGAGCTGACGGTTCCGGTCGGGTGGGCTTCCGCATGGACGGGCGTATGGCTCGCCAAGAGCTGGCTCCTCGTCGGCGACCCGTTCTTCCCGTTCCTCTACAAGGTCTTCCCCGCGATCCGGTGGGATGCCGGCCTCTTCGCGACGTGGATGGGCGACAACGTCAAGTACGGGACGGGCCACGGGAGCCTGCGGAGCTGGCTCATGATGCCGGCGATGGCGTCGATCGACATCTCGGACTTCGGGACCTTCACGCTGAACCCCTTCGCCCTGCTCCTGCTGCCCTGTCTCTTCCTCTTTCCCGGCGTGCCCGAGGTGGTCCGGTTCCTCGCGATCTCGACCGGGGTGACGTTCGTGCTGTGGGCGACCTCGTCCCAGCAGACGCGGTTCCTGTTCCCGGTCATGGCGATGGGTTCGGTCGCGATCGCGTTCGTTGCGGCCCGGCTGGGCCGGGGATCCTGGCTCGCGCGCGGGGTCGTGACGCTTTCGACCGCGTGGATCCTGCTCATCGGGGCGTGGGGCGAGGTGCATAACCGCTTCTCCAACAACGCGCTCGTGCCCTACACCACCGCGCATCTAGACCGGCTGGGACTGCTGCGGCTGGGCGTGCAATACTACGAGACCGTGGAATCGGCCTCTTCCGCGCTTCACGACGGGGACCGGGTGCTGTTCGTCAGCGGCGACGAGAGCTTCTACCTGCGCCGCCGGCGGATCTGCAACAGCATCTACGACCGCTCGACGCTCGGGGAGCTCGCGAAGGCGGCGTCCTCGCCGGCCGACCTGCGCCGGGCCCTGAAGCGCATGCGGGTCACTCATCTGATCTCGTACGAGGCCCGCGGCGAGGAGTACTCGCGGTACGGGATCTTCGACTGGGGTGAGCGGCCGCGGAACACGTTCATCGACATGTGGAACACCTACGGCAAGCCCGTGTTTACCAGCCACGGCGTTTTCCTCTTCGAGCTGCTCGAGAAGCCCCTGCCCCCGGAACGCCGCAAGCAGGGCATGCCGTCCTTCTTCCACTCGGCCGAGGCCGCCGCGCGGGGCCGGGCGCTGGTGGGCCAGGCGGACGACCTCTTCAAGCGCGCTCGGACCGAGGAGGCGCTCGCCGTCTGCGAAGACCTCGTGCGCGCGCTGCCCCGGGCGAGCCACGCCTATGCGTACCGGGGCTACGCCTTCAGCCTGTTGAAGAAGCCGAAGCAGGCGATGGCGGACTACGAGCGCGCGATCACGTACGGCTACCCGACGGGCGTCGTCTACTACAACCTCGGCATCCTGCTCGAGCTGGACAAGCAGTTTGAGCGGGCCCTCGGGCGGTACCTCGACGCGCTCACGATCGGGGGCGGCATGGAGGCGGCCCGCGACCGGGCCTTCGAGCTCGCCCTGTCAATGCGCCGGTGGGACCTCGCTCTCAGCCTGGGGGAGCCCCTGCTGGCCGGGAAGCCGGGCGACGCCGAGCTCAAGGCCAAGATGGCACGCGTCCGCCAGATGGTCGGGGGGAGGCGGAAGTGACTTTGAGCCGGCCCATCGGCATCTTCGACTCCGGCGTCGGGGGTCTCACGGTCTTCCGGGCGCTCCGGCGCGGCCTGCCCCGGGAATCCCTCGTCTACTTCGGGGACACCGCTAATCTGCCCTACGGCACGAAGTCCCCGGACACCGTCCGCGGGCTCGTGCGCGCGCACCTCGGGTTTCTCAAGCGCCGGGGCGTGAAGGTCGCCGTCGTCGCCTGCAACACGGCCTCGGCCGTCGCGCTCGACGGGCTCGAAAGGTCGATGCGTCTTCCCGTGGTCGGCGTGATCGATCCCGGCGTCCGGGAGGCCGTGGCGCGCACCCGGTCCGGGCGGATCGGCGTGGTCGGGACGCGGACGATGATCGCGTCGGGGGCCTACCAGCGGCGGCTGGCCGCGGCGGCTCCGGGTGTCCGCGTGTTCGCGCGGGCGTGTCCGCTGTTCGTGCCCCTGATCGAGGAAGGCTGGGCGAGGACTCCCGTGACCCGGCAGGTGGCGATGAGTTACCTCGCGCCGCTCAAGGCCGCGCGCGTCGACACCGTCATCCTCGGATGCACGCACTACCCCCTCATCAAGTCCGTGCTCCGGGACGTGCTGGGTACCCGGGTCATGCTCGTGGACGCATCCGGCGCCGTGCTCCGCGCCGTGCGCGCGGAGTTGGGGGAGCGGAACCTCCTGCGCGTGCGCGGTCCCCGCGGCCGCGTTACCTTCTGCCTCACCGACACGGGCGGCATGTTCCCACAATTCGCACGGCGCTTCCTGGGCGCGCCGCTGGGCCGCCTCGTCAAGGTCGACGTCCGGGTCCGGGCCGCCAGCGTGACGGCGGGAGGCCGGGCGTGATCGCTCGCCGGTTCTTTGCCGCGGTCCTCCTGACGGCGTTGGCGCCGGCCGCTCGGGCGGACGTGCCGGGCTGGCTGCTGAAGTTCGCCGGGGCGCCGACCCGGTACGCCGGGTCGCCCGGACACCGAGCGACCCTCGACGAGGTCGAGCGGGCGTTCCGGGCATACGGGCTCACGGACGTGCACCGCGAGCCCGTGATCGTCGTGGCGCCGGTGGAGGAGGGGGTCACGATCCAGGGGCCGGGGCTGCGTGACGTGGTCCTGCACGCCGTCTGGCCCAACCGCGTCCAGTGCCCGGTAACGCCGCGCGACGGAGTCACGGGCGCGCTCGTGGACGGCGGGCACGGGGAGGCGACCGCGCTCGACGGCTGCGAGGTCGAGGGCGCGATCGTGCTCGTCCGCCTCCCGTGCGCCGGAGGTCCGCTGGGCTGGACGACGCCGTTCATCCTCGGGGCCGCGGCCGTCGTCTTCATTCCTCCCGCCGGCGGCGCCGGCCTCGCCCGCGCCGAAGCCGAGGACCTCTTCCTCGACGTGCCGGCCGACCTGCCGCGCGTGTGGGCGCCGGGCGCGTCCGTCGCGCCCCTGGTCGCAGCCGCCCGTAGGGGCGTGCGCGCGACCCTGCGCTCGCGGGTGGGCTGGGCCGAGATCCGGACCGCGAACATCATCGGCTGGCGTCGCGGGTCGCCGATCAGGTTCCCCTCCGACGACCAGACGTCGAAGGCCGCGTGGCGGGACAAGACCGTGATCCTCCAGGCGTACACGGACAGCATGTCGGTCGTGCCCGCCCTCGCGCCCGGCGGGGAGGAGGCCGGGGGACTGATCGCGCTGCTCGAGCTCGCGCGCCGCTTCGCGTCGGCGCCGGTGCCTCCGTCGCTGTGCTTCGTGGCGACGTCGGGCCACAACCACGTCTTCGCGGGCACCGCCGACTTCCTCGTGCGCCACATCCGGAAACGGGAGTTCTTCACCCGGTCGATCACGGCCGAAGAGGCGATCAAGGCGGACCTGTTCGTCGGGCTCGACCTCTCCAGCGGCGACGCCCGCGTGGCCTCCTTCTCGCAAGGCACGTTCTACTACGGATGGGATACGCACCTGCTCGCGCAGAACGCGCTGGCGGGGACGGCCCGCGTCCTCGACGCCCATGCGGAGAAGCTCTGGGGGAAGACGGGGGCGGGAGAGCGCTATCTCAACGGCGTGGCGCCGCCCACGCGGAGCTGGAAGGACCTCCTGGGATGGCGGGCCGCGTTCGACGCGGAGGTGGCGACGCAGACGGGGACTCCCGGCCTCACGTTCGCGACGCCGTTCGACGCGCGGGACCGGTGCGACACGCCCGCCGACACCGCCGCCGCCGTCAACCAGGGGAACCTGGGGCGCCAGATCGCGACGATCGGGGACCTGCTGGCCGCGGCCCTGCCGGACGCCGCGTTCTTCAACGAGCTGAAGCTCGAGCTCCCCGACGACGCGCGCGCGTTCCGGGGCGAGGTGCACGAGTTCGAGCGCACGATCACCGGCCTGCCTAACAAGCCCGTGCCCCACGCGCTCATGACGTACCGCGCGGGCGCCTCCTGGGGGGGGGGGAGCCTGAGCCGGAAGACCTACGGGACGGTCCGCGGCCTGCACGCGTGGTTCAGCCGGACCGACCCCGCGCTGTCGCGGAGCGAGACCGGCACCTTCCGGGTCCCGCTCGTCCGGATCGCCGAGTACTGGCAGTGGGTCATGCTGGAACTCGAGGGCTGGACCTTCGACGCGGACGGACGGATCGCGATGTCCCGGGACCTGGGGCCGCTCACGAAGAACCAGTTCAGCCCGTCGGTGGGCTTCCAGGAACGCGAGGGCAAGACCCTGCACCTGCTCTTCCGGTGCTCACCGCTCACGATCCTGGAGCCCGTGGACGCCCGGTACCTCCGCTTCCTCGACTGGATCACGCTCACGGACGGCCGGGACCAGCCGTTCATGAACGAGGGGTTCTCGATCGTGGCCAACCAGGCGACGGCCCAGGAGGCCTTCACCCCCGCGGTGGTCATCTTCGCGCCGAGGATGCCCGAGGTCGAAACGCGGGTGAAGGCGTTGCTCACGACCGGCCCGTTCGGGCTGCAGGGCGTCTTCACCGGCGCGGACGAGGGCCTCCTCGACCCGGCCCGGGCGGGGTTCGAGCTGTCCGAGGCGCAGGGCCGCGGCTACGCGGCTTCCCGCCGGGTCCTCACGCGCGCGCCCTTCGAGGGCGCCAAGGACCTCTGGGCGCTCGACGACGCCCGGGGGCGGACGCTCAAGCGGTACAACGTGCGGAACTTCCGCATCGAGGCGCTCCACGAGCGCGCCCACGACGGGCTCGTGGAGGCCCGCGAGGCTTGGCGGAAACGGAAGTACGGGGCCTTCCTCGAGGCCGCCCGCCGCGCCTGGGGGTACGAGGCCCGCGCGTACCCCGAGTTCCGCACCGTCGCCAACGACCTCGTCCGCACGGTCGTCTTCTACTGCGTGCTCCTGCTCCCGTTCTCGTTCTGTCTCGAGCGACTGTTCTTTTCGTTCACCGATCTGCGGCGGCAGATCGTGGCGACGGCGACCTTCTTCGTCGTCGCGTTCCTGGCGCTGAGCCAGGTGCACCCGGCCTTCCGGATCTCGTCGAATCCCGTAATCATTTTCCTCGCGTTCATCATCCTGGCCCTCGGGCTGTTCGTGCTCGCGATCATCACGTCCAAGTTCCAGCGCGAGCTGAAGCGGATGAAGGGGGAGCGCGGCGACTACGAGGCCGTCGACATCGGCCGCGTCTCGGCCACGGTGGCCGCCCTGCTCCTCGGCCTGTCGAACCTGCGCAAGCGCCCGCTGCGGACCGCGCTCACGGTGACCACGATCGTGGTGCTCACGTTCACCGTCCTCTCGATGGTCTCGCTCTCGAGCACGATCAGCTTCTTCCGCCTGCCCCGGGGCACGAACCCCTCCTACACCGGGGCGCTGGTCCGGGAGATGGCGTGGCAGTCGCTCCAGCCGCCGGTCGAGACCTACCTGCGCAGCGCCCTCGAGCCGGACGCCGAGGTCCTGCCCCGGAGCTGGGTCATGGCGCGCGTGCGCGAGGAGTCGCTGATCCTCGACATCGAGTGCGGAGACCGCCACGCCACGCTCTCGGCCCTGCTGGGGCTGACCGCGGGGGAGGTGGCCGTCCTCCGGCCGAAGGCCACGGCGGGACTGCGGGGGCGGTGGTTCGCCCCGGGTGAGCGGACCGCCTGCATCCTCCCCGAGGCGGTCGCCGCGCGGCTGGGCGCCTCCCTCGGGAGCCGCGTCCGCGTGCGCGGCGTCGAGCTCACCGTCGTCGGGCTCGTGGACGGAAAGAGGCTGGGCGATTGGCGGGACCTCGACGGCGAATCGATCGCGCCGGCGAAGTTCAAGGTGAGCCGCGGCCGGTACAACTGGGAGGCGGGCGGGGAGCCGGCGCCGACCAAAAGCCCGACGGAGCGGTTCACGGATTCCGAGCACTACGGCGGCGACACGATCGCGATCGTCCCGCACGTGCTCGCGCTCTCGCTCGAGGGCCATCTGCGCAGCGTGGCCGTGATCCCGCGGCCGGGCGTGGACGCCACGAAGGTGCTGGGCCGCGTCAAGGAGTTCCTGACCCGGGCGGCCGTCATCGCGCTCGTGTCCGACGGCCAGAAGACCTCGCTCCTGACCTCGATCGGCGCGGTCTCGGTTTCGGGCACTCTCGACCTTCTCCTCCCGATCCTGCTCGTGAGCCTGATCGTGCTCAACACCATGATGGGCAGCGTCCACGAGCGCACGCGCGAGATCTCGATCTTCTCCTCGGTCGGGCTCGCCCCGTCCCACATCGGCGCGCTCTTCGTCGCGGAGGCCTTCGTCGTGGCCGTCGTCGGCGTCGTCCTGGGGTACCTCTTCGCCCAGATCGTGGCCTCGGTCCTGCTCCGGTCCGGCACGCTCGCGGGCCTCTCGCTCAACTACTCGTCGAGCGCGGCCGTCGGGGCCTGCGTCGTCGTGATCGCGGCGGTCATGCTCTCGACGATCTACCCGGCGCGCAAGGCGAGCCAACTGTCGGTTCCCGACGTCACCCGGCACTGGAAACTCCCGCCCGCCGAGGGCGACCGGCTCCGGTTCGACTTCCCGTTCACGGTGGGCCAGAACGATCTTGTCGGGCTCTTCACGTACCTGGCGGCCCTCTTCCGCGCCTACCGGGATTCCTCGATCGGGTCGTTCGCGACCGACGGCGTGATCCAGCGCCGGACGGTGGACGGTATCGCGATCGAGATGGCCTGCTGGCTCGCCCCCTACGACCTCGGGATCAGCCAGCAGGCGACCTTCGAGGCGATTCCGATGAACGTGCCCGGGCTCTACCGCGTCCAGGTGACCCTGGACCGGCTCTCGGGCGAGACCGGCTCCTGGCACCGGCAGAACCGGCGGTTCCTGACGGCGCTACGCAAGCGGTTCCTGGTCTGGCGGCTTTTCGGCCCCGAGATCAAGGCCCGTTACGCCGAGGAAGGTGCGCGTCGGATGGAGGAGGGCGCCCGTGGCTGACATGAAACCCGCCGCCCCGCCCGCCGCCGAAGACCACAACCTGATCCCGGCGGACCTCCAGTACGAGGACGCCTTCAGCCGGAACGTCGTCATCGCCGCGCTATTCGCCGGGTTCGTCATGCTCCCGGGCGCGATCTACATGGGGCTCATCGCCGGCGTCGGCCTCGGCGGCGCGGCCGAGTGGGTGACCCTCATCCTCTTCCTCGAGGTCGCCCGCCGGACCTTCGTCAAGCTCCGGCCGCAGGAGATCATGCTCATCTACTGGGCCGTCTCGGGCATGATCGGGGTGAGCTGGGCCTTCGGCGGCGGGCTCCAGATGTTCGGCGGGTCGTTCGGACTGTTCATATGGGAGCAGTACCTGATCCAGCACCCGTTGATGGCCAACCTGGCGCCCAAGATCCCGGACTGGGTGGTGCCGCCGCTCGCGTCCCCCGTCTACGCGCTCCGGACCTTCTTCCACCACGACTGGGCCAAGCCGATCCTGATCGGCATGATCGTGAGCCTCCTCTACCGGGTCAACTCGGTGACCCTCGGGTTCGTCCTATTCCGCGCGGTCTCGGACGCCGAACGGCTTCCGTTCCCGCTCGTCAATATCAGCGTGGGGGGCACGATGGCGCTGGCGGAATCCTCGTCGGGGAAGGAGGGCTGGCGCTGGCGCGTCTTCTCGATCGGGGCCATGATCGGGGTCGCGTGGGGCGCGATCTACGTCGGCGTGCCCGCGATCACGAGCATCCTCGCGCCCCAGCCGATCCTGCTCATCCCGATCCCCTGGATCGACCTGACTCGCGCCATCCAGGCGTTCCTCCCCGGGGCCCTCTTCGGGCTGTCCACCGGCCTCGGGGGGTACATCTGGGGCATGGTCCTGCCGAAGGATATCGCGTGGGGGCAGTTCGCGGGCTCCATGATTGGCGGCCTCGTGATCCCGCCCCTCCTGGTCTGGAACCACATGCTCCCGGACTGGAAGCCGGGCTACTCGAACATCCCGACCTCGATCGCGCTCACGTGGAACTTCTGGATCAGCTTCGGCATGGGCACCGGGTTGTTCTTCGGCTGGGCGGGCATCGTCGCGCTCTTCCGGCAGATGGCGAAGCAGCGCCGCGAGCGGCTCGAGGCGGGGGGGTCGCAGGCCTCCGAGTCCGGGAGCGCGCGGTTCCGGCTGCCGCCGCCTCCTCCCGGCCGGGGCGACTTCAACCCCGCCCTCTGCCTGGTCCTCTGGGCCGCGAGCACGCTCGCCATCGTGGGCGTCGTGAAGTGGCTCGTGCCCGAGTTTCCGGTATGGATCACGGCGTTCTTCGGGCTGATCTGGAGCCCGCTCAACTCGTTCATCACGGCCCGCATGGTCGGGATCACGGGCTCGACGCAGGGGAACCCGTTCCCGTTCCTGCGCGAGTTCACGTTCTTCCTCTCCGGGTACCGCGGCGTCGCGCTCTGGTTCGCGCCCGTCCCGCTCTACGATTGCGGCTGGGAGCCCTCGACCTACAAGTCGCTCGAGATGTCGCGGACCAAGTTCCCGAGCTACCTGAAGCTCATCGTGCTCACGACCGTGCTCGCCTTCGTCTTCTCGTGGATCTACTGGTCCCTGATCTGGAAGCTCGGGCCGATTCCGTCGCAGTCGTACCCGTACGCGCAGACCTACTGGCCGCTGGGCGTCCAGAACCAGTACATCTGGCTCTCGATCACGGACCCCGCGAGCCCGACCCGGGCCTACTTCATCCACCAGGTGCTCAACCTCAAGTTCATCGGGCTCGGGCTCGCGGTCGCCGGCCTGTTGTGGGCGGCCACCGCGGCGTTGCGGATGTCCACGCTCTTCTTCTTCAGCATGGTCGGGTCTTTGCAGATGTGGCCCCACGACTCGATTCCGATGATGATCGGGGCATTGATCGGCATGAGCATGGCGAAGCGGTACGGGAACGAGAAATGGCAGGCGTACGCGCCCATCCTGGGCGCCGGATTCGCCTGCGGGATGGGGCTCATCGGCATGGTCGCCATCGCGGTCACGCTCATGGCGAAAGCCGTGACGCCTCTGCTCTACTGACATGATGACGAACGGCTCCGCTCCCCGCCGCTGGCTCCTGCTCGCGACCCTCTCGCTCCTCGTGGTCGCCGCGGTGGCGGTGTCCGCCCCCTGGCTCGTGTTCGTGGCCAAGGGCGACAACCCCGGCGCGTGGGGAGTGCTGCCGTTCGCGGCCTCGTCCTTCTTCCTTACGCTCTGCGGGATCAACGCCCTCCGCGAGCGACGGGGTCTCCCGCCCGCGGTCACGCTGGGGGAGTCCTTCGGGTGCTTCATCATCATCCTGATGGGGGGCTGGGTCGCGACCTGGTCGTACGTCGAGGTCCAGATGCCGCTGCTGACTTCGCCCTGGGTCTTCGCCTCCCCCGAGAACGGGTGGAAGGAGAACATCATTCCCTACCTGCCGGGATGGGCGATGGGCCCGGCCGGGGACCCCTGGGCCTCCGGGTTCTACAACGGCCTCTCCTCCGGCCACGCGATTCCATGGGGCATGTGGCTGCGTCCCGCGCTCGCATGGAGCGCCTTCACCGTGGTCTGGACCGCCTTCATGATCTCGCTCGCGGGACTCATGGCCCGGCAGTGGATCGAGCACGACCGGCTGACGTTCCCGCACGCCGAGGTGCTCGTGGGCGCGGCGAAGGGCTTCCTCAAGTCCCGGCTCTTCTGGTACGGGGTCGCGATCACCTGCGCGGTCCCGCTCTGGAACCTCTTCCAGCAGTTCGTGCCCGTCTTCCCGCAGGCGAACCTGTACTTCGGCGGCGGGCCCGAGGGCGTCGAGTGGTACAAGGGGCTGCCCAGGATCAGGACCGACCTCAACCTCTTCCTGCTCGGCCTCCTGTACTTCGTCCACCGCGACATCGTGATCTCGATGGTCGTCTTCTTCGTCCTGATCTCGTTCCGCGACTACGGGCTGAACCTCGCCGGGTTCAAGCTCGAGCACGGGGACCTCTACTCGAGCGGCGACATGGGGTCGCTCCAGCTCACGGGGGCCTTCATGTCCCTCATCCTGTTCTCGCTGTGGGCCGGGCGCCACACGATCAGGGCCTACCTGAAGGCGGCCTGGGAGGGGACCGGCGAGGACTGGTCGTGGCTCTCGCCCCGGGCGACCGTGGCCGTGTTCCTGGCCTCCTCGGCCGGGCTGGTGGTCTGGCTCGGCCTCCTGGGCCTGCGCCAGCCAGGCGGCCTGCTCGTGCTGCTCGGCTCCCAGGCGCTCGGCTACATCGGTTCCGCCCGCATTCTGGCCGAATCGTCGTTCGAGGTCGGGTGGCCCACGGACCAGGTGGACCTTACGGTCATCGTCTGCGGCACGAAGCGGTTCGCCCCCGCGGCGCTGGCCGCGCTCGCGCTCGCCTCCTGCTGGGTCTACGGCACGGCGTCGCTCGGCCAGGTCGGGAATGCCATGACCGCCGAGCGCACGCGGACGCAGGGCCGCTTCCCGCGCGGCACCTTCACGCTCGTCCTCGTCGCGGTCGCGCTCGCCACGTTCCTCTGCATGTTCGCCACCGCGTGGCTCGCGTACCGGAAGGGCGCGAACACGTTCGGCGTCTGGCACTACCAGTGGTACATGCGGATGCCGTTCGACCGGGCCAGCGAGGCCGTCCGCACCCCGCTCGGGACCGACTGGCTGCGCCTGACCTGGCTCGGGGTGGGGATGGCCACGATGGGGGTGCTGATCTTCCTGCGCAACAACGTCGTGGGCTGGTTCCTGCACCCGGTCGGGTTCATCCTCGCGGCCATGGGCCGCGCGCCCGGGGCCGGCTGCCACATGTGGGTCTTCACGGGCATCGTCGCCTGGATCTTCAAGACCCTGCTCCTGCGCCTCGGCGGCGTCGAGTCCTACGAGAAGTGGAAGCCCTTCTTCGGCGGGCTCGTCCTCGGGGTCTTCTGCCAGGGCGCGCTGGTCCTCTCCGTCCGCGCGGTCTGGGCCCTCGTGAAAGGCACGGCGCTGGGAGCGCAGTAGTTGACTCATCGGCATGAGTAAGGTAGGCTAAGGCCATGAGCAAGAGGCTTCAGGTTCTGCTACCCCCGGCCGACATGCACCGGCTCAAACGGTTGGCGCAGGTCAAGGGCGTAACCGTGGCGACGTGGGTCCGGGAGGCCATTCGCAAGGCCTCGCTCGACCAGCCGGAGGACGGCGCGGATCGCAAGCTGGCGGCGCTCCGGGCAGCGGTGCGGCACTCGTTCCCCACGGCGGACATCGGCCGCATGCTATCCGAGATCGAGCGCGGCAGATCCCGCGGAGCGGCTTCCTGACCTTCGTCGACTCCAACATACCCATGTACCTGGTGGGGGAGGCCCATCCGCATAAGGCAGACGCTCAGCGGGCCGTCGAAGCGCTCATCGCGAGCCAGGAACGACTGGTGACGGATGCCGAGGTCTTCCAGGAGATACTTCACCGGTATGCCGCGATCCGTCGTATCGAGGCCATCCAGCCGGCGTTCGACGCCCTCCGGTCGATCGTCGACGAGGTGTTCCCCGTGGAGGAGAGACACATCTACATGGCGAAGGATCTCGTCCTGGGGCACAAGAGCCTCTCTTCCCGGGATGCCGTTCACCTCGCCCTGATGAAAGCGAACGCCGTCGACCGGATTCTGTCCTTCGATTCGGGGTTCGACGGGATCTCCTGGGTGCAGCGCCTTCCTGCCTAGTGCGCCGAAAGGGAGGATTCCCATGAGCGCTTCACGTCCGACTCGCATGCGGCTCGATGCCTTGCGCGCCTTTGCGCGGCTTTACGGTTACGTCCGGTACTTCCATCCGAGCGACGAGGCGGCGGCCATGGATTGGAACCGGTTCGTCGTCCACGCCGCGGGCCGGGTGCTTCGCGCCGGCAACGCCCGCGAGTTGAAGTGGACGCTGGAGGAGCTGTTCCTCCCGATCGCGCCGACCGTGCGCCTCTACGCCGGGCGGCCAAGCCGTCCGGAGAGGCCGGAGATTCCGCCGGCGGGCCTCGGGGCGGGCCGGACCACTTCCTGGCAGCACCTTGGCGTGACCGACTGCAATCACAGGAGATGGCCGATATACCGGAGCCTGCGAACCAACCGAGTCAACCGGGTCGTCTTTGGGGACGGCAAGGCTCGCGTCATCGACAAGCCCGTGGGTTTCAAGGAGGTCCCGCGGTTTGGGGAGGCGACCATCGAGCCGCTTGGTGCCGGGCTTTGGTGCCGCGTGCCGCTGGCCCTGCGCATCGTGCGGAACCGGACTTGGAGTTCGCCGTCCCCGGTTCCACTCGGGTCGCTCAAGCGGCAATTGGCGCGCATTCCCCCTCGCAATCTCGAAGCAAGCCGGCAGGAAGTGCGGATGGCCTCCATCATCGTTGCGTGGAACGTGTACCAGCACTTCTATCCCTACTTCGACATCGTGAAAGTCGATTGGGACTCCGTCCTGTCCGGGACCCTGCGGGAGGCCGTCAACACCGGCGGCGGCGAGGACTTCAAGAGGCTCCTGAAGCGGCTCGTGGCGAAGACGAGGGACGGGCACGGTGGCGTGGGGGGACCGGGGACGCCTGGCCGGTGGGGATGCCCGCCGTTCCGGCTGGATTGGATCGAGGGGAAGATCGTGATCGATCTCGTCTGGGAGGACTGCCCGCTGAGGCCCGGCGACATCCTCCTCGAGATCGACGGCAAGCCGGCGACGAGGATCCTCGCGTACGAGGAGAGCGTGGTCTCGGGTTCCCCGCAGTGGGTCAAGGTTTCTGCGCTGAACAAACTGGGTTACGGCATGTATGGGACGAAGGCCCGGCTTACGGTCAGCCGGGAGGGCCGGGTCCTGCGATTCGTCTCGCCAAGGACTTCGACGAAGAGTGCGATGTGGGATCCGGGGCCCAAGACGCCGTTCGCCGAGCTGGCCCCGGGCGTCTTCTATGTCAACCTGCCCGAGTTCTCGGACGAGGAACTCGGGAAGAAGATGCCGGTCCTGGCCACGGCGCGGGCGGTCGTCTTCGACATGCGCGGCTACCCGGACAAGGGCGTCACCTCCGTGCTCAACCACCTGCTCCGGAAGGAGGACGAGGCCGGGGCATGGATGAGGATTCCCCGGATCATCCACCCGGACCGCGAGCGGCTCGTGGGATACGAATGCGAGGGGTGGAACTTGAGGCCCATGCGACCGCGGATCCGGGGCAAGGTCGTCTTTCTCACGGACGCGCGGGCGATCAGCTACGCGGAGTCGTTGATGGGATTCGTTGAGGGGTACAAGCTGGGGCCGATCGTGGGGGCGCCCACGGCCGGGACGAACGGCAACGTCAACACGATGGGCCTCCCCGGCCGGTACACGATCAACTTTACCGGCATGCGGGTGGTCAAGCACGACGGGTCCCGGCACCATCTGATCGGGATCCGGCCCACGGTCCCGGTGGAGCGGACCATCCGCGGGGTCCGGGAGGGCCGCGACGAGTTCCTCGAGCGGGCGCTCGTCGAGATCGGCGCGGACCCGGCGCTGGCGCGAACCGCGGCGAAACCGGCCCCGCCGCCCCGCCCGCGCAAGACGTTCATCCTCGTCTTCGGGCCGCCGGTGGTGGGGAAGATGACCGTCGGCCAGCACCTGTGCCGGCGCACGGGCTACCGGCTCCTCCACAACCACATGACCATCGATCCCCTGGCCTCGATCTTCGGGTTCGGAACCGAGCGTTTCGGGCGGCTCCTCTTCGAGACGCGCCGCCGTATCCTCGAGGAGGCGGCGGCCGACCCGGGAGTTCCCGGGGTCGTGATGACCTACTCGTGGGTGTTCGGCAATCCGACCTGCACGAGGCAGGTCGCGGCGTTCATCCGGCCGTTCAGGCGGCGGGGCGCGCGCGTGCTCCTGGTCGGGCTCGACGCCAGCCTCCGGGAGCGCCTGCGCCGGAGCCGGACGGCGAACCGGCTGCGCCACAAACCCGGGATGCGGGACCTCAAGCTCTCCGAGAGTATCATCCGGCGCTACGGCTTCCGCTCGTCGATGCCTCCGGAGGGCTGGCGTGCCCCCGCGCCCTGGCTGCAACTGGACACGACGAAACTCAGCGCCCGCGCGACGGCACAGGCCATCCAGCGCCACTTCGGGCTTTCCCGTCCACCGGCCGGGACATCGAGCGTATAATCTGGTTGTGAGCCTGAGGCATCTGACGCGTCTTCAGAACAGGACTCTGGCCGATCTTCTGATTGGTGCGGCCAAGGCGATGGGGGTGGCCGCGCTACTCGGCCTGTTCTTCCCGTCTGCGGCGCAGGATTGGGGTGTCGAGCACCTGGTTGGAGCCCTGCTTATAGCCATTCTGCTTGCCATCCTCGGTTTCTCGATCCTGGGACGGGTGGGCGAGGCCGGGGGACTGGAAGGCGGCGGTAGATCAGAGCCGAAGGGCAGGAGGAGGAAGTAGCCGTGCCGATGAAGGGGATCATGATCTGGGGGATCGTACTGCTCGTCGCGTACGCGATCGCGTTCGCGTTGGACAGAATCATCCCGCTTCCGCCGCCGCGGAAGACGCGCCCGCGCCGATTGTCCGCCCGGCAGGGCGACTGAAACCCTCCTCGGAACCCCCGGAGCCTCCCGCGCGTTACCGCTAGTGCCAGCCGGTGGTGAGCCGGCCGGAGGGGGAGGAATCGACATGCGATACATGATGATAGTGAAGTCGGACGAACAGACCGAGCAGGGGACGCTGCCGGACGCGGAATTCTTCGCCGAGATGGCGAGGTACAACGAGAAACTCACGAAGGCCTGTTGCCTGTTGTCGGCCGAGGGACTGGCCCCGACCGCGAAGGGGTTCAGGGTCCGGCTGACGAACGGCGAACGGGAGGTGCGGAACGGACCGTTCCCGGGCGCACGGGACCAGATCGCGGGATTCTGGCTCATCGACGTGGACTCGCGCGAGGAGGCGATCGAATGGGCATCCCAGTGCCCGGTCGTGAGGCTCGGGGGCGAGCTGGAGCTCCGGGAAGTCATGGAGATGACCGACCTGCCGGCCGACGTCCAGACGGCCGCTGAGGAGTCGCCGGGGATCCACCTGCTGGAGGAGGACGGGCGACCACACGCGCAAGCGTAAGCACCCGGGCGTGGTAAAACGGGGATCGTGACGAAACTTGATGGGCAAGGGGCTCACCTCCGATCGGTCCTGTGCGCCCTGGTCGCGGTCCTGCCGGCGGCGTGCGGCGGGGGGGCCGTGAGCCGGGGGAGCGCGTCGGCGGTGAGCTCCACCGGGAGGCCGGCGTCATGGCAGGCCGTGGGCTGGGGTGGCGGGGGATTCTACTGGGCCTGCGCGTTCGATCCCACCCGGGACGGCGTCGTCTACCTCGGCGGCGACGTGAACGGCTTCTACGTATCCACGGATCACGGCCGTAACTGGCGCATCTCGAACCGCGGGCTCGGTAACTACGCCGTCTACGGGATGGCGGTCGACCGGAGGCGCCCCGGCGCCCTGTACCTCGGGACGACCGGTGGGCTCTACTCGAGCACCGACTTCGGCGGGAGCTGGACATCGCTCGCCACGACCTCGAAGCTCGGGATCGTGGCGGTGCGCGACGTCAGCATCCGGTCCCTGGCGACGGACGCCGCCGGCATCCTCTACGCGGGGACGCCGAAGAACGGGCTCTTCCGCAGCGACGACCACGGCGCAACCTGGCGGGCGCTGCTGTCCGGGCCTCCGCCGATCCACTCGGTGGCGGTATCCGAGCGCGACGGACGTCTCCTGCTGGTCGCCTCCGGCGTGGGGCTCCGGCGCAGTGACGACGGCGGCGCGACCTGGACCGCGCCGAAGGGCCCGGGAACCGCGATTGGCGTGGCCATCGCTCCGGGTGACGATCGCGTCGCCTACGCCGCCTGCGGTAAGGAGGGCGTGTGGCGGTCGGCCGACCGCGGCGCGACGTGGATCCAGTGTGCAGGAGTCGCCGCCGGGTACGAGGCCCGCGATCTCGCCGTCCACTCGGCCAGGGCGGACGCCCTGGCCGTCATCGCGCGGAAGGGGTGGAGCGGCCTCTTCTGCGCCTCCGACGACGGAGGCAGGACCTGGCGCGAGGCACGAACGCTCCGGCGGGATCTTGCGGCGGACCCCACCCTCCCGGAGGAGGGCGAGACGCCGGACATCAGCGCCCCGTCCAGCCTGGCCCGGAATCCTCTGCACCCCGACGAGCTGTTCATCGCCGGGAACTGGCGTCCGGCGTTCAGCGGCGACGGCGGGAAGACCTGGGAGGAGCGCGACCGCGGCGCGGACATCTCCGTCGTGACCGACATCCGGTTCGCGGGGGGGCAGACGTACGTGACGTCGATGGACGAAGGACTGATGGCGAGCGGCGACGGAGGCGGGAGCTGGCGTCAGCTCCTGCCGAGGCGATACACGGCCGGGCTCAGCGGGCACCAGTGGCGCGTGGCCGTCGTCGAGCGTCCCGGCGGAGGGTCCCGCGTGGTCGCGACCTCGTCCCCCTGGGACCGGCCGATCAATCAAATCGTGTTCAGCGACGACGGGGGGAAGAGCTTCTCCGTCACTGGCGCGGGACTGCCGAGCCGCCGGCCGACGCGCAATGCAGTTTGGGGGGAAGGCTACGCCCGCGCGCTTGCGGCCGATCCCAGCCGCCCCGGACGCCTCTACCTGGGCATCGACGGGGATCCCGAGGACGGCTTCGAGGGAGGCGGCGCGTTCATCTCGGACGACGCCGGCGGGACATGGCGGCGGCTTGCCGGGCAGCCCGCGAGCCGGCGCATGTTCTACGGGCTGGCCGTGGACCCCACCCGCTCGAACCGGCTGTTCTGGGGCGCGACAGGGGAGCAGGGCGGCGTGCACCGGAGCCGCGACGCGGGGGCAACCTGGGAGCGCACCACGCTCCCCGAGAGCTGGGTCTTCAATCTCGCGGTCTCGGTGCGCGGCGTCGTGTACGCGGGCGGGGCGAACCTCTGGCGGAGCCGGGACCACGGCGACACCTGGACGAAGCTCACGACCTTCGACGGCCTCGCCATCGTCGGCCTCGAGATCGATCCCCGGCGCGAGGAGACGATCTGGCTCTCGCGCGTGAGCTGGGGTGAGGACACGGCGGGCGGTGTCTACAGGACGACCGACGGCGGCGCGACCTGGTCCGATATCACGCTCGACCTGCCCTACCGCAAGCCGCTCGTTCTGCGCTTCGACCCCGCGACGTCCGATCTGTGGGCCGGCGGCGTTGGGCTGTACCGGATCAGGCAGTGAGATCCTGATGACCGACGTGGATTACGGCCGGCTCGCGGCCGACTACTCGAAGTACCGGCAGGTCCACCCCGAGGTGTTCCGGGCCTTGGCCGGCCATTCGAACGTCGACGCCGGATCGAAGGTGTTGGAGGTCGGGTGCGGCACCGGCAACTACATCATCGCCCTTCAGGAGCGGACGGGCTGCGCGGCTTGGGGGGGCGATCCGGCCCCGAAGATGCTCGAGGTGGCCAGGAGCCGGAGCGGGTCTGTGGCGTTTTCGGCCGGCACGGCCGAGGAGCCCGGCGTGGCTGAAGGCGGATTCGATCTCATCTTCACTGTGGATGTCATCCACCACGTGCGAGACCGGATGGCCTACTTCGCGAAGGCGCTTGGACTGCTCCGGCCAGGCGGACGGATCTGCACGGTCACGGACGACCGCGAGATCATCCTCAGCCGGAAGCCGTTGACGAACTACTTCCCCGAGACCGTTCCCTACGAGCTCGAGCGCTACCCCCTGGACGGCGAGATCCAGGGCCTCATGCGGAAGGCGGGGTTCAGGGGGATCGCGGAGGAGCGCGTGCTCTTCGAGGCGGATCTCACGGATATCAGCCTCTGGAGGAACAAGGCCTGCTCGTCGCTGCACCTTATCCCGGACGAGGCATTCCGCAAGGGCCTCGCGAGGATGGACGAGGATCTCAGGAAGGGCCCGATCCGCTGGGTCTCGCCCTACCTCCTGATCTGGGGGAAGAAGTGAGATCATTCCGGAGCATGAAGGCGGCGCGGTGCTCCCGGATCGGCGGCGCGACCGCGACCCTAGCGGACGTGTCGCCGCCTCCGGCGAAGTAGGGCTGGCGGTCGCCTGAGGAGCTCGGCCGTCTGGTAGGCTGGAGGTCCCATGAGTGACCGAGTCAGCCCGCTAGCCGGCAAGCCGCCGGCCCCAGAGACGCTGGTAGACATTCCGAAGCTCCTGGCCGCCTACGCGGCCGAGGCGCCGGACCCCGGCGTGGCCGCCCAGCGGGTCGAGTTCGGCACCTCCGGCCACCGGGGGAGCTCCTTCAGGCGGTCGTTCAACGAAGCCCATATCCTGGCCATTACCCAGGCGATCTGCGAATACCGCCGGGGCGTTGGGATCACGGGGCCGCTCTTCCTCGGCGCGGACACGCACGCGCTCTCGGCGCCGGCGCAGGACACATCCCTTGAGGTCCTCGCCGCCAACGGGGTCGAGGTAATGGTCGCCGCGGGGGGCGAGTTCACGCCGACCCCCGTGGTCTCGCACGCAATCTTGACCTACAACCGGGGCCGGACCTCCGGTCTGGCTGACGGCATCCTGATCACGCCGTCGCACAACCCGCCCACCGACGGGGGGTTCAAGTACAACCCGCCCAATGGCGGGCCCGCGGACACGGATGTCACCGGCGCGGTCCAGAAGCTGGCCAACGAACTGCTCGCGGACGGGCTGGCGGGGGTCAAGCGAATCCCCCTGAATCAGGCCCGGAGCGTGGCCACCACGCACGAACACGATTACCTCAACGCCTACGTGGCCGATCTCGGGCAGGTCCTTGACCTCGAAGCGGTCCGGGACGCCGGGGTGAAGCTGGGCGTGGACCCGCTCGGAGGCGCCGGCGTCCACTACTGGGCGCGGATCGCGGAGCGGTACAAGCTCGACCTCACGGTCGTGAACGAGACCGTGGACCCGACCTTCCGGTTCATGACCGTGGACTGGGACGGGAAGATCCGCATGGACCCCTCGTCGCCGTACACGATGCAGAAGCTGATCGGCCTCAAGGACCGCTTCCAGGTCGCTTTCGCCTGCGACCCCGACCACGACCGGCACGGGATCGTGACCCGGAGCGCCGGGCTGATGCCGCCGAACCACTACCTCGCGGTGGCGATCGACTACCTCTTCCGGAACCGCCCTTCGTGGAAGCGCGAGGCAGCGGTGGGGAAGACCCTCGTGAGCTCCTCCATGATCGACCGGGTGGCGGCTGATCTCGGGCGCCGGCTGTACGAGGTTCCGGTCGGGTTCAAGTGGTTCGCCGCCGGGCTGGCGGACGGCTCGCTCGGGTTCGGCGGGGAGGAGAGCGCGGGCGCTTCCTTCATCCGGCGTGACGGCGGAGTCTGGACCACGGACAAGGACGGGATCATACTGGCCCTGCTGGCGGCCGAGATCACGGCCCGCACCGGCCGCGACCCCGGGGAGCATTACCAGGCGCTGACCGCGAAGTTCGGCGAGCCCGTCTACGGTCGGATCGACGCGTCCGCGACCCCGGCGCAGAAGGGGGCGCTCAAGAAGCTCTCCCCGGCGCAGGTGTCGTCGAAGGAACTGGCCGGCGATCCCGTGACCGCGGTCCTGACCAACGCTCCGGGCAACGGGGCGGCGGTCGGGGGCCTCAAGGTCGCGACCGCGCACGGCTGGTTCGCGGCCCGGCCGTCGGGCACCGAGGACGTCTACAAGATCTACGCCGAGAGCTTTCGGGGCGCCGATCACCTGCGGCGCATCCAGGACGAGGCCCGCGCGATCGTCGCCGCCGCGATGGGCGGGATCTGATGGCTGCCAGGCTTCCGCGGCTCGGGGTCAGCAACGACGGCCGGATCCTGGTCACGGGCAAGGGGAAGCCGTTCTTCTGGCTGGGGGACACGGCGTGGGAGCTCTTCCAGCGGCTCGACCGGCGCGAGGCGGCGAAGTACCTCGGCACCCGGGCGCGCCAGCGGTTCACGCTCATCCAGGCCGTCGTGCTGGCCGAGTTCGACGGGCTGCACACCCCGAACCGGTACGGGGAGAAGCCCCTGGTCAACGACGACCCGGAACAGCCCAACGAGAAATACATGCGGCACGTGGACTGGGTCATCCGGTCGGCCGACCGCCTCGGCCTCTACGTCGGCGTCCTGCCGACCTGGGGCGACAAGGTGAACGTTGGCCAGTGGGGAACCGGGCCCGTGGTCTTCAACGAGGCGAAGGCGCACGCGTGGGGGCGGTATCTGGGGAACCGCTGGCGCGAGGAGACGAACCTCGTCTGGGTCCTCGGGGGTGACCGGATCCCCGTCTACGAGGGCCACGACTACCGGGCGCTGTGGCGGGCGATGGCGGCCGGGATCGACGCGGGAAGCGGCCAGCGGGCGCTCAAGACTTACCACCCGTCCGGCGGATCATCCTCCTCGCAGTGGCTGCACGGCGAGCCCTGGCTCGACGTCAACATGATGCAGAGCGGCCACGGCGGGGGGCACGACGTGCCCGTGTGGGAATGGATCGAGCGGGACCTCGCGCTCGCACCCCCGAAGCCGACGCTGGACGGGGAGCCGAACTACGAGGACCACCCCGTGAACCCGTGGCCGAAATGGGATCCACGCAACGGGTACTTCCGCGACTGGGACGTGCGCAAACAGCTCTACCGGTCCGTGTTTGCGGGGGGCTGTGGGGTGACTTACGGCCACCACTTCGTCTGGCAGATGTGGGCGCCGGGGCGCGAGCCGGTCAACAACGGTAACGAGCTGATCGCGTGGCGCGAGGCGATTCAGCGGCCCGGGGCCCGGCAGGTGTGCCACCTCGCCGCGCTGATGACGTCGCGGCCGACGCGGACGCGGGTCGCGGACCAGGGCCTGCTCGTCTCGGATCCCGGGGCCGGTGGCGACCACGTCCGCGCCATGCGGGACGCCGAGGGCGCGTGGGCCTTCGTCTACCTCCCCACGCCGCGGGCGGTCACCGTCAACCTCAAGCGCCTCGGCGGGCGGATGGTCCGGGTGCGGTGGCTGGATCCCGTGGACGGGACGACGATCGAGCTCGGGCGCATGGACGCCGACGCCGCGAGGACCTTCACCCCGCCCGGCGACCGCCCCGACCGGGTTCTCGTCGTCGACCGGCTGGCCTAGTTCAGAACTCCACGCCCTGATCCGCCGCGAGTTTGCGGAGGGCCGAGGGGCCCGGCGGAAGCGGCAGGTCGATACGCGTGCGCTTCAGCGCGGACTCGTAGGCCGCGAAGATGACTTCGGTCGGACGGATGGCGCTCTGGCTCCCCAACACGGGAGGCCGGCCCTTCTCCACCGCATCCACGAAGTCCTGGATGCCCCGGTCGATCGCGGCGTTGTCATGGATGCCCTCGCCGCCGGTGTCCGGATGCTCCCACGTACCGCCGTCCTTCCGTATCCGGACCCATGGCGCGCCCTTGTCGTTGATCTCGATGACGCCCGATTCACCCGTGATCCGGATGATGCACCCGAGGTCGGCCCAATCCTTCCCGCCGAAGTACGTGGCCCGCACGCCGGTCTTGAACCGCCACGTGATGATCCCGTGCGTCTCCTGGAGCGCGCCGAAGACCTTGCGGCCGCCGCGGGCGTCCGCCTGGGCCAGGACCCACTCCGCCTCGGCATCCCCGGCGAAGTTGAAGAGCATGTCGATCAGGTGCGTGCCCGAGTCCTGGAAGTTGTGCCAGCCGCCTTCCAGCCTGAGGAGCTTGCCGATCGCCCCGGCGTCGAGCAGGCGCTTGGCCTCCAGGAACGGCTTGTTGAACCGGCGCTGGTGGTGGATCATGAGCGGCACGCCGTGCGTCTGGCAGGCCAGGTGCATGCGCATCGCGGCGTCCCAGTCCACGTCCATGGGCTTCTCGCAGAGAATGCCTTTGGGCTTGTACGGGGCGAGGTCACAGACGGTGGTCGCGTGCAGGTGGGGCCACAGCGAGACGCAGACGAAGTCCGGCTTCACCTCTTCCATCATCTTCTTGTAGTCCGTGAACAGCTTGGCCGCGGGATTGTGGTCGTTCGCGTAAGCCTGCGAGCGTTCGGGCACGAGGTCGCAGACGGCGGCCAGCTCGGCCCGGCCGGTCGACTTGAACCCGATCCAGTGGCGGTGGGACATCCCGAATCCGGTGGCACCCTCGGTCTTCCAGGGCCTTCCGGCCCCGATCGCGGCGATCTTGTATGTGGTTGGCATGAGGGTGATTGTAGCGCATCCGTTTACGGATGCATCGGAGTTTCGGCGGACGCCGAAACTCCGCCATCCCCTGCTCGGGCCGGTGCTATTATGCAGATCACGATGCAGACGGCAAAGGTCGGACCCGTCACGCTCTCCGAGAAGCACGTCGGGGCGAAGCCGGGAATCCGCCCATGAAGATCGCGTGCTGCTGGCTCTATGCCATCAGCCGGTACGGGTATCCGCCCACGCCGGCCAAAACCCGGAAGGCTTTGGCCGAGATGGCCGCCATGGGGTTCACCGCGGGGGAGCTCGAGGGCGTCCGCGAGCAGAACCTCAAGGAAGTCTGGCGCGACCGGCATGAGCTCAAGGCTCTGTGCTCGGACCTCAACCTCAGGATCATCAACTTCTGTCCGGTTCTCCCGGATCTCGTGAGCCTCGACGCGCGGAAACGCCGGCATGCCATCGATCTATTCGAGATCGGGGCGGATCTCGCCGCGTTCTTCCGGGCGCCCACGGTCCAGATCGACAGCTTCACCCCGCCGCTCGAGTTCCGGGGGACGGCGCCCTACAAGAAGATGGTCCGGTTCAACGAGCGGTACGTCGTCCGGGTGCCCAAGGGCTTCTCGTGGGCCCGGCAGTGGGAGGCGCTCACGGATTCCATGCGCAGGTGCAAGCGGGCGGCGAATGCGCGCGGCCTCACGCTGCTCGTCGAGCCGCGCGTGGGTGAGATGGTCTCGAACACGGACGCCATGCTGCGGCTGATCGAGGCGGTCGGTCCGAAGGGGTTCGGCGTCGTCCTCGACACCGGCCACCAGTACGGGCAGAAGGAGATCCTGCCGCTCTCGATCATGAAGCTGGGCCGGGCGATCAAGTACGTGCATGCCTCCGACAACGACAGCCTCACGAACGAGCACCGCGCGATCGGCGATGGGTCGATCGACTGGGACGGCGTCATGCTCGCGCTGAAGCGCGTGGGATTCGACGGCTGGGTGGGCGTGGACGTCGGCCAGGTGCCGAGGATCATGGACGCCTACCGCCGGTCGCGCCGGGCGCTGGAGAGGCTGGGGCGCCGGCACGGGCTGTGACCCGGCGGCATGCTATGATCGGCACCTGATGAATCGGCATGGACGGGAGTCGCGGCGGCGGGGCGAAACGGGATTCACCCTCATCGAGCTCATGATCGTCGTGGCCATCATCGGGGTCCTGGCGGCGATGGCCATCCCGAAGTTTGCCCTCATGATCGAGCGTTCCCGCGAATCGACGACGCGAGCCACGATCGCGTCCATCCGCGGGGCCATAGCGCTCTATCACTCCGAGGAGGGAGGGGATTTTCCCGTTTCGATCGAGCCCGTACCGGCCAACGGCTTCTCCCGCTACCTGGAGGTGCTTCCGCCCGTCAAGGCGTCGCATGCGGGAATCGGCAGCGGGCTCGCCGAGAGTCCGTCGGGCACCGCCGTCCTGTACACCACGGACGAGGTCATCACGTCCACCGGCAGGGGCTGGCGGTACAACCCGAAGAACGGGCACCTCTTCGTGAACTCCTCCGCCACCGACAGCAAGGCGATCGCGTACTCAACCTACGGGTACTGAGATTGCGGGCCGCTGACGTGACCGCCGGCATCGTCGTCGAATCGCTTACCAAGACCTACCGTGGAGGGAAGGTGCGCGCGCTCGACGGCGTCTCGCTCGAGATCCGGCCCGGCGAGGTCTTCGGCGTCATCGGCCCCAACGGCGCGGGCAAGACCACGCTCATGGGGTGCATGCTCGGCCTCCTGCGGCCGGACTCCGGGACCGTGGCGGTGGACGGCCGGTCGCCGGACGACCTTGGCGTTCATGCGATCACGGGGTACCTGCCGGAGAGGCTCATGTTCGACCGGTGGATGAGCGGGCGCGATTTCCTGCGCTACCACCATGCGCTCGCGCTCCAGCCGGACGCGGCGCGCGACGGCGAGGTCGCCGGCCTGCTGGAGCAGGTGGGGCTGACGGCGGAGGACGCGGCCAAGAAGGTCAAGGCCTATTCCCGCGGCATGCTCCAGCGGCTCGGGCTCGCGCAGGCGCTCGTCGCCCGGCCCCGGTACCTGTATCTCGACGAGCCCACTTCGGGCATGGACCCCGTCGGGGCGATCATGGCCCGCCGGATCGTGGACGACCTCGCCCGGCGGGGGACGACCGTAGTCATCAACTCCCACCAGCTCGAGCAGGTCGAACGGCTCTGCACGCGCGTGGCCTTCGTGAAGGACGGCCGGGTGGAGTCGGTCGAGGTGCCGGCGGCGGGCGCCAGTGCCGCCCGGGTCCTGCTGATCAGGACGGCTGCGCCGGTGCCGGCGGGCGTCGATCCCGGCCGGGTGGTGGCGGCGGCGGGCGGATCGCTGGCCGGGAGCACGGAGACGTCGCTCCGGGTCGAGGTGCCTGACGACGAGGCGGCCGCGAAGGTCCTCGCGGCTCTCGTGGGGGCGGGGGTGCGGATCATCGAGGCGGTGCCGGAGACCGGCCGGCTCGAGCGGCTCTTCCTCGAGGGGCCCGGAGGCGCGGCGTGAACTGGACTATCGTGCGAACGACGCTGCGCGAGCGGATGGCGGGGCGCGGGCGCTGGTTCAGCCTCGTCATCCTGTTCGGCATGCCGCTCCTGTGGGCGGGCCTGCTTCCGGCGGGCACGGACAGCTTCTCGAGCATGTGGATGAACGCCCTCCTGATCTGGCTCGTCGGGGCCGGCGTGATCGGCGAGGAGGTGTCGTCGGGCACGATCCTCCTCGTCCTGTCGCGGCCCGTGTCCCGATCGGAATACGTCTTCAGCAAGTGGATCGCGCTCGCGTGCGCGACGGCCGGCGTGCTCGCCGTGCAGGCCGTGGCCATTGCCGCCATCGCGGGTTGGCGGGGGCATCCGGTCGAGGCCGTGGCCCTGGTCCGGCAGGTGCTCGAGGCCGTCTTCCGGGCGTTCGGGGCGTCGGCCGTGGTGGTCATGTTCTCCGCACTCGTGCCGGGTGCGAAGGAGATGTCCGTGATGATGTTCACGTGGCTGGGGGGCACTCTGCTGGGGCTGCTGGGCCAGTGGAAGCAGTGGACGGCCGTCACCTTGGGCGGAGGTGAGGTCACGTCGTTCATGCTGCCCGCGCTCGACCTGGGACCCCTCTTCGGCGGAGGCGGTTTCACCTGGTCCGGACCGGTCGGGTACCTGTCCACGGTGACGCTCGCGCTCGCCGTCGCCGTCTGGTGGCTGAACCGCAAGGAGCTGTCCTATGCCGGATCCTGACGCGCCGAAGGGATCGTCGCGGCGCGTCCCCGCGATCCTTTTCTGGCTGGCCGGGGGCCTGCTGGCGGCCCGGATCGGGCTGCGGGCATGGGAGACCGTCCATCCTGTGGCGGCGACGGATCTCGTGTCCTGGCACGCGATCGCGGGAGCCGAGGCGGATGCGAAGCGGGCCGGCAGGCCCCTGCTCTACGACTTCACGGCGGCATGGTGCCCGCCGTGCCGGCGGATGGGGAAGGAGGTCTTTGGCGATGCGGAGGCGGCCGCCTTCATCAACGCCGCCTTTGTCCCCGTCCGGGTCATCGACCGCTCGCGTGAGGAGGGGAAGAACCCCGCCGACATCGAGGCCCTCCAGAAGAAGTTCGGCATCAAGGCGTTCCCGACGCTCGTGGTCGTCCGGCCGGGACGGAAACCCGTGACCCTCGAAGGCTACGCGGGCAAGGCCGGGACCGTGAAGGCGCTGCGGGACGCAGCCGGATCGCCCGCGGGCGCGGCCGGGCGCGGGCGGCGGTAGCGATCCGGAATCCGGTGCTCGTCTGGCGGGGGCCGGCCGGCGTATGTGATAATGACCCAGCTTTCACGGGAGGTGGGCATTGGTCGCAAGTTTCTTCGGACAGTTCCTGGTCGACAAGAGCCATGTAACGATGGAAGCGCTCCGCGACGCGCTGGCGGTGCAGAAGGCCCGGTCCATGCCGTTCGGACTTCTGGCCATGGAGAGCCGCCTCATGACCGCGGCGCAGGCAACCGAAATCCAGCGGGAGTGCGCGAAGACGGGGGCATCGTTCTGGGCGCTGGCGGTCGAGCGGGGCCTCCTGTCCAGGCAGCAGGCGATGGACCTCATCAAGTCCCAGGCGGCCACTCGCGGGTTCGTCGGCGAGATCCTCGTTGAGCGGGGGCACCTACCGGGGGAACGTCTCGATCTTCTCCTCAGGGAGTACCACCGGGAGCGCAGGTCGCAGGAAACTTCGGTGGCGGATACGATCGCCTCGGTTCCGCACGCCGACGTGGTGGGGCCCGCGATCGCACGGACCGCGAGCGTGTACGAGGGCCTGGTGGGGGAGAAGGCGAAGGTGGAGTCGGTCGTCGCGTTCGAGATGAAGAGGCCGGAGTCCGAGTACGTGTTCTTCCAGGAGGTCGGCGGCGTGGCGCGGTTCGTCTACGCCTTCCACGCGCGCTCGACGGTGCTTCACGCGATCGCGAAGGCGATGACGGACGCCGAACGGGTCGAGCTGGACGGCGTCGTGCTCGACGCGGTGTCCGAGTTCGTGAACGTGGTCGTCGGGAGATTCTGCGGCGACATGCCCTCCGGCAAGGGGGTGGCGGTGCCGAGGCCGCCGCAATGCGAGCAGGCCGGGAGGGCCGGGCCGTTTCCGCCGGTGGCGGTCCGCGTCGATTTCGAGAGCCCCAGCGGGCTCTTTTCCGTGGTTCTACACTTCGAAACCAACGGCTGAGCTACGGACGGGGCCGGACAGCCGACCTGAGAGCCTGGACCAACTGCTCCTTCTGGACGGGTTTCAGGATGAACCCGGCGGCCCCGGCCGCCGCGCATTCCCGCAGGACGTCCTCGGTTCCCATCGAGCTCAGCATCAGGACCCTGGCGTCGGGGTCCGCGGTCACGATCTGACGGAGCGTGACCAGCCCGTTCTGGTCGGCCATGACCACGTCGAGGAGGACCACGTTCGGGGCCAGCGGGCCGTACATGGCCACGGCCTCGGCGCCGCCCCGGGCCTCCCCCGCCACGTCGAACTCCGTCCCCTCGAGCCGCTTGATCGTGACCGCGCGCTGGAAATCCGAGTCGTCGACCACGAGAACGCGAAACCGGTCGCTCACGTCGGCAACACTCCTTGAACCTTCATTTGTGTGTGGAGTATACCAGTATCAGCGCGGCGGATGCGGCCGGACAGGCGCCGACCTGAGGGAGAGCAGGGACATGGATGATCTAGTGCGCGACTTCCTCGCGGAAGCGGATGAATTGCTGGCGGAATTGGAACGGGACCTGCTCCTGCTGGAACGGGACCCGGCCAACCGGGAGGGCATCGCGTCCGCTTTCCGGGCGTTGCACACGCTCAAGGGGTCGTGCGGCATCGTCGGATTCGCCCGCCTCGAGGCGCTCGCGCACGCGGGGGAGGACCTGCTCGCCGCGGTGCGGGACGGCTCCGTGGCGGCCCGCGAGACGACGGGAGCGCTCCTGGCTCTCCTCGACGCCGTCCGGGGCGGACTTGGGGTCGTCCGGGCGTCCGGCGGCGAGGGTGACGCGGACCACGCCAGGCTTCTCGATCTCCTGGCTCGCCTCGCCCGGGCCGGAGCGCGCGGCGGGGCCCCCGCCAGCGAATCCGTGCCTCCGGGCGGACCCCCTGGGGGCGCCTCCGCGATCTCGCCTCCGCCCGAGTCCAGGTTGCGCGTCGACGTCCGGGCGGTGGACCGGATGGCGGGATACGGCGCGGACCTCGTAAAGTCGTCCAGGCGCGCCCGGGGGACGGTACCGCCCGGGGGTAATCCGGCAACCGACTCCGCTTTCCGGGATCTCGACGCTGCCGTCCGCGGGATCAACGCCGAGATCGGAAGGCTCCGGCTGGGCCGGGTCGGAAGGTTGTGGAGCGCGTTCCCTCGGGTCGTCCGGGACCTGGCGGCGCAGTGCGGCAAGGAGGTGCGGCTGGTTCTCGAGGGAGCGGAGACGGGGCTTGACCGCGTCCTGCTCGAGAGGATCAAGGATCCCCTGACCCACCTGGTACGCAACGCCGTGGACCACGGAATCGAGACTCCCGAATTCCGCCGGGAGCACGGCAAGTACTCCGAGGGAACCGTGACGCTCCGGGCGTTCCATTCAGAGGACCGGGTCTGCATCGAGGTCGCGGACGACGGCGCGGGGATCGATCCGGACCGGTTGAAGAAAAAGGCGCTCGACCTGGGACTCATCCTGCCGGAGGTGGCGTCCGGTCTCTCCGGGCAGGACGCGCTTCGGCTGGTGTTCCTGCCCGGCTTCTCGACCGCCGCGAAGGTCACGAGCCTGTCGGGGAGGGGGGTCGGCATGGATGTCGTCATGAGCGCCGTTCAGCGGGTGGGGGGGGACGTCGAGATCGAGAGCGTCCGGGGCGCGGGAACCACGGTGCGAATGCGGTTGCCGGCCGCGATCGCGACCATGCGCGCGCTCGTGGTGACGGCCGCGGGGGCCCGGTACGTCCTTCCGGAGTCCGCGGTCGTCCGCGTCCTCCGCCTGAGTCCGGCGGACGCGAGGGCGGCCATCGGCACGAGAGGGAGCGCCCGCGTGATCGAGAACCGCGGACACGCGTTCCTGCTCCTGCGACTTGGGTTGGTGCTGGGGTGCGAGGGGGAACGGGACTTCCGGGAGACGGACGGTCCGGTTCACGTCGTGCTGGTCCGGTCCGGCGGGGCGTCATTCGGGATCGTCGTGGACGAGGTCGTGGACGGAGAGGAGATCGTGATGCAGCCGGTCGAGGGCCGGCCGCCGCTGGGTCCCTGCTTCTCCGGGGCAACCATCATGTCCGACGGCGCCGTGGCACTGATCGTCGATGTCAACGGCATCGCTCCGCCCGGCGCGGAGTCCGCCGCGGGGGGCACGTTGCCGCGTGGCGATGCCGAGGGGGATGCGCCGGGGGGCGGGGGCCGCGTAATCCTCGTCGAGATCGGCGGCGGCCGGCGGGCCGTGGTGCCCCTGCTGTCCGTCGACAGAATCGCCAGATGCCGCGGATCGGACGTAACGAGAACGGGGGCGACCGGGACGGGGTTGGTCGGCGGCGGCCGGATTCCGCTCGTGTTCGTGGGCCGGTCCGGTGCTTCCGACGCGGGTACGGTGGCCGACCTCGATGTTCTGGTTTGCGGGAGCGGCGGCGGCGACGTGGGACTGGCGGTAGACCGCGTCCTGGACGTGGTCGATCGAGGGTCGGCTGGGGGCGGTGAACTCCTCGAGGTCGCCGCGCTCGCCGCGCGGGCACGCGGGACTTGACCATGGAGCAGGACGAGCACCACTTCGTGTTCACGCTGGGGGGCAGGCGTTTCGGCCTGCCGGCGTCCCGGGTCGAGGAAGTGATCGAGGGTGCCGCGGTGACTCCCGTTCCCGGCGCTCCCGCAGCGCTTCGCGGCCTGCTGAACCATCGCGGCCGGATCGTGGCATGTACGGACCTGCGTGGTCTGCCGGAGTTGCACGAGGCTGGTCCACCGCCGGGCGGCGGCCCGCGGGTCGGGATTGTGGCGACGACGGCACGAGGTTCCGTGTGCGTGGAGGCCGACGGGGTCGAAGGTGTCCTGGACGCGGTGGAGGCGGGGCGGGCGGGACCCCTTCTTCCGCTCGATCTGGAAGGGGCCGTGGAGGCCGCGGGGATATTCGTGGAAACGAGCCGGGGCTCCTAGCCCCTCGAAAGGATGAACCGGATGCTGAGATGGATCGAGGGACGTCTGGACATGAAGGTCATGATTCCCCTTGGCGGCGTGCTCCTCGTCGCCATGGCGGTCGTCACGTGGATCGGCAACGTCCGCGAGCGGGCGCACGTGCTGGCCGTCAGCCGTGCCGGGGGGGCGGTTCTGGCCACAAGCGTGATCGGGAACGTGAGACTGGCGATGGTGACGGGAGACCGCGACGAGGTGCAGGCCTCGCTCGCGGCCATCGGGCGGGGGACTCCGGGCCTCGAGATCCACATCCTCGATCCGAAGCAGGTGGTCGCGTTCACCTCCCGCCCTGGAGCCGCGGGCGCCCCGATAGCTCGAGTCGCCGGGGACGAGGGCGCGCGCCGGGCGGTCGGGGCGGCGCTGGCGGCGGGCGACGAGACGGTGCTGGAGGAGGCTGGAGGGCAGGATCGCTGGCTGACCGTCGTCCGGCCCGTGATCGCGGACGGCCGGTGCGTCAGGTGCCACGGGACCGCCCGGAAGGTGCTCGGGGTGATCATGATCAGGCAGTCCCTGACCGGCGTCTACCGGGAGATCGCCGCCAGCACGGCGGCCAGCATACTCGTGAGCTTGCTGGGAGTCGCGGCGATGCTGGTCTTGGCCTACGCGATCGTGGCCTGGCTGGTTACCCGGCGCCTCCGGCGGCTGATCGTGGGGGCCGAGCGGGTGGCGGAGGGCAACCTGGCCGACGGGCACATCGAGTCGGAAAGCGGCGACGAGATCGGCGTGCTGGACGACGCGTTCAACCGCATGGTCGCGAGCCTGCGGGATATCATCGCTCGCGTATCCAGCGCCAGCGGTCACGTCGCGACCGCAGCCCACGAGATCTCGGCCGCCGCGGATCAATTGGGCAGGGCGGCCGAAGGACAGGCCTCCCAGACCACCCAGGTGGCGGCGTCCACCGAGGAGATGTCCTCGACGATCATCGGGGTCGCCCGCAATGCCGAGAGCGTTTCCGAGAGCTCCCGGGAGGCGAACGGGGTGGCCCTGAAGGGGAAGGAATCCGTGGCCGGGCTGACGGGGGGGATGGACAGGATTGCGGCGGCGGCATCCGCCGCCGCCGCGCCGATCAAGGAGTTCGAGAAGCGGTCGGCCCAGATCGACGGCATCACCCGGGCGATCGACGAGATAACGCACCAGACCCGCATCCTAGCGTGCAACGCCGCCATCGAGGCCGCCCGGGCCGGCGAACACGGGAGAGGGTTCGCCGTGGTTGCCGACGAGATCAAGAGCCTCGCCGCGATGACTTCCGGCTCCACCAAGGAGATCAGGGGCACGATCGAGACGATCAGGGAGGAATCGGAGCGGGCTGTCGAGTCCATCCGCGAGGTCGCGCAGCAGGTCCTCAAGGGCCAGGATCTCGCCCGCGGCGCCCGGGAGAACCTCGAGGCTATCGTCGCGAGCGCGGATCGGGTGACGGGTATGGTCCAACAGATCGCCGCGGCGACCGAGGAGCAGTCCAGAGCGGCCGAGGACATCTCGAGGAACGTGGAGAACATCGCGACCGCGGCGAGGAACAGCTCCTCCGCCACCGGCCAGATTTCGGTCGCGACGCACGAGCTCGCGCGGCAGACCGAGGACATGCGCCAGCTCGTCGCGAAGTTCGATCTGGGTCCGGGCGGATGACGGGAGGCGGCTTGCCGTCGGGTCGGAGGACCTCGTGATCCGGGTGCTGGTCGCCGACGACTCGGCGTTCGCCCGCAAGGCGCTGACGAGGATGCTCGAGGCCGAGCCGGACATCAGGGTCGTCGCGACCGCCCGCGACGGCATCGAGGCGGTGGAGAGGACGGTCGAATACCGCCCCGATGTGGTCACGCTCGACCTGGACATGCCCCGCATGGACGGACTGACGGCGCTCGCTGGAATCATGGAACGGTCGCGCGTACCGGTCCTCGTCGTGAGCGCGGCCGGCGGGCGGGAGGCGCGGGACGTGTTCCGGGCGCTTGCGCTGGGGGCCGTGGACTTCGTCGAGAAGACGGTCGCGAGGGGTCCAATCGGCATTCTCGACATCGGCGGCGAACTGGTGGGGAAGGTCAGGGCGGCGGCCGGACGGCATCCGGCCGGACACTTCGTGCCGGCGAAGGGGGATGCCCGGGCCGCGCGGGGCGCGGCGAGGACGCCGGGCTGGAAGGCCAGGGCTCTCGTCGTGGGCAGTTCGACGGGCGGACCCGCGGCGCTCGAACTGCTTCTGGGCAAGCTGGCGCCGGGTCTGGCCGTCCCCGTCCTCGTGGTTCAGCACATGCCTCCATCGTTCGTCGGTCACTTCGCGGAACACCTGGGGGGGCACACCCGCCTCAAGGTGAGGGCGGCGTCCCACGGCGACCGGACGGTTCCGGGGGAGGTCCTTCTGGCTCCCGGGGACCAGCATATGGTGGTGGCGGGCTCGGGGAAGGAGATATCCGTGCGCCTCGCCCGGGAAGCCGCCGGCGCCGTGTACCTTCCATCCGTGGACGTGACGATGCGATCGGCGGCGGCGGCCTTCGCCGGCGAGGCGGTCGGCGTCCTCCTCACGGGGATGGGCAACGACGGCACCGAGGGGATGAGGGCCCTCAAGGCGGCGGGCGGCCGGACCCTGGTCCAGGACGAGGCCAGCTCCGCGGTCTTCGGCATGGCCCGTTCCGCGATCGAGGCGGGAGTCGTGGACGAGGTCGTGTCCCTCGACGGCATGGCCGCGGCGATCCGGGATGCCTTGTGACAGCGCCAGCGAAACCCCGGATGTCCGACGGGTCCTTCCGCCGCCTGCGGGATGTGATCGAGAAGGAGACCGGCATCCACTTCGCGGACCGGAAGAAATACTTCGTCGAGAACCGCGTCCGGACGAGAATGGCGGCATGCGGGGTCGCGTCCTTCGGGGACTACGCGCGGATGGTTTCCGGGGCTGGGCCGGTCGGCGGCGAACTACAATCCCTGATCGACGAGATCACTGTCCAGGAGACCAGCTTCTACCGGAATCCTCCCCTGCTCGAGGCGTTTTCCGGCATGGTGCTTCCGATCCTGCGGGGGGAGAGGAACCCGTCGGAAGCGTGCCCCCTGCGCATCCTGAGCGCCGGTTGCGCTTCGGGCGAGGAGCCGTACACGCTCGCGATCCTGGTCCTGGACCGCCATCCCGGGTTGAGCGTCCGCGTTACGGGCGTCGACGTGAGCACGCGGGCGATCGCGGTGGCGCGGGCGGGGATCTGGAGCCGGCATTCGATGCGCACCATGCCCGGACCCCTGCGCGACCGCTGGTTCGTCGGCGATGAGGCGGGATTTCGGCTGAAGCCGGACGCCGCGAGATGTACGGAACGGACCGTCGGGTTCGCGCTGGCCAGCATCATCGACCGCCGCGCAATGACGGCGTACGCCGGGATGGACGTGGTCTTCTGTTGCAACGTGCTGACCTATTTCTCCGATCACGCCCGGCGTGCCGCGGTCGCGAACCTCCGCGATTCCCTCCTGCCGGGCGGCTGGCTGTTCGTCGCCCAGACCGAGCTCATGGACAAGCCGCCGCCGGGTCTCGTGCCGGTTCCGTTCCACAAGGGGGTCGCGTACCGGAAGGACGGGAGCTGACGGAGGCCTAAAGGATCAGGGCGATCTGGTTCTGGCTCCGCCGGTCGAGGCCGTTGAGGCTCGGGATTTCAAAGCGGTTTCCCTGCACGTCGGTGATGAGCATGCGGTCGTCGGTCAGCCAGCGGACATGCTCGGTCGTGCCCCGGATCACGAACTGACGGGGGCCCTTGTCGGTATCGACGTCCCAGAACGCGGCGCCGAACTGGTGCTGGAGGGAGTTGACCTTCAGGATCGCGCACGTCAGGTCGTGGTTCAGCCGGTGCTCCTCGAGAACCTTCCGCGCTTCGGGGGAAAGCCCGGGCAGGTTCATGATGAGCGCGACCTCGTGGGTGCCGAAGCGCATGTGCCCGTGCCCGCCGTGTCCGCGTCCGGCCCAGGCCTTGCCGCCCTCGCCGTCGATCAGGACGGTCGCGAACTCGTCGGGGCGGAATAGCGGCCGGCCGAGCCGGACGCGAACCCGCTTCCACGTCTTGCCCGGGGTCACGAGCTTGAGCGTGCCGTCGGCGTTGGGCACCAGCGTCACGGCCGCGCCGTCCACGGTCACGGCCGGCTCGGGCTTCTGCCACACGCTGTCTTGCCCGCTCTTCCCGGCCTTCCGCTTCTTCTTCATTGGGCGAGCGAGAGGTTGCGCTTCGCCTTGCGCCACGCCTCCTCCTGGGCCTTGACCAGACGCGAGTACATGCCGCCCTTCTTGAGCAGCTCGAAGTGGGAACCGGTTTCGATCAGCTTGCCTTCCTCCATGACGAAGATCCGGTCGGCGTTGCGCAGGGTCGAGAGCCGGTGCGCGGCGACGAAGGTCGTGCGGTTCCGGACCAGCCGGTCGAGGGCCTCCTGGATCTTGGCCTCGGTTTCGCTGTCTACCGATGAAGTCGCTTCATCCAGGATCAGGATGCGCGGGTTGTGCAGGATCGCGCGCGCGATCGAGATGCGCTGTTTCTCGCCGCCCGAGAGCCGGTTGCCCCGCTCGCCGACGCGGGTGTCGTACGCGTCGTTCTTCTGCATTATGAACTCGTGCGCGTTCGCCGCCCGGGCCGCCTCGATGATGTCCGAAGCCTTGGCGTCGGGACGGCTGTACGAGATATTGTCGTAGATGGAGGAGCCGAACAGGAAGGGATCCTGGAGCACGAGCCCGATGTTCTGGCGCAGGTCGTCCAGCCGGATCTTCTGGATCGGCACCCCGTCGATCAGGATCTCGCCCTCGTCCGGCGCGTAGAACCGGCAGAGCATGGAGAGGAGCGTGGACTTGCCCGATCCGGACTTGCCCACGAGCCCGATCATCTCGCCCGCCTTCACCTTGAAGCTGACTTCCTTGAGCGCGGGCCGGCCCTTTTCATATGAGAAGGTGACGTCCTTGAACTCGATCGAGCCCTTGAGCTCGGGCATCGCGACCGCGTCGGGCGGGTCGTAGGACTCGGGGGCCGTGTCGATCGTCTCGAAGATGCGCTCCGCGCCCACGAACGCCCGGGTCATCCAGTTGTTGATCTGGCTGAACCACTGAAGCGGCCCGTAGAACATCCACAGGTACTGCGTGTACTTGAATAACTGGCCGATCGTCCACGTTCCGTCGATGACGCCGTGCCCCGCGTACCACCACGCGATGAGCGACCCCGAGGTCACGAAGAACGACATGCCGGGGAAGAACACCCCCCAGAACCGGTCCACCGTGTACTGGGCCATGAACCACTTGTCGTTCTGCCGCTGGAACCGGCGGACTTCCTGATTCTCCTGCGAGAAGGCCTTGACCACCCGGACGCCGGACACCGACTCGTGGAGCCGGTTGTTGAGCAGGGCGTACTGGTTCCAGGCCTTGTGCGAGAGGCCCCGGACGTACTTCCAGAACAGGAACTGCCCGATGATCATGAGGGGGACCGGGAGCATGACGTAGAACGTGAGCTCCGGGGACCGTACCCAGAGCAGGACCACGATGCCGCCGAGCATGAGCATGTTCTGGGCCAGGAACGGGAACCCGTCGATCAGGAAGTTCTGGAGCGTGGACGAGTCGTTCATGATCCGGGCCATGATGTTGCCCACGTGCCGGCGGTCGAAGAACTTCATCCCCAGCCGCTCGACGGCCTGGAAGACCTCGGCCCGGATGTCGCGGCCGACCCGGCCGCCGAGCCAGCTCAACTGGGTGCCGTTGTAGATCGAGATCAGGGTCGATCCGACGTTGATGGCCAGGAGGGCAATCACCATCTTGAGGAGTAGCCATAGCCGTCCCTCCACCGGCACCGCCATGGCCTCCGCGGTCTTGGGGTTGAGCGCCTGGTCCATGATCACCTCGGTGATCTGGGGCGGCAGCAGGTTGATGGCCGTGACGGCCGCCGCCAGCAGGACGGTGGACACCGTGAACCAGGCATAGGGCTTGAGGTAGCTCAGGATCCGGCCCATGGCCTGGAAATACTTGACGCAGAACGGGCACCGCTCGTTCGGGTCCACTAGGAGCCGGTTGCACTTGGGGCACCGGTCCGGCTTGAGGTCCGAGGCCAGCAGCAGGTCCTTCCCCTTCGCGAGCTGGGCGATGCCCTTGGCGGCTTCGGCGAACCGGGCCGACAGCGAATTTGAATAATGTATGAGCGGGACGCTTCCGGTCTTTGTCCGCACCATGAGCATGCCGCCGCCCACGACGGGGAAGACGTCCGCGCCCTTGACGGCCTTGAGCCCGATCTCGACCGGGCCCTTGCCGTTCCGCCGGCGCTCCGAGACGGCGTAGACGAGGATCCGGCGGTTCGTCACGATGAGCCAGCTCTCGCCGAACCTCAAGTCCGTGGCCAGGTCCGAGTCGACGCGGAACAGGATCTCCTCGCCCTTGTCGAGGGATCCGTTCAGCCTGGACTCGATCTCAGGCGGGAGCGGTTTGGTTGCCAGCATTCAATACTCTCCTGGGTGTCGTGGCGAACAGGCGGCCGTGAGACTAGGACGCGTTTGCGAGCGCGAAGTGGTCGCGCCCGGCGCCGGGAATACCCGGCGGCGGGGCGGGCAAGACGCAGAGCCGTTCGTGCTGCATTGGGGTATTGTAACACGCGACTTCTGCGACGGGTTCCCTTCGTAACGCGCGTGCGATAATGCGCCAATGAGCCAAACCCCGGGTGCCCGGCAGCCGATCATGGCCGAGCGCATCCGTCGCCTGCCCGATTACCTCTTCGCCCGCGTCAACGCCATCAAGGCGGAGGCGCGCGCGCGCGGCGTCGACGTCATCGACCTCGGGATGGGGAATCCCGACCGCCCCCCCGCCCCCTTCATCATCGAGAAGCTATGCGAGGCGGCCCACGACCCCAAGGCCCACCGGTACTCGGCGTCCCGCGGTATCCCGCACCTGCGGCGCGCGATCGCTTTAGGGTACCAGGAGCGGTTCGGCGTCGATCTCGACCCCGAGCGCGAGGTCATCGTCACGATCGGATCCAAGGAGGGGCTCACGCACCTCATGTACGGGATCCTGAACGAGGGCGACACCGTGCTCGTGCCTTCGCCGACCTACCCGATCCACACCTACGGGGTCCTGCTCGCGGGAGCCCGGCCCGTCACGGTGCCGCTCGGGGACCCGGACACGCTCGTGGACCGGTTCGCGGCCGCCCTCAAGGTCACGACCCCGCGGCCGAGGATCGTCCTCTGCTCGTTCCCGCACAACCCCACGGCGGCGACCGCCGAGCGTTCGTTCTTCGAGCGCCTCGTCGCGTTCGCCAAGGCCGAGGGGCTCTTCGTGATCCACGACCTCGCCTACGGGGACATCGTGTTCAACGGGTACAAGGCGACGAGCTTCCTCGAGATTCCCGGCGCCCGCGACGTCGGCGTCGAGTTCTTCAGCATGACGAAGTCGTACAACATGGCGGGCTGGCGAGTCGGGTTCATGGTCGGCAACGCCGAGGGGGTGGCCGCCCTCACGAAGATCAAGAGCTACCTCGACTACGGCATCTTCACGCCGATCGCGGTGGCGGCCATCACGGCCCTGCGCGAGGGGCTCGAGCCCTGCCGCGAGGCGGCCGAGTTATACCGCACCCGGATGGAGATCCTGGCCGAGGGACTCGAGAAGCAGGGCTGGGGGGTGACGCGGCCGAAGGCGACGATGTACGTCTGGGCGCGGCTGCCCGAGGCGTTCCTCCCGATGGGCTCGATGAAGTTCGCGGAGAAGCTCCTCCAGGAGGCGGCTGTGGCCGTGTCTCCGGGGACCGGGTTCGGACCCGAGGGCGAAGGGTACGTGCGGTTCGCGCTGGTCGAGAACGAGGAACGGATCCGGCAGGCGCTGCGCAACATGCGGAAGATCGCGCCGGCCCCGCCGGCGGCCTGACGTGCTGCAGTATCTCCATGTCAGCGGGCCGCAGGGGCGGGTCTGGGTGCTGAGGGCGTTCAACCTCGAGATCAAGCCGGGGGAACTCGTGCACGTGACCGGTCCTTCGGGCGCGGGGAAGAGCCTGCTCGTCCGCATGGCCCTCGGTAGCGTGGCGCCCGCGAGCGGGACCGTCCTCGTGAACGGGCAGAACCCCTACAAGAGCTCCGGGGCCGGCCGGCAGGGCCTGCGCCGGGTCGTCTCGGCCGTCCTCGACGACGAGCCCGTCCTCAATCTCACCGCCGAGGCCTGGGTCGCGCTCGGCCTCTCGTGCGGGGGCCGCCCCTGGCCGGCCGCCGTAACCGAGGCCCGGGCGGCCATAGAGCGCGCGGGGCTGGGGGCGCACGCGGGCGCACCGTTCGCCGTACTGTCCCGGGGGGTGCGGTACGCGCTGGCGCTGGTGCGGGGGCTCGCGCGCAAGCCGCACGTCCTGCTCGTGGACTGGGCCGTCGACGACGGGGACGCCGTGCCGGGCCCGCTTCGGGCCGAGTTCGCCGCGTACCTCGCCGGGTCGGGCGCGTGCCTCGTCACGGGGGCCCCGGGCCTGAACGCCGTGCCCGCCGGGGGCCGGGTCGAGAGCCTGGCGGCCCCCGCGGAGGACGCCTGATGGCCCGCCCCACCCGGCCCTGGTGGCGTCCCGGACCCGCGGCGGGCAGGGCCGCTCCGGCGCTCTGGCTCCTGACGGCGGCCTGGATCGCCGGGGGCGTTGCCCTCTGGGCGGGGCTGAGCGCGAAGCCCTGGCTGGTCGCCAGGCGCCCCGTGCTCCTGCTCGAGGCGTTCCTGGGGACGGGGGCCACCGTACCCCAGGTGGTGTCGTTCAAGCAGGCCGTGGAGGGCCAGCCCTGGTGCTGCGAAGCCCGGTACGTGGACGCCGACGAGGCCCGCCGGGAAGCCGGGCAGGACGACCGCATTCGCCCGCTCCTCGACGCCTACGGGGCCAATCCCTTCCTGCGGTCGTTCCGCGTGAAGCTCTGCCTGCCGTCGATGGAGTCCTGGCACGAGGCCGCGGACTGGATGAAGAACCAGCCGGGCATCGTCTCGGTGCGCGCCCCGTCCGCGACCGCGCCCAAGGTGCTCGAGCACGAACTGCTCCTGCTCGCGCTGATCCGCGGGGCCGCGTGGGGGCTGGGCGGGTTCGCGGCGCTGACCGCGCTCTTCGCGCTGGGGAGCCTGGCCGGCAACCTGCGAGGCGAGTTGCGCGTGTACGCCGAACTCGGCGCCTCCGGGCCCCGCCGGCTCCTGCGGGCGGTTTGGGCGCTCGCCGCGCCCTCGGCCTTGATCGCGGCCGCCGTCGCCACCTCGCTCGAGCTCGTCTGCGTGCTCGGCCGCCTCGGCGGTGTATGGACCGCGGGGCCGCTTGGGGCGCTGCCCGACGTGCCGCACACGGCGGGCGCCGCCCTATTGGGCGTGGCGCTGGGGCTGCCGGCCCTCGTGGGGCTGTTCGCCGCCGGCGTGCGGCGGCCCTGACCGGCCCGAGGTTGAGCCGCCGGGCGGGCGACGCCGCCGGCCAGCGATGGCTCTTCCTCGCCGCGGCGCTGCCGCTTTTCGGCCTCTACCTTCGCACACTGTCGCCCACGGTCCCCTTCGAGGACGGCGGCGAGATGATCGCTCCGTCCTTCACCCTCGGCATCCATCACCCGCCCGGATATCCCCTCTACGCCCTCGTCGGGCGCCTCGCCGCAGCCGTGCCGCTCGGCGACATCGCGTTCCGGTTCAACCTGTTGTCCGCCGCGTGCGGGGCGGCTGCGTGCGGCCTGGCGGCCTGCGTCGCGTACCGCCTGCTTGCGGGCGTTTCGGGCCTGCGGCCCGCGCTCGGGTGGCTCGCGTCCCTCGCCGCCGCCTGGCTCCTCGGCACCGCCTCCCAGTTGTGGTGGCAGTCCGTCATCGCGGAGAAGTACGCGATGAACCTGTGCTTCAACGCGGCCCTCCTGCTCGTCATGGCAATGGGACTCGCTGCGCTGCGAAGGGCGGGAAGGTCTCCCGCGCGGTGGCTCATGCTCCTGGCGCTGCTCTGGGGGATCAGCGCGAGCCACCACGGCCAGACCGTCTACTTCGCCCCGTCCGCGGCGCTGCTGGGCTGGCTCGCGCTCGCCCGTCTGCCCGCCCGGCGCCGCCTGCGTGCGGCCGTGTTCCTCGTCCTGCTCGCCGTGCTCGGGCTCTCGCTGAAGGGGATGTACCCGCCGATCCGGTCCGCGGCCGGGCCACTCTTCAACTGGAACGCGCCCAGCAACCTTCCGCGCTACGCTGACTATGCGGGCGGCGGGCCGTACCAGTACCGGATCCTCTACTGGACCCCGTGGCAGGCCGCGAAGCGCCTCGTCCACCACGTCTCCGACTACCCGGTCCGCCAGTTCGGGTACCCCGGGGTCGCGCTCGCCCTGCTCGGCCTCGGCTGGCTCTTCCGCGTCCGGCGCCGGGAAGCACTCGTTCTCGCGCTCGCGTGGGGGACGGGAGTCCTCTACTGCGTGAACTTCAGCCTCGAAGGCATCGCGGTGCAGACGTACTACCTCCCGACCTTCATGATCCTCGCGGTCTGGATCGCCTGCGGGCTGGCGGTCTCCGCGCGATGGCTGGAGAGCCGCGGCCGTCTGGCGGCCGACCGCCGTCCGGCGGTGAGCCGTCCCCTGACGGCCGCGGTGGCGGCGGCGCTTCTCATCGGATGGGGCGGCTGGCAGGCGGCAGCCCACGGCCGGGAATCCCGCCGGGACCGCCACTACTTCGCCTGGGATTTGTCATCCGCGCTCCTGCGGAGCTGTCCCCCGGGCAGCATCCTGATCGCCTACGCGGACTACGACCTCTTCCCGCTCTGGTACACGCACTACATTGAGGAGCGGCGGCCCGACGTCATCCTCGTCAACTCGAACTCGGTGCCCGACCCGGCGGCGACGTCGACGCGTGAGGGGGCCAAGCGGGTGCAGTTGCTGTTCCCCAGGGGCCAGGAGCCGCTGGCGCGGCGGTTCGAATACCTGCCGGACCTCCTGCGGCGGGACCCCGGCCGTCCCGTCTGCTTCTCGGTCGTCTACGAGGCGGCCGAGGCGCTCGACCTCCTGCCGCACGGGGCGGTCTACCGGTGGTGCCGGGACCCGGAGGCGCTCCGCCGGGAGGACGTGAGGCGGGAGCGCCGCTGGTTCCACGGGTGGGCCGCCCTGCGCGGCGTCCTCGACACGGGGGCGGTCCGGGACAGCAACACCCGCACGGCCCTGAGCTACTACGCGTACGGCGACTACCGGCGCGCGTTCGTCCTGGACCGGCGGGGCGAGGCGGAAGCCGCGCTCGCCATGTACCGGCGGGCGCTGAGCTGGCCGGACTTCTGGGGCACCGGCCCGGCGGCCACCCATGCTTCCATCGGCCTGCTCCTGTACCGGACGCGCCACGATGTCGCGGGCGCCATCGCCGAGTATGAAGCGGCGATCGTCCGGGACCCTTCCTGGCTGCCCGCGCACCGCGCGCTCGGGGGCCTGTACGTCGCGGAGGGACGGACCGCGGATGCGGTACGCGTGTTCCGCCACGTCGCCGAGCTGGCCCCACGGGACCCGCTCGCCCAGGCGGACCTCCGCCGGGCGGAGGCGCTGGGAGGACGGGCGCGGTGAGGGATCCGGCGTGACGGCCGTCGTCTGGCTGGCCGTTTTCGCCGTCTACCTCCGCGGGGTGGCGGGCTCCTTCTATTTTGAGGATTCTCCCGAGCTATTGGCGGCAGCCGCCACGCTCGGGAATAGTCACGAACCGGGTACGCCTCCATGGCTGCTGGTGGGCCGGCTGGCGCTGCTGCTGCCAGCGGGCGGCCCGGCCTTCCGGGTCAACGTGGCCGCCGCCGCTTGTGCCGCCCTGGCGGCCGTGTGGCTCGGCAGCCTCGCCGCCGCGATCCTGCGGACCTGGGGACGGAGCGATGCGACGGCGCGGTGGGCGGGTGTCTTCGTCACGCTGGTCTGGGGTTTCTCGGACACCTTCTGGTGGCAGGCCGGGATCGGCGACAAGTACCCGGCGCTCTACCTCGGATGCGTCGCCGTCCTGTGGGCGGCCTGGAAGACGACGGCGGAGGGCGGCCTCCGCCCCCTGCTCGGGCTCGCCCTGCTCCTGGGACTCGGGCTCGCGCACCATCCCTTCGTCTTCTTCGCCGTGCCGGCGGCCGCGTGCGGCGTGGTGTCCGCCCTCCCGGGAGAGCGGCGCCGCGCGCGCCTGCTCGGGCTCGGCCTCGTCCTCGTCGTCCTGCCGCTCTCCGTACGGGTCATGTACCCGCCCGTGCGGGCCGGCGCGGACCTGGACTGGGGCGATCCCCGGACTTCGTTCCGGCTCGAGCGCTATCTCACCGCGGCGCGGTACCGGCCGCCCGAGCCGGATCCCCTGCGACCGGCGCTGGAGGGCCCGGTCCGGACCGGAAGCCGGCTCTTCCTGCGGCTCACGGGCGAGGAGCTGCCGTGGCTCATCCTCGCGGCGGCGCCCGCCGGGCTGGCCCTCGGTATCGCGCGCTCGACCCTCTGGACCGTGGCGGTGCCCTGGGTCGTCGTCCTCAACCTCGCCTTTGCGATCCACACGCCGATGAAGGTCGCGCGCTGGTACGGCCCGGCCTGGGCCGTGCTCGTGCTCTTTGCCGGGCTCGGGGTCGGCGTGCTCGCGGGGCTCCTCCGGCGGCGCCGCGCTGCCGCCGTGGTCGCGGCGACCCTCGCCGTGCTCGGCGGCGGCTGGCAGGCGGGCCGCGGACTGGACCGGAACGACTTCTCGCGATGGTACGCGGCGCACGATTACGCGCGAAACATCCTCTCGTCGCTGCCCCCGGGCGCCGTGTATCTCGGCCGTGGCGACGACGACCTCTTCCCGCTCTGGGCCGTCCGGTTCGCCGAGGGCGACCGGGCGGATGTCGAAGCGGTCGGGATGGGCTCCCTCGTCGATCTCGCGCCGGCCGATGTCGGCGGGAACCGGCGGCTGGTGGCCCGGTTCCATCTCGAGGGGCTGGGCTGGGAGGCCCTGCGCTGGCTCCTGGGCGGGCCGCCCCAGCCCGGCGCCTTCTACGCCAAGACCGGGTACGACAGTCCGCTCTGGGAGGCCCTGGACCTCGGCCGGCACCGGGCGCGGGGGCTGGTCGCCCGCTGGCCGGGCCGGTGGGATCCCGCGGGCTCGCTGGCCGACACCCGGCGGGCGATCCGGGGTTACACCTGGCGGGGTCTCCGGTACGCCCGGGCGGGGGCCGTTTTCGACCTCGAACGGCCGCGGGACGAGGTGGCGCGGGACGCGCTCCTGCACCAGGCCTTCTGTTTTTCGACGCTGGGAGCGCAGTTTTTGGCGTTTGACGGCCCGTCCCGGGCGGCCGAGGCGGCCTGGGCCTTCGGGATGGCCCGCCGCCTCGCGGAGCCGCTCACCGGCCCGCTCCCGGTCCGCACGGCCGGCTTTACGCCCCTCGCGGTCGCGATCACGGAGCGCAACGCGCTCGCGGCCGGAGTCCTTCGGCTCGCGGACCTGTTCGCCGCGCGCGACGTGGCGCCGCTCGCGGCCGCGTACCTCGCCGCGGTCGACTCGATGCGCGTGATCGTCGCCCCGAAAAATCCCTGAAAATTCTTGACAAGTCGGGTGTCGTCTGTTATTGATAGGTCAAGTTCGGAAAGTAGTTCAGGGAGGCCACGCATCGAGACAGGAACGTTCGCGCAGCGTGAGACGAGACGGGCGGCGCACGGCGTCGGGTGGACGTGGTCGGACAACTGATAGCGCGGGAAATGGAGGGGGCAGTGATCCGGTCACTGCCTCTTCGTGTATTCGAAGAAGGAGGCAGATAGGAATTGGAATCGCTCGGCAAGCACATCCTGGTTGAATACTACGGCTGCGACGTCAACCTCCTGAACAAGGCCTCGGCCCTGAAGGAGATGCTCGAGGACGCGGCGCGCGAGGCGCGGGCGACCGTGGTGGAATCGTTCGTCCACCAGTTCAGCCCCTTCGGCGTGAGCGGCGTCGTCGTCATCGCGGAGTCGCACCTCACTATTCACACGTGGCCGGAGTACGGCTACGCGGCCGTGGACCTCTTCACCTGCGGCGACGAGGTCGATCCCTGGAAGTGCTACTACTACCTCCACGACAAGCTGAAGGCGAAGCAGGCGACCACGATCGAGCTTCGCCGTGGCACCCTCGACAGCCCGTTCCTCAGGCACAAGCCCGCGCCCGTGAAAGTGGCGGCGTAAGCCTCCGTGGCGCGCAAACGCAAGCTGGTTGCCGCGGGGGATCCCGGCGTCGACATCAAGAACAGCCGCTGGTTCATCGAGTTCACGACGCCGCACGAGGCGCACATGCACGCGATGAAGCGGTTCATCGTCCAGGCCGACAGCCCCTTCCAGAAGGTCGAGATCGCGGAGTCGTACCAGTTCGGGCGCTGCCTCATGCTCGACGGCAAGATGCAGTCGGCCGAGAAGGACGAGTTCATCTACCACGAGGCGCTCGTCCACCCGGCCCTGGTCACGCACCCCAACCCCAGGCGCGTGGCCATCATCGGCGGCGGCGAGGGCGCGACCCAGCGGCACTGCATCATGCACCCCTCGGTCGAGAAGTGCTGGATGATCGACATCGATAGAGCGGTCATGGACCTCTCCCGCAAGTACCTGCCCGAGTGGGGCGGGAAGGTCTGGACCGACAAGCGTTGCATCATCAAGGCCGCCGATGGCCGGAAGTTCCTGGAGAAGTCGAAGAAGGGCTCGTTCGACGTGATCATCATCGACCTCTCGGAGCCCGTGCCCGGGGGGCCCTCGTACATGCTCTTTACGAAGGAGTTCTACCGGATCGTGGCCCAGAAGCTCACGCCCGATGGGGTCATCTCGCTCCAGTGCGCGTCCACGCAGGCGCCGGATCTGGCGATGCACGCCATGATCATCCGGACGCTCAGGACCGTGTTCCCGTACGTGCGCGCCTTCTCCATCGAAGTGCCCGCGTTCGACCTGCCCTGGGGCATCGCGGTCGCCGGCAAGACCCTGGACGCCGCGCGCCTCACGCGCGACGACGTGGACCGCCGGCTCGCCGAGCGCCGGATAACGGGCCTCAAGTACTACGACGGGATCACGCACGAGGGCATCTTCCGGGTGCCCAAGTACCTCCGGACGGCCTACTCCCAGCCCGGGGACATCATCACGGATGACTCGCCGCTCTTCACGGCGATCTAATTCCCGGCCCCGCCAGGCGGGCCGCCCGGGCAACGGCAAGGCCGCTGCCGCCGTCGTGGCCGCTCCCGCCCGCGTGGCGGTGCCCCCGATCCCGGCGGAACAGCGCCATGCGCCCCTCTTCGAGGCGATCGTAAAATATGTGCGGTCCGGCAAGGCCTCGTTCCATACCCCCGGCCACAAGCACGGACGGGGGATCTACGCGCCGTTCCGCCGGTTCCTCGGGCGCCGGGTCTTCCAGGCGGACCTGACCCTCCTCGAGGAGGTGGACTCGCTCCACGAGCCGCGGAGCGTGATCCGGGAGGCCCAGCGGCTTGCCGCCCTCACGTTCGGGGCGGACGAGACCTTCTTCCTCGTCAACGGCACCTCGGTCGGCAACCAGACCATGATCTGGGCCGCCGTCCGGGAGGGCGAGCGGATCGTGATCCCGCGCAACGTCCACCGGTCCGTGTTCGCGGGGCTCATGCTCACGGGCGCGCGTCCCGTGTACGTCTCGCCGCCCGTCCTCGAGGACTGGGGGATCTACGGCAACATTTCGCCGGAGCAGGTCCTCGAAGCCCTCAAGACGCACCCGGGCTGCCAGGCCGTCATGGTCACCTGCCCGATCTACTACGGGCAGACGACCGACGTGGCGCGCGTCGTCGCGGTCGCGCACCGGGCGGGCGCCGCGTGCCTCGTGGACGAGGCGCACGGACCGCACTTCGGGTTCCACGAGGCGATCCCGCCGTCCGCGATGGCGTGCGGCGCCGACCTCGTGGCGCAGAGCACGCACAAGGTGCTTGGCGCGATGACGCAGGCGTCCATGCTGCACCTCGCCGGGGCGCGCATCGACCGGGCGCGGCTCAAGATGGGGCTCCAGCTCCTCCAGTCCACGAGCCCGTCCTACGTCCTGCTCGCGTCCCTGGACGTCGCCCGCCTCCAGATGGCGGTGTCGGGGCGGCGGCTGCTCGACCGAGTGATCTCGATGTCCCGGGAGACGACCCGGGCGCTGAACCGCATCCCCGGGATCCGGTGCTTCGGCCCCGAGCACTGCGGCCGGCCGGGGGCGTTCGCGTTCGACGAGACCCGGATCATGCTGCACGTCGACTGGCCCGTTTCGGGCTTCGAGGTGGCGCACCGGCTCCGGGACGAGTTCCGGCTCCAGCCCGAGATGGCCGACTCCACGAACGTCCTGTTCCTGGTCGGGCAGGGCAACACGTGGGGCCAGCTTCAGCGTCTCGTCCGGGCCGTGCGGCGGCTCGAGCGCGACTACCGGGGCCTCGCGACGCACCGGGAGCCCCTGCACCTGCCCCCGCTCGAGCCCACGCGCGTGGTCCTCACCCCCCGCGAGGCCGTGCTCGGCCGGGCGCGGCGGGTGCCCCTGGCCGACGCGGCGGGCGAGGTCTGCGCCGAGCTCCTGTCCCCGTACCCCCCCGGCGTGCCCCTGGTGGCGCCTGGCGAACTTATTACGAAGGAAGTCGTGGGGTACCTGGCGGGCGTGCTCCGGGCCGGCGGCCGGATCAACGGGCAGGCGGACATGTCCGGCCGATCCGTGCGCATCGTTGAGGCGGCGCCCGCCTCCGCGACGCGCGACGTGGACTTTGATAAGATGTTGGCCTTCGTGTTACACCAGAACACGCCTGAGGGGGGAGCCTGAACGGCCCAAAAGGCCGCGGGCGAGCGAGAGACTGGATTTAGGAAGGACGGACGATGAAGAAGGACCAGCTCAAACGATTCCAGCAACTGCTGACGAAGCAGAAGCAGGACCTCACCGCTTCCGTGTCGGACGAGGAGCGCGAGGGCCGCGACGCGGTCACCGTGGAGGCCAAGGACTACGGCGACATGGCGACCGAGGCCTACGGGCAGGAGATGTCGTTCGCGATCTCGGACGCCGGGCGGCGCAGCCTCAAGGACATCGAGGACGCGCTGCTGCGCATCCGCGACGGCAACTTCGGCAACTGCGAGCGGTGCACGAAGCCGATCGACGAGGCGCGGCTCGAGGCCGTCCCGTCGGCGCGCATGTGCATCGCCTGCGCCGAGATCGTGGAGAAGGAAAGCTCTCGCTAGTTCCTGGCCTGCGGGGGATGACGTGACGAAACGCGAAGTCGTCCAACTCTCCATCGACTGGAAGCGCCCGCCGTACGTGCCCTGGTCCTTCGGGTTCACCGAGGGTGCCTGGGAAAAGCTCAAGAGCCATCCCGCTCTCGGCGGATTCCCCCCGGACTTCGGCAACCACGTCGTCAGCATGGGCAACTCCGAGGACTGGTTCGTGGAGACCGGCCACGATCGTGTCCGCGACGCCTTCGGGGTGGTCTGGGACCGCACCGTGGACAAGGACATCGGCGTCGTCGAGGGGCTGGTCCTGCCCGAGCCCCGGCTCCAAGGGTACAAGTTCCCGGATCCCCTGGACCCGCGGTGGTTCGCGGACGTGCCGGGCAAACTCAAGCGGCACCAGGACCTCTACCGGGTCTTCTCGATCGGGTTCTCGCTCTACGAGCGGGCGTGGACGCTCCGCGGGATGGAGAACCTGCTCATGGACTTCCACGAGAACCCGGAGTTCGCCCACGAGCTTCTGCGGGCGATCGCGGACTGGGACCTCGTCCAGGTGCGGAAGGCCGTCCAATACGACATCGACGCCGTCTACTTCGGCGATGACTGGGGCCAACAGCAGGGCCTCCAGATGGGCCCCGGCCTCTGGCGCGAGTTCATCAAGCCCGAGCTGGCCCGCATGTACGGGGCGGTGAAGGCGGCGGGGAAGAAGGTCTGGATCCACTCCTGTGGCGACGTGGACGAGCTCTTCGACGACCTCGTCGCGATCGGGCTCGACTGCTTCAACCCCTTCCAGCCCGAGGTCATGGACGTCCCGGCGCTGATGAAGCAGTACCAGGGAAGACTCTCCTTCCACGGCGGGCTCTCGACCCAGCGCGTCCTGCCCTATGGCACGCCCGACGATGTCCGCCAGGCTACCCGCCAGCTTCTCGAGTGGGGCCGGGACGGCGGTTACGTCTTCTCGCCCGCCCACGCCGTTCCCAAGGACGCCCCGGCGGAGAACATGGTGGCGTTCATCGAGACCGTCCTCTCCCAACCCCGCGCCAGATAGCGTTCCCGTCCGCCCTTGCTCCCTCTTGGCCGAGGTGTCATCATGGGGCCAATGGGAACGCTCCAGCAGTTGATTGGATGGCTCATTGTGGGGTGCGCGGGACCTGGAACGACAATGCGATAGGTACCATCGAGGCTCGTGCTGCCCTTCCTCAGCGAACCGACCACCATATGCTTGCCCTCCGGATGAACATACAGCACCACGCCTTCGATAGGCTCTGTGATCACGTAGAACACCTCCTGCTCTCTTGCCGCATCTCTCCCGGAGGTGGATGTGTAGAGCGTTCCCAGCACAACAACGGCAATGACATGCGCTCGCGCGAAGTTCTGGATCACTCGGTGGTCCTGCCCGCTCTCCCCTTGACCGCCGCGCAGGGCCCGCCTCCGATCGTGGCTCCACTTGGCGATCACCACTACCAGAAGGAAGAATCCGTAGTACAGGAAGATGGCGTTCTTCTCCTGGCTCGTGTGAGCTAAGCGAATCAAGATGCCGTAGACCACCAGAGCCAGAGGGAACGAGAGTACGAGCATGATCGGGAAGTACCTAGCAGGATGCTGAAAAACTGACGGAAGTCATTGCGATGGACGTGAACAGTCG
>CAKKQC010000062.1 GCA_919901855.1 bacterium | reverse complement strand
TCGTCACGATCAGTTTTCTCGTCGTCATGACCGTTTTTTCAGCGACCTGCTAGGGCTTCTTTTCCGTTTCCGCCGCCGGCTCCGCGATCAGCTCGAGCCGGTCGACGCTGAACTCTCCCGTATCCGCCGGGACGAGCGAGCCGAAGCGCACGGTCCGCAGTTTCTCGAGGTTGAGCCGCCCGTTCTTGTCCGCGCCCGGCGGCTGCCAGTCCCCGGCCGGCTTGAACGCGCTGAAGGGGAACTCGAACGTCGCCCAGTCCTTGCCCACCCGGAACGGAACCTCCCAGGTCTCGCCGTCCGTGTCCTTGGGCCCCTGCTCGACGAGCGTGAGCCGCAACTGGAGCGTGGCGGTGCCCCTGGCGCTCAGCCGGATGCCCCGGTACCGCGGGAACGCTGGTGCGCCCTCCTCGTCCAGCCGCCTGCCGACGCCCCAGACGCCGCCCTTCTCGATGCGGATCCGGAAGGCGCTGCCCTGCTGGCCCGGGGTCTTGGTGAACCCCAGCTTCGCGCCTTCCACGGCGAACGTGAACCAGCGGGAGAGGTCCGCGAGGTCGTCGATCGGCTCGCTGCCGGACCGGACCTCGACCGGGAGGGGGTTCGACCAGCCCGTGTCCAGGCCCTGCTCGTTCACGACCTTCACCCGCACGGAGTAGGAGCCGATCCCGGCCCAGGCGTGCTCGGCGGAGACCGGCTCGGCAGCCGGCCGGAACGCGGTCCGCGTCAGCGAGGAGCCGTCACCCCAGTCGAAGAGCCCGCAGACGCGGCCTCCGGAGGGGTCATGGGCGGCGACGCTGAAGGACGCGGGCCGGCCGGGCCGCGGCGGCGTGGCCCCCTGGATCGCGCCGCGGATCGCCGGGGGCCGGCCGTGCCGGTCGGGGATGAGGCGCAGGTCGCTGACGTTCACCGTGTGCGACACGGTCGAGGAGGCGTTCGGCTGGAGCACGAGCTTCTCGACGCGGTCCAGGTCCAGCTTTCCGTCGTTGTCCGCGCCCGCGGGCTGGTAGCCCGGGTCCCTCTCGAAGAGCGAGAACGGCAGGACGAAATCCACGGCGTTGACCGCGACCGTCGCGTTCACCAGCCACCGCTCGCCGTCCTCCCCCGGGTTCCGGACGCCCCGCTCGATCAGGATGAGCTGGACCGGGTTGGGGTCGTCGCCGGACATCTTGATCTTTATCCCCGTGAACTGGCTCAACCCCCTGGGGCTCCACGATTCGGTGCCCGTGAGCGGCAGCCCGCAGAACGCCCCCCCGGCCGGGGCGCCGGCGTAGCGCAGGACGATCACGCCGCCCGCGTCCCCGCCCGCGCCCGCCGCGACGAAGGACGTGGCGCCCGCGCCGGCGTACGGGGACATCGCCCCCGACCGCAGGGGGATGGCGACGTCCCGGCCGAGGTACCGGGTCGTCAGCGGAGCCGCCACCGCGGCGGCCACGAGGGCCGCCCCGGCCGTCATCAGTCCGCGGCGGTGCTTGGAAGCGAGCCACCGAAAGTACGGGGCGCGCGCGGGGGGCACGAGGAAGACGGACATCCTGCCGGGCAGGTTCTTGAGCCGGACGCCGTGCATCCGGGTCCCGCGGAGCACGAGCTGCCGGCGCACCTCGTCGTGCACGGGCACGGACATCGCGATGCCCCCGGGGTCCGCGAGCGGCTGGATCCGGGCCGCGAGGTTCACCGCGTCGCCGAAGAGGTCGCCCGCGCGATCCGTGAGGTCACCCGCGTGGATGCCGATGCGGACCTGGAATACGCCGAACGGGTTCCGGTCGTCCGTATGCCCCGCGATCGCGGCCTGCATGGACATGGCGCAGGAGACCGCCGCCCGCGCCGTCGGGAACTCGGCCATGGAGCCGTCGCCGAGGAACTTGACCACGCGGCCGCCCGCGGCGGAGACCTGCTCGCGGACGACGGCCTCGAACTTCTGCACCACAGCGAGGGCCTGGCGCTCGTCCCGCGCCATCAGGGCGCTGTAGCCCACGACGTCGAGGAACATGACCGCCGCGAGCCGGCCGGGGCCTCCGGAGGAGGCGGGAGGCGTGTCTGCGGTTTCGCTCACCCGGCCATTATACGGGACCCCCGGCCGGAGCCAACCCCGCCCCTACCGCCGGCCGGGGGCTTTACGGGGCGGTGCCGGGGAGCCGCGCGGAGCGGGAGCGCGCCCCCACGGCCGCAGCGCCTCCGCGACCGCGATGAACCGCCGCCCCGCCGCCTCCCGCCCCGTCCACGCGAGCGCCACCCCCGCCACCTCCGCCAGCCCCGCGTGATCCGGCGTGACCTGGAGGCCCCGCGTCGCCGCCGCCAGCGCCTGCCGCGCAAAGATCCGGCGTGCCGCCGGGTTCTCCTCGCCCAGCCACAGCAGGGCGACCCCCAGCTCCTCCTCGTACCCCGGGTGCCCCGGCGTCCAGTGAAGCGCCTTCCCGTACCACTCCACCCGCCCCGCCAGGTCCGCCTCCGCGGCCCGGTGCGCGCAGTACCAGCCCCCGAGCAGCCGCGCCGTGCTCCAGCACCCCCACAGGGCCAGCGCCAGCAGGGCCGCCCGCCCCGCCGCTCCGGCGGCGGCCCTGAGCGGGGATCGCGAAGCGATCCCCGGTCGAAGGGGGGCCTCCGCCGCCTCCCCGCGCGGACGCGGCGGGAAGATCAGGCCCATCGCGAGGAGGAAGACCGCGGCGTTCGCGGGCGAGACGAGGTTGAGGTCCGCCGACCCGTGGAAGATGAAGGTCACGGCCGCGGCAAAGGCCCCTCCGAACAGCGGCCGCATCCCGGGCTCGTCCCACGCCCACCACGCCCGGACCATGCACACCATCTGCAACAGGAGCCCCAACCCCAGCAGCGCGCAACCCACGATCCCGCCGCCGACGAGCAACTCCAGCCACTCCGAATGGGCGTTGCGCACCTCCCCCTCCAGCGGCGGCACCATCGCGGCCTGGTACGACGGGAAGGCGTACGCGTACGCCCCCATCCCGTACCCCCACACCGGCCGCGCCTTCACCATCGGCCACGTCGCCTCCCAGATCCTGACCCGCTCGGCGAACGACCCGATGGGGCGCCCGGTTTCCATGTAGTCCGCGAGCTTCGGGAAGGCCACCGCCAGCGCGGCGTAGGACGCGACCGCCACCATGATCGCGACGAACCACCGGTTGCGCGCGCGCGGCCGGGCAAACCCGACGGCGGCCAGCACCCCAGCCGCCACCCCCGCCACCGCGAGCGCGTGGATCGCGCCCCGGGACTGGCAGAGCCAGATCGCGGTCCCCTGCACCGCGAGCACGCCGGCGAGCAGGGCCTGCCGAACCCGGAACCCCGTGCGGCCCCGGCCCCGCCGGGAGTGGCGGCGCGGGGAGGCCGCGTGCCGCGCCGCCCGGCGAAAGCCGCTCCGGCTCGACCAGCGCGACAGGAGCAGCCCGACCCCGAGGGCGAACGACATGACCAGGAGGCCGCCCGCGTGGTTCTTGTAGAAATAGGGGCCGAAGGTCCAGAAGGGCTCCTCGGGGAAGGGCCGTAGCCCATAGAACGAGCGGGCATCGCTTTCCTGCTGGATGATCCCGAGGACCGCGACCGCGGTGCCGACCCAGAACAGGGCCCACGCCGTCCGCTGCGCCTGCCGTCTGGAGCCGGCCAGCGCGCTCACGGCCCACGCCAGGCACGCGTACGCCACCCACAACCGCGCGGTAGCGGCGGTGGCCCACCCCGAGCTCGTGTGCGGCCCCACGGCCGCCCCCACCGAGTGCGCCGGGTGCATGGCTTGCACCGCCGCCAGCCCCGCCACGGCCAGGAGGCCCCACGCGTGCCAGGGCACGTCCCCCCACCGGAAAGGCCGCGTGAGCACGAGGGCGACCGTGAGCGCGAAGATGGAGGCCTGGAGGAGCCCCGCCGACCACGGCTCCACGCACCCGAACAGGAACGGCCCCGCGGCTACGGTAACGAACATCCATATTCTCACCTGGTTGGGGCCATACTTAACAAATTAACATTCTCGCAGCATCGGGGAACGGCCGCTGCAAGCAGCAACAATCCCGCTATCCCGCGCGGTGGTTGGTGAATGGTCAACGAGCCTGGAACTCCTCCCGCGACATCCCCGCTTGCTTCAGAAGGTCCATCAGCAGGCCACGCTTCATCTCTCGCGCATGGACGGGCACCGTGAGCCGGGTGCCTCGCGAATCCAGCAGGATCACGTGACTGCCGGTCTGATGGTCGATGGTGAATCCCGCACGCTGCATCCGACGGATGAACTGGCGAGGCTTGACACTGCCAAGCCGGCCCGGCATCAGGCCGGCACGGCGACTTCGATGGTCTCGATGACCTCCCGAACGTCTCGGGGCACCGGCTGGTGATGCTTCTTGAGGCTCGCACAGTAGGCCCGGATCGCGTCGGCAATCATGCGTTCAGCTTCGTCGAGCGTTTCCCCCTGGGAGACACAGCCCGGCAGGGATGGAACGCGGGCGAGATAGCCGCCCTCCTCCGCCCCTTCGAACACGACCGTGAACCGCTGAATCCTCGCCTTCATGACGTTTCCATTCTACCAACCCGCTGCCAGTTCACGCACACGCGAGAGTCTGAAGCCGGACTGGCGATGAACCGACTATCCCGCGCGGTGGTTGAGCCGGAGCCAGAGGGCGACGAGCATCACGAGGACGCAGAAGACGGTGATGCCGAGGGGCCATCCGCGCCGGGGCGGCGGGGGGAGGACGGGGGCCGGGCCGGTCATGCCGGCATTATCCCCCGAGTGCCACCAGGATCGCCATGGCCGGGCGCCTTGCCCGGACGGCTTCATGGTCATATAATATGACCATGAACAAGAATGGCGGGATCCCGGCGGGGACGCGGCAGGTCCCGGCGGGGGAATTCAAGGCGAAGTGCCTGGCCCTGCTCGACCGGGTGGCGCGCACCGGCGAGCCCATTGTCGTAACGAAACGCGGACGGCCGGTGGCCAGCGTCGTGGCGGTGAAGCCGGTGGACACCGCATGGCTCAGGGGCGCCGCCACCTACGTCGGCGACATCATCACGCCGCTCGATGAGAAGTGGGAGGCGGACCGCTGATCGTTCTCGACACGCACGCGTGGTTCTGGTGGATGAACGAGCCGCGCCGGTTGAGCGCCGAGGCACGCCGGGCCGTCGAGCGCTCCAGCCGGATCGGCATCGCGGCGATAAGCCTCTGGGAACTCGCCGGACTGATTGAGCGCCAACGGATAAGGGTGCCGCGATCCGCGCAGGAGTGGATCGAATCCGCGCTCTCCATCCCCGGCGTCGAGCTTCTGCCGATCACGCCCGCAATCGCGGCGACGGCCGCCCGGATCGGGGGTGCCATCCCGGGCGACCCGGCCGACCGGCTGATCGCCGCCACCGCCCTGGAGATGAAGGCGCCGCTCGTCACCAGGGACGAGCGGCTGCACGGCCTCCCCCACCTCGAGGTGATCTGGTAACAGGCGTGCAGGCGTGGGGCCATACTTAACAAATTAACATTCTCGCCAGGACGCCGAGGGGCCATCCGCGCCAGGGCAGCGGCGGCAGCACGGGGGCCGGGCCGGTCATGACGCCATCAGCACTGCAGCGCGACCAGGATCGCCGTGGCCAGCAGGGCCGCCCCGGCGGCGCGGAAGGTGTAGGCGCGCCAGCCCGCGTGCTCGACGCGGCTGTGGCCCAGGAAGACGAGCGCGGCCATGAGCCCGACCACCATGAGCGACCGCGTGCTGTAGAGGATGTTGGTGAGGGTCACGTTGCCGCCGAGCCCCATCGACTGGAACAGGCAGAGCTGGGCCACGAGCAGCGCGGTCCCGCCCGCGGCCAGCGGCAGCGCGGCGCGGCGCATGGCGGGGGCGTCGACCCGGAACGCCTTGCGGGAGGTCCAACCCGCCAGCCGGAGGCCGCCGAGCAGGGCCAGCCCGACGAGGCCCTGGAGGAACGTGATGTGGACCGTGAACTGCCAGCTCGACGGCCAGTGCGGGATGGCGTCGCCGCACACGACGTCGCCGACCGCGAAGACGAGGGCGGCGGTCGCCATCATCAGCACGCCCGGGCGCAGGAGGTGGGAAGGCTTCAGCGTCCAGCGGTCGGTCTGGCTCACGAACACGATCCCGGCCGCGGCCAGCCCGGCGCCGGCCCAGACGCCGGCGGACAGGGATTTCCCGAACAGGAAAGCCTCCACGAACGGCAGGGCCACGATCTTGACGCTGATGACCGGTCCCACGACGGAGGCGTCCTCGCGGGAGTACGAGTAGGTGGCGAGGAACATGGCCGGGGAGGAGACGGCGCAGAGGAAGAGGGCGTGCCAGGCCGTGGCCGGCACCCAGTGCGTGTCGCAGCAGAGGAGCAGCGGCGCCGCGAGAAGCCCGCACGTGCTGACGACCAGGATCGCGGCCGGGACGGCGCCGAGGCCGCTCCGGTACACGTACTTGTTGCAGGCGGCGTAGACGGCGTAGAAGGCCGCCCCGAACAGGGCGAACGGGACCACCGGGGGCTCCTAAGGCCTCAGACCGAGAGGAGGAGGGCCCGGATCGCCAGGGCGGCCTTGAGCTCCGCGATCCGGGCCTGGAGGCCCTTGATCAACTTGCGGTATCTCACGCGCTTCGCCGCGTGGTGCGCGTCGGTCCGCCCCCCGGGCGGGGTCCGGCCCCGGTACTCGTGGACGAGCTTGCCGTCGCGCCGGACGGGGGTGAAGTAGTGGGCCCGGCCCCCGATCATGCGCTTGACCACGCGCCCCGCGGGGAGCAGGTCCAGCGCCCGAATGTACCGGGCCAACTGCTGCTCGGCCGTCTTCAGCCTGGCGGCCAGCCTCTCGGGCGGGCCCAGCCGCGGCTTACGCACGGAAGTGACTGCTCACGGACGAATGATAGCAGGTGCGGGCCGGACTGGGTGGACGATTCGGGGGACGTAGTTGCATAGTTGCGTATCTACCCCTGGGGCGCCGACACCCAGGCCAGCCCGACGGGCGTGAGGGCGCCCTCGGGGGTCATCATGCGCACCGTCGGGTAGCTCTTGTCGCTGGTGGACACGAGGGGGGCGAACCAGGCGTAGCGCTCGACGAAAGCCAGGGATTCCATCAACACCTGGGATTCGCGGGCGAACCGGGCGTTGTCCTCGACCGTGGTCGCTCTCAGGTGGTAGTCGAAGTCGGCCCCCGAATACTCGGTCAGCCAGATCGGCAGCCGGTACTTCGCCCAGTAGCCCTCGAGGTAGCGGCGCAGGTTCCCCACCGGGTCCGGCCTCGTGATGTCGCCGTACCAGTGCAGGCAGAGGATGTCGACGCGCAAGGCGCGCGTCTTCGCCCCCGCCATGAACTCGTCGAGCCAGGGCGCGCCCGTGGTGGTGCCGGGGCTGCCCAGCCGCAGCCCGGTGGCTTCGAGCCGGGGCCAGAGGTCCAGGGCTTGCGTCACGGTCATGTCCGCCTGGCCCTTCCCGTCGGGCTCGTTGAAGGCGAGGAGGGTCCGGTACCCCGCGGACTTCACGTGCGCGAGATTCTCATCAGTGGCGTGGCCGCCGCTCCAGATCATGGGGACGAACTCGGCCCGCGTGGCGGTGGCCCCGGGGTCCGGCCGGGGGCCCCAGTTGTAATACCAACTGCAGTCGAGGAGGTCCGGCGCGGCGGGGATCCGGCCCCCCCAGTGCCCGACACCCTTCTTGGGCGTCATCGCGCGGGAACCGCGGCGGGCAAGGGCTAGCAGGATGCTGAAAAACTGACGGAAGTCATTGCGATGGACGTGAACAGTCG
>CAKKQC010000061.1 GCA_919901855.1 bacterium | reverse complement strand
TTGTCGCTGCGCGGTTTCTCAGCTTGCTCGGGACCAACGTTGGGACACTACTGAGCAATTCCCTAAGCTTGGTATCGGCCTTCCCTGAACCCGAGAGCACACCGCTGGGAACGATGACTCCCGCCCGGCCTTTGCCCGCAAGGTGGTCCAAGAACCACTTCAGGAATAGCACCTCGGTGTCACGCGAATCGAGGTTGATGTCCGCCAGAATGCTCTCTTTTTGAATCTTCCCGGCAAAGGGAGGGTTGGCAAGGATGACATCGTAGCGCTGGCCGGGATACTGACCGCCGTGCGTTGTCGTGAGCGGGTTGAAGTGCTCGATCCGAGCCTTCTCCAACTGGTGCAGGTAGAGATTGAGGATTGCGATCTTCACCATGTTCGCGTCGTTGTCGAACCCAGTGAAGGCCTGCTCCTCCAGGAACTCCCATTCCCTCGGCTTGAGCAGGCTCCCGTCCACGATGCCACGGCCCAGGTCGGCAGGCTTCGTGTGCTCTCGGAGAATGTGGTTGTAGGCCGCAATGAGGAAGCCGGCAGTTCCGCACGCTGGATCGCAGATCCGATCTCCAGGCTGGGGATTCACCAGCCTGACGATGAGGTCAATGATGTGTCGGGGAGTGCGGAACTGCCCGTTCGTCCCGGACTGGGCGATCTTGCTGAGCAGATGCTCGTACATGTCGCCCTTGAGGTCATGCCCCTCATGGGGTGCCAAATCCATCTCGGCAATGCCCTGAACGATGGCGCGTAGCGTCGGTCGGTCATAGATCTTGAGCGTGGCATTCCGAAAGAGCTCCTTGCCTGTAGCGGAGAGGCCGGGAAGCTCGTGCAGCGTTTCTATCGCTCCCCGCAGGGCGTCGAACAGCTCGTTTCCCGTGAGGGTGACGAAGTTCCCCCAGGCGTACCGTGCCCACTTCCCCGAGAAGACGCGCTGGTACTTCTTCTCGATCCTGGCGGCCTGGTCGTCGCGCTCGGAGAGCAGGCGTAGGAAGATCAGATAGGAAAGCTGCTCGATGGAATCCATCGGGTTGTTCACGCCGCCCGAGTAGAGAATGTCCATGAGTTGGTCCACCTTCTGACGGAGGCCTGACGAGAAGAAGTTGGACCCGTTGGCCTGCTTCGCTGTCGGCTCAGTCTTGCCCTCCCGCTTCGGCATTGTTCCTCAGGCCTCCTTCAACCCCATCCGCGTGCACAGTACCAGCGTGGACTGCCGCAATGCCTCGAATACCTCATCCCTGTTATGAAAGTCCAGGAGGGCACCAACCCCGCCAAGGGTCGTGAACTGGCTTCGCCCGAAGAGCTTGTTGAAGTTGCCGGCGAGGAAGTCCGAGAGCGCAGTGACGTCCTCGCTCACGAGTTCAGCGGTCGCCTTCAACCACTTCTGCTCCCGGTATCGTAGGTTGTACCGGGCGGCGATGGAATCCACCGCATCCACGACGATGCTGTCCTTCGTGGGCAACGGGCGCTTGCCCAGGGCGTTGTAGACGAAGGCCGGGGTCGGAGCAGGAACCCCATACGAGGTGATGAGCTTGTCAGGGGCATAGAACATCTCGGGACGATGGTAGAAGCGTTCCTGCATGATTGTCTCGATCGCGTCGTCGTTCTCGTCTTCCACGGCCTGGCGCAGATCCGACGCCTTCTCGGCGAATCCCTTGAGGTCCCGCTCAAAAGAACCCCGGAAAGTCATCACATCAACCTTCTCGCCGTTCGGTCCGACGATGCGCACCTCCTGGCTCACGACCCGGTCGATGCCTTCCCAGGTCGGAATGCCGCGCGGCTCCGCGCTGGCGGCCGCCGGGGTGTATGGGCCCCCGGACTCCGCCGAGTAGCCTTCTCCCTGCGCGCCTCCCGTCTGCGGGACCTTCAGGGGAACGGTGTAGTCATACTTTTCCTCGAAGTACTCGGCCACCGCGCAGAAGTCGAGGAGGAAGAACTTCTTCTTCTCGTATTCCGTGTTGCCGACGACAAACGTGAAGAGCCTGGTACCCCGCCCCTTGATCTGCACGTACTCGGTGGGCGAGAAGACCGGCCTCATGAGAACCACGTTAAGCAGGTCTCGGCAGTTGTATCCCGTGCTGAGCATGTCGACCGACACCGCCACGCGCTCGGCGCGCTTCCCATCCCGGAAATCCTTGGCGAGCGACGACGCCTCCGGAATGCGGGACGTGATGGTCACGGCGATCTCGGGCACCATCTCGTTCAGAATCTTGGTCAGCGCCGTGGCGTGTGTCTGGTTGACCGCAAAGATGATGCTCTTGCCAATCCTACCCGCGGGATCCTTCTGAGCCTCGCGCAGGAAGGCTTCGCACATCGTGCGGTTGCGTCCGGGAGAGAAGACCTTCTTCTCGAGGTCACGGATCTTGAAGTTCTCTTCCTGCTCGTTGATGACGACCGACCAGCCTGCGTCCGATAGCGCTTGTGTCGTAATGTCGGTACGGCAATCGACGATCCTAGGCAGGCACAGGAACGGCCCATCCGGATCCTTGACGGCGTCGATGATGTCGTACCGGAAGGTCGGCTCTCCCGGTTCGCACCCGAAGTAGTGGTAGGTGTCCCTGAGCTGGCGGGCCTCTAGCAGGTCGCTGAAAAAACGGTCATGACGACGAGAAAACTGATCGTG
>CAKKQC010000060.1:92001-116345 GCA_919901855.1 bacterium | reverse complement strand
GTCGCCCCGACGAAGCCCCGGGCTTTAGCCCGGGGAGAGGAGTCCGGTTCACTTCTACTTCCCGTTCGCCGTCACGCACCAGGGCGCCGGCTGGGGCAGTCCGTCGCTCAAGCCCATGCACGGCATCGATTACCCCATGGACCGGCCGGCCTTCCAGGCGTCCTGGGAGGCGTTCAAGGCGACGGGGCTGGACGAGTGGCCGTTCAGGGAATACGACGCGATGCCCGACCGCGACGGCCTCGCGCGCCGGATGGCCCCCGTGATCGAGTGGGGGAAGCGGACCGGCCTGCCACTCTACTGCGGCGAGTTCGGAGTCCGCCGCGACGGCGCCCCGGTCGAGGTGCGGGCGCGGTGGACGAGGGACGTACGCACGATACTCGAGGAGGCGGGCATCCCGTGGGCGCTGTGGTCGTATCATTCGGGATTCGACCTTTTCGACGGCGCGAACCAGCCGGATCCCGACCTCCTGCGCGCGCTGGGCATGGCCTGACGGACCGGATTCCGGTCCACGCCTTGATGGCGCTATGATGTGCCCTCAATGGCAAAACTACCGGTCGGGCTCATCGGGATCATCGGCGAGGAACTCAAACAGGACCACTGGGGGACGCTCAAGAAGGTTGCCGCACTCGGCTACCGTGGGCTCGAGAGCGTCGGGGGCTACCGGGCGCTCGGGCTGACCCCCGCGGAGTACCGGGCCCGGCTGGACGAGCTGGGGCTCTCGGTCCCGATCATGGGCACAGGCGTGGATGCCCTCCGCAAGGACCGGGCCGCCGAGGTCGCGCGCATCAAGGGATTCGGATGCCGCAACGCGGTCATCTACTGGAGCACGTGCGGGTCGAATGACGAGGTCCTGCGCGACGCGGCCGTGTTCAACGAGTTGGGCGCGCAGCTCCGCAACGACGGCATCCGGCTCTGCTATCACAACCACGACCACGAGTTCCTCCAGGTCTACGACGGAAAGCCGGCGATGGAGCTGATCCTCGCCAACAGCGACCCCGCGAACCTCGCGATCGAGCTGGACGTGGGGTGGGTGATGATGGGGAAGGCGAACCCGGCGGCGTGGCTGAGGCGGCTCAAGGGCCGGGTGCCCGTGATCCACCTCAAGGACTTCCACGACCTCGCCGTTCGCGAGAGCTTTACGGAGGTCGGCTCGGGGAAGAACGACTTTCACGCGATCTTCGAGGCCGCCGGGGAGGCCGGGGTCGAGTGGGGCATCGTCGAGCAGGACAAGATGCACACTAGGGCGCCCATGGAGAGCATCGCGTCCAGCATCGGGCACCTGAAGTCCCTGGGGGTGGCGGCATGAAGGTCGCGGTGACGGGTGGTACCGGGTTCATCGGATCGCACGTGGTCAAGGAGCTCAGCCAGGCCGGGCACACGGTCACGGTCATGGCCCGGAACCCCGCCAAGGCGCCGGGGCTGCGGGCGCTCAATCGCGTCAGGATCGCCCGGGCCGAGATGCACGACCTGCCGGCGCTGGCCCGGAATCTTACCGGACAGCACGCGCTCGTGCACATCGCCCTGTGCTGGGGGAACACGGCGCCCCTGATGATGGAGGCTGAGACCCTGGCGTCGATCCGGCTGATCGACCTCGCGGTCGCCAAGGGCGTCAAGCAGGTGCTCTACACGTCGTCCACCGCGGCGGCGGGTTACTCCTACAAGACGATCACGGAGGACAAGTTCCCGCTGCCGGAGGACTTCTATGGGGCGACCAAGGTCTCGGTCGAGATGTTCTGCCTTGCGTGGGGCCACCGGCGCCCCGACATCCGGTTCAACGTCATCCGGCCCGGGTACACGTTCGGCGACGCGTGCGTCCGGGGTGGCAGCACGGGAGGGGACCGCCGGTTCACGGACATCTGCGCCAAGATCAAGGCGGGGAAACCGATCAAGCTCAGCGCGGGTGAGGGCACCCAGTTCGTCTGGGCCGGGGACCTGGCGAAGCTGTACCGGGCCGTGCTCGAGAGCCGGTGCCGCAACGAGGTCTTCTACGGACTGGGGCGCCGGTACATCACCTGGGAACAGATCGCGCGCTGGGCTCGCGAGATCCACGGGAGCCGGAGCCCGATCAGGGCCGTGGGGAAGCGGGGCACCCCGCACCTCTTCTCGCTCCGCAAGATCGAGAAGGCGTTCGGGCTGAAGTTCGACGGCGCGGCAAAGATGAAGGAGCACATCCGGACCCTGCTCGCGTGAACCACTGGGGCCTCGTCGCGCTGGCGGCATTCGCCGTCTACCTGACCGCGCTGCCGAACGGGCTCGTCTACGACGATCTCCAGGTGATCCCGGGGAACCGGCTCGTCGAGCACCCCGGGGACGTCTGGGCGATCTTCACCGGACCGTACCGGATCGGCCAGCAGGCCGTCATCGGGCTCGCGTACCGTCCCCTCACGGTCTGGAGCTTCGGCTGGAACTTCGGCATCAACGAGTTGGCCGGCCTGCCGGGCGATTCGCCGTTCGGGTTCCACCTGCTGAACGTGATCCTCCACGCGGCCACGTGCATCGTGCTCTACGCCATGTGTCTGCGGCTCGGGCTGGGGGGATGGACCGGACTGGGTGCCTCCCTGCTCTTCGCCGTCCATCCGGTCCATACCGAGGCCGTGACCGCGGTAGTGAATAGATCGGAAATCCTGGCCGCGCTGTTCGGCCTCCTCTTCCTGCTCCTGCACCGGGACCGGCGGCCTGCTTGGGCGTGCGCGCTGGCGGCGCTCGCGGCCATGTGGGGAAAGGAATCGGGCATCACCTTCCTCGCGATGGCGCCCGTGATGGACTGGCTCTTCCCCCGCGATGAGCCGCGCTCGCGCGGCGCCGTCTACGTGACTTACGGCGCGGTCGCGGCGTTCTGGCTCGGGTGCTGGTGGTGGGTGCTCAAGGACCACCCGGAACAGCAAGTCACGCCGTTCATGGACAACCCCCTCGTGGCGCTGTCCGCCGTCCAACGGGTCCTGACCACTACCCGGATTCACCTGCACTACCTCATGCTCCTGATCGTGCCCGTCGGGCTTTCGTCGGACTACTCGTTCAACGTGTTCCCCGTTATCACGACAATCGCGAATGGATATGTCCTGGGCGCGCTGGCGCTCGGGTCGGCAGCCGTTGCCGCCGGGTGGGCGGTCCGTCGCACGCACCCGGTCGTCACCTTCGCCCTCATCGGATATCCCGTTTTCTTCGCCGTGACGAGCAACGTCCTCGTGACCATCGGCGTCACGGCCGAGCGTCATCTTTACGCGCCTTCGATCGCCTGGTGCCTGCTCGTCGCGTACGGAGCGTGGCGGCTCTACATGTCGTTCGGGCGGCTGGTGGCCGTGGCCTTCGCGGCCCTGCTCGTGGCGTTCGGCGAGCTCACGCTCGCGCGGAACCGGACATGGCACGACGAGCTGGTCCTCTTCCGGGCCCAGGCCGCCTCGGCCCCCGCGAGCGTCCGGGCCCGGTTCAACTACGGCACCCTACTCGTCAAGATGGGGGAGAACGAGCGCGCGGTTCCGGAGCTCGAGGCGGCGGCCGCGATCTACCCCGGCCACCCGGACATCTTCTACAACCTCGGCAACGCGCTCCGGGTCACGCACGCCGATCCCGAACGGGTCATCCGCGCTTATCGTGAGGCGATCCGGCTCGATCCCGGCAACAAGCCCGCGATCTCGAACCTGGCCGTCTTCCTGACCGGGCTGGGCCGCCGCCGCGAGGCCCGGCCGCTCGTCCTCGAGCTCGCGCGCCAGGACCCGGCGTATCACTCACTGCGTCTCCTGCACCGCCTGCTCGGAATGGCTCCCTAGCTGGCGCCGCGTCAACGCGGCAGGACTTCGACCGGGGTGCTCGGCGGAGAGCACGCGTCCGACTTGCCGACGGCGACCACGGAATATGACCCACGCTGGGATCCCCGGAGGCCGCCCGCGAAGCGCCACTCGGACGTGATCGAGAGTCCGACGGGCTGCCCGTCGCGGTAGATCTTGAAGCAGTCTATGCCGGAATCGTCGGCAGGCTGCCAGCGGAGGATCAGGGCGCCGGCTTCCCTCGCCGCCGCGAGGCCCGCGGGAGCCGCGGGTGGGGCTGAGTCCTTTCCGATTCCCCGGGCGATCCGGTAGTACTCGTACGGCGTGACGAATACGGCTCCACGTTCCCGCAGGAAGGCCACGATCTTCCGGAACTCGGCCCAGCGGTCGAGCACCGCCCCGGTCCGGTCGGGCTTCTTCGACGTGTCCGTCCAGGACCACGGGTGGCCCTGGAGGATGAGGTACGGATCGGCCTCGTGGCCCGCGTACTCCCGCCGAAACTCGGCGAAGTTGACGTAGCCGGGCTGCCAGTTCGCGGGGTCGGGGACCTCCATCGCGACGCCGTTGGAGGGGAACCTCCGGTCGGGATCGATGGAGGCGCCATGGCCCTCCGTGGGCGCGCACAGCCAGACCCGGTAGTACGGGTCCTCGTTGAAGATCCTGACGGTCGTGGCGTCGCCGCCGTGCCAGTGCTCGCCGAAGGTCCGGAGGATCCGGTCGCACCGGGTCAGGACCACCTCCCGCGCCTGGTCGAACGAGTTCTTCTGGTACTCGTACGGCGTGCCGTGGTGTTCGCGGCCGGGCTCGCCGTGCGGTCCCTCCGCCGTGTAGCCATGGAACCAGATCTCGTACCGGTCGTCCCGCGCGATCCCGGAGATCCAGGCATCGTAGGCGGCGTCGCGATCGAGCAGGGAGGCGGCGAAGATGCCGAACCCGATCCGGAGGTCCTCCGCCTTCACGAGGTCCGCAAGCGTCTTCCATTCACGCCACCATGACGAAGTGAGGTCGTCCATTTTGAGGATGACGTACTGGGGAGCGCCCGCGGCGGCGGCCATCGTGGAGGCATTGTAGGGCCTGGAGCCGCCGGATGCCATCATGCCGCCCATGATTGCCGTCGGGCGGTGGCCCATTCCGGCAGCCCCGCGCTATCATGCGAGCATGCGCCCCCGCTCACGCGCGATCCTCTGCTTCGGTTTCGTGTTCGCCTGCCGGGCCGCCGCGGCCCCCCTGCCGGAGGCGGCTCCGGAATCAGCGAACCCGGCGCCGAGCTGGGTCCGGGCCCGCGCCTACGCGGCCGCCGGGATCGGCTTCTACCGCTGCCTCCAGGGCGTGCGGTTCCCGTCTTCGGGTCCGCTGGCCGCGGCCAAGCCCTTTGACTTCGATATCGACTGGGAACGGCAGGCGGCCGGCAACACCGACCGCCTCCCGTACACGCCATGGTCGACGCTGGACTGGGGCCAGGGTCCCGCCGCCGTCTATACGGCGTTCAACGTCAAGTACCTCCGCGGGTCCGGCGACTGGTTCAACCAGTACTTCGGGGGGATCGGCCGCCTCAAGTACCTGACGCCTGCCGAGATCCGGAAGATCCGCGAGAACGAGACCGACATCCGCGGCCACTCGATCGTCTTCTTCCTCGGCTTCTACCCCGAGAAGGCCCAGCTCGTCTACTATCCGGGCGACCTCTCCTTCCACGGTGGCGAGTCCATCGGGGACCCGTGGCTGGCGGCGACCCCGGACGACATCCGGGAGGGCCGGCGGACGGACCACAAGGTGATCCAGTATCCCGAGGGCCTGCTCGCGATCATGAACGGAACGTTCATCAAGCACGACAACTTCTCGCTGTTCCGGAACGACGACTGCGGATTCGGCGGGTTCGGATTCGACTTCCGTCCGGTCATGGTGCCGGAGCGGGGGATGGCAACCGCGGCGCTCTACGAGGACGGGAGCCTCAAGCTCGGCACGTTTCGCAACCTGCCCCGGCGCGACCGCATCCGCATGTTCGTCCAGAACAAGTACATGGTCCTCGAGAACGGGGAATACGGCCGTGATGCGTCCCCGCCGCACTTCGCGCGGTACGACGACATGATCGCCCGGTCCTACCTCTTTGTCCATTCGGACGGGTTCTTCGGCTACCTGTGGACCATGAACCTGCCGCCGCAGGTGGCCGCGGTGCTCGCGCGGACGATGCGCATCCGGGACATGATGATCCTGGACATTCATTCCCCGATCTCGTGCCAGGTCGCCCGGCCGGGACGCCTGGTCGCGTGCCGGAGCGCCGACGAGTTCAAGGCGCGCTCGTTCAATTTCGTCCCGGTCTTCGAGGACGAGTCGGCCGTGCTTAAGGGCCTGGTAGCGGTTTCACGCGTGCTGCGGAAGGGCGTGCAGTTCGACTACCGGCGCGAGGCGTTCGGCTGGGGCCGGCAGGGATACTTCGCGGTCTTCCAGGAGTGCGCGCCCGAGTCCCAGCGGGTCCGCCAGCCCCGGTCCCTGCACGCGGGGCTGGGGGCGAACCCGGGACCTTAGGGATCTCAGGAGGGCCGCGGGCGGACCTTGCCGCCGAAGCGGACGTATCGCGGATGCCGATCGTATCGCCCCGACCCGGGAGAATGCCCTAGGATAGTGGCGTCATCACCGGCTACGAAAGGAGATCCGCCATGACCATGTTCTCCCGCAGGACCCCGGCCGTGCCCCGGCGCGGCGTTCACCTCGACCTCAAGGGCATCCCGCCGACCCCGGCCCGGCTGCTCGAGCTCCTGGACCTGTTCGCCGCGCTCAAGCTCGACCTCGTGCTGGCCGAGTGGGAAGACACGTTCCCGTGGCGCCGTTACCCGGAGCTCCGGTCGAAGACCGCGTATACCCCCGAGGTGATCAGGCGGTTTCACGACCGCGCGCGCGATGTGGGCATCGAGATCGTGCCGCTCGTCCAGTGCTTCGGCCACTCGGAGAACGTCCTCAGCCGGGCGAGGTTCCGCGGGCTGCGGGAGACCCCGGCCGAGGTCAGCGAATTCTGCGCCTCGGAGCCCGGGAGCGCGAAGCTCGTCCTCGAGCTCGTTGACGACGTACTCGCCCTCTCCGGCCCGTCCATCCGCCGGTTCCACCTCGGCGGCGACGAGGCCTGGCACATGGGCTCGTGTCCCGCGTGCAAGCGCGCGGTGCGCCGGATCGGCCGCGACGGGCTCTACCTGAGCCACGTCACGCCCATCCTCGACCATCTCCGGGTCGCGGGCGTCCGCCCCATCCTGTGGGACGACATGATGCGCAAGTGGCCGGCGGCCGCGCTCAAGAGGATGGGCGAACGGTCGGACCTCATGGCGTGGGCGTATTCGTCGGTTCCCGTCGGGCGCAAGAAGGAATGGATGAACGAGACCCACCTCCGGAATTACCGCCGCGCGGGTGTCACGACCTGGGCCGCGTCGGCGTACAAGGGCGGGGACGGGGCGTGGGCGGACGTGCCCAACGTCGCGGAACGGTCCGCGAACCACCTCGGCTGGGTTCCCCAGATCCGGAAGCACCGGATGGCCGGGCTCGTCGCGACCGCGTGGAGCCGGTACAACACGTTCCAGGCGCCGTGCGAGACGATCGAGACCAGCCTGCACACGCTCGTCATCTCGGCGGCCGCGATGTGGGACGGCCGTCTGCCGGCAGATCCGGTCAAGGCCGCGGAGGGCGTTCTCCGCCGAATCCGTGGCGGGCGTGAGCTGCGCCGGTGGCGGGCGTGTTTCGGCGCGGCCGAGCGGCTGGCGAAGTGGCAGAAGGACGGCGTCGCATGGTCGCTGGAGGAGATGGAGAAGGCCGCGCACCGGAACGGCGAGCCGTCACGCGTCAACCCCGCCGTGCAGGCCCGCTACGCGGACCATCTGCGCCGCGGCCTGAAGAAGGGACACGCGATCGGGGAGGAGTTCATCCGGGCTCACCGGGGGCTGGTGCCGGACCTCTGGCTCAAGCTCTACGTGGCCTCCCGGCTCGTGCCCCTCGAAAGGCGCGCCCGCGCGGTCCTGTAGTCCGGGCGCGAACTCAGCCGGTCGACGGGGGAGATGACGGAGGCAGGCGGACGAGGATGCCCCGGGCCAGGGCGCGGTCCATGGCGATCTGCCTCTCGCCCGCGCGCACGAGCAGCGAGGGGAACCGGCGCACCAGCACGATCTCGACCCCGGGCAGCAGCGCCAGGGCGGCCAGCACCTTGAGCTGGTCCGGCTTGAGCGCCGGGTCGATATCCTCGATCACGGCCCGCTGGCCGGCCTTGAGCCCGGAAAGACGGGGCGACGCCGCCGGGGCGCCCGTCCGCCGCTCCCCGCCCTCGGGCGAGAGCGAGTAGCCGCAGTTCGGGCAGCAGACCCAGGGGCACGCGCGCGTCATCGCGCACTGGCGGCAGAGCGCCTCCGCGTTATCGAGTTCAAAGGAGAATCCGCACAGCGGGCATTTCACCATGACGCACCTCCCAGCAACGGCAGGACGCGGGCGAGGACCAGCCCGGCGGCAAAAGCCGCGAAGCCGACGAAGACCGTTATCCAGGTCGCGATCTTCCAGCTCCGCTCGCGGCCCATCATCATGAACTGGGCGATGCACGGCAGGAACAGCGTGAGCACGACCGAGGAAATCGCCAGCTGCATGACGGTCAACCCGTGGCGGGCGTTCAGGTCGTAGAGTCCGGCGGCGCCGTAGTCGCGGCGGATGAACCCGAACACGAAGGCCGGAGCCGAGGCGGGTGGCAGTCCCATCCATCCCAGGGGCACGGCGGCCCACGAAGTGATGACCGCGAGGATACCCATCCGTGATGCGACCCATGCGGCGAGGCTGACGTAGATGAAGAGGGGCACGACCTCGCGCATGTACCAGATCACCCGGACCGAGGTCTTCCGCCACACGTTGCCCGGCAGCGGCCAGCGCAGGGGCGGCACCTCCATGAAGAAGATCGAGGCCTCGCCCGGGATCACGAGGGCGCCCAACCATCCCACCAGCAGGAAGGCTCCCGCGAGGACCGTGAACCAGATCGCGAGCGCCTGGGCATGGCCCTCGAGGAGGCCGAGGATCACGCCCAGTTGGGCCGAGCACGGGATCGCGAGCGCTAGCAGCACGGTGGCGATAAGCCGCTCCCGCCGGGTCGAGAGCGTACGGGTCACCAGGGTCGCCATCGTGTCGCACCCGAACCCGAGGACCATGGGGATGACCGCCCGGCCGGACAGCCCGATTCGCTTGAAGAGCGCATCGAGGAGCATTGCGAGCCGCGGCAGGTATCCGCTGTCCTCGATGAGGGCGAAGACGAGGAAGAACATGGTCACGAGCGGCAGGATGATCGCGACGGCGTAGCGCACGCCCAGCGTGAAGATCCCGAACTCGCCGGTGACGAGATCCCGCACGGGTTCCCACGGGATCACGGCGCCGGCCAGCCGGACCGCGCCGGGGTTCAACCACTTGAGGAAGAGGTCGTTCTCCAGCCAGTTCACGAGCACGCCGGAGCCCAGCTTGCCGACGAGCACGTAAAGGCCGAAATACAGGACGGCGACCGCCGCCAGTCCCCCCCACAAGGGGTGCATGAGCAGGTCGCCAAACCGGTCCCGGCCGCGGGACGCGCCCGCAGCCGGGCGGGCGACGACCCGGGCGGCCAGTGCGGCGCCCGTGCGATGCCGGGCGACCGCGGAGGCGATCGACAGCGGCTGCGGCACCCGGGACTGGGCGGTCGCCCGCGCCGCCAGCACCGCGGCGGCCGCGGCCGGAGAGCTGGCCGCGACGTGTTCGAGCAGTTCATGGTCGCCCTCCAGGAGAAGGAGCGCGGCGAGCCGGGGGGCCATCGAGAGGCCCTCCGGGAGCACGGCAGCGATCTCGGCCGCCGCGATCTCGAGCGCGGGGGGATACCGCACGGGCGCCCGCGGGCTCGGCGGGGGAGGGCTCCTGAGCGCTGCCTTGAGCGCCTCGATCCCCTCGCCGCTGACGGCCGAGGTCAGGATCACGGGGATGCCGAGCTCCCCGGAGAGGGCGACGGCATCCACCTTGAGTCCCGCGGCGGCCGCCTCGTCCGCCATGTTCGCCGCGAGGATCACGGGGAACCCGGACTCCATCAACTGCAGCGTGAGCGGCAGGTGGGCGTCCAGGTTGCGGGCGTCCGCGACGTGGACGATTACCGCGCCCCGCACCTCCATGATCAGGCGCCGGGAGACGAGTTCCTCTTCCGTGTGGGCGAGGAAGGCGTGCATGCCCGGCGTGTCCACGACCTCGCGGCCCTCCCATTCCGCGCGCGCGACCTCGACGGTCGTGCCGGGGTAGTTGGATACGGCCGCGTAGGCTCCCGAGAGCCGGTTGAACAGCGCGCTCTTGCCCGCGTTGGGCCGGCCCGCGAGGATGATGGTCGAGTATGCGGTGACGAGAGTATTAGCCATGGCTAACTTCTTCCCGTTCATTATGAACCACGGTCCCGCCGCGCGTCAAGAGCATTCATTAGGCCAGGCTAACTCCAGGCCGGAGTCCACGGCCCCGGCTTGGTGTACAATCGACGAATGGCCAGGCACGCGCGTCTCGCCACCACCGAAGCCGTCGAGGACTACCTCAAGGCCCTGTACCGGCTCTCGTCGGCCGGGGAGCCCCCGACCGTCGGCCGGCTCGCGACATCGCTCGGCGTGGCGGCCCCGTCCGTCACGAACATGCTGGCCCGGTTGGTTCGGCTCGGCCTCGCGACCCACCCCCGGTACGCCGGGGTGCGGTTGACGCCCCGGGGCCGCCGGATCGCACTCGAGGTGGTCCGCCACCACCGGCTCTGGGAACTGTACCTCTCCCGGCGCCTCGGGCTGCCTCTCGATCGCGTCCACGCCGAGGCGGAGCGGCTCGAGCACGTCATGTCCGACGATCTCGAGGGGCGGCTCGAGGCGATGCTGGGGGGAGCCGTCCGTGATCCCCACGGCCACCCGATCCCGCGCCGGGGCGGCGGGGTGGCGGCCGGAGCGGAGGGTCGCGTCCTTTCCGACCTGGCGGCAGGCGACCGGGGGATCGTGGCCCGGGTGGACGACCGCAGCGCGGGGCGGCTCAGGGCGCTGGCCCGCCTCGGCCTCCTGCCGGGAGTCCGGGTCCGGATGATCCGGCCGGGGTCCGGACGGACCGCGCACGCGATCCTGATCGGGTCGCGGCGACGCCGGGTGGGGACCGACCTGGCGCGGCTCGTCCGGGTCCGCTGATGGTGGCGACGCCGGCCGTCGCGCTGCTGGTCGTTTCCGCGCTGGGCGCCGCGGCGCCGCCGGCGCCTGCGTCCGCGATCACGGCCACCACGTGGTCGGGCGCCGGCCAGATCCGCTACGGCGCGACTCGCGCCCCGGGGGGCGGCGGCTCGCGGCTTGCCTGGCGGATGACGAAGGACGAGGACGGGAAGCCGTTCCTCGAGGCATACGCCTTCCTGCTCATGGAGACCACGTTCTCGCTGACCGGCGAGCTCTACCCCTGGCCCGTGATCTGCGACCAGTACTGGTCGTGGGACGGCGTTCACCACGGGTTCGTCCTCGTCTCCGCGGGTTGGAACGGCGCCGAAACGCCCTGCACCTTCCAGGGCACGGTCTACTTCAAGGCGACGCTGATCCCGCGGAGCGACGTCCGCCCGGTGGTGACGGTTTCCGTCGAGGGCGCCCAGGGCTCCGTTCCGGTTCCGGTCCGGATCCTGCTCGACGAACGGCGGCAGACCGACTGGACCGGGATTCCCGTCGTGCTCGGACAAATCTCGACCACGGAGCTCGCCGACGGTTTCCAGCGCCTGCGCGTCACCGGGGGCTGGCGCGAGTACCAGGTGGACGGGAATCCCGGGACGACGGATTTCGAGGGCGGGGGGGACGCGAACATCGCGTTCGTGGTCCAGAACGGCCCGCCGCGGCTGACCGGCGTGACCGTGCTCACGGGATCGGCCACCGCGTACGACGGATCGTGGACGCGCGACGGGGTCCTGCCCGCCGGCCGGCTGATCTTCACCCGCACTGGCGGCACGGTGGCGTGGCCGCGCGGAGCCACCGGCCCGCAGGGACTCGCGTCATTCCGGTTCAGCGTGCCCGTGGGCCAGGTCACGGTCGAGCTCCGCCGGGCTGACGGAACCGCGGTCGGGCTGGACCCCGGGCATGCCGAGGGCACCGGAGATCTGGCCGACGCGTGGACGGCGATACTGGATGCGGGGGATATCCCCCGCGGCGACTGGACCTTCCGGGTCTCCGCCCGGGATTCGGCGGGACGCGAGCTGGAGCCGCTGCGCGGCGACGCCGTCCCGCTCGCGGATCTCGGGACCATCGAGCCCGGAACGGGCAACTGTGTCGCGCACGGACAGCCCTGCCGGCTGGGAGCCGACACCGCCCACCGGATTACGGTCAAGCCGGGTATGATGGCGCATGGCCGCTGAACGCCCCAACGCCGTCCACCACCCGGTCACGGGACCGAGCCGGCTCCTCGACCGCGCCACGCTCGACCGCATGTACGCGGCGGGAGTGCGGATGCTGGGGGAGACCGGAATCCAGGTCGAGCACACCGAGATGCGCGAGGCGATCGCGAAGCGGGACGGGTTCACGCTCCATGACGGCCGAATCCGGGTCTCCGCAGCCAAGGCCGAGGCCACGCTCAAGGCCCTGCGGGAGAACGCCGCCCCGCCACCGAAGCGCAATCCCGACTCGCCCCTGACGCTGGGCGTCGACGACCGGGCTTCCTGGATCGTGGACAAGGACGGGACGGCGCTGCGCCCCATGCTCAGGGCGGACGTCGTGGAGTCGGCCAAGCTCGTGGCCATGCTCCACGACCGTGGCGTCTCCGGGACCACGACCGGGGTGCCTACGGACGTCCCCGCACCCCTGATCCCGCTGGACCAGTTCATGATCGGCGCCGAGTTCTCGCGCGAGGGGGGAGGGTCCTCGGACGTCCTCGACATCTACACGGCGGGTGTCTTCCGGGAACTCAACCGCGCATGCGGCCGCGGATTCAACCGGTCGATCTGGAGCCCAAGCCCGCTCATCTTCGGTGGCGCGGAACTCGACATCATCTGGCACTTCCGGAACGAGGTCGAGTTCATCTGCGTGGGCTCGATGCCGATCATGGGGATGACCGGGCCGTGCGATCCCATCGGCGTGTTCACGCTCGCGGCCGCCGAGTGCCTGGGCAACGCTGCGATCGTCCGCGAGTTGCTCCCGAAGGCGGGCGTCATGATCTGGCCCCACCCTGAGCCCGCGGACATGGGTAGCGGGGTCATGGTCTTCGGCACGCCCGAGTGGGACCTCCTCGATCTCATGCACCGGGACGTCCACGAGTACTATGGGGGCCGAACGGACCAGAAGTTGATCCACACGACCGCGTCGCTCCCGGGTGCCCAGGCGGTTTCGGACCACGCCGGGAGCATGATGCTCGGCGCGATCTACGGGCTGACGCACTTCTCGCCCGGCGGCATGCTCGCGTTGGATGAAGTCTGGAGCCCCGCGCTCCTCGTCATCGACGCCGAGATCCTGGCGCACACCCGCCGGATCGTGCAGGGCGTTTCCACGGGTGAGGGGCTCGGGCTCGAGGAACTCGCCGGCGTCGTGGCCGAGGTCGTGAAGGAAGGCGGCGTCTTCGGCGACCACGAGAGCACGGTGGCGAACATGCGATCCCAGTACCACCGGCCGCGGGTGAACCCCCGGATGAACCGGGCCCAGTGGGAGCGCGCCGGGCGCCCGGACGAGATCCGGACCGCGCAGGCCGAGGCCAACCGGCTGATCGCCACGTTCGACTACGTGGCGCCCGCCGCCCAGCTCAAGGAGCTGCGCGCGATCTACGAGAAGGCGAAGGCCCACCTGCTCGGGAAGGCCTGATGCCCGGCATCCCGGATCTCGCCGCGCTCTACGGCGAGGCTTTCTTCCGGGAATGGGGCGCGCCGAACGAGAAATACACGGCTTCAGCGCGGGTCATCGCCGGGACGCTCTTCAAGGAGTTCGAGCCGCGGCGGCTAGCGGACATCGGCTCGGGCTCGGGCGTCTACAGCAAGCTCTTCCGCGACCTCGGCGTCGAGGTCGTCTCGATCGATGGGGTGGTGCCGCCTCCCGAGCTGTCGTTCCCCGGGCCCGTCGAGATCCGGGACCTCCGGGTGCCGTTCGAGAACGTCTGGGGCGCCTTCGATTTGACCCTTTGCCTCGAGGTCGCGGAGCACATCCCCGAGACTTCCGTGGATGTCTTCCTCGACAACCTGGGGAAGTTCAGCGACCTGCTCATCTTCTCCCACGCGCCCGAGCGGCAGGGCGGGATCGGCCACGTGAACGAACAGCCCAAGCGCTACTGGATCGCGAAGCTGGCCGCCCACGGGTTCGCGTACGACCGGCCCAAGACCGGGGTGCTGATGGAGACGTGGAAGGTCGACAAGCCCGCGTTCATGTGGATGGCCGAGCACATCTGCGTGTTTCGGCGAAGCGGCTAGACTCTCGTCCGCTTCCAGTCCCCCCGGAGGAACATCCACGACATCAGGAGCGCGTTCACGAGCCCCGAGATAATGTTCGCCGTCCACACCCCGCGCGCGCCCCATCCGGCATGGGTCGAGAGGTACCACGCCAGCGGGAGCTGGACTCCGTAGAGCGTGACCGCGGTCACGATCATGGGGGTGACGGTCGCCCCCGCGCCTTGCAGGGCCTGGGCGAAGATCATGCCGAACGGCAGGAAGACGGCGCCGGCGGCGACGAACCGGATGACTTCCGAGGTCAGCGCGACGAAACTCTCCTCGTGGTTGAAAACCCAAGCGACCTGCCGGGAGAAGATGAAGAGCGGGATGGCGACGGCAAGGATAAGGCTCATGTAGTAGGCGACGATCAGGAAGACGCCCCGCTCGGCCCGGGCGGGATTCTTCGCCCCGAGGTTCTGGCCGACGATCGTCGACGAGGCAGCGCCGAACCCGAATCCCGGCAGGAGGAAGATCCCGAAGAGCCGGTTCCCGACCCCGAAGGCGGCGATAACGACGTGGCCGAACATAGCCGCCAGCCCGGTCATGACGAGGAACGACGAGCTCCGCAGCATCATCTGGATGGCGCCCGGGAACCCGACCATGAATATCCTCTTCATGACGCCCCAGTCCAGGTCGAATGACGACCGTCTGAGCCGGACCGCGTGCTTGCCGCTGACGATGACGCGGACCATGAGCGCGCACCCGATGACGCGCGCGGTAAGCGACGAGATCGCGGCCCCGGTCACGCCGAGAGCGGGGAAGCCGAGGAGGCCGAAGATCATGATCGGATCGAACACGATGTTGAGGATGGTGGCGAAGGCCGAGATCTTGGTCGGCGTGATCGTGTCCCCGGCTCCCTGGAAGACCGCGCCCGCCTGGAACATGAAGATCATGAACGGCAGCCCGGCGAACGCGATCCGCAGGTAGGTCGTGGCCATGTCGTGCACGGGGCCCTTCGCTCCCATCAGGGCGAGAAGCTCCGGGGTGAGGAGGAAGCCCATCGCCCCCATTGCCACGGAGAGAATGATCCCGAGGACCATGGATTGCGCGCCGATGTGCTCGCCCTTCCGGTAGTTGCGCTCGCCGTAGGCACGGGCGACGAGGGCCACGGTCCCGATCCCGAGGCCGGCGCCGAAGGTCATGATGAAGAACACGATGGCCCCGGCCATGATGACGGCGGCGAGGGCGTCGGACCCGACCCGGCCGAGGAAGAAGGCGTTGGCCAGCTCCATGGCGACGCCGAAGGTGTTGGCGATCATGATGGGCAGGGCGATCGTGAAGATCGCCTTGGTGAGGCTGCCGCTCGTGAGGAGCGCGACCCGGCGGCCATGCGCCGCGTGCCGTTCGTTCATCAGGGAATTATACGCGCTACAGCCAATTGGCAGAGGCCACTCGGCGTATACTAACTTTATGGGAATCATCCGCCTCCCCATCGGCATCCGCGCCACGCCGAAGCGGAAGTCCCTCAGGACCGAGGCGATGGTGGACACCGGCGCGTCGTACACGGTGATTCCGCGCGACCTCGCGAAGCGGGTGGGACTCCGGGCCTCGTTCACCCGCCCTGTTCATCTTGCGGACGGCCGGATCGGGCAGTTCGGCGTCGCCACCGCGCTTGTCAAGGTGGACGGACGTGAAGCTCCAGTCACGGTGTTTATCTCGCCGCGTGGCGAGGTCTTGCTTGGTGCCGAGTCGCTGGAGATCCTCGGGATCACGGTGGATCCGCGCCGCCGCAGCCTCAAGATGGGTCGCTGGTATGGCCTGTCAGCCGCCGCGGCCGAAGCCTCGCGCTAGCCGGTCCTCCAATCCCAGCCGGCGGCTTCCAGCTCCAGGAAGGCGGCGAAGCGGCCGCCGCGGCGGATGAGGTCGTTGGGCGGGCCCTCTTCCGCGATCGCGCCGGCCTCGAGGACGATGACGCGGTCCGCGGCACAGGCACTCGCGAGGCGGTGGGCGACGGTCACGACGCCCCGGCCACCGGAGATACTCGGACCCAGCGCGGCGCGGAACATGGCGTCGCTCTCGCCGTCCATGGAGGACGTGGCCTCGTCGAGGACGAGGACGGGCGGGTCGAAGACGAGCGCGCGGGTCAATGCCAGGAGCTGGCGCTGACCTGACGAGAGCTGGAGCCCGGCGCCGCGCCCCATGCCCCCGATCGGGGTGTCGTAACCGTCGGGGAGCGCGCGGATGAAGGCATCGGCCCCCGAGACCACGGCAGCGCGGCGAGCGGCCTCGGCAGGCACGCTGGCGTCGCCGAGGGTGAGGTTGTCCAGGACCGAGCCGCTGAACAATTGCACAAGTTGCGGCACCACGCCCATGAGTTGGCTCCGGTCGTGCTCGGGCAGGCCGCGGGGGTCGCGGCCGTTCACGCGGATGACGCCCGACCACGGGGCGTAGAGGCCGCCCACGAGGCTCAGGAGACTGCTCTTGCCCGACCCCGTCCGCCCCACGATCGCGACGTGTTCGCCCGGCGCCACGGTGAGCGAGACCCCGTGCAGGACCGGCCGATCGGGGAAGTACCCGAAGACGATGTCCTTCACTTCGATGGCCGGCTTGGTCCCCCCGGACTGCGGAATGGCGGCCGGCGATTCTGCGCGCTCTTCCTCGGGTTCCGCCAGGACCTGCCGGATGCGCTCGATGCCCGACAGCGCGCTCTGGACCGTCTGCCAGTCGTCGCCGAGCGCGATGATCGGGTTGAAGAACCGCTGGAAGAGCAGGACAAACGCCGTGATCGTGCCGATGGACAGCCCGTGCCCGGAGGCGGCGTTGCTGGCCCCCGCGTAGAGGATGATTGCCGCGGCCCCGGCCGAAAGCATGGCCATCATTGGGGAGTAGAACGTCGAGAAGAGCGTGGCTCGGTTCTGGGCGACCAGCATCGTCTTCAGGACCCGGACGAACCGGGCCGAGAACGCGCGCTCGCGGCCGAAGGCGCGGATGACCTCGACGCCCCCGAGGTTCTCTTGAAGCGACACGTTCACCATCCCGACCGCCTGCCGGCTGGCGCGCTCGGCGTCCCGGACGCGGGTCCGGAACGTGCGGGTGATGACGTAGACGGGCGGGATCACGAAGGCGGACACGAGGGTCAGGAACGGGCTGAGGACTGCCATCGCGATCGTGATCGAGATCAGCCGGAATAGGTCGCTGATGACGCTCACGATCCCGGACGAGAAGAGGGTGTCGACCGTGTCCACGTCCGCCGTACACCGGCTGATGATGTCGCCGAGCGGCGTCCGGTCGAGGTAGCCCATGGAGACCTTCTGGAGGTGGGCGAACAGCCGGACCCGGAGGTCGCGAAGCGCGGACTGCGCCGCGGTGGCGGTCAGGTAGTCGACGAGGAACCCGGTGACCTGCGCGGCCGACGCCGCGCAGAGGTAGAGCAGAGCGAGCGTGAACAGCCCGTCGGGATTGCCGACGGCGAGGTGTCCGTCCACGATGCGCCGCAGGAGCAGGGGAGGCGCCAGTTCGAGCCCGGCACCCGCCAGGACGAGGATGCCCACTCCCGCAAGGATCGGCACCCATGGGGCCAGGAGCGCCCTGATCTCGCCGACGCGCACGCCTTGCGTCGCGGTTACGCCGGTCACGATGTACCCCCGGCGGGCGGTTGGAGGCGGGTCCGCGTCTGCGCGCGGAAGATGCGCGCATAGAGCCCGCCCGCATTGAGCAGGGCGTCATGGGTGCCGGTCTCCTCGACCTCGCCTGCGCGCACGACCACGACGAGGTCGGCGAGTGGGAAGGCCGCAAGGCGGTGAGAGAGGAGGAGGATGGTCGCACGCCGATCCTCCGGGGCGCCGGGGCCGTATTCATCCCGGAGTCGGCGGATGATGAGCGTCTCCGTCTCCACGTCCACGGCCGAGAAGGGGTCGTCGAGGACGAGAAGCCCGGGCGTGCCGGGCAGGGACGCCGCGAGTGCCCGGGCCAGCGCGACCCGCTGGCGCTGGCCGCCCGACAGCCGGATTCCGGTCTCACCGATCTCGGTGTCGAGTCCGTCCGGGAACCCGGCGAGGTCCTCCTCCAGCGCCGCGCACCCGACCGCGCGCCGGACCGTCTCATCTCCGGCCGGTCCGTCGCCGGGCAGAGCCATGAGCAGGTTCTCCCGGATCGTCCCGGAGAACAGCCCGGCCTCCTGCGGCAGGTAACCGCACCGCGCGGCGCGGTGTGTAGGCGGGATGCGGTCGATGGAGACTCCGTCGAGCAGGACCCGGCCCGCCTCGGGCGGGTACAGTCCCAGCACCGCCCGCGCGATCGCGGTCTTACCGGACCCCACGGGTCCCGTAACCGCCACGAAAGCGCCGGCGGGAATCGCGAGTGAGACGCCGCGAAGCGCGGGCGACGCGGCGTCCGGGTAACGGAACGTCACGGACTCGAGCGCGACGGCGACAGGGCGCGTGACTGCGACGGCGGGACGGACGGGGACATCCTCCTCGCCCGCGATGTGGCCGGGGCGGAAGGTCGACCAGCGCGGGAGGCCCGACGGAGGGACAGGGGGCGCGAGAAGCGGTCGGAGCCGCGTCCATGCGGCACCCGCGCTCTGCACCGAGTTCAGGAGGCGCGGAATCCGGGCGCCCCGGCCCACGAACCGGAGGAAGAGCTGGAGGTAGGCGACGAACGCGCCGACGGTCATCGCCCCCGCGATCACGTCGCGGCCGCCGCGCCAGACCACGAGGATGACGCCACCCATCATGACCGTGCTGTAGACGGGCGCGAGTCCCGCCTGGAGCCGGACGACCGCGAGGTTGGCGCGCGCCTGGGCGTCCGCGTGCGAGCGGATGCGTTCTACCGCGGCCGAGGACCGGCCGAAGAGGCGGAGGACCCGGCCGCCGGCGAGCTGTTCCTGGAGCGTGGCCGTGAGCGCCGAGTTCGCCTCCCGCGCCGCGGTCGTGCGGCCCCGGACCCAGCGGCCGGTCGCGTGCGCGAGCACCATCGCCGCCGGGACGGGGAGGAGCGCGACCGCGGTCAGGTGGGGGTTGTACCAGACCATGGTGACGATCAGGGACGTCGAGAGCAGAATCGTGTCCCACGTCTCCACCGTGATCTCGCGCACGCCGCGGCCGACGACCTCGACGTCGCCGATGATCCGGGCCATGAGGTCGCCGACCGAGACGCCGTGCAAGCGGCCCAACGGCCAGCCCAGGATGCCGCGCACGGCGTCGGCCCGCATGTTCGTCCGGATGTTCGTGTTCGCGGTCCGGAGCCACCAGCGCTTGCCGATGCGCGGCCCCTCGGTCAGGAGGACGCCCCCGGCATAGGTCGCGATCGCCCAGCCCGCGGCGCGGGCGTCGGACCGGCCCCCCTCCCACGCCACGACCGCGTCGATCGCGCGGCCGAGGAGCACCGCCGGCAGGACGACAAGCGTGTTCGTCAGGATCCCGGCCACGGACCCCAGCGTGAGCTGGCCGGCGGTCTGGCGGAGATAGCCCGGAATCCCGCCGAAGAAGGTCGTCTCCGACACCGGCGTGGCGGGGGTTTCAGGGCGGTCGGACATGGAGCCCATTATCCTTCAACCGCGCCGTGATGTTTGGACCTGCGATGGCCTGTAAACTGGACGGTATGGCTCCCGCGGACGGCAGGATTCTTCTCATCACCGGCGTGACCGGGTTCCTGGGAACCCGGCTGGCGGATCTCGCCATGGCCCGCGGCTGGACCGTGCGCGGGCTGGCGCGCGAGGAATGGGACGGCGCGCCCTCGATCCCGCTGGCGAACCGGTTCCTGGGCGACCTGCCGGAGCGCATCCCGGCGGCCGCGTTGGAGGGAGGCGTCCACGCCATCGTCCACTGCGCCGCCACGGCCACGACGGTGGAGCGGACGGCGCGGGCGGTCAATGTCTCCGGCACGGAACGGCTGGCGGCTCTTGCCGTGAAGGCGGGCATTCCCGTGTTCATCCATATCTCGTCGTCCTCGGCCGCCCCCGACGCGCCTTCTGTGTACGGCCGGACCAAGTTCGACGGGGAAGTGGCCCTCCGGAACGCCGCCCGGATCCGCCACCCGGCGCCCCTGCACACGGTCATTCTGCGCCCGAACCTGATCGTCGGCCCAGGGGAAAAGGGCGTATACGGCCAGATGGTGTCGATGGTCGAGCGGCTGCCCGTGCTCCCGATGCTCGCCGGGGGCCGGTCGATCGTCCAGCCGATCCACGTCGACGACCTGTGCGAGGCTATCCTGAAATGTGTCGAGCGCGCCTCCGAGCTCGATGGGGCGATCCTGAACCTCGGCCACCCGGTGGGGATCAAACTCCGGGACCTGCTCCAGATCATCGCCAAACACCGGCTGGGTCGCCGGAAGATGGCCGTATCCATCCCCATCTGGCCGATCGAAGCCATCGTGAACGTGACCGAGGCGGTGGGGCTCAAGCTCCCGGTGGGGAAGGCCAATCTCCAGGGGCTCAAGCGGATCAAGCGGGCCGAGACCGCGCTCGACCTCGAGAAGCTCGGGATCGTTCTTCGTCCTCTCGAAGCGCTCGGGGAACGGCAGGATCGCGTGAAGCTGCCGGAGGTCCGGCCCGTGAACCTGATCCTCGTCGGCGCGGGCCGGATGGGCCTCCTGCACGCGGCCACGCTCTCGCGCCTCAAGGGCATCCGGCTGGCCGGCCTCGTGGACCCCGTTGCCGGCGCGGCGAAGCTGCTGCACGGGCTCGGCATCAAGGCTCCCCACTACCGGTCGCTGGCCGACGCGCTCACGAAGGCCGCGCCCGAGGCGGCCGTCATCGCCACGCCTCCGCCGACGCACCTGCCCCTCGCGACCGAGTGCTCGACCGCCGGCCTCGCGGTTCTCGTCGAGAAGCCGCTCGGGCCGACGGCCGCGGAGCTTCCCGCCTGGGAGAAGCTCGAACGCGACCATGCGGGCGCGTGCCTGCGCGCCGGATACGTCCTGCCGGTCACGCCCCACGTCCGGCACTGGCTCGGACGGCTCAAGGCGGGGGAGTTGGGCGAGGTCCGGTCGTTCACGGGAGTCTCGCTCATGTCCTTCATGCTCGCGCCCGGGATGAAGGCATGGCAGGCGAGGAAGGCGGTCTCGGGCGGCGGCGTCCTCATGAATCCGGGCGTTCACGTTCTCTCCATGATCCATGCCGCGTTCGGGCCACCCCGCGACGTCACCGCGGAATCCATGCGGCTCTTCTCGGCCGAGGTCGAGGACTCGTTCACCGCCACGATGGGTTACGGGAGCTTCGCGGGCCGGATCTTCCTCTCGTGGTCCATCGAAGGATTCGCGCGGCCCGAGCACGTTCTCACGGTCCGCACCTCGCGCGGGGTCCTGCGGCTCACGGGGAGCACGGGCGTCTTCTCGGCCGGGGAGGGCTCGACGCTCCAGATCGCGCACCAGCTCGACTTCCCGGCCGATTACGACATGGCGCCCGATTTTGCCGGCGCCGGGTTCGCGGCCGAGCTCGCCGACCTGCGCGAGTGTGCGCTGGCGCGGCGCGCTTCGGGTCGTGTGACCCCGGGGCTGGCGAAGGCCATCGACCTCGAGCGGCTCGTCTTCCGGCTCTATGACGCCGCCACGGCCATCCCGCGGTTCACGGCCGTCGAAAGCCCGGCCGCCCCGCGCCAGCTCGCACTCGACACCCGGACCGACGTCCCGCGCTACCTCGATCTCCGGGACCTGCCATCCGGGACGGCCGCGGCCGCGGTCGGCCGGGGCGGGCCGTGGGACGGGTTCGAGATCACGACGGGGCAGGCCGGGCCCTGGCTGCGCCAGACGGGCGAGCGCGTACACGTGACGGCTCCCGACTTCCTCGTCCAGTCGCGGCTCCTGCTCTCGGGTCGCGCGGGCACGGTCCTGAAGCAGATGGGCGCGGGAGGCGTCCTCGCGGCGGGACTGGCCGCGACCCCGGCCATCCTGCGTGACCGGGGAGCGTCGTTCTGGGCGGCGGCGGACGGTCTGCTGGCCGCGGGGCTTGCCCGGCTGCCACGCCGGTTCCGGGGGACGATCCTGCTTCACCCGTCGCTCGCGGACCTTGCGATCACGCTCCGGCGGCACGACCGTCTCGACCGCTGGCTTACCATGTGCCGGATGCAGCAGCCGGTGGCGCGAATCGGATTCCACACGCACCTGGGCGAGGAGGCGGCCCAGGCGGTCGCGGTCGTCTCTCGCGCGCCCGGCGCCGTCAGCCTGCTCGTCTCCCCGACCCAGCCCGCGAAGCGCGAGTGGATCGCCGCGATCCGGCGGGCGGCCGGAGGGCCGATCGAGGTCACGGCGGAGGTGGGACCGGGCCCCGCGGTTATCCACGAGCGGGCCGCGCTCGACCCCGCCCCGTGGGCGGGGATGGGGGAGGAGCGCGCCGACGCGGTCCTCATTCACGGCGTTGCAGATGCAACGGTCGCGGACGCGTGGCGCGAGGACCTGGCGGCGCGATGGGCCGCGGCGTTTCCCGGCATGGCCGTGCCCGCCGACGCGTGGTAATTCCGCCCTCCCGTCTCCGAACCGCTGGACGATGGCTCCTCGACCTCGCCTTCCCGCGCGAGTGCGCGGGGTGCTCGACCCCGCTCGTCCCCGCGGAACCAGACGAGTTCTGCGCCGGCTGCCTCGCGACACTGCCCTGGATGCGGCCGCCGGTCTGCGTCGTCTGTGGGGAGGCGTTCCTCGTGCCCTCGGAGGCCGATGCGGAGCGGTTCGAGGCGCGGACCTGCGTCCGGTGCCGCGATCATCGGCCCGCGTTCGCCATGGCGCGGGCCGCCTTCGCCTACGAGGGGCCCATCCGGCACGCCATCCACGCGGTCAAGTTCCGGGGCCGCCGCGCCGCGGGAGCGGCCCTGGGCCGGCTACTCGTCGATGGACTGGCGCGGACGGGGGAGCTTCCCGGCGACGCGGACGTGATCGTGCCCGTGCCCTTGCACCCTTCCCGGCTGCACGAGCGCGGATACAACCAGGCCGCCCTGGTCGCGGCAGCGCTGGCGTCCGCGCTCGGCCGTCCGATGGAACAGGACCTGTTGCGGCGGGAGCGGGCGACGCCCCCACAGGTGGGGTTGGACCGGGCGCTGCGGGTCGAGAACCTGAAAAGCGCCTTCGGCGTCCCGGACCCCGCCCGCGTGGAGGGCCGGGTCGTGCTCGTCGTGGACGACGTCCTCACAACAGGAGCCACCGCCTCCGCGTGCGCGGTCGCGCTGAGGCGCGGGGGAGCCCCAAAAGTGCTTGTGGCAGCGGTCGCCAGGGGTTGACGGGTTTCGACCCCACGATATACTGAAAACAGCAGGAAACATGTAAATGTCAGGACATTCCAAGTGGGCCACCATCAAGCGGAAGAAAGCGCTGATCGACGCCAAGCGCGGTCAGGCATTCACGAAGCTCATTCGTGAACTGAGCATGGCCGCCCGGGCCGGCGGCGGCAACCCCGACGCCAACCCGCGGCTCCGAGTCGTCATGGACAAGGCGCGCGAGGTGAACATGCCCAACGACAACATCAAGCGCGCGATCCAGCGGGGGACAGGCGAGGGCGCCGACGCGCTGGTGTTCGAGGAAGCCACGTACGAGGGCTACGGTCCCGGCGGCGCGGCCGTCATTGTCGAGGTGCTCTCGGACAACAAGAACCGCACTTCGTCGGTGCTCAAGACCATCTTCACGCGGCACGGCGGCAACATGGGAGAGCCGGGCAGCGTGGCCTGGGGCTTCGCCGCGGCCGGGCTGATCCAGTTCGACAAGAAGCGCCACGACGAAGATGCCCTCATGGCGGCCGCGCTCGAAGCAGGCGCCGACGACTTCCGGACCTCGGAATCCACCTACGACATCGTGACCACGCCCGCCCAATTCGAGGCGGTGCGCAGCGCCATCGTCGCGAAGGGGCTCCAGCCGACGTCGGCCGAGCTCGTCAAGCTTCCGAAGAACACGGTCAACCTCGAGGGCAAGAACGCCGAAGCGATGGTGCGGTTGATGGAGGCCCTGGAGGAGCACGACGATGTCCAGCATGTCTGGTCCAACTTCGACATTTCCGAGAAACTGCTCGAGAGCCTCGTCGGCTCGGGGGAGGGCTGACGCCATGACCCGGATTCTGTGGAGCCTCGTGTTGACGTTCTGCCTCGGCATCTTCGGCGTTCCGTCCATCGCGACGGCCGCCGACGAGGCCTTGCCGGTCGAGGAAGCGCCGCCGGCCGAAGCGCCCGCGGCGGAAGCGCCGCCGGCCGAGCTCCCGGTTGCCGGGGAACCCCCGGCCGAACTCCCGACCGCGGATGCTCCGCCGGCCGAGGCGC
>CAKKQC010000060.1:0-91901 GCA_919901855.1 bacterium | reverse complement strand
CGGCAGCCGAAGCCCCGGCAGCCGAAGCCCCGGCAGCCGAAGCCCCGGCAGCCGAAGCCCCGGCAGCCGAGTTGCCGACCGCCGAAGCGGCGCCGGCGGAGGCTCCTGCAGCCGAAGCACCGCCGGTCGAAACGACCGCGCCGCAAGCGGCGCCGGCCGAGTTGCCGACCGCCGAAGCGGCGCCGGCGGAGGCTCCTGCGGCCGAGGCCCCGGCGGCCGAGTTGCCCACCGCCGAAGCTCCTGAGGCTGCACCGGCGGCAGAGTTGCCCACCGCCGAAGTGCCTGCAGCCGAGTTGCCAGCCGCCGAAGCGCCTGCGGCTGAGGCGCCCGCGGCCGAGTTGCCCGCGGCCGAACTGCCGACAGGGGAAACGCCCGCTCCGGAAGCGATCCCCGTCGAAGTCCCGGCCGCCGAGGCGGCGGTCGCCGAAGCCCCGGCCACCGAATCCACGCCGCCGTCGGCGGAAGAGCCTGTGACGGAGCCGGCCCCGGCCGTCGCCGTCGAGGAGCCCGTCCCCCCGACGCTCGTCCCCACGCGGCCCGCCGTGGCGCCCGCGCCGGTTCTGTCCGCGCGCACGCAGGAACGCGCCTTCCAGGACTTCACCCGGGCCGGGCTCTCGACCGCCGCGGGTCCCATCAAGGCGCCCGCGATGGTGGTGCGGGTCGCTAATGCGGCGAGCCGTCAGGCGTCGAATGACGAGGAAGTAATCGTCGCCGGCACGCACCCTCGGGGCAAGGCCTTCGCGGCCTACCGCAACGTCCCCGGGAGCTGCATGGCCAAGTACGTCGCGCTCCTCGCCGTCGACCGCCCCGCCGATTCCGGGAACATGCGGGCCATCGTCAAGCGCTCCTCCGAGGGCGTCATGGCCGGCGACCTGCTCTACCCGGTCGACGACCTGCGGGCGGAATACGAGCGCCAGCGCGGCCGCGCCGGCGCGAGCGGGGGAAAGCCCGTGCTGGCGACGGTCGGCTGTTTCCCCGAGGACCGGAGATACCAGGCGCGGTCGGACGACACCTTCGTCGTGGATCGCGGCAGCGCCGACGGCGTCTCGATGGCCTGGCTCTGCGAAGTCGTCACCCCCGGCAAGGACCAGCCGCCGACTTACGGACGCGTCGTCAAGGTGACTCCGCACGCCAGCTTCGTGACGATCATGAAGGTCTACGCCCCGGTGCAGGTCGGCGACCAGACCAGGCTGTCGGAGCGTCCCCTGACCACCTCTGTCCGGGGAGCCCGAGCCCGCTAGATCGGTCGAAACGACCCCGCCGCAAGCGGCGCCCGTAGCCCCGTCCGGCAACGGCCCCCGCGGGCAACGGAGTATATTGAGTTCTGCCATGACCCATAGCCCCGCCGCCGGCATTCCGGCGGTCTGCCTCGCGCTCAATGCCGCCGGCATCACGCTTCGCCGCCTCACGGAGGCCGGGGTCTCGCCCCCGGAGCTTCCGGACGGGCTGGATCGCATTCCGCTCCTTCCCCGGGAACGCGCGCTCCTCGCCGAACTCGACCGCACGGGATTCGGGGCGCGCGAACTGGACGAGGCGGGTAAGCGCGGGTGGACGACCGTGGACGTCACGTCGCCCGCCTATCCCGAACGGCTCCGGCAGATCCCGGACCCCCCGCTGGCGCTCTATGTCCGGGGGGACCCCGCATGGCTCTCGCGCCCCGCGATCGGAATCGTGGGGAGCCGGATGGCCACCCTCTACGGCCGGTCGGTGGCCGAGGCCCTGGCGTCCCAGCTCGCCCTGCGCGGCCTCGTGATCGTGTCCGGCTTCGCCCGCGGAATCGACGGCGCCGCCCACCGGGCCGCGATCCGGGCCGGCGGCGGCACGGTCGCCGTGCTCGGCACCGGGCTGACCGTGGACTACCCGCACGGTCACGAAGCGCTGCGCGAGCAGGTCGCGGCACATGGCTGCCTCGTGAGCGAGTTCCCCCTGGCGATGGGGCCGCGCAAGGAGAACTTCCCCCGCCGCAACCGTATCATCAGCGGTCTGTCGCTGGGCATCGTCGTCGTGGAGGCGCACGAGATCAGCGGCGCCCTGATCACGGCGCGCCACGCCTCCGAGCAGGGGCGCGAGGTCTTCGCCGTGCCCGGCAACGTCTTCGCGCCGTCCTCGCGCGGTCCGCACCGCCTGCTCAAGGACGGCGCGCGCCTCACCGAGAGCGCCGAGGACATCCTGACGGAGCTCGCGGGCGTCTTCGTTCCCCAGCCCCTCGCGTCGGGCGGCACCGCGCCGGCCGCGGGCACGCTGGAGGCGACCGTGTACGCCGCGCTGACGCCCGAGCCCGTCCAGGCCGACGATCTCGCGCGGCGGCTGGGCCTGCCGATCGCGACCCTACTGCCCGTCCTGTCCGTCCTCGAGCTCAAGCGGTGCGCGCGGCCCCATCCGGGGAAGCGGTTCTCCCTCGCGTGAGCGCGCGAGGCGATCTCATCGTGATCGTGGGGCGCCCCAACGTGGGGAAGTCGACACTCTTCAACCGGCTGGTCGGAGAGGCGGCCGCCATCACGTCCCCCATAGCCGGCACTACCCGTGACTGGCTGGAAGCGGAGGCGGACGCGGACGGGCAGATGGTCCGGCTGGCGGACACCGGGGGCTGGAACGCGGGCGGAGCTGTCGGCGACCGCCTCGACGAACTCGTGCGCCGGCTCCTCTCCCGGGCCGGGGCCGTCATCATGGTCGTCAGCCGGGACATGAACCCGCACGCGGACGACATGGCGCTCGCGAACGCGGTCCGGAAGGCCGGGCCGCCGGTGCTCGCGGTGTGCAACAAGTGCGACCAGCCCGGGCACGACGCCGTCTCGTGGGAGTGGTCCAGGCTCGGGCTCGGCGCGGCCCTGCCCGTGTCCGCCGCCCGCAACCGCAACATGGCCGAGCTGAGGCGGCGCATCGCCGCCCTGCTCTCTTCCCCCGCGACCGAGCCGGAGACGCGCCACGCGAAGCCGGCTCGCGGCATCCTCCTCGGCCAGCCGAATGTGGGGAAGTCGAGTCTCTTCAACGCCCTGCTCGAGGAGGAACGGAGCCTCGTCGATGCCGCTCCCGGCACGACTCGCGATCCCGTGGTCGGGGCGACCATCCTGGCGGGATCGCGGTGGGATCTCGTGGACACGGCCGGCGTTACCCGCCGCCGCGACACCGAGGACGCGATCGCGAAGGACGCGCAGGCCCGGGCATTGCGCTCCCTCCAGGGCTCGGACGTCGCCGTTCTCGTCCTCGACCTGACCGTGCCGCTCGCGCGCCAGGACCTGCGGCTCGCGAGCGAGATCGAGGCCGAGTTCCCGTGCCTCGCGGTCGCGCTCAACAAGGTCGACCTCCTCGAGCCCGGCCGGCCGGCGGAGCTGCTGCCCAAGGCGGTGGAGTTCCTGCACAAGCGGTTCCCGGGGTTGGGCCGGTTCCCGGTGCTCATGACCTCGGCCGTTTCGGGGGAGGGGATCCCCGCGCTCCGCCATGTGCTGGCAGACCTCATGCACCTCCGCGGCACCCACGTCTCGCCGCAGGCGCTCGCGGGCACCGCGCACGACTGGCCGTCGCCGGGCAAGGCGTGGCTCCTGCGCCAGACGGGCACGAATCCGCCGACGTTCTCGGTCGTCGCGCCTCCTGGTGCGAAGCTCGGCGTACGATTCGTTTCGAATCGGCTGCGGGAGGCGTTCGGGCTCCACGGCGTCCCGGTGCGGATCAGGTGGGGCCACCGATGAGCGGGGTGGCCCTCGCCGTCGCCGTCGTCGCCGGATCCTTCCTCGCGGGCTCGATCCCGTTCGGTTACCTGGTGCCCCGGTTCCTGCGCGGCCTCGACATCCGCGGACACGGGAGCCGCAATCCCGGGGCGACGAACGTCTGGCGCGTCCTCGGACCCGGTCCGGGAGTCCTCGTCGGCCTCCTCGACGGCGCCAAGGGCTGGCTCGCCGTGGCACTGGCCATCCGGGCGGGGGCCGGCGCGGCCCTGAGCGTGGCCGCGGCGCTCGCCGCGGTCGCCGGGCACTCCTGGACGCCATGGCTGGCCTTCCGGGGCGGAAAGGGCGTGATCACTTCCGCCGGAGCCTTCCTGCGGCTCGCGTGGCTTCCGCTCGCCGGGGCGGTGGTGGCTTTCGGCGTCGTATTCGCCGCGACCCGGATGGTCTCCGCCGGATCGATCGTGGCCGCCGTCCTCTTCGCCGTCCTCACGGTCGTCCTGCCGGGGCCGTGGCGAACGCCTCCGGTAGAGTTGGCGGCCGGTCTGATCGCGCTGCTCATCGTGATCCGGCATCGTGCCAACATCTCCCGCATCCTGGCGGGCACGGAGTACCGCTTCGGGCGGAAGGCGGCGGGCCGGTGAGCGCCACCGTGGCCGTCGTCGGCGCGGGCGGTTGGGGCACGGCGATCGCCCGGCTGCTCGCCAATCAGGGTCACCGGGTCCTGCTCTGGGTCCGCGAACCCGAGATCGCCGACGCCATCGAGCGGACGCGCGAGAACGTCCCGTTCCTGTCCGGCGTCGCGATCCCGGCCGCGGTCGAGGTCGTGCGCGACCTCGCGGCCGTCACGGACGGGCCGCGCGATGCGATCGTCTTCGCTGTCCCGAGCTCCTTTCTCGCCGCCACCGCGGGCCGCCTGCCCGAATGGGCAGCCACCGGGGCCACGCTTGTCAGCGTCGCGAAGGGACTCGATCATGGCACCGGCCGGCGTCCGACCCAGATATTGATGGCCGTCTTGGGAGCTCCCGCCGACCGGGTCTGCGCCCTCTCGGGCCCATCCCACGCCGAGGAGGTCGGACGGGACCTGCCGACGGCGGTCGTGGCCGCCAGCGCGTCTCCGGAGACGGCCGCCCGGATCCAGCGGCTGTTCATCGGGCCGCGTTTCCGCGTCTACGCCCAGACGGATGTCGCCGGCGTCGAGCTCGGGGGAGCCCTCAAGAACATCATCGCGGTGGCCTGCGGAATTGCGGACGGGCTCGGCCTCGGGGACAACACCCAGGCGGCCATGGTGACCCGGGGACTGGCCGAGGTCACCCGGCTCGGCGTGGCAATGGGAGCCCGGCGCGACACGTTCATGGGATTGTCGGGGCTGGGCGACATGGTCGTGACCTGCACGAGCCTGCACAGCCGGAACCGCCGGGTGGGGCGCCGGCTCGGAAAGGGGGAGCGCCTCGAGGACGTGCTGGGCGGGATGGCGCAGGTCGCCGAGGGCGTGGAAGCCTGCCGCTCCGCCTGGCGGCTGGCGCGGGAGCGGGGGATCCGGATGCCGATCACGGAGCAGACGCACCGCGTGCTCTTCGAGGGCGTTCCCGCCGCCCGCGCGCTCGACGAGCTCATGAACCGGGGCGCCCGGTCGGAAGAGGAACCGGACGGCGCGTGAGGCCGGCACCGTGGCTCGCCTGGCGGAGGAGCCGGGCGGCCCGACCGCCCTTCCGGCCCCCTCATGCGGTACCCTAGATGGAGTCGCATGAAGGTCTAGACGGAGGCACTGACACGGAAACGCAAACCGGCCCCACGCCCCAGCCGCAACGCCCTAGGGGAGCGGGCGCGCCCGAGGCCGTGATCGCGGTCAGCGCCTTCGAAGGCCCGGCGCCGGCCGCGCTGACGGACCTCGAGGAGCTCGAGGAGCTCATCCGGAGCGCCGGGGCCGAGGTCGTCGACCGGATGGTCCAGCGGCGGCGCGACGGCGGCCCCCTGCTCGGGGAGGGCAAGGTCCGGGAGCTCGCCGCGCTCGTCAAGTCGTCGGGCGCCGCCGTCGTCGTCACCCAGCAGTCCCTGTCGCCGAGCCAGCAACGCCGCCTCGAGGAGGGGCTGCCGTGCCGCGTCGTCGACCGGACGAGCCTGATCCTGGACATCTTCGCCCAGCGGGCGCGCTCCCGCGAGGGGCAACTGCAGGTGGAACTCGCCCAGCTCCTGTACCGCCTCCCGCGCTTGCGGGGCGAGGGCGTGCTGATGTCCCGTCAGGCGGGCCGCGCCGGCGCCCAGGGAGCGGCGGGAGGCGCGGGGGCGGGCGGACTCGGGACGCGCGGTCCCGGCGAGCAGAAACTCGAGTACGACCGGCGGCGTATCCGCGAGCGGGAGAGCCGGCTGAAGCGCGAGATCGAGTCCCTGCGGAGGAGACGTTCCGGCCAGCGCGAGCACCGGCATGACCGCGCCTGGCCGCTCGTCACGCTCGCGGGGTACACGAACGCCGGGAAGTCCACGCTGTTCAACGCCCTCACGCGGGCGGGAGCGGTCGCGCAGGGGCGCATGTTCTCGACCCTCGATCCCCAGGTGCGCCAGGTGCGGTGCCCCGCGGGCGGGCGGGCCCTGCTGACGGACACCGTCGGGTTCATCCGCGACCTGCCCAAGGACCTGCGCGTCGCGTTCCGGGCCACCCTCGAAGAGATCGGGCAGGCGGACGCCGTCCTGCACGTCGTGGACGCCAGCCATCCGGACGCCGCCCGCCAGGCCGCCGCGGTGCTCGCGGAGCTCGAAACACTGGGCGTCGCCCCGGACGCGGTCCTGACCGTGCTCAACAAGATCGACCGGCTCGAGGACCACGGGGCTACCGCCCGCCTCTCGGTCGATCTGCCGGCGCCACCGCTGCTGGCCTCGGCGCGGTCGGGGGACGGGCTCGACCGGCTGGGAGACGCGCTCGAGGAGGTCCTCCGCCGCCGCTTCTGGCAGCACCTGCCGTTCCGCAACCCGGCGCCACGGCTCCGGGCGCGGCTTTCCGCGTCGGGCGCGTCGATGAAGGAATCACGGCCGGACCGGAACGGCCTTGTGACCGTGGACGCCTGGGTCGCCCCGGCGCTGGTGTCGCGGCTGAAGGCGGAGGGGGACGACCGGTGAGCCGTCGCGGAAGGGTCGCCGTCGCCGCCGTCCTCGCCATCGTGCTGGCGGGCCCGGGCCGGGCGATCAACAAGGTCCGCTACCACCAGTTCGAGTGGAAGGTGCTCAACACCGATCACTTCGAGATCTACTACTACCCGGCCGAAGAGGCGCTGGCTTACGAGGCGTGCCAGACCGCGGAGCGGGCCTGGCAGATGGAGATCGAATTCTTCCGGTTGCTGCGCGCGCCCCAGCGCAAGGTCCCCATGTTCCTCTACTCGACCTTCCACGACTTCATCCAGACCAACGTGACCTCCGAGCCGCTGGGGGAGGGCATCGGCGGCTTCACGGAGGTCTACAAGACCCGGGTCGTCCTCCCGCTCTCCGCCTCTCCGCAGCAGCGCCGCAACGTGATCACGCACGAGCTCGTGCACGCGCACCAGTTCTTCATCCTCTTCGGGGAAGGCCTCCGCTCCTACAGCCTCTACAAGTCGGTGCTGGTGCCCCAGTGGTTCATGGAGGGCATGGCCGAGCACGTGGCGAACGACTGGGACCCGCAGGGGGAGATGGTCCTCCGGGACGCGGTGCTCAACGACCGGCTGCCGCCCCTTACGCTGCTGCATTCGTTCAACCACCTGGAACCGCACGATGGCTACCTGGGCTACAAGATCGGGCAGTCCGCCGTGGACTACCTCGGCGAGCGGTACGGCGAGGACAAGATTCCCGCGATTCTCAAGGGCATCGAGGACGCGAAGACGTTCGCCCAGGTCTTCCAGGACAAGGTGGGTATATCGTTCGCCGAGTTCGACCGGCGGTGGCGGACCGCCCTCAAGGAGAAGTGCTGGGCCTTCTCCAAGGGCCGGCGTGACGCCGGAGACTACGGCGCCCCGCTGGTGACGGGAACGCCCAACCGCACCGAGCTCAACGGGTCGCCGACGGCGTCGCCCGCGGACGACACGATCGCGTTCTTCTCCGACCGGAAGGGATACCGGAATCTCTTCGTCATGCGGAAAGGGCACGGCCCCTCCGCCCTCTTCGGCAACGCCTCCCACGAGGTCATGGGCAGCCCGCCCGACTGGTCCCCGGACGGCAAGCGCCTGGCAGTCGTCCTGAAGGAGGGCCCCCGGAACATCGTCGCGATCGTGGACGCAAAAAACGGCCGCGTGCGCCGCCGTATGACGTTCCCCTTCATGGATATCGGGCAACCGCGCTTTTCGCCGGACGGCAAGTCGATCGCCTTCGTCGGGTTCGACGGCATCCACTCGGAAGTGTACCTGGCGACGATCGCCTCGGGAGCTTTCCGGCAGTTGACCTGGGATGGGGCGGCGGCTTCGTCGCCGGCCTTCACGCCCGACGGCACCCGGATCGTTTACGCGTCCGAAGGGGAGACGGGGGTGCGGTTGCGCATCCTCGACAACCTGGCCGCCGACCGGCCGGTCTCGTCGTTCCTGGTGCCGGATCCCAGGGTCACGGGCGCGCGGCCGGACGTGTCGCCGGACGGCCGCTGGGTCCTCTTCGATTCCGGCGACGGCGGCGGACTGGATCTCTTCATGGCCTCGATCGACGGGCGCGAAGTCCGGCAGGTGACCGACGCGCGGACCGGAATCTGGGCGGGCCGCTGGGCCCGGGACGGCAAGCGCATCCTCGCCACCACGCTGGAGTACGGATGTCAGAACATCTACCTCGTCGGCGAGCAGGCGGTCCGGGAAGCGCATGCGCCCACCGCTGCTGCTTCGGCGGCCCCAGTCGCGCCGCCCCCCCCCGCCGCGAAGGTTCCCGCCGGCCCGCGCGACCGGACCCCCATCGAACTGCCGAGATCGAAGCTGGCCCCTCCACTCGAGGAGTTCAAGCCCGGGATGACGACCGCCTCGGCGCCCGGGTTCCCGGCCCTCGTGCGCCCCATGATGGCCGCGGACTTCGGCGCCCCCTCCGGGGGAGGGTTCGCTCCGTTGAGCGCGCGCTGGCCCTTGGCTCTGGCGGCCGCCCGCACCGGTGGAGCGGCCACCAGGACGGCCACGGGCGGGACCCGCGAGCCGGTGACCATTTCGGCCCGGGCCGCGCTTTCCGGCACGACGACGATCCCGACCCTATCCGCGGTCCCGCCGCGTCCCATGCCGCTTTCCGCCTGGCGGAGCGGGCCGGACGTCGTCCTCTCGTGGATCGCAGGGCCGCTCCAGCCGGGCATCTCCCGGTACGAGATCTTCCGCGGCACCCGCGGAGGAACCAACCGCGTCCTGCTGGCCGTGCTCTTCGACCCCTCCGCGTCGACGTGGCGGGACAACACCTGGCAGTACGAGGAGCCGTACCTCTACCGGGTCGAGGGGCGGAACGCCGCGGGCGACGCCGCGGCTGCCGGCGAGGTCGTCCAGGTCTGCCACGTCGACATCTGGCCCGCCGCCTACAAGATGGCCATGGACATCCGGCTCGTGGACCTCTTCGTTCTGGTGGGCAGCGTGACCATCGGAGGAGGCACGAGTTTCGCCGGCTACGGGGCACTCCAGCTCAGCGATCTACCGGGGAACAACCACCTGATCCTCCAGGCGAGCGCGTTTCCGTCCTGGGCGAGTTCGTTCGGGCTGGCTTACGAGTATCAGGGGCTTCGCCCGGACCTCGCCATCGGCATCACGTCCGACCAGACTCACTTCCTCCTCTCCCCGAGCATCGTCTCCACCGAGCCCAGGCGCGACCCGCCCGGCGTCGTGGGGGCCACCGGGGCCGGGGGGACGATGGGGTACCCGTTCGACACGTACCACCGGGCCGACCTCTCGCTCGGCGTCCAGCAGATCTCCGAGATCTTCACCGACCGGTACGGGAACGTGCTCTATGGCCCCAAGACCTCGACCATGCTACCCGCGAGCCTCAGCCTCACGCGGGACACGTCCCGCTGGCGCCGGGTGCTCCCGACCGGTGGAGCGACGACGCAGGTCGGGGTGAGCCAAGCGCTACCCGTGGGCGGCTCGCTCCTGCGCTTCACGGAGTATCAGGCCGCGACTTCGTGGTACATGGGGATCATGACGGACGCCTCCTTTGCGGTCCGCTGGATGGGCCTGCTCTCGCACGGCCACGACCAGCGCTACTACTACCTCGGGGGACGGTACCTGATCCGGGGGATTCCGTTCGCGCACGAGCTGGGGAACGCCGCCGTGCTCGGCAACCACGAACTGCGGGTGAACCTCTTCAGCCACCTGAACTGGAACATCCCCCTCGTGTCCATGCTTCTGACCGACATCCAGGCCGTGGGCTTCATCGACGTCGGGGGAGCCTTCGACTCCGCGCGGGGCCTCCGCTCGGACGAGTTCCGGGCGGCCTCGGTGGGGGGCGGCCTCAACCTGATCGCGTTCGTGCTACAATCCCAGCCCGTAATGTTCTCGATCGAGGTCGCGCGCCGCATCGACCAGCGAATGAACCGGCCGACCGTGTATGGCCGGCTCGGACCCGTGTTCTGATGTCGGCCCGTCGCCCGAAGCGGGGCGTCCGCATGTCCGCGAGCCGCCGGCGCGCCCGCAAGCCGAAGCTCTCGATCGGGGCGCCGGGTCCGGCGCCCGCGCCGGTTGCGCGCGACGAGGAAGCCGCCGAGATTCCGGCCGCGGAGACCCCGGACGCGCCGGCGACGGAAGGGCCGGCCGAGGCCGGCGCGACCGCGGCCGAGACGGCCGTTGCCGAGCGCGAAGTCTCCTCCGGCCCCACGACCGACATCCTCCAGATCTATCTGCGCGAGATCAGCCGGTTCAAGCTCCTGAACGCGTTCCAGGAACGCGAACTCGCCAAGGAGATCGAGAAGGGCGACCTCGTTGCCAAGCAGGCCATGGTTCAGTCGAACCTGCGACTGGTTGTCTCGATCGCCAAGCACTACCTCAACCGCGGCCTCTCCTTCATGGATCTCATCGAGGAAGGCAACATCGGGCTGATCCGGGCCACCGAACTCTACAGCTACAAGAAGGGATTCCGGTTCAGCACCTACGCGACCTGGTGGATCCGCCAGGGGATCACGCGCGCGATCGCGAAACACGGCCGCGCAGTCCGGCTCCCGATCCACATGACGGAACAACTGAACCGGTACCTGCGCGCGAACCAGCGGCTCTCGCAGAAGCACGGACGTGAGCCGACCCTCACGGAGCTGAGCAAGAACCTCCGCCTCTCGGAGCACCGGATCCGGGAACTGATGATGTACTCCCAGCAGGCGACGTCGCTCGACGATTCGGTCGGGCCGGACGACGACCGGAATATGGGCGAGATCATCGAGGACCCCGGCGCAAGGTCGCCGCTGGACCAGGCCGCCGACCGGATCTTCGAGGAGCGCATGGGCGCGCTCCTGGCGACGCTTCCCGACCGGGAGCAGAAGATCCTCTGCCTTCGCTTCGGCCTCCGGGCCGAGGAGCCGCACACGCTCGAGGACATCGGCGCGATCCTCAAGCTCAGTCGCGAGCGCGTGCGCCAGATCGAGTCGCGAGCCCTGCGGCGCCTGCGGAACGCCCTCGCCGCCCGCGGCCAGAAGCTGGAAGACCTCCTGCACTCGCAATAGGCCCCCCAGCCTTGATTAGCGGGGCTGTTTCCGGTAAGCTAACCGCCCATGGCAATCGATTTCAAGGGCCTGATCGCGGAGGTCCCGGACTTCCCGAAGCCCGGCGTCTCTTTCAAGGATCTGACGCCCATCCTGTCGTCGCCAGCCGCCTACGCCGAGAGCGTCAGCCGGATTGCAGACTGGTACACGGGGCAGGGCATCACCGCCGTGGTCGCGGCCGAGGCGCGCGGGTTCCTGTGGGCCGGTCCACTGGGGCAGGCGCTCCGCGCCGCCGTCGTGCCGGTCCGCAAGCCGAAGAAGCTTCCGCGGCCCACGATTTCGTCGTCGTACCAGCTCGAGTACGGGACCGACACGCTGCACATGCACCGGGACGCCCTCAAGCCGGGGGAGAGGGTCCTGATCTTCGACGACGTGCTCGCCACCGGCGGCACCGCGAAGGCCATGATCGACCTCGTGACCCAACTCAAGGCGGAGGTCGTGTCGCTCGCGTTCATCGTCGAGCTCACGTACCTCCACGGACGCGCCAAGCTCGCGCCGCATGACGTGCGCGCGCTGGCGGCGTACTAGGAGGCGCCCTTGAAACTCAAGCCGATCAAGCCGCTGGAGCTCAGGAAACAGATCGTGATCCCGAAGTGGGTCCACGAGGAACGGCTGCGCGAACTCTACGAGCTCTACAAGCCCGCGGTGGCCGCGAGCGGGGTCGCCCTCGCTGTCCTGCTCCTCTTCGGTATCCTGTACATCCGGCACGGTTCCGAAGTCACGCAGCGCTCATCCCAGCTCTACCGGGAGGCGCTCAACCTCTACAACTACCGGATCCCTCCCGCGACCAGTGACGTAACGCCGCTGGTCGCCTCCGACGAGGAGAAGTACGTCAAGGCGCAGAACCTCTTCCAGCAGATTCACGAGACCTATCCCGGCTCGCGGCTGGCCCCCGAGGCCCTATACTACGTCGCGAACTGCCGCTTCAGGCTCAAGCAGTACAGCCAGGCGCTCGAAGCCTACGATCTTCTCCTGTCCCGGTTTCCCCGGCACATCCTCGCGGACCAGGCCACGCTCGGGAAGGGCGACTGCCTCGAGCAGCTCTCGCGGTACCAGGAGTCGTACACGGCTTACAAGGTCGTGATCGACCACGACGGCCCCCTCGCGTACGAAGGCTGCCTGGGAGCCACGCGCTGCCTGCTGAAGCTCACGGAATCCGATTCGACGCGGTGGTCGGAAGCCGTCGAGATTCTCAACAAGCTGGCGACGGGGAAGTCGGCTGCCGGCGCCCGGGCGGCGCGCGAGCTGCGCAAGCTCCTTGCGGACCTCATGCCCAAGAAGGGAAGTGCCAGCGCCCAGCCCGCCGAGCCGCGTCCCCAACCGGCAGCGACAGCCCAACCCGCGCCGGGGCCCCAACCGACGGCGGCCCCGGCTGCGCAACCTGCCGCGGCCCCCGCTCAGCCGGCCGGGGCTCAACCGGCCGCTCCTGCGGCGAAGCCGTAGATACCAACCGCCCCAGCGTATGAGCCGTCCCTTCTGCGTCGCGCTGGTATGGCACATGCACCAGCCGGATTACCGGGACCCCGACACGGGCGTCGCCGTGCTGCCGTGGGTCCGGTTGCACGCGGCCAAGGACTACCTCTTCATGGCCGAACTCGCGTCCGCGCACCCCAAGGTCCGCACGACCTTCAACGTGACGCCCGTCCTGGCCGACCAGCTCGAACGGCTGGCCGGGGGGGGACACGACGCCTACGAACAGCTTTCGCGCAAGCCCGCGGGGACCCTGACCGAATCCGAGACCGTCTTCATGCTTCGGCATTTCTTCATGGTGAACTGGGCCCAGCGGATCGACCCCGATCCCCGGTACCGCGAACTCCTGGATCGGCGGGGGCGCGTCATGCCCGACCAGGTTGACCCCAGAGCGATCGAACGATTCTCGCCCCAGGATCTCGTCGACCTCGCCGTGCTGTTCAACCTCGCATGGCTGGACGACGCCGTCGTGGAGCGGACGCCCTCCCTCCGGGATCTCCGGACCCGGGGCCGTCACTTCACCGAGGAGGACAAGATCGCGGTCCTGGAAGCGCAGATGGGCGTGCTGCGCGCCGTTATCCCTGCCTACCGCCGGTTGCAGGACGAGGGCCGGCTCGAGGTCAGCACCACGCCGTACTTCCATCCGATCGGACCGCTGCTCATCGAACAGGCGGCGGCGCTCGAGGCCCGGCCCGGAACCGCCCTGCCGTCACGCACGTTCGTCGGCGTCCGCGACGCCGAGTGGCAGTTGAGCGAGGCAGTGGCCCTCCACGAACGCCTGTTCGGCCGGAAACCCGCGGGGCTGTGGCCGTCAGAGGGGGGAGTCAGCGAGACCTTCCTCCGTCTGGTCGCGCAGGCGGGTTTCCGGTGGGCGGCATCCGACGACGGGGTGCTGCGCGAGAGCCTGCGCAAGCAGGGGTCGGTGGCGGGCCCCGGGGTCGCGTACGCCCCCTACCGGTACACCTCGGGGGACTCGTCCATTTCGCTCCTCTTTCGCGACCATTTCATCTCCGACATGATCGGTTTCGCGTATGCCCGGTGGGACCCGAAGGATGCGGCGGGGGACTTCGTGGCGAAACTCCGGGAGGCGGCTGACCGCGCGGAGCCGGGGGAGGCGCCTCCCCTGGTCACCGTCATTCTGGACGGCGAGAATGCCTGGGAGCACTACCCGTTCAACGGCCGCGACTTCCTCACGGCCCTCTACCAGACCCTCGGCGACGATCAGGGAATCCGGTGCGTGACCCCAACGGGGTACCTCGACGAGTACCCCCAGCGCCGGGCCCTCTCCCGCGTGCACGCGGGGTCGTGGATCAACCACGATTTCTCGATCTGGATCGGACACGCGGAGGATCGCGCCGCGTGGGAGATGATCGCCATGACGCGCAACGCCCTGCTCGAGCGGGAATCGGCAATGTCCCCGGACGTGTTCCGCGACGCGTGGCGGAGCCTGATGGCGGCGGAAGGAAGCGACTGGACCTGGTGGTACGGCGAGGACCACTATTCGCCCTTGGCCGCCGATTTCGACCGGCTCTTCCGGATGCGGCTGTCCCGGGTCTACCGCCTGGCCGGCAGCCCCGTGCCCCCGCTCCTGGACCGGCCCGTGCGCCAGGAGGGCGCCCGGCGTTCGGCATTCTCCGCCCCCGCAGACTACGTCGACATCATCCTGGACGGACGCGTCAGCAACTATTTCGAATGGCTTCCGGCCGGCCGGTACGACGTCACCAGGTCATCGTCCGCCATGCACCGCTCCGACATCTACATCGAGGAGGTCCACTTCGGGGTCGACCGCAACGGCAACCTCGTGCTCCGGCTCGACTACGACCCCGCGCACCCGCCGTTCGCTCAGGCGGCCGTGGTCGTCAGGGTCCTGGAGCCGGTTCAGGGCGAAGGGACGTTCCAACTGACGGCCGAGGGGTGGCGGACGTCGTACCAGGCCGCGGCCCCCCAGGGCCCCGTACTCGACCTCAAGGCCGCCTGCGACACGACCTTCGAGGCGCAGGTGCGGCTCGACCTGACCGGAGACCGGACGTCGGATCGCCGATTCCTGATCCTCCTCAAGGACATCCAGACGGGCAAGACGCTCGAGCAGTGGCCCGGGGAGGGATCGTTCCTGGTCCGGATCCCGCAACAGGCGGGCGACGGGGCGGACTGGATCGTCTGAGCCCGTCCGGACGCGTCTCCGCTGCGCCCAGCGCCGCTCGAAACACGCCCCGGCCACGTCCCCTGCCGGTGCCAATAAGGTATCTTATGTTAAGTATGCCGGCACGCCGCTTGGCGCGGCTGGAGTAGACAGGAGATTCCTTCGGCTCGAGTTGGCTTGTCCCCCGTAATCGCCCCGGAGTTCTGCGGAGCTAACGCGTGGCCCGGATCTCGAAGTTGGTCCAGGCACCCGAGGGCTCCCACCAGGCGACCTCGACGTCGCTGACATCCGCCCCGGAGGGACCCTCGCGGAGCCGTTCCAGAAGGGCTTCGAGGTCCGACCGGGGGCCTTCCGCATCGACCTCGACCGTCCCGTCCCGGAGGTTCCCGACCCTGCCGGAGAGCCCGAGAACCCGGGCCTGGTCCTGGACGAACCACCGGTAGCCGACGCCCTGGACTCTCCCCCGAACGACGGCATTCAGCCGCGCGATCCCTCCCGGGGCTCGCGACATCAGGGCTTGCGGGACTCCTTGGGTTTGCCCTTGAGGAAACCCCACCAGATCGGGCCCGAGGTGCTCGCGCCCATGATGCCGCGGTCGATCGTGATCGTATACCGCCGCGTGCCGGGGTTCTGGATCGCATGCAGAATCATGGCGAAGTCGAGGCGGAGCGTGCGGGACAGGGCGAACCGGGCCCCTATGCTGCCCTCCCGGCCGGCGTATTCCCCCGTGAACTTGAGCGTGTTGCCGAAGAAGGTCACGGGGATGAAGCTCAGGGCTCCGAACGCCTTCTTCTCGAACCGTCCCGTCCCGGCGCCCGCACTGGCCTCGACGGGCCAGGACAGGATACTCCACCACCATGTCCCCACGGCGTAGAGGGACTGCATGTTCGGGGAGATCTCCAGGTCCTTGTTCTTGATGCCGGCCTTCGTGGCCAGCCAGCCAGCCGAGTTCTCGACGCCCACCGCCAGCCCCGGGAACCATCGCGCGGATGGCATGAACTCCCCCCCCATCTTGACGAATCCGTGGGACTGGTCCAGCCAGGCGCGACGATTCGGCTCTTCGTAGACATCCGGGAGGGCGAATCCGATTTCGGCGATGCTCAGGATCCCGATCGCGGACTTCAGGGCGCCCCGGTGCAGGCCGGCGGCATACCAGTCCGCCTGCACGACCTGCCCCGTGGGGACGAGGACCATGCCCGTCGGGCCGTAGGTCGACAGGCCCGGAAACGCATGCCTGGCCGAGGATACGGCGCCCGCGCAGGCGGGCGCCACCGCGAGCAGGAGCAGGATCCGCACGGCCGGCGTCATGGTCCTAGTTTAGTCGAAGACAGGCGGGAAGGCACGGGAGAAGCAGGAAGACTCGGGGCGCCCAGATTCGAACTGGGGACCTCCTGGTCCCGAACCAGGCGCGCTAACCAGCTGCGCTACGCCCCGTCGAGAAACAGCATACCATGCGGCGCGGGGTGTCATCTAGGCGCCCGGGAGGCGCATGCGCCAGACCGCCCAGACCGCCTCGAAGACGACCGATCGCGAGAGCTTCGACTCCCCCTCCACCCGTCCCGAAAACACGATGGGCACTTCGGCGATGCGGCCCCCCGCCCGGCGGCACCGGAACTTGAGCTCGATCTGGAACGCATAGCCGTTGGCCCGGATGCGCCCGAGCCCGATGCGCCGCAGGATGCGCGCGCGCCAGCCGTTGAACCCGCCCGTGAGGTCCGTGAGCGGGACGCCGGTCACGAACCGGGCGTACCGGTTGGCCAGGAGGCTCAGGAGCAGGCGATGCCACGGCCAGTTGATGACCCGCAATCCGGCGAGGTACCGGGAGCCCACCACGGCATCCGCGCCCCTGAGGGCGGACAGGAAGCCCGGCAGAGCGGCCGGGTCGTGCGACCCATCGGCGTCCATCTGGATCACGGGGTCGTAGCCGTGGTCGAGAGCCCATCGGAATCCCGCCACGTAGGCGGTGCCGAGCCCGAGTTTCGCCGGCCTCGAGAGAAGATGGACCCTCCCCCGGTGCCTCCGGGACAGCGACCGCACGAGCGCGGCGGTGCCGTCAGGCGAAGCATCGTCCACGACCAGCAGTGACGCGCCGGGGACGATGCCCAGTACCTTGGGCGCGAGGACGGCGAGGTTCCGCCGTTCGTTGTACGTGGGGATGACGATCAGTGGACGCATGAAACCTCCACGAAGCCGTCGGGGCGCCCGGATTCGAACCGGGGACCACTCGCACCCCAAGCGAGTGCGCTACCTGGCTGCGCTACGCCCCGAACACGCATCCATCCTAGCATCCGGACGCGATCTGAACCAGTTCGGCCGCCGCGGCGCGCTGGTCGGAGGCGTCCACCCACCGCACGTTGGGCTGGGACCGGAGCCAGGTCATCTGTTGCTTCGCGTACTGCCGGGTATCCGCGCGCATCCGCTCGAGAGCCCGGTCGAGAGAGAGCCGGCCTTCGAGGTGAGCGAAGAGGTGCGGAAACCCGATCGCGCGGAGCACGGGCGTCTTCGGCGGCAGGGCGCGAGCGAGGAGCAGGCGGGCCTCGTCGAGCGCTCCCCCGGCGACCATGCGTGCGCAGCGGGCGTCCAGCCGCTCGACAAGGACCGGACGCGGCACCTTGAGGGCGACGAAGACATGCGGACGCCCGTCGCCGGCCTTCGCGAACGAGGAAGCCGCCTTCCCCGTATCCGCCAGGATCGCGAGCGCCCGCACGATGCGGTAACCGTCGTTGCGGTGGATGCGCTTCGCGGAAACAGGATCCCGCTCCGCGAGCTCATCCCACAGCTTCCCCGATCCTTCCATGCTCGCCCGCGCCGAGAGGGTCGCCACCGTGTCCGAGCCCGCGGGAGGGGCCAGCGAGGCGCGGCCGAGCGCGGCCTTGAGGTAGAAGCCGGTCCCGCCCACGAGGAAAGGCAGACGTCCGCGCTCCACGATCTGGTCGAGGACGGGTTCGGCCAGGTCCCGGAACCGGCCGGCACTGCACGGCTCGGCGGTGTCGAGGACGGCGTAGAGATGATGCGGGACCATCCGGAGCGTCTCCGAATCCGGCTGGGCGGACGCCACGGCGATCCCCCGATATAGCTGGCGGGAGTCCGCGCACACGATCTCGCCGTTGAGCTCGCGCGCCGCCTCCGCCGCGATCCTGCTCTTGCCGCTCCCCGTCGGCCCCGCCACAACCAGTAGAGGGACACTCTTGCGATCTTGCGATTCGCCCGACCCCGATTTCGAGTTCTTCGAGTTCATGAGGTGTTCAATGCTCCTCCGAAATATCCTCGAGTCTATGGCCAATGTCCGAAGCGATGGTATGACCATGCGCGACCTGTCTGCTTACCGCAGACTGGGAAATCCGCAGCATTCGGGCCGTCTCCGCCCCCGATAGCCCCAGATCCTCCACGAGCCACTTGCACGCCAGGGCGCGCGCCCGGGTTTGGGAGACACGCTTCCCGTGGCCGTAGACCGCATCCTCCTCGACACCACAGACCTGCGCCGCTCGCCGGATGACCCTGGCAGGCGTCCACCCTCCGCGTCTGAGTCGGCTTCGACGTGCCTCCTCGTTCTGTTCTCCCGCCAACGCGGCATTCACGAAGGCGTCATCGCCCGCGAGGCTCTCCTCCTCGCTGCGTTCCGATCCTGTCCCCGATGGGACGAACTCCCATCCGCCGGCCCGCCGGAGAATCCCTCCGCGAACTGGCCCTAGCATCGGAGCCGCCTGCCCCACGCCTTCAGCAACGAATCGGCGGTAAGCCGCGATTGCCGGTTCGCGCCGCTTGCCGAAATGTGCGAGAACCGCATCCACGTCCTGCCAGGAGGCCCTGCGCTTCCCCACCACAACTCCGTGGCCGCACCAGGGATGATCCTCCAGTTCGATGACATCCTTGACCAAGACGGCGCGCAACGGGTTGAGATGAACGTAACGGACCAGTTGCAGGAGGTATTCGTCGTCCTCACAGAGGACGGACTTGTAGCGATCCTGAAACACGTAGCCACGTCGCCCGTGCCGGCGGTTGAACCCAAGACCATGGCTGGTGAGCGTCCTCGCCATGATCCGCGAGACGCGCACGGTACCCGTGCGCAGTATCAGGTGATAGTGATTGGTCATGAGAGCCCACGCCAGGCATTGCGCCCCGGATTCGGTGAGGACATCGTCGAGCTGTCCCAGGAAGCCGTAACAATCCGCGCGTTCGATGAAGATCGGGCGTCCTTCCAGTCCACGCCCCATCACGTGGTGTACCGCCCCCGGAGCGTCCACTCTGCTACCGCGTGGCATCGGTCACGTCCCCCAATTCACCCGCGTTCCCGGGCAAATCGCAAGATCGCAAGAGTGTCCCTTCAGTGCATGATTGAAAGAGTGTCCCCTCAGTGGCATTCTCGCTTCCCCAAGCCCCAGGTCCTCTGGAATAACTTCGCGAGGTCGCCCTCTTCCCAGCGCACGGAGGTCGGGCGGCCGTGGGGGCAACTGCGGGGATCCTGGAGAGCGAGGAGGCCGCGCACGACGCCCTCCATCTCGCCGCGCTCGAGCCGGTCGCCGGCCTTGACCGCTAGGTGGCACGCGACCGTCGCCATCAGCTTCTTGCGGAGCTCCGCGGGCGTGGTCGCGCGGCCCGCCTGCTCGAGGTCCTCGATGAGCCAGCGCAGGAGCGGGGCCACGTCCCGGTCCGCGGCCTCGGGGGGGACCCCATGGACGGCGAACGCGTTCCCGCCGAACTCCGCGATCTCGATCCCGAGCGAGGCCAGCGTCGCCACCTGCCCCTGGAGCAGGAGGGCCTCGGATGCCGAACACTGGATGGTCTGCGGCAGGAGCAGGCGCTGGGACTCCCCGCCCGCGGGCCGCGCCTGCAGGCGCTCGAAGATGACCTTCTCGTGGGCCGTGTGCTGATCCACGACGAGGAGGCCCTCGGGCGTCCGGGCGACGATGTAGGTCTGGAAGAGCTGGCCCAGGATCTCGACACTGCCCGCCTGCGGCAGAGTCAAAAGCTCCCATCCCGCGCCCGCCTCGTGGGCCGTCCCCGGGGCTCCTGCCGGAGGAGTTCCTCCCATGGCAGGCTCCCCTTCACGCGCCGCCCCGGGCACAAGCCCCTCGGGCATCCGGCCGGAGGCCGGAGGCAGTGCGACGCCCGCCTCCTGGAACCCCTTCCGCAGGCCCTTGAAGAGGACCTGGTACACGGCCTGGGCATCGGCGAATCGGACCTCGTCCTTCGCGGGGTGCACGTTCACGTCCAGCCGGTCGGCAGGGATGGTGAGGTAGATGACCGCCGTCGGCGAGACCTCGCGCGGGAGCTGGCCCGCGTAGGAGGCGAGGAGCGCGTGCCGGAGCATCCGGTCCTCGACCGGCCGGCCGTTCACGAGGAACCACTGGCGGCCCCGCCGCTTCACCGCGCCGGGCGGCTCCATGTAACCCGCCGCGAGCAGGGCCCCGTCCTCGATCTCGAACCCTATCAGCTCGCGCCCGGCCTCCCCCAGCACTGCCCGAACCCGGGTTATGAGCCCCTTCGCCGGCGGTGCGTTCAGCCGCTCCTCGCCGTCCACGGTCAGAATGAAGTGGACCTCCGGGAGCGTGAGCGCGTAGGGCTCGACGACGCGGGCCACGGCCGCGACCTCAGCCGCCGGGCTCTTCAGGAACTTAAGGCGCGCGGGCATCGCCGCGAACAGCCGGCGCACGGCTATCGTGGTCCCGCGATCGCACCCCGCGGGCGCGGCGGCGAGCGGCTTCCCCGCGCCGCCCGCCACCCGGACTCCCTCCGAGGCCTTCGGGAGCCTGGTGAACATCTCGACCTCGCCCGCGGCGGCGATGGCCGCCAAGGCCTCGCCCCGGAACCCGTACGTCCCGATGCGCTGGAGGTCGTCGAGAACGTGCAGTTTGCTCGTCGCGTGGCGCTCGAATGCGACGAGCGCCTCGGCCGCCGGGATGCCGGTGCCGTCGTCGGAGACCCGGATGAGCCGCATCCCCGCCCCCTCGAGGTCGATCCGCACGCGCGACGCCCCGGCGTCGAGCGCGTTCTCGACCAGCTCCTTGACTACGGACGCGGGGCGCTCCACGACCTCGCCCGCCGAGATCCCGGCCACCGTGTCCGCCGCGAGCACGCGGATCGGCATCCTAGGACTTGGCCCGCCGGGCCTTCGCCTGCTGACGCAGCCAGGCCGTGATGAAGGGGTCGATCCCGCCGTCCATGACCTTGGGGACGTCATGGAGCTCGAGGCCCGTCCGGAGGTCCTTGACCTGCTGGTAGGGCATGAAGACGTACGACCGGATCTGGCTGCCGAACTCGACCGCCTTGCGCTCGCCCCGCAGGACCGTGAGCTTGTCCTCCTGCTTCTGCCGCTCGAGCTCGTAAAGGCGTCCCTGGAGGACCGCCATGGCGTTGGCCCGGTTCTGGTGCTGGCTGCGCTCGTTCTGGCACGTGACCACGACCCCCGAGGGGATGTGCGTGATCCGCACCGCCGAGCTGGTCTTGTTCACGAGCTGGCCCCCGGCGCCCGAGGCACGGAAGGTGTCCACCCGGATGTCCTCATCCCGGATGTCCACCTTGATGTCTTCGTCGAGCTTGGGCACCAGGTCGACTTCGGCGAACGAGGTATGCCGGCGGTCGTTGGCGTCGAACGGCGAGATGCGGACGAGCCGGTGGACGCCCCGCTCGGCCTTGAGCAGGCCGAAGGCGAAGCGGGCGTCGAAGAGGATGGTGACGCCCTTGATCCCGGCTTCCTCGCCTGCGCTGAGGTCGACCACCTCGGTCTTGAACTTGCGGTCTTCGGCCCAGCGCAGGTACATGCGCATGAGCATCTGGGCCCAGTCCTGGGCCTCGGTCCCGCCCGCTCCCGGCCGGATGGTCATGAACGCGGACATGTGGTCGTGCTCGCCAGTGAGGAAGTACGCGACTTCGAGCCGGTCGATCTCGCCCTCGAGCTCCGTCGCCTCGCGCCGGCATTCAGCCTCGAGCTCGGCGTCCGGCGTCTCGGCGAGCATCTTAAGGTAGCCCCGGAGATCCTCCATCCGGCGTTCGGTGCGGTGGTACACGGCGAGATCCTGGCGGAGGTGCTCGAGCCGGCGGCTGAGCTTCTGGGCTTCGGCGTGGCGATCCCAGGCTCCCGGCTCCGCGAGCCGGGCCTCCAGGGTCTTCAGTTCCTCGGCGCTCTTACCCGGGTCAAAGGCACCCCCTGATCTGGTGGAACCTCTCCTCCAGGGCCGCGATCGATTCCTTCAGGTCCCCGGCCATGGCGTTACGCCGCGCGCGGCCGCTTCGACCGCCGCTGCATCGCGCTCGTGTAGCACGCGTCGTAGCGCTTGACGGACGACGCCCAGGAGAAGTCCTCGCCCATCGCCTCGCCCGACAGCTTTTTCCAGAGTTCCTCGTCCGCGAAGGCCTGCAGCGCCTCGTCCACGCCCTTCGCGAGCGAGTCGGCGGTGGCGGCCTTGAAGAGGAATCCCGTGCCCTGCTTCTTCTTGAAGTCCACAGGCGTTACGGTGTCGAGCAGCCCGCCGGTCGCGCGCGCGATCGGGAGCGTCCCGTACCGCAGGGCGATCATCTGACCGAGGCCGCACGGCTCGTACCGGCTTGGCATCAGGAAGGCGTCCGCCCCGGCGTACAGCCGGTGCGCGAGCGCCCCATCCACGCGCAGGCGCAGCGCGAGCGTGGCCGGATACTTCCGGGCGGCGTCCTCGAGCAGGTCCTGGATCCGCCGCTCCCCGCTGCCGAGGACGGCGATCTGGACCGGCTTCTTGGCCAGCTTCGGCAGGGCCTCGACCATGAGCTCGAAGCCCTTCTGCCCCGCCAGCCTCGCGACCATCGCCACCAGCATCGACCGGCCCTTGGGCTCCGGCAGTTCGAACTCCTTCACGAGCGCCTCGCGGCAGGCGGCCTTGCCGGCCATGTTCCGGCGGGAGAAGGTCGCGGCGAGGTGCGTGTCCTTGGCCGGGTCCCACTCAGCGACGTCGATGCCGTTGAGCACGCCCGAGAGGTCCGCCTCGCGCGTCTTGAGCAGGCCCTCGAGGCCCCACCCGTACTCCGCCGTCAGGATCTCCTTCGCGTAGGTCGGGCTCACGGTCGTGATCCGGTCGGCGTAGAGGATGCCCGCCTTCATGAAGTTGACCTTGCCGTAGAACTCGAGCTGGTCCGGCGTGTAGACCGACCAGCCCAGCCCCGTCTTCAGGATCGTGTCCTTCGGGAAGACGCCCTGGTAGGCGAGGTTGTGGATCGAGTATACGCAGGCGGTCGTCGCGAAAGCGGCGTCCCCGTCGTAGACGCGCCGCAGGTAGGCGGGCACGAGGGATGCCTGCCAGTCGTGCGCGTGGACGACGTCGAACTCCTCTTTCATCTCCTTTATGGCTTGGAGCGCCGACCGGCACAACAGGATGAACCGTTCCGCGTTGTCGGGGTAATCGCCCTCGGGCGTACCGTACAACTGGTCCCGGTCGTACGCTTTTGCGTTCTCGACGAGGTAGACGGGCACCTTGGACCCCGGCAGATGGGCCGACAGGACGTTGACCTCCTGGCGGAGACCGGGCGCGAGGTGCACGGGGAGGTTCGCGAGCACGACCTGGGGGGTCACGGCGCCCAGCAGACGCACTTCCCGGTAGTACGGGAGGAACGCGACCACCTTGTGGCCGGCGGCTTCCTGGGCGCGGATCATCGATCCGACGGCATCCCCCAGTCCGCCCGTGCGGGCGAGCGGCGAGAGCTCGGATGTGACGTGCGCGATCCTGAGTTTCGGCATGTTGGAACCCCCTTGAATTGCGTGCAAGTGTAGCCTTTGGCTGTCAGGTTGTCAACACAACCCTTCGACTCGGTCGCAAAGCTCCCTCGCTCAGGGCAAGCGCGTCGACTCCAACGCACTTCTGCTCTACACTATTGCCGCACCCATTCGACTCCCTTCGGTCGCTCAGGGTGCGGAGTTTCGACGCGGGCCCTTATCTGTCCTACACTAGACTCCGCATGCGGAGGAGCCCGTACCTCGTCGCCATGGTCGCCTGGGGACTCCTGGCCGTCGCCCTCGCGGGAGCGGCCTGGACGGCCGTTTTCGCCTACACGCACGGCCGGATGACCGCCCCGCTCGACGACGTCTACATCACCCTCGCCTACGCCCGGAACTGGGCGCACGGCCTCCCCTTCCGGTTCCTGGCTGGCGACCCGCCCTCCACGGGGTCCACGAGCCTCCTCTACACGTGGCTGCTCGTGCCGCTGGCGGCGGCCGCCGGCACCCACGAGGGGATACTGCTGGCCGGACTCTATCTCCTCAACGCGACGATCCTATGGGGCACATGCCTCGTCGCCTGGCGGATCGCCTCCCGGCTCATGGAGCCGTGGCTCGCGCACGCGTCCGTGCTCGCGGTCGCCTTGTGCGGGCACGTGGTGTGGGGATTCTTCTGCGGACTCGACACGGGGCTGGCGTGCCTCGCCGTCCTCCTGCTCTGGGACCGGTGGAGCCTGGTCGCCGCCGACCGCACGCCGCGCTGGTGGGTCATGCCGGGAGTGGTTTCGATCGCGACCGCCCTTACGCGGCCGGAAGGCGGCATCTGGACGATGGGCGCCGCGCTGGCGTCGTTTGGCCCAGCCTCGCTGTTGCGAACCCCCCGTCGCATGTTGACCGTGATGGCGATCGTCGTCGCGGCGTTCACGGCGGCCAGCGTCTTCTCCTTGGCCGTCACCGGTTCCCCCGTCGGGTCGAGTGGCTGGGCGAAGACGGCGTGGGCCTCCCCGCTCGTACCCTGGTCCGCCGCCGCCTCCGGCTCCGCCCGGTACCTCGTGGATACGGCGAAGGGCCTCTGGATGGGGTCGTACCCCTCGGAGGCCGAAGTCGGCACCGCCGGCAACGGGCAGTCGGAGAACGAGGTGATCTGGGCCTTCCCGCCCGGCGCGCTCTTGCTCTTCGTGTTCGGCTGCATCTTCCTCCCGGGTGGCGCCCGCGAGGTCACGGCGGTCGGCGGCGCCATTTGGAGCCTCGGGTGGCTGGCCGCGGCGGGGCTCCTGCCCGTGGGCTGGCACCATCACCGGTACCTGATCCCGCTCTTCCCCGTGTTCATCCTGCTCTCGTTCTCCGGGATCGCCCGCGTGGCGCAGGCCTTCCCGGAAGCGTGGCGCCGTCCGCTGGTGCGCGGACTCGCGGGCGCCTGGATCGCGTTCGAGCTCCCCGGGCTCTCGCAGTCGTTTCTGTTCGTCGGGCACGGGGCCGAGAGCTATTCGGCTCACCACCGCGTCATGGCGGAGCGGCTGGCGAACATGGCCGAGCCCGGCGCCGTCGGGGCGACGGATGTCGGCATCCTCGGATATTTCTCGGGACGCCGCGTGATCGATCTCAAGGGGCTCACCGCCCCGTGGCTCTTCCCCGCCACGTCGTACGGCTGGGGATCCCTCTACGACGTCTTCAAGCGGATGCCCGCCGCAGAGCGGCCCCGGTTCCTCGCCCTCCACCCCGGTAGAGCCGACACGAACGCGGAACAACTCCAGCGCGCGGGCATCCTGCATGAGCGCCTCAGCATTCCGCATCCGCGGCTCGACACGTGGTTCGTCCTCTTCGACATCGCCTGGGGCGAACCAGGGCCGGCACCGACGCTCCGTGGCTGGAAGCTCGTCGACGAGCTCGACTGCGGCGATCCCGGCTCCGAAGCCGCGCACGGGTACCGCGTGATGGCCCGGAGCCCCGGGGGAATCCCGTTCAACTCGCTCCAGGTCCGGACGGACTCCGTCCTGAACCGGGTCATCGGCGACGGCGGCTGGGTCACCAGCGGCGGGGAGGCTTTCGATGTCCGGGCCACGGCAGGCCGGCCTCTCCTCGTCATGATGCGGACGTTCGCGCCGCGCGGGAGCGCGGTCGAGGTCGCCTGCAACGGCGTCATGCTCGGATGCGTCAACATCGCGCCGAACCCGGACCGGTTCCAGACGATCCTCGTCGCCGAGCAGGACGGATCCCTGGTGAAGACGCGCAACCGGATGACGGTCTCGTGCGGATGGCCCGACTCGTCGGAGTTCGCCTCCTACCACTACTGGATCCTGCAGCCCGCCAGATAAGGGGGGACTATCGGGGGAGAGTCACCTCGGATAGTCCGGTGCGGGTGGTCACCAGCAGGACCTTGCCGTCCGAGACGATGGACGTCACCTCGTCGTCGGGCAACCCGTCGTGCGTCGTGTAGACCGTCTGCTTCCCGGTCTTGAGGTTCCGCCGGTAGAGCCCGTAGCTGGTCCCGAACCAGAGATCGTCCCCGGCGAGCGCAAGCGCTCGCACGCAGTAGTCCGTGAACCCGTCGTCGCACACGGTGGCATCCCAGGCGCGGGTGTCCGTGTGGTACAGGTTCACGCCGCCAGCGGTGCCGAGCCAGAGCGCGTTCGGGGTCGCGAGGATCGCGTAGATGTGCTTGTTGCCGAGCCCGTGGTCCGAGGCCACGGCCTCCCAGCGGTTACGCCCGGCGTCGAAGCGCACGAGGCCGCCGTTGATGCAGGACGCCCAGAGCGCGTTCGCGGAATCCCCCAGGGCGTAGACGTGGTCCTGGATGAGGCCCTGAGCGATCCGGTAGTTGGTCCAGCGGCGGGAACCGGGAGAGAGGCGGCTGATCCCGAAGATCGTGCCGGCCCACACGGCGCCGCGCGTCTCCCCGACCCAGCGCACGCTTTCCGCTCCGAGCCCGTCCTTCGAAGCCCAGACCTTCGTCGCCCTTGCCGTCTTGAGCGAGAACTCGACGACGCCCAGATTCGTGGCGAGCCAGAGCGTATCTCCCTGCGGGAACACGGACCGCACCTGCACGCCCTTGGGCAATCCCGCGGCCTCCGCGTAGAGTTCGGTCCGGCCCCCGCCCACGCGAGTCAGCCCCGCCCACGATCCGATCCAGATATCCGCATTGACGCGGGCCGCGCCCATGACCACGGGCGGCATGGTCGCGAGCGTCCGGATGCGCGGTCCGCCGCGGTTGCACCCGGCCGCGACCACGACCGCGGCGAGCATCAGCGCGAGCCGCACGGCGCGCAGCGTCACTTGCGATCCATGGCGGCGTGGATTTCGCGGAGCTTCGCGAGCCGGGCGCGGGTATCCGCCACGCGGTTCTTGAGCCCCTCGCGCGTGGGATCGATCTCGTAGGCGCGCTCGATGCAGAACAGGGCCGCCCGCATCCGGTCCATGGTTTCCCACTGAGCCGCGTCTGACAGGAACCGCTTGACCGCGGACTCTCCGAGCGACGACTGCACTTCCCAGAGACTTCGCGCCTCGCCCGCCTGCGGATCCACCTGGAGCGCGTGCCGGAGTTGCGCCAGCGCCCGGCCCAGGTCGCCCTGCTCGTAGAGCGCCTTGGCCCGGTCCGTGTGGTAGCTCACGTGCTCCGCGTGCAGGGCCTCCACCTTCTGGATGTTGGTCGCGAGCAGGTCCGCCGCCTGCGGCACCCGCACGCCCACCTGGCGCCACTCGGCCAGACACGCGAGCGTCTGCCCCCCGAGGAACTGCCCCAGCCCGCGCTCGAACATCTGGATCACGGAGGCGGTCCACGGCTGGCCGCCCGTCAGACCGGGCACGCCCATCATCTTGATCTGGGCCCCCGCCTCGGCCACGCGCGTCATCGCCTTCTGGTGGTCCGGCTGGATCTCGCGGACGAGGTTCCACAGCGCGACCGCCTCGAACCACCGCTTCTCCCCCTGCGCCGCCTCCGCGCGGACGGCGAGTTCGTCGATCTCGGCCGTCATCTGCTGGCGCCCCTGCGCCACCAGGAGCTCCGAGAACCGGTCCAGCGCCTCGCTGTTCCCGGGATCCTTCTCGAGCACCTCGTTGAGCGCGGTCTTGGCCTCGGCCCACTGGCCCTGGGTCAGCAACCCCACCGCCTTCTCCATCAGGGGCTTGATCCCCCGGACGCGCGCGCCCTTCTCTTCCGCCGCCTTCTTCATCGTGAGGAGCTTCTCGTTCCCGGGGTCCTGCGCCAGTCCCTGGTTGAACACCGCCAGCGCCTCCTCGATCCGGTCCTGCGTGACCAGCTCGAGCCCCTTCTTTATGAACGGCTCGACTGCGCCCTTGTCCTTCGTGCGCTTCATCCGTTCCTCGATCTCCCCGAGGAGGGCCTTGGCGTCCGGATAGTCCGGCCAGTCCACGAGCGCGCGCCGGACCTCGCGCAGGGCGTCCTCGACCAGGTCCTGGGAGAAGAGCCGGCGCGCCCGCGCGTAGAAGTCCTTGGACTTCTGCTGGTAGTAGTTGTCCTCGCCCCGTTTGATGAACGAGGACGCGCTGGCCGTGCCCGAGGTGATCCCGCGCATCGCCAGCTCCAGCTCCGCGGGGCTCGTCGCCTCATCGAGCGCGACCTCCTTCGTGATGACGCCGGACTTGTAGAGGGCGAGGATCGACTGGTCGAAGGTCTGCATGCCGTACTGCGACGCCCCCTCCGCGATGTGGCTCCGGATCTCGGAGAGCTTGTTCTCCTCGATGAGCGCCTTGATCGCGGGCGTGTTGATCATGACCTCGACGGCCGGCGCCAGGCCCTTGCCGTCTATCCGGGGCAGGAGCCGCATCGAGATCGTACCCTTCATGACCACGGACATCTGGTGCCGCATCTGGTCCTGCTGCTCGGGCGGAAAGAGGTCGATCACGCGGTCGATGGTTTGGACGGCGTCCGCCGTGTGCAGGGTCGAAAAGACGAGGTGTCCGGTCTCGGCCGCCGTGATCGCGGTCGAGGCGGTCTCGCGGTCCCGCATCTCGCCCAGTACGATGACATCCGGGTCCTGGCGGAGGACGAACCTGAGGGCGCTGTGGAAGCTCTCCGTGTCGATCCCGACCTCGCGCTGGCTGATCGACGCCTTGTCGTCGCGGTAGACGAACTCGATCGGGTCCTCGATCGTGACCACGTGCACGGGCAGGCTCTCGTTCAGGTGCTGGACCATGGACGCGACGGTCGTCGACTTGCCCGACCCCGTGATCCCCGTGACGAGGACGAGTCCGCGCGCCTCGAGCGCGATGTGCTTGAGAGCCGGCGGCAGGCCAAGCTCCTCCAGCGTCGGAATGCGATACGGCACGACGCGCATGATGATTTCGAGCGAGCCGCGCTGGCGGAAGATATTGCACCTGAACCGGGCGACGCCCGCGATCGTGTGGGCGATGTCGATCTCGCCCCTCGTCTTCATCCGCCCCTCGGCGTCGCCGTCCAGGAGCTGAAGCACCATCTGGTCGACGGCCTCGCGCGTCATGACCGTGTCGTCGTAACGCGAGAGAGAACCGTGGATGCGGACGTAGGCCGGCACGCCCGTCTTGACGTGGATGTCCGAGGCCTTGCGGCTCACGGCCTCGCGAAGAATTGCGTCGAGCTGGGAATCCTCCATCGGGTACGTCTGTTGTTCTACCGTTCCGGACCCCGGGGAATCAAGCGTGACCCCCCGTCCGGGTCGTGCCGAACCGGTTCTGCGCGATGGGCGTGGCCCGGCGGCCCTGCGACGTGCGCATGAGGAAGCCCGCCTGGATCAGCCAGGGCTCGTAGAATTCCTCCACGGTCTCGGGCTCCTCGCCGGCGGCGATCGAAAGCGTTCGGAGTCCCACGGGGCCTCCGCCGTACCGGTTCACGAGCAGGTCCAGGAGGCGGCGGTCCATCTCGTCCAACCCGTCCGCGTCGATGCCGAGATCCGCGAGCGCGCCGCGGACGTCGTCGGCCGTGATCCTCTTGTCCCCGTGCGCCTGCGCCCAGTCTCTGGAGCGCTTGAGCAGGTGGTTCGCGATGCGCGGGGTGCCGCGCGCGCGTCCCGCCAGCTCGTCCGCCGCCGCCGCGTCGAGCTCCACGCCCAGCCGGCCCGCCGACGCCAGCACGATCGCCCTAAGGTCCGCGGGCTCGTAAGGCTCGAGCCGCAGGACGAGTCCGAATCGGTTCCGGAGGGGCGCCGAGAGCACGCCCAGCCGCGTCGTCGCTCCGACCATCGTGAAGGGCTCGACCGGCAGCCGCAGGACCCGGGCGGACGCCCCCTTGCCTACCGCGATGTCGACCCGGAAATCCTCGAGCGCCGGGTAAAGAAGCTCCTCGACCGGCTTCTTGAGCCGGTGGACCTCGTCGACGAAGAGGACCTCGCGGGGCTGGAGGTCGTTGAGCTGGGCCAGCACGTCGGCGCCCCGGTCCAGCGCGGCGCCGCTCGTCACGTGCAGGCGCACATCGAGTTCGCGGGCGAGGATCATGGCGAGCGTGGTCTTGCCGAGGCCGGGGCCGCCGTGGAGGAGCACGTGGTCGAGCGGCTCCTTGCGGCCGCGCGCGGCACGGATCGCCGTCGCCAGCACCTTCTTCACGCGGGCCTGGCCGATGTATTCCCTGAGCACGCGGGGGCGCAGGGCGTTCTCGAACGGCGCGTCCTTTTCGGCCCGGAGCGTCTCGAGCGAGGCCGCCGGCGCCGGCGCGGGCTTCCGGCGCGGCACTAGCGGCCGCTCCGCGAGGTCGCGAGCCGCACCCATTCCTCGAGCGTGCCCGCAGGGGCCTTCGCCACCGCCTGCACTGCCCGCTCCTTCGCCTCCGCCGCGGGAAGACCAAGGGCGCGCAGCGCCTTCACGAGCTCCGCCTCGCCTTTCGCCGCCACGGCGGGCCTGACGCCCGCCCGGCGTGCGAGCCATTTCGCGATGCGCGCGGTCTTGGCCGGACCCACCCCCGGAATCTCGGGAACTCGTGCTTGCGAAGGATTCGCAAGCGTGTCCCACGCCGGCAGGAGTTTGAGGGCGGTCACGGGCCCGATCCCGGGGATAACGATGAGGACCTCGAACCGCTCCCGCTCGGTGTCGTCGAGGAACCCGAAGAGCTCGAGGCGTCGCGGGGATACCTCGAGCCACACGGGCAGCCGGATCTCGCGCCCCGCGAGCCGGCGGAACCGGGCGGGCTCGTGGACGCGCACGCGGAGGCCGACGCCGCCCGTGTCGAACACGATCCAGCCGGCCCCCGTGCCGACGATGCGACCGCGCAGGAACTCAACCACGGCGGCCGTCCATGCCGGGGCGGGTCGAGACGAGATGACAGTACGCCACCGCGAGCGCGTCCGCCACGTCGTCGGGCTTGGGCACCTCCGCGAGGCCGAGCAGCCGCCGGATCATGTCCCCCACCGCCGGCTTCTCCGCCCGTCCGTCGCCGGTCACGGCCTGTTTCACCTGCACCGGCGTGTACTCGGAAATGGGGATTCCGGTCCCGGCGAACGCGAGCAGGATCGCGCCCTGCGCCTGCCCCACCGCGATCGCGGTCTTCGCGTTGTTCGAGAAGAAGAGCCGCTCCATCGCCATCGAGTCCGGCCGGTGCTCGCGCACGAGCCCGGCGACGCGGCGGTGCAGGATCGCGAGCCGGTCCGGGAACGGCGTCCCGACCTTGGTCCGGATCAGCTCGAAGTGAAGCGCCCGGTAGGTCCGATCGCGATCGAGGACCACGCCGATGCCCGTGGACGCGATCCCGGGGTCTATGCCCAGGACCACCCGGCCAGCGCGGGCCTTCATGCCTCGGTGAACCCGCCGCCGGACGGCCGGCCGCCCTGCAACTGCTCCTTGAGCTCCTGGAGCAGCGCGAACGCCTCGAGCGGGGTCAGCCGCTCGACGTCGATCTCCTCCAGGCGCTGGCGCACGGAGTCGGGCAGGGGGCCGAAGAGCGGCAACTGGCCGCCGCCGTCCGCCTCCGGCGCCACCTGCCCCTTCCGTTCGAGCTCGCCGAGGAGTTCCCGCGCCCGGGCGATGAGCGGCGCCGGGAGTCCGGCCAGCCGCGCGACCTGCACTCCGTACGACCGATCCGCGCGGCCGGGCACGATCTTGTAGAGGAACACGAGCTCACCCCGCCACTCGCGGACGAGGACGTTGAGGTTCCTGACCGACGGGAACTCCTCCGTGAGCGCCGTGAGCTCGTAGTAGTGCGTGGCGAAGAGCGTCTTCGCCCCGAGGTGGCGGGCGAGGTGTTCGACGAGGGCCCACGCGATCGCGATGCCGTCGTACGTGCTCGTCCCGCGCCCCACCTCGTCGAAGATGAGGAGGCTGCGCTCGGTGGCGTGGTTGAGGATGTGCGCGACCTCGGTCATCTCGACCATGAACGTGCTCATCCCCTTCGCGAGCCGGTCGGACGCCCCGATCCGGCAGAAGATGCCGTCCACGACCGCGATCCTGGCCTCCTTCGCAGGCACGAAGCTCCCGGCGTGCGCCATCAGGGTCAGCATCGCGACCTGGCGCAGGTACGTGGACTTCCCCGCCATGTTCGGCCCCGTGACCAGCATGACCTGTTCCTGCCACGGCACGAGCTTGACGTCGTTGCTCACGAACGTGGGCAGGTTGCGCTCCAGCACCGGGTGGCGCCCCTCCGTGATCTCGATGGCCCCCGCGGGGTCGATCGAAGGCCGGACATACCCGTGGCGCGCCGCCGCGTCCGCGAGCGAGGCGAGCGCGTCGAGCCGCCCGAGCGCACGGCCGGTGGCCAGCAGCGCGGGCAGGTCGTGCGCCGCCCGGTCCCGCACCCCGGAAAAGAGCCGGGCCTCGAGTTTGCCGAGCCGGTCCTCCGCCCCCAGGATCCTCCCCTCGAGCTCCTTGAGTTCGGGGGTCACGAACCGCTCCACGTTCGAGAGCGTCTGGCGCCGGTCCCAGGACGCGGGCGCGAGCGCGGCCTTGCTCCGCGGAATCTCGATCGTGTAGCCGAAGACGGAGTTGTACGCGATCCGGAGCGTCTCGATGCCCGTGGCCTGCCGCTCGCGCGCCTGGATCCCGAGCAGGATGTCCTTGCCGTGTTTGGCGAGGTTCCGCAGCTCGTCCACCTCCGCGTTGAACCCCTCCCGGATTACGCCGCCGTCCGAGACGAGAAACGGGGGCTCATCCACGATGGCCGCGGCCAGGTGCGCGGCGAGTTCGGGCAGGGCGTCCAGCGCGGCCGCCTCCTCCGCGAGGAGGCCCCCGGACTTCGCCGCCTCGACCGAGGCCCGCACTCGCGCCACGAGGCCGAGCGTCGTCCGCATCCCGGCGAGGTCTTTGGGCGACGCCGACCCGCTGCCCACCCGGGCCGCGATCCGCTCGAGGTCGGCGCAGTCCCCGAGGAATTCACGCCACGCGTCGCGTTCCTCGGGCCGGTCAACCAGCCAGCCCACCGCGTCCAGCCGGTTCAGGATCTCGCCCGCCTGGTTCAGCGGGCGCAGGAGCCACTGGCGCAGGGTCCGGCCGCCCATCGCGGACCGGGTCCGGTCCAGGACGGAAAGAAGGGTCGGCGACCCTTCCCGCTGGGGGTCCACGACCTCGAGCGCCTCGAGGGTGAAGGGGTCGAGCCGCAGGCACGCGCCCGGCTCGTAGGTCGTGAACGTCGCCAGGTGTTCGAGCCCGGCGTGGTGAGTGCGAGCGAGGTACGCGAGGAGGCCCGCGGCCGCGGCCTGGAGCGCGGGCCGGTCCTCGCATCCGTACGCCCCGAGGCTCACCGCGTGGAAGTGCTCGAGCAGCGCGCGGCGGGCCTCGCGCGGCGCGATCCTCTCCAGCGGGGTCACGGAGACGCCCGCGGCGCCGAGCCCGGCCAGCACGTCCGCGTCGCCCAGGATCTCGGCAGGCCGGATGCGCGCCAGCTCGTCGCGCAGCTCGCCGCCCGCGGTGGCTCCCTCGCGCGAGGTTCCCCGAAACTCTCCCGTCGAGAGGTCCACGATCGCGAGGCCCCAGTTCGCGGGGGTGCCGGCGACGGCCGCGAGCCAGTTGTTCGCCTTGGCGTCGAGGAGGTCGCTCTCGACGAGGGTGCCGGGCGTGAGTACCCGCACGACGTCGCGCCGGACCAGGCCCTTGACCGACTTCGGGTCCTCCATCTGCTCGCAGAGCGCGACCTTCTCCCCCATCTTGAGGAGCTTGCCCACGTACTGGGTCACCGCGTGGTGGGGCACGCCGCACATGGGGGCCTTCGTGTCCCCGCCCCCGTCGCGGGCGGTCAGCGTGAGGCCCAGGAGCTTCGAGGCCCGCTCGGCGTCCTCGTAGAACATCTCGTAGAAGTCCCCGAGCCGGAAGAAGAGGAGGCAGTCCTGATAGCGGGCCTTCAGCTCGTGATACTGCCGCATCATGGGGTTCGGGGTCGGGGCCGCCACAGCGCTCACCTGGGCCGACATTGTACCAAAGCGGGACGCCGTGATATCATCGCGCCACTATGGCCATCACAGCGAAAAGCGTCGATGAACTGAAGAAGGCGACGGCGTCCGCCCTCACGATCTCGGGCAACGACGTCAAGGTGCTCAACTGGTCCCTCATCCGGGGCGAGGCGGCGGACACGCTCGCGTGGACCGTGGCGTTCAGCCCGGATGCCGAGACCCGCGCCACGGGCGCGTGGCTCATCCGCGTGCTCGCGAAGCAGGCGGGGAACGGCCCGGCGTCGATCCACGACGTCTACATGGCGAAGGGCAAGGGCGCGCTCCCGACGAACTTCACCGTGCCGGCCATCAACATCCGGCAGATGGCGTACGACTATGCCCGCGCGATCTTCCGCGTGGCGAAGAAGCACCAGGCCGGCGCGCTCATCTGCGAGATCGCGCGCTCCGAGATGGGGTACACGGCTCAGCCGCCGATGGAGTACGCCTCCTCGATCCTGGCCGCGGCCCTGCGCGAGGACTACCCGTTCCCCGTGTTCATCCAGGGGGACCACTTCCAGATCAACGCGAAGGCGTTCGCCAAGGACGCCAAGGCCGAGATCGAGGGCCTGAAGAAGATGTGCGTGCAGTCGATCGATGCCGGGTTCTACAACATCGACATCGACAGCTCGACGCTCGTGGACCTCGCGAAGGGCACGCTGGACGAGCAGCAGGCGCTGAACTACGGGAAGGCCATCGAGATCTCGGACTTCGTCCGGGCCCACCAGCCCAAGGGCGTGACCGTGTCCCTCGGCGGCGAGATCGGCGAGGTCGGGAGCAAGAACTCGACGGTCGAGGAGCTCGAGGCGTTCATGAACGGGTACAACAAGGGCCTCAAGCCGGGCCAGGCCGGGCTCTCGAAGCTCTCCGTCCAGACGGGCACGTCGCACGGCGGGGTCGTCCTGCCGGACGGCACGCTCGCGAAGGTCAAGGTGGACTTCGACACGCTGGAGAAGCTGTCCGCGGAATCCCGCGCGAAGTTCGGGATGGGCGGCGCGGTCCAGCACGGCGCCTCGACCCTGCCCACCGAGCTCTTCGACCGGTTCCCGCAGACGGGGACCTGCGAAATCCACCTCGCGACCGAGTTCCAGAACATCATGTACGAGCACCCGCAGTTCCCCGCGGCTCTCAAGAACGAGATTTACGAGTGGCTGAAGGTAAACGCCGCGAACGAGCGCAAGGAGGGCGAATCCGACAGCCAGTTCCTCTACAAGGCGCGGAAGAAGGCGATCGGACCGTTCAAGGCCAAGCTGTGGGGCATGCCGCAGGCCGCCAAGGACGCGATCATCGCCACGCTCACCGAGAAGGTCGAACTCCTGTTCCGGAAGCTCAATGTCGGCGGGACCGGCCCGGCCATCAAGCCGTTCGTGCCCCTGCCCGACGTGTCCCTGCCCGCGCCCGCGGCGGCCAAGGCCGGCGGAGCGGAGCACTTCGAAGGCGACGACTGACGTGACGCCGGCCGCCGCCCGCCTGGCGGCGGCGGCCGCGCTTCTCGCGTGCGCGGCCGGATGCCTGCCGAACGACCCGTACCGCGCCGCGGACGCCGGGAAGAACGTCTACTACTCGACGTTCAGCGAGCCGCCCAAGACCCTCGACCCCTCCGTGGCGTACACGTACGACGCGTACGTCCTGCTCGGGCTCGTCTACGAACCGCCGCTGGGGTACCACTACCTCAAGCGTCCGTACGAACTCATCCCCTTCACCGCGGCGGCGGTTCCGCGGGCGGTCACGCGCGGGGCGTTCACGACCTACGATGTCCGGATCCGGCCCGGCATCCGGTACCAGCCGCACCCGTGCTTCGGCCATGACGCCGGGGGGAAGCCGCTCCCCCTCCCGCCCGCGGTCTCGCTCGACGGGCTGACCGATCTCACCTCGCTCCCCGGCCAGGACACCCGCGAACTCGTGGCCGCCGACTACGTCACGGCGATCCAACGGCTCGCCGACCCCACGCTCAGCCCGAACTGCCCCATCCTGCCGACGATGGCGAAGTACATCGTCGGGCTGGAGGCCTACGCCGCGGCCCTCCGCAAGGATCTCGGCGCCGAACGCGCCCGGCGCAGGAAGGAGGGAGGCGCCTTCTACAACCCCGAGGCGGACGAGCGCGCGCACCCGATCGTGCTCGACTATGGGGCGCACCCGCTCCCGGGGGCGCGCGTGGTCGACCGGCACACATTCCGGATCACGATCCACGGCCGCTATCCCCAGATCCTGTACTGGCTCGCCATGCCCTTCTTCTCGCCCATCCCGCCGGAGGCCCTCCGGTGGTACGGCCAGGGACCGCTGCGCCAGCGCAACATCACGCTCGACCGGTTCCCCGTCGGCACCGGCCCGTACCGGTTCAAGGTCTTCAACCCGAACCGCGAGATCGTCCTCGTGCGCAACGAGAACTACCACGGTGCGAAGTACCCGGCCGAGGGCGCGCCCGGGGACCGGGAGGCGGGACTGCTCGTCGACGCGGGGGCGCCGCTGCCGTTCATCGACGCGATCGTGCTCAAGCTCGAACGCGAGGTGATCCCGCGCTGGATCAAGTTCCAGCAGGGCTGGTACGACGCCTCGGGCGTGCCTTCGGAGTCCTTCGACCAGGTCGTGAACTTCTCCGACACGGGCGAGCTGTCCCTGTCGAAATCCGCGGCCGCCCGCCGCTACCGGCTGGAGAGCGAGGCCGAACTCGGGATCAGGTACTTCGCCTTCAACATGCTCGACGACGTCGTCGGCGGCTACTCGGAGCAGCGTCGCAAACTCCGGTACGCGATCTCGATCGCGATCAACATCGAGGAGGAGATCCAGATCTTCCTGAACGGGCTGGGCCTCCCCGCGCAGGGCATGCTCCCGCCCGGCCTTTTCGGGTTCGACGGCTCGGCCGCCGGAGTCAACCGGCACGTCTACGACTGGGACGCGAAGACAAGGGCGCCCCGGCGGCGGAGCCTCGACGACGCCCGGCGCCTGCTCGCCGAGGCGGGATGGCCGGGCGGCCGGGACCGCAACGGCAGACAGCTCGAGATCCGGTTCGCGAACGCGTGGAACTCGGCGGAGCAGGTCGCGATCCTCCGGTGGCTCGGGCAGAAGTTCGACGCGATCGGCGTCCGGCTCGTGAGCGAGACGACGGACTACAACCGGTTCCAGGAGAAGGTGCACCAGGGCAACTTCCAGATGCTCTCCTGGGGCTGGTACGCGGACTACCCGGACCCCGAGAACTTCCTGTTCCTGCTCTACGGGCCGAACGGCCAGAAGCTCCACGCGGGCGAGAATCACAGCAACTACGACAGCGCGGAGTTCAACCGGGTGTTCGAGCAGCTCGAGACGACGGAGAACTCGCCGGAACGGGGCGCCCTGATCCGGAAGGCGCTCGCGATCTCGCAGCGCGACGCGCCCCTCGCCTGGGGCTACCACCCCATGAGCCTCGGGCTCTACCACGCGTGGCTGCGGAACACGAAGCCGCACTCGGTTCTGAACGGACCGGTGACGTACTACCGGCTTGATCCTTCGCTCCGGGAACAGTCGCGAACCGCCTGGAACCGTCCGGTCGTCTGGCCGCTCGTCGCCGGGGCGCTCATCCTGGTCGCGCTCGCGTTCCCCGCGGTCCTCGCGGTACGGCGCCGGCTGGAGCGCGTCGGATGACCTCGTACATCGTCCGCCGCCTCCTCTACGCGGTGCCGATTCTTATCGGCGTTAACGCGATCACGTTCGCCCTCTTCTTCGTCGTGAATCCCCCGGAGCGGATGGCCCGCCGCATCCTCGGGGAGAAGAACGTGACGCCCGCGCAAGTCCAGGCCTGGCTCGCCGACCGCGGCTACGACGTCCCCCTGTTCGTGAACCCAAATGCGAAAGGGGCCGGCCGGCTCGTGGAAACCGTCTTCTTCCGCAAGTCCCTGACCCTCCTCTGGCTCGACTTCGGCACGTCCGACCGGAACAACGTCTCGATCGGAGGCCAGATCCGCGAGCGCATGTGGCCGAGCCTGACGATCACGGTCCCGATGATGATCCTCTCGCTCCTCCTCTACATGTCCGGCGCCCTGCTGGTGGCCTGGGCGCGCGGGACCTACCTCGACACCGGGGCGGTCATCGTTTGCGTGGTCGCCATGTCCGTCTCGGCGCTCTTCTACATCGTCGGCGGCCAGTGGATCGTCTCCCGCGTCCTGCACCTCGCCCCGATCTCGGGCTACGACACCGGGCTCCATGCCCTCAAGTTCCTCTGGCTCCCGGTCCTCATCGGCATCGTCCGGGGCGCCGGCGGGGACATCCGGTTCTACCGGACGGTGTTCCTGGAGGAGATGGGCAAGGACTACGTGCGGACCGCGCGCGCCAAGGGTGCGAGCGAAGCCCGGGTGCTGTTCCGGCACGTCCTGCGCAACGCCCTGATCCCGGTCCTGACCGGCGTCGTGACCGAGATCCCGTTCCTGTTCATGGGGAGCCTGCTGCTCGAGACCTTCTTCGCCATCCCCGGGCTCGGGAGCTTCCTCATCGACGCGATCCAGGCCCAGGACTTCGCCATCGTGCGGGCCGAGGTCTATCTCGGGTCCGTGCTCTACGTCCTCGGGCTGATCCTGACCGACGTGAGCTACACGATCGCCGACCCCCGCGTGAGGCTCTCGTGATCGCGCCCGTCTGGCAGAACCTCGCGGTCCTGGCCGCCGTCGCCGGAGCCTCCTGGTTGTTGCGGATCGCTTCGACCCGCGAGGATTGGCGTAGCGCCTGGCGCCAGCTCACGTCCAACCGCATCGCGATGGCGTCGCTCGCGGTCATCGCGCTCTACGTCACGGTCGGACTCCTCGACTGCGTAGCCTGGCGCGACCGCGCGCTCGACGCGGGGGGCAAGCCCCTCTCGGATCCCGCGGGCCGCCCGATCCTGGAGACCCGGCCGCTGTCGGTCCTGGACCGGCTCTGCACCCCGCTCCGCACGAGAACCGAGAAGACGTACTCGGCGCCGCTCTCCGCCGTCCAGTTCACCCGGGAGGCCGTCGTGCGCGCCGACGGCTCGCGCGGCCGCGACTATCCGCGGCTCGCCTGGCCCCGGCGCCACCTCCTCGGCACCGACCGGGTGGGCAACGACGTCTTCTTCATGGCGCTCAAGGGCACGCGCACCGCCCTCCTGATCGGCGGGCTCGCGACCCTGATCGTGCTCCCGCTCGCGATCGTCTTCGGCCTCTCCGCCGGCTACTACGGCAAGCGGATCGACGACGCCATCCAGTACACGTACACGACGCTCTCCTCGATCCCGGACGTCCTCCTGATCGCGGCGTTCATCCTCATCTTCGGGCGCGGCCTTCCCCAGCTCTGCATCATCCTCGGGATCACGAGCTGGACGGGCCTGTGCCGGCTCCTGCGCGGGGAGGCGCTCAAGCTCCGGGAGCTCGACTACGTGACCGCCGCCCGCGCGCTCGGGTCGAGCGATCTCACGATCCTGGCGCGTCACCTGCTCCCCAACGTCATGCATATCGTCCTGATCTCGTTCGTCCTGCGATTCTCGGATCTCGTACTCACCGAGGCGATCCTCTCGTACCTCGGCATCGGCGTGGACCCCGCCACCGGGAGCTGGGGCCACATGATCAACGCCGCCCGGCAGGAGCTCACGCGCGACCCGGCCGTGTGGTGGAACCTCGCGGCGGCGTTCACGTTCATGCTCGGCCTCGTCCTTCCCGTGAACCTCTTCGGCGACGCGCTCCGCGACGCGCTCGACCCGCGGCTCAAGACCCGATGACCGCCGCCGGCGCCCGCGTCGCGACGGCATCCGCGGTCCTCGAGGTCGAGAACCTCAAGACCTGGTTCCGCGTCCGGTCCGGCCTCTCGAAGGCCGTGGACGGCGTCTCGTTCGCGGTGCATCCCGGCGAGAGCTACGCGCTCGTCGGGGAGTCCGGCTGCGGCAAGTCCGTGACCGCGCTCTCGATAATGGGGCTCGTCCCGCAGCCCGCGGGCTTCGTGGCGGGAGGCTCCATCGCGCTCGAGGGCCGGGGCCTCCTGACGCTCTCCGAGGCCGAACGGCGCCCCCTGCGGGGAGCCCGGATGGCCATGATCTTCCAGGAGCCGATGACGAGCCTCAACCCCGTCCTGACCGCGGGCGCCCAGCTAGTCGAGTCGCTCGCCCTCCACCGCGGGCTCACGGGGGCCGCCGCGACGGCGGAAGCCGTCGCGCTGTTCGGCCGGGTGCGCCTCCCCGACCCCGCGCGCGCGTTCGACGCGTGGCCGCACGAGCTCTCGGGCGGCCAGCGCCAGCGGGTCATGATCGCGATCGCGCTCGCCTGCCGCCCCGCCCTCCTGATCGCGGACGAGCCGACGACCGCCCTCGACGTGACCGTCCAGGACCAGATTCTTGAGCTCATCGACGACCTCCGGCGCGACACCGGGATGGCGGTCCTCCTCATCACCCACAACCTCGGACTCGTGCGGCAGACGGCCACCCGGGTCGGCGTCATGTACGCGGGCAAACTGGTCGAGGAAGCCGCGACCGCCTCGATCTTCCGCGATCCGCGCCATCCGTATACGGTCAAGCTGCTGGAATCCGTCCCCACCGCGCACCGCCGTCACCGCGCGCTCGCCGCAATCCCGGGGTTCGTGCCCGATGCCAGCGCCTATCCGGACGGGTGCCGGTTCGCCCCCCGTTGCCACCGCGCGTTCTCCGTCTGCCCCCTCGTCGTGCCGCGCAACCTCGCAGCCGCCCCGAAACACCGGGTCGAGTGCCACCTGTACGATCCCGAGTTTCAGGCCCGCGCGCTCCCGCCGCCCGTCGAGATCGCCGAAGCCCCCGCCGCGGCGGCGCCGCAGGGCACGGCCGAGTCACTCCTCTTGGCCCGCGGCGTCGAAGTGCACTTTCCGGTGACCGCCGGGGTCCTGCGGCGCGTGGTCGCGCGGGTGAAGGCCGTCGACGGCGTCGACCTCGTCGTCCCCCGCGGCGTCTCCGTCGCGCTCGTCGGCGAGTCCGGGTGCGGCAAGACGACGCTGGGCAAGGCCCTGCTCCAGCTCATTCGCCCGACCGCGGGATCGGTCGCGTTCCAGGGCACGGAACTAACGGCGCTTCGCGGCCGCGACCTCAAGCCCTTCCGCCGCCGGATGCAGATCGTCTTCCAGGACCCCTACGGCTCGCTCAACCCGCGGCTCACGGTAGGCGAGATCGTGACCGAGGGTCTCCGCGCCCATGGGCGAGAAGACTCGTCCGCCGTCGACGTGGGCGAACTGCTCAAGACCGTCGGGCTCGACGCGTCCGCCGCGAGCCGGTACCCGCACGAGTTCTCCGGCGGCCAGCGCCAGCGGATCGGGATCGCGCGGGCGCTGGCGGTCCGGCCGGACTTCCTCGTCTGCGACGAGGCGACGAGCGCCCTCGATGTCTCGGTCCAGGCCCAGATCCTGAACCTGCTCCGCGACCTGGGAAAGCGGCTCGGGCTCACCTACCTGTTCATCACCCACGACCTCGGCCTCGTCGAGTACCTGGCCGACCTCGTGTCGGTCATGTACCTCGGCCGCGTCGTCGAGTCGGGAACGGTGGAAGAGGTATTCGGGGCGCCGAAGCATCCGTACACGCAGGCCCTGCTCGCGGCCGTGCCCCGCGTCGACGCCACCGGGCGGAAGCGCATCCTCCTGGGCGGCGATGTGCCCTCCCCCGTGCATCCGCCCGCGGGCTGCCATTTCCATCCGCGCTGCCCGGAGGTGATGCCCCAATGCCGCGAGTCCTATCCGCCCGAGACGCCGCTCTCGACCTCCCGGTGCGTCCGGTGTTTCCTGTATCATTCCTGAGATGGATTGGCACGCGAAGATGAGCAAGGCCCTGCGCGTCGCCTCCGAGGCGGCCCGCGAAACCGGGAACTGGGTCCTGAAGGAACTTCCGGACCTCCGGGCGGGAGAGATCAGTGAGAAGGGCCCCCGGGACTTCGTCACGCGGCTCGACAAGGGCGCGGAGAAGATGCTCATGGACCGGATCCTGAAGGAGTTTTCGGGGGACGCGATCCTTAGCGAGGAAACCCCGGGCGCCATTCCCACCGCGGACGAGTTCTGGGTCATGGACCCGATCGACGGCACGAACAACCTGATCCACCGCTACCCGCGCTGGTGCGTCGGGATCGCCTACTTCGCCGGCGGGCGCCCCGAGATCGCGGCCGTCTTCGACCCGATCCACGGCGAGCTCTTCACCTGCAAGCGCGACGAGGGCGTCTGGCTCAACGGCGCTCCCGTCTCGGTCTCGACCGTGGCCGACATCGGGAAAGCGTACGTCGTGAGCGGGCTCCCGGCCAAGTGCCGCGACGACCTGCCCGCCTGGCTCGCCGGATTCGGTCGGGTCTCACAGGCGGTCATGACCACCCGCAAGTCCGGGTCCGCGATCCTGGACCTCGCCTACGTCGCCTGCGGCCGGTTCGACGGCTACTGGGAGCCGCGCCTCTCGCCCTGGGACATGGCGGCGGGTTCCCTGCTCGTCGAGGTGGCCGGCGGACTCGTGACCGACGACGCCGGAAAGCCCTGGACGCTCTCGGCCCCGGGCATCCTCGCCGCCAACGCCGACCTGCACCCTCAACTCCTGAAGCTGATCGCCCCCTGAGCCGCTCCGGCAACCCCCAAGCCCGCACCGTGAATGCCGCGATCCTTGCCCTCTTCTCCCTTTCCGGCTGGTGCGCGCTCACGTACCAGGTCATCTGGACCCGCTGGCTCGGACTGACATTGGGGACGTTCGAAGCCGCCAACGCGACCGTGACGGCGACGTTCATGGCGGGACTTGCCATCGGCTACCGGATCTTTGGCCGGCCTGCGGCGCGCCGCGAGCCCGGAAGAGCCCTCTTTCTCTATGGCGGGATGACGGCGGGGCTGGCCGGATTCGCGCTGCTATCGCCCTGGCTGCTCGCGTCGGACTCCCCCGTGGCAGGATTCCTCGGGATCGTCTCCTCCTCCCCCGTGCTCCGGGCCGCCGCGTGCGCGTCCGTGCTGTTGCCCCCGACGATCCTCATGGGCGGCACGCTTCCCGTCATGCTCGCGGCGTACCCCGCGTCACCGGGCGGTCTCGCCCGGCTCTATGCCGCCAACACCATCGGAGCCGCGGTGGGGCCCCTGACCGCGGGATTCGTGCTCGTCCCCGCGTTCGGGCTCGCGTGGACGGCGAGGACCGCGGGTGCGGTCGAGGCCCTCGTCGCGGTCGCCGCGATCGCGCTCTCCCGCAGGTTTGCCGCACCCCCGGTGCCGACCCCGCATCCCGCTTCCGTCGACCCCTCGTCCGCCGGAACGGCCTTCCCCGCCCTCCTCGCGTTCTCCGCCGGCGCCCTCTCGCTCGCCTTCGAGATCTCGCTCGTCCACCTCGTCGTTCTCACCGTCACGGGCGGGTCCGTCTATGGGCTCTCGCTCACGCTGGCCGCTTATCTCGGCGGGATGGGCGCCGGGGCCTGGGCGATCAGCCGGTGGCCGGCGCGGTCCCGGACGCGAGCGCTGATCGCGTGCGCGGCCGCGCTCGTCCTCCCCTGGGCCTTCGCCCTCACCCGTCCCTTCTGGGGCGATCTCTCCCACCTTCCGTACGCCCTGTGGCGGGCCGGGCTCCCGTTCGCGGGCGCCAAGGCGCTCGAGTTCTGCCTCGTCTTCGGCGCCATGCTGCCCGTCGCCGCCGGATTCGGGATCGCGCTCCCCGCGCTCGCGGTCGCGGCCCGGGCCGACGAGGACCCCGGCGCCGCCGGCAGGCTGTTCGCCGCCAACACCGCCGGTGCCGTGATCGGAGCTCCGATCGCCGGATTCCTTCTCCTGCCGGGACTCGGACTGGACATGACGCTCGCCATCCTAGGCGGAGCGTCTTTCCTGGCGGCGACAGCGGCGATTGCCGTCGCGTTCCCCGGCCGCCGGTACGCGGTTGCCGTGCTCGCACTGTCCGCCGTCCTTCCCCTCTTCCTTCCGCCTTCCGACCCCGCGATGCTCAACGTCGGCGGCCACTACCGGCCGTCCCGGTTCGTGGCGCGTGCGGGCGTATCCCCGATTGCGGATGGTGCCACCACGGAGGTAATCCGGTACGAACACGACGGTCTCCTGGGACATGTCGCGGTCCGCGACTCCGGGGGACGCCTGAGCCTCGTCGTCAACGGGAAGCCGGACTCTTCCAACGACATCGTGGACGCCACGACCATGGTCCTCAATGGCGCCCTGCCCCTGCTCCTGCACCCCGGCCGCGCCCGCGTCCTGATCGTCGGGCTGGGGGCCGGGATCACGGCGGGGGTGGCGCTGCGGCTCGGGGCCGCGGTCACCTGCGCCGAGATCGATCCCGGAGTTGTGGAAGCCGCGCGGTGCTTCGACACCTTCAACAACCGTCCGCTCGACGATCCGCGGTTCCGGCTCGTGCTCGACGACGGGCGGCATTTCCTGCGCATGACCCCCGATAGCTACGACGTGATCATCTCCGAGCCGTCCAACCTCTACGTTGCGGGCACCGTCAACCTCTTCACGGTCGAATACTTCCGGCTGGTGCGGTCCCGGCTGGCCGCCGGCGGACTCCTCTGCCTCTGGATGCACTATTACGGAGCCGGCCTCGACGACCTGCGCACCGTGATCCGCACCGTGGCGTCGGTCTTCCCCGAGCTCTCAGTGTGGATCAACCGGGTCGGTTGCGACATCTTCGTCATCGCCGGCGAGAGCGCGCAGACCGGCGACTGGTATCGCTGGAAGCGCGTCCTCACGACACCGGCCGAAGGGCTGGACCTCAACCGGATCGGGATCGCCTCCCCCGCCGAGCTGGCGAATCTATTCCTGTTCGGGAGCGTGGACGCGCGCGCGTTCGCGGGCCCGGGAACGCTTTGCACGGACGACCGCCCGACCCTCGAGTTCACGACCCCCCTCGTCCCGGACTCGGTCGTTATCCTGAAGGCGAACCGGAACGCGTTCGACACCTTCCCCGTGACCGAGCCCGTTCCGCTCGCGGGCGCGTCAGGCCGGGATCGGCGCGAGATCGGGGCCGCCGCGCGCGCCCAGGGCCGGACCGCGCGGGCCGCGGTCGAGGAGCGGGCGGCGGGAAATCAACCGAACTTGCGGTAGACGCCGAGCGTCAGGTCGGCGGTCCGGTCCCAACTGAACCGCGCCGCCTGGGCGATGCTGAGCTCGCTGAGCCGCTTCCGGTACGGGGCGTCCGTCGACACCCGCCGGATCGCCTCGACCCAGACCTCGGGATCGTCCGGGTCGAGCACGAGGGCGGCGTCGCCCGCGACCTCGCGATGGGCCCCGATGGCCGACGCGATGACGGGCGTGCCGACGCTCATGGCCTCCAGCAGGGGCAGGCCGAACCCCTCCTTGCGCGAGGGCATCAGGAACGCGACGGCCGAGGTGTGCAGCCCCTTGAGGTCGCGCTCCGAGACGTAGGGCAGGAACCGGACCAGGTGCTCGATGCCGCGCGCGGCGACGTCCTGCCGGTACCGGGTCGCCTTGATGTTCTCCGTGCCGGCGAGAATCAGCATCGGCGGGCTCGTCACCCCGATCTTGAGGTGCTCGAAGACCTCGAACAGGAGCGGGATGTTCTTGCGCTTCTCGTAGGCGCCCATCGCGAGCAGGTACGGGCCCGGGATGCCGAACTTCCCCCGGAGATCGGACTCCCACGTCGGGTCCGCGTCGCGGAACGTCTCGGAGACGGCCTCGGGGGTCACGGTCACGCGCTCGCCCGGCACCCGGAGCAGGCCGATGACGTCCTGCCGGGACGTCTCGGAAACCGTGATGACCGCGGCCGCCCGCTGTAGGGCCGCCGGGTACACGCGCGTCCGGTAGAGATGGCCCGCGTACTGCCGCGGATACGGCACGGCCGAGATCTCGCTGAACCGGCGCACGAAGATCGCGTCGTGGATCGTGACGATCACGGGGACCCGGCACCTCAAGGGCGAACCGTTCGCCGGGCAGTGCAGGAGGTCGAACTCCCGCGCCGCCCGCGGCAGGTGGACCTGCTCCCACGCGATCAGCCCGCCGAACCCGCGGACCCGGCGGATCCCGAAGGCGTCCAGGGGCAGGCCCTCGGGATCGGGCAGGAACGAGTCGGCGATGAGCGTGATCGCGGGGCGGTCGGCGCGGCGGGCGATGGCCCGCAACAGGTTCCGGGCGTAGACGCCCATCCCCCGGGGCCGGCCCTGCATGATCCGGACGTCAAAGGCGACTCTCACGTCCACATCCCGGGGGCTCCCCCCTGAAAAACGGCCTTTTCAGCCCCTCCAGGCCCTGGAACGCGTATCCTGCCAAGCCCACCCCGAACGACCGTCTGGAGGCCCCGGAGGCCCTGGAAAAGGCCTTCTGGAGCCTGTTTCAGAGCCCATCCCTGGTTCATGCTTCTATTGTACCGCCCATTCCTTGACGTGCCCGCCCGCCTCCGCGTACCCTCTGCCCATGAGTACCTCCCCTCTCTCCAACGCGGAACGCCAGGAACTCCTTGCCCTCTACCGGGACCTCCGGGTGGCCGACGTCCGGGACGGGCTGGACACGATGATGCACCACTGGACCGGGTCCATGTCCCCCGCGATCCGGCCGCTCTGGCGCACGCGCGCGTGCGGCATCGCCAAGACGGCCCGGCACGTGCCCTTCACGGGAACGGTACCCAACATGACCCCGGAGCAATACTGGGCATGGTCGGGCGAGTACTACGGCAAGATCAACCCCTACCCGTGGATGGACGACATCCAGCCCGGCGACTTCATCGTCATCGACCAGTCCGGCGTGGATGCGGGGCTCATGGGCTCGAACAACTCGATGGCCGGGTTCAAGTCCGGGGCGGTCGGCTACGTATCCAGCGGCGGGGTCCGGGATACGGACGAACTCATCCTCCAGAAGATCCCGTTCTGGAGCCCGTTCATCTCGCAGAAGATGGTCCAGGCCCGGCTCCAGTACGACACCAAGGACGTGCCAGTGTCCGTGGGTGGCGTGACCGTCCATCCGGGCGACGTCGTGGTCGCCGACGGCGACGGCGTCATCGTGGTGCCGCGCGCCCTGGCCAAGGACGTGGCAAAGTGGGGTGGCGAGGAGCACACGCGGGACAAGGCGACCCGCCGCAAACTCTACCAGGATCTCGGCAAGCCCCTGGACGAGACCGTCTAGCCGCCGCTTCCCTCCAGCTCGACGCTGTTGGAGTAGGACGGCACGGAGACCGGCCAGCCCGTCTTCTGTTCCAGGGTCTTGGCGTATTCGTCGGCGACGTTGGATTCAGCGTGGCAGACGAAGACCTTCTTCGGGGGCTTCGGCATGGACGTGATCCAGCGGAGCAGCTCGTCGCGATCCGCGTGGCCCGAGAAGCCCTCGATCTGGGCCACCCGCGCCCGGACGGGGATCTTCTCACCGAACAGCCGGATCTCCTTGACGCCGTTCAGAAGGGTCCGGCCCAGCGTGCCCTCGACCTGGTAGCCGACGAACAGGATCGTGGAATCCGCCCGCGGCAGGTTGTACTGGAGATGGTGCTTGATCCGCCCGCCGTTGCACATCCCCGCCCCCGCGATGATGACGACCCCGAGCATGTTGTTGATCTCCTTCGACTCCTCAGGCTTCCGGGTCGTCTTCAAACCGGGGAACGAGAACGGCGAGTGGCCGGCCCCGATCAGGCGCCGGGTGTCGAGATCGAGCGACTCCGCGTGCCGCTTGAACACGTTCGTGACGCTGATCGCCATCGGGCTGTCGAGGTAGATCGGACACGGCGCGATCTTCTTCTGCATCAGGAGGCTGTTCAGGAAGTGAAGCAGTTCGTGCGCGCGCTCCACGGCGAAGCTCGGGATCACGAGATTGCCCTTCGCCTGGATCGTTTCGGTCAGGATTTTGGCGAGCCGGTCCTCGATCCCGGCCGGGTCCTCGTGCAGCTTGTTCCCGTACGTCGCCTCCGTGATCACGTAGTCCGCGGCCGGCGGGGTGCCGGGATCCTCGATCAGCGGACGGTCCCACCGGCCGATGTCGCCGGAAAACAGCACGCTCGTCTTCCCGCCCTTGGCCGGGCCTTCGATCAGGACCGACGCCGCCCCGAAGATATGCCCGACCACGATGAACCGGGCGGTCATCCCCCCCGCCAACTGCACGGTGTCCCCCAGCTTGACCGTCGCCCAGTGCCGCGCCACGTCCTTGGCGTCGGACGCGGTGTACAGCGGCTGCTCGGGGAACCGGCCCTGCCGCCCCTCGCGCTGGTGGCGGAACCGCTTGTGCTTCGCGTCTTCCTCCTGGATGAACCCCGAGTCCTCGAGCACGATCTGGGCGATCTCGGCGGTCGGCGCCGTGGCGTAGATCTTGCCGTTGAACCCCTCCTTCACGAGCTTGGGGAGGAGGCCGCAGTGGTCGAGGTGGGCGTGGGTGAGAAGCACCGCGCTGAGGTCGTGTGGATCGCAGGGGAACGATTCCCAGTTGCGCCCCATATAGTCGCGCTCCTGGAACATGCCGCAGTCGACGAAGACCCGCGCACCCCCGGCCTCGACGAGGTACCTAGACCCCGTGACCTGCCGGTCAGCGCCGAAGAAGGATACGTTCAACGAAGCCCAGCGGGAGACCGGAATCGAACCGGCGTGAGCAGCTTGGAAGGCTGCCGTTCTACCATTGAACTACTCCCGCGTTTCATGAGGACCATTCCACGATTCTAGCGTGTCTCCCGGAGTCCTGCCGGAAGGAATACCAGACAGGTCGGGGAGGTGGCGGCGGTCTCGGAGCCGCGCGTCAGACGGCCGGTGGCGGAATCGCGGCGGAAGACGACGATGTTATGCGAGTGCATGTTCGCGCACAACAGCCAGCGGCCGTCCGGCGAGAGCGTGAAGTTCCGCGGATGGCCTCCCCCGCACGGCACAATCTCGACGAGCGTGAGCGTGCCGTCCTTCGAGACCGACCAGACGGCGAGGCTGTCGTCGCCTCGGTTGGACCCGTACAGGAAGAGCCCGTCGGGCGAGACGTGGATGTCCGCCGTCCAGCTCGGCTTCGCGGTGGCCGGCCGGCCGGCGGGAAGCGTGGTCACGGTCTGGAACGGCTCCAGCTTGCCGCTGACCCGCTCCCACTCGAACGCGGTCACGGTGTTTCCCATCTCGTTGATCAGGTAGGCCCAGCGACCCGAAGGATGAAACGTCATGTGCCGGGGCCCGCTGCCCGGCTCGATGGCCGTGCTCCGCGGGTCGAGGGGGCGGGCCGTCTTCGCGGCGCGGTCGAGCGCGAATCCCCGTACGAGGTCGGTCCCCAGGTCCATGACGTAGAACCGGTTCCCCGAGGGATCGAACGTGGCCGAGTGCGCGTGCGGGCCCTCCTGCCGCTTGGGGTCCGGGCCGTGGCCCTCGAATCGCAGGGCCGTCCCTTCCTCCGCCGGGAGTCCGTTCTCCAGCGGGTAGACGGCCGCCGAGCCCGAGCTGTAGTTGGAAACGACGAGGTACTCGCCCTGCGGGTCAACGGCGACGTGGCAGGGCCCGGTCCCTCCCGACCGGCGCCACGGCCCGACCACGGCCTTGCCGCCGCCCAGCCGCACCGCGGCGACCGCCCCGGATTCGAACCCTTCGAACTGCCCGGTCTCGCTGACGGCGTACACGATGGGCCGGGAGGGGTGCAAGGCCACGAAGCTCGGGTGCTTGAGCTCCGCCAACAGCCGGGGCGCGCCCAGCACGCCGGCCTCGCCGTCCCAGTCCGCGATGTAGAGCCCCCGCGACACGCCGGCCGGCCCGGCCTCGCCGCCGGTGTAAGTGCCGATCAGGACCCCGTTCGTCTCGCCCATCCGGCCCCGATCATCTCATAGCTGGACCGGGACGTGAGGTAATGAGAGGATACGGGGATGAGCGAAAGCCACCCATGATCGAGGGCCCCCGGCCGGTCAGGCCCAACGAGTACCGGAGCCTCCTCAAGCTCGTGAACCGCACCTTTATCGGCTCCCCCGGCGAACGCGGGATGGAATCCCTGTATCCGTGGCATCTCAGCTCCGAGAACCGCCGGAACCTCTGGGTCACGGTCGAGAACGGCAAGGTCGTCTCGCACGTGGGGGTCAGCAAGCGCGCCCTGGCGGTCGACGGGGTCAGGATCCCGCTGGGGCTCATGAGCGCGGTCGCGACCGATCCCGCCTACCGCGGCGCGGGACTCGCATCGAGGATCATCGAGGTTCTGCGTTCCCGGCACGACCGGGAGGGCCTCGACCTCTACTTCATTTCCGGGGACCGGGGGCTCTACCGCCGGATCGGGGCGGTGCCCGTCGGCCGCCGTCTTCACTTCGTCCTCACCCCCGCCGCGCTCGGGCTATTCGCCCATCCCGACGTCTCCTTCCGCCCCGCGGGACCCCGCGACCTGGCGGCCATCGCCGCGCTCCACGCCCGCGAGCCGGTGCGGATCCTCCGCCCGGTCGCGGACTTCCGCCGCGTGTTCCGCGCCGGCTGGGCCGTGCTCTCCCCCGCCAGGTTCTTCGTCGCGGAAGCCGGCGGGCGCGTCACCGCGTACTTCGTCGCCGGGGTCACGCGCAAGGCCGGTGGACCACAATCGGGCCGCCTCGTAGTCGTCGAGCACGCGGGGTCGCGGACGGACCTCCTGGCGGCCCTGCACGCCGCGTGCCTCGCGTGGGGCAAGCGGCGGGTCGAGCTGACCGTCTCGCCGCACGAGCGCGAGAGCCTCGCCCTGCTCTCGGGCCGTCACCTCGGTGAACGTCACGTGCCCGTATACGACGCCATCGCCATCCTGAACCTCGAACGGCTGATCCGCCGGCTGCGCCCGGTCCTCGCGAAACGCGCCGGGCCGGCCGGGCGGCGGCTCGAGGGCGGCGAGTTCAACTTCAAGCCTTTCCTCGCGCTCGGGGCCTCCAGGGTCGCGGTCCCGCGCGAGGTGATGACCCGGTTGATCTTCGGCGAGCCGACCCGCGACCGGCCACCGGGCGTCCGCGCCGATGGCGCCCTCGGCCGGGTCCTGCGCGCCGGGTTCCCGATCCCCCTCGCGAATCCCGGAATCAGCTACGTCTGATCGCCGGCTACAGCCACGGATCGAAGTACCCGAACAGCCGCTCGAGGATCCTGGTCCAGAGGGGGCGGCCCGACCAGCGGCCTATCGTGATCTCTCTCGCGGCACGCGCATCCCGCAGGAACCGGTCCGTGAGCGCGCGCACCGCCCCCCTCGACCGGGCTTCCAGGTCGGCCTCGAGGTTGACGAGACCGCTCAGCGTGTCGAGGTTGGATGAACCGATGAGGGCCCAATCCCGGTCGGCCAGCGCGTACTTCGCGTGCAGGAACGAGGGCTGATACTCGAAGATCCGGACTCCCGCGGCCAGCAGGGACCCGTAGTGTCGCCGGCCGGCGAACCTGAAGACGAAGTGCTCCCGGCGGGGTGTCGGGAGGAGCAGTCGGACGTCGACGCCCCGGCGGGCGGCCCGCCGCAGGGCGTACCGCAGCAGCGGACTCGGGATGAAATACGTGGTGCAGATGTAGGCGCGCGTCCGCGCGCGACTGATGGCGCGGCGCATGAAACGAAACGGCAGGCGCCGGCCGAGCGCCGACGGCAGCACGCGAAGATCCTCCCGTCCGCGAGGGCGGGCGAAGGAAACACCGGGGAATGGGCGCAGGGGAACTTTCGCGCAGTGACGCCAGTCGCGCGCGAATACCTCCCTGAACTGCGCCACTACCGGACCCTCCATCCTCGCCCCCACGTCCCACCACCCGGCCGGCGGATTGCCCGCCCATCGGTCGCCGTATCCGAATCCCCCGATGCAGGCGGCGGCGCCGTCGAACACGGCGATCTTGCGGTGATTCCGCCGCAGCAGGCGGTTCAGCCGGAGCGTCCACCGGAACGGGTTGAAGATCCCGACGTGGCCGCCGGCCTCCAGCAGCGGCCGCCAGGACCCGGGTCCCATGCGGAAGCTGCCCAGGGCGTCGACGATGACGTGCACACTGACGCCCCGTCGCGCGGCCCGCGCGGCATCAGCCAGAAACGACCGTCCGGTGGCGTCGTCGTCCCAGATGAACGACTCGAGAAGGATCTCGCGCCGGGCCCCGCGGATGCCGGATCGCAGGGCCGCGTACCACGCGGGACCACCGGCCAGGACCGCGAACGAATTCCCGCCGACGACCGGAGGGCGGAAGAACGCCCGCCGCCGTCGCGCCCGCTCGAGGAGGGTCAGCGGCCCCCCATCGCCAGGTCCACGACGATCGGGAGGTGGTCGGAGGCGCGGCGGGCGAGCGAATGACTGGAGCAGTACGCGTGCCGGCAGGCGACGGGACCGCGCAGGAAGACGCGGTCCAGGGCGACCACCGGGTACCAGGCGGGGAAACTGCGCGCCGACCCGTGGTGGCGACCCCAGGCCGACGCGAAGCCCGCCTTGCGGAGCGGACTTCTGCGGCCGGCCAGCACGCCGGTCCAGTCGTTCATGTCCCCGGCGATCACGATGCGGCTCGCCGCCTTGAGCTCGGCCAGCGGGGCGGATGACAACAGCCGCCTGATCTGCCACCGCCGCTCGACGCCCGACAGCCCGAGGTGGACGTTGACCGCGTGGAGATGGACCCGCTTCCTCCCCGCCAAAACCGAGATGTCCGCGATGACCGCGCCACGGCGCTTCTTCATCGGGAACGAGAGGTCAAGATGCACGGTTCGCAGGATGGGATAACGCGAGAGGATGGCGTTGCCCCACCTGCCCTCCTCCAGGCGGACATTGGGCGAGAACACGAGGTAGGGATACCCCAGGACCCCGGCCCACGAGCCCGTCTGGCGGTCGTGCCGGAACCGGGGGATGCTCTCGGCCACCTCCTGGAGCAGAACGATGTCGGGATTGTGGAACCTGATTACCTCGGTCACGCGCCAGGGGCGGTAGCGCCGGTCGAGACCTCCGATGCCCTTGTGAACGTTCCACGTCAGGACGCGGACGACGCCCGGATGCCTGCGGACGGCCCGCTCGGGCGGCTTCGAGAACCAGGCGGGCGGCGAAGCGGCGGCAAGGCGCCCGTTCAAGGCCATTGCAGTCCTCCTGACTTGACGCCGGATCCCACGATCATCGCGAACAATGGCGTGCCAAGGGCCAGAGTCGAACTGGCGACACCCGGTTTTTCAGACCGGTGCTCTACCAACTGAGCTACCTTGGCGCGAATACCTGATGATTCTACCGCCGTTTCGGCGGGAACGTAAGGCGGGTGCTGCTACTGGGGCCCCTGGCCGGTCGCGTTCTTCATCCGTTCCGTGAACGCCGCGTCCCGCGCGGCGGCCTTCCGCTTGATCTCCTTCTTCACCGCCGCCTCTTCCGCGGCCCGTTCCTCGCGAATCGCCTTCATCCTCGCCCCGAAACCGTGGGCCGTGTAGACCTTGACGATGGGCTTCTCGTTGAGGTCGGCCGCGATCGAGAGCGGCGTCACCCCGCTCTTCGACTTGACGCTCGCCGAGGCCCCGTGCTTGAGCAGGAGTTCGACCATCTCGACGTTGCGCTCCTGGGTCGCGTAGTGCAGGGGGGTCATCCCGAACTCGGTCCGGGCCGAAACGTCGGCACGGCGCTCGAGGAGGACCTGGGTCACGTCGATGTGGCTGAAAAAGACGGCCATGTGGAGGGGGGTCCAGCCCCGGTCGTTCCTGACGTTCGTCGCCGCGCCCCCCTCGAGCAGCGCCTTCACCGTGTCCGTGTAGCCCCGCATCGAGATCTCGATGAGCATGGGAACGCCGTTCTTCGGCGTGTTCGGGTCCATGCCCGCGCGGAGAAATATCTGCACGTTCTCGAAGTCGTTGCGCTCCACGCAGTCGATGAACTCCCCCACCGTGAAGGCGATGTGGCGCTGGTTCAGCATCTCGAGGGCGTCATCGATGGCGTCGGCCGGCGCCGCACTGGGGAGGCCGGCCGCCACGGCCACCGCGAGGGCGGCAAGGATGAAGCCGTGTCGCATGATGCGGTGCATTTTATCCGACGCTGAACCGTTTGTCGAGCGCGTAATGCCCCTCGAGGTCCACGATCTCGTGGAAGTCGTGGAAAGTCAGGAGGCGGTCGAGGACGTCGCGGGTGGTGCCGGTTTCGCGCAGGTGCCGGAAGACCTCGGTCTGGGCCCGGGCCGCCGCGAACAGCCCCGTGAGCGGGAACACGGCGATCTTGAACCCGAGCGCGCGGAGCTCCCCGCGGTCCAGGATCGGGGTGACGCCGCCCTCGAGCATGTTCGCGACGAACGGGGGCTGGACCTGCGCCGAGATCGCCTTGAGCTCGTCCAGCGACTGCGGCGCCTCGACGAACACGGCGTCCGCGCCGGCCGCCTTGAACGCCTTCGCCCGGCGGATCGCCTCGTCGAGGCTGCCGGTCGCCTCCCGGGCGTCGGTCCGTCCGACGACGAAGAAGTCGGCGTCCCCCCGCGCGTGGATGGCGGCCTTCAGCCTCTGGACATGTTCCTCGAGGGGAACCACCTTCTTGCCCTTCATGTGGCCGCACCGCTTAGGCCAGACCTGGTCCTCGAGGAAGCAGCCCTTCGCCCCCGCCGCGATGAGTTCCTTTACCGTCCGGATGACATTCAGCGTGCCGCCGTATCCGGTGTCCGCGTCCACGATGACGGGACAGTCCACGACCCGGCAGACCCGGCGCGCGGCCTCGATGATCTCGGTCTGGGTCAGGAGGCCGATGTCGGGCTCCCCGAGTTGGCTCGCGGCGACGCTGTAGCCGGAGATGAAGAGCGCCTCGAACCCCGCGCGGCGTGCGACCTTCGCGGAGAGGGCGTCATAGACGCCCGGGGCGAGCAGGAACCCCTGCGAGTCGAGAATCCGTCCGACCGAGGTCATCGCCATCAGCGCATCATACCCTTCGACTCCCTCGCTTCGCTCGGTCGCTCAGGGCAAGCCGGAACCGATGACGGGCAGGTCGGCCGCGGGCGCGCCAGTGATGCTCTCCGCGCCCCGCGCCGTCACGATCACGGTGTCCTCGAGCCGGATGCCGCCCCAGCGCCCGAAGTAGACACCCGGCTCGACGGTGACGACCATCCCGGGCCGAAGTATGGTCTTCTCCCCCCGCGCCAGCCTCGGGCGCTCGTGGATTTCCAGCCCGACCCCGTGGCCGAGGCCGTGGATGAACCGGGAGCGGAGAGGGCCCAGCGCGCGCCGGGCGGCGTCGTCCACCTTCCCCGTCGCAATGCCCGGCCGGACCGCGGCACGGCCGGCCCGGTACGCGCGCGCCACCGCGCCGTAGGTCCGCCGCTGGCGGGCCGTCGCCCGGCGCCACACCCACGTGCGCGTGCAGTCGCTGGCGTACCCATCGACGAGCGCGCCGAAGTCCGCGAGAACGAAGTCTCCCGGAGCAAGCCGACGCGGTCCGGGCACGCCGTGCGGGAGGGCCGACCGCCAGCCGAAGAGCAGGATCGTCTCGAAAGACGGACCGGCGGCCCCGAGCTCGCGCATCCGGACGTCGAGGGCCGCCGCCGCCTGCGCTTCCGTCATCCCCTCGCGCAGGATCCAGGGCAACTGCGCGCCCGCGGCCGCGGCGATCGCGCCCGCGCGGCGGATCGCGTCCAGCTCACCGGCGTCCTTGACCTCCCGGCAGGCCTCGACGAGTCCGGAAAGCGGGACGAGCATGGCCGAGTCCCCGATCGACGACCGCAGCCGGACCGCCGCCGCGTGCGTCACGGCGTCGGCCTCGAACCCGACGCGATGGATACCCAGTCGCGACAGCAGCGGCTTGAGCCGGCCGGCCCCGGGAACCAGGACGGTCCAGGGGGCACGCACGCTCCGCCGGGCCGCCTCGTAGCCGAGCGGCGAAGAGCAAAGGATGGCCCGGTTGGGCGTCACGAGGGCCCAGGCCGCGTCCCGGGCCCCGGCGAGATAACCGACGGAGATCGGGTTAGTGGCGAGCAGCGCGGACTCCCGCCCCGCGGCGAGGCCCTTTCGCAGATCGCGAAGCCGGCGCAGTGCGGCGTTCATCGCGCCACCTTCGCCAGCCGGTCGCGGACGGCGGCCGATCCCGGGAACCTTCGATCCATCTCCCGTAGGATACCGCGCGCCTCGGCCGGACGTCCCCTCGCCGTGGCGACGTCCGCCCGCAGCAGTTCCACGTCGAAGACCCCCGGCCACCGGGTCGCGATCTCGGCGATCCGCCGGGCGGCGAACTCGAGACTCCCCGCCTTCATAGCCAGCGTGACATCCATGAGCTCACCCGTCAGTCCCCACGGATCGACCGCGACCGTCTCCGCCCGCGCCCGGCGCGCGCCCGCGGAATCCCCCAGCGCGAGGGAGCGGTCGAAGGCCGTGGAGAGGGGCGCCACCCAGACGGGCCGCAGCCGGCGCACGCGGTCGAGGCGGCCGGGCGTCAGCGGCCCCGTGAGGTCGAGTTCCGCCTCGGCCTCGAGCGCAAGCGGGTGCGCCGGCTCGGCTGCCAGCGCGAGGTCAAACCGGGCCCGGGCTCCCGCCAGATCGCCCCCCGCGACCCGGCGGGCGCCGTCGAGATACGCGAGATCCGCCGACGCCCCGCAGGCGAGCCAGACCGCGACGAGCCCGACGGTGGCCGCCGCCATCGCCACAGGCCGGGCAGGCACCGCGGACGGGGTGGGAATGGCTTTCCGGGACATCGCCAGCGACGAGGCCAGGAAGACGACCAGCAAGGCGAGCACGGGAACGTGGAGCGGGAAATCCACCAGCGCGAATATCGCGAAAGCCGCGAGCGCCGCCCCCGCCGCGTACCGGTCGGGATCGGCCATGCTGAACCGCGACGCGATCCGCCACCAGCACGCGAACCCCCAGATCGCGAGCCCCAGCCCGATGAGCCCAAGCTCGACTGCCACCTGCATGATCTCGCTGTGCGCGTAGTCGGTCACGAACATGGCGAACTCCCGCGCCCGGAATCCCGGCCACGCTTCGACGAAGCCGCCCGGCCCGATCCCGCCCATCGGAGAGTGCCTGATCATTCTCAAGGAGGCGTCCCACATCCCGGCCCGCGCGAACGCCCTGGGCTCCCCGCCCTTAGCCTGTGCCGCAAGGCGTCGCACCGCCCCGTTGGGGCTCGCGACCGCCACGATGATCGCCACGAACACGACCGCCCAACCAGCCCAACGGAACCCGCGCGGTCGCCACCGGCGGGCGAGGACCACGATCACTGCGAGCGCGAGCAGACCTGCCCGGGATCCGCCCGTCAGGACATCACCCACCAGGAGCACGAGAGCGGCTACGGCCCACCACCTCGCCCGTCCCCGCATAGTCACCACCCATGCCGCCGCCACCCCCACGCCCGCGCAGGCGAGCGCGGCGTGATGATTCGCGTTCACGAAGCTTCCTGCCACGCGCAGACCCGTCCCCGGGGGAAGCGCAGCCCGCTGCATTAACGCCAACAGCGAGTCGGCCACCGCAAGGCCGAGCGTGGCCCGCGCGGCCATCCGCGCGGACACGACCGGCCACCGGAAGAGCACGATCGCGGCGGCACCCGCGATCGCGAGAACCTGCACGATCGATCGCGGTCCGTCCAGCGACCACAGGACCGTGGCCGCGAGCCAGCCAGCCAGCCCGAGCCACGGCCACGCCAGCCCACGGCTCGCTCGTCCGCGCAGAACTGCATAGCCGCCGAGTCCCGCCAGGACAGCGGCGAAGACCCGGCTCTTCACCGCCCATTCCCCCGCCCCCGCCTGCGGCCAGAGATACGCGGCTAAAAAAAGGGCGACGTACCCCCAACCCGCACGATCAGTCACCCGCATGAGCCGTGATGTTACGAGGAGCCCAGGATATTCGAGAGCAGACCGGACAATGAGGTGCGATCCGCTTCGGGAAGTCTTCCGAGCTTCCTGATGACCAGCGTCCTTTCGACGGTCGCAATCACGGGCTTCAGCGTTGATGGGGCAACAAGGCCGGCTTCCTGCCATCCGCTGATTGGCGCACCCAAGCCGCCCGTTCCCGGCTGACTCGTGACAGCCATCAGGATGACGCCGGGACTTCCCTGGTTGTACCGCGATGTGCTGACAACGGCCGCGGGACGGCGCTTCGAGCTCCGCTGGTCCGTGAAGGGAAAGGGGACCAGAACGATGTCGCCGAACTCAAACTCGATCGTAGGCGGCATCGGCCGGATTGTCCCATATACGCGCGAACGCCGATTCCGCCAGCCGTCCCATGCCTCGCACGGCGTCACGGTCATCGGCGGCTTCAGTGAGACCGATGACGAACCGTTCCACCGCCTCGCGACGCTCGGCGGGCAGGGCCCGGATCCTGGTGATCAGCTCCTCGACGCGGACCTCTTCAGGGCTCATGCCCGAATTATACTCCGAAGGATGTCCCCAAATGCTTGCGCTCCGCGAGGTCGGCGTAGGCATGTTCGATCTGTTTGAGCATGGTCCGGATCGAGAACTCGCTGCCGATGAGCTTGGCGCCGGCGCGGCCCATCCGGCGCGCCCGCGCCGGAGACCGCAGGAGCCCCACGAGCCGCGCCGCCATCGCATCCGGCCGCTGCGCCGGAACGAGCCAGCCCGTAACGCCGTCCCGGACGGCTTCGGGCGTCCCGTTCACGGCGGTCGCGACCACGGGAAGGCCGGCGACCGCGGCCTGCAGAACCGACCGCGGGAGCCCCTCGAAGAGGGACGAGAGCGCGAAGACGTCGGACGCGTGCAGGAGATCCGGGATGTCGCGCCGCCAGCCCGGGATCACGAGACGATCCCCGATTCCCAGCTTGTTGCCCAGTTCCCGGGCGGCCGCCTTGAGCTCCCCGTCGCCGCACATGAGGAACCATGCGTCCGGCACGGCGCGGGCGACGACAGCCGCGGCCCGGACGAAGTCCAGCGGCGCCTTCTGGGGCTTGAAGTTGCCCACCGTGATCACCAGGTTCGCCGAGGGCGGAATGCCGAGGGTGCGGCGAACCGCGATCCGACCCCGCTTCGCCCGGGCGAACTCCCCCGGCTCGATCCCGCTCCGGATCACGCGGTACTGGTTCCGGCGGCCGATTCCGGCTTTGAGTCCCCGGTCCACGTTCTCCCGGCTCACGGCGATCAGCAGGTCCGTCCGCGGTGCCACGAGCCGCTCCAGCCCGACGTACAGCGCGCGCACGGGCGCCCGCTGGAAGTCGTTGAATCCCCAGCCATGAACGGTGTGGATCACGACGGGAACGCCCGCCCAACCCGCGGCGATCCGGCCGAGGATTCCCGCCTTCGACGAGTGCGTGTGAAGGATATCCACGTCCTCCCTATGCAGGTGATCCCGGTACCTGAGCACGAAAGCCAGGTCGTCCGCGGGCCGGATCTCGCGGTGCAGGGACGGGAACCAGTGGACCCGCGCGTCCGGGATCCGGCGCGCTTCGGCGTCGAGCACTCCTCCGCATCCCGCCGCCAGGCTTACCCGGTACTTCCGCCGATCGTGGTGCGCCACGCAGTAGAGCGTGTTCTGCTGCGCGCCCCCCAGCTCGAGCTTCGTGATCAGGTGCTCGATGTTGAGCCGCCGGCCGGCCATTCGCGCGTTCAGGACCGCAGGAGCTTGAGGTTGGCGCGGACCCACTCGACCTCGTTGGCCAGTCCGTCCTCGATGGACGTCTTGGGCGCAAAACCGAGCTCGGCCCTGAGGCGCGTGGCATCGGCTTCGGTCACCTCCATGTCTCCCGCGGCCGCCGGCAAGCGTGCGATCTTCGCCTTCAGCCCAGCCAGCCGCTCGACGATGGCGATCGTGTGGTTGAGGCTGACCTTGTGGCCGCCGCCGAGGTTGAGGAGGAGGCCCCCCTTCCCCTTCGCGAGCGCGGCCACGAGCGCGTCCACGACGTCGCCCACGTAGGTGAAATCCCTCTGCTGGTCGCCCGTGCCCAGAATCGTGAACTCATCGCGGTCGAGGACGGTCCGGATCAGCCGGGGGAACGCCATGTCCGGGCGCTGCCTGGGGCCGTAGACGGAGAAGAAGCGGAACGCCATCGCCGGCACGAGTCCCTGGGCCGCGTACTGGAGGCAGAGCTGCTCGGCTGCCAGCTTCGTCACCCCGTACGGCGAAACCGGCCGCACCGGGCCGTCCTCGCGCATGGGCACCGGAACCGATCCGTACACTGACGCCGAGGACGCGAAGACAAAGAGGCGGACCATCCGCGACGCCTCGAGGAGGCGGTGCGTGGCCAGGATGTTGTGCTCGGCGTAGAGCGCGAAATCCGGACCGAAACTTCCGCGCACCCCGGGCTGGCCCGCGAGGTGGACGACCACCTCGATACCGTTGAGGAGCGGCGCGATCTCCGCGGACCGCAGATCGGCCTCGTGGAACTGGAACCGCGGGCTCTCGATGAAACCGGACATGTTGGCTTCCTTGAGGGCGCGGGAGTAGTACGGGGTGAAGCAGTCGATGCCGACCACCTCGTGGCCCGCGTCGAGCAGGCGCTCGGCCAGTGTCGATCCGATGAATCCGGCGACACCCGTCACGAGCACCTTCATCGCAGGTCCTCCACCCGGAACCGCGCCCCCGCGCGCTCGCCGTAAGCGGCGACCAGCCGGCCGGTGTCCAGGCCCTCGCGCATGGCGTCCTCCATCCCCCCGTAGACCCAGCTCCCGTAGCGTCCGATCGAGAGGATGTTCCGGGCCGCCAGCCAGCGCAGGGCCGCCCCGCGCGCCTGCGGATACGCGCGGTCGAAGACGACATAGCCGCAGGGGATGTCCACCGCGATCTCGCGCACGATCCGGCATCCGCGGCCCAGCACGCCCAGGTCGCGCAGGCCCAGGCGCGCGCGCGCGAGCGCCGCCCCGATCCCCGGCCGGCGGCCGGAGGCGTAGGACATCTCCGCGGAGATGATCCCGGCCCCCGGCGGGGCGTCGGCGTGGTTGATGTTGGCCGGGAACCCGACGCGGAAGAACGAGAACCTCCGTTCCGGAACGTAGATCCAGTGCTTCGTGCGCTCGTGCGGCCCCCGGACGAGGTAGTGCAGGCAGAGGACGCCCACCGAGCGAAGGCTCGAACGGGCCCGAGCCATCGCCGGCGGGAGGGGGTCGAGCCGTCCCAGGAGCTCGGGCAGCGGCAGGCTGGAGACCAGGACGCCGTACGGCTGGGGCCCGGCCCCCGCGAACTCGGCCACGCGCGAACGCCAATGGATGCGCCGCAGCGGAGAGCCGGTCTTGACCGACCGGGCGAGGGCGCGCGCGAACGCGAGCGGCAGGACCTCGATCCCGCCGTGCCGCGGATGCTCGAGCATCGCGTTGTACCCGGAGCTGATGTGCCGCCGGGCGAGCGCTCCGCGCACGATCTCGTGGGGATCGGGCTTCGGCAGGAACCGGCCGCCCTGCAGGGGCAGGAGCTGGGCCAGCCGGATATGGAACTGCTTCTCGTTGAACGGCTTCATGAAGTGCCGCAGGAACCCCGGCCCCCACGTCCGCCGGATCCAGTCCTCGTAGGTCTCGCCCGGCTTCCCCGGCCGCGCGGCGTCGCGCGCGCGCGCGTAGCCCATGACGCACTCGCGGATGAGCTTCGCATCGTGGCCGAACGTGTTCGCCTGGAACGGGTAGGGCGTGTCGAGTCCCTTCAGGTGCACCCACGAATCCCGGGGCGCGCTCATGAGATTCCGGCCCAGCATCCGGTGCACGAGGCGCCTGATTTCGGCGTCCCGGAAATGCAGGTAGTGCCCCGCGTGGTCCACGGTGAACCGGCCCGCGATCTCGGTCCGGCAGGTCCCTCCGACGCGCGCCTCGCGCTCGAACACGCGCGCCCGGCGCCCGAGGGAAAGCGCCGCCGAGAGCCCCGCGAGCCCGGCGCCGGCGACGAGGACCGTCACCGCCGGGTCTCCTCCATCCGCACCGACGCGAGACGTACGGCCGCGGACATGGCGGCCATCACGACGACGCCCGAGACCAGCAGCGCGCGCTCCCAGTTCGCCTGCACTACGAACCACGCGAGCGCGCCGAGGAGCGCGCCGACCACCCACAGCACCACGACCGCGCGCTCGCGCGTGTAACCGATCTTCACGAGCCGCAGGGGCACGTGGTCGGGCGACCCCATCATCACGGGCTTGCCCTGCTGGCGCCGCACGGCCATGACGAACAGGGTCTCGAAGATCGGAACCCCGAGGACGAGGAGCGGCGCGATCACGCCGAGGTTCGTGTTCATCGAGTAGCCCTGCCCGATGGCGACCGCGGAAAGGAGAAACCCGAGGAAGAGCGCGCCCGCATCCCCCATGAAGATCCGGGCCGGAGCGCGGTTGTAGTTCAGGAAACCCAGGGTCGCGCCCGCGAGCGCGGCGGCGGTGAGGGCGTCGTTGAACCGGCCGTGCTGGGCCGAGATGACCCAGAACCACAGGGAGGCCACACACGCGACGCCGGCCGCCAGCCCGTCCATGATGTCGAGGAGGTTGAACGCGTTCGTGATCCCGACCATCCACACGAGCGTCAGGGGCATGGCTACCCAGGGATTATCGACGAACTTGATGTGGACGCCGAGCGAGATGGGCACGAGGGCGGCGACGGCCTGGATCGCGAGCTTGACCTTGGGGCGAAGCGGCGATACGTCGTCCCAGAGCCCGAGGAGGAAGACGATGCCCGCCCCCGCCAGGAGGCCGACGACGCCCCGGATGCGGAGCGCGAGCGGCCCCTCCCCGTCCGCCAGCTTCACGGCCACCACCGTCACGATCACCGCGAGGAAGATCGCGACGCCTCCCAGGTACGGCACGGGAGCCCGGTGGCGCTTCAGCCCGCGATCAGGCCGGTCAATGACGCCGGTGCGGAAGGCGATCCGGCGGGCGAGGGGCGTGAGGGCGAGAGCCAGCACGAGGGCGGAGGCGAACGCGATGAAAGTGGGAGCCATGGGTCAGGTCCGTTCCGGCGGAACCGCCCGGCCGGTCATTCCGCCGCAGGGGCGGGCAGGGAATCCTGGCTGGCCAGCCGGATGGAGAGGGCGATCTTGTGCGCCTGCGGCTGGATCTTGGTCACCTTGACCATGACCTCCTGGCCCGGCTGCACGACCTCCTCCGGCTTCTTGAAGGTCTTGGCGGACAGGTGCGCCAGCGGGATCAGTCCCTCGATGACGTCGTCCAGCGCGGCGAACGCGCCGAAGCTCGTGACGTTCGTGATCGTCGCCTTGACCTCCTGGCCGACGCGGTAGGTCGTCTGCACCAGGTTCCACGGGTCCGCCTGGAGCTGCTTCATGCCCAGCGAGAGGCGGCGCGCCGCCTTGTCGGAGCCGAGCACGACCACATCCACCTTGTCGCCCTTCTTGAGCAGGGACGACGGGTGCTTGACCTTCCGGGACCATGCCAGGTCCGAGATGTGCACGAGACCCTCGACGCCCTCCTCGACCTCGACGAAGGCCCCGAAGTCCGCGAGTCCGCGCACGAGGCCCTGGACACGCGCCCCCACGGGATAGCGGTCGGCGACCAGGCTCCACGGGTCGGACTCGGCCTGCCGCAGCGAGAGCGAAACGCGCTTGGCCTTGGGGTCGAGGCTCAGGAGCTTGATCTTCACCGACTGGCCCGGCTGGACGACCTCGGAGGCGGACTTGATCTTGTGGCCCCACGCGAGCTCGGAGACGTGTACGAGGCCCTCGACGCCCTCCTCGAGCTGGACAAAGGCGCCGTACTCGGCGAGCGACGTAACCGTCCCCGAGTACACCTGGCCCGCCTGGTAATTCTGCTCCACGACCGTCCACGGATCGGGGTTCTTCTGCTTCAGGCCCAGCGAGACCTTGCCCTTCTCGCGATCCACGGCGAGGATCACGACCTCGATCTCCTGCTCCGCCTTCAGGATCTGGGAGGGATGCGCGAGCCGGCCCCAGCTCATGTCCGTGATGTGCAGGAGGCCGTCCACGCCGCCGAGGTCCACGAACGCGCCGTACGCCGTGAGAGTCTTCACGACGCCCTTGCGCCGGTCCCCGGGCTGGATCGTGGTCATGAGCTCCTCGCGCATCTTCGCGGTCTGGGTCTCGAGGAGGGTCCGGCGCGACACGACCACGTTCGAGCGCCGCTTGTTCAGCTTGAGGACCTGGACGGGATAGGTCTTCCCGATGAACTGGTCGAGGTTCGCCACGCTCTTGAGCGCGACCTGCGAGCCGGGGAGGAAAGCCTCGACGCCGCCGAGGTCCGCCATCAGCCCGCCCTTCACGCGCCGGAGAAGGGTCGCGTCGATCGGCGTCTGCTTCTCGAACGCCTCGAGCACCTTCTCCCAGGTCCGCATGCGCTCGGCTTTCGCGAAGGAGATCCGGACTTCCCCGTCGAAGCCTTCCTTGCGCTCGAGATAGACGTAGATCTCGTCGCCGGGCTTGACCGTGATCTTGCCCAGGGGGTCCGTGAACTCGGCGCGGGGGATGACGCCTTCGGACTTGTAGCCGATGTCGACGACGACCTCGGCCTCGCCGATCGCGACGACATGGCCTTTCAACAGCTCGCCTTCTTCGACTTCGCGGAGGCCCCCGAGGAACTGTTCCTCGAAGCCGCCCGCTTCGGCGGGTTCTGCAGGACCGGCGACGGTGCCGGGCGAGTCGTGAATGTTGGTTTCTCCGGAATCCATACTTATGAGTGGCAGGGCGCGCTCAGACCGAGCTTCAGGGCGCGCCGAATCACACCGGGGAGCATTCTACCCGACCGCCGTCCCGGTTTCAAACCCCGGACGTCAAGCCGCCGGATGATCGCCGCCACCGTGTCCGGCTGCTCCCAGCCCGTGTTGTCGATCACCCAGGCGTCCGCCGCAGTGACCATCGCCCCGTACCCCCGCGTCGCGTCCCTATGGTCCCGCCTGACGAGGTCCCGCCGGATCGACTCCAGGGCGGGCCGCAGGCCCAACCTGGCCAGGTCGATCCGCCGCCGCCGGGCCCGCTCGGCCACGGACGCGGTCAAAAAGAACTTGTAGGGCGCCGCCGGGAAGACCACGGAACCGCAGTCCCGGCCCTCGGCCACCAGCCGCCCCCCTTCAGCCATCCGCCTCGTCCGGGCGTTCACGGCGTCCCGGACCGGCCGCAGGAAGGCGACCTTGGCCGAGGTCAGGTGCGAAATCCGGGGGTGCCCGAGTTCACGGGTTACCTCCCGGCCGTCGAGGTGGATCGAGAGAGCCCCTCCGAACCCGGCGACCCGGAACTCGATCCGGAGGTTCCGGGCGATCGCCGCCAGCACCCGGGCGTCGTCCAACGAGAGCCCCTTCCGGTCCGCGATCCAGGCCACCGCCCGGTAAAGACCCCCGGTCGTCACGTACGGAATCCCGAGCGCGGCGGCGAGATTCTTGGCGGCGGTACTCTTGCCCGATGCCGCCGGCCCGTCCACGGTGATGATGAGCGGCACGCGTCCGGCCACGTCAGCCCTCCCCCGCCAGCGACGCGAGGTCCGTCGCAAAGCCCGGATACGACGTCGCGACGCAGGCGGTGTCGGTGACCTGCGTCTCGCCCGCCGCCACCAGTCCCGCGACCGCCAGCGCCATTGCCATCCGGTGGTCGCCGTGGCTAGTCACCTCCGCCCCCTTGAGCGTCGCCGACCCCTCGATCGCGAGGCCATCGGCCAGGACGCCGACCTTGGCTCCGAGCTTCGTGAGCTCGCTCGCCACGGCAGCGATCCGGTCCGTCTCCTTCACCCGAAGCTCGCCCGCGTCCCGGATGATCGTGACCCCGTCCGCACAACACGCCACGACCGCGAGCACCGGCACCTCGTCGTGGATTCTCGGGATCATGTCGCCGGCCACCCGGATTCCCTTGAGCGGAGCGCCGCCCTTGATCACGAGGTCCGCGACCGGCTCCCCCGAGACCTCGCGCTGGTTCGTGACCGCGATCCGCGCGCCCATCTTCGTGAGGACCTCGAGCAGTCCGATCCGTCCCGGATTCACGCCGACCCCCGTGATCGTGAGGTCCGATCGGGAACAGATCGCGGCCGCCGCGAGGAAGAAGGAGGCGGTGGAGAAATCCCCCGGCACCTGCCACGGCTGCGCGGACAGGACCACGCCGCCGTCCACCGCGTGCCAGCCGCCCTCGTCCACGCGGTACGCGGCGCCGAGGCGGCGCAGCTGGCGTTCCGTGTGGTCGCGGCTCGAGGAGGGCTCCTTGACCCGCGTGGTGCCCGCCGCCTGAAGACCCGCCAGCAGGAGCGCGGACTTCACCTGCGCGCTGGCCACCGGCAGCTCGATCGCGATCCCCTTGAGCTCGGCGCCCTCGATCTCGATAGGCGGCGTGTCGCCCTCCCCGCGGGCCGAGATGGACGCGCCCATCAGCCGCAGGGGCTCCACGATGCGCTTCATGGGCCGGCGAGTCAGCGAGGCGTCGCCGGAGAGCGCGGACCGGAAGGGATGCGCCGCCAGGATGCCCGCCATGAGCCGCATCGTCGTGCCCGAGTTACCGCAGTCAAGGGGCGCCGGCTCCGCCGGCGCCTTTAGGCCCCGCAGACCCAGGCCTTCGATCTCGAGCGAGGTCCGGGCTTCGTTCAGGAACCGGATCGTCACCCCGAGCCGACCAAGCACGTTCGCGGTCGAGAGACAGTCCCCGGCCGGCAGGAATCCGTCCACCTTCGTCGTGCCGTTCGAGAGCGCCCCGAACATGAGGGCGCGGTGGGACACGGACTTGTCCCCGGGCGGGGTCCAGAACCCCTTGAGCCCGGAAGCGCGCCGGACCCGCCAGGCCTCCCCGGCCGCGACGATACTCACTGGCGCGTCCGAGCCACGCGCCGGCGAAGCTGGGCGGCGTCCGCGAGCGCTCTCCGCAGCGGACCCGGCCGGTTCTCACGCAGGAGTCGCAGCAGCCGGGCCTCCCGCGCCGCCTGTTCCCGTACCGCACCCAGGACCTCCCGGCGGTTGCTCAGGAGGATCCCCTCCCAGAGCGCGGGATCGCTCGCGGCGACGCGGGTCGCGTCGAGGAAGCTGCCGGAAACGATCCGACCGCTGTCCCGGCCGGCGAGCACGGGCGCCAGCGCATAGGCCATGAGGTGCGGCAGGTGGCTGGCGCGCGCCACCGCCGCGTCGTGCCGCCGGGGACTCAGCTCGATCACCCGGGCGCCTGCCGCCGCCCAGAGCCGGCGGACGGCGCGCAGTGCAGAACCGCTCGTGCCGGCGACGGGCGTCAGGACGCAGACGCGTTCCCGGAAGAGGTCGGCCCGCGCGTGCGCCAGCCCCGAGGTCTCCCGGCCCGCCATCGGATGGCCGCCCACGAACCGCCCGGGACAAGGCAGATGGCGCCGCGCCAGCCCGACCACGGGGCCCTTCACGCTCGCGACATCCGTGATGACCGCGGACCGGGGCGCCCACGCCGCTATTCCCCGAAGGCACCGCGCGAGAGCCTGGATCGGCACGGCCAGGACGACGATCCCGGCCTCCCGGACGCCCTCGCGCAGGGAGGACGTCGCCGCGACGACCGCGCCGCGCCGGCGCGCTATGGCCCGCGCGCGGGGATCGGGATCGACGCCCGTGACCCGGATACCGCGCCGGCGCAAGGCGAGCGCCAGGGAGCCTCCGATAAGACCGAGGCCGAGGACCGCAATTCGTGGGTGGCGAGGATTCTTCAAGGCCGCGTGATTCCGCGAGTATCTTCCCTGCCCGGACGCGCGAGTGTCAAATCGTTGACAGACCCGAGCCCCGGCGGGTACCATTGACCGGGATGGAGCCGGTCCGGATCGTTTCGTCGATGGTTCTCGCGTGCGCGCTCGTCGCGCTGGCGCCCGCCGGGCGCGCCGCCGATGCGCCGCCGGACCGCACCCTCCAGCTCCGGCTGGACGCGGTCAAGGCGGACCCCAACGAGCCGCGTAACCACTTCAACCTCGGGCTGGAGTACTACAGCCGCGCCTCGGAGGACCAGCCGGGATCGCCCACCCAGGTCGCCATGCTCGAGAAGGCGGCGGCGGCGTTCCAGCAGGCGCTCAAGGCCGGGAAGAAGGACAAGGAGGCCCACGAGCAGATCGACCTGTCCTGCTTCCAGGTCCTCGGAAACATCTCGATCATGCTGAAGAAGTACGGTGACGCCGTCGACTGGTTCGAGAAGGGGATCAAGAACACGCCCACCGATCCCATGTGCCTCTTCGGACGCGGGCAGGGCTACTACCTGAACCGGAAGTTCAGCGATGCGCGCGAGGCCTTCGAGGCGTACCTCAAGGCCACCACCGGGAACCCAAAGGCGCGCGAACAGGCGCCCCAGGCCCTCACCTACCTCGGAGCGATGGCCATGGAAACCCGCAAGTACGAAGAGGCAGCCGGGTACTTCCGCCAGGTCATCCAGGAATTCCCGAAGGAGTCGAAGGAGGCCAGCCGGAACCTCTCGCTGGTCCTCGTCGCCCAGGGGGACACCCTCAAGGCGAAAAAGCAGCTCGCCGAAGCCGCCCGGCTCTACGACGAGGCGGTGGCCGCGGACCGGTCGCACGAGGACGCCGTGATCGCCGCGGCCCTCGCGCACTTCGAACTCGGACACGCGCTCGTGACCGCCAAGGAGGCGGACAAGAAGGCCTCGGGCCTCGAGCACCTGAAGATCGCCGAAGCCGACTTCAAGCGCGCGACGGGCAGGGATGCGAAGTACAAGGACGACTACCGCGCGTGGTTCCAGCTCGGGTTCACCCAGTTCCTGCTCGAGAAGTTCGAGGACATGATCGCGTCCTACAAGCGGTCGCTCGAGATCGACCCGAACCAGCCCGATGCCCGGTACAACCTCGCGCTGGCCCTCCACCGCAAGGGCGCCTACGAGGACGCGCTTCAGCAGGCGGAGATGGCCAAGAGCCTGAACAAGGACGACCCCGCGGCCGCCAACATGGTGCAGAAGATCTTCGACGACTGGCAGGAGGAGCTCCTCAAGAAGGCCAGCGAAGCCTTCACGGCGGACCGTGTCCTGGAAGCCATCAACTTCTGGGAACAGGTCCTGAAGCTCAACCCCCGCCAGCCCGACGCCCCGAAGTTCATCGAGCAGGCCCGCGTCCGGCTCGCCGAACTGCGGGACGACCACCTCAAGCGCGGCGACGCGGCGTTCAAGGCCGGCGATCTCCTGACGGCCACCACGGAATGGAATGCCGTGCTCGCGCTCGATCCCCAGAATGCCGAGGCGCCGGGCCGCCTGAAGAAGGTCACGGGAGCCAAGCGGGTCGAAGCGCTGCGCGCCGACGCGGCGGCGGCGTTCCGCGCCAGGAACTACGCCACCGCGCTGATGCGGGTCAACGAGGCGCTCGCCGCCTCCCCCACGGACGCGGCCAGCCGCAAACTCAAGGCCCAGATCCAGACCGCCCAGTCCTCTGGCGCCAAGGCCGTCGCCGGCCGGATTCGCGACTACCTCAAGCGGGACCGGCTCAAGGAAGCCCGGCGGGAGGTCGAGGCCGCGCTGGAGGCCCAGCCGGACGACAAGACGATCGGCCTCCTCCGCCAGACCGTGAACAAGCGGATCGAGGACACGGTCGCGCGCCTCAAGAACGAGGCGCAGGCCGCCCAGACCGCCGGCAACAAGGACCTGGCCCGCCAGAAGTTCGAGGCGATCCTGGCCCTCGTCCCGAACGACAAGGAAGCGGCGGAAGGGTACAAGAAGGTCGCCAAGGGCGAGGCCAAGGCCGTCGTCTCCGCCGAGCAGGTCAAGTCCCTGAACAAGAAGGGCATCTTCGCCTACATGCAGAACGACCTGGCCGGAGCGAAGCGGGCGTGGGAAGAGGCGCTGGCCCTCGACCCCGAGAACACCGAGATCCGTCGCTCGCTCGAACGCGTGAACCAGAAGCTCAAGGCCTCCAAGGGAGCCGCCTGAGGGCGGCGCCGGAAGACCGGGAGCCTCGCCGTGCTCACGGCCCAGTCGCTCCGCCAGGCCTTCGTCCGCACCTTCGGGGACCAGAACCGCAAGATCGCGCTGACCCGCTCCCCCGGCCGCATCAACGTCATCGGGGAGCACGTGGACTACAACGAGGGGTTCGTGCTCCCCGCCGCCGTCAACCGCGCGGTCTGGGTCGCGGCCCAACGGCGCCTCGACTCCAAGGTGGTGGTCTTTTCGGCCACGGTGGACGAGAAGATCGAGTTCGACCTCAAGACGATGCGGAACGAGAAGGATCACGGGTGGGCGAACTACCCCAAGGCGGTCCTGCACACGCTCCAGAACCGGGGCTGGAAGCTCGAGGGACTCAACCTCTACATCGAGAGCGACGTGCCCATGGGGGGCGGCATGAGCTCGTCGGCCGCGCTCGAATGCGCGGTCGCCTGGGGCGCGATGTCCCTCTTCCCCTACACGCTCGACAAGCTTTCGGTGGTCAAGATCTGCCAGCGGGCCGAGAACGCGTTCGTGGGCGTCAACTGCGGCATCATGGACCAGTACGCGTCCGTGTTCGGGAAGCAGGGGCACGCCCTCTTCCTCGACTGCCGCACGCTCCAGTGCCAGCCCGTGCCCCTGCCCCTCGCGACGCACCGGCTCCTGGTCATCGACTCGATGGTCAAGCGCAAGCTCGTCTCCGGCGAGTACAACAAGCGCCGGGAGCAGTGCGCGGAAGCGGTCAAAGCGCTGAAGGCCCGGTTCCCGCAGGTCAAGGCCCTGCGCGACCTCGAGGAAGCGGACCTCGCGAAGGCGCTTCCGCTCCTCCCCCCCGTGGTCGCGAAGCGGGCCGAGCATGTCGTCCGCGAGTGCGCGCGCGTCAAGGCCGCCGTCGCCGCGCTCCGGGCCGGCAACCTCAAGGGCGTGGGCGCCCTCCTGAACGCCTCGCACGAGAGCCTGAAGACCCTGTACGAGGTGAGCTGCCCGGAGCTCGACCTCCTCGTCGGCACCGCCCAGCGGACCCCCGGGGTGCTCGGGGCCCGGATGATGGGGGGCGGGTTCGGGGGGTGCGCGATCGCGCTGGTCGAGACCCCGGCCGTGGACCTCGCCAAGCGCGAGGTCTCCCGCGTCTACCAGCACCGGTTCGGCACCACCCCCCCGTTCCACGATGTCGAGGCCGCCGACGGCACCTCGGAGGTCGTGGCCCCCTCTTGAACCCCGGGCCCCCCGCCTGCTAGACTGATCAGCCATGAAAGGACGCGGCAGGCACTGCGAGATTTGCGGCAAGGGCCGGATGGAGCGGCACCTGGTGAGCCACGCGAAGAACAACTTCGTGCGGTACGCCAAGCCCAACCTCCACCGCGCCCGCGTCATGCTCAAGGGCCGCGTCAAGAGCGTCCTCGTCTGCGCGAGCTGCATCAAGCGCGGCAAGGTGCCGCGCGTCCCCGCCCGGATCCTGACCCGCCCCGCCGCCGCCTCCTGACCAGCGGGCGCGCCCGGCGCCGCTCCGGTATCTTCCTGCTAGGATAAGCACCACGATGTGTGGAATCGTCGGGTATGTGGGAACGGGTAAGGCTACACCCGTCATTCTCGACGGTCTCGCCCGGCTCGAATACCGCGGATACGACTCGGCCGGCATCGCCGTCATCGAGGACGGCGTCCTCAAGGTCCGGCGGCGCGCCGGAAGACTCGCCCAGCTCGTCGAATCCCTGAAGCTGGAGCCGATTGAGGGCTCCGTCGGGATCGGCCATACCCGGTGGGCCACGCATGGCGCCCCGTCCGAGAAGAACAGTCACCCGCACTGCGACTGCCGGGGCGACATCGCGGTCGTGCACAACGGCATTATCGAGAACTACCAGGAGCTCAAGAACCAGCTCGAAGCACGCGGCCACGTCTTCAAGTCGGAGACGGACACCGAGGTCGTCGCGCACCTCCTCGAGGAGGAGTTCACGCAGGGCGCCCCGTCCCTCGTCGAGGCCGCGCGGCGGGCGCTGCCGAAGGCCAAGGGCGCCTATGCCCTGGGGCTCCTGCGCCGCCAGGAGCCCGGAGTCCTGGTCGCGGCCCGGTTGGGTTCCCCGCTCATCGTCGGACTGGGGAGCGGCGAGAACTACGTCGCCAGCGACGTGCCCGCAATCCTGTCCAGGACCCGGAACATCGTCTACCTCAACGACGGCGAAGTCATCGAGCTGACCCCGACGGCGTGGAAGGTCACGGACCTCAACGGGGTACCACGGGAACACCCGGTGTCCAGGATCGAGTGGAGCGTGGACGCGGCCGAGAAGGGCGGATTCGAGAAGTTCATGCTCAAGGAGATCCACGAACAGCCCCGCGTGATCCGCGAGACGCTCATGGGCCGGATCTCGGCCGACAAGAAGAGCATCCAGCTCAAGGACATGAACCTCTCCGTCGAGGAGCTCAAGAGCCTCAAGAAGATGTTCATAGTCTCCTGCGGGACCGCGTTTCACGCGGGCTACGTCGGCAAGTACCTGCTCGAGCACTTCACGAACCTGCCCGTCGAGGTCGACCTGGCCTCCGAGTTTCGGTACCGCTCCCCCAAGATGGACAAGGACACGGTCATCTTCACGGTCACCCAGTCCGGGGAAACCGCCGACACCCTGGCATCCGTCCGCGCCGCCAAGGCCAAAGGCTGCAAGGTAATCTCGATCTGCAACGTCGTGGGCTCCTCGATTGCGCGCGAGTCCCACGGAGTCATCTACACGAACGCCGGTCCCGAGATCGGCGTCGCCTCGACCAAGGCGTACACGGCCCAGCTCACCGCCTTCTGCCTGTTCACGATCTACTACGGAAAGCTCACGGGGTCGATTCCGGACGAGAAAGCCGCCGACATGATCCGCCAGCTCGAGGGCATCCCCGACAAAGTGGATGAGATCCTCAAGGACCAGGCGCATATCAAGGCCCTCGCCACGAAGTACGCGCAGGCCCCGAGCTGGCTCTACCTCGGCCGGAAGTTCAACTTCCCGACCGCCCTCGAAGGCGCCCTCAAGAACAAGGAGATCACGTACACGCACGCGGAGGGGTTCGCGGCGGGCGAGATGAAGCACGGTCCGATCGCCCTGATCCACAAGGAGATGCCGATCCTGTGCATTGCCCCCCGGGGGGAGACCTACGAGAAGATGACCTCGAATATCCGCGAGGTGGGCGCCCGGGCGGGCCGGATCATCTGCGTCGCCACGCGGGGTGACGCGGACATCGCCGGGATTTCCGAGGACGTCATCTACGTCCCCGAGACCCCGGAGGAGTTCAGCCCCATCCTCTGCGTCGTGCCACTCCAGCTCCTCGCCTACTACTGCGCGCGCGCCCGCGGGTGCGACATCGACAAACCGCGGAATCTGGCGAAGTCAGTCACGGTGGAGTGAGCCCGGAACCGACGCCGCCGTCCGTCGTCTTCGAGAACGACCGCGTCCTCGCCGTCGCCAAGCCGTCCGGCCAGCTCGTGATCCCCGGCCGGGGTCTGCCCCAAGGCCCCACGCTCAAGGCCCAGGCGGACGCCCACGTGGGAACGCCTGTCTTCGTCGTCCACCGCATCGACGCGGACTCTTCCGGCCTCGTCCTCTTCGCCAAGGACGCCGAGGCGCATCGGGCGCTCAACATCGCCTTCGAGAAGCGGCAGGTCGCGAAACGCTATCTCGCGCTCGTGCAGGGGGCGGTCCTCGCCGACCGGACGGTCAACCGGCCGCTCAAGCAGTTCGGGTCGAGCCGGGTTGGCGTCGTGCGCGGCGGCCGCCCCGCGATCACGTCCTTCCGGGTCCTCGAGCGCGTCGGAAACGACACGCTACTCGAGGTCACCCCCGAGACGGGCAAGCGGCACCAGATCCGGGTCCACCTCTACGCGATCGGGCACCCGATCCTGGGCGATCCCCTCTACGGGGAGCCCCTCCCCGTCGGCGGGGTCCCCCGGCTCATGCTCCACGCGCTGGCCCTGCATGTCGACACCGTGCCCACCGGCCAGCTCTCCCTCCGCGCGGAACCGCCGGAGGACTTTGTCTCGATCGTGTGTCAGCGCAGGAAGAACTGCCCCGCGGCGGATTGACTCCCCGCCCCGTCACCCTTTCACTGCCGCCCGCTGAATCACCCGAGCCACGGCATTCCGCATGCGCCCAGGGAAGAAGCCCACCCCGAATGCATATCCCATGGCAAGCACAAGGAGGCAGAGGATGATCATCATTACTTCCATCTCGAAGGTGAGCAAATGGTTCGATATCGCCACCGCGTTCCAGAACACCATTGCCACGACACATATGACCGGCTCGTCGTACATGAAGATCCGGTACTCGATAGACACGGCCTCAAGGTCCCGCCGAACCACGATCACACCGTGAGAGACGTTGCGAATCACACTCATCCACCTCGGCCTGGATAGGAACCCGCCTCGGAACCTCACCTCGTGACCTGCGCACCGGATCCAGGTACCACCGCGTTCCTTGAGCCACGCCACAAGTCCCTCCGCGACCTTTGCCGCGGTCACTTCGTCATCGTCACAGATGAACCGAAGCTCACCCCGATAGCTGATCGGGAATGCCACCTCTAAACCCAGCGCCTTCGACACTCGGCCAAAGGCGTCCGAATCCCCTTCCGGATGGACTCCCGCATCCCTGGAACTGACAAGAGATAGAGCGTCTCCTGGATTGCATTCCAGTCCTCGGAAGACAGCAAAACGGCAGTTCGCCGTCCACATACGATCCGGATCGGTTCATGCGTGTTCGCGACCTGCTCGACCAGGTCGGAGAATCTCGCCCTTGCCTGACATATCGTCACAGCAGTCATGTTGGCATCCTGCTCATTCGTACGATAGCAGGCGCGCCGATCCAACGCGCGATCACGATCGCATCCACTACTCCTTCAAGGCTGTCAGGGCACATCCCAGCCTTCGCCAAAGCCGACTACGCGGAATCGGCCGGCCACCGCCGGATCGCCGGAGATCACCTTGCCCAGGAGCTCGACCGGCTCGTCCTCGCCGTCGTCGGCAACGCGGAACGTGCCGAAGTGGACCGGGCAACCGTGGGCCGCGCCAAGATCGTGGAAGGCCTGGACGGCCTCGATCGGGTTCAGGTGCACGGGCGCCATGATGTACGCGGGCAGGTAGGCACCGATCGGCAGGATCGCAAACCGGGGGCTCCCGAGCTTCTCCCGGGTCGCCTTGAAGTGCGGTCCGTACCCCGTATCCCCGCCGAAGTAGACGCCCCCACGGCTTCCCTCGACCATGAACCCGACCCAGATCGTCCGGTTCTGGTCCCACGGCAGGCGGCCCGAAAAGTGCCTGACCTCGGCGGCCGTGATCTTGCGCCCGGTGGCCAAGGTGACGCTCTGCCACCAGTCGAGCTCCGCGACCCGGCCGAACCCCTTGGCCTTGAGGAAGGAGCCCACCCCCAGCCCGGTCACGATCAGCGGATTGCTGGATACCTGAAGCCGCCGGAGCGTTGGCAGGTCCAGATGGTCGTAGTGGTTGTGGCTCAGCAGGACGACGTCGATCGGCGGCAGCTCCTCGAACCGGATGCCCGGCGGCCGGACGCGGCCCGGCCCCAGCCAGCTCGCCGGACCGACGCGATCGGACCAGACCGGATCGGTCAGGAAGTTGAGCCCGTCCATCTGGACGAGCACAGTCGCGTGGCCGACGAACGTGACCCGGAGATCGCCCTCTCCCACCTTGCACGGCGGCTTCGGACCCGGCGGCACGTCCCGCCACGGCTTCCACGGTCCGGGCTTCCGGGTCCACATCCACTTGAAGATCGTGCCCGCCTTCATCGCGCGGTACTCGGTGAACCGTTTCCCGTCGAAGTGGTCGCTCTTCGGCCCCCGGTAGCCGGACGCGGCGCGCGCGTCCACGGCGAGCACGACGGAGAACAATACCGCCAGCAGGAGATCCAGACTCAACGCCCCCAACGAAGACCCGCGTCAAGGTAGGTCCGGTAGCGCGCTTCGAGGTCCGGCGTCAGCGGGATCGTGATCGGCTCAGCGCTGGGGGCGAAGAGGACACAAGGGAACGCGCTGGAAGGCAGAGCCGAAACCGGCATGGTCAGATCCAGCTCCATGGAACCCCACGGATGCCGCGATCCACATGCGTGGCCTCCGCGATATCGGCGAAGATCAGCCCATCACGGCCACCATTGCCGGACAACGCCATCCACTTCCGCAATCCCGCCGCGTGGCCGGGCATGAGCGTCGACGTCCGCTTGATCTCGATGGGATGGAGCTTCCCATCGTGGTCGATCAGCAGGTCCACTTCAATCCCGTCGCTCGACCGCCAGTAGTACATCGCGGGAATCTCCCCGCGGTGAAGGAACGCCTTGTGCCACGCGGACACGACCGCGGTCTCCATCAATGCGCCCCCGAACGGCTCCGCCAGCGCGGTCTCCTCCCGGGTCAGCCCGATGAGGTACGCCGCCAGCGCGGTGTCCATGAAGTACAGTTTGGGCGCCTTGACCAGGCGCTTCCCGAAGCTCTTGAAGTATGGCCGCAACAGGAACAGTTCCTGGCTGGCCTCGAGCACCGAAAGCCACTGCCCGGCGGTGGGAACGGAGACTCCGACTTGCCGCGCCAGATCGGACAGGTTGAGGATCTGGGCCGTGCGCGATGCGCACAGCCTCAGGAACCGCTCGAACGCGCTGAGATTGCCGACGTTGACGATCGCGCGGACATCACGCTCCAGATACGTCCGGACATAGCCCGCGCACCATGCGCGCAGGTCCACTCGGGACCGCGTCCGGGGCTCCGGATATCCGCCGCGCAGTATCCAATCACCCAGCCCCGGCCGGGAGGTTGGCCCCACGGGGTCCCGTCCCGTCATCAGCGCATCCAGGAGCTTGGTCAACGACAGCCGCCCCTCGGCGTTTCCCCGTCCGCGCGCCTCGTTCACCGAGAACGGGAGCAGGGACAGCACCGCAACCCGTCCCGCCAGCGACTGGCTGACGCCGTGCATCACGGAAAGCCCCTGCGAGCCCGTGATGAGCCAGCGCGCCGGACGCCGGTCGTCGTCGATCGCGCTCTTGACGTAGTGGAGAAGATCGGGCGCATACTGGATCTCGTCGAGGATGACCGGCGCCGGGTGACGCTGGAGAAAGCCCCGGGGGTCCGATAGCGCCTGAGTCCGGACATCTGGGTCCTCCAGGGATACGTAGTGATGCGTGCGCCCGCAGAGCCGCTTCAGCAGGGTCGTCTTTCCCGACTGCCGGGGCCCCGAAAGCAGGACGGCAGGAAACGTCCTGAACGCACGCTTGAGCGCGGTCTCCAGGGTTCTCCGCTGGTAGGCCATGGGTCCATTCTAGGCTTCTTGCAGATTGCAAGTCCAATCTTCAATCTGCATGTTGTTCAGGGCGTCCCCCGGCGCCGCCGGCTCAGGTACTTCCCCAGCGCAGCCCGGAGTCCAGATACGCCCGGTAGCGCGCTTCGAGGTCCGGCGTCAGCGGGATCGTGATCGGCTCGGCGCTGGGCGCCAGCAGGAACCGGCCCCGGCGCTTCCCGGTCTCGCAGGCGTCCCGGATCCTGGCGTCCAGTTCCGGGATCGACATCGTCTCGATCTCCCGGATCTCGATGTTCCCGCACATGGCCAGCCGCCCGCCCGTGATTTCGTAAGCCTCGTCCAGCGTCACGTCACCCGACGGCGGCGGCTCGACCGGGTCGGTGAGGTCCGCGCCCATCTCGACCATCATCGGGAGGACATCACGGACCCGGCCGTGGCAATGGACGCGAGCCAGCGACCCGGCGCGATGGATGCGCTCTATCAACGGCGCGTCGTAGTCCAGGACATACTCCCGGAACTGGACCGGCTTGAGATACGGGGGCGTGGCGTATTCCGCCCCCACCACCCGGAACACGCCCTGCACCCCGGACTCCAGTGCGGCGCGAAGATAGTCCCCCACGCCCCGGGCGAAGAAGTCCAGGATCCGGCGGAAGGTTTCCGGCTCGGTCGCGGCCCGGACCGTGAACTCCCCGAACTCGAACAGCTCGGCCGCCCGGCACATGGGGTCCGCCAGCCCGGGCATCAGCACGCCACGGTCGCCGATTTTGGCCAGCTCCGCCGTCCACCCCGAGGCGTCGTACGCCACGGGCTCGTACGGGATGCTCAGGAAGGTCTCGACATCCCGGTCGGTTTTGAGGAAGTGCTCGACCGTCCAGGTGGTCGCGACTCCGGGAATCGTCTTGCTCACCTGCCGGAGCTCCCCGCCGGGCGCCTTCACACGCGCCTCCAGGAACTTCTCTCCCTTCTCCTCCCACCGCTTCCATTCGACGGCCATCCGATCCGAGGACGTCATGAACAGCCGCTCGTTCAGCGCCCGCGGAGCCCACGGCTGGAAGACGTCCGCATGGAGCCGGCAGTAGTCCACGAGACTCCGGTAGCTCGGCTCGGCCGCCTTCCAGTCGTCGACCCACTCGTACAGGTACCCGGTAGTGACGGGAATCCGGTCGTGGGGTCGCCCAAGGATCGCAGCCATGATCCGCTCCCGGCCGGTCACGACAGTTCCCGGCGTTCGAGCGACCGGGCGCCGTACCGGATCGCGCCCACGACGGCGCCTGCCGTCACGAGGGCCGCCAGCGTGAACGCGCCCGCGGCCAGCCATCGCGCCTCGAACGGGCGGCGGAACAGCGCCGCGAGGTAGTAGACCCGGACCGGCTGGGATTCGAGCCAGAGCACGGCGCTGATGTAGAGCACGGACAGCACCATGAAGACGAACCCGCCGATGCTCGTGATGACCTCTTCCGGGTTCGAGATCCGGAACTGGGCGAACCCCGCCCCGCACCCGAGCGCCAGCGCCCCGATGGCCACGGTCATCCCCACGACCGTGCACGACGCCACGACGGTCATGAACCGGTCGGTGCCCAGCATCGGTGCCGAGAACCCTACGAGCGCGAGCCCGAGAACCACGAGCGGAGCGATCCCCGCCGCCAGTCGGGTCCACAGGTACCGTTCCATCGACACCGGCGCGAGCCGCAGGAGTTCGAACGACTTTCCCTCCAGGCTCACGAGCGGAAACAGGAACCGCGCCGCCACGGCGGTCAGGATCAGCCCGATGAACCCGAGGTTGAGGAAGAACAGGAGGCTCCGCAGCCCCCGGGTGAGGTCGGGCGGAATCCGGGAGAGGTTGAAGACGTAGATCAGCACCAGCGACGCCAGGAGCAGGATCTGGCCCCACTGCGAGGGTTCCCGCACGAAGACCTTGAGGTCCTTGAGCAGGACCGCCGTGTAGGCCCCTCCGCCTCGCGGGAGCCACCGGGAGGCCAGCCGGACGCCCCGGCGCACTCCCAAGGACTCCTGGGCCTGCTGCCAGGCCCGGCGGTAGGTCCGGTCCGCGATCGCGATAGCCACGATCCAGGACACGACAGCCAGCCCCCACAGCCGGCCCGTGTTGACCAGGTACCGCAGGGGGTCCTGGTCGTAGTGGACGCCCGCCACCACGGCGTTGGCCGCCCACGCGCTGGGCAGCCACGGGGCCGACGGCGCGGCTAGCAGTTTCATGTACTCGAAGACGGCCATCTCGTTGTTGGGATCGACGAGCTTCTCGGGCTCGAGCAGGCGGAACGTGACCACGGCGGCCGTGAACGCGAGCATGCCGAACAGGAGCATGGCCTCCCGCATCTTGCGCGCGGGCAGGATGAACATGAGCCCGCAGGTCGCGGCCATCGACAGCGCGGCCGGAATGAGCAGGAACGGGATCGTAGCGATCGCCGCCAGAGGGATGAACGACAGCGGCGCGTGACGGATCCGGCCGAATGCGCCGTAGAGAGGAATGCACATGATCACGACCATCCATGAGCTGCCCACCACCGCCTCTCCCGCCTTCGCCAGGAAGATCCAGACCGGACGAACCGGCAGGGCCATGAGCAGGGGCAGGTCGTGGGAAAGGAAATGCGACGAGAGTGAGGCAAGGACGTTCGAGTAGACGAGCATCAGCAGGAAGGTCATGAACGCCATCGAGAAGATCCGGGACATGAGCAGGCTGCCGATCACGGCCTGGTGCGAAAAGTAGTGGAAGACGACGTAGAGCAGGCCGTACACGAGCCCGAGGATGACGAACGCGGCCACCGTCAGGAGCGCCATGCGCCCCCAGCGCCAGGCGCCCGGCCGGCGCACGGCGTTCCACGCGCGCCGGAACGGGATACCGGCCAGCACGCGGAGCGCGTTCAGGGGGCGCCTTCCGGTTGTTCGGGGGCCGGGCCGCCGGTCAACTCCAGGAAGATCTCCTCCAGGTTCTGGCCCGGGCGCTTCAGCCGGTCGCGCAGTTCACCGACCGATCCCTCCTCGAGCAGGCGCCCCTTCCCCATGATCCCGACCCGGTCGCAGAGCCGTTCCGCGATCTCGAGGATGTGGGTCGCGAGCAGGACGGTCTTCCCCTGCGTCGCCAGCGACCGGAACAGCTCCCGGAGCTTCCGCGCGCTCGCGGGGTCCAGCCCGACGAGCGGCTCGTCGGCGACGATGACCTCGGGCTCGTGCAGGAGGGCGGAGGCGATCATGAGCTTCTGCCGCATACCGTGGGAGTAGCTCTCGCTCAGCTCGTCGGCCCACGCCTCGAGCCCGAAGAACTCCATCAGCTCGTCCGCGCGCGCCCTACGCTTCGCCTCGGGGAGCCCGTATAGGGCCCCGATCGTGAGCAGGAACTCCCGCCCCGTCAGCTTGTCGTACGGCCGCGGTTCGTCGGCGATGTAGCCGAGCGAGCGCTTGGCCGCCTCGGGTTCCTTCGCGATATCGTGCCCGGCCACGACGATCGTGCCCGCCGTGGGTTTCAGCAGACCGGTGATGATCCGGATCGCCGTGGTCTTGCCCGCGCCGTTGGGTCCCAGAAAGCCGTACACCTCGCCGCGCCTGACCTGGAGGGACAGCCCGTCCACGGCCGTGAGCGCGCCGTACTTCTTCGTCAGACCCTCAATGCGGATCATCGAAATAGTCTAATCGAACTGGGAGACGGAAGGTTCACGCGGTACAATGGGTTCTCCATGAAACAGGTCAGGGTCGGCATCGTCGGCGTCACCGGGTATGCGGGACAGGAGGTCCTCAGGCTCCTTCTCCGGCATCCGGGCGCCCGGATCACGTACCTCGCCTCCAGCGGCAAGGGCGACCCGGGGGCGGCTCTGCGGGCCTTCGGGCGGCTCCCCGTTCTTGTCGACGCATTCGATGCGGCCAAGTGCGGCGGCGCCTGCGATACCGCATTCCTCGGCCTACCCCACAAGGTCTCGGCCGAGGCGGTGCCCACGCTCCTCGATTGGGGGACGAGAATCCTGGACCTCTCTGCCGCATTCCGGCTCAAGGATGCCGCACTGTACCCGAAGCACTACGAGTTCGACCACGGGACGCCTTCCCTGCTCGCCAAGGCCGTCTACGGCCTTCCTGAGCTCTACCGGAAGGCCCTCCGGGGCGCGAAGCTCGTCGCGGTCCCCGGCTGCTACCCGACCGGCGCGCTCCTCGCGGTCACCCCCCTGCTCCGGAAGCGGATCATCGCGGGGCCGGTCATCCTCGACTCCAAGTCCGGCGTCACCGGCGCGGGCAAGGAGGCCCGGGGCGACCTCATGTTCTGCGAGGTGAACGAGAACGTGAAGGCCTACGGCGTCTTCTCCCACCGGCACGCGCCCGAGATCGGGCAGGAGCTGGGCAAGGCGGCGGGCCGGCGGGTCGAGTTCATCTTCACCCCTCACCTTATTCCGATGAACCGGGGCATCCTGACCACGGCGTACGTCCGGCTCAAGCCGCAAGTCGACCGGGCGAAGGTCCTGGCGGTCTTCGCGGACGTGTACCGGACCTCGCCGTTCGTGCGGGTATTGGCCGAGGGCCTCCCCGATACCCGATCCGTCCGGGGCACGAACTACTGCGACATCGGGGTCGCGGTCCGGGGCCGGGATGCGATCGTGGTCTCGGCCATCGACAACCTCGGGAAGGGCGCCGCGGGCGAGGCCGTCCAGGCCTTCAACCTCGTCCACGGCTTCCCCGAGACCCTGGGGCTGCTGTCCGTGGCGGGCGCGCCATGATCGACCCGAAGCTCCTGAAGGACTCGCCGGACAAGGTCCGGGAGATGCTGACCCAGCGGAACGCGAAGGTCGAGTTCGGGGCCCTCAAGGCCGCCGACGACGCCCGGCGCGTGTCCCAGATCAGGGCCGACGAACTGCGGGCGAAGCGGAATACGAGCGCGCAGGAGTTCGGGAAGCTCAAGAAGGCGGGCACGGCGGATTCCCCCGAGGGGAAGGCCCTCATGGACTCGATGCGCGGCATGGACGCCGCCATGGTCGAAGCGGCGAAGGTCCAGGCCGACGCCGAGGCCGCCTATCACGAGCTCGTCATGCTCGTCCCGAACATGCCGCACGAGACGACTCCCGTCGGCAAGTCCGGCGACGACAACGTCGAGGTCCGTAAGTGGGGCACGCCCCGGGAGTTCGACTTCACCGCGAAGCCGCACTGGGACATCTGCGAGTCGCTCGGGCTGGTCGATTTCGAGCGCGCGATCAAGATCTCGGGCGCCCGGTTCACGCTCTTCACCGGGCAGGGCGCCCGGCTCGAGCGCGCGCTGATCCAGTTCATGCTCGACCTGCACACGACGAAGCACGGGTACACGGAAGTCTCGCCGCCGATCCTGGTCAGGTCCGAGTCCCTCGAGGGCACGGGACAGCTTCCCAATCTCCGGGAGGAGATGTACCACATCCCCGCTCCCGACGATCTCTGGCTCAACCCGACCGCCGAGGTGCCCATCGCGAACATCCACCGGGAGGAGATCCTGGACGGGGCGCGGCTGCCGGTCAAGTACGTGGGGTACCTCCCGAGCTTCCGCCGGGAGGCCGGAGCGGCGGGCCGGGACACGCGGGGTCTGCTCCGGGTCCACCAGTTCGACAAGGTCGAGATGTTCCAGTTCGTGCGGCCCGAAGACTCCATCGCGGCCCACGAGGAGATGGTCGGGCACGCGGAGGCCGTCCTCAAGGCGCTGGAGCTTCCTTACCGGCTCATGCTCCTGTGCACGGCCGACATCTCCCAGGCCTCGATGAAGACGTACGATCCCGAGGTCTGGATGCCCGGCCAGCGGCAGTATCGCGAGATCGCCTCGGTCTCGACCTGCTCCGACTACCAGGCCCGCCGCGCCCAGATCCGGTTCCGCCGCGAGGCGGGTGGCAAGGCCGAGCTCGTCCACACCCTGAACGGCTCCGGCCTCGCCGTGGGCCGCACCTTCGCGGCCCTGCTCGAGAACTTCCAGCAGGCCGACGGTAGCGTGGTTCTTCCTGACGCAATCCGTCCCTACATGGGCGGGCTCTCGATCCTCAAATGATTCCCTCTCCCCTTCGGGGAGAGGGTAGTGAGGGGAAGACCGGAGAGGCAGGGATTCGAACCCTGGGTCCAGGTATTAGCCCGAACAACTGCTTAGCAGGCAGCTGCCTTCAGCCACTCGGCCACCTCTCCCTTTAGGAATACCAACAACTTCCGCTCGCTCAATGATAGCACCCGAGGCAGGTGACTCACTATTTGACTCACTTCGGGTCGCGCTCCCGGCCCCATTCCCCCGCCCCGCTCCCTCGGTCACCGGCCGATAGCTCCCCGGGAGCCGGTTGACCGCTTCCACCTTCCGGTCCGGTGCCAAGTGCGCGTACCGAAGCGTCATCGCGTAGGACGAGTGCCCGAGCAGGTCGCGGATGACCTCCAGCGGCGTCCCCGCACTCACGAGATGGCTGGCGAACGTGTGCCGCAGGTCGTGGAAGTGAAGCCAGGACAGTCCCGCCCTGCGCCTCGCGGTGATGAATCCATTCTTGACGTCCCGGTACGGCTGGCCCTGCCGGTCGCAGAAGACGAAGGCGCTCTGTGGAACCTCGCCCGCCAGCCGCTCAAGCGCCACGCAGGAGCGGAGAGCTTCGAGAACGTCCTCGTTCATCGGCACGGCCCGCTTCCGCCCCGACTTGGATTCCCGCACCCGAACCACACCGCCCTTGTAGTCGACATCCTCCCACCGCAGGTTCAGGATCTCGCCCCGACGAAGCCCCGTCCCCAGCGCGATCACAACCATTGCGCGGAGGTACGGTGTCCGCCGATTCTCGCAGGCGGCGAGCAAGGCGTGGACCTGGCCCCGGTCGAGATACCCCATGCGCCGGTCATCGACCCGGAAGAACTTGACGTGCCGAATCGGACTGACCTGCGCCTTCCCCCACTGAATCGCCTTGTTGAACAGCCCCCGCAGGACGGAAAGCTCATGGTTGACGTGGTTCTGAGAGACGAGCACACCGGCCCGGCCGCAGCGCTTCGGCTCCTGCACCCGCTTGGCTTTGTACTGCTCGATCATGTGCGGGGTGACCTCTGTGAGCAACTTGTCCCCCCATTCCGAGCAGAACCGGCGGACGAACATCTCGTCGTTCTTCGCAGACCGCTTGTTGGCGTGCGCCCAAGCGAGATAGTCCACGGCGAAGTCACGGAACCGCACCTGAGCCTCACGCTTGTCCTCGAAGAAGCCGTGCTCCCGAATCTCCGTGACGATCTTCGAGAGCATCGCGTTCGCCCGGCCCTTCTCCGTCACGCCAAGAGACCGCCAGACCGTCCGACCGGTGCGGGGGTCCGAGTACTGGGCGTGCCAGACCTTCCCCCGCCTGAACACCCTATGCCGCATCGCGCCCCGCCTTCCCCCGCCCGGCTTTCTCCCTTACGATCCGGTCCTTCCAGGCGCGGATGCGCTCCACGTCGCCGTCCGTGAAGACAGGGTCGCCCTTGTAGTCCTTGGCCGGCTTCGTGATCCATCGCCGGTCAATCCAGCGGTAGAGCGTCGCCCTGCCGATGCCAAGGCGCCGGGCCGCTTCCGTCGCGCTGTACCGCTCGTCAGCCATATCTGTCTCGTGTTGTCTCATACCGCCCCGCCCTTGTCAAGCGCCTCTTGCCGGTTGCCCGCGATGAACGCCTCGACGTCCTCCGGCCTGAATCTCACGTTTCGCCCCAACTTGACCCTCGCCAACCGTCCCGCCGCCGCCCAGTCGTAGACCGTCTGGATTGGGACCGCCAGGCGTGCGGCCACCTCAGCCGGCTTCAGGAGCGGCCTCGCGTCAGCCACCTCCAGCGCCCGCCCTTCGCGCGCAATGTTCGCTTGTTTCGCCCTCGCACAGCGCCAGCCACCCGTCGGAATGCCGCCCACCCACCCACCCCACGCATGGCATGCGAAAGAAGCGAACCAAGCGAAAGAAGCCCACCCCATCGCTACTGCACCGCATACCACCGCTCCTCTGGCCTGCCACCCGTTGGGATGGATTGCCGCCTCGCCTTCCCCGCCGCAGACAGCGCCTGCAGCGCACGCTCAATCTCGGTCGCTGACAGATGACGGCTGAAGATCTCGCTGATGGCGGTCCGCGTCAGGCCCTCCGGGTGTGCCGTCAACGCCTCAAGGGTCTCGTCGGCCGCCGGATCGCCGAGGGAGCCCCCGAAGATCAGGCGAGCGCTCTCCTCCGCATACCGCCAGACCGCCAGCGCCGCACGCAGATGCTGCACCTGAATCCAGACCGAACCATCCAGCGCGGCGTAGAGGGTGGCAATCCGCACCACTTGAGCCTCCGCCCTCCCGACGAGGGCGCCGAGGAGCCCGGGTTTCCCGTCGGATAGTTCCCCGTAGACCGACCGCCAGATATCCCCGGCTTCCTGGTCGAAGACCAGACGGCCCAGACCACTCCCGCGCCGGATCGCCACGGCAAGCTCTTCCGCCAGCTCATTGGCGCTCTCCTCGGCGAGTCCCCCGCCGTCGGGAAGAACCCGCGCCCGCTGAACGAGCACCCAGAGGAAACGGTTGGCGAAGCCATTGGCCTGCTCAGTCCGTTGGAGCTCCCGGCGGAGCTCCTGCTGGGTAATGTGGCCGATGACAGATATGTGCGCGTCGGTGGCGCGCTCGGGGCTCCCCTTGGTCAATGTGTTGAGGCGCCCCCCGTCCCACGCCTGGCGCAGAAGCGGCGAGAGGATGTTTCCCTGCCGTCCCACCACACGCAGAACCGAAGCCATCTCCTCCTCAGTCACGAGAAGGCGCTTGTCCGCCGCCCCCGCGTCGCCATCCTTGTCGTCGGGCATTCCCCGCGGATCACGGACAGCATGGATGAGGCCCTCGCCACTCGATAGCCCGGGCAGGACGCGGTCCAGCGCCCACGTTTCGTCAGCCTGCCGAGCAAGACGGAGCACCCGCTTGAGGGCCGTGCCTTTCCGCGCCTTCCCCGTCGCGCCGACGAGCACGACGTAGAGATTCAGGTGATGCGGCGAGTCTTCCACCTGGTAGAAGGTCCCGCGCCCCATGACGTTCCCCGCCGCCGCCAGCGCCTGGAAGAGGATGGCAGCGTCGCAGGCCTCGGTCGTCGGGCTGATCGCGCGGACGATCCTTCCGACTACTCCGTGGAACGCCGCCTCATCCAAGGAAAGACACGCAGGAGCTTGCGGCGGCTCCTCGTACGCAGCTCTCACCGTCGCCTGCACGACCGCTTCGTCAACGGGCTCCACGTCACGATGATTCTGCAGGAGAAGCGCCGCCCGGGCCTCGCCCAAGCCGAGACCCGCCCGCCGCACGGCCAGTGCTTCCGCCCTGAGGACCTCGGGCGTCAAGGCTTCACCCGCCTCACGCCCGACCGCATCGGCATGGCCAGCACTTCGCCCAGAAGGGCCACAGCCACCTCCGTGCCACGGCATGGAATCCCGCGCAGATCCCTTGAAGCCCAACACCGCAAAGCGCCCGCGCACCTGCATCCAGGGCAGGCCCCCTCCCCGACCCGCCAGCATCCTGCGTCCGATTGTGGCCCTAGGAACCCGCTACTTAGGGGGCGCCCGTTTCTCATCGCATCACCCCGCTATCTCCGCCACGTTCCTTCCGCCTGCACAGCCGCTCCCCAATCACTTGCCAGAGCGGAATGCACCGCCGGGCCGCTTCCACCCGCATCGCCCTCCAAACACCCTCCGGCACCCGCACCGCGCGGGTCCTCCGGACAGGCCCCACATTGCTCTGCTCTTCCATGTCGCGTCTCCTACAGGTCGCGACCGTCATCGCCGCGACCATGTTCTGCTACTATCGATTTGACGCCCGAAATCGATGAAAGAACCGCAAGCTTCGCCACTCGATAAACACTCACAGGACAAGGACGGAGGCGCATTATTTCGGGGAAGGCCCGGCCGACCGGTCTCGGGCCACCTCGGCCGCGCGCGCAGAGACTACGGGAAGTGGCCCGTCCTTCGCGCGGTCATGATCGCGACAGGTCTCAGGTCGACTATCGACTACGTCACGGCTCTGGCCGTTCTGCACGAGGTCCTTTCGAAGATGCCGATAACCCCAAGGGCACGCGGGAAGCTCCGGACGCTCAAGAAATGGGAAGCACACTCGGACCCGCGGCAACGCGCGACTCGTGCAGAGAACGCCAGAAAGCAGAGGGTCTTGGACGATGATGAAGGCTACGCATACTTGCGCGTGCAAAATGCCGGAGTCTACGCAGCCTCGAGAGTGATGTCCCCGGAAGAGCGGCGAGTCCACTTCGAGGCTTCGGAGGCACGGATCTCTCAGGATGAATCCTTGATCGGTAGGATTGCGTCTCCGGAAGTGCGTCGTGCCGCCTTCGAAGAATCACAGGAGAAGTACGCCAGATTGCAGATGTTGTTTAGAAAGATCGTGTCCCGGGAAGTGAGCCGTGCGCACAGAGGGCGCGCTCGCTATCGCGACAACATCTTCGATCGTCGGAGGTTCATCGAGCGGGGCCTCGCGGCGATCCCCCCAGCGGATCGAGAAAGACTCTGGGGACGCTATGCGCCGAAGACCATTCTGACCTACCTTGAGGAAGCCGACCTTCTGAGGGGGATCTTTGGCCGACCAGCCCGAAGAGCAAAGGCAGAGAAGGCTATCCCTTGAGAAGCCTCCACGCCGGCACCTTGAGAGACGCAGCGACCCGCACCAGAGTCCTGACCGATATGGCCGAGCCCTTCTCCAAGTCCTGCCACCAGCGCAACGACACGCCCAGCCCATCAGCCGCCTGCTGGAGCGTCAGCTTCCTCGCCATCCGCCGCCGCCGGATGGATCGCCCGAGGTCCCGTTCCCAAGAGCCTTCCCGCATATGTGCATGATTGACGAGAACCGCCGCCTTGCCTACGCGGTAAAGACCGCGTATCCTCGGAGCAAGGCGCGGCACGCTGACTCACGCCGGAAGGAAGGCCAATGACAGATAGGCAGATCGCCCGGGCAGGGCTCGTGGCGCTCGTGATCGGCTCCTCAGGATGTGCCACGACGGGGGGCGACAACTCGTCCAGAAACGTGCCCAGCATCCAAGATCCGTGCGCGCCCGGTCTCTTCGGGTTCATCTGGGACCCCGTCGAGAGGGAAGCATGTGCCAGGGACAAGCACATACGCATGCGCGAAGAGGGCCGCACCTCCGGCCTGTTCTGGGATCGCCTCACACCAGCGGAACAGCTCGAGCTCATCAAGGAAGGCCGCGCAGAGGACGACAGGGAAGATGAGAAGGCCCGGGCAGAAGCAGACAGTGCCAATCTCGAGTCCATCCGCGAGCAGAACGCAGAGATTCTCCGGAGGTTGAAGAAGCCCTAGATTGCGAGAGCCAACGGCCCAGGCAGGCCCCTTCTCGCACACAGCGTCGGGCACTCGCGGTGCAACGATGCGCACCGCTCGCGCCCTCCGCTAGGTCGCGCCGTCATTCGCGGCGCATCGGGCCGAAGCGGCCCCGCGCCGCTCATGCCAGCGCTCCGGAGCCAGCCCCCCCCGCCCGCCAGGCCGCGCTGCCGGGAGCGCGCAGGATCGGGAGCCTCGCGCCCCGTGGCGGCTCAGGCCATCGTCATGCGCGCCGTGCGGGAATCCCAGTGGCGCGCACCGGCGCACCGGCTCGGGTAGGGTCGGTGCCCGTGGCCCCCGCCCCGGGCACCTCGTCGGCGGTCGGCACCGCTGCGCCCTCAACCGGCGCTCGGCTCGCCGGGCTCGCCTTCGGCCGGTTCAGGGCTCCGCTCGCGCAGGAACCCGCCTGCGCGTGCCTCCGCGCCTCCGTCCCTGCCCTCGCCTGATTCCGGTAATGGACCATTACCGGAACCTGCACCTTTCCTCAGGCCCTCGCTCGCCGCCAGGCGGTTACCGTAACAGGTTACGGTTCCCGTCGGCGCCCGGGCGCAGGAAGGGTCAGGGCGCCCGGTCGCCGCGGTAACCACGGGCGCTCGGCTCGGTCGGGGAGCGCGCGGTCGGCCGCGGCCCATCCCGTCCGCCCCCCCCCACCGGAACTGCCCACCCAAAGACCCGCCTAGGCGTAGAATGCCTGTAGATGGAATGCCCGAACTGCAATCTCGAGAATCCATCCTCGGCACAGCGCTGCGACTGCGGCTATGACTTCGCGGAAGGAAGAATGGCGAAGACCTACCTCTCAGCTAGGGACATCGCCCAAAGGAAGACCGAGGCCGAAGTCGGCCAGGGCAAGGAGGGTGGCCGCGGAGTCCTCGTTCTGCTCATCAGAATGTTCTTCTCTGTCGTCAGGCGCACCCCGTAGTCCCATACGAGACCGATAGGATGCGTGAAGAGCCGTGCACGCCCACGACCCCGCAAGGCCCCCTCCCCCAGTACGCGCAGCATCCCTACTACCGCGCTCTCGTGAATCGTCATACGGAAGCACTGACCGGAGCACAGAACCTGCGCGTGGAGATCTCGGTCCACACCCAGAGGCTCGTCAAAGCGTCGCCACTCCTGGCCATCGCCACCTTTCTGCAGAAGTCATTCGGAGCTCTGGGTCTTCTCCTCGGAGGAGTAGCCTGCATAGCCGGTTGCGTCGCCGCATACTCGCCACGGAGAGCGGAAACCGAGAGCGCCATCGGCACCATGCTCATATCAGGCCTAGCGGGCCTTGCCACCCTCTGGCTCGCGGGATGCTTGGGCAACATGGTCGACAACGCACGGAAGAAGATCGAGTCTGGACTAGTCGACCAGCAGAGAGAGCGTCTCCAAGTACTGGATGCCGCCGCAGCCACGGCCACACAAGAAGTCCTCGCCTCATGGGACCACTTCTGCGTTTCGTACCCCGGCTATCCGCCCGACTGGAGTGACCGGAGCCAAGCTGCCAAGCAGCGGGATCGAGAAATATGCCAGCAGTGCGGGTGGCCGCATGGCTTTGTCCGCCGTGTGAGGAATCTTCATGCGCACCACAGGCTGGCGTTGCACCAAGGCGGCAACAACGCGATGGACAACCTCGTAACCCTGTGCCACATCTGCCACAGGGAAAAGGGCGGCGGACACAATCGCATCAAGTATCGCCCTGCCGATCAGCGCAGAGGCTTCCGATCCCGGTGGAGATAGAGCACTCGTCGCCCCCCAAAGCCGGTAGCCGACCCAGCCACGCAACGCGAGAAGGCGTGTTCACCCCCACGATGATTGGTAGTTCTGCCCCCTGGCCCCGCATTCGCCACCTGTCCCGCCTGGCTGAAGCGAGGGACCGCCAGGCCCGCGCGGGCGATGAATGAGCCCCAACGCCACCCCGAATGCAGCAACCCCGATTGCCGTCCCGGAGGAGGCTACACCGCGCCGACCGGCCCCTTCGGGCGTCCCCGCTCGGACTCCAAGTACAGCGCCAGCGGCTCCAGCGTGTTGAAGGTCTCCACCCATTCGTAGCGTCTCGCCCAGGAGAGCACGGTGCCTGTCGGGATTCCGGACAGTCGAGCGAACTCCCTGATTCCAATCCCTCGCCCATGGCGCAAGATTGCCCACTTCCAGAACGCCCGCTCACCTTCATGGAGCCCAATGCGCTGGCATTCCTCAAGCTCAACCCGTTCCGCCTCCGTCGCCGTCCTCGGCAGGTACCGGTACGGTGCGGCGGGAGGTCGTCCGACACCCACCCCTCAGGTCCCCCGAGGCTTCGGCGAGCCAGGAGGCACAGAGAGTGTCCGAACACGCCCCCGCCCGAGCAGTCGGGAGTCTCGCGTCGACCGCAGGGGACCCCAGGGGGCCTTCCCCATCCACGATGGGCGCAGCCTCCGCATGGCGAGCTCCCTCCGTTGCCGCGTGATCGCGCCCATGAGCCCCCAGCGGGCCGCAGGCGTGGCGGGTTGGGCAGGAGCGCCAACCGCAGGCGGAGCGGCCCTCCCAGCCCGCTGTAGCGCAGCCCGAGCCCTCTGCACCTGGACGATCAGAGGGGTGAACGGGTCCGGCAGCGGCCTCAGGAGCCGAGCCGGCAGCTTCGCCGTGACCCCGATCTCCTCGAGCGCAGGCTCCTTGAGGTCATACCTGAGATACTTCTCGGGGTGGTACAGCGTCGTGTCCGGCGCAGTCGCCCCATCGTCAGTCTTCTTCGTCGTTGCCACTTTCGGTGCCACCTTTCTGTCCCACGGGGTGACTCACAATTTGACTCACTTTCCGGACGGAATCGGCGGGATCGGCCGGACCTGACCCGGCTCGGCGGACTCAGCAGAATCCCCCGACGGTTGATTCTTCAAGGGTTCTCGCGAATCTGTCGGGGATGCTTGGGGTTCTGAACTGTCGGCGGGTCCGCTTAGCAGGCAGCTGCCTTCAGCCACTCGGCCACCTCTCCATGGAAATCAGGCCTGTCCTGCGAGCCGAAGCCAGTATACTACCGATTCGTCCGGCTAGTTCCCCTTGACCGTCATGGCGCAACGGAACCCGATGGTGCCGTCCTTGTCGTCGGGCGTCGAGGCGCCCCGGTTGGCGGAGCGGCACCGCTCCGCGGAGTTGAGCCTCGACCCGCCGCGCAGGACGCGGAAGCCGGCAGTCGACGGCCCCTTCGGATCGGTCTTCGCGCTCACGGAATAGTAATCCTCGCCGTACCAGTCCGCGCACCACTCCCACACGTTGCCGTGCATGTCGCAGAGACCCCAGGCGTTCGGGGCCTTGCCCCCCGCGGCGTGCATGTCCTGACCCGCGGTCGCGTCGTACCACGCGTAGGCGCCCAGCCCGCTTGCGTCGTCGCCCGAGCACCACTTGCCCGTCGTGCCCGCCCGGCACGCGTACTCCCACTCGGCCTCCGTGGGGAGGCGCTTCCCGTAGTGCTTCGCGTACGCCGTGGCGCCGTACCAGGTCATGCCGACGGCCGGGTACTGGTCACAGCCATTCTGGGGTACCCAGCGCCCGCCCACCCGGTGCACGCCGCGGACGAACGTCCAGATCAGCAGGTGCCCGTTCAGCTCGCGGTCCCCGCCGATCGCATTGAGGAAGGCGGCGAACTGCGCGTTCGTGACCGGACGGACGTCGAGGCGGAACGCAGCCAGCTTGACCGTGTGCACGGGTTTCTCGTCCGGCTCGCCGGCCTTCGAGCCCATCTCGAACTCCCCCGCCGGGATCTCGACCATCTCGACACCGTCCTTGGCCGTGTACCGGGGCAGTTGGATTCCCGGCTGGGCTTTCGGGATCGCGGTCGGGGTCTTGGCCGCCGTCGCCGGCGCAGCGTTCTCGGCCTTCGGCGGGGCCTTCTTGCCGCAGGCCTGCAGCGAGAGCATCGCCGCGATGACTGACACCCCAAGCACGTATACCGCCAGGTTTCGCGAATTGTGCATATGAATTAATCCTAGCAGAGGCTTGCCTATCCCGCAGGCCCCCCTAACAGGATGCTGAAAAACTGACGGAAGTCATTGCGATGGACGTGAACAGTCGTTCAT
>CAKKQC010000059.1 GCA_919901855.1 bacterium | reverse complement strand
CGTCACGATCAGTTTTCTCGTCGTCATGACCGTTTTTTCAGCGACCTGCTAGGGAATCGGCGAGCCAATGCGACTGCCGAGGCATGCGAGAGGAACACGACCAGGAAGCAGGCGGCCGCCACGATGAAGACAGCGAGGCACGCGACGAGCAGCTCCGCTCTGCCGACGCCCACAAGTTCCAGTGGCACGCCGAAATACACAGCGTAGGATCCTGCGTAGAGCATGGCCCATGTGATACCCACCAACGGCATCGCGAGGAGCGCGATCGGCCGGGAGAGCATCTGGTAGACGACTGCCGCCACTCCTCCGATATGCTCGCTCCGTCCAGGTTCTTCTAGCATGCTACTAATCTACACTCCGTACCTCTCAAGGTGCGGCGGATAGGGGATGTGGATGCGGGGGGATGCGGGGACGTGCTTTAGATTCTCAGATTCTCGGGCTCACGTATGCGGCGGATTGGTGCTATGCGGCCTTGAGGTCGTAGTGCTTGCCCATCCGGAGGCGAGGCCCCTTGGGGGCCGTCATGGCCTGCTTCACATGGGGACATTCACAGCAAGGCGATGAACTCATCGACGCTCAAGCCCGCGGAGTCGAGGATCGCCTTCAACGTCTTGGGCGCGAGGGTCTTCTGGCCATGGATGGGCACCGTCACACAAGGGCCGAACGAGGTGCCGTCGAAGCGGTGCAGGTAGGCGTGACTTCCGGTCTGATCGAAGGGGGACGAATGGGGCAGGCGGGGCATCAGGCCGCCACGTGGGCGATCTGTCTTTCCTTCTGCTTCAGGATAGCCATCTCCTTCTTCACCGCCCGCAGGTAGAGATGGATCGCGTCCTTGATGTTCCGGAGGGCCTCATCGCGGGTGTCCCCTTCACTGATGCACCCGGGCAGGACCGGACAGGTGGCGGTCCAGGCACCGTCCTCATTCTTCTCCAGCACGACGTCGTAGCTCATGATTGGATTATACGGCAACGCCGGCCGGCGGAAGGCCGCCGGCCGGCGCGTGAGAGCCGCGGGAGCGGAAGCTACTTCGACGCCGCGGTCTTGATGTTCTGCGCGAAGCCGCTGACCAGGGACGCCATCTCCATCGGGATGATCCACTTCGTGGACGCACCCTCGCCGAGCTTCTTGAGCGTCTCCAGGTACTGCAGGGCCATCGTCTTGTCGTCGATCTTGCGGGCTTCCTCGAAGATCTTGGAGATCGCGAGGGCGTAACCTTCGGCGCGCAGGATCGCGGCCTGCCGGTCGCCTTCGGCCTTCAGGATCTCGGACTGCTTCTGCCCCTGCGCGACCATGATGGCGGCTTCCCGCTCACCGTCGGCCTGCAGGACGACCGCGCGGCGGTTCCGCTCGGCGGCCATCTGCTTGTTCATCGCGTCCTGGACTTCCCGCGGCGGCTGGATCTCGCGGATCTCGACCGTCGTGATCTTGACGCCCCAGCGCTCCGTGACCTCGTCGAGCTTGCTGCGCAGGACCTGGTTGATCTGGTCCCGCTTGGCCAGCACCTCGTCGAGGGAGAGGTCGCCGATGACGGCCCGCAGGGTCGTCATCGCGATGCCCTGGGCGGCGCCCATGAAGTTCCGGACCTGGAGGACCGAGTTCGCGGGATCGACGACCTTCCAGTAGATCAGGAAGTCGATGTTGATCGGCGCGTTATCCTTGGTGATGCAGGTCTGCTGGGGGATCTCGAGGAAGTTCTCCCGGATGTCCACCCAGATGGGGGAGTCGATGATCGGCCAGATGAGCTGGACGCCGTCGGCCCGGACCCCGTGGAACTTGCCCAGCCGGAGCACGACGATCCGGCGGTAGGCGGGGACGATCTTGATCGTCATGAACGCCAGGATCACGAAGACGAACAGCACGGCGCCCATGAACATGGACGTGATCGGAATCATACTTGGGTCCTCCTTCAGGCGCCGGGCGCTTTGGGCGCGCCCGCCGCGGGTTCAACTTCCAGTGTCAGTCCCTGCACGGATTTCACGATGACCTTGTCGCCCCTGCGGATCGGCGCCGCGCCCTCGGCGAGGACGGCGGTCCAGTCCTCGCCCTGCAAGTGGACCTGGCCGCCCGGCGCGAGCTCGGTCAGGGCCACGCCCTTCGCCCCGATCATGGATTCCCGGCCGACGGACGCGGGCCGGCGCAGGGCGCCGAGCCCGAGGCCGATGAGCAGGACGAAGACGGACGAGATGAGGATGACCATGGCGTAGATGAGGGCGTGGGATACGTGCCAGAACGGCTCGACGGGGCCGAAGAGCATGAGGGAGCCCAGCAGGAGGCAGATGGCGCCCGCGATGGCCAGCCCGCCGTGCGTCTGGAGCTTGAGTTCGGCCACGAAGAGCCCGACGCCGAGGGCCATGAGCAGGAGTCCGCCGACGCTGAACGGCAGGATCGAGAGCGAGATCAGGGCCATGATGAGGAAGACGGCCCCAAGGATGCCCGTGATGCCGTGCGGGTTCTGGAGTTCGAAGATGAGGCCGAGCGTGCCAAGGGTGAGCAGGATGTACGCGAGCTCCGGGTTCGCGAGGATGTGGAAGAACTTCTCGCGCAGGCCCATGCCGACGTCCACGACCGGGGCGCCGACAAGGTGCAGGACGATCTTGCGGCCCTCGACGACGACCGTCCGGCCGTCGAAGTCGGCGAAGAGCTGGGCGTCGTCCTCGGCCACGGCGTCCACGAGCTTGCGCTTGAGCGCCTCGGTCTCGTTGAAGGACAGGCTCTTGCGGACGAGGTCCTCGGCCAGCGTCTCGCTGCGCCCGCGCTGCTTCGCCAGGCTGCGGATGAAGGCGGACGTGTCGTTCGTGATCTTGGTGTTGAGCGTGCCGCCGATGTCCTCGCCCTTGCCCCCGACCGGGTGCGCGGCGCCCATCGTCGTGCCCGGGGACATGGCGGTCAGGTGGCAGGCCAGAAGGATGAAAGCGCCCGCGGAGGCGGCGCGGGTGCCGCGCGGGGTCACGTAGGCGATCGTGGGGACGGGAGAGTTCAGGGTCGCTTGCACGATCTCGCGCATCGAGCCCTCGAGACCGCCCGGGGTGCTGATCTTCAGGAGCACGCACTGGGCGTGGCGCTCCTTCGCGACCTCGTAGCCGCGCCCCACGTACTTGACCATCACGGGATCGATGATGCCTTCGATCGACAGGACGACGATCGGCGCGAGATTGGGATTCGTCGGGACGGGCTCCGCCGGGGTCTTCGGCGAGGCCGCGACCGGCTTCGCGACGGGTTTGGCGGGCTCTGCGGACGCCGCGGCCTTGGCCGTCGTCTTCACCGGGCCGGCCTTCGGCGTCACGGCGCCCCCCGGCGCCGCGATCGAGACGATCAGGGCGAGGCCGATGAACCCGGGGGTCAATTTCATGTTCCTCATGGCGGTCACTAGTATGAGCTAACGGAGGACGGAGGGCAATCGCGGGGCCGTTGCATTTTGGAACGCCTTGACACTCCCGCGCGTGGATGATAAAACTGTCGGCCAAGGAACGATTTTCATGGCAGACCTCCGCAAAGATCCAATCACCGGCCGCTGGGTCATTATCGCCAGCGAACGGGCCAAGCGACCCCGGGACTTCCTGTCCGAGCGGTCGATCAAGCCCACGGGTGTGTGCCCCTTCTGCGCCGGGAACGAGGCGATGACGCCGCCCGAGATCATGGCGTACCGCGGCAACGGCGGGGAGCCCAACTCGGCCGGGTGGACGCTCCGCGTGGTGCCCAACCGGTTTCCGGCCCTGCGCATCGAGGGGACCCTGGACCGGCGGGGCGAGGGCATGTTCGACATGATGAACGGGATCGGGGCGCACGAGGTCATCATCGAGAGCGAGGAGCACGACCGGGACCTGCCCGACCTCGACCAGTCCGGGATCGAGGGAGTCATGCGCGCGTTCCGGGAGCGGAGCGTCGACCTCCGGAAGGACAACCGGTTCCGGTACGTCCTCATCTTCCGGAACCACGGGGAGAGCGCCGGGGCGACGCTCGAGCACCCGCACTCCCAGCTCATCGCGACGCCGGTCGTCCCGATCCGGGTGGCCAGCGAGTTGAACGGGAGCCGGAAATACTTCGAACTGCGCGAGCGGTGCGTCTTCTGCGACATGATCCGGGAGGAGTTGGCCTCGCACAAGCGTGTCGTGCTCGAGAACGACCGGGTGGCCGTGATCACGCCGTTCGCGTCCCGGTTCCCCTTCGAGACCTGGATCATCCCGAAGGACCACCAGTCCGATTTCGGCGCGTGCGGTCCGGCGGACCTGGCGGCGTGCGGGTCGGCCCTCCGGGAGACCCTGCGGCGGATGCGCCAGGTCCTGGACGACCCCCCCTACAACTTCGTCATCCACACCGAGCCGATTCAGGGGCGGGACCACGAGGTGTACCACTGGCATATCGAGGTCATGCCCCGGCTCACGCGGGTCGCCGGATTCGAGTGGGGATCGGGGTTTTACATCAACCCGACGCCCCCCGAGGAGGCTGCCGAGTTCATGCGCGGAGCCGCAGTCTAAGCGACCGCTTGCGCAATGGTACTCCCGCCCGATAGTCTAAGAAGGTATCTTGGAGCCGAGCGCGGTCGTCGAAGCGACGCCTCGGCCGCGGAGCGCGGCCGCGCTCGGTAGCCGCGTAGGCGGGGGGCTTCGCCTCCAGCTGGAGCGGCTTTGCTGAGAGACTGCGAACCCGATCACATAATGGGGAAGTGGTGTAGCCTGGTCCAACACGCCGCCCTGTCACGGCGGAGACCGCGGGTTCAAATCCCGTCTTCCCCGGCTTCTTAACCTCGCATGCCACTGAGAACACTGATCGCTGAACCGGACCGCCTAGTCGCCGAGGGATGGCGTGAGGCGCTCGAGGCCGAGGGACACCGCGTCACCCTCGCCCAGTCCGGCACGGAATTCGAGACCGCCTCCCGCTCGACCTGGGACCTCGCCGTGATCGACGTCCGGGTCCTCGGGCAGGAGGAGGCCTCCCTCCTGCACTTCCTTCGCGCGCGCTCGCCGCGCGCCGGGGTCGTGCTGACCGCCGCGCCCCAGGACGCCGAGGCCGCGCTGCGGGCCGGCATGCAGACGCCGTCCTCGCTCCTCTTGAAGCCCATCCGCCCGGCCGACCTCGTGATCGTGCTCAAGCGGCTCGCGCTGGCCGAGGCCCCGGTCCCGGCGTCCACGCCCCCCGAGGGCGAGGAGGCGCCGTTCGCGTACCACGGCGTCGTGGGCAAGAGCCTGGCCATGCGGCGGGTCCTGCGGCTCGCGGCCAAGGTGGCGCCGACCGACTCCTCGGTCGTCATCACGGGCGAGACCGGGGTGGGCAAGGAGCTGGTCGCCCGGATGATCCAGCGGCTCTCGCCGCGGGCCGACCGGCCGTTCGTGACCGTGAACTGCGGCGCGATTCCGGATAATCTCGTCGAGAGCGAGCTCTTCGGCCACAAGGCGGGCTCGTTCACGGACGCGGTGGCCGACAAGAAGGGCCTGTTCGAGATCGCGCACGGGGGCACGATGCTCCTGGACGAGGTGGGGGAGCTGCCCTTGGCGGCCCAGGTCAAGCTCCTGCGCGCGCTCGAGGACCACGAGATCCGGCGGGTGGGGGACACGGCGCCGATCCGGGCCGACGTGCGGGTCCTGGCTGCGACCAACCGGGACCTCGCCGAGGACGTGCGGCAGGGGCGGTTCCGCGAGGACCTCTGGTTCCGGCTCAACGTAGTCCAGATTCACCTGCCCGCGCTCCGCGACCGGCCCGAGGATGTTCCGCCGCTGCTCCTTCACTTCCTCGCCGACGCGAACCGGCGGTTCGGGAAGAATACGGCGGGGTTCTCCCCGGAGGCCCTCTCCGTGATCGGGCGGTACGACTTTCCGGGGAACATCCGGGAGCTGCGGAACCTCGTCGAGCACGCGGTGGTCATGGCGGACCACCAGCTCGTGCGGATCGAGGACCTGCCGCTCCAGGTCGTGACGGGCGCGTCGCGCGACCGGCTGCTGACGGGGCCGGCGGGGCGACCGGCTCCCGCGGTCGCGCCGGGGCCGGAGCCCGGCGGCGAGTTCAAGACGATCGCGCGGGCCGAGCAGGACCTCATCGCCTGGACCCTAAGGAAGCTCGGTGGCAACCAGACCGAGGTCGCGAAGCGGCTGGGTATCTCGCGCTCCACCCTCTGGCGCAAGATCAAGGAATACGGCATCACCGTTTGATTTTGAAGCGTTCAGCGTCCCGCCGGTTTCTGTTCCCCTGAATTTCCAAGCAATATCGTCCCGGCATCCGGGTTGCAGAGAGTAGGGGCAGGAGAACAGGATGCGATGGGACAAGCTCACGCTCAAGGTCCAGGAGGCCCTCCAGGGCGCCAGTGACCTCGCGGACTCGATGAGCCATCAGGCCATCGAGCCCGAACACGTCCTGCTCGTCCTGCTGCGCGACGAGCAGGGCATCGTCCGGCAGGTCGTGGCCAAGACGGGAACGGACCTCGCCGCCCTCGACTCGTCCGTCGCCAAGCTCGCGGACCGGCTCCCGGTGATCGAAGGCCTTCAGGGCCACACGATGGGTCCGCGGCTCAACCGCGTCATGCAGATCGCGTGGGAGGAAGCCCAGCACCTCAAGGACGAGTTCCTGTCGGTCGAGCACCTGCTGCTCGCGATGCTCGAACCCTCCATCGACGAGCCGGCGAAGACGCTCAAGAACGCCGGGCTGACGAAGGACGCGATCTGGAAGGCCCTCCAGGCGGTGCGCGGGGGCCAGCGCGTGACCGACGCCGCGCCCGAGGACAAGTACGCGGCGCTAGAGCGCTACTGCCGGGACCTCACGGACGCGGCCCGGAAGGGCCGGCTCGACCCCGTGATCGGGCGCGAGAACGAGGTCCGGCGGGTCCAGCAGGTCCTCGCGCGCAAGACCAAGAACAACCCGGTCCTGATCGGGGAGCCCGGGGTGGGCAAGACCGCGATCGTCGAGGGGCTGGCCCAGCGCATCGCGACGGGCGACGTGCCAGAGGCCCTGCGGGGGAAGCGGCTCATGGCCCTGGATATGGGGGCGCTCATCGCGGGGACCAAGTTCCGGGGCGAGTTCGAGGACCGGCTGAAGGCGGTCCTGAAGGAGCTGACCCAGAGCCAGGGCCAGTTCATCCTGTTCATCGACGAGCTCCACACGGTCGTGGGCGCCGGCGGAGCCGAAGGGGCGATCGATGCCTCCAACATGCTCAAGCCGGCGCTCGCGCGCGGGGAGCTCCGGTGCATCGGGGCGACGACGCTGGACGAGTACCGGAAGAAGATCGAGAAGGATGCGGCGCTCGAGCGCCGGTTCCAGCCCGTCATGGTCGAGCCGCCGAGCGTGGAGGAGACGATCTCGATCCTGCGGGGCCTGCGCGAGCGCTACGAGATCCACCACGGGATCCGGATCAGGGACGCGGCGCTCGTGGCGGCCGCGAACCTGTCGGACCGGTACATCTCGGACCGGTTCCTGCCGGACAAGGCCATCGACCTCGTGGACGAGGCCGGGGCCAAGCTCCAGCTCGAGTCCGACAGCCTGCCGGAGAACCTGGACAAGCTCGAGCGCCGGGTGCAGCAGCTCAAGATCGAGCGCGAGGCGCTCATGAAGGAGGGCGACGAGCCGGCAAAGAAGCGGCTGGGCGAGGTCGAGGCGGAGCTCCAGAAGGACGAGACCGAGCGGCTGGGCCTGCGCGGCCGGTGGGAGACCGAGAAGAAGGCCGTCGACGAGCTGCGCGGCATCCGCAAGGCCATCGACGTGACCAAGGTCGAGGAGGCCAAGGCCCTGCGCGACGGGGACCTCTCCCGCGCGGCCGAGATAAAATACGGGACCCAGCCCCAGCTCGACCGGGACCTCGAGCGGGCGCAGACGGCGCTCGCGAGCGCCAACGGCGCGCGCCTGATCAAGGAGGAGGTCAACGAGGAGGACATCGCGTCCGTCGTGGCGCGCTGGACCGGGATTCCGGTCACGCGCATGCTCCAGAGCGAGACCGAGAAGCTCGCGAAGATGGAGGACGCGGTCCGCCAGCGCGTCGTGGGCCAGGACGAGGCGGTCAAGGCCGTGGCGGACGCGATCCGGCGGAGCCGGTCGGGGCTCGGCGACATCCGGCGCCCGATCGGGTCCTTCCTCTTCCTCGGGCCCACGGGCGTGGGGAAGACGGAGCTGGCCCGGGCGCTGGCCGAGTATCTATTCGGCGACGAGCGCGCGATCATCCGCGTGGACATGTCCGAGTTCATGGAGAAGCACACGGTGTCGAGATTGATCGGCGCTCCGCCCGGCTACGTCGGGTACGACGAGGCCGGGGGCCTGACCGAGCAGATCCGGCGCAAGCCCTACGCGGTCGTGCTCTTCGACGAGGTGGAGAAGGCCCACCCCGAGGTGCTCAACGTCCTCCTGCAAGTGCTGGACGACGGGCGGCTCACGGACGGCCACGGCCGGACGGTCAACTTCCGGAACACGGTTCTCATCATGACCTCGAACCTCGGCGGGGAGCATCTCGCGCACGCGACCCAGGCCGCGCTCGGGTTCGCCCTCGGCGGGCAGACGGAGAAGGAGGCCGAGGAGGAGCGGGCGGGCCGCGCGGAGGTGCTGAGCGAGGTGAAGAAGTTCTTCCGGCCCGAGTTCCTGAACCGGCTGGACGAAGTCGTGATCTTCCACAGCCTTGGGCTCGAACACCTGCTCCGGATCGTGGACCTCCAGCTCGCGCTCCTGGCGAAGACCATGGGGATCCGGGGCCTCGCGCTCGAGGTCACGGCGGCCGCGAAGGAGCAGCTCACGAAGGACGGCTTCGACCGCGCCTTCGGCGCCCGGCCCCTGCGCCGCAAGATCCAGGAGGTCATCACGAACCCGCTCGCCCTCCGCCTACTGCAGGGCGAGTTCAAGGAGGGTGACCGCGCCCTCGTGGACCACCGCGATGGCGCTTACCTGATCACCCGGGGCACGTAGGCTCGGGCCCCCGGGGTTCCCGCGGACGCCGGATCCCCGCAGGGCGGGGTCCCTCCCCCGGCCCACCCTCCAGCCTTCCGCCGTGTGCTAGGATGCGGATTCCACTACACCGGGCGATGGAGGGAATGATGGAGCGGACGAAACCGAAGGGACACTGGTTTGGCTATCTCGGGCTGGCGATGGCGTTCGCCGTACCCGCCCTGGCCCTGCGCTTCGCGGGGTACGACCCCGGCCCCCTTCCGTCGGTCCTGATCTTCGGCGGCGCCGTCTGCGCCGCCGCCTTCCTGCTCGTGTGGGCCGCGGAGGCCGCCGAGAAGGACATCTCCTCCAGCCTCGCCGTGGCCCTCCTGGCTCTGATCGCGGTCATGCCCGAGTACGCTGTCGACCTCTACTTCGCCTGGGCGGCCGGCGGCAATCCCACCTACACGCAGTACGCGGCCGCGAACATGACCGGGAGCAACCGGCTCCTGCTCGGGTTCGGCTGGCCGGTGGCGGCCCTCGTCTACTTCTTCTACTCGCGCCGCGCGGGCCATCCCGTGAGCGCGATCCACCTCGAAGGCAAGGCCCGCATCGAGCTCGCCTTCCTCGGCCTCGCCTCCGTCTGGTGCTTCATCATCCCCCTGATGCGGCGGATCACGGTCTGGGACGCCGCGGTCCTGCTCGGCATCTTCGCTGCCTACATCTGGCGGGTGACCCGGGAGCCCCAGCACGAACCTGAGCTCGTGGGGACGGCTGCCCTGCTGGGCGCCCTGCCGACGCGGATGCGCCGCGCCGTCGTGACCTCGCTCTTCGTGCTTGCGGCCATCTTCATCCTCGTGTCCGCTGAACCGTTCGCGGAGTCGCTCATCGAGGCGGGGAAGATCCTGCACATCGACGAGTTCCTCCTCGTCCAATGGCTCGCGCCGCTCGCCTCCGAGGCCCCCGAATTCATCGTCGCGATCATCCTTGCCGCCCGGCTCAGGGGTGGGCATGCCATCGGCATCCTGCTGTCGTCCAAGGTGAACCAGTGGACGCTCCTGATCGGAAGCCTGCCGCTCGCCTACGTTGCGGGCGGCGGCCCGGCCTCGGGGCTCGAGCTCGACGCTCGCCAGGTCGAGGAAGTCTTCCTGACGGCGTCCCAGACCGTGCTCGGATTTGCCGTTCTCGCCCACCTGCACTTCGGGTTCGGCGAGGCCCTCGCCCTGCTCGTCCTCTTCCTTGTCCAGTTCGCGCTCCCCGGTACGGAGGGGCGAGTCGTCCTGTCCTGGGTGTATCTCGCCCTGGCCGTCGTGCTCCTGTGGCGGCATCGCCGCAGCCTTCCCGCCATCGTGGACGCCGTGGTCCGCCCGGGGAAGCGGATCGGACGCATCCGCTACCATTAGCTACCTGTCGGGCGTCCGCCCGGCCTTGTAGAGGAACCGCTTGATCTTCCGCGTCGAGGTCTTGGCCAGCTCCTCGCGGTGGATCGCCCAGCCCGTGATCCGCTTGTATGCCGGCAGGTGGTGGTTGAGGCCGTGGATGGCCCGATCCACCTCCTCCGCGATCGCCTGGTCCGTGGGCTCCCGGTGGACCCGGGCGTGCGGCATCTCGTCCCAGTTCTCGCGGATGAGCTCGTAGTCGGGCACGATGATCGCCGCCACCTTCTCGCCCCGGATGTCCTCGGACTCGGGCTCGCCGTAGACGAGGCTTTCCTTGATGAACGGCGAGGCGTCGAGCTTCTCCTCGAGCTCCTCGGGGTACACGTTCTTGCCGCCGTGGGTGACGATCACGTTCTTGAGCCGGCCCGTGATGTGCAGGAACCCCTTGCCGTCGAGGTACCCGGCGTCGCCGGTCAGTAGCCACCCGTCCTGCATGACGGCGGCCGTGGCCTCGGGGTTGCGGTAGTAGCCCTGCATGACCATCGGCCCGCGGCACGCGATCTCCCCCTCGCCCAGAGGCGAGGGGTCGACGATCCGCAACTCGACGCCCGGCAGCGGGAGTCCCACCGACCGGACGTTGTCGTGGCGCTCCGTGCCGGCGGTGAGGACGGGCGAAGTCTCCGAGAGTCCGTAGCCCTGGATCAGCCGGATTCCTAGTTCGCGGAACCCCCGCGCGGTCACGTACGGGAGCGGACCGCCGCCGCTGATGGCGAGCCTAATGGTCCCGAGCCCGGCCTTCCCGCGCAGGCCTCGGAATACGAGGCCGCCCGCCTCGATCCCGAAGATGCGCCCGATCCGGACCGCCCAGAGCAGGGTCCAGAACACGAATCGGTGATGGATCGGGCGTTTCTCGACCGCGCGCAGGATGCCGTAGTAAAGCTTCTCGAAGAGGAGGGGGACGCCCAGGATCAGGGTCGCGCGCGTCTCGCGCATGTTCGCGAGCAGGCTCGACGACTTCAGGCTCTCGGCGTACGTGACCGTGGCGCCGACGGCGACGGCGGCGAGCAGGCCGACCGTGCATTCGAAGACGTGGTGGACGGGGAGCACGGAGACGAAGCTGTCGCGGTCGTCGAAGTGGATGATGCGGTGGATGGCGTAGACGTTGGAGGCGAGGTTGCCGTGGGAGAGCATGACGGCCTTGGGGTTCCCCGTCGTGCCGGAGGTGTACAGGATCACGTGGTGGTCATTGGGGGCGAAGGCCTGCGGGAGTTTGGCGGTGAGTTTCGCGCCCTCCTCGATGCAATGGTCGAGGAGGCGGACCCGGGGGTCGGACGTCTCCACGGGGTCGAAGACGATGACGTGTTCGATCCGCGGGTGCGTCGCCAGGGTCGTCTTCCAGACCTTCTCCCAGATGCCCCGGGAGACGAAGAGCACGCTCGTCTCCGAGTGGTCGAGGATGAAGTCCACGTCAGTGAATGGAAGCTGGGCATCGATGGGCACGATCGTGGCCTTGGTCTTCATGATCGCGAAATAGGCGAGCCCCCACTCGGGCCGGTTCTCGCTCTCGATCGCGACCTTGTCCCGGGCCTCGATTCCCAGCGATAGCAGGTACTCCGCCAGGGCCTCCGTGCGGTCCCAGAGCTGGCCGTAGGTGACCTGCCGGTACCGGTCCTCGTTCTCGCGCATCTGGAACGCGGCCTTGTGGTGGTACTGCTCGCACGTGGTCCGGAGCATGTCGTACAGCGTCGCCCGCGGCTTCACGTGCTCGGGGCTGAGGTAGTCCTTGTAGGTCAGCACGGGGTTCTACTCCGCGCGGAGGATTGCGTCGGCGGAAGTGAGGCCATTGGCCTCGGCGGTGAGGCGGATGGCGCCCGGCCTTCCCGTGGACTTCACGATGACAAGGCACCGGCCCTGCCATACTTTGCGGCGGTCGCCGACATAGGGCTCGGCGCTGTATGGACAGCCGCTCCCGACGGCCGCGATCGTACCTTCCCCTTCCACCATTAACCGGATCTCGTGGTCGGCGTTCGGCTGGAGTAGCCCCTCGGCGTCCGTGACCTCGACGGTCACGAAGGACAGATCCTCGCGGTCGGCCCTGATCGCCTTCCGGTCTGGCGTGAGCCGGATAGCGGCGGGCGCGCCCGTGGTCTTCCACTGCCACTCGGCCACGGGCTTGTCGGCGAGGAACCCCACGGCCTTGAGGGTGCCGGGCGCATACGGCACTGTGAACGTGGCCGTGAACCGGCTGGCTCGGGATGTGGGCTGTGACCCGAGCGACTTTCCGTTGAGACTCAGCTCGATCCGCTCGCAGCCGGAGTAGACCTCGACCTTCATCGGCTCTCCCTCATGCCCGGGCCAGGTCCAGCTTCCGCGCACGTCGGGCCAGCCCCACCAGCTCACTTCCTCTTTCGCTCCGGCCGGCATCGGCGCGTGGACCGCGATCCAGACCTTCGAGCCGACACCCCAGAGGACGTCGCGGTAGTACGAGGGCGGCCGCTTGAATCCGCAGAGGTCGATATCGCCGCAGTTCGCGTGATTCCACGGGAACGTGTTGGGGGCGGGCCGGCCGTCGCCTTCCCACCGCGCGTAACCGATCGAGGCCTCGCCGAGGTAGTCCCACCCGGTCCATACGAAATCCCCGATCACCCACGGCAGGTCGAGGACCTCCATCCAGTACTCGAACGCCTCGGGAGGATTGGACTCGGTTGCGACCATGACCCGGTCCGGAAACCGGTCGTGGTCGGGCCGGTAGTTCCAGCGCTGGTAGTTGTACCCGCCGACGTCGAGGGCGGCGAAGACGCCATCGGTGCCCCGCCAGGGATCGACGCCGTTGATGCCGGCCGTGACCGGGCGCGTGGGGTCCAGGGCGCGGACGTAGTTGGCCAGCTCCTTCGCGATCCTCGCCCCCTCGGGTTCCGCGCGCTCCTCCAGCTCGTTGCCGATGGACCACATGATCACGCACGGGTGGTTCCGGTCGCGAAGGACCATGGCATCGAGGTCGCGCTGCCACCATTCGTCGAACGCCTCGTGGTAGTCGTGCGGGCGCTTGCCCTTCTTCCAGCAGTCGAATGCCTCGTCGATGACGAGCATCCCGAGCCGGTCGCACGCCGCGAGGAGGCCCGGGGCGGGCGGGTTGTGGCTCGTCCGGATGGCGTTGTACCCCGAGGCCTTGAGGATCTCGACCTTGCGCTCCTCCGCGCGATCGAACGAGGCGGCGCCCAATGGTCCGTTGTCATGGTGGACGCACGTGCCCCGGAGTTTCATCGAGACGCCGTTGAGCGAGAACCCGGTCCTGGCGTCGAAGTGCAGGGATCGGATCCCGAACGGGGTCTCGACCGCGTCGACGGGCGTGCCGCCGGAAAGCACCTCGGTCCGCGCCGTGTAGAGCGCCGGAGTGGCGGGAGACCAGCGCTGCGGTGCGCCGATCCGGATCTCGGCGGTCACCTCGCCCGGACGGCCCGCCTCGATCTCGAGCGCGATCTGGCGGGAACCCACGGGCTTGCCGGCGGGATCGAGCAGGGCCGTGCGGACCGCGACCTTCGCGGCGTCCGGGGTTCCGTTCTCGATCGCCGCGTGCACGCGCACGACGGCCCCGTCGGCCGACACCTCGGGTGTGGTAACGAATACTCCCCAGGGGATCACGTGAACGGCATCGGTCACGACGAGCCGGACGTGGCGGTAGATGCCGGAGCCCGAATACCAGCGGCTGTTTGTCTGCCGGGAGTTGTCCACCCGGACCGCGAGCACGTTCGGCTCTCCGCCGAACCGGAGGGCGGACGTGAGGTCGTACCGGAAACTCGAGTAACCGAACGGCCGGTCTCCGAGCCGGCGGCCGTTGCACCAGACTTCGGAGTTCATGTAGACGCCGTCGAACTCGACCGCAATCCGCCGGCCCCGCCATTCGGCGGGAGCTCGGAAGGTCTTCCGGTACCAGCCGGTGCCGTTCCGGGTGTACCCGCCGTCGCGGCCGCAGGGCGCGTCGGGCAGGCGGGGGAGTTCGATGCTCCAGTCGTGGGGGAGGTCGAGCGTCCGCCAGCCCGCATCGTCGAACCCGGCCCCGGAGGCTTGGGGGGCGTCGCCCGGCAGGAACTTCCATCCGGGGTCGAAGTCGATCGAGGTCCGCGGGGTTGCCGTGGCGGGTGGGACAAGGCCGGCAAGACCCAGGATGGCCGACAGGATGCTCATGGGGACCCGTCCTTTCGTGCGTGGGGCTACCATACGGTGCCATCATACGGGCGCCGGGGGAGGCGGGGAAGACGGCCAGCACGGCATTCCGGCCGGGGTTCCGGGAGCGCCGGGGTGAGGTTGCCGATGGGTAAAGGCGCGTGGTAATCTAGTCCGCCATGGAAAAGCGCTATTACGAAGTCCTGGTTGCGTTCGAGCCGGCCGTCGCCGCGGCTGACGGGGAGGCGCTGCTCTCTCGCCTCCACGCGGTCATCACCGATGCCAAGGGCGAGATCCGGTCCATCGAGAAGCTCGGCGTCCGCCGGCTGGCGTTCCGCGTGAAGGGCCGCACGGAGGCGAACTTCGTGCTCCTCACCACGTACATGCCGGTGACGACGGTCCCCGCGGTCGAGCAGGTCCTGCGGATGCACGAGGGCGTGATCCGCTACATGACGACCCGGCTGGATCCGTCCCTGCTGATGCCCTCGCAGGGAGCGCCTGCGCCCCAGACGGGGCGTGGAGCTCCGGCGGACGCCGGATCTCCTGCGCCGGTCGCGGCTCCGACGCCGGTGACACCCCCGGCGCCCGCGGCGTAAGGCGGCCGTGGCCAGTTTCAACAAGATCATCCTGATCGGGAACCTGACCAGGGATCCCGAGCTCCGGTACCTGCCGAGCGGCAAGGGCGTCTGCACGCTCCGGCTCGCGGCCTCGGAGCGGTACAAGACGTCGGCGGGGGAGCCGAAGGAAGAGACGCTCTTCATCGACGCCGTGATCTTCGGGAAGCAGGCCGAGACGGCCTCGACGTACCTCAAGAAGGGGCGTCCCGTCCTGGTCGAGGGGCGCCTGCGGGTCCGCGATTTCGAGGGCCGTGACGGCGCCAAGCGGCGCGCCGTCGAGATCATCGCGAATCGCTGGCAGTTCATCGGTCCGCGCGAGGGCGGCGCATCGGGGGGCGGGGTGCCCGCCGAAGTGCCACCGGCTGGCGGCGGGGCGGAGCCCGTCGACGAGCCGATGCCGAGTTTTGAAGAGGAGGCCTGACATCATGCCTGACGACAGGGGACGCCGGGAAGAGGGCGGACGCGGCTACGGCCGGCGCGACCGCCGTCCGCCCCGCAAGAAGGTCTGCCGGTTCTGCACGGCCAAGATCGGAACGGTCGACATCCGCGACATCGGCCTGCTCAAGGGGTTCCTGAGCGAGCGGGGCCGGATCGTATCGCGCCGCACGAGCGGCAATTGCGCTCGTCACCAGCGCGCGGTGACGCGCGGCATCCGCCGCGCGCGCCACGCCGCCCTGCTTCCGTACTCGGTCGTCTGAGCGGGAAGGGAAGCCCATCATGCGCGTCCTCCTGCTGAAGGAAGTCGAACATCTCGGGGTTCGGGGCCAGCTCCTCCAGGTCACCGAGGGCTACGCCCGGAATTTCCTCCTCCCGCGCAAGCTCGCGATTCCCGCGACGCCGGGCGTCGAGGCGCAGGCGGCCCGGATGCAGGCCGCCGAGGCCAAGAAGCGCGACGCGAGGATGGCGGAGTTCAAGGCGCTCGCCGACAAGCTCTCGGGCGTCTCGTGCACCCTCGCGCGCAAGGCGGGGCCGGACGAGAAGCTCTTCGGGTCGGTGGCCGCCGCGGATGTCGCGGAGGCGCTGGCGGCCCAGGGCTTCCCGGTCGAGCGGCGCCAGGTTCAGCTCGAGGAACACCTGAAGACGCTCGGCGTCTTCACGGTGCCGGTCAAACTCGCCCCCGAGATCACGGCCCAGGTCAAAGTCTGGATCGTGCGGGAGGGCGAGAGAGTCTAGGGCGTCATGGGTTTCACCCGCACCACACAGGAAACCCGTGTCCCCCCGCAAGACCTCGGCGCCGAACGCGCCGCCCTGAGCGCGATGCTCCAGGGCACCGAGGCGAGCCGCGAGGCCATCGCCAAGGCCGCCTCCTCCCTCCAGGTCGACCACTTCTACCGCGCCGCCCACCAGGACATCTACCGCGCCATCCGCGAGCTCTTCGAGGCGGGCGAGAAGGTGGACCTCGTGACCGTGTGCGACCGGATGAAGCGGGCGGGGCGCCTCGACAACGCCGGCGGCCAGGCCTACGTGGCGGGGCTCGTGGACGAGATCGCGATCGCGGAGAACATCGAGCAGTACGCCGCGATCGTCAAGGACAAGGCGACGATGCGCCGGCTCTCGGAGGTCGGATACCAGATCTTCGACCGGGCGGCGCGCGACCAGCTCCGGCCGGAGGAGCTGCTGAACCAGGCCTCGCAGTACCTCTACACGCTGGCGCAGGAACGCCTCGACGCCGGGCTCCAGCGCATCGAGAAGCTCATCGTTTCCGAGATCGAGAAGGTCGAGAACATCCAGAACCAGGCGGCCGGCGAAGAGGCCATGATGACGGGGCTGCCGACCGGGTTCCACTGGCTCGACCAGCTCACGAGCGGCCTCCAGAAGGGCGAGCTCATCGTCGTCGCGGCGCGCCCGGGCATGGGCAAGACCAGCTTCGCCCTTAACATAGCCGAGCACGCCTCCCGCGTCCGCAAGATCCCGGTCCTCGTGTTCAGCCTCGAGATGTCGTCCCACGCGCTCGTCCGCCGCATGATCTGCTCCCAAGCCCGCGTGGATTCCCACGACGTGCGGCGGGGGCGGCTCTTCGCCGAGGACCGCGCCCGGCTCATGCACGCGGCCTCGGTCCTGCACGACCTGCCCATCTGGATCGACGAGTCCTCGTGGCTCATGCCCATCCAGGTCCGGGCGCGGGCCCGGCGCGTGTTCGGCGAGACGAGCGCGTTCGACGGCCTGATCATCGTGGACTACCTTCAGCTCATGGACTTCAGCAACGAGGGGGGCGGGGGCCGGCCCGAGAGCCGCCAGCAGGAGATCACGGCCATCTCGCGCTCGATGAAGTCCGTGGCCAAGGAGCTGAACGTGCCGGTCATGGTGCTCTCCCAGCTCTCGCGGGCGCCCGAGCGGCGCGACATCTCCAAGCCGCGGCTGTCGGACCTGCGCGAGAGCGGCGCGATCGAGCAGGACGCCGACGTCGTCGTCTTCATCTACCGCGATCCGAAGGACAGCCCCGAGGGGTCGGAGCCGACCCCGGCGCAGCAGTCCTACGTGGCCCGCGTGTGCGTGGCGAAACAGCGGAACGGCCCGACGGGAACGTTCCGCCTGATCTTCAACCGGGCCTATACGCGGTTCGACAATCCGGCGGAGATCGACGAGCTCATGCCGGAGGACGAGTAAAGGCCGCCATGACCCGCACCGCGCGGGTGGTCGTCGACCTCACAGCCATCAAAGCGAACGCCCGGGCCCTCCGCCGGGCCGTCCCCGGCGCGGCCCTCATCGCGGTCGTCAAGCGTGACGCCTACGGCCACGGTGCGCCCGAGGTCGGCCATGCCCTCGCGGGTCTGGCCGACCTTCTCGCGGTCGCGGACCCGGGGGAGGCTTTTGTCCTGCGCGCCGCCGGGATCCGGACTCCGGTGCTGGTCCTGGGGACCGCCGCGTCGGTGGACCTTCCCGCGCTCATCCGCGCGGGCTGCCACCCCACGCTGACGGGCGAACGAGATCTTGCCGCGATGCCGGAGCCCCGCGGCGGCGTGCTGGCGGCCCACCTCAAGTTCGACACCGGGATGGGCCGGCTCGGATTCGACGCCTCCCGCGCCGCCGAGGTCGTACGCCTGCTCCGGAAGCGCCGCGTCCGGCGGCTCGCGGGCATCTGGACGCACCTCGCGGCCGCCGGCGAGCCCGGATTCACGCGCGTGCAGCTCCGGCGGTTCGACGAATGCCTTGGAGTTCTCCGAACCCACGGTATCGATCCCGGGCTGACGCACGCGGCGAACAGCGGAGCCGTGCTCGCGAGCGTCCGGGCCCGGGGCTATCGCGCCATCCGCCCGGGACTGCTGCTCTACGGGTGCGCGCCGGGGGGCGCGCGGCCCCCCCGGTGGCTGCGTCCCGCGATGTCGTTTGGCACCCGGGTGGCCGACGTGCGCCGCGTGGCCCGGGGCGCGACCGTGAGCTACGACCACACGTGGCGGGCTTCGCGGGCCGCGACGCTCGCGATCCTGCCGGCAGGATATGCGGACGGATTCAGCAGGCTCCAGTCGAACCGCGGCACGGTGCTGATTCGCGGGCGCTTCGCCCGGGTGCGCGGCCTCGTGTGCATGAACCTCACGATCGTGGACGTGACGGATATTCCGGGCGTCGTGCCGGGCGACGAGGCCGTGTTCTTCGGCGCCCAGCGGGGGCGTCGGCTCAACGCCGGGACGGTGGCGCGGCGGCAGCACACGATCGCCTACGAGGTCCTCTGCACGGCCGGCGGGCTGAACCGCCGCGAGTACGGCGCCGCCCGTGGCTGACGTCGTTACCCGCGGCGCGGAGACGGCCGTCCGCGGCGCCCGGGCCATCTTCTTCAACGGCCTCGAGGAGACCGGGCGGTTCTTCATCATGTTGCAGTCGATCCTGCACTGGACCTCGGTGACTCTCCGGAACTGGGGCGACTGGTTCCTGTGCGTGATCCTGCGCCGGCCGCGGCCCCGCGTCTTCGAGGCGCGCGAGTCGCTCGAGAGCATGTCATCGGCGGGGGTCAACTCCATCATGGTCGCGCTCGTCACCGCCATGTTCACGGGCATGGTTCTCGCCCTCCAGACCGGGATCACGCTCGACCGGAAGATGGCGGGTGTCAGCTCCTACCTCGGCGGGATGGTGGCCGTCTCGATGGTGCGCGAGCTCGGGCCCGTCCTCACGGCCCTCATCGTGACCGGACGGGTGGGGTCCGCGTTCGCGGCCGAGATCGGGACGATGCGGGTGACCGAGCAGATCGACGCGCTGGAGACACTGGCCACGAATCCCGTCCGCTACCTGGTGGTCCCGCGCGTGGTGGCCTGCGTGTCCATGCTGCCCCTGCTGACGTTGTTCTCGGACATCATCGGCGTCTTCGGCGGGTTCCTCGTGGCGCTGACGCGGTTCGGGCAGAGCGCGAGCCTCTACGCGGACAACGCGCTCTCCATGGTAGAATTATCCGACCTGTTCAGTGGATTGACGAAATCGCTATTCTTCGGGTTCATCATCGCCACGGTGAGCTGTTACAAGGGGTTCACCACCGCCGGAGGCGCCGAGGGCGTCGGCCGTGCGACCACCAGCGCGGTCGTCGTGTCGTCCATGGGCATCCTGATCGCTGACTACTTCCTCACCGCCGCCATGAGCGTGTTCTGATGGCCGGCGATATCCTCATCCGGTTCGAGGGAATTGCCAAGGCGTTCGGCCGCCAGAAGGTCCTGGACGACATGACGCTCGACGTGCACCGCGGCGAGACCCTGGCCGTCATCGGCCGGTCCGGCTGCGGCAAGAGCGTGATGCTCAAGTGCCTGCTGGGGCTGATCCGTCCCGACGCGGGGCGGATCCTGGTCGACGGCCGGGACGTCGTGGCCCTGCCGGAGGAGGAGATGGTCAAGGTGCGCGCGCGGTTCGGCATGGTCTTCCAGGGGGCCGCCCTGTTCGACTCCCTGACCGTCGAGGAAAACGTGGGCTTCGCCCTCCGGCGGCTCGGACGCCCGGAGGCCGATATCGCCCGCATTGTCGAGGAGCGGCTCCGCCAGGTCGGACTCCCGGGGTCGGGGCCGAAGAAGCCCTCGGAGCTGTCCGGGGGCATGAAGAAGCGCGTGGGGCTCGCCCGCGCGCTCGCGATGTCCCCCGAGGTGGTCCTGTACGACGAACCCACGACCGGGCTGGACCCCATCATGTCGGACGCGATCAACGACCTCATCATCGCGACCCGGGATTCCCTCGGCGTCACGTCGATCGTGGTCACGCACGACATGGTCAGCGCCTACAAGGTCGGGCACCGGGTGGCGATGCTGCACGAGGGCCGCGTCCGCGCCTACGGAACGCCCGCCGAGATCCAGGCGAGTCCCGACGAGGCCGTCCAGCAGTTCATCCACGGCCGGGCCACCGGCCCCATCAACATCGGCGTGGAGGCGGTCCGGTGACCCACGAGCGCAAGGTCGGCATCGTCGTCGCGATCGCGGCGCTCCTCCTGCTGGCGTCCGTGTTCGTCGTCGGCAAGGTCCGGCTGGGCGTCTCCGGCTACTACGTCAAGGCGAGGTTCAAGTTCGTGAACGACCTCAAGATCGACGCGCCGGTCAAGTACGCGGGCGGCCCCGTGATCGGGCGGGTCCGGGACGTCAAGGTGGACGAGGACATGGTCCTCGTGACGCTCTGGATCGACCGGGCGGTGCGGATCCGCGAGGACTGCGAATTCTGGATCTTCACGAGCGGCATGCTGGGCGAGGTGTACGTCGAGATCAACGCCAGCCTGTCGGGGGTGGCCCCGTTCCTGCCCGACGGCGCGATCGTGCGCGGCGTGGACCCCATCTCGATCGACGCGACCATGATCCGGGCGGGGAAGATGATGGACACGCTGACGCCGATCTTCGCCAAGGAGGAGGTCGCGGCCTCCGTGCACCGGATGATCGCCAACCTCAACGCGGTCTCGGACCGGATCTCGCGGGTCGTGGAGAAACACGCGGCCGGCGTGGATGCGGCGCTCTCGGACCTGGAGACGGCGTCACGCAGCGCGCGGACGCTTTCGAAGGAGCTCGAGGCCCTGTCGAAGGCGCTGGCCGTGGCCGAGGGGCCGGAAAGCGTGCGGGGCGCGGTGGCGCGGGTGAATGCGGCGATGGCGAGTCTCCAGGCGGCGGCCGTCTCCATGGACTCCGTGGCGAGGAAGCTCGACACGGGGTCCGGACTGCTCCCCACGCTTCTGAACGATCCGCAGCTCGCCCTCGACGTCAAGGCCGTGGTCAAGAACTTCAAGGATAAGCCGATCACGGCGAAGGTGAGGCTGTTTTGAGCAGGGTCAAGGCCTCCCGGTTCGTCTGCCAGGCGTGCGGGTTCGCGAGTACCCGCTGGCTAGGTCGTTGTCCCAACTGCCAGGGGTGGAACACGCTCGTCGAGGAGCGTGAAACGTCCATCCCGGCCGGAGGGCGCGTCCGGCCGGGCGAGGGGCAGCCCGCCGAGATGGTCTGGCTCGACAACGTTCCTGGCGCGAATGCGCCCCGGCTAGGCACCGGGCTGCCCGAGTTCGACCGCGTCCTCGGCGGCGGCCTCGTGCCCGGCTCATTCGTCCTGATCGGCGGGGACCCCGGCATCGGGAAGTCCACGCTCCTGCTCCAGGCGGCCGCCACGCTCTCGCGCACGAAGCCCCCGGTCCTGTACGTTTCGGCCGAGGAATCCGCCGCACAGATCAAGCTCCGGGCGACGCGGCTCGGGGTGCCGGGCCAGGGGCTCGGTGTGCTCGCGACCACCCAGCTCGAGGCCGTCGAGGCGGCGATCCGGAAGCTCAAGCCCGCCGTGGCCGTCGTGGACTCGATCCAGACGCTCTGGAGCGAGGGGCTGGGCGGGGCGCCCGGGAGCGTGGGCCAGGTTCGCGAATGCGCCGCCCATCTCACCCGGATCGCGAAGACGGACGGCGTCGTCCTCCTCGTCGTCTGCCACGTGACCAAGGACGGCCTCCTGGCGGGGCCGCGGACGCTCGAGCACCTCGCGGACTGCGTTCTCGAGTTCGAGGGCGACCGCCACCACCTGTACCGGATCCTGCGCGCGGTCAAGAACCGGTACGGCTCCACGAGCGAGATCGGGGTCTTCGAGATGACGGGCGCGGGGCTGCGCGAGGTCGCCGAGCTCGGGGACCTATTCCTCCCCAACGACGGCTCGCCGCTCGCCGGGCGGGCCGTGGCCGCGTGCATGGAGGGCAGCCGCCCGCTCCTGGTCGAGATCCAGGCCCTGACGGCGACGGCCGCCTACGGGATGCCCCAGCGGCGGGCGTCCGGCCTCGACTCCAACCGGCTCGCGATCCTGCTCGCCGTGCTCGAGAAGCGGATGGGGTACCGGCTCGGGGCCGCCGACGTCTTCCTGAACGTGGCGGGCGGCCTCCTCGTCGAGGAGCCTGCCGCGGATCTGGCTGCGGCCATGGCGATCGTGTCGGCCTTCAAGGATCGTCCCCTCGCGCGGGCGGCCCTCGTGGGCGAGATCGGGCTCTCGGGCGAAGTGCGGGCGGTCATCCACCTCGACCGCCGGCTCGAGGAGGCGGCCCGGCTCGGGTTCAAGCACGCCGTGATCCCGCAGGCGAACCGGGACACACTGGGGGCCGCCCCCAAAGGCCTGGAAATCGAGGGGGCGGCGGACCTGGCGCAGGCGGTTGAACGGGCGCTAGCATGAGGCGGAGCGGCTTCTTCCCAATGCTCATCGACAGGAGACCATCATGAACATGAACGTGTTGATTCGCAGGATCGTGATCGTCGTGATTGCGGTGGCCGCGGCCTGGCTCGTGGGACCGGACCACCGGTGGATAGTGCCCGCCGTCCTGCTGGCGGGATGCGTGTGGATGCTGGTCGCCGAGTTCGGCGGCTTCCCGGGGATGCCGTCCGGCGGCGCTCCGGCGAATTCCAAGGCCGGCGCGGTCACGGGCCCGGGCAAGAACGCCATCGCTCCGAAACTGCTGGATACCAGTGTGATCATCGACGGGCGCATCGCGGAGGTCTGCGAAACGGGCTTCCTCGAAGGCGTGTTCTATATTCCGAGATTCGTCCTCCAGGAACTGCAGAGGATCGCCGATTCTTCCGACCCGCTCAAGCGCAACCGCGGCCGCCGCGGGCTGGACATTCTCAACCGGATGCAGAGGTCCAAGATAACGCTCGAGGTGCTCGAGGTCGACGCGCCCGAAACCCGGGAGGTGGACGAGAAACTCCTCATCATCGGGAAGGCGCGGGGCGCCCGCATCATCACCAACGACTTCAACCTCAACAAGGTCGCCGAGATCCACGGTGTGCCGGTCCTCAATATCAACGACCTCGCCAACGCGCTCAAGCCGGCCGTGCTCCCCGGGGAACTGCTCACGATCCGGGTGATCAAGGAAGGCAAGGAGGCGGGGCAGGGGATCGGATACCTCGACGACGGCACCATGGTCGTCGTCGACAACGGCAAGGTCTACATGGGCCAGAAGATCGAGGTCGTCGTGACGAGCGCGCTGCAGACCGCGGCCGGCCGCATGATCTTCGCCAAGAAGAGGGACGAGGCAGGCGAGATCATCACGCACTGACAGTGACTAGTCCACGTTCTTCCCGTTACGAGGGGGGTCCGGGGCGGAAGCGTCCTGCGGCCCTCCTCGTGCTTGTGGCCGCCGGGCGGGGGGAACGCCTCGGTGCCGGCGGGCCCAAGGCCTGGGTGCCGCTCGCCGGGCGGCCGCTCTTCTCCCACGCGCTGGAGGCGTTCCACGCCATGCCGTGGCTCCGCCGCATTGCGGTCGTCGTTGACCGGTCGAGCGTCGCCCGCGCGCGCGCGTTCGTCCGGGCCGAAGGCCTGGACCGGGTGACCGTCGCCGCGGGGGGAGCGCGGCGCCAGGATTCCGTGGCTGCCGGCGTTCGGGCCCTGGCACCCAAGGGCAGGACCGTCGTCCTTATCCATGACTCGGCCCGGCCGTTCGTGGACCCGCAAGTCGTCGAGCGCGTCGCCCGGGAGGCTTCGCACCACGGGGCCGCCGTGGCTGCGATTCCGGCGTCGGATACCCTCAAGCGCGAAGGCGTCGGCGGCCTCGTCGCCGCGACGGTGCCCCGGGCGGGGCTGTGGCAGGCGCAGACGCCGCAGGCGGTGCGCGCGGACCTCGTGCCGCGCTGGCTGGCTGCGCTGGGGGGCGCGGACGTGACCGACGACGTCCAGCCGCTGGAGTCGCTGGGGCTGGCCGTCAAGCTCGTGCCCGGTTCCCGCCGGGTCCTGAAGGTGACGTGGCCCGAGGACCTGGCGATGGCGGGGGATCTGCTCGCGAATCCCCGGGCCGGGATCGGGTTCGACATGCACCGGCTGGTTCCGGGCCGCCGGCTCATCCTCGGCGGAGTCCGGATCCCGTTCGCCAAGGGGCTGGAAGGGCACTCCGACGCCGACATCGTCTGCCACGCGCTCACGGACGCCGTGCTGGGGGCGACCGCGGGAGGCGACATCGGCACCCGGTTCGGCGTCCGCCGCGAGGCGACGCGGAACCTGTCCAGCGTCCGGTTCCTCGAGACCGTGGTTGCCGAGGCGGCCTGCCGGGGCTGGTCGGTGCGCAACGCGGACGTGACCGTGCTGGCCGAGGCGCCGAAGCTCGGGCCCTGGCGGGACCGCATGGCCAGCGCCCTCTCAGGCGCGCTGGGGATTTCCGTCGAGGATGTCTCCATCAAGGCGACGACGGCCAAGAAGCTCGGTGTGGTCGGCCAAAGCTTGGCCATGGCCTGCTTCGCGGTCGTGACCGTCTGTCGCCGGGATTCTACTCCCAGATAGCCACGTCGAAGCGGCCGCGGGAGTCCGCGGCGCCCCGGAACATGCCGAGGGTGTTGTAGCGAAGCGCGATCTCTCCTGACCGCGACACCGCGATGAGCCCCCCGTCCCCGCGCTTCAGCTCCTTCGTGATCACGGTCCGCGCGGCCGCGCCGATGGACATCTTCCGATGTCGCATCAGCGCCGACACTTCGTGGGCCGCGGCGCGCCGTATGAACTCCTCGCCAGCGCCCGTGCACGAGACCGCACAGGTGGCGTCGTCGGCCCAGGTTCCGGCGCCGATGACGGGGGAGTCGCCAACCCGGCCCCAGCGCTTGCCCGTCATTCCCCCGGTCGAGGTCGCGACGGCGAGGTGGCCGCGCACATCCAGGGCCACGCATCCAACGGTGCCCCGGGTCTGCCGGAGCTGGCGTCGCCGCCGGGCCGTGTCGAACCAGCGGTTCGGGACACGCTCGACTTTCATCGCCACGGCGAACCGGTCGGCGCCCGCGCCAGCCAGAAACACGTATGGGGTCTTCTCCATCACGAGCCGCGCGAGCGAGACCGGGTTCCGGGCCGTCCGGACGGCGGCGACGGCGCCGCAGGCGAGGGTGCGACCGTCCATGATCGAGGCGTCGAACTCGTGCCGGCCGTCCGCGGTGAACGCCGCGCCCTTGCCGGCGTTGAACAGCGGGTCGTCCTCGAGGAGGCGCACGACCGCCTCGACGGCGTCCAGCGCCGATCCGTCCCGGGCCAGCCGGGTGCGTCCCAGCCGCAGGGCGATCCTGAGGCTGGCGAGATAGGCATCCCGAAGGGATGCGGGCATGTCCCGGTCGAGTCGTCCCGCCCCGCCGTGCACCGCGATCGCGAATCGGCCGGATCCCATCAGGCCTTCTGCCGCTGGGCCCACCAGTCCCGGAAGGCCCTGAGTCTGGGCAGGGACTCGCGATCCTTGACCCGTCCGGTCGCTTCCTTGCTGCGGATGATGTCATCCGGGTGGCAGACGGGCATGCCTTCCACGACGACGGCCCGCCGCGCCGCTTCCGAAAATGTCTCGATGCCGTCTGGCGCGAAGACGAGATCGAGATCGAACGGGCCGTCGCGGAGCTGGACGAAGTCCTTCCCCGCCTCGACGTCCCGGCGATCCTGATCGGAAAGGCGGAAGGCCAGTTCGACAAGCGCGGCGACGATGGCGCGGCCATTCTCCGGAGTCTTTTCCACGAACAGGTCGGCGTCCTGCGTGGTGTCGGGATACCCCAGGATGATCGCCCCGGATTTTCCGATGAACAGGAACTTCACATGGTGGCGCTCGAAGGCCCCCGTGATCTCGCGAGCCTGCCGGTATTCAAACGTTCCGGCCATAGCCCAACCAGGAGGGAAGATGTTCCTCGCACCAGCGGCGGTACTCGGCGGTCGTGGCGAACGCGCGGAATGGTGCGTCGTCCATGACCGGCTTGTGAGTCCGGACGAATGCGTACCGCATGCGTTCCTCGAGGGTCCGGCGGGCAGCAGCCTCAAAATCCCTGATCCATTCCTGCTTCACCGGCTCCTCCATGTCCCTCTCCTCCCTTTCTCCTTCCGAGTAACTTAAATACTTAAACACGTCCCCTGGTGCTATTCGGAGGGGTGGGGGGCGGTCAGGAGGGTGCCGACGAGCAGCCCGGCGGCGTTGCCGCCGAGCGCGCACAGCGAAATATCCGCCCGGTCGATGCCGGTCGTGGTGTTGTGCAGCACGGCGCCGATCGCGCCGCCGAGGAGGGTGCCCAGAATTCCCCCCGCCATGACGCCGCTCGTGCGCTTTCCATCCGCGAGCCCCTCCTCCACGCCGGTCTGGCCGATGCGCTTCGGGTCGAGCCAGGGGCGGCTCAGGGCGGCAGCGGCACTCATGCCCCCGAGAGCGCCGACGGCACCGCCGCCGGCCAGCCGCCCGAGGAACCCGCGGGACTCGCCGTTGAGGGACCCCGCCGCGGCCATCCCGATGGCGGCCCCTTCGAGCAGGCCGATGACAAGCGTCGACCGCGCCATCGTGACCAGCACCGCGGGCGGCTGGAGGTCCGGGAGGATCGGAGCCACGGGGTCGTTGCGCAGGCGCGGGATCGCGCCCGTGAGGCGCTCGCTCTCGGGCTGCAGGAGCTGGTTCGAGAGGCGCTCGACGCCGGCCGGCGTGAGGCCGGGCGCGACCGCCTCCGGGGGCAGGCGGGGATCGTTCTCGTGGGCCAGCAGGTCCTTCGATTCCCCGGCGACCGGGAGGATGGGCTCGATTCGCTCCTGCTCGCGGCGGACGCGAACGTCCCGCGCCGACCTGGGCGCCGGTGGGACGAGGAGCCGGACCGGCTGCATGAGGAAACCGCCCGCCGCGCCCACGACGGCGCCCAGCGATATTCCGGCCCACACTTCCCGGGTGTCGCGGTTGACGTGCCCGGCCGGCCGGGAGACGAGCGCGCCCAGCCCCAACCCCACGAGCTCGCCCGCCAGGGCGCCGAGGCAGGCCGTCGTCTCGCGCATGGCGGGCGGCGGGACGTCGCCGGCCGCCCGGGAGGATTCCACCGCGCTCGTGCCGATCTCGTAGCCGAGGATGCTGCCGAAGAGGGCGCCGAGGGACCCGTAGCGGAGGAACGGCGTGACCCGGCTGGATGTCAGCGGGCGGGAGAGCCCGCCCAGCGAGACACCAAGGGCCGCACCCCCCATGCCGCCGAGGAACGTGCATCCGGCGACGTACTCGTCCTGCGGCTGGATATCCATGGCCACGGCGGTCGGCGCGAGCGGCGCCCCGACGAGTGCCGCCGCCAGCCCCCAGCCGAGGCCCCGTCTCATTTGGGGCTCGCGGCCGTTCCGGTGACCGTGGCGGACGCGCCCGCGCCCGACGACGCCATGACCGTCGACGACGGAGCGCGGCGCTTCGGCGGGGGCGGGGGCGGAAGCTCGAACCGGAGATTGTCGAGAATCAGGGCCGGCCGGACCGCCAGGGCGGTCGTGTCGACCGCGAACTCGAGCACCGAGAGGCGGCTCAGGTCGATGCGGGACTCCCGCATGTCCTGAAACGAGTACTCGAGCCGGGTCGCGCTGGCCGGCGCGAGCGTCCGCAGGGAGTCGTACCGGTACCCGCGGCTGTCCACGAGCGAGAACGACAGGGCGAGAGGACCTGCCGAGGCGTTCCAGGCGTCGACACGGAAGGACCGGAAGGGCGTCCAGTCGCGCGGGGTCAGCGGGTGCCCGAGGGCGCGCGCCGGCCAGACCAGCCGGATCGCGGGCTTGAACGCGCCCGTGCCCGTGAGGGTCAGGTCGCCCGGCACCGAGAACGTGACCGCGCACGCGTGTTCGCCCTCGGTCATGTGCGTGGACGAGAGGGCTAGCGTGGCGAACCCGTCCGTCTCCCAGGCGAGGTCGTCCGCCCGTTCGCAGGCCATGAACGCCCGCTCCGTCGGCGGGGGCGGCTTCGGCGGGTTGAACGTGCGGTCCATCCACGTCGTGGCGCTGGCCCGCGTCTCCTGGGCCCAGGCCACGAGCCGCTCCTTCTTCTCGGCCGCGGTCACGGCCGCGCGGCTGGCGAGGCCCGGCGGCGTGAGGTCCGCCTGGCCGGCGACCGTCGCGCTGAAAGAAACCGTCCCGCTGCCGTTCGCGCTGAACGTGAACGCGAACCTGGCGGCCTCGCCCGGTGCGAGCCCGGCCGGTTTCGCGGGGACGGGGCCGGATTTGAACGCGACCAGGTTCGAGCTCGAAGTGGGAATGCTCGGCAGGACCTGCATCGCGCGCACGCCGCCCGTATTCGAGACGGTGACCACTACGTCGAACCACTGGCCGGCCGTCACCTCCAGGGGGTTGGGCGAGAGGGAGGCGGAGAACCGCGGGAGGCCCGGCGGCGCCAGCGGCCGTTCGGCGGCCGCCCACACGGCGCCCTGGCCCGTGACCGTGGCCGAAACGTACGCCCGGACGGCGATTTCGCCGGTGCCGCCGATGGTGACCGTCCAGACGAACGTGAGGCCCCCGTTCGGGGGGATGGAGGCGCCGGCCGCAGGCACGGGGCCCGCCATCGGACCGGCGTAGGCGGAGCCCGAGAGGAACGTGAGCACCGGCCGCACTCCCGTGAGCGCCACCGCCCCCGCGTTCGACACCGTGAACGAGATCACGGCCTTGTCCCCGGGCATCGGCAGGGCTGGGGTGGTCCGAAGCACGACCCGGAGGGGCGAGATCAGGACCGTGCCCGCCACGTTGGCCCGGATTCCCGCGCCGTGCTTGTACTCGGTCGCGGTTCCGGTGCCCGCCCGCAGGGGCTGGAGGGCGGGCGAGCCGGCCGGGACGGCGGGCGCGGCTGCTGACGGGCGCGGGAGCGCACACGCGACCGCCAGCATCCCGATCGCCAGGCACGCGGCGGGACGATGGGCCTTCAGGACGCCGCCTCCGTGAACACGCCCATCGCCCGGAACTTCCCGTACCGGGCGTCGAGCAGCTCACCGATCGGCTGTTTCGCCAGGGCTTCGAGCTGGCGGCGGATCGCGATCTTGACCGCCGAGGCCGCTCCCACGGGGTCGCGGTGGGCGCCCCCCGGCGGCTCCGGAATGACCTCGTCCGTGATGCCGAGTTCCGTCAGGTCCTTCGCCGTGATCCGGAGGGCCTTGGCGGCTTCCGGCGCGAACTTCGCGCTCCGCCACAGGATGGCGGCGCAGCCTTCGGGCGAGATGACGGAGTAGACCGCGTTCTCGAGGATCAGGACCCGGTCCGCGACCCCCACCCCGAGCGCGCCCCCGCTGCCGCCCTCGCCGATGACGACGGCGACGATGGGGGTTCTCAGCAGGGACATTTCCATGAGGTTCCGGGCGATTGCTTCCGCCTGCCCGCGCTCCTCCGCCCCGATGCCGGGGTAGGCGCCCATGGTGTCGATGAAGATGACGACCGGCCGGCCGAACTTCTCGGCCAGATGCATGAACCGCATCGCCTTGCGGTAGCCCTCGGGGTTCATCATCCCGAAGTTCCGCAGCAGGCTCTCCTTCATGTCGCGGCCCTTCTGCTGGCCGAGGACCATGACGGGGCGGCCGTCGAGCTTCGCGAAGCCGCAGACGACGGCGGGGTCGTCGGAGAAGTGCCGGTCGCCGTGCAACTCGATGAAGTCCTGGAAGAGGTAGCCGATGTAGTCCAGGGCGTACGGGCGGCGCGGGTGCCGCGCGATGAGGACGCGCTGCCAGGGCGTCAGGTTCGCGTAGATCGAGACCTTGAGCTGGTCAGCCTTCTTCTTGAGAGCCTCGAGCTCCGCGGTGCGGTCGCCCTTGCCGTCCTTCTGGGCGGCCCGGAGTTCCTCGATCTTCTTCTCGACCTCGAGGAGGGGTTTCTCGAAATCCAGCTCGACTTCGTAGGCCACGGGGGTCTAGAACGTGTACAGGATCTTGAGGACGCGGTGATACGCGCCCTTTCCGCGCAGGAGGTTCTTGAAGTCCAGCTCCATCCGGAGCCCGACGTCCCAGGAGTATCCGATCATGGCGTTCACGCTGCCGTTGTGCACGTCCAGGCGGGAGGCCTGGGAGTTCACGACGTTCCCGCGGTAGAGGGCGTCGTCCCATTCCAGGCCGAGGTGGATGTCCTCGGAGAGGGATCCGGACAGGCCGCAGAAGGCGTTGACGTCCCGGTCGGCCTTGGCATCCCTGAACTGGACCGTACCGGCGCCCCCGTGCAGGCGGAAGATCAGGAAGCCGGCGTTGATGTCCTTGCTCACTACGCCGTGCAGCCCGTGCTTGCGCGTCACGTCGTAGCCCATGCCGTCGTAGCCGATCGCGGCCTGGAGGCCCAGGGCGGGGAACGAGAGGATCCGGAGCTTCACGAGCGCGGCCACGACCTGCTCCGACCCGTCGTCGAACGTGATGTTGCCGCTGCCGACCACGTTGTTGGCCTTGAACCCGACGCCGATCTGGAGCGAGTTGTTGAAGCTCGCGACGGCCTTCATGACGATGCCGCCGCCCCGGAAGAGCCGGGTATTGAGGTTGAACATCCGGGCGTAGAGCGTCTGGGCGGTCGGCGCGTCTGCGATCTCGAGGGCGGGGCCGAACGCGCCCTGTTCGGCGTTCGCGCCGGCCGCGAGAGCGGCGCCGGGCCCGGCCAGCGCGGCGAAGCACACGAGTGAAAGGATCAGGTTCGGGGTGCGGATGAGCCTCATGTGACGCATTGTATCGAAATCATAGCGCCTTCGGCCATGCGGCGCCTCCCGGGGGGGCCGGGCGGCTACCGCCGTCTCGGCGGCAACGTCCGGCGCAGGCTAACCCGAGGCCGTTAGCGCGGCGGGTGTGGCTTCAGCGGGCTTGTGGCGGCAGGGCCGCCGCGTGAGGCCCATTTCACGCGCGGCGCCTCGGCCCAGAGCTGCTCTAGGTCGTAGTGGCGTCTCGCCGCATCGTCGAACAGGTGGACGAGCATGCTCCCGCAGTCGAGGAGGATCCAGGGCGATCCCGGGCCGCCCTCGCGGTGATGAAGCTGGCCGCCGATTCCGTCCAGGGCCTCCTCGACCGTATCGGTGAGCGCGTGCAGGTGCGGCCACGAGGTGCCCGTGGCGATGACCGCGTAGTCCGTGATGGCGGTGCGGTGCCGCAGGTCGAGGACGATGACGTTCTCGGCCACCTTGCCGTCGAGCGCCCGGGCGCAGGCGACGGCGATTCGGCGCACGGGATCGTCCGCGCCAACCGTCCGGCCGGCGCCCGCCGGCCGGACGGCTGGCGCTTTGCGGACGGCCGGGGCCTTCCGGGCGGCGCGAGGATATTTCGCGGCTTTCATGCCTGGTAGAGTCCCTCGCGCCGGATATAGGCGTGCACGCCGGGCGCCAGGGCGCGGCCGACCGCGCGCCCGCGTCGCAGTCTGGCCCGGAGGTCCGTCGAAGACAGGCGGAGGCCGCGGACATGCACGAGGTCGAACCGGGCCGCTGCGCCACGCAGCGGCTTCAGGCGATAGCCGGGCCGGGCGACGACGATGAACCGGACGGCCCGCACGAGGTCGCGCCACCGGTGCCAGGTCGGAATCTCGGACACCGTGTCGGCCCCCACGATGAACTCCAACTCCCGCCGGGGGAACCTGCGCTGCATGGCCCTGACGGTGTCGACCGTGAACGAGGGACCGCGCCGTTGCAGTTCGACCGGGGAGACGGAGCATCGCCGAAGGTTCCGGACCGCGAGCTGGACCATCCGCCACCGGTCGCGAGCCGGCGCGAGCGCGCCCGCGGGCTTGTGCGGGGGGTCGCCGGCCGGAACGAATATCACGCGGTCGAGGCGGCATCGCCGCAGAGCTTCGCGCGCGGCGAGGAGGTGTCCCCGGTGCGGGGGGTTGAACGTGCCGCCGAAGAGCCCGATGGGCTTGGGGCTACCGGAAAGCAATCTCCGTCGAGACCGAGGTTCGTAGGTGATGGATACATCATAGGGAACCTTCCCCTCGCACTCAATTGGCCCTGATTCTTGCGGGGTGCGGACCCCTCTGTTATTCTTTACACTAAGGAAGACTCTGCATGGCTGAAGACAAGAAACTCATTTTCAAGACGGCCTACCTGTACTTTCAGGAAGGCCGTTGGGACAAGGCGATCGCCGAGTTCAAGCGGCTCGCGGCCCTTGATCCCGAGGACCTGACCGCCCGCAACATGCTCGGTGACGCCTTCATGAAGAAGGGTGCCATGAAGGAGGCGTACGACGAGTACGCGTTCGCGGCGGAGGGCTACTCCAAGAAGGGCGAGCCGGAGAAGGCGAACGCCATCTACAAGAAGATGTCCAAGCTCGAGGTGAACAACCTCGACGCGGCCCAGCAGAAGAAGATCCGGATCATCTCGCTCATCGTCCGCGGCGACCAGGCCTACGAGCAGGGGAACTACGAGGAGGCGGTCCTCGCCTACCAGGAAGTCGCCAACATCGACGCGGCGAACATGGAAGTGGTCGCCAAGCTGGCCGACATCTATGCGCGCCTCGGCCGGAACAAGGAAGCCGCGGCCAACTGCTTCGCGGTGGCGAAGTTCTACCTGGACAGCCGGCTCTTCAAGCGCGCCCTCATCTATTACCAGAAGGTCGTCGAGCTGGAGCCGAGCAACGTCGATGCGCGTCTGGCCCTCGGCGATCTGCTCTCCCGCGAAGGCCAGGAACTCGAGGCACGGAAGGAATTCCAGTCCGTCGCCGAGTACTTCCTCTCGCAGGGGCAGCTCGACAAGGCCCAGCAGTGCTGCCAGAAGGCCATAGCGCTGAAGAGCATCGACGCGCATTGGATCCTGGGCGACATCTTCCTGAAGCGCGGACAGTGGGACGAGGCCAAGATCGAACTCGAGGCCTTCCTCAAGATCAAGGCGAACCACGTGCCGGCGCAGTACAGCCTTGGCGTCGTGCTCCTGAGCAAGGGGGCGCTCGACGAAGCGATCGCGATCTTCGGCCGCATCCTTGGCCGCCAACCCGACCACGTGGAATCCCTTGAGCGGATGGCCGAGGTCTACGAGAAGAAGGGATCGCCCAAGGACGCGGTCGTCCAGATTCTGAGTCTCGCCAAGGTGTTCATGGGCCAGCGCATTCTCGACCGCGCGGAAACCGCGTTGCGGCGGGCCCTGACGCTCGACCGGGAGAATCTCGAGGCGCACAAGGCCCTGGCTGAGCTCTACGAAATGCGCGGAATGAAGCGCGAGGCGGCCGAGGAGTACCTCACCGTGATCAAGGCCGCGAAGGCCCAGAACCTGACCGCCGAGGTCGCCGCCGGCGAGCAGAAGGTCCGGTCGATCGATCCGGGCCTGCTGGGCGAGGCCGGGGCGGCGGTGGCGGTGCCGGCGGCGGCCGCGCCGGCGGCGGGGCCATCCGCCCCGCCGCCACCGCCGCCCATGCCCTCGATGCCGGCGGGCGGGGGGCCCGCGGTGGGGGCTCCGCCTCCGCCCCCGAAGATGCCTTCGATCGTACCGGTGCCCGCCATGCCGAAAGCGGCCGCACCCGCACCGCGGCCGGCCGCGCCGCCGCCCGTCGCGCCTCGTCCAGCCGCCGCTCCGGTGGCCGCGCGCGTCCCGGCCGCGCC
>CAKKQC010000058.1 GCA_919901855.1 bacterium | reverse complement strand
CCCAGGTCCCTCTTCCTACCGGCGGTTCTGGACCCCTTTCAGACCGTCGCTTCTACCACAGGAGCTTCTTCGCATCCCACATGTCTCGCCAGAAGGAATACCGTTCCATTCGGACGTCCTTCTTCAACCCAGCCACGACTCGCTCCAAGTGGCCCAGCCTTTGCTGGTTCATCGGCTCTTTCTGAGCCTTCCACAGAGCTTGTTCCGTCACGGACAGCTCCAAGATGAGCCGTTCTTCGCAGTCACGATGAACCTCATCCCGCTCCAACATGACCCTATATAGGTCAGTGAGCTTCCCCTGGACACGCGCCTCGCGCTGCTCCCTACGCCGATCCGCCCCCTGTTCCGTCTTTGCACGTGCCGCCGGAACGGATTTGACTCATGCGGACGACCGCCACATAATGCTACTCCAAGTCAAATCGAGAGGAGGATCAGAAACATGGATCGACTGATCATTCGCTCACTGCCGGGCTCCGGCTCGCAGCTACACCTTCACACGGACGCAACTGGAAACCTCATCAACGCGGCTCATCTGAAGACTCCCGCCGGTGATCGCGTACCGCTGACTAACTATCAGGCAGCCATGGCCGACCTTCAGGCCGATCAACTCGGGATGGATCGGATCATCAGGGACCTGAAGAAGTAACATCGTTCTGGGTCAAACACATTGAGGGGATAGTAAAGGGGCTGCTCTTGGCTTAATGCAAGGGCAGCCTCGTTGTTTCTGCGATGATCTCGTGTTCACTCACCTTCACTTCTCTGTTGTCATGAACAAGGAAGAGCTCTTTCGAATCCGGGAAGTAGAGAAGCTTGTGCGTCGGAAGCAAGGAGCCGCTGACTACTGAGTGCAACAGAAATAGTATGCACAATCGTCCACCAGACCCGGTCACGGGATCTAGAAAAGTCCTTTCCCGCTGTATGCCGACAATCTGGAATGACTCACCTCTTATTCTCACGAACGATTGCCGTCTCAGCTTCTCAGCATTCATTTGCACTCGAGGTTTCCGGGTCAAGTGGGGGATATAAAGGTTTCGCCCAGCATATCGGGCTCCCTACGGGACCTTCGCGGCATGCGAACGCACGAAAGCTACAGGTCGAGTCGGCGGCAACGCGTTAGAATGACACCTATGAAACCCCGGCAAGGTGCCATCCATGGCTGAACCAACATCCATCGCGATCTGGGTTCCTATCTCAAGTGCGCTGCTCGGCGGAGCAATCGCGATCGCCGTGGCCCGACTCACTAATCGTTCTCAGGACGTTCGTGATCGAAACAAGCGACGTCAAGACTTCCTCGCACAACAGGTGCGGGCCTATGGAATCGCCTACGTGATGGTCAAACAGAGCATCGATCATTCTGCCCGCACGGAGCGAGCAGGCGCTGTTGTACTTCGAAGGATCGGCGATGGCTCTATCACGCATGAGGAAGCCGTTGAATCCAGGAGAGTAATTGCAGAGCACTTTCACGCCGTCATGAAGAACGACATGGCACTTGCATCTTTCTTCAAGGATAATATCTATCTATTCGATCCAGAAGATCTTCCCCTGATTAACAAACTCGTATATTCGGCCGTTGCGCGCGAGGTCGAGATGCAGCCTGCTGAGCAGGGGATTCGCTCCAGACTCCCAATGGCTGTCGCCGCTGAACTCGAGCTCGAGCATATCGGCCCCGAATGGCTCGAGAAGATTGAGGCACGTTTCAGGGAAGTGCAAAGGCACTGGAAGACTCTATCTATGTCTTGATAGTGAATGGCGTGCCGTATGAGGTGAAACGAGAGACTTACTGAGACCAGCCTGCTGTGCCCTCAGCACGCTCTCACGGGCTGGGATAGATATGGCTTTCGCTTACGGGTCGTGCCTTCGTTCTGGTTCTGCATTAGAATTCAAGGATGCGCCATCAGCGATCTGCCTCATCAGGTCACTTTCCACTCCTCCCGACCGCCTATCTCTTTCCCCTTGAGAAGCCAATACCCCTCTTCCCGCATCTAGGGGTTTGCCTGGACAACGCTCGCACGGACAATGAGGTGAAGGCGGTGATGATGTACCTGGAACAATGGCGGAAAACACACAACCCACGGCAAATGATCCCTAAGAAATGGAGAGGTCAGAAGTTCTTCACAGACTACGATGCTCTCAAGATAGTTGAAGGGAAATACGGAGCGGACTTTCCTGCATTGAAGCCTATCCTGGAGAAGTTCCATACCGACAAGTACCTCGAGCTGTTGGCGAGGATGTGGATACTTGCTCGGTACGACGACAAAGGCGTTCTGCAAGAAATGAATGAGGAGATCAGACGGGCTCGCAGGAAGGGCGAAAGATCTTTCTACATGATCGAGGGAGATGAAGATTCTGTCGTGATCCAAAGGAGGATCCTGGGGCTTTCCGTCATCTTGACCCTTCTCGCCGAACCCACCCATGAGATGGTTAGCTCGATGATATTTGACGAACCGCTTGGGCTCTCTGACCCACCGGATTTGACACCTTTCTTCTGGGTGATGAACTCATTGATGATCGGCGCAATTGGAATAGAGCAGAAGTCCTCAGAATCCGGTCTTCCTTACTCGCTCTGGCCGCAGGTCCAAAAGCAAGTTCTTGAAGTAGCCGCCTTGCTCGATGGCGAGCTAAGGGCCGGTCGCGGGCCTCAGCTCTTCTATCTGGGAGAACTCCTCACAACATCAATGCGAACTCAGCATGGAGACGGTCGTGGGTGCCTCGTAACACTGTGCAGTGTCCTTGAGTTTCTCCTGACTCACCATCCGGATACCAGCCGGTTCAACGTCGAAGACTCCATTTCTCGTCAGTTTCGCTTCAAGGGTGCTCTGCTTCGATACCTCACAGAAGGCAAGACATCTAGCAGGTCGCTGAAAAAACGGTCATGACGACGAGAAAACTGATCGTGACGAG
>CAKKQC010000057.1 GCA_919901855.1 bacterium | reverse complement strand
TATGTCAGCCCTGCTCGGCTACCTCAACCGGAATTCTTTTCGCGTCACCCCACACATGCGCGAACGTGCCCTTCAAACTGTCGGCTCCTCGCTGGACCATGCCGCTGCCGCGGTCAACGCGGAGGCGGGCGGGGATCTGGAAGAGGCCTATCGCCAGTGGGACATTGTCTTCAACAACTACTTCCCGAAGGCATAGACGTGGACCTAGTTGGCGGAATGTCAAGGCGACACGCGGCATCGAAAACGTACTGGCGTGTGATCCTGACGATCCAGGCGGTCGTGCTGGTCGCCACGGTGGCTCAATACGCTTCACCCTCGGAATGGGGCCTTATCGTCGTGAGCGTGCTTGTCATCGCGGCTCCTGTTGGCGTCTACTTCCTGAGGCTTAAGGCGCAGAGGCTCTATTCCGAAGGAGAGAGGCTTAGGCGGCAGTTGGTACTCTGGGACGGACTTGGGAAAGGAGCAGGTGCCGACGAGGCTAGGGTCCTATTCCGCGATGAGCCCAGTATTTTGGGCAACCTGGGACCGAGGAATCGAGAGAGCTACTTCAGGTCGCGACTACCCTTTGGATGGCGGCGAGTTGCAGAGATCGTCCAAGAGAGCGCCTTCTACACGGGCAAGCTGGCGCAGGTTGCTTCGCTACTCTACGGCGCGGTCGTTGTCATAGGTACGGTGATTGCCGTGTGCGGCGCCGTAACTGCTCTTAGGCTTGGTCTCGGCGGAGATGGGGAAGCTGTCCCGGCAGTCTTCTCTGCGCTTGTCGTCTTCTTCGCGGCAGGCACGTTCGCCAGCTTCTATTCTTCCTATGCGCGTCTTGCCGCAGAATCCCAAGCGGTCTACGAGCGGGCTGGGTTCATTGTCAACAGACCTTCGCTATGTGTGCCGGATGCTGTCTTGGTCATGGCTCGGTACGATTGTGAACTTGCGAAAGCTCCGCCTCTGCCAGGGTGGTTACACTGGCTGATGCGGGACGGGATCGATCGTGCTTGGCGAGTAGGTAGGAAGAGCGCCCCCGGGCGGAAGCGGCGGCGTCCAAGAAAGTAGCCGGGCTCGATCAGAGAGATCGGACCGCCACAATACCTAGCGTCTTTGGGGGGCAATTCGGATCATTCGGGGTTGCGGCCAAGTCTCGCTTGGAGAGCGCGGAAGCGCTCCAGATTGCCCGGCAGGGAGGCCTGGCCAACATCCCAGCAGTGCCAGAAGCAGTCGGCGAAGGCCGGATCTTGCCCGGCTAGAAGCTCGACCTTCGGGAAGATCCGGTCGAAGTGGTCACGCAGCAGGTCTTCGAGCAGACAAACGGCGAGGGCGACACGGACGCGCTCGGAGGGGTGGCCGCCGAATCGGCGCACGAAATCCCATACCAGCCCATGCCGTTCAGGTATGTGATCTGCGATCTTGAACAGCGCCTGGTATAGCGGGTCCGGTTCCGGTTCGGGCGGCTCCGGGATCGTGAAGTACCTCTGTGCGCGGCGGGTGCGATGCTCCAGCTCCCGCTCCTTGTCAGGGATGCTGACCCAGTTGTGTGGATGGGCCGCGGGCCAATTGTCCACCTTGCATGCCAGGAGGGGGATTGCGCGGGCGACCTCGGGATCCTCGCGGGCCTTGCCGAGCGGGAACCAGCGGTATTCTCTAGTCGGGCTGCCGTTGGTCAGGGCGACGTTCAGATCGGCGGCGTCTCGCGGGGCTCCTTCCGCCCGATCGAAGACGAGAAGGTAGCAGCGAGTGAGACTGCCGTCCCCAGTCGGCTCGGTCTCGTAGAGGAACCGATTGGGAACCGTCTCGAACCCAGTATCCTGCCGGAGGGTGAGAATGATGGCGTCGTCCTCCTTCTCGCCGTGCCGCACGAACTCCCGCGGCAACGACCACTTGCCGGCTCCCTCGGCGGTCTTGGCGCGTACCATAAGGACCTGTTCGCGGAAGGCCAGCACGCCGACATACCAGACGTCCATAGGGGCATTCTAGCCCTCCAGGAGTCGCCGGAGGTCGGGGTGGGGCATTGGTGAGGGAGTTGGTGAGTCGGGGGGAGAGGCGCGAAAGCCCTTGCGGGCGCGTGGGTCCGGAGGCGGACAATCAGCCAGCAACCTTAGTGCTCCTGTTTCGGGGCGGGGAAGGTGTCGGTCATCGAGTTCCCGATCCGCGAAAGTGAAGCGAGTGCGATACGAGTGAGGGCGGGGTTGGCGGTCGGGTCGGGCAGGAGCACTGACCTGTCACGCTGGTGCTCTTTGATGGGGCGAGCGCGCCCCTATTCTCACCAGCTTTTCGACTCGGGAGCGCCGTTTGGGCACCCCGTCGTGCCCTCGAGACCGAAAAGTTGGTGAGGCGAGCGAGCTCGCGGCCGAGTCCATTTCGCGCACGAAGTCGCGAGCCCGCCTGGAAAAACGAAACCCGCACGGGGATCCGTGCGGTGCTCGTGTGCGTCCGCGGACGGACGCCTGCGAGTTCCCGCGGACGCGGAAACTCGTGGGGCGTTCTTACGACCGCTGCTACCGGCCTTCGGACCGCATCTTTGCGGCCTTAACCGTGTTCTTGAGGAGCATCGTGATCGTCATCGGGCCAACTCCGCCCGGCACGGGCGTGATGGCCGACGCCTTCTCCTTCACCGCGTCGAAGTCGACGTCGCCGACGAGCCGCCAGCCCTTGGGGTGGGTCGGGTCGTCAACCCGGTTCGTGCCCACGTCGATGACCACCACGCCCTCGCGCACCATGTCGGCCTTGATCATGCGCGGGGAGCCGGCCGCGGCGACGAGAATGTCGGCCTGCCGCGTGTAGGAGGCCATGTCCTTCGTCCGGGTGTGGACGATCGTGACGGTGGCGTTGGCGCCCTTGCGCTTCTGGACCAGCATGGCGGCCAGGGGCTTTCCCACGATGTTGCTCCGGCCGCAGATGACCACGTGCTTGCCCTCGGGGTCGTTCCCGCTGCGCGTCAGGAGCTCCTGGACGCCGAAGGGCGTGCAGGGCATGAAGATGGGCTCGCCGATCAGGATCTTGCCCACATTGAACGGATGAAAGGCGTCCACGTCCTTGGCGGGGTCGATGGCGTTGATGATCTTCGACTCGTCGATCTGCTTGGGCAGGGGGAGCTGGACGAGGATGCCGTGCCACCGGGGGTCCGCGTTGAGCTTCTTGACCAGGTCGACGACATCGGCCTCCGTGGTGGAGGCGGGGAGCGTGATCGTCTCGCTCGCCATCCCGATATCGATGCACGCCTTGCCCTTGTTGCGCACGTAGACGGCCGAGGCGGGGTCGTCCCCGACGAGCACGACGACGAGACCCGGAACGACGCCCTGGGCCTTGAGCCCCGCGACCTCCTCCTTCAGCTCGCACCGGATCTCCGCCGATATCTTCGTTCCGTCAATGATCTTTGCCGACATGGTCTCCTCCGATCAGGATGTTGGGGTCGCGCGGACGGCAGAGAGAATCGCCTGGACTTCGGACCTTTGGGGGTCCCGGCCGGTCCAGGCGGGCTTTCCCTCGATCTCGGCCTGGACGAGGCCGGGATCGAGCGAAATCCGCCCCAGCACGGGCAGGCCTTCGAGCGCGCCGGTGGCCTTGGGGGTGGGGGCGTCCAAGGGCACCTTGCTGAACACGATGCCCAGCCGCGGAATCCTGATATCCGCGGCGAGCCGCCGGATGGTCGCGGCCGTCTGGATGCTCCGGGCGCCGGGCTCGACGACGATGATCATCATCGATACGGCGTCCGCGGTGCCCCGCCCCAGGTGCTCGATGCCGGCCTCCATGTCCAGGATCACGGTCTCGTCCGGCTTCAGGAGCATGTGGGTGACGAGCGCCTGGAGCAGGGCGTTCTCGGGGCAGAGGCAGCCGCTGCCGCCGGTCGAGACTCCGCCGAGGACGAGGACGCGGACGCCGTGGATGGTCTTGCTGTACTTGGCCGGCAGGTCGGCGACGTCCGGATTGAGCTTGAAGAACTTGCCGTAGCCCTCCTCGGCGCCCGTCCGCTCGGCGATCAGGCGCTTCATGCGGCTGATGGCCTCGGGCCACTCGGCGACGGGGAGCCCGAGCGCGGAGGCCAGATTCGCGGCGGGGTCGGCGTCGATGGCGATCACGGGCTTGCCGTCCTCGGCGATGGCCCGGGCGAGCAGCGCGGAAAGCGTTGTCTTTCCGACGCCTCCCTTGCCCGTGACCGCGATCTTCATGCGGGTTCACCCGTGCAGCGGGGCATGGAACTTGGCATACGGGCCACGGGTTTCATTCATCGATGATACCTCATGCCCGAGCGCCTGAACGATGCTCGTGACCGGTGCGGCGCCGGGAGGCCGTGGCGAACGGTTTTCGTGACCGTTCCCGCCGTCAAACCATGAGGCAGGTCCTTGACACCCCCGCGGGGTAAGGTTATATTGCCTTCGCGGAAAAACTCAGCAAACGGCATCGAACGCCTATCATGAAAAAGGTGGAGAAGCAATGAGCAACAGCAGCCAGTGTAGTGCGGATCCGGCAGCTTGCGCCATGATCGACGCCTGTCACGAGACTGGCGTGAATCTCATCTGGGATCGCGTCGCGACCATGATGCCCCAGTGCCGCTACGGCGTGCAGGGAATCTGCTGCCGCATCTGCACCATGGGTCCGTGCCGGATCAATCCGGCCGGCAAGAACAAGGTAGGCATCTGCGGCGCGACGGCGGACACGATCGCGGCGCGTAACCTCGTGCGCATGATCGCGGCGGGCACCGCGGCGCACTCGGACCACGGCCGGGGCGTGGCCCACACCCTCCTCATGGCCGCCGAAGGCAAGGGCGACTACAAGATCCGGGACGAGGTCAAGCTGCGGGGTCTGGCCCGCGAACTCGGCGTCGTGGAGAAGGGGAAGCCCGTCCTCGAGGTCGCCAAGGGCGTCGCGCTGGCGGTGTCGGCCCAGTACGGACAGCAGGAAGGCGAGGTCGTGTTCGCGCTGCGCGCGCCGGCCGACCAGCTCAAGCGGTGGCGCGAGAACGGCGTCGTGCCGCGGGGCATGGACCGCGAGGTCGTGGACATCATGCACCGCACCACGATGGGCGTGGACAGCGAGTTCCACAGCATCCTCCACCAGGGCGTCCGCACCGCGCTGGCCGACGGATGGAGCGGGTCCATGATCGCGACCGAGATTTCGGACGTCCTCTTCGGGACGCCCGATCCCATCCGGTCGCGGGTCAACCTCGGGGTCCTGGACGCGAAGATGGTGAACATCCTCGTCCACGGCCACGAGCCCCTGCTCTCGGAGATGATCGTCATTGCGTGCCAGGATGCCGAGCTGATCGCGCTGGCCAAGTCCAAGGGCGCGACGGGGATCAACCTCGCCGGTATCTGCTGCACGGCGAACGAGATCCTCATGCGCCATGGGGTTCCCGTGGCCGGAAACTTCCTGCACCAGGAACTCGCGGTCGCGACGGGCGTCGTGGACGCCATGATCGTGGACGTCCAGTGCGTGATGCCCGGGCTGGGCGATCTCGGGACCACGTTCCACACGAAGTTCATCAGCACCTCGAAGATGGCGCATTTCGCGACCACGGAGCACATCCAGTTCGAGGAGTCCAGCGCGCTCGAGTCGGCGAAGAAGATCGTGCGGGCGGGCATCGAGAACTACCCGAACCGCAAGGGCCGCGCCATGGTCCCGGACGTCCGGTCCGACATGGTGGCCGGGTTCACGGCCGAGAACATCGCCACGTTCCTGGGCGGAAAGTACCGGGCGACCTACCGTCCGCTGAACGACGCGGTCATGAGCGGGCGGTTCCGGGGCGCGGTCGCCGTCGTGGGGTGCAACAACCCCAAGCAGTGCCAGGACGCGGGCCACGTCGCGATCATCAAGGAGCTGCTGCGCAACGACGTGATCGTGATCGCCACCGGCTGCGCGGCCATCGCCGCGGCGAAGGTCGGGCTGCTGACGCCGGAGGCGGCGGAAGAGTGGGGGGGCGAGGGCATCCGCGAGGTCTGCTCGACGGTCGGGATTCCGCCGGTCCTGCACATGGGGGCCTGCGTGGACATCAGCCGCGTCCTCATGGTCGCCACCAACATCGTGAAGGAGGGCGGGCTGGGAACCAGCATCGTCGACCTGCCGGTGGCCGGCGTCGCGCCGGAGTGGATGAGCGAGAAGGCGGTGGCGATCGGCTTCTACGTCATCGCGTCGGGGATCTACACCGTGCTCGGGAGCCCGCTCCCCATCGAGGGCGGGCCGGGGGTGCTCGACTACCTGACGAACGGGATCGAGAAGGTGTTCGGCGGCAAGTTCGCCTTCGAGTCCGATCCCATCAAGTCCGCGCGGCTCATGATCGACCACATCGACGCGAAGCGGAAGGCGCTCGGCCTTCCTCCCGCGATGTACGCCCCGAAGGGCGAGGCGGGGGCCCGCGAGGCGGTGGCGGTCTGATGACATACGAATCGGTAATCTTCCGCGGCTGCAAGGCATAAAGGAGGCGGTGGCGTGTCAAAGATAATCGCGAGCGGAGTCATGCGGGGGACCCAGCAGATCGTGGGCGAGGCCGAGAAGTTCTGGGAGCGGGCGCGCCAGGACAAGGGCGAGGGCCAGAAGGTCGAGTTCCCGGAGACGGCGTTCTACCTGCCGATGGCGTGCGCCCTCATGGGGCTCGAGGTCAAGACCATCGGGGAGATGAAGCCGGTGCTGGCCGAGGCCCGGTCGCTCGTGCGCAAGGTCCCGTCCGACAAGGTCTGGCTGCCCTACCTCGGCGACGCGCTCGATTGCGGCATCGCGACGCTCCTGGCCGAGGAGGTCATCGCCGTCCTGAGATACCTCTATAAGGAAGAGCCGCAGAAGGGCTGCGAGGGCTTCTTCAGCGACACCCAGATGCGCCAGCTCGGGATCCAGCTCGTGGACGGCCGCATGCCCGGGTTCGCGGCCATCCTCGGCGCCGCGCCCGACACCGAGACCGCGGTGGCGATCGTGCGCGAGTGCCAGAAGCGCAGCCTCCTCGTATTCGCGGGCGCGAGCTCGAACGGGAAGAGCATCGTCGACCAGCTCGCCGAGGCCAACGTCGAGACCGGCTGGGACAACTACATCGTGCCGTTCGGCCGGGACACGATCTCGACGATCTTCCCGCTCAACTGGGCCATCCGGTCGGCCCTCACGTTCGGCGGCATCTCGAAGGGGAACGCCAAGCAGTGCCTGCTCTACTGCAAGGATCGCGTCTTCGCCTTCGCGCTGGCGCTGGGCGAGGTCGACGACCTCAAGTACGCGACCGCCGCGGGCGCGATCGACATGGGCTTCCCGGTCATCGCCGACACGCACATCCCCGAGATCAAGCCGACGGGCATCTGCACCTACGAGCACGTGGTCACCGAGTTCGACTACAAGAAGATCGTGCCCCGCGCCGTCGAGGTCCGGGGTGTCAAGGTCAAGGTCGCCGAGATCGACATCCCCGTGTCGTACGCGGCCGCCTTCGAGGGCGAGCGCGTCCGCAAGGAGGACATGCACGTCCAGTTCGGGAGCAAGTTCTCCAAGGGCGTCGAGTTCCTCAAGACGCTGGAGGCCGACGCGGTCGAGGACGCGCGCACGGAGGTCTTCGGGCCGGACATCGACACGGTCAAGGAGGGCGGCGCGATCGACCTCGCGATCGTGATCGAGGTCGCCGGCCGGAAGATGCGGGCGGATTTCGAGGGCATCCTCGAACGCCAGATCCACCGGTACCTGAACCACGCCATGGGCGTCATGCACACGGCCCAGCGCGACCAGATCTGGGTGCGCGTGAGCAAGGACGCCCTCAAGTCGGGTTTCCGGCTCAAGCACATGGGAACGATCCTGCACGCCATGCTCCACGAGGAGTACGGCGGGATCGTCGACAAGGTGCAGGTCAAGATCTACACCGACCCGGCGAAGGTGGCCGCGGTGCTGGCCGAGGCGACGCCCGTGTTCGCGGCGCGCGATTCGCGCGTGGCCGGCATGACGGACGAGTCCACGGACACCTTCTACTCCTGCACGCTCTGCCAGTCCTTCGCCCCCAACCACGTCTGCATGATCACGCCGGAGCGGCTCGGTCTGTGCGGCGCCTACAACTGGCTCGACGGGCAGGCGTCCTACGAGATCAAGCCCACGGGGCACAACCAGCCCGTGAAGAAGGGCCGGGCCATCGACGAGAAGGCGGGCGAGTGGGAGGGCGTGAACGAGTTCGTGTACACCCACTCCAACCGTTCGGTGTCGCGGTTCTCGGCCTACTCGATGATGCAGAACGTGATGACCTCCTGCGGGTGTTTCGAGGTCATCGTCGGGATCATCCCCGAGGCGAACGGCGTCATGGCGGTCAACCGCGAGTACGCGGGCGACACGCCCATCGGGATGCGGTTCAGCACGCTGGCCGGCTCGGTCGGCGGCGGGGCGCAGACACCGGGGTTCATCGGCGTGGGCCGGCTCTACCTCAGCTCGAAGAAGTTCATCTCGGCCGAAGGCGGCCTCAAGCGGCTGGTGTGGCTGCCCAAGGCGCTCAAGGACGCCAACCGCGCCAAGCTGGACGAGCGGGCGAAGGAGTTCGGCATCCCCGGTTTTGTCGACATGATCGGTGACGAGACCATCGCGACGGACGCCGAGAGCCTGCTCAAGCACCTGGAGAAGGTCGGGCATCCGGCGTTGACGATGGATCCGCTGGTCTAACTTCAAGGAGGACAAGAACATGGCGTTGTCCGGGCTCGCGATTTACAAGCACCTGCCGAAGACGAACTGCAAGGATTGCGGCGTGCCGACCTGTCTGGCGTTCGCCATGAAGGTGGCCGCGGGCCAGGCGTCGCTCGACGACTGCAAGCACCTGAAGCCCGAGGGCAAGGCCGCGCTGAGCGAGGCGAGCGCGCCGCCCCAGCAGCTCGTCACGATCGGCGAGGGCGGACAGGCGTTGAGCATCGGGCAGGAGACTGTCCTCTTCCGGCACGAGGAGAAGTTCCACCGGCCCACGGCGGTGGCGGTGCGCGTGAGCTCCGCCCTCGACGACGCGGCGCTGCGCGAGCGGTGCAAGCGCATCGCCGGCATCGAGTTCGAGCGCATGCGGAGCGTGCTCAAGGTCAATCTCGTCGCGGTCCACGACGCGGACGGCAACGCGGCGAAGTTTACGGCAGCGGCGAAGACGGCCTCCGAGGTGGCGGACCGGGCGCTCATCCTCATGAGCGGCCACGTAGAGTCCCTGAAGGCGGCCGGCGCCGCCCTCAAGGACAAGCATCCGCTCCTGTGGCCGCTGGACGGGAAAGGCGCCGAGGCCATCGCGGTTGCGAAGGAGCTCGGGCTGCCCCTGGTGCTGGAGGCCAAGGGATTCGAGGACGTCAACGCGCTGGCGGAAAAAGCCCGTGCGGAGGGGCTCAAGCAGTTGATACTCTCGCCCGGCACCGTCAACCTCGCGGAGGGCCTCATGTTCCTGACGGCCACGCGGCGGGGCGCCATCCTCAAGAAGCACCGCCCGGTCGGCTACCCCGTGGCGATGATGTCGCTCGGCGAGAACGAGGGCAAGGCGGTCATCGACGCGTGCTCGTACGTCCTCAAGTACGCCGGCATCGTCGTCGTGGACACCGTGGCCTCCCAGCACATCCTCGGCATCCTGACGACCCGCGGCGACGTCTACACGGACCCGCAGGTGCCGGTGCAGGTCGAGGCGGGCGTGCACGTGATCGGCGAGGCGGGGCCGGACTCCCCGGTGCTGGTGACGACGAACTTCGCGTTGTCCTACTGCTCGGTCGAGGCCGAGGTCCAAATGTCCCGGATCCCCTCGTACATCCTCGCGGTCAACACGGACGGGACGAGCGTGCTCACCGCCTGGGCCGCCGACAAGCTGAACGCCAAGACCATCGCCGCGACGTACAAGTCCAGCGGCATGGACACGAAGGTCAAGCACAAGAAGATCGTGCTGCCGGGCCTGGTGGCGGTGCTCAAGGGCGGGGTTGAGGACGAATCCGGTCTGGAGGCCATCGTGGGTCCCAAGGAAGCCTCGGGGCTGGTGCCGTTCCTCAAGAACCAGTGGAAACCGTAGGCGGTCCCCGGAGGCAAGAAGCCCACCGCGTAGAGTTCCTGCCGGACGAGCTCGCAGCCGAGGTCCCCGCCGGAACCACCATTCTCGACGCCGCGCGGTCCGCGGGCGTCTTCATCGACACCTTCTGCGGCGGCGAAGGCATCTGCGGCAAGTGCCGCGCCATCGTGCGGAAGGGGACCGCCGAAGGGGGGGAGTCCCCCTTCCTGGACGCGGCCGAGATCAAGGCCGGCTACGTCCTGGCCTGCCAGGCCCGGGTCGTGGGGCCCCTCACGATCGAGGTCCCCGACGAGGCCCGCGTCCGCGGGACGGTGGTCTCCTTCGACCCCGCGGACCGGGCCGGGGTCCGGAACGCCTCGACGCGCTCGAAGCCCGCGGCGCTGGACCCCCTCGTGGCCCGGGTCGGGCTTGACGTGGCTCCGCCTTCGCTCGAGTTCAACCGGGCCGACCTGGAGCGCACGAAGCTGGCCCTCGCGAAGACGGCCGGGGACGGCCAGATCGAGGCCGGGCTCGAGGTCATCCGCAGGATTCCGGACGCCATCCGCGCGGGGAACCACCGGGTGACCGTCACGCTCGCCCGGCACGCGGGCTGGCGCGAGATCACGGACGTCGTGCCCGGCGACGCGGCAGGCGGCCTCGCGCTGGCCGTGGACGTGGGCACCACGAGCGTGGTCGCGAGCCTCCTCGACCTCGCCTCGGGCGCCAAGCTCGGGAGCGCCTCCAAGTACAACTCGCAGGCCGTCTACGGGCCGGACGTGATCCACCGGATCCTGTGGACCGACAACCACCCGGGCGGGCTGCGGCAGTTGCAGGAGCACATCGTGGACGACGTCAACGCGCTCATCGGGGAGCTCACCACCCGGCTCAGGGTTGGCGCCGACCGCATCGACGTCGCCGTCGCGGCGGGCAACACGGTGATGACGCACCTCCTGCTGGCGGTCAAGCCCGCCTGGATCCGCCGCGACCCCTACATCGGCGGCGTCTACCAGCCGCCGTCCGTCCGCGCCTCGGACCTGGGCCTCGCGATCGCGCCCGCCGGCCTGGTTTACAGCCTGCCGTGCGTGAGCGCGTACGTGGGCGCGGACATCACCGCCGGCGTGCTGGCGACGGGGCTCGCGGAGTCCGAGGCGCCGCGCATGCTCGTGGACCTCGGGACGAACGGCGAGATCGTGATCGGGAACCGCGAGTGGATGATGTGCGCCAGCGCCTCCGCCGGTCCGGCGTTCGAGGGCGCGGGGACGCGGCACGGCATGCGCGCGATGAGCGGGGCCGTGGACCACGTGACGGGCCGGCACGGGAACGCGTTCGACTACACGGTCATCGGCGATGCCCCGCCCGCGGGGCTGTGCGGGACGGCCTATATCGACCTGCTCGCCGTCCTCCTGGACCTCGGGATCATCGACAAGACCGGCCGGTTCAACGCCGCCAAGGCGGGCGCGGGGCTGCGCCAGGGTCCGGACGGCCTGGCCGAGTTCGTGATCGTGCCCGCGGGGGAACGGGGCGCGACGCACGACATCGTCATCTCCCAGCCCGACGTCGAGAACCTCCTGCGCGCCAAGGGCGCCGTCTACGCGGCCGTCAAGATGATGCTCAAGTCCCTGGGGATGGCCCCGGCGGACCTGGGCGAGATCATGGTCGCGGGCGCCTTCGGTTCCCACCTCGACATGGACAAGGCCGTGGCGATCGGCCTCCTGCCCGACATCGACCGGGGGAAGCTCCGGTTCGCGGGCAACACGTCGCTGGCCGGCGCCGAGCTGTGCGCCGTGGACCGGACCTGCTACGAGGATACGCGCAGGTTCGCGGACGGGATGACGTACCTCGAGCTGAGCACGATCCCGTCGTTCATGGAGGAGTTCACTTCCGCCTGTTTCCTGCCCCACACGAATCTCGAGGAGTTTCCGTCGGCCGGCCGCAAGTCCGGCGGAGGGAGGTAGACCATGCACGACCACGCGCACGAGCACGATCACGGGGAAGGGCACCGGCATGCAGGCCGGCTCATCGCGGTAACGGGCAAGGGCGGGACGGGCAAGACGACGGTCGCCGCCACGCTCGTGCGGATGCTGGTCGCCCGGGGCATCCGGCCGGTGCTGGCCGTGGATGCCGACCCCGCGAGCACGCTCGCGCCGCTGCTCGGGCTGGAGCCCGGTCCCGCCGTGAGCGACATCCGCGAGGAGGTCATGGACGAGAAATCCCGGACGTCCGGGATTCCGAAGGAGCGGCTCATGGACGCCAAGATGGCCGAGCTCCTGGTCGAGGCGACCGGGTTCGACTTCCTCGCCATCGGCCGCCCGGAGGGGCCGGACTGCTACTGCTACGTCAACAACCTCATCCGGGAGGCGCTCGAGAAGCTCCGGGGGAACTACCCCGTCACGATCGTCGACAACGAGGCGGGGATGGAGCATCTCTCGCGCATGAACACGGACGACATCTCGTGCATGCTCGTGCTGTCCGAGCCGACGATGGTGGGGGCGCGCACGGCGGTCAAGATCGCGGAGCTCGCGCGGAGCCTGCCGGTGAAGGTCGGGAAGCGCGTCCTCGTGTGGAACAAGGTGGGCCCCGCCGGGGTCCCCGCGGCGGCGGCCGGCGTCGTTCCCGCCGGCCTGTTCGACGCGTCGGTCAGCATTCCGTACTCCGCGGACCTGGCCGGCCGGTCCGGGGAGACCGACAGCGTTCTGGAGGGGGGACTGCCCGAGGGAGCCGGAGAACTCATGGCCGCGTGCGGGGTGAGCGGCTGAACGCCTAGCCGGACGACAGCACGGCAGGAGGACAAAGCCGGACGGTCCGCATGATCTGCCTCGTTGCGTTTCGGAGACTGAGACATCTCCACGGTTGAGCCGGATCATTGTCCCCTTCCGGGCCTCTGTTATGCTTGCCCATGATGATGCGCAATCGAGGAACTTATTTTCCGGGATTCACGGCCATGACCCGGCGCATTTCAGGGGCCCACCTCGCGGCGGCAAGTGAACCTTCGCGAACGGGCGGACGGTCAGCCGGGGAAACAAGATGAACGGGACGATCGGCGAGGTCGCCGATCCGAAACTGTTGTCCGAGATCCGGGCGTTCGGCCGGTTCGACACCGATGCGTGCTTCACGTGTGGTACGTGCGCGCTGGCCTGCGAGCTCGCCCGCGACGCCCTGCTCCTGCCGCGCCGCGCGATCCGGCTCGTCCAACTCGGCCTGCGCGAATCCGTCCGTGGGAGTCTCGATCCCTGGCTGTGCCACTACTGCGGCGACTGCTCCGAACGGTGCCCCCGCCAGGCCGAGCCGGGGGAATCGCTCATGACCCTGCGCAAGTACCTGAGTGCCCAGTACGACTGGACGGGCCTGACGGCCCTCTTCTACCGCTCCCGCGCCTGGCGGCTCGCCGCCCTCGGCATCGTCGCCTCCGTCGTGGCGGCGCTGGGCCTGTGGTTTCACTGGCGCATTCTGAAGGGGGATGTGGACATCAGCACGTTCTTCGTTCTCGGCCGGTCCCACTCGGTGGGTCTCATCCAGCGGTACGACACCTGGCTGGTGGCGGCCCTCGCGGCGCTCGTGGCGTCCAACGTCGCGCGGCTGGTCTTCTTCGCGATCCGCGACGTGCGGGGGGAAGGGATCAGCATGCGGGCGTGGGGGCGGTCGCTCGGCGTCTTCCTCTGGCATTTCTTCACCCAGTCGTGGATCAAGGACTGCGGCAAGGCCCATCTGGGCCGGTGGATCAAGCACCTCCTGCTGGTGTCCGGATTCGTGGTCATGTTCGTGCTCGTCGTGTTCTTCCTTCCGTGGTTTCAGACGGATGCGATCCTGCCCTGGACCCACCCGCAGCGCCTGCTCGGGTACTACGCGACGGCCGTGCTGACCGTCGTGAGCATCGATATCCTGCTGGGCCGGCGGCGTAAGCGGGAGGAAGCTCACCGGTTCTCGGAGTTCGGCGACCGGCTCTTTCCGGTCCTGATCCTCCTGACCGCGCTGACGGGGCTGGTCACGCACGTGGCCCGGTACCTGGACTGGCCCCTCACCACCTGTGCCACGTTCGCGGTTCATCTCATGGTGTCGGTGGCCATGCTCGCCGTCGAGGTCCCGTTCGGCAAGCTCGCGCACGAGGCGTATCGTCCGGTTGCCATCATGTTGTACGAGGTCCGGGAGGAGGCGCGGCGGCGGCAGGCCGCGGTCCCCGGATGAGTCCGGACGGGATGCCGGTCGGCGCGGTCCTGGTGGTCGGGGGAGGGATCGGCGGGATGCAGGCCGCGCTGGACCTCGCGGCGGCCGGGATCAAGGTGCACCTGGTGGAGCACGGCCCCGCGATCGGGGGGGGGATGGCGCAGCTCGACAAGACCTTCCCCACCAACGACTGCGCCATGTGCACGCTGGCGCCCCGGCTGGTGGAGGTGAGCCGGAACCCGGACATCGAGCTGCACACGCTGGCCGACGTCGAGCGGCTCGAGGGCGAGCCGGGGGACTTCCGCGCGACGGTCAAGCTGCGGCCCCGGTACGTCGATCTGGCCCGGTGCACTGGCTGCGGGGCGTGCATGCAGGTCTGCGCGATGGGCAAGGTCAAGCCATCCCCCGATCCCAAACGGGTGCAGCCGATCCCGGACGAATTCAACGGGGGGCTGTCCTTCCGGCCGGCGATCCACATCCCGTTCCCGCAGGCGATTCCGAACGCCGCGGTGATCGACGCGGCGCACTGCCTGCACTTCAAGTCCGGCTCGTGTGTCATCTGTCAGAAGCACTGCAAGGCGCTGGCCGTCGACTTCGGCCAGAAGGAGAGCCGGGAGGATCTGGCCGTCGGGGCGGTGGTCGTGGCGCCGGGGTTCGACCTGTTCGATCCGCGGCTCAAGCCCGAATACGGGTACGGTGCGTTGCCGAACGTGGTCTCGTCGCTCGAGCTCGAGCGGCTCCTGTCCGCCTCCGGCCCGACCCGGGGGCATCTCGCCCGGCCGTCCGACGGGAGGGCGCCGGGCCGCATCGCGTTCATCCAATGCGTGGGCTCGCGCGACAACCAGCGGGACTACTGTTCGTCGATCTGCTGCATGGCCGCGACGAAGGAGGCCCTCCTGGCCAAGCAGCACGTGGGCGGGGACCTGGCGTGCGACATCTTCGCCATGGATCTGCGCGCCTACGGTAAGGGCTTCGAGGAGTACGCGGCCCGGGCGGAGGCGTCAGGCGTCCGGTACGTCCGCTGCCGGCCGGCCGGGGTGGCGGAGGCGCCGGGGAGCCACGACCTGCGCGTCGCGTATCTCACCGAGGACGGCCGGAAGGTGACCGGCGAGTACGATCTCGTCGTGCTGGCCGCGGGCCTCGCGCCGCCCCGCGCGGCCCGCTCGCTGGCGGCGACCTTCGGGCTCCTGCTGGACCGGAACGGCTTTTCTCCGGGGCGGGACACCGCCCCGGTGGACACGCCGCGGGACGGCGTCTTCGTCGCGGGCGCGTTCACGGCGCCCCGGGACATACCGGAAACCGTGATGCAGGCCGGCGCCGCGGTTTCGCGCAGCCTCGAGTTGCTGGCGGACGCCCGCCATACCCTGACCGCGAAGGTCGCGGCGCCGCCGGAGACCGACGTCCGGGGCCAGGCTCCGCGGATCGGCGTCTTCGTCTGCCACTGCGGCTCCAACATCGCGGGCGTCGTGGACGTCGCGGCCGTGGCGGATCACGCCCGGGCCCTGCCCGGGGTCGAGCACGCCGAACACCTCCTGTACACCTGTTCGACCGATTCCCAGCAGAAGATCCGGGACGCGATCCGGGAACACGGGCTCAACCGGGTCGTGGTCGCCGCGTGCACGCCGCGCACGCACGAGCCGCTGTTCCGGAGCACCATCCGGGAGGGCGGGCTGAATCCCTACCTGTTCGAGATGGCGAACATCCGCGACCAGGACGCGTGGGTGCACGCGGGGGATCCCCCCCGCGCGACGGCGAAGGCGGAGGATCTCGTCCGGGCCGCCGTGGCCAAGGCCGGACTCCTCGAGCCGCTGGTGCGGCGGTCCGTTCCGATCAGCCGGGAGGTGCTCGTGATCGGCGGCGGCCTGAGCGGGATGACCGCGGCGCTGAGCCTGGCCAACCAGGGGTTCGAGACGCACCTGGTGGAGCGTGAACCCGCCCTGGGAGGAAACCTGTCCTGGCTCCGGTTCCTGATCGACGCGCACGAGGACCCGCGCACCCACTTCGACCGCCTGGCGGCGGAGGTGCGGGGGCATCCCCGCGTCACGGTGTACGCGGGCGCCCGGATCGGCGCCATCACGGGTTCCGTCGGGAACTTCGAGACGACGCTCGTGTCCTTCGGCTCGCCCGCGCGCATCCGGCACGGCGCCATCATCGTGGCGACCGGGGCGCAGGAGGAACGGCCGGCCGAGTACCGGTACGGCGCGAATCCCTCCGTCCTCACCCAGCGCGAGCTGGAGCAGAGACTCGCCGGCGGCGCCTCTCCGCCCGCGAGCGTCGTCATGATCCAGTGCGTGGGGTCCCGCGACGCCCGCCACCCGTATTGCAGCCGGATCTGCTGCGGTCAGGCGATCAAGAACGCCCTGCGGATCAAGAGCGCCAGCCCGGGGACGGCGGTGACCATCCTGTACCGGGACGTCCGGGCGTACGGGCTGCGGGAGGCCGCCTACACGGAGGCGCGGCGCCGGGGCGTGGTCTTCGCGCGTTACGATCCCGGGCGCAAGCCGGAGGTGCTGGAAGGTTCGCGGAACGACCCGCTGCTGGTGCGGTTCTTCGAGCCGGTCGTCCGCCGCCAGGTGGCGCTGGAAGCGGGCTGGGTGGTGCTCGCGCCGGCGATCGTGCCGCGGCCCGGGGCGGCCGAGCTCGCGCGCCTGCTCAAGGTGCCGCTGGACGTGAACGGTTTCTTCCTCGAGGCGCACATGAAACTGCGGCCGGTGGACTTCGCGGCGGACGGGATATTCCTGTGCGGGATGGCGCATGGGCCCAAGACGGTGGACGAGTCCTCGGCGCAGGCGCTCGCCGCGGCCGCCCGGGTCGCGGGACTGCTCGCGACGGATTCGTTGTCCCTGGAGGCGTGCGTGTCCGAGGTGATCGAGGCGAATTGCGACGGGTGCGCGTACTGCGTCGAGGTGTGCCCGTACAAGGCCTTGACGCTCCTGGAGTACGCGAGCGACGGGGCGGTCAAGAAGACGATCGAGGTCAACGAGACCCTCTGCAAGGGGTGCGGGACCTGCCAGGCGACGTGCCCCAAGAAGGGGATCTCGGTCCGGGGGTTCCGGCTGGAGCAGCTTTCGGCGATGGTCGAGGCGATGCTGCCGGGAGGCGCCCGTGGCTGAGGCACCGTTCGAGCCGATGCTCATCGCCTTCTGCTGCAACTGGTGCTCGTACACGGGGGCCGATCTCGCGGGGACCTCCCGCCTCTCCTATCCTCCCAACGTGCGGATCATCCGGGTCATGTGTTCGGGGATGGTGCACCCGAACCTCGTGATGGACGCGCTGACCCACGGTGCCGACGGGGTGGTGATCTGCGGCTGCCATCCCGGCGACTGCCACTACCTGGAAGGGAACCTGAGGGCCGAGAAGCGCAAGGAGGCGATCGATCTCATGCTGGGGGATTTCGGGCTGGAGCCGGAACGGTTCCGGCTGGCCTGGGTGTCGGCCGCCGAGGGGGCCCGGTTCGCGGAGGTCATGCGGGAGATGACGGAGGCCGTGCGGGCGCTGGGGCCGAGCCCGTACCGGGGCCAGGCGGGGCCCGGCGGAGCGGGCGGGGGGGACGCGGCGGGCCGGGAGGCCGCGCCGGGGCCGGGGCGCGATTTCGCGGGCCGGCGGCTCTTCCGGGACGCCCGGACATACGCCGACGCGGCCGAGGCCGCCCGGGCCAGAACGGAGTACGAGCAGGCGGGCTTCGAGGTCCAGGAACTGGCGGAGGGGGACGGGATCCGGTTGTTCACGCGCCGGGCGGCCGGGGGACCCGCGCCCGGCGGGAGCGTCACCTGAGGGGTTTGTATTGATCAAGAGGCGGACGGCGACACGAGGCATTTCGGACGGGACGGCAAAGGAGGGCGAAGATGGCGGTCAGAATCGCGGAGGAGTGGCTGGCGACTTGCGGAGGGTGCGAGGTGACGGTGCTGGACATCGGGGAGCCGCTCCTCGGTTTGTTGCCGAAAATCGAGTTCGTCCACATGCCCGTGCTGATGGACCACAAGTTCTTCGGCCAGCGTGGCGAGCGTGACGGGGCTCTGGAGATCCCCAAGGCGGAGGTGGGGCTCATCACGGGTTCGATCCGGAATGAGGAGAACAAGCGCGTGGCGGAGGAGATGCGCCGGCAGTGCAAGGTCCTGGTGGCGGTGGGATCGTGCGCCAACTTCGGCGGCATTCCCGCCCTCGGGAACCTGAGCACGGTGGACGAGATCACCGGGGCGGCCTACCGCGGATCGCCGAGCACGGACGCGGCGCCTACGCCGGCGGACGGCCTGCCTCCGCTCACCGACCGCGTGCTGGCGGTCTCGGAAGTCGTCAAGGTGGACGTCGGACTGCCCGGCTGTCCCACGACGCCGGAAATGGTCGCCGGTGCGCTCACCGCCCTCCTGGAGGGCAAGCCGTTCAGCCTGCCCGAGCGCAGCGTGTGCGACGAGTGCCCGCTCAAGCGCGAGAAGAAGGCCGTGACGAAGCTGAAGCGGCCGCTGGAGCCTCCCGCCTTGCCGGCCTCCGGGCGCTGGGAGGACGCGCGGTGCCTCATGGAGCAGGGGTTCCTTTGCCTGGGTCCGGCGACCCGCAGCGGGTGCGGCGGCTCCCAGCACACCCCGCGCTGCATCAAGGCCAGGATGGCCTGCCGCGGGTGCTTCGGGCCGATCCGGGCGGGGGCGAACCCCATGGTGGACATGATGAGCGCGCTGTCCTCGATCGGGCTCGATCCGAAGGAGATCCCCGACCGCGCACCAACATTCAACCGGTTCATCGGGGCCCAGGGGCGGCTGCGACCCCCCCTGGCGCGGCGTTAAGGAGGCTGTCATGGGCAAGACCATCGTCATTCAGCCGGTCACCAGGATAGAGGGACACGCCAAGATCACGATCCAACTCGACGATCAGGGCGATGTCGCGGACGCGCGCGTCAACGTCGTGGAGTTGCGGGGCTTCGAGCGGTTCTGCGTGGGCCGGCCGGTCGAGGAGCTGCCCCGCATAGTCTGCCGTATCTGCGGCGTGTGCCCGTGGGCGCACCACCTGGCTTCGGCGAAGGCGTGCGACGCCGTGTTCGGCGTGACCATCCCCGAAGCGGCCGCGAAGATCCGGGAGGCGGCCTACATGGCCCACTTCCTGCACAGCCACGTCCTGCACTTCTTCATCCTCTCGGGACCGGATTTCGTGATGGGACCCGGGGCGGACTTCGCCGTGCGGAACGTGGTCGGGGTGATCGGCAAGGTCCCGGAGGTGGCGACGCGCGTCGTGCGCGTGCGGTACCTCGCGCAGATGATGACGCAACTGATGGGCGGAAAGGCGATCCACCCCGACGTGGCGGTGCCCGGAGGATGGAGCAAGCCGATCACGTCCGCGGAGCTGGCGGAGCTCAAGGGGATGGCGCAGGAGTGCCTGGATTTCTCCCTCTTCGCCATGGAGTTCGCGAAGACGCAGATCTTCCCCGCCTACCTCGACGAGGTGAAGACCGTGGCGGTCTTCCCCACGGGGGCGATCGGGACCGTCCAGGCGGGAGGGGTGCTGAACCTGTACGACGGGAACCTGAGGTTGATGGAGCCGGGCGGCGCCTTCGCGGACTTCCCGCCGGCGGAATACCTCGACCATATCGGCGAACACGTGGAGCCGTGGTCGTATCTCAAGTTCCCCTACGCCAAGAAGTGGGGCCCGTTTTCCATGGACCTCGAGCACCCGTCGGGGATCTACCGCGCGAACGCGCTTGCGCGGATCAACGTCTGCGACCGGATCGGGACCCCGAAGGCCCAGGCCGAGCTGGAGGAATTCCGCAGCCGGTTCGGCCGGCCGGCGCACAACACCCTGCTCTTCCACTGGGCCCGCCTGATCGAGACGGTCTACGCGGCCGAGCGCCTGACCGAGCTGCTGGCGGACCCCGCGATCACCTCGCCGGACGTCCGGCTCGCGGTCAAGCCGCGGGCGGCGCGGGGCGTCGGCTCGGTGGAGGCGCCGCGCGGCACGCTGATCCACGACTACGAGACCGACGCCGACGGGATGGTCAAGAACGTGAACATCATCGTCGGGACGACGCACAACAACGCGCCGATCAACATGTCGGTCAAGCACGCGGCGAAGAGCCTGATCAAGAAGGGCAACTACGACGAGCGGGTCCTGAATCTGATCGAGATGACCGTCCGGGCGCACGACCCCTGTTTCTCGTGCGCGACGCACCGGCTCGGGGAGGTCGCGGTCCGGATCGAGATCAGGAACCCGTCGGGAGAGATCGTGGGAGTGCTGGAGAACTGACGTGGGGGGGCACCCGTGGTTCGGCAAGCGGGTGCTCGTGCTCGGGTGCGGCAACGTGCTGTTCGGCGACGACGGGTTCGGTCCGGAAGTGGCCGGGCGGCTGGTGTCGGAGTGGGACCTGCCGGGCGACGTCGCTGTCCTGGACGCCGGGACCGGGGCGAGGGAGATCCTCTTCGACCTCGCGCTGGGCGGACCCCGGCCTGAGAAGCTCGTGATCGTGGACGCGGTGCTCTTGCCCAGCCGCGGGCCGGGAGAGGTCTTTACGCTCGGGGTGGAGGAGTTGCCGGCGGTCAAGCGGGACGACTTTGCGCTTCACCAGGCTCCCTCGGTCGACCTCTTGCGGGAGCTTTCCGAGCGGTGCGGGGTCCGGGTCACGGTGGTGGCCGCGCAGGTTACCGCCGTCCCCGACGAGGTGGCGCCCGGCCTGTCCGTGCAGATGACGGACGCGGTGGGCCGGGCCTGCCGGTTGGTCGTGCGCGAGGCGCTGGGGTAACGGCCGTGCACGAATTCGCCATGGTCCAGGACCTCGTGGACGGCGTGCTCCGGGGGCTGGCGGAACGGGGCGTCGTCCGGGGTCCGGTCGCCGCCGTCCGGGTCAGGATCGGCGCGCTGGAGTTCCACTCGCGCGAGGCGCTCGTCCTGGCGTTCTCGGCCCTCAGTGGCGGCACGATCCTCGACGGGGCGAGGCTGGACCTCGAGGTCGTGCCGGCGATGCTTTGGTGCGAGGGGTGCGGGCGCATCACGGAGTTCGGGGACGGCGTGGATGGACATGACCCCCTGCCGAGCGCGGCGTGCCCCGGCTGCGGCACGGTGGGCGCTCTCACGGGCGGGCGCGGGGTGGAACGGATGGAGGTTGATCTTGCATCAGGGACTTCGGGAGCCTGACCGTGTGCCTGGCGATACCCGGGAGGATCACGAGCGTGACCGGCGAGGGGCTGGTCCGCGCCGGCCGGGTGGACTTCGGCGGCGTGGCGAAAGTGGTCAGCCTGGCCTGCGTGCCGGCGGCCGGCGTCGGAGACTACGTGTATGTCCACGTCGGGTTCGCGATCAGCGCCCTGGACGCGGCGGAGGCTCGGAAGGTTTTTGACTATCTCAAGGAGGCCGGCGAGCTGGACGACGCGGATACCCCGCCATGAGGTGCCTGGACTAGCAGCGCATCCTTGGCTGCTGGCGAAGGCTTAGATAGCGACATCGGACAGGGCGGATATTGCGGTGTAAGTGTATAATGACCCTCGTTTTGACACATATCATGCACAACCGAGAGGCGGATCATGAAAGCATCTGAGACAGCACAACGTTGGGCGGCGGCGATCAATACGGTCACGATCGGGGCGACTGCGGCCGAGAAGGGCACGCGCGGCAAGGTCGTGACCATCGGGGGGGCGAAGTGCATCCCCTGGATGTCCTACGAGGGCGACATCGGGAACCGGCCCGCGATCGCGCTCGAGGTATGGGATTCGCGCGGCGAGACCTGGCCCGCGGGGCTGCAGTCGCTCTACGGCGACGCGCTCAAGGACACGGTGACGTGGGCGAAGAAGGCGGCCGAGTTCGGCGCCGACCTCATCTGCCTCAGGCTCGATGGCACGCACCCGGATCTCGGGGACCGGGGGGCCGACGAGTCGGTCGCCCTCGTGAAGTCCGTGCTCGCGGCCGTGGACCTGCCGCTGATCATCTGGGGATGCGGCATAGCCGAGAAGGACAACATCGTCCTGCCGCGGGTCAGCGAGGCCGCGCGGGGCGAGAACTGCCTGATCGGGACCGCGACGGACAAGAACTACCGCACGCTGGTCGCGTCCTGCCTGGCCGACGGTCACAAGCTGCTCGCCGAGTCGCCGCTGGACATCAACATCGCCAAGCAGGTCAACATCCTCGCGCACGACGCCGGGTTCCCGCTGGAGAACATCGTCATGTTCCCCACGACCGCGGCCATGGGCTACGGCTTCGACTACGTGCTCAGCATCATGGAACGGGGACGGCTGGCGGGGATCGGCGGAGACCAGCTCCTGATGCAGCCCGTGCTCTGCGACGTCGGGCTCGAGTCCTGGCGGGTGAAGGAAGCCAATGCCGGCGACGACTCCATGCCGGGGTACGGGCCGCTGGCGGAGCGCGCACTTATGTGGGAAACGCTGACCGCGACGAACTACCTGCAGGCGGGGGGGGACATCCTGGTCATGCGGCATCCGGGGGCCGTGAAGCTCGTGCGGGACACGATCGACAAACTGGTGGCGGGCGCGAAGGCGCTGGCCGCCTGATCAACAAAGGAAAGGACCGGCTATGTACCTGATCGGTGAACGTATCAACGGGATGTTCAAGAACATGCGCGCCGCCATCGGCGAGAAGAACAAGCAGGTGGTCCAGGAGGTCGCGCTCGCCCAGCTCAAGGCCGGGGCGCAGGCGCTCGACATCAACGTGGGGCCCGCGAGCGACAAGCCGCTCGACGCCATGATGTGGCTCGTCGAGGCCGTCCGCGAGGTGACCGACGCGCCGCTGGCGATCGACACGGCGAAGTGGGAAGTCATGAGCGCGATCGTGCCGAAGGTGCCGGGCCACGCGATCATCAACTCGTGCAAGGCGGACGAGGCCGAGCTCGACAAGTACCTGAAGCTGGCCGTGGACTGCAAGGCGTCCATCATCGGGCTCACGATCGACCAGAAGGGCGTGCCCGCCGACGCCGAGAAGCGGATCGAGCTGGGTGCCACCATCGCGGCCAAGGCCCAGGAGGCCGGGCTGCCGATGAACCACCTCTTCATCGACCCGATCATCATTCCCGTGAACGTGTCTCCCGCGACCCCGAAGGCCGTGCTCTCGGCGCTGGCCGCGCTCAAGCTGATCAGCGACCCGCCGCCGCACCTCGTGCTCGGGCTGTCGAACGTCTCGCAGGGCTGCACCGAGCGCAAGCTCATCAACCGGACCATGATGTCGCTGGCCCAGTCGGCGGGCATGGACGCCCTGATCGCCGATCCGCTGGACCTGGACCTCATGAACGCGCTCGTGGCCGCGGAGCTCCTGCTCCAGCGCACGATCTACTGCGACTCGTTCATCGACGCGTACAAGATGGGAGCCAAACCCGGCGAGCCCTGACCTCTAAGGAGTTCGGGAGATATCGTGCCCCGGGGCGTCCCCCCGGGGCACTCTGCTATGGGGGGGTTGGAGCCATCCGCGCGCAGCGCGGGATACGCCACCGCCCTCAACCGGGCCTTCGACGACCTGGTGGCGCGCGCCCGGGAGGACCTTCCGGCGCTGGGGGCCTTAGCTTCGGAATCCGGATGCATCGACCTGCCCGTCCTGGGCGAGGTCTTCCGGATCGATCCCGCGGACCGCACGGTCACCCGCGCCGTTGACGGACCCGAAATCCGGATCGAATGGCGAATCATCGCCCTCCACTACCTGCTAGCGCGTCCCGGGCCGGTGGAATCCTCCCGCTGGGTCGGGTTCCGCGACCTGCCCGAGGGCCGCGTCTACGGGGATGTGTTCCGCAAGCGGGTGCTGGACCGAATCGTTTCGACCGCGGGGAAGGACCGGGAGGGGTTCGTCCGGGCGGGCCTCGCGCTGGGCGGGGAACGCGTCGCCGTCGGCGACGAGGGGTTCTCCTTCCGCGTATTCCCGCGGCTGCGCGTCGCCGTCGGCTGGTTCGCGGCGGACGACGAGTTTCCGCCGGACGCCGCGTTCCTCTATCCTGATGACGTGCTTTCCATGCTCCCCATCGAGGACATCATCGTGCTGGCCGAACGGGTGGCGGCCCGGCTCCACGACGCGGCGGAAGGGAAACGCGGATGAAGGCGCTCCGGGACGCCGAGGTCACCCGGTTCGAGGCGGGCAGGAACGGGCCGGCAGCGGAACCCCGGGTCCTCGTCGGCGAGGAGCCGCTCGTCATCCGGGTGACCGGAGGCCCCTCGTTCACGATCATGCGGACGCCGGGAAACGAGCGGGAGCTGGCCGCCGGATTCCTCCTCGCCGAGGGGCTGATTCTGGGGAAGGGCGACATCGCCTCGATCGACGGGCTGCCGGACGAGGAGAACGAGATCCGGGTCACGCTGGCCCGCGTCCCCGAAGGCATGGAATCGCGCACGCTGGCCGTGGTCTCGGCGTGCGGGCTGTGCGGCCGGCCCGATCCCGGCGCGCTCGTCGCCGAGCTTAGCCCCGTCCCTGCCGGCCTGGTGGTTCCGCTCGCGGACCTCTACGCCGTTCCGGCGAAGGTCCGGGAGGCCCAGCCCCTGTTCGCGAAGACCGGCGGGACGCACGCGGCAGCGCTCGTGGGAAAGGGCGGGCGGCTGGCCGCCGTCTTCGAGGACCTGGGCCGGCACAACGCGTTCGACAAGGCCATCGGCCACGCCCTCCTGACCGGCCTCGAGCTCCCCGGGCACTGGGCGTTCCTGACCGGCCGCGTGAGCCTCGAGATGATCGTCAAGGCGGCCAGGGGCGGGATCGGGCTGGTGGCGGCCGTGAGCGCGCCCACCGCGTCGGCCGTGGACGTAGCCAGGCGGCTCGGGATCACGGTCTGCGGGTTCGTCCGGGGGCGGGAGGTCACGGTCTATTCCCACCCGGAGCGGATCGCGGGGGAGGCACCATGACGACGAGCTCGGCGCGGGTGCGAATGATCGACGTATCGGGGAAGCCCGTCACGGTGCGCGTGGCGGAGGCGTCCGGAAGGATCACGATGAGTCCCGCGGCGGCCCGGGCGATCCGAAGCGGCCGGGTTCCCAAAGGGAACGTTCTCGCCGTCGCGCGGGTTGCATCTATTATGGGAGCGAAACGCGTCAGCGAGACCCTGCCCCTGTGCCATCCGGTCCCCCTGGACTCCGTCGAGGTGGACATCGTCCCCGGGGCGCGCGCGGTTACGGTGCGGGCCCGCGTCCGGGCCGAGGCGCGCACGGGCGTCGAGATTGAGGCGCTGGCAGCCGTGACCGCGGGCCTGCTCTGCGTGTACGACATGGTCAAGTCCCTGGACCGCGGGATGACGATTGAGGCCGTGCGGCTCGAAGCCAAGTCCGGCGGCCGGTCGGGGACGTTCGCGCGGGCGGGGCGGCCCCGCCCGTGACCCCCGCCCTTACCGCCGCGATCCTCGTCGTCAGCGACCGGTGCTCGCGGGGGGAGGCCGAGGATACGACGGGCCCCCGGCTCGCGGCGTTCCTGGAGTCGCGCGGGTGGCGCGTGGCCGCGCTTCGGGTCGTGCCCGACGTGGCCGGCGGGATCCAGGCGGCGATCCGCGAATGGGCGGACGGCGGGGTCGCGGGATTGATACTTACCGCGGGCGGGACGGGGCTGGGGCCCCGCGACGTGACCCCCGAGGCCACGGCCGCCGTCCTGGACCGGCAGGCGGACGGGCTCGTGTTCCTCATGCGCGCCGAGGGGCTCAAGCACACGCCCCGGGCCGTCCTCTCCCGCGGGCTCGCGGGGACGCGGAAGAGCAGCCTCGTCGTGAACCTGCCCGGGAGTCCCGCGGGAGCGGAGGAGTCCGCGGCGGCGATTATCGATCTCGTCCCCCACGCGCTCGCCATGATGCAGGGGGAAGGTCACGCGGCGGCCGGGGGGAAGGGCGCATGATCGACCCGGCCGAAGCCCTGCGGCTGATCATGGAGCATGCCCGGCGACTGCCGCCCGAGACGGTCTGGGTCGAGGACGCGGCCGGCCGCGTCCTGGCGGGGGAGGTCACGGCGACCGAGGACCTGCCACCGTTCGACAACTCGGCCATGGACGGGTACGCGGTCCGGTCGGCGGATCTGGCGTCGGCCTCCGAAGCCTCCCCGGTCGAACTCGCGGAACGGGACATCATCCGCGCCGGCGACTTCCCCTCGGTGTCGGTGGGGCCAGGCGAGGCGATCCGGATCATGACCGGGGCCCCGGTGCCCTCCGGCGCCGACTCCGTCGTCATGGTCGAGCGTACCCGCCCCGCGGCCGGGGGCCGCGTGACCATCCTGCACGCGCCGCGGGCCGGGGACCACATCCGCAGGGCGGGCGAGGACGTGCGGCGGGGAGCGTCCCTGCTCGCGGACGGCGCCCTGCTCCGGCCCTACGAGGTCGCGCTCCTGGCCGCGCAGGGCCGGGTCGAGGTCGCCGTGACGCGGCGGCCCCGCGTGGCCGTGCTGGCCACCGGCGACGAGCTCGCGGCCGCTGGCGCTCCGCTCGCGCCGGGCAAGATCCGGAACTCGAACGGCCCCGCGCTCGTCTCCGCGCTCCGGCGCCGCGGGTTCGAGGTCCGGGACGGCGGGATCGTGCGCGACGACCGCGAGGCCATCCGGGGGAAGATCCGGGACCACCTGGGCTGGGCCGACGTCCTGCTCGTGTCCGGGGGCGTCTCGGTCGGCGACTTCGACTTCTGCAAGGCCGCGCTCGAGGAAGCGGGCGTGCGCGAGGTCTTCTGGAAGGTCGCGATCAAGCCCGGCAAGCCCCTGTTCTTCGGCGTGTCCGGCGACCGGCTCGTATTCGGGCTGCCGGGCAATCCCGTCTCCGTGCTCGTGTGCTTCGACGAGTTCGTCCGGCCCGCGCTCGAGGGACTCGAGAGCAAGTCCGCGGGCCACACGGGGTTCCACCTCGCGGGCACGGTGGTGAACGACTACCCCAAGGAGACGGACCGCCGGCGCTACCTCTTCTGCGAGGTGACGCGCGAGGACGGGGAGTTCCTCGTCCGGATAGTCCGGCCGCAGGGGTCGGGCATGATCGGCATGGCCTGCCGGGCGAACGCGCTCGCGGTCCATCCGGCGGGCGGTAGACCGCTCCGGAAGGGCGACGTCGTCGAGTTCCGGTGGCTGAAATGAAGGGCCGCCTGACCGGGATCGTCCTCGCCGGGGGACGGAGCCGGCGGTTCGGGACCGACAAGGCGCTGGCCTCGTGGGGACGCGGGACCATGATCGAGCGCGTCCTCGCGATCCAGGCGTCGGTGTTCCCGTCCATCGTCGTCGTCACCCGGCACCCTTCCCGTTACGCGTTTCTCCGCGCGCCGAATGTCCGGGTCGTCGCGGACCGGTTCACGGAGCAGCACGCGCTCGGCGGGCTGCTGACGGGGCTGGGGGCGATCGGTACCCCGTACGCGTTCGCCTCCGCCTGCGACATGCCCTTCCTCCGGCCGGCCCTGCTGGGCGCGCTCGCGGCGCGCCGCCGCGGGTACGACGCCGTCATTCCCGAGTTCGGAGGCCGGCTCCAGCCGCTGTGCGCGGTGTACGCCAGGCGGTGCCGGGGAACGATTCGACGCATGATCCGGGGGGGACGCCTGCGGATGACGGGTCTGGCTGACGAGGTCCGCACCCGGATCGTGCGGGCGGGCGAGATCCGGCGGGTGGACCCCCGGGGCGCCTCCTTTACGGACCTCGACACGCGCGCGGCCTGGGCGCGGGCGGGGGGACGCGCCCGTGCTTAAGGACGGGTTCGGCCGCACGCTCGACTACCTCCGGGTCTCGGTGACCGCGGCCTGCGACCTCGCGTGCGCCTATTGCCGGGCCCCGGGGGTCGCGCCCGTCCCGGCCGATCCGGCGGGGGAGATGACCGACGACGAGCTCGTGTTCCTGGTCTCGTGCTTCACCGGGCTGGGCGTGACGCGCGTCCGGCTCACGGGCGGCGAGCCGCTCCGGCGGCCCGGGCTGGCCGGGCTCGTGGACCGGCTCGCGCGGCTGCCCAGGCTCGAGGACCTGGCTCTCAGCACGAACGGCCTCGGGCTCGCCCCCGCCGCCCGCGCCCTGCGCCGGGCGGGGCTGAGCCGGGTCAACGTGAGTCTGGACAGCCTGCGGGAGGAGAGGTTTCGGGAGATCACGGGCCGGGACGGGCCCGGCGCCGTGCTCGCCGGGCTCGAGGCCGCGCTCTCGGCGGGGCTGGACCCGGTCAAGGTCAACTGCGTCGTGGCGCGCGGCGTCAACGACGACGAGATCGCGGCGTTCGCGGAGCTGCCGTCCCGGCTGCGCGTGCACGTGCGGTTCATCGAGCTCATGCCCCAGGGGGGGACGCGCCGGTTCGCGCCGGAGCGGATGGTGCCGTTCGCAGAAATGCTGGAACGGGCGGCCCCGCTGGAGCCCCTGCCTAGGCCGGCGTGGCCCCGGGGCGGCGGCCCGGCGCGCTATTATATGAAGCCGGGCGCGGTCGGCTCGGTCGGATTTATCGCTCCCCTGACCGCCCGGTTCTGCGCGGAGTGCAACCGGCTGAGGCTCACGGCGGCAGGCCGGCTGGTGACGTGCCTCGACGGAGCCGATGAAGCCGATCTCAGGAGTCTCGCCGCCGGGCGGGACGTGGACCGGGTGTTCGGGGCGATCCGGACCGCGGTCGCGGCCAAGCCGCGGCGGCACTTCATGATCGAGCGCGCGGCCGGACGGCCGGCGGCCGGGGCGCCGTGCGGCGCGGAGCGACCCATGTGGACGACGGGAGGCTGAGTGCGATGAAGAAACGCGGTGGGGAACGCCGGAAACCCGACGAGCGGCTCGTCGCGATCTTCGCCCGCCACCGGGGGGTGCGCAGCGAGCTCATCCCCCTCCTCCAAGAAGTCCAGGGCGAGCTCGGGTACCTGTCGCCGGACTCGATGCGGGAGGTGGCGCGGTTCCTGCGCATGCCCGAGAGCGTCATCTTCGGGGTCGCGACCTTCTACGCGCAGTTCTACCTGACGAAGCAGGGGAGGCACAAGATCAAGGTCTGCCAGGGGACCGCGTGCCACGTCCGCGGCGGCGCGGCCATCCTCCAGGCGATCACGCGCAAGCTCGGGATCGAGGCGGGCCAGACCGCCGAGGATGGGGAGTTCAGCCTCGAGCGGGTGGCGTGCGTGGGCTCCTGCGCGCTCGCGCCGGTCGTGGTCACGGACGACAAGGTCCACGGGGCGATGACGCCCGCGAAGACCGAGCGGCTCGTCGACTCGCTCCGCAAGCCCGGCAGCCACCCCAAGTGACGCGCCTCGCGACTCCCGCGGCCCTGGCCGGGTGGCGGAAGACGCTGCAGGCCGCGATCGATCCCAAGAAGCCGAAACTGACCGTGTGCGGCGGCACCGGGTGCCGGGCCAACGGCAGCGTCGAGCTGGCCGAGGACTTCGCCAAGGCCCTGCACGGCGCCCCCGACCGCAGCGTCGAGCTCAAGCTCAGCGGCTGCCACGGGTTCTGCCAGCAGGGCCCCATCGTGCTCGCGGACCCCGAGGGATTCTTCTACCGCGGCGTCGGGCTGGGCGACCGCGCCCGCGACGTCGGCGAGATCCTCGAGGAGACGTTCGGGAAGAACCGGCCGGTCGCACGCCTGCTCTACGAGGACCCCCGCACCGGGGAGAAGATCCCCCGGCACCGGGACATCCCCTTCTACGCGAAACAGCACCGGATCGCGCTGCGCAACAACGGCCGGATCGACCCGAACAGCCTCGGAGACTACGTGGCCGCGGACGGCTACGCGGCCCTCGCGCTGGCCCTGACTCTTGCTCCCGACGAGATCATCGCGTCCATGAAGAAGTCCGGGCTGCGGGGCCGCGGCGGCGCGGGATTCCCGACCGGGGACAAGTGGGCGCTCTGCCGGAACGCGGCCGACCGCACGATGCGGCACGTGATCTGCAACGGCGACGAGGGGGACCCGGGCGCGTTCATGGACCGGTCGATCATGGAGGGCGATCCCCACTCCGTGCTCGAGGGCATGGCGATCGGGGCGTACGCGATGTCCGGCGGCATCTGCCCGGCCGAGGGCGTGATCTACGTGCGCGCCGAGTACCCGCTGGCGGTCCAGAACCTCGGCGCCGCCATCCGGGACGCGGAGGCGGCGGGGCTGCTCGGCGACGGCATCCTGGGGACGACCTTCAACTTCCACGTCAAGATCAAGGAGGGCGCGGGCGCGTTCGTCTGCGGCGAGGAAACCGCGATGACGGCCTCGATCGAGGGTCGGCGGGGGACGCCGAGTCCGCGTCCGCCGTACCCGGCGCAGCGGGGGCTGTTCGGCAAGCCGTCGAACATCAACAACGTCGAGACGTGGGCCAACGTGCCGCCGATCCTGACCCGGGGGGCCGAGTGGTACGCCGGGATCGGCACGGCGACGAGCAAGGGCACGAAGGTGTTCAGCCTCGTCGGCAAGGTCCGCAACTGCGGGCTGGTCGAGGTGCCGATGGGCACGACCCTCTCCGAGGTCGTCGAGGGCATCGGGGGCGGCGTCCCGGGCGGCAAGCCCCTGAAGTCCGTCCAGACGGGCGGCCCGTCCGGCGGGTGCATCCCGGCGGCCCAGCTCGGGCTCCCCGTGGACTACGAGCAGCTCGCGAAGGCGGGCTCGATCATGGGGTCGGGCGGGCTCGTGGTCATGGACGAGGACACGTGCATGGTCGACATCGCCCGGTACTTCCTCCAGTTCACGCGGACGGAGTCGTGCGGCAAGTGCGCGCCGTGCCGGCTCGGGACCCGGCAGATGCTCCTCGTCCTCCAGGAGATCACGGCGGGGAAGGGGACGCCCGCGCACCTGGCTCTGCTGGAAGAGGTGGCGTCGGCGGTCAAGGTGACGTCGCTGTGCGGGCTGGGTAGCACGGCCCCGAACCCCGTCCTCACGACGCTCAAGTGCTTCCGGGAGGAGTACGAGGAGCACGTGAACGCGTCCACGTGCCGCGCCTTCGTGTGCAGCGCCATGGTCAGCTACTTCGTCGAGGCCGACCGGTGCATCGGGTGCGGCGCGTGCGCGCGAGCCTGCCCGACCGGCGCGTGCCGGGGCGAGAAGAAGAAGCTCCACGTCATCGACCAGAGCATATGCACGAAGTGCGGGTCCTGCCTGGCGGCTTGTCCCGGCGTGGCGGCGGCCGTGTACCGGAAGAGCGGGGACCTCACCCGGCGGGAGCCGCAGCAGAAGCGGCCCGCCGCGGCGAAGGCGGCCTGACGTGCACCTGACGATCGACGGCCGGCGGGTCGAGGCGCGCGACGGGGCGACCGTGCTCGAGGCCGCCCGGGGCGCCGGCATCCGGATTCCGACCCTGTGCCACGACCCCAAGCTCAAACCCTGGGGCGGGTGCCGGCTGTGCATCGTCGAGGTGCAGGGGATGCGCGGGTTCCCGGCCTCGTGCGTGACCAAGGCGGCCGAGGGCATGGTGGTCCGGACCTCGACCGAGGCGGTGACCCGCCTCCGCCGGTCCGTGTTCGAGATGATCCTCGCGGACCACCCGCTCGACTGCCTAACGTGCCGGGCCAACCAGCGGTGCGAACTCCAGGCGGTGGCGGCCACGATCGGGGTAACGGGGCAGCGGCTCCGGCCCTCCGAACGGCAACCTGTCCGGGACGACAGCAACCCCTTCTTCCTCCGGGATCTGCGCCTTTGCATCATGTGCGCCCGGTGCGTGCGCGCCTGCCAGGAGCTGCGGTGCGTGGGAGCCATCGATGTCGCCAGCCGGGGTTACGAGAGCCGGATCGCCGTCTTCGGAGATCTCCCGATCGGCGAGTCGAGCTGCGAGTCCTGCGGCGAGTGCGTGGACGTCTGCCCCACGGGCGCGCTCTGGGCGAAGACCGAGACCGTCCTGCCCACGCGGGAGGTCAGGACCACCTGCCCGTACTGCGGTTGCGGCTGCGGGCTCGTCCTCGGGACCGAGGGCGGCCGGATCGTCTCCGTGGTCGGCGACATCACGAATCCCTCCAGCCACGGCAGCCTGTGCGTCAAGGGCCGGTTCGGGCTGGATTTCGTGGGGTCGCCCGACCGGCTCAGGAAGCCCCTCGTCCGGAAGCAGAAGGGCGGCAAGCTCGAGGAGGCGGAGTGGGACGAGGCGCTCGACCTGGTCGCTTCCCGGCTCCGGGGCATCCGGGAGGCGCACGGCCCGGACGCGATCGCGGGGCTGTCCTCCGCCAAGACCACGAACGAGGAGAACTACCTCTTCCAGAAGATGATGCGGGGGGCGGTCGGCACCAACAACGTCGACCACTGCGCCCGGCTGTGCCACGCCTCGACGGTAGCGGGGCTGGCCAAGTCGTTCGGGTCCGGCGCCATGACGAACTCCATGGACGAGCTCGCGGACGCGGACTGCATCTTCGTCATCGGGTCCAACACGACGGAGGCGCACCCGATCGTCGCGCTCAGGATCAAGGATGCCGTGCACCGGGGCGCCAAGCTCGTCGTCGCGGACCCCCGGCGGATCGACCTGGTCCGGCTCTCGGCCCTCCACCTGCGCCAGCGGTCCGGCACCGATGTCGCGCTCGTGAACGCCATGATGCACGTGATCATCGCCGAGGGGCTCGCCAACCGTACGTTCGTGGACGCGCACACGGAGGGGTTCGCGGAGCTGGCCGATTCGGTCAAGGCCGCGACGCCCGAGTTGGCGGCCGGGATCACGGGCGTGCCCGCGGACGATATCCGCGCGGCGGCCCGCCTCTACGCGGGGGCGGCCCGCGCGTCGATCGTGTACAGCATGGGCATCACGCAGCACACGACGGGCACCGACAACGTGTTGACGCTCGCGAACCTCTCGATGCTGGCCGGCCAGATCGGACGGCCCTCGACCGGCGTCAACCCCCTGCGCGGCCAGAACAACGTGCAGGGGGCGTGCGACGTGGGCGCGCTCCCGAACGTCTTCCCCGGGTACCAGCCGGTCGCCGACGAGGCCGCCCGCAGGAAGTTCGAGGCGGCCTGGGGGGTGAAGCTCCCGGCGGCGCCCGGGCTGACCGTGGTAGAGGTCCTGCACGCGGCCGAGGAGGGCAAGATCAAGGCGCTGTACATCCTGGGCGAGAACGTCGCCCTCTCGGATCCGAACAGCACCCGCGCGCGCCGGGCCCTCGAGAACGCCGAGTTCCTCGTGGTCCAGGACATCTTCATGAGCGAGACGGCCGAGTACGCGGACGTGGTCCTGCCGGCGTCTTGCTTCGCGGAGAAGGACGGCACCTTCACCAACACCGAGCGCCGCGTCCAGCGGGTCCGCAAGGCCCTGGACCCGCCGGGGGAGGCGCGCGAGGACTGGCGGATCATCTGCGAGATCTCGGGCCGGATGGGCCTCGCGATGCCGTACACCCACCCCTCCGAGGTCATGGACGAGCTGGCGCGTCTGACCCCCGCGTACGGCGGGATCTCGTTCGCCCGGATCGAGGACCGGGGGCTCCAGTGGCCGTGCCGGACTCCCGAAGACCCGGGGACCGGGTATCTGCACCAGGACGGGGCGTTCACTAGGGGGGCGGGCAAGTTCCATCCCACGCCGTTCCGGGAGCCCGCGGAGCTGCCCGACGCCGAGTACCCGTACCTGCTAACTACCGGGCGGCTCCTGGAGCAGTTCCACACGGGCACCATGACCCGGCGAACCGCGGGGCTCGAGAAGCTGGCCGGTCCGGCGCCGTTCGAAATCAACCCCGACGACGCCGCGCGGGACGGGATCGCGGACGGCGACATGGTGGCGCTGACCACGCGGCGGGGCACGGTGACCGCGCGCGCGGAGGTCACCGAGCGGTCGCCCAAGGGCACGCTCTTCATGCCGTTCCACTTCAAGGAAGCCGCGGCGAACGTGCTCACCAACGACGCCCTGGACCCGGTCGCCAAGATCCCGGAGTTCAAGGTCTGCGCCGTCCGCCTCGGACCCCACGGGCCCGGCTCCGGGTAATCTACTTGTCAGCGGGAGATCGCCGAATGAAGGACCGGGGGGATGTGTGGAAGCCCGCGTATACCATCAGTCCCAGCATAGCCCGCACACTCATGGACATCGAGGCCGTCCGAGCGGTCGTCGAGAATACCCCCTTGTCGCCCGCCGTTGAAGCCGAGTTGCGTCACAAGGCCCGGCTCAGATCGACACACTTCTCGACTCAAATCGAGGGGAACAAGCTTTCCCTCAGGGAAGCCCGGGAAGTTGTCGAGAGGCGCAAGAGGACGTTCCACGGCAGGGAACGGGATGTCAGCGAAGTCAGTAACTACTGGGATGCGCTTCTGCGCGTGGAGAATTGGGTGACGAGGAAAGTCGTGTTCAGTGAAGACCTGGTCAGGAAACTGCACGCCATCGTGGAACGAGGCCCCCGGGCCGGATCATCGCCGTATCGCGGGGGGCAGAACGTCATCCGGGACTCGGCCTCGGGTGCCGTCGTCTATCTGCCGCCCCAGGCAAGGGACGTCCCCGGCCTCATGGCCGGGCTGGCACGTTGGGTTCGCCGCGCGGAAGGAGACCGCGTTCCCGTTCCCGTCATCGCGGCACTCGTGCACTATCAGTTCGTCACCGTTCATCCCTACTACGACGGGAATGGCAGGACCGCTCGTCTCCTGGCCACCTTCATCCTTCAGAAGGGCGGCTACGGCCTGAATGGCTTCTTCTCGATGGAGGAACATCACGCGAGGGATCTGGCCGGCTACTACGCCGCGCTCGAGGTGCATCAGCGTCACAATTACTACGACGGCAGGGCGGGCGCCGATCTGACTCCATGGGTCGGGTACTTCACCGGGTTGCTGGCTGAAGTGTTCGCGCGGGTGAGAGACGAGACGGTGAAGATGGCGAAGAAGGGCGTGCGGGCCGAGCCGGAGCTCCTGCGCCGGATGGAACACAGGGCGAGGACCGTTCTGTCCATGTTCGTCCGGCAGGACCGTATCACGACAAATGATGCCGCGGGGGTTCTGGGCCTATCCTCCCGGATGGCCAGGTTATTGCTGAAGAAATGGGCAGGCGACGGCTGGCTCGTTCCGACCGACACGTCCAACCGCGGGAGGGCTTACAGGTTATCGGCAAAGTATCGGCAATTTATCGGCAATCCACCGGCAAAGGCGCCGTGAGTCCGGGGCCCGGGGCGCGAGCGGTCGGCACGAAACCGGGGAGATCCCCTCTCCCTCGCCTCAAGGCGAAGAGCAAGGTCTGGGTCGAGGTGGACGGCAAGCCGGTATTCGGGGACGGCAAGGCGCGGCTGCTCGAGTTGGTCGGGAAGACGGGAAGCCTTCGCGCCGCCGCTTCGCAGATGGGCATGTCCTACCGCGCGGCGTGGGGGAAGATCGAGGAGATGGAGCGCCGGCTCGGCTGTGAGCTCGTGGTTCGCCGCGCCGGCGGGAAGGGCGGCGGCCGCTCCGAGCTCACGGCGCTCGCGCGCACCCTCCTGGCCCGCTACCGGAGCTTCCGCGCCGGCATCGATGCCGCCGTCGACCGGAGGTTCCGCAAGGCCTTCCGGTAGGGCCCGGTCAAGGCCTTGCTCCACTCCCATGTGTGGCGTGAGCGGCTCGAACGCGCCGCGTTATCCAGGCCGGAGGGCAGCACAGGCAGCCACGTGGTCCGAAGTGCCTACTTGACACGCTGCCTGCCGATGGTCTACTCTTGGCGCATCATACTGGCAGTGACGATTCTGAAGAACATGAAACCCCGTACCGCTTGGCCTGCCTTGGCGGCTGGTGTCCTCGCGCTCATTGTCGCGCCATGTGGTGCCGAAGACTGGACGACCGCGTACGCGGGGCTGTCGCGGATGAGCTACGTCGCGGGAGAGGCTCTCGCGCCGCCGTTCGCGCTCCAGTGGGAGGCGACGCTGCCGACTCCGCTCAAGGGCGCGCCGATCGTGTCGGGGCTGCTCGGGCACGCGTACCTGTGCACGGAGACGCTCCAGGTCTGGGCGCTGAAGCTTTCCGACGGGAGCGTGGCGTGGAAGCACGACGAGCCGCGTGATCTGCGCGAGGTCAAGTGCTACGACGCCCTCTCCGGGGCGCTGCGGTGGACGCAGCGCGTGGACGGGACGCTGATCCACACGCCGCAGGTGGGGCAGAACGTCGTGTACGTGGCGACGTCGCTGGGGACGCTGTACGCGTTCAACCAGCTCGACGGTAAGGCGATGTGGCAGGTGGCGCTCGGCAGCCCGCTGACACTGCCGGCGGCGGACGCCGCGCTCGTGCTGATCGGATCGGGGTCGAGCCTCGTGGGGCTGAATCCGGCAAACGGCGCGAAGGTGTTCACGACGGATCTCGGCAGCGCGATCGGGTCGGTCCCGGTGTTGGCTGATGATGGAGCGTACGTGGCGCTGGGCGACGCGGTCGTGGCCGTGAACCGGGCTGGTGGAGTGCGGTGGACGGCGAAGCTGCTGAAGCCGGCGTGGGCGCCGATCGCGGTGACGAAGGCCGGGGTGGTGGCGGCGAGCGTGGACGGGGGCGTCAAGCTGCTCGCGCGCGCCGACGGCGGCAAGGTCTGGGAGACGGTGCTCGCGGGCACGCCGAACGCGGTGTCGGGCGCCGGCGACGTCGTGTACGTGGGGACGCGGCAGGGCACGGTCGTGGGGCTGCGGCTCACCGACGGCGCGAAGCTGTGGAGCGCGGCGCCGGGCCACGGCGTGATCGACGGGGTGGGAGTGTCGGGCGGGCGGGTGCTGGTGACGGCGGGGACGTGGGTGGGATCGCTCCTGCCGGCGCCTGACGCGCCGGACCAGCTCGCGCTGGGCAAGGACGGGAAGAACAGCCGGTTGACGTGGGCGGCGACTTCGCCGAACGGGTCGCCGATCAGCGCGTACCGGGTGTGGCGTCGCCGGGGTCAGAGCGTGGCCATGCTGGGCACGGTGGGGACGCCGGGATTCGGCGAGCCGCTCGTGGCGGGCGAGGTCGGGTACCAGGTGACGGCGATCGCCGCGAACGGGGCGGAGAGCGGGAAGAGCGTGGAAGTGACGCTGGCGAAGGGCGAGCCGCTGCTGCGCAAGCTGGCAGTGGGACCTCTGCCGCTGGACCCGAGGACGGGGACGCTGACGGTCACGTTCGACCTGCGGGAGACGGCGCGGATCACGTGGGTGGTCGTGGACGCCGAGGGCCGCGCGGTCACGGACGAGCGGACGGTGTCGGCGGCGGCGGGCGCGGGGTCGCTGATCTGGGACGGCCGTAACCGGACGGGCGCGCCGGCGGAGCCGGGCGTGTACCGGGTGACGCTGCAGGCGACGGCGGCGGCCGAGACGGACGCGCAGGCGCGCGCGGTTCCCGTGCTCTGGGGCGCGGGCGCGGGGCCGACGACCGGACCGCTGGCGGGCCCGGCGAGCGGCGGCGGTGCATCCGCGGCCGGGCAGAGCGGCGGCGGAACGTCAGCTGGCACGAGTTCATCCACGGTTGGGCCGCACGACAACGGGTCACAGTATTTGACCAGACTTCCACGATCGACACCAACTTCACAGGTGATATTTGGGTGAGCTCTTCGGATCCCCTCGCCGACACCCCGAGCTCGTACGCTATGACGCCTATGGACATGGGGACACACACGTTTCTGGACGAAGTAACTCTCCTGGGAGTGGGGATGACGGGAGCTCCGTACAGCGATATAGACGTATCGGCATACAGGGGAATGGACCAGGTCGCGGAAACCGTGCATATCCATCCCTTTCTGTGGTTCCATGTGCCTGCGACTGTTCACGCTTGGGTTGCCTGTGACGGCACGATTGGAAGCTCGTTCGATCCGACGTACGCGAGGGGGCTAGCAGGTCGCTGAAAAAACGGTCATGACGACGAGAAAACTGATCGTGACGA
>CAKKQC010000056.1 GCA_919901855.1 bacterium | reverse complement strand
TGATCCCCCAACGGTCGCTCTCCCTACTGTCCAACCGGCTGGCCCGCGGCGGCGCACTGCGGATCCCTGAGGCCGTGCTCGAGCGCGACTACTGTCTCGCCTGGTTCCTCGTGGCCCTGTCCCGGGCCCCCCTGTGCCGGTCGCTCGCCTTCAAGGGCGGGACGGCCCTCAAGCGGTGCTGGTTCGGGGACTACCGGTTCTCGGAGGACCTGGACTTCACGCTGTTGGAGCCCCTGTCAGCGGAGGCCATCCGCGCTGGCCTCGATCCCGTCTTTGCGGAGGCCGGGCGGGCGGCGGGGGCCGCCTTCGCGTTCGCGCGCTGGGATTCACGGAGCCATGCGAACGCCCACACCTGCTACCTTGCCTACGAGGGCCCCCTGCCCGCATCGTCACGGCGGCGCGAGATCAAGGTCGATATCACGGTCCGGGAACGCCTCGTGTTCCCCGTACGGGATCGGGCGATCCTGAGGAGCTACCCCGAATACGCGGACCTCCCGGACGCCGCCTGCGTGAGGGCCTATGCGCTGGAGGAGATCGGGGCGGAGAAGATCGTGGCGCTCCTGGATCGCGCCCGGTGCGAGCCGCGGGACCTCTACGACACGTGGTTCCTGGTCTCGGGCGGGCACGTGGAGGCCCGGGAGTTGAAGGAAGCCGTGGGGGAGAAGCTGGCGTTCCGGTCCCGGAGCCTGGCCGACACCGCGGGCGTATTCGCGGGCAAGGAAGCGAGGCTGGAGAAGCTCTGGGAAACGAGGCTGAGGGACCAGATGACGGACCTGCCGGAGTTCGGGGCGATCTTCCGCGCGGTGTCCCGGGCCCTGCGGCAGGCGGGACTCCTCCCGGCCGCGAGATGAACGGGCTGGGTCCTGACCGCGAGCGCGTCGGCGTCGCAACGGTGCCGTAGCGCCCCTGGCTCGGGAACTGGCCCCGGCCCGGTTCGTCGGGGACCTGGAGGCGCTCGGGGGCGTCGAGAGCGAAGCCAATTGCGATTACCGCTACTACCGCGACATGGGATGGTTCGATGGGTCCCGGGCTCAAGGCCGTTGATGCCATGACCCGCGGTGCCGCGAACCTGATCTGGCCGGCCGCCGCCAGGAGACCCGGCGGCGGCTGATTCCGCGTCTTCGGGGACGGGTGGGTGCGGGCGGGGGATGGGGGACATCCTTCGGATCAACGGATTCCCGGCTGGCGCTGCGGTTGTGACCGGCGGGTGGCGCGGTTTGAGAGATCTTAGGGAGTTTATGCCGCCGGGCTAATATCCCTAAATAGGGTATAAATCGAGGCGCCCGAGAGGCGCTCCTTGCCAGCCATCCTCGCGCCGGAGCTTCGAACAGCGCTGGTCCGGCTTTCCGCGAACGCCCGGGCGAAAGCCCTGGCCGACCGCGCCCTTCGGGGACTGGCTGGGTTCGCGAAGGCCCTGCGGGTCAAGTACCACGACATCGAGATCGGCTACGACGAGACGGCCGAGCGGGGGCTGGCGGACAACGGGGACCTCGAGCACGACCTGCCGGACCTCCTGGAAGCGGCGGGTGTAGGGGCGGTCCGCGTGGGGGATCAGGGACGTATCCTAGATACTCAAGTACTCCCGAGTCGCAGGAGACGGCATCCCGGCTGGCCCGCCTCCCCTTCGACCCTTCGACTCACAAGGTTCGCTCAGGGCAAAGGGGGGAGAGAGGAAGGGGATGGAGAGCTGGCGTTGACGGGGAGGGGAAGGGTTAG
>CAKKQC010000055.1 GCA_919901855.1 bacterium | reverse complement strand
AGGCGGAGAGGTCCTTCAGGCCCTCAGACCGGAAATGATTTCGTGATCACCACAGGCGATTCCCGTTTGGCGGACCTGTCCATCCGCGTGTGCGAAGTGAACTGCCTTGACGCGACCCTCCTTCGAGGCGTCGCGAGATCTGAGTCCCCTGGTTGCGGGGCCCGGCATTGACCTGTGGGTTCTCCGCGTATATGCTGGTCATCCAGCAAAGGGATACATGAAGAGACCAAGGCATCTTCCGGTCGGAGAGGCGTGGAGCCGCTCGGGGGCGTGGCAATGAGCAATGCGATGAAGGTACTCTTGGTCGAACCTCCGCGCTCCCGCACGTACTACACGAAGTATCCGCCGCTTGGATTGCTGAAGATCGGGGCACACCACAAGAGGCTGGGCCACGAGGTCCGACTTGTTCGCGGTCAGTTGGAGGACGGCTGGAAACCAGATGCGGTTTACATTACGAGCCTCTTCACCTACGCCTATGGCGCGGTGCATCAGATGATTGACTATTACGCGGCGACCTGCAAGAGAACCCGGATAGTTGTCGGCGGCATCTACGCTACACTTTGCGCCGACCAACTCGAACGGAAGTATGGCAAGCGGATCAACGTGCAGAGGGGAGTGATGGGAGAGCACATAGATCGGATCCTCCCGGACTACTCGCTGGTGCCGGACTGGACGACCAGCATCGTATTCTCGTCCCGCGGGTGCATTCGTCGGTGCCCCTATTGCTCGGTCAAGATGCTTGAGCCTGTCTTTGCCGCCTACCCTTCGATCAAGAACCAGATCTGGCCCGAGCACAAGAGCATCGTGCTTTGGGACAACAACTTCCTTGCATCTCCTCATTGGGAGAAGGTCTGTTCCGAGCTGGAAGCACTTGGGAAAGAGGTCGACTTTAACCAGGGCCTCGACGCTAGGCTGGTGACTCAGGATGTGGCGAGACGCCTCATGCGATTGAGGTTGAAGATGGTCCGATTCGCATACGACAGTCTGCAAGTGCGCGAACCACTGAGGCGCGCGATTGAGGTCTTCAAGGGGCTCGGTCTGCGCGGTCGGGAGATCAGCGTCTACTGCCTCTACAACTTTCAGGACACGCCGGAGGATTTCAGGCAGCGCGTGAGCGATCTGCTTACATGGGGCGTTGTGGCATACCCGATGAGATTTGAGCCGCTGGAGGCTCGCCCCAAGAGCACGCACGTGGATCGTGGATGGACTGAAGCAGAACTGGAAATGGTTGCGGATGCTCGTCGCGTCGTGGGGTATGGTGGTGCGTTTCCTCCGGCCGTCGGCTTGGTGGAGAAGATTGGGGCGTCGAAGACCTTTGGCGACGCGTTCTCCCTAAGGTGATCCAGTGAGGGCAAGCAGGCCAGTTGGGTTGCGCGTCCGAGAGGAATCCCAGTGCGTCGCATAGGCATTCTGCATGTTACCGATCTACACTTTGGCTTCCCTGGCCTCGGAGAAGGGGTAGGCGACGTCAAAGATCGTGTAATATCAGAGCCCTTCCGGCGAGAATGTAGGGGTCACGTAAGTACTTCCGCTTCCTGAGGTGCCGGAGCACCATCGCCCC
>CAKKQC010000054.1 GCA_919901855.1 bacterium | reverse complement strand
GGACCCCCCTCAGGTGGTTGAGTGCCAGGTTGAACCCGATCAACATCAGCCACCCGACGAGCGTCCCCCGCCCTTCCCACTGCTCGGCCTTCGTCCAGAGCCGGAGGAAGACCTCCTGGACCAGGTCGTCGGCGGTATCCCCGTCCCTGACCACCGCCAGGATCCGGCCCCGGACCCCGGCGGCGTGGAGCTTGAAGACCGCCTCGAAGGCCTCGGCGTCCCCCGCCCGAACGCGGTCGATGAGCTCCCGGTCAGTGGGCATCAAGGGCCTTCGTTCCATAGGACACCGGCCAAGCGGGAAAGGTTCAGCCGCCCGCCGTGCGCAGGATCCCCTGCACGAAAGCGGTCTTTCCCTCGGTGTAGGCGTCCCGGTCCCCCTGGTGACGCTGGGCGAGTTCGCGCTTCAGCCGGGCGTACCCGACTGCCGCCTCGGGGTGGGCCCGCAGGTAGTCGCGGAAGGCGAGATGCCGCCGCAGTTCCGCGCTGTCGGCCGCGCACAGGTAGAGGTGATGCCCGGGCACGGTGGCAGGGCCGTTGAAGGCTTCCCGGCCCGGGATCCCGAGGTCGCCTTGGTGGGTATAGCCGAGACGGTCGAGCGCCTCGATCGTCCGCGGAACGTCGTCCCGGGAGGCCACGACGACATCGAGATCGATGATCGGCTTCGCCGCGAGTCCCGGCACGCTCGTACTCCCGACGTGCTCGATCCGCACGGCCAGCGCGCCCAGTCCAGCCGTCATCCGGCTGCGCAACGCCTCGAACGTCAGCGGCCAGCTCGGGTCGTAGTCGCAGATCGTGACCGGCGCGGTCAGCCGGGCGACGAACCGGTCGAGCGCGCCCCGCGCATCTTCCGTGATGACCTTCCCATGGCCGAACGCGATCACGCCAATGGGGTGCTCCAGCAGGCGACCGAACATGGCCGCCGTCGCCAGCACGTCGGGGATGGGCCGGGTTCGGTAGATTCCGAGTTCGCCGTCCGGAATCCCGATGTCCGACCGCGCGCCGCAGAGGGCGTCGCCGATGATCAGCACCGGGGGCTCGGAGGAGACGAGGAGCGCGGTCTCCTCCGGGCAGTAGACGAACGGCAGATGACAGGCGCGCACGGAACCCCAGAGGAAGTCACCGTCGCGAACCGTCTCGTCGACCGAGGTCTCGATTCTCCCGACCCCCTGCTCGTGGGCCCGTACCCGGCACCCCCACCTGCGCCTGTAGAGGTCGGTGTCGCGCACATGCCAGTCGCTCGTGAGGAAGATGTCCCGGGGAGGTCCTGCCGCCTCCAGTTCCCCTATCGCAACGTCGGGCAGAGGCAGTGGATCGACCAGGGCCAGCGAGCCCTCGGCGGTCCGGATGACGAACCCGTGCCATTCGCACGTCCGGTTCCCCTGTCCGTGCAGTTCGGTCCACGTCCACACCCCGCTCGAAAGCTGGCGGAACGTCTTCAGCGCGGGGAGCGGTGGAACACCCATGCTGGTCCAGTATCGCACCGTCAGATGCTCAGGTGGACGACCTTTTCTCCCCAAGAGGCGATTTCTGCCCTCCCAAAACCGACCGAGGCGTAGAGCCGGTCCGCCACTGCGTTGTCCGGAGCATACCCGATGAGGATTTCGTCGCTCCTTCTCTCCCTCTCGAAGCGCTCGATGATCTGGAGAAGGGCCGCCCGGCCGTATCCCTTGCGCTGGTACCGTTCGTCGATCATGAGCCGGTAGATCCAGTAGTGACCGTCTTCGGGGGCCACCCCGAACATCGCAAAGCCCACCATGGTTTCGTCCCGGTAGATGCCGACGGCTTCGTGGTTCTCCAGGAACTGGATCTCGGCCAGCGAGTAGAGGTTGGACGCCACCAGGGCCTTCTGTGCCTCCCCCACCTGCAGCTCAATGCAAGTCTCCCAGTTCTCCTTCGTGATCTTTCTCAAGGTGATGGTCGCATCCATTCAGGTATTCCTCCATTGAAAGGCACCACGGCCGCGGGTGGGCTCCAGAAAACACGAAACCCGTTCCGGAAGGAACGGGCTCAAGGACTAGCCGGCGGACGTCAGCGTCTTTGCTAGGCCGTGATCCCCCCACGGTGTGATGCGGTGATGGGCGCGCTCAGGATTTTCATGTCACACCTCCTTGTGGGATCAACTCCCGGCAACTTCAGGTTCAGGCTATCAACCCACGGACAGCTCGTCAAGAACGCGGATCCCGCGCCATGGACCACCCAGCTACTTCTCCGCCACGTTGAAGATGTGGGGCTTTCCCATCTACCTGCCCGGCCCCCGCCTCTCAGCTACCACGGCCAAGCCATAGGGTATGTACCTGGCCGTATGTTCGTCCGAGCCGGGCTTGAGTCCGGCAACAGACGGCTGACCTTGGGGTTTGGGCCTTTCCCAGACAGCCTTGATCGTCAGCCCATGCTCGATCAGGCCGTTGAGGATGTCCGAGAAGAGATGATGGAACTCGCTGAATGACTCCCCATTGCCGAATGTCAGCCTTCCATCCTCGGTCTCTTTGATCGCACCGCGCATGTAGGGTTCGGTCACGTGCAGAACGTAGCCCTCACCGTCCCATCCCTTGTTGCGAGCCATGTAGAGGAGCGGCACGGCGAAGTCCACGGCATAGAGTCCACCAGGCCTCAGAATCCGCGCGACGCCGGAGTAGAGCTCGGTGAGATCCGGGATGAACAAGGTTGAAATGGGCTGGCAGACACGGTCGAAGCTGTTGTCGGAGAAGCCGGACAGGTCCCTCATGTCTCCCTGGACTGTCTTCACCTCGTAACCGTAGTGGTCCGCCGCCTTCTTGTCGCTGTCGAGCTGTTCCGGGGTGAGGTCCAGAACCGTCACGCGGGCGCCAAGCAGGGAGAACACCGCCGACTGCTGGCCACCACCTCCAGCCAAGCACAGGACATCCTTGCCCTTCACGTTCCCCATCATCATCCGGTCAACCGGGTAGTCACAGAATGGTTTCGGCAGGACATCTTGCCCCCCCTCCCGACAGGCCCGGTAAGCCTCAACATCCAGGTCCAGCCAGGGTTTCACGTAGCCCACCTTTCCTTCCCTGACATCCTTCCTGAACAGCTCCAGCGACCTTCTCGCGATGTCGTCCTTGATGTCCATTGGTCTTCCCCCCGTCGCCGGCATGATGGTACGTCCTTCGCCCGCTGTTATGCAATCTCCTTCGCCATGTCGAAGCAGACCGTACCATCTGCCAGGGCCTTGGGTCGATCGTCCAGCCGGAAGCCATTCCTTGCCCAGAACCGGATGGCCCCCAGGTTGTTCACCTGCACCCCGGCTTCTATGCGACGGGTGGAGTAGTGCGTCTTCAGATGCTTCTCGAGTTCGACAACGATCTCCGACCCGAGTCCCCGGCCCCGATAGGAAGCCGAGATCATCAGAAGAGTCAGGAAACTCGTCTCCTCCCTCATCTTGGGGACAAAGCAGAGTACGCCGAAAAGGACTCCCTCCTTGTCCCAGACTCCACAATACAGCCCGCCTTCTTTGCGCGAGCTTTCAATATCGCTTGTCACCATTTGAGCGGAAGCCTTGTGGATCGGCCCCAGAGCAAGGAAATCCTCCGATTGCCGATATACCACGAGGAGCGCGTCAAGGTGCCGCTCATCGGCAGGAACGACCAGGAATCTGCTTGTTTCCATAAGTGCCTTCATGGTGTTTGGCGGACCTCGGCGGCATCGCCACTCATCGGCGCCTTTGAGGCGACAACGATGATCTTCGGGCTATCGTCGGTCAACCTGGACAGGTCCCAGTCCCCGAAGACCCTGTCGGTCCGGAAACCATTCAGAGCCAGCAGGTCACGGATCTCGTCCTGCGAGTAGATTCGCTTGAACCCAACGAACTCGCCCGTCACCTCGCCCTCCCCATCGAAGAATACATCCCGGAACGTTTCCACGGAATCCCTATCATGGAAGTAGACCTGCTGGATGTACGGCCCCTCCGGCGACTGCAACCGCCGCGTTTCCGACTTCCCGTAGCGGCAGTTGAAGGGCTTGTTGTCCAGATCCATGAAGAGGTTACCATCTCCCTTCAAGGCGCGGCCGATGTTCCTGAGGACGACCGGCGCGTCCTCGGGCGAAAAGAGCGAAAAGGTGTTGAAGATGACCGCCGCGTGATTGAACTCCCCCGACGCGCCAAGGTCCCTGGCATGCATCACCCGATACTCGACAGTCAGGTTGCTCTCCGCGGCCCTGCGCCGGGCGGATTCGATGAGCCCGAACGATACGTCTATCCCCGTCACCTTCAGTCCGTAGTCCTTCGCCATCACCAAGCTGTGCCGCCCATAGCCACAACCGACATCAAGGAAGCGATCGCCCCTCTTCAATCCGAGGAGATCCGCGACGACTCTCGCCTCCTCCTCGGTGGGCCTGTCACCGTTCCATCCCCCGAAATCCGGGTCAGCGGCCTCCCGGTTGAAGCCATCGGAAACATAACCCGTGCGGTCCCATTCAAACGGGACCTTGTCTATGGGCGCCAGCTTCTCGAGCTGTCGTTCGGGCAACCCTTCGTCGCGTGACATAGGCTACTTCTCCGCCACGTTGAAGATGTAGGGCTTCCCTTTGTGGTTCCTGGACCTGACGCTGTAGATCTTCCGGAAACCCGACCTGCTCAGCACATCGACATAGTCCTGCCAGGACCACGTACAGAGGTCCATGATCTTGGCGACTTCCACTCGAGCCCATCCCCTCTCCTCGATCAGGAACACATGGTTGTCGGCTATGCCTTCTCCGTCTCTTTCCCGGAGCTTGAGCAGCGTCATCTTCGTGCCGCCCCGGTTGAACGGCTGCAATAGTTGAAACCGGCCCATCTGGTTGAGCATTCGGTCAATGAGCCGCTCCCTGCTTACCTTGCGCGACCACTGGTGGGCCCCGACGAAGATGAAACTGCCGCCGTCCTTGAGCGCCGAACGTATACCCATCGCGGAGGCGGCAAGCGCGCGGCGCGTGGGGACCCAGGCGAAAGCGTCGTTGTAGACGCAGTCGTATCTCTCCGGTCGCATCTTGCCCAGATCCTCCCACCGCGCGTCGAAGAACTTGAGGTGCAAGCCTTCCTCTCTCGCAAGCTGGGAAGCGCAACGAACGGCGAACCCGCAGCCGTCGGAACCCTCAACTTGATAGCCCATTTCCGCGAGGATGATGGTCTTCCATCCCACGCCGCAGGAGCAGTCGAGGATCGATCTCACGCCGAGCTTGGGAAGCAGCAGGGACAACCCGCATCGTGTGCCCGCCTTCATCTGCCGGAAGAACGGCTTCCATCGGGCCCTCTCGAACCACGTCCATTTCCAGAGGACCTCCCAGGCCTTCTCGCCCGTGAAGATGGAAACAGCCCCGGTCGAACTCATCGATGCGACCTGAGACTGGGAAACCACTCCGCAAGGTCGATGCGGTGGGCCAGCGTCCGGCAGGCTTCCTTCATCTGAGAGAGGTGGGTGGCGGACTCGGCCACGGACTCGTTCATCCCGGACACATTCCCGGGACTGCCGTCCCAGTTGCCCCACCGGCAGATGCGGATGAGGTGGTAGAAATGCTCCATCGCCAGGATGGCCAGATACTGGTCGGCGGAGAGCGTGCGGTGAACGGTCTCCTCGTACCCCGCGATCAGGCGGTCCCAATCGAGCCTCCCCGGCCCGCAGAGGTCCACGGCCACGCCCAACTGCATCTCCTCGGTCCCGGGACGGCACATCTCGAGGTCGTAGAACCCGCGGAAGACGCCGTCTTCCACCCGCTGGTTGGAGATGTCCTCGTGGAAGAGCACCCAGCGTCGCCCGGGAATCCGGGACAGTTCCCGTTCGAGCAGGGCGAGGGATTCCGCAAAGAACGGGACCCGGTAGACCTCCGCCGATTCGCGGGCCCGGCGCCCGGCGGCCAGGTACCAGCGCACCGTGTTGGCCGGATCCGGACTGCACTTGATCACGCGGAAGTCCCGGACCGGGGAATACCCGGCACCGGCCGGTGGGACCGGCACCAGTACGAGTCCGCCGATGGCCATCCCGATGCCGGCACTGAGCTCACCGACCCTCTCCGGCCCGACCTTCCCGTCCGCAAGAGCGGCCCAGATATCCTGGCCCCGCAGCCGGGCCATGACGATGAGCACGTTTTCGACGGAGGCGAGGACGCGCGGAACCAGCCCGGTGTGCGCGAAGTGATTCAGGCAGAACAGTTCGTTGGCCCAGCGCGAGGAATCGTAGTAGTGTTTGAAGACCACGGGCTGGGCGCGGAAGGTCCCGAAGGTGACCATGTTCGTGCCCCCGCGGTACTCGGGCTGAACGGCGTCCACCGCGTACCCCGGGTTCTTCTCGATGAACCGGGCGATGCACGCATCGCTCCGTATGACGAGTTCCGCCCGCCAGTCCGCCATCAGGTCACTGATGCCCCCTGCCGTTCATCCCGGTCATTATCGCCTGCAGCCGATGTATGATGTCGCTGGAACCAGGTTGATCGGATGACACGCGCACGCAAGACGAATCCCACGATCAGGGACGCGAGCCGCCGCGACCTGCCCGCGCTGGCGGCCATCCGGTACAACGAGGCCTTCCACCGTGACCGCATCCGGGACGCGGACGGACGCCATCTCCGTTATCTGGTCATCGACTGGAAGGACCGGATCGTGGGCTTCGGCCTCCTCGTGCTCTCCCAGCCGCCGACGTGGCCGAAGTTCACGCACCTGCCGCAGTTAATGGACCTGTTCGTGGAACCCCGGCTGCGTGGCAGGGGTCTCGGCACGGCGCTCATCCTCGCGATGGAGCGCCGGGCCCGCCGGGCCGGCAAGACCGAGACCCGGCTGGGCGTCGATCCCAGGAGGAACCGCGCCGCCATGCTCCTCTATGAACGCCTGGGCTACGTGCCCATCGACCGGAAGCCGGTCAGGGATACCTGGCGTGCCGTGGACTCCAAAGGCGTCGTCCACGCCGGCGTCGAGTACCTCATCCACATGCGTCATATCCTGAAGCTCCGCCAGGGGGGGTGACGCCGCTCCGCAAACACTGAGGGAATCAGCCCGAACCGCGGCCAAGCCACCCGTTGACGCCGCGAAGGCTGGGGAGGCATACTGCCGGTCATGAAGGCAGAAATCGCCCCCCCATCCAGCCGCCGCCGTGCCCTGCTGACGACGATCCTCGCCTCGCTGATCCTGGTGTCACTGGCCGCCGTCAGCGACGCCAAGCCCAGCCGACCCAAGGAGCCCCCCGTCATCACCTTCGACTTCGGCAGTGGGCGTGTGACGTGCCGGGAATGCGAGAAGGGCGTCAAGGATGGTGCGATGGTCCGGTTCGAAGTCGAGAACGTCAACACCTTCCTCTACGACGTCGGCGTCAACGGCGTGCCCGTGACCCGGTTTACCGAGTTCTCCGGCCTGGCGGCCAAGACGATCCTCGCCGCGAAGGTGACGGCGCTCGGCGAGGCCGGCCAGGAGGCGGACACCAAGAACCTGCTTGGCCTCCAGCTCGATCTCCCGCGACATGAAGCGGCCCTCCTCGCGCTCGAGGCGCTTCCCGATGAACTGGAGAGCATCGTGTACAATGCCGACCTCCGGCCGTCGCAGATCCGACACGAGATTCGCCGCGCCATTCTCAGGCTTCCCTCCTATGCGATCTCCGGCACCGTCCACGAAAGCGATCTGGCGGCGTACGCAGCCGGCCTGCTCGACAATCTCGGCTACCGGGACAAGGACCCCGAGGCCGATTTGGGGTGGAAGAGGCGGTGGGCGTCCGCCGATCTCGCAAAGTGCAAGGCCCTCCGGACCAGCCATGCCGGTCTGCCAGCCAAGGCCGAAGCCGCGCTTGCGATCGTCGAAGCGGCGCGACGCCAGACCTTCAAGGTATCCTCCCTGCCGATGCAGGCCACGGGAGACGCGCTCAAGTTCTCCATCGAGATCAGGCGTCGCGAGGGCGTGCCGGCGAAGTATCCCACGCCGCTGGTGACGGTCAAGACCGACCTCATCGAGGTGCCCGTCGTCGGTGGGTTCAAGGTGGACTGCAGTGCGGGCGTCTTCTTCACGAACCTGGTCCCGAAGAACTTCTACGTGGCCACGGACAAGACCATCGGCGTGCTCGCGCCCGGAGACAAGTACACGCCGGGGGCCGGCCTTCTGCTCATCCACGCCTACGCGCGGAGCGGGACGTCCGCGAACCTCTCGCTCTTCACCTTCGGGGTGGGGATGTCGGACAGCAAGCTGACGAACTACCTCGTCGGCGTGAGCCTGCTCTTCGGCAGAAAGCAGCGCCTCAATGTCACCTACGGGCTCGTAGGCGGCTACGTCAAGGAACTCGGCGGTGGGTACAAGAAGGGCGATGCCTTCGCCGGGGACTCCTCCCAACTCCCGCTCGTGGACCACTTCCGGTTCGGCCAGTTCGTCGCGCTCACCGTCAACCTCTAGTGGAATGGCACGACCGATTCTTCCGGGGGCTGTACACGCGCGTGCTGGCGCACCAGTTCCAGCACGCGGCGAGCCTGGACCATGCCCGGGCCGTGCGCCGCATGCTCCGGGTGCGACGCGGCGCCCGGGTGCTCGACATCCCGTGCGGCATGGGGCGGGTGACCCTGCCGCTCGCCCGGATGGGTCTCCGGATGACCGGCGTGGACCGCGAACCCGGGTATATCTCCCGCGCCCGCCGAGCCGCCACCCGCGCCCGGCTCAGGGTCACCTTCATCCGTGCCGATATGCGCGATCTCGATGCCACGGGAGAGTTCGACGCGGCGTTCAACTGGTTCGGGAGCTTCGGCTACTTCTCCGACCGGGAGAACCTCGAGTTCCTGCGGCGGGTCTTCCGCGCCCTCAAGCCGGGCGGCCGGTTCCTCGTGGATGGCCCCAACAAGTCGTTCATCCTCTCCCACTTCTACAAGGGCAACGACGAGTGGGTCGGCGGTGTCCGGATCATCCATCGGAACGCGTTCGACCGCCGGGCGGGCCGGGCCATCACGCGCTGGACCTTCATCCGAAGCCGTCGTCGGGAAACGCACACGAGCTCGATGCGGATCTTCGCCGGAGGCGAACTCCGGGCCCTGCTCCGCAAGGCCGGATTCCGGGACATCCGCCTCTACGGCCGCCTGGGCCGCACGCCCTTCTCCCGCCACTCCCGCCGGCTGATCGCCGTGGGCCGCAAGCCGCGAGGTGCGACGGACTAGGGTTCCGAGGGTCTGCTGAGTTCATCGACCGCCTTCTCCAGCTGCCTCAGGCATTGGTCAATGGGGACAGCCGTGTCGATGGTCACTGTCGCTGACTCATAGATCGCCACGCGTCTTGGAGAGTACTCCACGGCTGAGTACTCCTCGACCGTGTTGTTGCGCCAGTACGAGATGGCTCGGTGTGCCAGATGGTCGAACGCGGTCGCTGGCGACGTATGGATGGCGATGTGGCGGTCCCTCCGAGAGGCAAAGAACTCCACCGCGCGCGCGTCCTCCAACGAGCCCGCTCCCATGTCCACTAGCAGAACCGCCGTCGGGTCCGCGGTCCCGAGGCGAGCCACGCACGCCAGGGTTGCGTCGAAGAACAGGGCGTTCCCCGCTTCGTTGTTCCAACCGATGGCCACCGCCGCCGCCGGGAACCACTCCGAGATCAGACTGTCCATATCCACATGCCGGCATTCCGGATGCAACGTGCAGTATGCGTGAGCGAGCGTGGTCTTGCCACCACCGCATGGACCTGTCAGGAAGATCATCATGGTTTCGCCTTCCTCTCTTGGCAGTGCATTGAGCATCTTCAGAGTCGCCTGACCTCGCCCGTCGTGCCGTCGAGGCTGAGCCACCAGCCGGTCTCGATCCGGCGAGTGGCGTCACCCGTCCCGGTGACGCAGGGAAGGTTGAGTTCCCGCGCGACGACGGCGGCGTGACACAGCGCGCCGCCGGTGTCCGTCACGATACCCGCGACGCGGCGCATCTCGAGCACGAGCTCCGGCCGCAGGGCAACCGCCACCAGGATCGCCCCGGCCGGCGCGGCCCGCGACCGGGGATGGCCCGTCATCACGAACGCCTCCCCAATCGCCCTGCCGGGGGACGCCGGGATGCCCCTGACCAGCACGCCGTCCATCCGGACTCCCGCGAGCGCCTTCTTGAGCTCCGGGCTCTCGCGGTGCGCGTAGGCGCGCGCCACCCGGAACTCGATGTGCATCACGCCGACGGCGATGTCCAGGGCCACGATCCGGTCGGACACGCCCAGGGACCGCGACGCCAGCGCGTCGAAGTACGGCCGCTTGGGTGCCTGTACGTGCGGCTGGAACACGGCGAGCAACGGCGCGACGGCATCCAGCTCGCGCAGGACGCGTTCCGCATTCCGCGCCGTCCGGTTCTTCTGGAAGACCCCGACACATCGGTATGTCCGGTGCAAGACCGGCAGGAGCTCCTTGATCTCCCGGCGGAACACGTTCCGGATGGTGTTCACGTCCACACCGGGTCGCTCATGACCCGCCTTCCCACCAGCCGCACGAATCCGAGGTTCCGGCCCTTGTCGGCACGGAACACCTTCACGTCCGTGTCATCGCGCTTCCGCGTCCCGGCGACGTACTGCGCTTCCTCCCACCGGCACCAGAGCCGTCCGCCCCCGGGCACCGCCTCCGCCGTCTCGATCTTCACGAGTCCCGTACGCCCCCAGTGTCGGCCCCACCAGTCCGCCGTGTGGAAATCAAAGCAGGCCCGGTAGGACCCCAGATGCGCGGGACCGCGCCCCCTGAACTCCCGGGCGAGACCGGGCACGACGATCCCGATCCGGCCTCCCCGTTTCACGAGCTTCACGAAGTGCGTGAGGTACAGGTCGTCGGTACCGTAGTACTGGTAGGAATCCATGCTCACGATCGCATCGAAGAACTCCTCCGCATACGGCAGGCTGTGCGCCTCCGCATGAATCGGGAAGACCCGGTCTTCCACGCCGGCTTCCTTGATCCTCTGCCAGTTCTCGCTCGCCGGGATCCAGAGGTCGTTGGCCCACACCTGGACGCCGAACTCCTTGGCCAGGAAGATGGAGCTCATCGCCCGCCCACATCCCATGTCCAACACCCGCATCCCAGGCTTGAGGGGTATCCGTTCGGCCAGCAACTCGGTCAGCCACAAGGCGTTCGGACCCATCTCGCACTTCATCACCCATTCGGGGTCGTACTTCGCGGAAAGCGGAAATCGCTTGTTTGCCAGCAATCGAGCCAGTGCATGCGTCGACGTCATCGCGGATTCGCTCCTTGGTCCGGGTTCACCGGCAGCAACCGGCGTTTCCGGGTCAGCGAATGTGGTGGAAATGCATCACTCCGCGGCTGTGCAAAAAGAACAACCCGTTCCGGGAGGAACGGGCCTCGCTTGTCGGCAGGCGGTCTATCCTACCGGGCGAGGGTCCTTCCGGGATGTGATGCGTCCGCGTTTGCCGTCGACTGGGCAGTCATGTCACATCCTCCTTGCGGCCATACGGCCTGGCTTGCTTCCATGCTCACGATACCACAGGTCCCCAGCGGCTTCCGGAGTGAACTCAACATCAGCCACGCCAATTGGCAGGCCTCTCATCCGTGTGGTACAAAGTAACCAGGTCTATTCCCCGCCGGACTTGCCCGCAAGGGCCCCGGCGGGGTTGTCTTTCTCAGGGCATCATGGTTGAAGCCGTGCGTGGACCCGACCCGCAATCCGTGAAGGACGCCGTTGCCTTCATCGACGGCCAGAACCTGTTCTACGCCGTCAAGGATGCCTTCGGCTACACTTATCCCAACTACGACATCCTGAAACTGGCAAGACACCTGTGCGCGCGGATGGGATGGAATCTCAAACAGGTGCGCTTCTACACGGGTGTGCCGACGGAGAAGGACAACCCGACCTGGCATCGGTTCTGGCAGCACAAACTTCTCGTGATGTCTCGCCAGGGCGTCCACGTCGTCACCCGCCCTCTCCGCTATCGTTCACGCCCCATCCAGCTCGCCGATGGGACCCTGACCAGCGCGATGGTCGGCATCGAGAAGGGCATCTGATCACCAAGGCACGTCTGCTCCTGTCACGGACACCATGAGCCGCAAGGCGCGGGAAGAAATATGGGCTCAGGAGGAGCGGGAGCCCTTCGCTGGCTGGGACTTCTCCCATCTCAAGGGGCGGATGCTCGAGGACGAGCCGCCCTGGTCGTACCGGGACCTCGCCGCCGACCGGATGCGTGGAGCGTCCTCCTTAGTCGACATCGGCACGGGTGGCGGTGAGCGCCTGCTCGAAATGCGCGACGCGTGGCCCGCCAAGGTCGCGGCGACCGAGGAATATCCGCCCAACTTCAAGCTCGCGACGGAGCGGCTGGCGCCACTCGGGGTGCGGGTCGTCAACGTCAGCGAATCCCCTCCCTCCTCCTGGCCGTTCGCCGACGGCGAATTCGATCTCGTGCTCAACCGCCATTCCGCCATCAACGCCCCCGAGATCGCCCGCGTTCTGGCTCCCGGCTGCACGTTCCTGACCCGGCAGGTGCACGGGATGTGGGGCCACGACCTGCTGGCCGTCTTCGGCGCCAAGCCCCAGTGGCCGTGGGCCACGCCGAAGAAGTACGTGCCCGACCTCGTGGCCGCAGGCCTCAAGGTCGTGGACGTCAAGGAATGGGAAGGCCGGCTCGTCTACACCGACATCGGCGCGATCGTGTACCACCTCAAGGCGGTGCCGTGGATGGTCCCCGGGTTCTCCGTCAAGGACCACCTGGAGGCCCTGCTGGCACTCCAGGCCCGGCTCGACTCCGGTCAGCCCCTCTCCTTCTTCGCCGCCCTCTACCTCATCGAGGCGCGCAAGGCGTAGCGCCTCCGCCGCGCCGGCGCAGCTCAGTCGAGGCCGGAGAGGATTACGTCCAGCCCGTCCTCGAACTGGGCGTCGGGATCGCAGCAGGCCAGGGAGGGCATAAGGCGCGCGAGATTCGCGCAACAGGCCATGAAAGCGGTGGGAGACATCTCAGCCGGCTTGATCTGCTCCCGCGCCAGCGTTCCGTACAGGTAGGCGCGCAGGACCTGCCAGACGCGCATCTGGGTCTTGTCGTCCAGCCCGGCTTCCTTCATCCGCCCGAAGAGCGAGTCGATCATCCCCAGCACCTTCGGCCCGAGCGCGACGTCGGTCAGGATGACGCCGAACAGGTTCGGGTGCGCCCGGAAGAGCTTCCGGACGTTCTTCATCCACTGCCGGACCCATTTCCTCCAGTCCCGGCCCGGAACGTCCGGAGCCTGAAACCGGGAAGCGGCCAGCTCCAGCACGCCGCTGAGCAGCGCGGACTTGTCGCTCACGTGGTTGTAAAGGGACATCGCCTCCACACCGAGTTCCTTGCCCAACCGGCGCATGGTCAGCTCCTCGAGACCCTCCCGGTCCACGATGCGCAGGGCGGCCTCCAGGACCTTCTCCCTGGTCAACGCGCCCCGTCCCGCCGGCTTCCTGCCCCGACTCGCCATGGCCCTACGATACACGACTTACATAGTAAATCAAGGGGAAACGCGGCCCCCCGGACGCCCCCTTGACAGACATACAGCGTAAGCTTACACTGTATGCCATAAGGGCCGGGGTCCAGCAACCAAACCAACCACCCCGGCCGGAGGAAGCACATGAACACGATCGAGGAGAACGCGACCGAAGAGATCAGGGCCAGGGTCCGCGACCGGTACGCCAGGACGGCCCGGGAGGGCGCCGACGCGGGCACCGCGGTCCAGACCGCGCAGGCCGCCGGCTACGACCGGGAACAGCTCGCAGCCGTGCCCGACGGGGCGAACCTGGGGCTGGGGTGCGGCAACCCCACCGCCATCGACACGCTGAAGCCCGGCGAAGTGGTCGTCGACCTGGGGTCCGGAGGCGGGATGGACGTCTTCATCGCGTCCCGCAAGGTCGGCCCCACCGGCCGGGTCTACGGATTCGACATGACCGGGGACATGATCACGCTGGCCAGGGCCAACGCCGCCAAGGGGGGGTACACGAACGTCGAGTTCCGGCTGGCGTTGATCGAGAGCCTGCCCCTCGAGGACTCGACGGCCGACGCCATGATCTCCAACTGCGTCATCAACCTCTCCCCCGAGAAGGCCCGGACCTTCCGGGAGGCGCACCGGGTCCTGAAGCCCGGGGGCCGGTTGATGGTCTCGGACCTCGTGGTCGACAAGCCGTTCCCGCCCGAATTCGCTCCCATCGTGGCGGAGTACATGGAGTGCGGGTCGCGGGCCAGCATGTATTCCGACTACCTCCAGCTCATCCGGGACGCCGGATTCCGGAAGGTCAGCGTGCTGAAGAACGTGCCGTTGAGCGCCTCCCTCGAGTTGACCCATCCGTCCGTCCAGGAGGCCATGCAGAAGTACCATCTCTCGCCCGAGACCGTCCGGGCCGGCCTGGAGAACATCAGGAGTGTCAGCGTCATTGCCTGGAAGTAGCGGCGCATCCCCAAGCTCGGTTCCCTGGCACCCCCGGCTCTGCAGAGCCGGGGGTGTTCATTGGTGCCGCCCCTCCGCCACCCGCGCGAAATCCCCTCCTTGAAGTACCGGTTCCCGGCTACCTCATGTCAGGAACGCCCGGCACTTCTCCTCCATCAGCCGCGGGTTAAGCCCACTGCCGATACCCTCGACCGCGGCCACGATCATGCTGAGCCTCCGCTCGTAGCTCTGGATCAGGGTCGCCTTCCGGGCCTCCAGCACCCCCATGACCACGCTCATGTCGGTTCCCCCGATCACCTCGCGCAGCCCGAGCTTGAGGAGGTCGTCGCCGACATGGTTGGTCACGAAGTCCTCCATCGCCACCAGCCCCTCCCGGCGCGCCACCCGCGACAACTCGAAGAAGATGGGCACCAGCTCCGCGGCGGTCCGGAACTCCACCGGCTTCTTCTCGATCTCCTTGATGAGCGCGGTTTCCCATTCATTCGTGGGCATGTGGCTATCCTCCTTGGCATCGGGCTTGAGTTCGTCGGCCAGTTTGTTCGCGATCTCGAGAATCTTCCGGTGGGCCGCCTCGACGGCCGCGGGGTCCGCCGTCCCGATCGCGCCCCATTCCTCCTTGATCACGGCCCGGGCCTCCTGGGACAGGTTCTTCCAGAGCTTTTCGTAGAGGCCGGGGGGAATGTTCAGCATCGCGACCGCGAGGTCCCGGGTGTCGATGTCGCGCATGAGCACCTCGATCGACCGGTTTCCGAGCCCCTCGAGATCCTCCAACTTCGCGAACGGAGGACTTGCCCCGGCGGATTCGATGTGCGTCTTCATCTCCCCCCAGGTCTTGAATCCGTACTCAAGCGCCAGCACGAATTGGGCTTCCGAAAGGTTGATCGCGCCGGCGAGGATGTCGGCGTCGGACGACTTCGCGAACCGGTTGAGGGCCTTCAACCGGCCGCATACTCCCGCATCCTGGCGTTCGTGGGCCTTGAGGATATCCTTGGCTTGGTTCTTGAGCTGATCGAGGTTCGGGCGGAGCGGCAGTGGCTTGGACATGACGTTCCTCCATTCCATGTTGCGCCTGTAGCCCGCTCGTTCAGGCGGAAAGGAGGTTCCTCGGTTGTACTTCTCGGAAGGTGGACTCGGTCCTTTCCGCGGGCTCGAGGCGGCGACCTTCCATCGCCTACCCCGATCCTACGCCGTCCCTCGCAATGCAGTCAACCTGCCGACGCGGCTCCGGATCGGATCAGCTTGCCCCCCTGCGGACCGCCTGATATCGTCATACGAGAAGTCGATCGATGGAGGCACCCATGGCGACCGTGACCGTCTCCCCCAAGTTCCAGATTGTGATCCCGAAAGCCGTCCGCCGTAGCATGGACATCCGCGCCGGCGAGAAGGTCCAGGTGTTCCAGTACGCCGACCGCATCGAGTTCATGCGCGTCAAGCACGTGCGCGAAATCCGCGGCATCGCCAAGGGCATCTCGACGAGGGTACACCGGGACAAGGACCGGGCATGAACCTGGTCGACTCCTCCGGCTGGCTGGAATACGCCGCCGAAGGGCCGAACGCCGCCCTGTTTGCCGCGCCGATCGAGGACACCGCGAACCTGCTCGTGCCGACCATCTGCGTGCTCGAGGTCTTCAAGCGGCTGAAATCCCAACGGGGCGAAGCCACGGCCCTCCAGGTGCTCTCCGCCATGCAACTGGGTCGCGTGGTCGACCTGGATTTTGACCTGGCCCTCGCCGCGTCCGACCTTGGCCTCAGGCACAAACTGCCGCTGGCCGACAGCGTGATCCTGGCGACCGCCAGGACGCACGACGCCACCCTCTGGACTCAGGATGCCGACTTCAAGGGTCTGCCGGGAGTACGCTTCATCCGCCATCACTGACGCGTAGCGGCGATCGGAATTCCTGGAATCCGGAGCATCTCACGCCTCATCCCGGTTCTCTCGCTTCATCACCACGACCTGGCGGGCCGTGTTGCGGACCAGGCCCGCGTCCTCCTTCCCTGAGGCAATCCGGACGAGCGCGGCCTCGAGCCGGTTCAGTCCGGCCCGATCGAAGGCCCGGCGCACGTAGGGGTCGTTCCTCCAGGTCCGCAGGTTCGCCAGATGCAGCTCCGCCATCGCGGCCGCGGGCTTCAGGAGTTCCAGGGCCCGGGTCTCGATGACCGTCCACGTGGTCCCCGTGAAAAGGCCCGTGAGCTTGGCCCCAACGTGGAGCTTCTGTCCGTACCGCACCTGTAACCGCCCGAGGAGCCGGTAGTACTCGCGCATCGCCGGGTGGCCGGATTCGAGCCCCTCGGTCTCGTGGATCAGGAGGTACGCTCCCGGGGCCGCCACCCGCCCCCAAGCCGCCAGCGCCCGCTCCGGCCTATGCAGGTGCGTGAGCAGGAACCGGCACAGGAGAAGATCCGGCGCCTCCACCGGAAAGGGCGTCCGGGTCACGTCGTGCCGCACGAACTCGAGATCGCCCTTCTGGAGGCTGCGCGCGAGCGCGAGATAACGGTCTGACGAGTCCAGCCCCACCGCCCTGGCCGCCTTCGACGCGTCCGCGAGGAGCCTCGTGCTCCACCCCGGCCCACAGCCCAGGTCCACGGCGACCCTGGGCCTCAGCCCCCGGCGGCGCACGATCAAGTCGCGCGTCTCGGGCTCGTACAGCTCCGCGAGCTTGCGCAGTCGCTCGCTCGCCCGGTCGTTGTCACCGAACGTGTATCGGTCACGCATCGAAGCCCTCCATGTCGATCTCCTCTCAAATGCGAAAGCCGCGGAAGGCGGCTTCCGCGGCTGGGAACTCCTGAAAACGAAACCGCGGCTGCCAACTCTGGGCAGCCGCGAATCAGGTCAATGTGACTGGCCGGCGGCTAACCCTTAAGGCGCCACCACCAGTCGCGCGCGATGCAGTTCTGACGAGCGTCGCTCATGTCTTGTTCAGCGTATCAGCCAACACCGGACCGCGCAACCGGGTCGATGTCCCGGGCCGTGCTGCGGCTACGCTCTCCCCACCCAGTAACCGGGACGGCGACTCAGGTTCATGACCGCCAGGATTCTGACCTCATTTCCCCTGACGCAATAGAGAAGAGCGTACGGGAAACGCTCGCACAACCTGCGCCGGACATCGCCAAGAACGGCAGGACTGGCCTCGGGATACTCGAGGATCATGGCCGTCGCTCGGTCAATCTTGTCTATGAACGCCGATCCGAGGCCCTTCCTCTCGCGTTCGTAGTATTGGGCCGCGTCATTGAGCTCTCGTTCGGCCAACTCGTTGAAGCTGGCGTGCATCAGTCTACAGCCGGGAACGGGCCTCGCGAAGAACGACGTCCGCTGGGCGACTTGGGAGCTTACCGGCATCCAGCGCCTGCGCTCGAGTCTGCGCTTCCTCCGCCCAGACCCGGGCATTCTCCTCCGGGGTGAGCGACTCGAGACTTTCCAGAAGCCGGCCGGCCAGTCTTGCCCGCTCCTTGGGGCTGAACTTCAGCGCCTCCGTCTCAACCTCATCTATGCTCATAGCCGTATTGTACGCCACCTCAGCCCAACGACCTCCCGGGCCTGCTCGTCAAACCTGACGATACCGCCATTGCCGATGTCGATGTTCCGCCCCTAGTCGATTCGGATGTTGTCCAGGTGGATCGCGCCGCGGTCTTTCCGAGCCTGGCCCCGGAGCATGAAGGTCATGGCGTCGACCGGGGAGATGGCGCCGAGGTTCACGGGTTCCACGATCTCCTTTTCCTCCCGGAAGTTGCGGTGCCAGCCGGACGAGCCGAACGGCAGGTGGACCTCGTTCCAGCCGGTCTTGAGCGTGACCTCGTGGTAGTAGCGGCCGCGCATGCGGCCGAGGTACGCGTTGAGCTGGAGGGGCTCGGCGCCGGGATCGGCCGGGGCGACGTGGACGTCGAAGGCAAGCCCCCTGGCCTCGGACCAGTTGCGCGGGGTGTCCAGGACCAGGATGGCCATCGGCCACTCGTTGGTGTCGAACCGGTACGGCAGCTCGAAGGCCCAGCCCGGGCGGCCGCCCGGGGCCGGAACCCGGTGGCCGGGCAGGCCGTGGAACTCGGTCAGGACCATGTTCGACGACCCGGGGTCCTCGAAGTCCTCGAGCATCACCGGAGCCTTCTCGCTCACGAACGGGCCGGTCGCGAGGCGCATCTCCCACAGGTCGCCATACCGGCAGTGCACGCGGTCGATCTCCCGTCCGATGGGCCCTATCAGCGTCACCGACCCGAAGCGGGCGAGCTCCTCGCCGATCGCCCGGTGCCAGACCACGAGCGCCTGACGCCACCGCCCGCGCTTCCACTCGGCGTTCCCCAGCAGGAGCATGTGGTCGGTCCCCTGCGATGGCATGTACGACAGCGGCTCCAGGGCCTCGCATGCCTCGTCCCACCGGTCCATCTCCCATGCCCCGATGCCGCGGCGCATGAGCTCGTGCTCCCAGGCGGCGTCGTCCCGGTTCCCCCGCTCGAGCGGCGCCTCCTTCGCCTTGATGGACCACTTCTCCGCCACCTCCGCCGGAACCCGGATCGGCAGCCGCCGGCTGGCGGCGAAGGGCATGGCGTCCTCGGCTTCCAGCGGCATCTCGCGCAGGTCGCCGTCCTGCCGGTACTTGACGACAAAGGCGCTGTGCCGGTGCATCGAACCGGCCGGGCCTTTGGCCCACCAGCAGGAGGTCAGCACGAGGTGGTCCGGCTCGGCCGAAAGATGCGCCAGCGCCTTGAAGAGCAGGGCGGCCGGATCGGACCCGCCCCCCGGGCGGGAATCCGCTTCCTTCCCCGCGAGCGCCGCCGCGATCCGGTCCGACACCTTCCAGCTCACGTAGACGGGCAGGAAGAGCGACTCCTGGGCGTCGGTCAGGATCACGGCCGGCCAGCGCTCGCGATCCTGGTCCCCGACCCCCTTGATCGCGAGAATCCTCATCTCCACCAGGCCATTTCCGGTCATTTGCTGCTCCTTCCGCCGCGATCGAACCAGCCGAGCCGTTGTTCTCCCGCGGACAAGTCCAGACTGCGCTGCTCGTAGAAAGCCGTAAGCCGCCTCTGCAGTTGCTTGCGGCGGTTGTAGATCTCCGAGATGGGTATGCCGAGGCGGGCGGCGATTTCGCCGGGCTTCACGACGTCCGCCACGATGCACTCGACGATCCGCTTGAGGACGGGATCGTCGGCCACGGACTCGATGAACGCCGCCGCGAAGGCATCCTGTCGTAGCGCCTCCTCCCCTCCGACGACCGTCTCCAGCGGGCCCGCGGCGGGCGACGGGGCCCTCGCGATCGGGTCGGCTTCGGGCTCCCCTTCGTCCGACGTGCTCCGCAGGGCGGCGGCCGGCCGGATGTGCCGGTGCTCCCAGGACTCGACCAGGTGCGAGATCTCGCTGTCCACCACTGATTCCAGGAAGACGGCGAGGTCCGGCTGGGCGGCTTCGTCCCAGACCCGGGCTCCCGTGAGCACCTTCTCGATGGCCGCGTGCGCGACGTCCTCCGGCTGGCGCCCGCCCGGAAGCGGGCCCCGGTGGGAGCCGGCCCACGTGAGGCGGGACGCGCGCTCGCGGGCGTACCGCCGCAGACGCGGGATCGTGAGATGCCACGGGTGTCGGTCGAAACGCTCATCCATGCCCGGTTACATGCCGTCTGCCGGCCCGGACGGCGGATTTGCCGTCCGCGATGGGGCGCATGAACGAAGGCGCATCCCGCATCCGCCTTGTCGTCTTCCACTTCCTCTCGTCTACGCCCCTTGCAGGTGTAGCCTACGAAACTCGGCGGGCGTCAGGATGGCGACACCACGGCAGGTGCCGAGGGGACGAAGGTGCTTGAGGTCCCCGGTCACGAGGACGGTGACGCCGGCATCCACGGCGCACTCGGGAATCCGGTTGTCCGCCTCCTTGCCCTTCACGATGGAGATCCGTGTGGACGGAGTCAGCAGTGTGGCATGCGCCAATACCTCATCCACGAGCTGGTCAACGGTGTGCGCAGGAAGGTTGAATCCGCGCTTCAGCACCCCGGCGAATTCGCCGAGTATGAACGGAGAGACCGTGAGCGAAATCGTGCCGGCCTCGACATGTTCCCACAGGTCCCCCGTCTCGCCGTGCAGGAAGAATGCGGAGATCAGGACCTTGGTGTCGAAGACGACCCGGAGCGGCTCAGGAGCGGCCGGCATCCACCACTCGCTCGATGTCGCGGAGGGTCTTCACACCCGCCCGGGACATCGCGCGCGTCAGCTCCCGGCGTGCCGCCACAACCGTCCCCTGCGCGTCCCCGTTGCGACGCGTCTCCGGCTTGCGGCCGAGAATCCACATATGGTGGTCGTTGCGGGGACCGAGGCCCCGATGCCACAGGATCTTGAAACCGGCGTTACGGATCCTCCGGAAGCTCTCCGCGACGCTCGACCCCGACCAGTACAGCCACTCTCCGTGATGCTCTCCGACGTACTCGGTCGCGCCGCGACACACGTTGATCAGGAAGTGGCCCCCCGGCTTGAGGAGCCGGAACATGTGCCGGAAGACCTCCGGTTGATCGGCCTGCGGAACGTGGATGATCGCGTACATGCTCAGGATCCCGTCGAAGCTGCCCGCCGCGAATCCGGGCCGGCGCATGTCGCGGCAGAACACCGGGGAGCCGGGGTTGCGCCGGCGGGAGAACTGCACCATCCGGGGCGACTGGTCGATGCCCGCCACGCGGAAGCCGGCCACCCGGAACATCTTGAGCCAGACCCCGACGCCGCATCCCAGATCGAGGACCCTCCCGCCCGGCGGCAGGCGGCGGACGAGTTGTTTATTGACGGCCCGGTCCTCCCATGCGGACGTCCAGGCGATCCGCTTGGCCTTCGGCCAGCCCCGGTCGTATACCGGCGCGATCCGGTCGTAGGACCGTCGCATCTGCTGCGGGATATGCTCGATCAACGCCTGCGGCCGGGTCACCGGACACGCTCCGCGCGCGAGATCACGCCGACGTAGATGGGGCCGTCCGAAGGCAGGACACGGTCGAGGCGCCAGCCGGTGCCCCGCAGGACGGATCGCATCTCGCCCGGCGACACCATGAGGTAGTCGAACCACGGGCCGACCCTGGCACCGCTCCGGATCCGCAGGCGTATCTGCCCGGGCAGCCTCCCCCGGGCGCGGTTCCGCCGCTGGTACGCCAGGTGCTCCGGGTTCCTCGTCCCGTGGACATCCAGGCTCTGGGCCAGGATGCGGGCTCCGGGCCGAGTAATCCGGAGCATCGCCCGGAGCAGGCGGCGGGCAACGGCCGGTGAGCGGAACAGCCCGAAGTTGTTCCCGAGCATGAGCACGGTGTTGAAGGAGGCCGCCGGCAGCCGGCCGAGATCGTCTATGCCGAGGACCCGGGCGTCCTTGAGCCCGCGCTCCCGGCAGACCCGGATGGCCAGCGGCGAGTTGTCGATACCCGTGACCTGGAGCCCCCGGCGCTGGAGGGCCAGCGCGTGCCGTCCCGCCCCGCACCCGATGTCGAGGACCCGGCCGCGCGCGAGCGCGAGCGCCCGAAGGATGCCCTTGTCATTGCCGACCTTGAAGTACTCGGCCGCGCTCATCCAGTCCACGAAGCCATCGCTCCGCTCGATGAGATGCCCGCTGTACCGGCCCTCGAGTTCCCTGAGGAGCACCCGCCCGAATATATCCGCATCCTTCTTCATCTTGAACCGCATCCTATCACGTGCCCACCGCCGGTATACTGGCGGGATGATTCCGATGAGTGAACTGCCCGGCACCCGCGTGACCGCGCTGGCGCTCATCGCCGTCCTCGCGGCCGGCGGGGCCCTGGGGGCTCCTCCCGCGCCCGCCGCCCTCGTCGCGGCCGGCGATCGCCACTACGCCGCGCGGTCGCGCCTCACCGGAACGGTCTGGGAAGCCGTCCCCGCCGAGGTCGAGGCCGCCCTCGACTCATACCGTGCCGCCCTCGCGGCGGATTCCGCGAACCTCGACGCCGGGATCGGGCTCATGCGGACCCTCGAGTTCAAGGGCTCCCAGGAGTCGGACGCGTTCCCGTGCCAGCCCGTTTACGCCGAGGCCGTCCGGACGGGCACGTCGTTGGAGGAGGCCGGGGCGCCTCCGGCGCATCTTTCGTACTGGCTCGCGGTCTCGTGGGGACGATGGGGCGAGTGCCATGGCCGGCTGAAGGCCGCGCGCGAGGGCATGGCGGACAAGGTGCGCAAGTACGCGGAGAAGGCGATCGCGCTCGACCCGGGCTACCAGGGCGCCGGCCCCCTGATCGTCCTCGGGCGCCTCCACTACGAGGCCCCCTACATTCCCCTGCTCCTCACCTGGCCGAGCGACAAGAAGGCCGAGGCGTGCCTGCGCCGGGCGCTCGGGCTCTTCCCCGACAACAAGAACGCGGCCCTGTTCCTGGCCGAACTCCTACAGCACGACGGCCGCCGGGATGAGGCGGTCGCGGTCCTGCAGGCCGCGCTCGCCTACCCCGTGGACCCCGTGCGCGGCCTCGAGGACAGCCGGCTGGCCGGCAGGATGCGCGCCCTGCTCGCGACCCTCACGCACTGACGGCCAGGTCGCCGGACCCCCGGGCCCGGGGACACTCCTCCGTTCATTCGACTCGCGGAGCGCCCGCCGAAGAAGCGCATGGACGAACGAGTGTCCCCGCATCCTGGTCCGCATCCTGGGGCGCGCTCCCATCTTCTGCGTGGCCTCCGCCTCGAGGCCATGGTAGAGTCAGTACGGAATCCGGATCATGAAGAAATACACGGCCACCTACGAGAAGCGGGGGAAGTGGTACATCGGGTACGTCCGGGAAGTTCCCGGTGCCAACACCCAGGGACGAACCCTTGAGGAGGCCAGGGAGAATCTCAAGGAAGCGGTGGAGCTCGTCCTCGAGGCGCAGAAGAAGCTGTCGCCCCGGGCCGCGAGGCGCACGCGCGTCATCCGGGAGCCCATCCTCGTCCACGCGGCCAGGTGAAGCGGGCCTCCCCTCTCAAGCATCTACACGCGAACGGCTGTGTTCTTCTCCGCGAGGGCCGGAAACACTCGATCTACCTCAACCCCACAGCCCGGAAGGTCTCCTCGGTCCCGCGCCATCGGGAAGTGGACGAGCACTTGGCAAGGAAGATCTGCCTCGACCTCGGGCTCCCCAACCCCTGACGCGGCCCGAGGGGGCGTCGAAGGGGGGGTGACACGAGTTCAAGAACGAAGTGCAACACCAGAGGCATGCAGGCCTCCACGCCATGGTGCGCGGAGTGCCCGCCGAAGAAGCACATGAACGAAGGAGTGTCCCTCGTCCCTTTACAGCAGGGAGCGGGCCTCGCGAAGAACGACGTCCGCCGGCCGACTTGGGAGCTTACCGGCATCCAGCGCCTGCGCTCGAGCCTGCGCCTCCTCGGCCCAAACCCGGGCATTCTCCTCCGGGGAGAGCGATTCGAGACTCTCCAGAAGCCGGCCGGCCAGTCTCGCCCGCTCCTTGGGACTGAACTTCAGCGCCTCCGCCTCGAGCTCTTCGATGCTCACAGCCGAATTGTACGACACCTCAGCACCGGTCGACGGGGAGGCCTTCCGCTGAGGAGATTGGCGGAGTGCCCGCCGAAGAATCCCATGAACGAAAGAGTACCCCGCCTCCTGGGGTCATCTTCTGCTCTGTGGGGGACGACCGCCCTCGAACATGCGCAATGACCCCGCTTCCCATTCGCAATCATCCTCGCAATCCGGGGCAACGCCGACCTCCAGGCCGACCGGGCGGCCCCGGAAGTCCGAGCCCAAGCCCACCAGCATGACCGGGCCGGAACTGGGATGGTTGCAGGACCAAAGCAGTTCGCCGAACCGCGAGAATGCCCGCAGCGATACGCCCGGGACCTCCCTAACCTGACCCCCGACAATGATGGACCCGTTCGGGGCGATCGCGATCCGGTGCGCGGAGTCACCGGATCCCCATGACCAGAGTGTCTCTCCTTGCGTGTCATACGCCCGGATCACCCAGTGGCCTCCCTCCCACCCCATCTGCCCGGATCCCCCAGCCGCGACCCAGTAACCCAGGTCGCTCCACGCAATCCCTCGTACGACGTCCATGCCACTGACGTCCAGCTTCACCCCCGGTTTCCACGTTCCGTCCGATGTCAGTCCAAGGATCAGGACCGAACCATCGGACGACACGGCCAGCGTTGGAGAACCCCGGGCCCCGAACGTGGCGGCTACGATGTCCTGCCTTGCCACGTAGCTCGAGATCTGGCGGCCGTCGGCGCCGAGCACCAGGACGCCCGTATGTCCGTCAGGAGAGGGTACCGCGACGACTATGCGGGTAGCATTCAGCGCAAGTACACGGGGCTCCCGGCCATCCTCATACCGGACACCACGGATCGGTTTGACGGACGTGATCCGCCCCCGCGTGTCGCGGTGCACGAAGATGAATTCCCTCACCGCCCCACCCGCAGAGGCTCCGCCGCCCATTCCGGTCTTGGTCCACCTCAGGTCGACCCCGACGAATCCCCTCGCGCCGTCTGAGGCGAACGCGAGAGGGAGACGGCGACGCCGGAGTTGCTCCGTCACGATCGTTTCGAGGAGGCTGGCGCAACGCGGTTCCCTGGGATCTCCTGAAAGGGCGTATTGCGTGGTCGATGCGGCTCGGACGACGAGCCCGCTTGCAGTGTCGGTCCCCTCGGCTGCGACCTGAAACGTCACGCTCCCTTCAGATCGACCGGACCAAGCCCATGAGAATTGCGTCGTTCCGCCTGGCTGGAGGATCGAGATCGGGATGGAGGCCGATTCTGCTGAGATTCTGACTGATGCTGATTCCACGACCGGAGTGAATCTGACGCGAATCCCGTGTACCGGGGCAATGCCTCTATTGGCCACTTCCGCCAAGAGCCGCTCCTCCGACACCGAAGTCGCCGAAGCGGATCCTGGCGACGACATGAGGCTCAGGGCCAGGCATCCCCCGACGCTCCCATATCGGCTCAGGAACGGTTGTCGCCCCATTCCGCGGACGTCCATGATTCCGGCCATCCAGACCGAACCATCGGACCCGGTGGTGAACGCGTTTGGCTGCCACCATCCGTTGTTTGGGCTACGGTATGAGGCTTCCCACCCGACGGAGCCGCCGGACTCCGGACACCTGAGCGTCCAATCCTGTGAAGGCGCTCCCGAATTCCAGACGGGCAAACCGGACGGAATGAGTTCCGCTTCCGCGCCGTGGGCAAACACCTGGTCGGATTCCAGCCACGTGGCGGTTCGAGTGACCTTGTGACTCGAGCGCACCTTCCCGTTCTCCGAGATCACGGTTTCGATCACAGGTTTGTCTTCGTACTGCGAGATCGTCTTGACACGAATGGACCCGTCCGGCTCCACCCGGACGGGCGAATCCACCAGACGCCCTGACGGCAATGCCAGCGTACAACTCCACGCCAGCTCACCCCCCTGGTCGACCGCCTGGATGAGTAACTGGTGAGGACCGCCAGCGAAATCCTCCTCGCCTATGGCGATCCAGCCTCCGGCCGGCCTCCTCAGGAGCCGTCGAAGTGACGATGTGTCATCCCGCATGGACAAGACCATATGATCGGTCGGTGGCGGCGGTTGCTTGGTGGCAATGTACCGTGCCCAGACTACGCTGCCGTTCTGGTCATACTTGGCGAGCAAGGCGCGCTGCCACCCGTATTGCCGATCCAGTTGCCAACCGCTCACCAAGAGAGACCCATCGGCGAGGACGACCAAGCGGTCCGCAGCGCCTCGCGATGCAGGCTGGATCGGAATCGTGGCGAGCCACTTCAGGATGCCGTCCCTGCCATAACGCGCGACGACCCATCCATACTGACGCGGTCCTCCATTGCCTAGGAATCCGGCGGCGAACAGCCCCCCTTCGGGTGCAGGGACGAGACTCGTGTACGTCACAAGCGCGGTGGAAGAGGGCAGGGTCGTAACCTGCATGCTGACAAAGACCGGAGGACATGGACTTGCCGCGAAACCGAATGCCGCCCACAGGATCATCGTCCCCGCCCCCGCCGCCGCCCCGCGCCACCTTCCTCGCCTGTGCATACTGCTCACTCTACCGTGGCCCCCATCCCGATCATCCTGGAATCAAGACCGCATCGATGTCCGCGACCGAGATGGTGCCGTCGCCGTTGAGGTCGGGCCGGTCCAGCGTCCCGGCGCAGACGTGGCAGTTGAAGACGGTCTTCAGGCACTTCTTCTCGAGGAGCGGCGGGAGGAGGTCGTAGGGCTTCTTCTCGCCGGGATGGGTGTCGGCGAAGAACCCGTAGTTGGCGCGCTTCGCTTCCTTGCCGTCCGCCGCCTTGAACGCGCTCCTGGCGATGATCTTGGCGTACTGGTAGTAGATCAGGTCGCGGACGGTCTTCACGTCCCGGTCAGGCATACCCGTTCCCTATCCCTCCCGGAGGAGAGCGGCGACCTCCTCACGAAGCATCGGGAGGTGCGTCATGGCGATGTCCCACACGAGGTGATCATCAACCTGGGCGTAACCGTGAACGAGGATGTTGCGGAAGGAGATGATACGGCGATGCTGGCTTATCCGAGAAGCGGCCGATTCGTCCAGGCGCACCAGCCTCGATAGGGCTTCCCCAACGATCTCGAATTGCCGCTCAACGGCGGAGCGTAGCAGAGGATCCGTCTTGTAGCCTTCCTCGCTCTTGCCGGCGAGGAACCCAGCGAGGAGATCCGCCGCCTCGGAAATGTCCGAGAGGTACTTCTTCGCCTCAGGCCGCATAGAGCTGGGAGCGGGTGCGCTCGACGCTCTGCCTGAAATACGGGTTTCTCATCGCCGACTCCACCACGAGATCAACACGGCGACCGAACAGATCCCCAAGCGCCTCGAGCAGCCCAAAGTAGCGGTCGGCGTAACCTGGAGCCCCCGGGGACTCGAATTCGACGAGGAAATCCAGGTCGCTCGTCGCAGGGAGGACCATGTTCGCCGCCGCCGACCCGAACACGTCAAGGCGGCGGACCCCGAATTCGCGACAGAGCGACTCCATCTCTCCGCGGCGAGCTTCAATTTCCTTCAGCATTAGCGCATCCCCTTCCTGTTTCATCCTACCAAGCGGTCCAACCCTCGTGGCGTTCCATGCATAGCGGAAGTACTCTGCATTTCTGCGTTGCCCTGTGTGTTCGGCTCGCCCACCGAGGAAACGCATGAACGGAACGGCGATGGAGGATCTGTAGCTACCAGCTTTCCGCGCAAGTTAGTTAGTGAAGCGCGTCCCCTTCCGCCCCCTCTACTTGGGTGCCCCCCCCTCCGAAGACGGCCTTCCAACAGCGGCACGGGTCCTCTGCATGAGGTCTTTGGCGCGCTGTTGGTCGTAGTCGTTGCGATCGTTCTTGATGAGCGGCGCGAGGTGGCGTTCGGCCAAGCGCAGGAACTCGTCCACACCCTTATCGCCCCCCCGGAGCCGGTAGAGCTGGGCCGCGCGCCAGATAACACCGTACCGATCCGCGAGCCGCTCCGATCGGAGCTTCTTCATCAGGACGTCGATCTGCGCCTGCCAGCGGCTCTTGTATCGGCCGGCGGCCTCCACGAGCACGTGCTTCTGGTCATCCCACGTGAACACCTGATCAAGCCTGGTGCCTCCGTTCTCGAACAGAATCTCATTGGTCCCGTCATGGTCAAGATCCGTGAACTGGGGGCTCGACCAGGACGCAATGTCTGTCTCGAGCACCTGCCGCATTGCCCCATCCCTCCACTGGAAGAACACCCATGGACAGGCCTGCGCCGAGCCGGCGCAGTTGTGCTGATCGCCGATGATCGGTGGCTGGCCCTTCCTGAGCGATCCGATATGGAGCTTCCCTGGACTCCCCGGAAGTTCAAGCGTGTGGAGCGGTTTCAGATCGTCTCCGAAAATGACGAGCGAGCACCCACTGGGCCAATCTCGGCCATTCTCCGACTGCCAATCGAGCTGTATGAGGAGGACCACTGACCGCGTGCCGTTCCCGCGCACGTCGATCGAGAACGGCTGGACGTACTCGATCCGCCGGGAATCAGGCATGAGCGGCTTGAGGATCGGGAGCAGATCCCCGATCAGCGTCGTGCCATCCGGGCGAACCAGCCGCCATACTCCCGTCATCTCCTCGCCGAAGCCGAGATTCCGCATCTGCCCTTCAAGTCGCAGGCCGTCGTTCTCCGCCAGTGTCTCAGGAGGGGGCGGCGCTCCCCAGGCGACCTGGCCGCATATCATCCCGATGACCAGAACTCCGCACATCAGCCGCACGATCCGCATCCCCGTCAACCTCGAACCAACACGGCATCGATGTCCGCGACCGAGATGGCGCCGTCGCCGTTGAGGTCGGGCTGGCGTCCCGGTCAGGCATGCACGCTCCCTATCCCCACGCCGCCATTATCTCCCCAACGAACGACTCCCCGCTCCAATCTCCGCTGAAGGCTCAACATTGCCGCACCTGCCGGCCCCGCGCAACTCCATTGTTTCAGCGCGTCCCCTTCCCAGTTCTGTGTTTCCCCAATTCGCGCCTCAGTTGTGCTTTGTATTTTCCGACGAGCACCAGGTACTTCCTGTTGGATGTGTCCACTTCCTTCACGGCTACCTCACCCAGACGCCACCCGATCACTGAATAGAGCACGGCCAAGAGCAGATAGAGCCACTCGAGACAGCACACCCCACATCCACAACAACCTGCTGAACAGCAAGCAAAGACTCCATTCGCCTGAAAGAGAAACGCCAACCATAGCGCCGCTCCCCCGAAGAACACCTTTGAAGTGAAATCGATCATCACCCATTTGCTGTGTCCCCAACCGAGGACGTCCATCTGCACTGCAGGAACGACCTGGTGAAGCAGATGGAAGGCCGTACCCCCCTCTCCGGAAGCGCAGTGAAGGACCCCTTCAATACCCGCGTACAGCTCTTCCTTGGCGGTCTTGTACCATCTCGAGAACTGGTAGAGCTTGAGCGAGTCGAAGATGAACCCGCTCGCAATAGTGAATGCGACGATCAATGGGGCGCTGTCGAACCCGTACTCCTTCACCAAGTGAGGATCACGCGCCATCATCGGAATGGTGATGTCGAACACTACTAACGCCAAGCCCGGGTATAGGTACCGGAAGAACTCGAACATGCTAATCTTCGGCAGCAGCCCGCCGCCCAGATCTAACTTCAGTATCCCGTCAGCCACGTTGCCTCCTTGCCCGGATTTGCGCTAGGTCCATCAGGCCCCTCAACTGCACTTCGACCCTCCCCCACGGCAGGCGCGACTGCCGTGCCCAGCAGAGGCGCCCGACTCGGACTAGATCCTGAATCCTTGAGAAGACGATCCTGGCAACCCAGTTCGCCTTGAGTATCCTCCGATAGCCTGAAGCGGCGCCCGTCCCACACGCCCCAATGAGAATGCCCAGATCCAAGCACGTTGTTGCGTCGACCGGAGCCAGAAGCTTGGTAACAATGAGATCCTCGATCGGCAGTACAGACACCCGGACCGGGTCGGCCACGTTACAGGACCGAATCCCCTTCTGAACGCACCCGTGGAGTGCATGCCGCATTGAGTACTCCCCCAGGATCTCCTTCCGATCCCTGCTCATCATCTTGAGACCGTTGATCACCACGTGAATCGTGTGCTTGGCGCTGCCCTTGCCAACCTCGGCAAGGTAGTGGCTCTTATGATCTTCAAACGGGCGAACCGCTCTCCAGCCTTTGAAGAGGCGAGGCGCCTGCCTGGAGGAAACCACGATGTCCAAATCCCCTACTCGACGATGGAAGAACCCAAGATAAGCAGCAACGCCGACGCTTCCGAATATTCCTACCTGCAGTCTCTCCGCGCGTGCAACCCTAGCGAGGTCTCGGAGCGACGACATCATGTAGTCTTCGGTAGGACACTCGCCGAGCTTCTGTGATACCCAGTCAGAGGGCTTCTCAGGCATAGATCGATGATACTACGAGGGTTTTGTCGAGGACCGCTGGTATGCACTCGCGACCCACTGCGCCATCCATTCGTTCATGGGGGGCACGGAGTGCCCGCCGAGGTGTCGAAGGAACGAAAGAGCATCCTGCATCCCTAAGGCACAGGAATCCCAGAATCCGACGACCGTCCCGCCTCTTCTACTGAGAAGGGGATTGTAGCCACAGGCTGTACAATCATCGCATGCCCAAGATTTACCTTCCCCCGAATCTGAAGACGGGTGAGGTCGACCCGATGATGCTCTCGGTCTTCAATAATGCACCGCCCAAGTCATCTCTGTTCCTCTGGACCGCGAGAGAAGGTCGTACCTATTGGGTCTACTTTCATCCCAATGGGATTCATCTCGCGTGCCTCGTTCGCCCCCCATCCCCACTGAAATGGGTTGGTTGGCGCGGGGATTGGGAATGCTTGGACGGGTCCACTTGCGCGAATCGCATGCAGGCATCAATGACCGATGCCAACGTCCTCGCGACGTACCTCAAGGAGAGTGCGGCTGCGATCCTGAGCCCTGCCGTAGCAGTCTCAGAGAGGGGAAGGGAGTTTGTGTCGGATCTGCGCGTGTTCCCGGTGGTGGTGCTTGATGGACTCACACAAGACGCCTTCGTCGACATGCCTCCTTGGGGGTACTTGTGCAAGACGATCGATGATTTCTCGGACTATGTTCGGAATCCGAAACGCAGGTGGCAGCACGATACGAGAGGCGGTTCTCTAACCATCGCGGAGGTAGAGGTCGAGAGGATTGCTCGCCTTCTGGGCTTGACCAGGTTCACCGCCAAGGGGGTTTCGTTCACTGCCGAGATGATCCGATCACAGACCCAAGATATACCCGACAACTACGAGATAGCGCACGTTGTTACAGGAAGTAAGTTCTTTGGCAGGCGCGAGGAACTCGCTGAGCTCATGGGTCATATCAGAAACAACAAGCATGTTGCCGTATTCGGGCTTCAGAGAATCGGGAAGACGTCTCTCGTGCTCGAAGCCCTGAACCGCATCCAGGTTGAGTCCGCGGGGGGCCTACTCGCCCTTACGGTAAATCTGCACTCGATCCCGTTGCGTAGAGTTGATTACAGCTCCTTTGCGAGGGACTTCATCGCCACGCTGCTCGATCGTCTGTACGAAGCCCTCGGCCGCGAGCTCAACCTCGCAGAAGCAGACACATTGGTCGCGGACTTCGTGGAGAAATACCGGACGCCCGTGGAAGTCGCGCGGGCTCTTAACCGGTTCTTCTCCTCGCTCGCTGAACGGCTGGCTGGAAAGCGTGTCATCTTCTTCCTAGACGAAATGCAGTCGCTGGGCTCTGCGGATGAGGAATCGGGAGACACTGCACCTCAGTTTGACCAATTCGTGAGGCTCCTAGCAGGTCGCTGAAAAAACGGTCATGACGACGAGAAAACTGATCGTGACG
>CAKKQC010000053.1 GCA_919901855.1 bacterium | reverse complement strand
ATTGCGTCTTCACGATCGTGATGTTCTGCACCGGCTGCGCCACCACGCTGCCGACGACGTTCGAGAAGAAGCGAGCCTCGGTGAAGATGTTCTTGCCGGCCGTGTAGGCTGTGTTCGACACCGCCGTGTTCGCGCACACCAGCCCCATCGTCCCGTCCACCGTGAACGTCAGCGAGTTCCCCGTTGTCAGCCCGAGCCCCGTCGCGCTCCAGACAAACCGGGTCCCGCTCCCCGCCACGCTGGTCACCACCGGCGCCCCCCAGCCGCCCGGCTGGGTCGTCGTCGCGGCGGTCACCACCGGCGAGATCGTGTCGACCAGGATGATGTCGTCGATCGCGGCCGCGCCCATGTTCGTGACCACGAGTTGGTAGCTGACCGCCTCGCCGACCCCGTTCCCGCCCGTCTGGGTCTTGACGACCTGGATGTTCGTCGGCGGCACCGGGATCCAGAAGTCGGTCTCGTTGGAGATCATGCGGGTGGTCGTGCACGCGGTCGTCGCCACCATGTAGGCGGTGTTCGAGATCGTCGTCGGCAGGGACACCACCCCGACCGTCCCATCGAGCTGGAACGTGACCGAGGTCCCGGGGAAGAACGGCCCCGTCGATGCCCAGCTATAGACCGTACCCGACGCCACCTGCACTACCGGCCGGGCCACGAACCCGGCGGGCGTCGACTGGGTCACGGCTTCCACCACCGGCGACAACGTATCCACGACCACCATCGAATCCACTGTCGACGCGCCGGTGTTCGTGATCACGATCTGGTATGTGACCGGCCCGCCGATCATGGGCACCACCGGCAACTGGATCTTCGTGATCGTCAGGCTCTGCGCCGGCTTGGCCACGACGCTCCCGACCGCGCCCGACGCGGCCTCTACCTGGAGACAGGAGTTCTTCCCGATCACGTACGCCGTGTTCGACACCGCCGTGTCCGCGCAGACTAGACCCATGATGCCGTCGATCGTGAAGGTCAACGTTCCCAGCGGCGCCAGCGCGATGCCCGTTCCCGTCCACGCGTACCGCGTGCCGCTCGCCGTGCTCGCCACCGCCGGCGCCCCGAAGCTCCCCGGCTGCGTCGTCGTCACGCCCGTCACGACCGGCGAGATCGTATCGACGAGGATGACGTCGTCGATCTGGACCGCGCCCGTATTCGTCACCACGATCTGGTACTGGACCGGCTCGCCCACCCCGTTCCCGCCCGTCTGGGTCTTGACCACGGAGATGGCCGTCGCCGGCACCGCGACCGAGAAGTCCGTCTCGTTCGACGCCATCCGCGTCACCGAGCACGCGCTGGTCGCC
>CAKKQC010000052.1 GCA_919901855.1 bacterium | reverse complement strand
CATGTTGTCGCGCAGGTAGTCGAACCCGAACTCGTTGTTCGTGCCGTAGGTGATGTCGGAGGCATAGGCGGCCTTCCGCTGGTCGAAGGTCAGCCCGTGCAGGATGCACCCCACCGACAGCCCCAGGAACTCGTAGATGAGCCCCATGCCGAGGAAGTTGCCCTTGCCCCGGGAGTCGCGCTCGGCGAGGTAGTCGTTGACGGTGATGACGTGGACGCCCTTGCCCGGCAGGGCGTTGAGGTAGACGGGGAGGGTGGCGACGAGGGTCTTGCCCTCGCCGGTCTTCATCTCCGCGATCCGGCCCTGGTGCAGGACCATGCCGCCCAGGAGCTGGACGTCGAAGTGCCGCTGGTGGATCGTGCGCTTCGCGGCCTCCCGGACGACGGCGAAGGCCTCGGGCAGGAGGTCGTCGAGCGTTTCGCCCTTCGTCAGCCGGTCGCGGAACTCGGCGGTCTTGGCCTTCAGGGCCTCGTCCGACAGGCGCTCGAACTCCGGTTCGAGCGCATTGATCCGGTCCACCCGGGGCTGGAGCTTCCGCATCTCCCGGGTGTTGCGGTCGAGGATTTTCGCGAGCCAGGGGAACATGATAGGTACCTATTCTACGCCAAAGAAACCGGCCCCCCGCGTCTGGCGCGGAGGGCCGGTAAGGTCAGGCAGCGGCGCGTGCGGTCAGGGCGAAGCCTTCACGACATTGATGGCCTGCGGCCCCTTGGGTCCGTCCACGATCTCGAACATCACATCCTGGCCCTCCGCGAGGCTCTTGTAGCCCTCGCCCTTCACGTTGGAGTAGTGCACGAAGACGTCACGTCCGCCTTCCTGCGCGATAAACCCGTACCCCTTCTTGTCGTTGAACCACTTGACCTTGCCTTGCGTTTCCATTCGACTTCTTTTCCCCCCTGGGCCGTGCTCGAACGCCCTCGATTTCGGGTCGCTCTCTCCCGCGGGCGGTATGTATTCCGCGAGATTGCCGATGAACCTAGCAAACCGGTCCGGGGGATGTCAAGAAACGGAGCACCCCGGGACCTGGTTGGTCCCGGGGTGCCGGATGGTCGGACCGAGCCGTTACTTCGCCACTGGAGTCGCGACGGCAGGTGCCGTCCGGCCTTGGGACGGTGGAGACGCTGGAACTGCCGCGGGAACCGCCGACGCCGTAGTCGTGGCGGAGGCATCGGCCCCCGCCGGCGCCGACGGGCCACCGAGCTCGGTTAGCAGCGCGTCGGCTTCCGCCAGGTTCTCGGGCTTGTAGGCCGGATCGATCTCGCTCACCTTCCGGAAGGCCGCGACCGCCTCCTCGATGAGCTCCTTGCCGCCGGCCTCCGCGTCGTACAGCCGGCGCAGGGCGACCCCGAGGTTGTTCCAGGCGTACTTGTAGGCGGGGTCCAGGGTAGTGGCGCGCCGCAGGTGGTCGACCGCGGCCTTGGGGTTGCGCCCCTTGTTGAGGGCGAGCAGGCCCTGCCAGTTGGCCGCCGCGCTCTTGCCCTTGGAGGAGCCCGCCACGGCCTCGGCCTTCTCGTAGTTGGCCTGCGCGAACGCGAGGTCGCCCTCCTGCTCGGCGGCTTCCCCGGCCGCCTTGTAGGCGCGGTAGTCGCCGGTGGCGGCGACGGTCCGGGCCGGCTGGCCGGCGCGCTTTGCGGCGGCCTCGCTCCAGGCCTTCTCCTGGGCCACGAGGGCCTGCGCATTGGCGAGGTTCTCGGCGTGGTACGCGGGATCGATCTCGGCAACCTTCTGGAACGCGGCGAGCGCGCCCTCGAGCGCCGGGAGGCCGGACATGCCGGTCTCGTACATCCGGAGCTGGCAGACGCCGAGGCTGTTCCACGCGGTCTTGTTCAGGGGGTCGATCTGGACGGCCTTCTGGAACCGCTCGATCGCCTCCGCGTACTTGCGGTCCTTCATGAGGTCGAAACCGGCCCGGTTCTCGGCCGCGCTCTCGCGCGTGACCTTGTGTGGCGCGGCCTTCGCCGGGGCCGCGACGGCAGGTTCCGCCGGAGCGGCGGCACGGGCCGTGACGGACACGGCGAGCACGGCGGCCGAGAGCCAGGCGATGGTCGACATCTTCATATCGGACTCCTCCTTAAAGGGTCGTGGCGGTCAGTCGAACGTGCCGAGGTGGATGGAGAGCCAGAATACGGGGAAGGCCCCGACGATGAGGGCGGGGGCCAGGATTTCGAAAACGGCCTTGTAGTCCGGCTTCGCGCCGAGGAGGTAGAGGACGTAGTACCCGGCCATGAGCATGACGTAGCCGGACCAGAACACGTACAGCCCGTACCGCCGTTTGGTGATTTCGTCGATTGCCATCGTATCCTCGTCCTCCTTGATTCGGAACTCCTGACCAATATACCGCCTGGACGGCTAGGAGACCGCCTTGGGCCCCTTTTCCTTCTCGACCGCGCCCGGGGTGCGACCCGCGGAAGCCGTCCGGCCTTCATTTTTCTTGAGCAGGCGCTGGACTTCCTCCATGAATTGCGTGACGTCCTTGAACTGCCGGTACACGCTCGCGAACCGGACGTAGGCCACCTCGTCCAGGTCGTGGAGCTTGGCCATCACCATCTCCCCGATCTCGGCGCTCGTGACCTCCCGGCCGTTCCGGCTGAAGCATTCCTTCTCGATGCCCTCGGCGATCGTGTCGAGCTCGGACTGTCCCACGGGACGCTTCTCGCAGGCGCGCCGCAGGCCCCCCATGAGCTTGTCCCGGCTGAACGCCTCCCACCGGCCGTCCTTCTTCTTGAGCAGGGGCATCGCCTGCTCGATCTGCTCGTAGGTCGTGAACCGCCGCCGGCAACCGAGGCATTCGCGGCGCCGCCGGATCGCGTCGCCCTCCTTGGATTCCCGCGAGTCCACGACCTTGTCTTCCTGGTGGCCGCAGAACGGGCACTTCATGGCGGGACCCTACCCCTTGCGTTCGCGGGTCCGCTGGTACTGGAGCCAGAGGCGGCGGACCCGGGCCAGGATCGTCGCGATGCGCCGCCGGATCCGCTTGACCTGGATGGGCGTGAGCTCGCCCTCGCCGTCCACCTTGACCGCGTCGGTCAACGAGATCTCGCCGGACGCCAGCCGGGCGTCGAGCTGGAGGAGCTCCTTGATGACGAGGTCGGACTGGTAGAGGGCCGCGTCCACCTTCTTCTCGCCGTCCTCGACCTGCTTGGCCAGCGCGATCTCCTCGTCGCGGGTCAGGAGCATGACCTGGCCCATCTCGTGGAGGTACATGCGGACGGGATCGTCGATCCGGGATTCCGGCTCGGGCGCGGAGTCTTCCTCGCCGGGGGCCCGCTTGGCCTTGTGCTTTGGTTCCGCCTCGCGCTGGCGCGCGTCGTCCTCGTCGATGATCTCGATGTCCATCTCCGAGAGCTTGGACAGCAGGTCGTCGATCTGGTCGGTCAGCATCGTGTCCTGCGGGAGCTTGTCGGAAACCTCCTGGTAGGTCAGGTACCCGCGCTCGCGGCCCAGCGCGATCAGGGTCTCGATGTCCGTCGTGCGCGGTTCCGCGCCCGGCTCGTCGGACCCCTCGCGGGGGATGTAGTCGCCGCGGCCCTTGCCGCGCGGCCGGCCGGGACCGCCGCCGAACCGCCCCATCTTGCCCGCGGGCTTGACCGGCGGGAGGAGCGGCGCGCCCTTGGGAGCCGCGGCCTTGGCGGCGGGCGCGGCCTTCGCCGCCGCGGGCACTTTCGCGGTCGCCGGCTTCGCCGGCACGGCCGCCTTTGGGCCCCCGGCGCTGGCCGTCTTCGGAACGCCCGTCTTCGGGCGCGTCATCGGGTCGACCCCGCCAACTGCTGCTTGGCCTCGAGCAGGCGGGCGACCACGGCCGGGTCGCGGGCCTGCTCGATCTGGCGCTGGAGGTCCTTGAGCCTACGGCGGCGCCAGCCCTCGGTCAGGTGCGCGGCGGCTTCCTTGCACGCGGCATCGGAACCCCCAGCTGTAGGAGCAGCTGGCGCGGTTCCGGCGGACGCTGGAACGGCGACGGCCTCGGTGGCCTCGGCGTTCGACAGGAGGTCGAGCGCGAGCTGGGAATCCTGGAACTCGTCCATGAGCGAGGAGACCGAGAACGACTCGCCCGATTGCAGGAGCGCGCTCATGCGCGCCGCGAGCCGGGCCGCGTCGGGCGTCTGGAACGCCTCGTTCGGCAGCTCGAAGAGCGCCTGGATCGCCGCGGGCCGGTGCGCGAGGACGCCCGCGAGCAGGAGCGATTCCGCCCGCCACCCGGATGCCGGGGCGGCCGCGGGAGTGCGCCGGACCGGCTCCGGCCGGAACGAGGGGCGCTCCTGCGCCCGCGGAACCTTGGCCAGCTCCTCCTCGACGTCCGCCTCGCGGATCTGGAGGTGGTCGGCGAGCCGGCGCACGTACGCGTGCCGCTCGATCGCGTTGGGCACCCGGGCCAGATAGGGCAGGACCGAGGCCACGATGGCCTGCTTGCCCCGGAGGGTCGTGGGGTCCGCGTGCCGGGACGCGACCTCGACTCGGTAGTCGAAGAGCGAGACCGCGACGACGCCGCCGACGGCGTCGGACGCCTCGGACCCCGCCGCGCCCTCGAGGGCGCGCAGAAACGCGTCCCGGCCGTTCGCCAGGATGAACTCGTCGGGATCCTTGGACCCCGGGAGTCTCACGATCTTGACCTCGAACCCCGCCTCGGTAGCCAGGTCGAGTCCGCGGATCGCCGCGTCGTTTCCGCCCATGTCCTCATCATAAACGATCAGGAGGACGCGGGCGAACCGTTTGAGCGCGTGGAGCTGGCCGTCCGTGAGCGAGGTGCCCAGCGACGCCACGGTCTCCGTGACGCCGAGCGCGTGCAGCGTGATCACGTCGAAGTAGCCCTCCACGAGCACGATCCGGCCCGCCTTGCGGATGGCGTTCGCCGCGAGCGAGAGCCCGTAGAGCGACGTGGACTTGTGAAACACGGGCGTTTCGGGGGTGTTCAGGTATTTGGGCATCTGCTCGTCGTCGAGCGCCCGGCCGCCGAACCCGACGACCCGGCCCTGGTCGTCCGTGATCGGAATGACGAGCCGGCCACGCATGCGGTCCGTGGGGGAGCCGTCCCGCCCCGGCCCCGCCAGCCCGGCCCGCTGGAGCAGGGCGGGGTGGACCTTGGCCGCGAAGACTTCCTGGCCGGTCGAGAACCCGAGCCGGAATGCCGCCACCGCCTCCTTCGGGATTCGCCGGGACTCGAGATAGCTCCGTGCCCGGGCGGCCGCCGGGGACGAGGCGAGCGAGCGCTGGTACAGGGACGTCGCGGTCTCGAGCAACTGCCGCAGCCGCGTGCGCTCCTGTTCTTCCGGGTTCGCGGTGTCGGCGAAGGGGATGTGGGCCCGCTCGGCCAGCCGCTTCACGGCCTCCGGGAACGGGATGTTCTCGATCTTCATGAGGAAGGTGGCGGCGTTGCCCCCCGCGCCGCAGCCGAAGCACTTGAAGATCTGTAGCGCGGTATTCACGTGGAACGACGGCGTCTTCTCCGGGTGGAACGGGCAGAGCCCCTTGAGGCTGGTCGCCCCGGCGCGCTTCAGCGGGACGTGCTCCCCGACGATCTCGGCGATGTCGACGGCGGCGCGGATCTTGTCGAGGGTGGCCTGGTCAATCATGGGGGTGGTTCAACTCCGCGGGAATTATGACACAAACGGGCAGTTCGCTGCGTGATACCGCCAGGGCAGCTTCGCGGCGGGACCTTTCAGGCCGATGCGCGTGGTGCGCGCGATCCGGCACTTGAATCCCTTTGGCCCCTTGACGATCCTGAGCCCCGGTCCCCTCAGGTCCTTCCGGTTGTCCCGGAGCGTGATCCCGAGCGCCTGCGTCAGCCGCCCCGGCCCCCGCGTCAGGTCCCGGTCCTTCTCCGTCTTTCTCCTCTTCCGCATGATCGCCAGCCCCTCCGTCGGGATCAGCGCCCGGATGAGGACCGCCCCCGGCGTTCCTTCTCTCTCCGTCACCACGTTCAGCAATGGCCAGATGTGGCACTGGTACACGTACGCCCGCCCCGCCGGCCCGAACATGGGCGCGTTTCTGGTCTTTCTTCCCCTGTACGCATGGCTCCCCGGATCGTCCTCCCCGGTGTACGCCTCCGTCTCCACGATGATCCCCGCCGTCTTTCCGTGTCTGAGGACGCACCCGATCAGCCTCCTCGCCACCCAATGCGTCGTCTTCTTATAGAAGGAAGGGGGCAGTGTCCTCACCGGGCGCGGGAGGAGGAGGTCGCGGGGACGGGTGGCAAGGGGCGAGGGCGTGGGAGGAGGAGGTCGAAGTCAGTTCCACGAGCCGAACGCGGCAACAGCGGTCTCAAGTCAGCGCATCCCGCTGCGGCTGACCGCACTCCTGTGCGGCAGACGCACGCCGGCAATCGGATCGCCCTGCAGGTCGCTCTGGCCTCAGCCGCCAAGGCGAGTGGACACTGACGAGACCTCCGACAGGACCCGCGCCCTCGCCCTCTGACAGGACCCGTCCTTCAGACCTCCGACAGGACCCGCGCCCGGTCTGCCGAGCGGTCCGCAGAGACCTCGATCCTCTACTCGTCTCTATGCTCCCGCCAGCTTCTGCTTCACGAGCGCGGAGGCCTTGCCCCCGTCGCCCCGGCCCGCGATCCTCGGCATCAGGATCTTCATGACCTTGCCCATCTCGGCGGGGGTCTTGGCCCCCGCTTCCTCGATGGCCTTCGCCACGAGGTCGGCCAGGTCGGCGTCGCTGAGCTGGGCGGGCAGGTAGGCCTGGAGGATCTTCATCTCCGACTCCTCCGCCGCCTTCACGTCGGCGCGGTTCGCCTTCACCGCGCCCTCGATCGCTTCCTTGCGGATCTTGATGGCCTTCTGGACCTGGGCGAGCCGTTCCTCCTCGGACAGGGCCGAGCGCTTCTCGATCTCGGCGTTCTTGAACGCCGCGAGGAGCATACGGAGGGTGTTGGCTCGCGCCAGGTCCTTGGCCTTGAGCGCGGTGGCCAGATCGGCCCGGACCTGCTCGTCAAGTGCCATGGAGGTCAGGCTCCTGCCTTTTCGCTTTCGCGCTTCTGCCGCCGGCGTTCCTTGCGGATCGCGGCGAGCAGCTTCTTCTTCCGGCGGACCGACGGGGCCTCGTAATACTCGCGCTTCCGCATCTCCTGCAGGAGACCCGCGTCCTGGACCTTCTTCTTGAACCGGCGAAGTGCGGTTTCGAAGGAATCGTAATCCTTCACCACGACTTCTGCCATGTGAGTCGTCACCTCCATTTATATGCACTCGAAATCGGTCTCAGCCGGCCGGACATGGGCCCTGGCATTCTGATGCCCGGGGTCTTCATGAAGTAGGCCGCCCCTTCAGGGGAACTCGTCAGAACCATCCGCGTGCCGCGAAGGCTGTCGAATCCTTAGCTGAGATCAATGATTCTAGCGTGGGGTTGGGGGCGCGTCAAAGACCCAGGGAAGGCCGTATAATAACGCTCCCATGAGCCTCTCCAGCCGTGCCGCGGAGCTCCGCCCCTCGCCCACGCTCGCCATCGAGGCCAAGGCCAAGGCCATGCGGGCCGCCGGCGTCGACGTCGTCAGCCTGTCGGCGGGGGAGCCCGACTTCGACACGCCCGAGCACATCAAGGCCGCCGCCGCCGCCGCCATCAAGGCCGGGTTCACGAAATACACCCCCGCCTCCGGCATCCCCGAGCTCAAGGCCGCCGTCGCCAAGCACGTGAAGGCATCCCAGGGCCTCGAATACGAACCCAAGCAGGTCGTGATCGGCTGCGGCGCCAAGCACGTGATCGCCAACGCGATTACCGCGCTCGTGGACGTCCACGACGAGGTCCTGATCCCGGCCCCGTTCTGGGTCTCGTACCCGGCCATGGTCCGGCTGGCCGGGGGGACCCCCCGGATCGTGTACGCCGACGGCGAGACCAGGATATGGAACCCGGACGAGGCCTATCTCACCCCCGTGGCCGCGGGCTACAAGCTTAACCCCGCCTCGCTGGCCAAGGGGCTGAACGCCAAGACGAAGATGGTCATCCTCAACGCCCCCTCGAACCCGACCGGGATCGTCTACACCCCCGCCGAGCTTGAGGGGCTGGCCGCCGTCCTGCGCGAGTTCCCGAAGACCTGGATCCTTTCCGACGAGATCTACGACTGCCTGGTCTATGCTGGCGAAGCGAAGTCCATCGCCGCCGTCGCCCCCGACCTCAAGGGCCGGGTCCTGCTCGTGAACGGGGTCTCCAAGACCTTCGCCATGACCGGCTGGCGGATCGGCTGGGCGCTGGGCTCCGAACACGTCATCGGTGCGATCGGGAACCTCCAGAGCCAGACGACCTCGAACCCGACCTCCATTGCCCAGAAAGCCGCGCTGGCCGCCCTCGAGGGGCCCAAGGACTCCGTGGCGGCCATGTTCGCCGAGTTCAAGAAGCGCCGCCTCCTCATCGCCGAAGGGCTCTCCAAGATCCCCGGGTTCCGGGTCGCCCCCGCCGACGGCGCCTTCTACGCCTTCCCGGACGTCCGCGGTCTCTTCGAGAATCCTTCTGTGGCATCCAAGCTCGGCTTCAAGCCCGGCCAGCCCCCCAAGGGCTTCTCTTCTGCTCTTGCCTCTCATTTCCTGGAATCTGCGAAGGTCGCCATGGTCCCCGGCGGCGAGTTCGGCCTTGAATGTCATCTTCGTCTTTCCTTCGCCACCTCCGCCGATAATATTACGAAGGCCGTCTCCCGCATGTCCGAATCCGTCTCCGGTCTGATGAAGGCCTGACGTGAGCTCCGAAGGTTGCGTCATGGTTCGGGGTCAACGCGAGCTTCTCCGGGCGCGGGAGGAGGAGGTCGAAGTCAGCTTCGCGAGCCGACAGGCGGCGACGTTGGTTGAGCGGCTGCAGGTCTCGCCGCGCCTGCTCGCGGTCCTCCGCAGGCAGGCGCTCGCCAGCAGTGGTAATGGCACCAGCTCGCTCTGGCCTCAGCCGCAATGGCGAGCGAACGGTGACGAGACCTCCGACAGGACCCGCGCCCGGTCTGCTGAACGGTCCGTGGAGGTGCTCCATGGGTAAGAAGGTGATCCGGATCGGGTTGCTGGGCGTGGGGACGGTGGGCACCGGGGTGGTCCGGTTGCTGACGGAACACCGCGAAGAACTCGAACGCAAGGCCGGCGCCAAACTCGAACTCGCGCGCGTCGCCGAGAAAGACACCAAGCGCGCGCTCGAAGCCGGCGTGCCCAAGGAAGTCCTCACCGACGACGCCTACAACGTCATCCGCGACGGGTCCATTGATCTCGTGGTCGAACTCATCGGCGGCATCAACCCCGCCAAGTTGTTCGTCCTCGAAGCCATCAAGTCCGGCAAGCACGTGGTCACGGCCAACAAGGCCCTCCTCGCCCACGCCTGGGACGAGATCCTCATGGCCGCGCGCCAGCGCGGCGTCGAGGTCTACTTCGAAGCCTCCGTCGGCGGCGGCATTCCCATCATCCAGTCCCTGTCCGAGGGCCTCGCGGCCAACCGCATCCAGTCCATATTCGGGATCGTCAACGGCACCACGAACTACATCCTCACCCGCATGGACAAGGACGGGAAGACGTTTGCCGAGGCGCTCAAGGAGGCCCAGAAGCTCGGGTACGCGGAAGCGAACCCGACACTCGACGTCTCCGGCGGCGACGCCGCGCACAAGCTCGTCATCCTCTCCTCGCTCGCCTTCGAGGCCAGCGTGCCGCTGGACCAGGTCTATACCGAGGGCATCGAGGCCCTGACTCCCCAGGACCTCGTCTATGCGCGCGAGGAGTTCGGGTACGTGATCAAGCTCCTGGCCATCGCCAAGGCGGCCGAGGGCCAGATCGAGGTCCGCGTCCACCCCGTCCTCATCCCCGAGACCCATCTGCTCGCGGACGTCGAGGGCGCGTACAACGGCATCTACGTCGTCGGCGACTGGGTCGGGGCGACGATGTATTACGGGCTGGGCGCCGGCCAGATGCCGACCGCTTCCGCCGTCGTCAGCGACATCCTGTACCTGGCCCGGTCGATCGCATACGACGTCGCGGGCCGCGCCGGGTGGGGGCCGTTCGGCGACATCGAGCACGCGCCGGCCAAGCTCCCGATCCGTCCGATTGCGGATATTACCTGCCGGTATTACCTCCGGCTCGACTGCGCGGACCAGCCCGGCGTCTTTGCCGCCATCGCCAAGATCCTCGGCGACCACGGCGTCTCCATCGCCGCGCTCGCCCAGAAGGAACGCAGCAAGGGGAACAAGGTCCCGGTCGTGATCCTCACTTATGAAGCGAAGGAGAAGGACATGCAGGACGCCCTGCACCAGATCGAGGCCCTGCCGGCGGTGGGGAAGCGGAACCTCCTGATCCGCGTCGAGCGCGGCGAATGAGGGCCCCCGGTTGGCCCGGTCTCATCCGCCAGTACGGCAAGTACCTGCCGGTTACCGACAAGACCCCGGTCGTCACCCTGCTCGAGGGCGGCACCCCCCTGATTCCGGCGCCCAAGCTCTCGAAGTGGGCGGGCGGCGGGGTCAAGCTCTACCTCAAATATGAAGGCCTGAACCCCACCGGCTCGTTCAAGGACCGGGGGATGACGATGGCGATCTCGAAGGCCAAGGAGGAGGGTGCCCAGGCCGTCGTCTGCGCCTCCACCGGCAACACGGCCGCCTCGGCCGCCGCGTACGCCGCCCGGGCCGGGATTCCCTGCATCATCCTGATCCCCAAGGGCGCCGTCGCGCTGGGCAAGCTGGCGCAGGGGCTCATGCACGGGGCGAAGGTGCTCCAGGTGCTGGGCAACTTCGACGACGCCCTGACCGTCGTCCGCGACCTCGGCCGGAGCTACCGGATCACGATCGTGAACTCGATCAACCCGTACCGGATCGAGGGCCAGAAGACCGGCGCGTTCGAGATCTGCGACGTACTGGGGAAGGCCCCGGCGTTCCAGGCGATGCCCGTGGGCAACGCCGGGAACATCACCGCGTACTGGAAGGGCTACCGGGAGTACCTCTCCGCGGGCAAGATCAAGAAGACCCCGGTCATGCTCGGGTTCCAGGCCGCCGGCTCCGCCCCCATCGTGCACGGCAAGCCCGTGGCCGATCCCCACACCATCGCGACCGCGATCAAGATCGGGAACCCCGCGAGCTGGAAGTCCGCCGTGGCCGCCCGCGACCAGTCCGGCGGCCTCATCCGCGCCGTCACCGACGACGAGATCCTCGCCGCCTACCGCGCGCTTTCATCCTTGGAGGGCGTCTTCTGCGAGCCCGCCTCCGCCGCCGGTGTCGCCGGCGTCCGCGCGCTGGCTCGCAAGGGCTACTTCCGCGCCTGCAAGGACCGCACCATCGCCTGTATTCTTACCGGCCACGGCCTCAAGGACCCCAGCGCCGCCATCTCCCAGTTCGGCCGGATCCACTCCGTGCCTCCCACCCCCGCCGCCGTCGCCAAGGCTCTGGGTCTCAAGGGGCGCTAGGGCCTCAATCCACAAAGGACCGTTGCTCCTCAGCGTTATCTGACCGCCCAGTTCCTCTTTGCCCACCGTCTGGCAATCACCTAAGATGAGCCGTGATCCGGGGTCCAACCCGGAGGATCATAGGCTAACGGAGGAATTGTGGGCGATCACTCGGCGATCGAATGGACGGATTCCACCTGGAACCCGGTGACTGGATGCACCAAGGTTAGCCAGGGCTGCAAGCACTGCTATGCGGAGCGAATGGCTCGACGCCTACAGGCCATGGGTGTTCGTCGCTACCGGCATGGCTTCAGATTGACCCTTCAGCGTGACGTTCTCGACCTCCCGCTGCATTGGCGCGATCCCCGGAAGGTTTTCGTCAACAGCATGAGCGACCTGTTCCACCAGTCAGTGCCTCTCGAGTATGTGGCCGAGGTCTTCAAGACGATGAAGCTAGCCCATTGGCACACCTTTCAGATCCTCACCAAGAGGCCCGAGAGGCTCGCGGAGATATCCGCCCATCTCGATTGGCCGGCCAATGTGTGGATGGGGACCTCGGTCGAATCCGTTGACCACTGGAACAGAGTGGAAATCTTGAGGAAGGTTCCGGCTGCGGTGCGGTTCATCTCCGCGGAGCCGCTCCTGGGGCCCTTCGGGCGTCAAGACTTCTCAGGTATTTCTTGGGTGATTGTTGGCGGAGAAAGTGGTCCGGGAGCTAGACCAACTGATCCCCAGTGGGTCCGTGAGATCAGGGACCAGTGCTTCAATCAGAACGTTGCATTCTTCTTCAAGCAATGGGGAGGCGTTAACAAGAAAGCAGCAGGAAGGAGACTCGACCGGAAGCTCTGGAGTGAAATGCCGTCACCTGCCCTGGCAACATAGGACTCCGCAATCGTGGCAGTCCCGAAGACCACCATCTGGGATCTAGAACCTCATACTGCTGCCAAACATGATATTCTTCGCCAGTACCTCTCCGCCTGGTTTCCAATACTCAATACCTACAACACCAAGATTCTGTACATCGACGGATTCTCTGGGCCGGGGCGGTACAAGGGTGGAGAGATCGGTTCCCCCCTGATCGCCCTTGAGGTGGCCCGGACCCATCGGCAGAAGCTGGAAGGGGAGATTCACTTCTGGTTCATCGACGAAGACGAGGACCGGCTTGCCTATCTTGTGGATCAACTCGCGGCGATCGACCGGCCGCCGCACTTCATCATCCATACCGATCACGGTCGCTTCCACGAGGTGATCGGTGCAGCACTCGATGGTATCGCGCCTGATCACGGGATCATCCCGACGTTCGCTTTCATCGACCCATTTGGCTTCAAAGGCATCCCCTTCTCCATGGTTAGGCGACTCCTGCAGCAAGACAAGTGCGAGGTGCTTGTCACCTTCATGGTTGACTCTGTTAACCGCTGGATTAACGCTCCCAATGAGGCGATCAGACGACAGATAGCGGAGGCCTTCGGCAGTGACGAGCCGCTTAGCATTATGGACGGCTTGGGGGAGCGGATCGGCAAGTTGCGATCCCTTTATCAGAAGAAGTTGTCAGAGCATGCCAAGTATGTCCGGTACTTCGAGATGAGCAACGCCAATGACCGTCCGATCTATTACCTCTTCTTTGCGACAAACAACCCACTTGGTCACGTCAAGATGAAGACAGCAATGTGGAAGGTGAACTCCGACGGGCAGTACCGCTTCTCGGACGGGACCGACCAGAACCAGATGGTCTTCTTGCGGGACGATCCGGCATCTCAGTTGGGGGCCGCCTTGATGCGTCAGTTCGCCGGCAAAGGAGAGCTGCCCGTGGTGTTGGCAACAAGATATGTTGAGGACGAGACCGCTTACCTTAGGACGCACATGCTTGCGGCGATGCGATCGCTCGAGGGAAACGGGAAGCTCGCAGTGAATCCAAAGAAGCAGGACGGAAGGAACCGGAAGAAAGGGACATTTCCCGATGATGCGCTGATCAGGATCGTCAGTTGAGAACTGGGATGCGGGACGCTCTCTCGTTCACGCGTTTCTTCGGCGGGCACTTCGCGAATCGCATGAATGGAGGAGCGTCCCCGTCGATCGATGCGGTGTTGGTTCCACTATGAGAGGGAGGGGTCGATGACGAAGAGGAATGTCGCGGCGATTCTGTTCGCGATAGTGTCGGCGTGGATAATGGCAATCGTGGGACAGCCGGATCTCTACAACAAAGGCATGTTCCGAGAGAACACCGAGGCTGTCCTGCTCTATGGCGTGGTCGGGCCGATGATCACCTGCGCCATCGCAGAAGGTGCCTGGTCCTACCTGGCTATTCCCCTGCCAACGGCGGTGATGATGATTGCGGCCTTTGTTCAGACGCTCTCACTTCATCCCGGGCAGGACTTCTTTGACGTCATGCTCGCTCGATCGTGGATGGGCCTGGCGACACTCGGACCCCTGATGGGGGGGCTGGGCTGCCTCCTGGGATTCGTGCTCAAGTTCGCGGTTGGGGTTGTCGCGGGCATGGTTTCGAAGACTGCGCGGAAGAATGAGGACGCGCCCAAGTAGTTGAGTTGCTCGGAGGCGGCGGAGCGAACCCTTAATCGGGCAGGCAGGCTCGGGCCTTGTTGATGGCTTCTTCGAGAGCCTCGCTCGGCAACCGGACGAGGACGGGGACGCGCTTTAGATTTTAAGATTCTCGGGCCTTCCTGACGCAGAATGGGGATGCGGGACACTCCTTCGTTCACACATTTCTTCGGTGGGTCCTCCGCGAATCGCATGGGCGAAAGCGCGCCCCAGTCGATTCACACTGCTGTATACTTCAACAAGGAATGAGGGGACGTGCTTGAGTAATTGGCGCCTCCGGGTTCTCCGTGGGTTGAGATGGGCATGCGACTCCCTCTCCCGCGAAGCGGGAGAGGGAGTCCCAGCCTGATAGGGTGAGGGGTCCGGGCTCACGACACGGTTGATGCCAGGCGAAGGTCAACCGATCCCTCACCCTCCCCTCTCCCGAAACGGGCGAGGGTGCTGACGGAAGGGACATTTCAACATGGTGGCGAGAGGCTACCCACATGAAACCCGGAAGAGCCAAGTAATTAACTTACGCCGAGGCGGCGGCGTGCATGTTCAATCGGGCAGGCAGGATCGGGCCCTGTCGATGGCCTTCTGGAGCGTCTGGCTGGGAAAGCTGATGCCCGTCCCTTTCCACTTGGCCTTCTCCGCATCGAGGACCTCCGATCGGCTGAACTCGATGGGCGCGCCGGACTGGCGCTGGTAGAAGGACGCTTCGTTCGCATAGGCATACGCCTTGGCGTGTTGGTAAACCTCGATGGCCAGGGCGTATTGGGCTTGGTCCACGCAGTGATCGCCCAGATCCCACCAGCCGAAGAAGATGGCGACACCCGGCAGCGTGCGTGAGAGCACGACCTTCCTGAGCTCCGGATCATCGCCGGTGGGGTACGGGCGCCCCAACCGCCGCTCTTCCGCCACGATGGCCTTGCGAACGATCTCTGAATCCCCGCACATGCGGGCGTGCGCGAAATCGAGCACCGCAAGGTCGTCGAGGTGCCTGCCGTGGTTCGCGAATGCCCGCCACCGGAAGAGCTGGCCCTTGCGGTCTTCGGCAACCGGAGTGGCCAGTTCCGCGTCGACCATGGTGACTACGCGATCATGGTGGCGAGGACGGGGACGCGCTTCAGATTTTAAGATTCCCGAGCCCTTCTGACGCAGATAGAGGATGCGGGACGCTCTTTCGTTCATGCGTTTCTTCGGCGGGCACTCCGCGAATCGCATGGGCGAAGAGCGTCCCAGGTGCCTATCCGCTGGAAGCCAGCGCCTGGAGTAGAATCAACGCTATGCACGCATTGAATGCCGATGGCTATGACAATGTGCCAACGAAGGTGTACTTGGTCACCTATCCGGACGAGTGTCCGCTCTGCCACGTGGCAGCGCAGTTCTCCTCCTGCATCTGGGCCTATCGGAGGAACCAGCGTGAACTGGAAGGGCTCTTCCGTTGCCCGAGGCATGAATGTCAGCGCCTGCTCATTGCTGAGTACGTGATGGATAGCTCCACAGGCTACCACCATCTCACACGAACGAAACCACAGGCTGCTCGCGCCCCAATCTTTGACCCTGAGGTGAAGGCGGTGTCGGCTTCCTTTGTTGAGATATTCACCCAGTAGTGTCCCAACGTTAAGTGAACAACGACAACTGATTTGGGGCCTCGGCC
>CAKKQC010000051.1 GCA_919901855.1 bacterium | reverse complement strand
GCGGGCGCGGCGGCCGGCGGCGCGGGGGCCGCGGCGGACGCGGCGGCCGGGGCGGGCGCTACGAAGGCGGACAGGGGTCCGACCCGGGCGGCCTGCCGGACGGGGGCGGCGTTCCGGAAGCGTAGAGGCCGGAACGGCCTCTGGAAGCAGCGGATGGATGCTGATAGTGGCTTCTAAGGCTCGAAGCGAGCCTTCGGCGAAGGTAATGGGAATATCAGGACTTCGCCGCGCCCGGTGGGATTGGCAATGAGCGGCGCAACGCTCACGTTCTGCTCGCTTCATCCGACCCGGGACGTCGTGCTCGGAATCCGGGACCTCGATCTCGGGAATGTCCTGCGGGCGGAGACCTGGTTCACGTATCCCGGCGGCAAGGCGCTGAACGCGGCCCGAACCGCCGGGATGCTGGGGGGCCGCAGCCGCGCGATCGTGCTTTCCCCTCCGGCCTGGCGCGGACTACTTCGGGGGTTCCTGGGCCGGTTCCGGGTCGGGTTCACCCTCCTTCCCGTGGACGCCGAGGGCCGCGTCTGCGTCGTCCTGAACGAAGGCGGCCAGGGGTGCGCCAGGTCCCGGGAGACCGTGATCAACACCGACCTCCACCTGACGCTGACCGGGTCCCAGCGGACCCGGCTCGCGACCGTGGTGCGGCGCGCCTCCCGGCGGCCGGGCTTTCTCGTGCTCGCCGGGAGCCTGCCGCCGTCGCTCGGGCTGACCGCGATCCGCGGTCTCCTGCGGCTGGCGTCGTCGGGTGAGGCGAAGCTCGCGGTCGACCAGTCGGGGCGCTGGCTCCGCGAGGCGGTCCGGCACCGGCCCTGGATCATCAAGCCCAACCTCCACGAGTTCCACGGACTGCTCGGCCGCCGGACGCGCACGTTCGGCGAACTAGTGGCCGGGTGCGAGTCGCTCCGGGCGGGCGGCGTGGGGCGCATCCTGCTGTCGCTGGGCGATAAGGGCGCGCTGCTCGTCTCGCCCGCCGGGCGCTGGATCGCGTCCGCGCTCCCGGCGCCGGCGGGGGCGTTGTCCCCGATCGGGTGCGGCGACGCCCTCTTCGGGGCGTTCCTCAGGACGGTCGCGGCGGGCGGCGCGGAGCCGGAGGCCCTCGCCTGGGGCGTGGCGGCAGGCACCGCGAACCTCGCCCACCGCGGGGCGTGCCTGATGACGGCGGGCGAGATCCGGCCGCTCGTGCCCAAGGTCCGGATCCGCCGGGCATGAAGGTATCAATGGGGGCGCGAGAGTCGGGCCCTGGCGCCGCGCGGCGCGCGATGCTGGGCGCGACGCTGGGCGTCGCCATCATCCTGGCCGGGTGCTCGACGAAGACGGTCCGTCCGAACGAGCTCACGCGGATCGCCTACGGCGGCGCCGTGGGCGAGCGGCGCGTCTGGTCGGTCGAGCAGACGCTGCGGGGCGAGATCTCGTTCGGCGGCCTGCCCGAGCTCGTGGTCGTGAAGCTCAAGGGGACCGTGACCGAGACCGTCGTCGAGGCCCTGCCCGATGGGGGCCGGCGGCTCCGGCAGGTCTGGACCGTGTCTCCGCCCGAGGTCAACGGGATGCCAATGGGGGGAGGCGTGTCCGCGACCTCGATCGAGGCCGGCCTCCTGCGGGCGCCGTCGGGCGAGGTCGCGCCCCTCGAGGGACAGGCGGCCGAGACCGACCTCCTGCTCTGGGCCGCGCGCACGTTCGGCGGGTTCTTCCCCCTGCTGCCGAGGGAACGCGTCGCGGTCGGCGAGCGGTGGACGCGGGTCGAGACCGCACCCGCGGCCGGCGGGCTCGAGGTCCAGCGGACGGTGAACGCGCGCCTCGAGTCTATCGGAGGGACCGAGGCGCTGATCTCGACCGACGGGTCGATCTCGCTGGCCCGGGCCGACCCGGGCGCCCCGATCGAGGAGTTCCGGCTCGAGTGCGGCGGCGAGGTCCGGTTCGACCTCGCCGGCGGCGCCGTGCTGGCTTCGACGCAGGACGGCACCCTGCGGCTCAAGGGCCGTGCGGGAAGGACGCCGGTCTCGGCGCGCGCGCGGTTCGCCTCGAAGATGACGCTGCGTCCATGAGCAGGCGCGCGTCGTCGCGACGCGACGGGTCGCGTCGATCCGCGTGAACGCAGGCCGCCCGCTGCGGCTCGGCCTCCTCGCCCTCGTCGTCCTTCTCCCGCTCGCGTACTGGCCGGCGTGGGATGACTGCTATCCGCTGGCGAAGTGGCTCGTGCTGGTCGTTTTCGGCGGGGCGGTCGTCGTCATGGGGCTGCGGCCCGGCGGCGCCTTTGCGTGGGTGCCGTGGTGGGCAGCGTGGGTGCTCGCGTCGGTTGCCGGCCCGGGCGTCACCGGCCGCAGTCGGGCCTGGCCGGAAGCCGTTCTCCTCTGCCTGCCTCCGGCGGTGGGGGCCACCGCTGCCGCGGCGGGCGTCTCCGCGCCCGGGCTCGCGGTGGCGATCGAGGCCGCGGGCGTCGCGACGGCCGGCTGGGCGCTCGTCCAGTTCGCGGGGCTCGAGCCCGGGGGCTGGCTCAGTCCGTTCCACAAGGGGGTCGCCTCGACGGTCGGCAACCCCGACCTCCTCGGCGGCGCGCTCCTGCTCCCGTTCGCGCTCGCGCTGGCGGGATGGGTCCGTGAGCCGGCGCGCTGGACCCGCCTGGCGGTGGCGGCGGTCATCGGCGGCGGGCTCGCGTGTACGGAGGCCCGCGCCGCCTGGCTGGGGGGCGTGGTGGCGGCGGGCGCCGTGCTCTGGCGCGCTCCCGGCCGCACGCGGTACACGGCCGGCCTTGCCGCTGTCGCGATCCTGATCGCCGTGCTCGCCCGGCCGGGGGCGGCCGGCCGGCTGGCGAACGCGGGGGCGATGCGCGAGCGGGTCTGGACCTGGGCGCTGGCCCTCGACGCGGCGGTCGACCGGCCGCTCGCGGGCTGGGGCGCCTCGTCGTTCCGGACGATCTACCTCGCGAAGCAGACGGCGGCCCACGCGGCGGGGGAGCCCTTCTACCACTACACGGAATACGCGCATCTCGAGCCCCTGCATCTCGCGGTCGAGCTCGGGCTGATCGGGCTCGGGCTGTGGGTCTGGGGGCTCGCGGCGGGGTTCCGCCTCTGGCGGAGATCCCCCCTGCGGGAATCCGCCCCCGCGGTCTGGGCGGGGATCGGGGCCGGCGCCCTCGCCATTCTCGTCGACGCCGCGTTCTCTTGGCCGTGGCACGTGCCGCCCACGATCATGCCCGCCTGGATCATGGTCGGGGCCTGTGCAGCGGCGGGCCCGAAGCCGGGCATGCCTTCGACGCCTGCGGCGTCGTTCGGGCGGTCGACCGCCCGCACGCCATGGATTCGCGGCGCGCTCGCGGTCGCGGGGATCGCGGCGCTGGTGGCGGGGATGAGGCTGGCGTATGTCTCCGGAAGCCTGCGGCTGGGCCAGGCGCTGGCCGCGCAGGGGCGCCTGGCCGAGGCCGGGGCCGTGTACGCCCGCGCCGGCCGGCTCGGGGCGGACGACGTCCGGCTCCGCTGGTACGCGGCCGCCGCCGCCCACGGACGCGGGGACCTGGGGGAGGCGGGGGCGCAAGCGGCCCGGGGACTCGTCCTCGAGCCCGATTTCGTCGAGCTCCGGCTCGAGGCCGGGGCCGTGGCCCGGGCCGCGGGGGATGACGCGGCCGCCGAAGCCGCGTGGCGCGCGGCCCTGCTCGTCGATCCGCTGAGCGCCCGGGGCTGGAACAACCTCGGCAACCTGCTGGGGAGCCAGGGGCGCCTGCGCGAGGCCGAGGCGGCCCAGCGCCGCGCCGTCGAGCTCGCGCCGGGCATGCCGGAGGCGCGCCGGAACCTCGCGATCACGTTGCTCCGCCTCGGACGGAAGACCGAGGCGCGGCGGGTGTTGGAGGACGCGCCCGCGCCGGGAAACCCGGGCCCATGACGGGCGCCTGGGCCAAGGTCGCCCTGCTCTGGCTGATCGCCTCGCAGGTCGTGTTCCTGGTGGACGTGCGCGGTTCCGCCGGCGCCGCCTGGGCGTCGCCGTTCGGATCCATGGCCGGGGCGGCGATCCGGATCCCGGCGGCCCTGCGCGTCTACGGCACGGGGACGAGTCCGGGTCTCCTGGTGCCCTGGCTCGGGATGCTCGGCGTGGCCGCCCTCGCCGGCGCGGGCGCGGCCCGGGCCGGGCTCGCCGCGTTCCGTCTCCTCGGCTGGCGCCGGGGCGGGTCGCTCACGGTCCTGCTCGCCCCGCCGGCGGGGCTGCTGCCGATCGCGCTCGCGGTGCAGGGCGCCGGACTGTGCGGGCTCGTGCGGTTTCCGGTTGCTGTCACGGCGCTCGTGTTCCTCGCGCTCGCCGGCCTCAGGGCCCTCCCCGTGCTCCGCCGCGCCCTCCCGGGAGCCGCGGGGCCCGTCGTGACGGCGGCTCTCGTGGCGGCGGTCCTCCTCGCCGGCCTCCCCGCGATCGCGCCCGAGCGGAACGCGGACGCGCTGATCTACCACCTCCCGATTCCCTGTTCGTGGCTCGAGGCCGGCCGCATCGTGGCGCGGCCGGACTGGGCGTTCGCGGGGCTGGCGCAGGGGCAGGAGCTGCTCGTCTACGCCGCGCTCGCGGTCCGGTTCGACGAGCGGTGGGGGAGGATCCTGAGCCTGCTCGCGGCCGGCTGGATCGCCCTGCTGGTCGCGGCGCGGGTGGGGGGCCATCGCGGCGGATGGGCCGCGCTCCTGGTCCTGACCGCGCCCCTGCTCTCCGAGCTGGCGGGAACCGGGAAGAACGACGCCCTCTTCGCGCTCGCCGCCTTCTCGGCCTTTCTCGCGCTCGAGCGCGGTCTCGGTTCCGGCGCGCTGGCCTCGATTGCGGCCGCGGGATGGCTTTGCGGCGCCGCGTACGCGGTCAAGAACTTCGGGGTGTTCGCCGTTTTCGCGGCAGCGGTGACGGTCGCGTCGGCGCCGCGGGCGCGTCGGGGCCTTGCGGCCTGGGCGGCCCTGCTCGTCCCCGCGGCGGCGGCCGCCGTTCCCTGGATAGTGCGCAACTGGCTGACGCTGGGCTCGCCCGCGTACCCGTTCCTCCTGTCGGTGTGGACGCCCGTCGGATGGACGGCGGGCAAGCTCGAGATGATGGGCGTCGTCTTCAACGCGCGGGCGTTCCCGGTCGGGGGCGCGGGCGCGCTTCTCGCGAGCCCTCTGCACGCGCTCGCCCACGCGAGCCCGTTCCTGCTCGCGTGCCTGCCGCTGGCCGTCGTGTCGGCCCCGGTCCGCGCCGCCCACCGGCCCGCGCTCGTGTTCCTCGCGGCGTGGTTCGCGGGCTGGGCGGTCCTGCCGACCGGCGGCGTCGTCCGGTTCCTCCTGCCGCTCCTGCCGCTCGCGGCCGTCCTCGCATGCGCGGCCGCGGACGCGATCCCGCTGTCCGGCCGCCGCCTCGCGGGCGTCCTGCTCGCCGGCGCGGTCGTCGTGCAGGCGCTCGCGACACTGGCGGGCTCCGGTTGGGGCGACGCGCCGCTCGGGGCCGTGTCCGGCCGGGAGGGGCTGGCGGAGTTCCGCGCCCGCACGGCGCCGGTCTGGTCGGAGGCGCTCCGGTGGCTGGAGGGGGAGGGGGGAACGGTGGTGGTCATCGGCCAGGGGACCCAGTATCCCCGGCCAAGGGCCGTCCGGCTCCTGGCGCGGGAAATCGAGCACGCGCCGCCGGTCTGGGACCTCGTGCGCGCGTCGCGGGACGCCTCCGAACTCTCGAAGCGGTTCCGCCAGCGGCGGATCCGGTTCGTCTTCTACAACCTCACGGCCGCCAACTTCTGGGCGAAGTATGCCGAGCGGTTCCCCTGGTCGCCGCGGGACGTCGAGGTCTACCGGCGGTTCTGGCTGGCCCGGTCCAGGCTGGTCCGGGTCTCGTCCACGTGGAGTTCCGAGGAGGGGCTCGGGCTCCTGTACCGGATCGACCCGGCCGCTCCGGCTCCCCCGCCCGCGAGTCTCTTCCTCCCCGGCACGGAAGCGGTCTTCTCGCGCTACCGGCAGGCCTTCTTCGACGGCCGGTCGCCGCGGGAGTTGGAGGAGATCATCGGGCCCTTCCGGTCGCCACTCGACGGGATCCTCGCCCTGCCGGCCCGGGAAGCGTTCCTGGACCTGGCCGGGGGAAACGCGGCCGCGGCCGCCCGGCGGGTGCGCGGGATCTGGCCGCACCTGGACGCGCTCGAGGTCGCGGCGGGCCGGCTCTGCGGCGTGCCCGCCGGGCCTCCCGCCCGTCGCCTCGAGAGCTGGCTGACGGCGAACTGGCCTTCCCAGCGGGCCCGGGCCAGCGACCTCGGAGCGCTTCTCTTCAATATGGGACTACCGCCCGCGCTTCCGCCGAGGTGATATCGTGGGGGCAATGGGCTGGGTACTGGTCCTCGTCCTCGCCGCGTGTCCCGCGCCCGTAAGGGCGGGGGCGGCATTCGCGGGCATGGGGGGCGTCGGAGTAGGGATAGCGGACCCCTCGTGCGAACTCGCGGACAACCCCGCCTCCGCCGCCGCCACGGGCGTCGATCGCGCCGCCGGGGTCGTGCACCTCGCGGGCGGGGTCACCCGCCTCACCTTTGCCGGCCGGGTCTACAACGAGTTCACGACGACGACGGGCAGTTTCCCCGCGACGTGGGGCCTGGGCTGGACGGCGGTCACGCCGGACCTCAACGAGGGCCGGGTCGGGCTCGGGATCTGGCAGGTGGACCGCCACGTCTTCTCGGTGGACGAACCACTCGACCGTTCCCTCCCGGCCGCGCCTGGCGGCCCCGCGCTCTCCGATTCGTTCGATGCCGGCCGGACCCGGGTCCGGCAGGACGAGGCGCTGTACGCCGCGGGTGGCGTCTGGATCCAGCCGCTCGGCGACGGGGACCAGCAGATCGCGGCCGGGGTCCTCTATCTCAACCAGACGGGGCGCGGCCGGCTCGAGGTGACGGCGGAGGAGACCACTACGGGCAACACGCAACCCCTGCGCGACATGAACTCGCGGAAGGACATCTCCGGATTCGGCATGATCGTGGGATATTTCTACCGGCCCCTGCCCGACGGGAGCCTCGGCGTGGGCTTAACGTATCTCGGGCCGCTGGCGGGCCACATCTGGGAGCAGGATTCCGGCGGCCCGCTGTTCACGGATCACGCCGAGCGCCCGGCGCAGATGCGGATCGGGATCGGCGGCTCCTTCAAGGTGACGACGGGACTGATCGTGGCCGTGGACATGCGATACGCGGGCGAGATCAGGGGGAGCGCGACCCTCTTCGGCGGCACCGCGCGGGCGAGGGCCGTGCAGGAGTTCTCGGACGCGACCTTCGCGATCCACGCGGGCATGGAGTACCGCCTGCCGCTCTTCCTCGGCGAGATGCCGCTGCGGGTCGGCTACTTCAACCGGCCGGATCCCCTGCCGGCCTCGACCGCCGGCGCCGGGTCCGGCGCGGTCTCGGGCTTCCTCCTGCCGAGCGTCAAGCAGGACGTGACGGGGTTCACGATCGGGACCGGGTTCTCCCGGATGTCGCTGGCGGTCGACGTCGCCCTCCAGTGGCTGCTCGTGAACACGCACACGAAACTCCTGCTGCCGGGGGCGTCGGCGCCCGTGGACAGCGGCGACGTCAGGTCCACGGTCGCCGCGGTGGCGAGCGTCACGCTGCGGTTCGGACCCAAGGCCCTGGACTGATCCGGCGGTCCGCCGGACGGCCGCCGGCGGTTCTGGCGTTCCCTAGTGCTCCTATGGGAGAATTCAGTCATGAGCAAGGAACCGGGTTTCGAGACGAAGGCACTCCACGCGGGACAGGAGGCGGACCCGACCACGGGCGCGCGGGCCGTCCCGATCTACCAGACGACGTCCTACGTCTTCAAGAGCTCCGAGCATGCGGCGAACCTCTTCGCCCTCAAGGAGTTCGGGAACATCTACACCCGGCTCATGAACCCGACCACGGACGTTTTCGAGAAGCGGGTCGCCGCGATCGAGGGCGGCACCGGCGCGCTCGGCGTGGCCTCGGGCCAGTCGGCGATCACGTACGCCCTGCTTGCGATCACGCAGCTCGGCGACGAGATCGTCTCCGCGAACAACCTCTACGGCGGGACGTACCAGCTCTTTCACCACACGTTCCCCAAGCTCGGAAGGGCGGTCCGGTTCGTGGACGCGGACGACCCCGAGCTCTTCCGGAAGGCCATCACGCCGAAGACGCGGGCGATCTACGCCGAGACGATCGGGAACCCGAAACTCGACGTGCCGGACTTCGAGGTCCTCGCCAGGATCGCGCACGGGGCGGGGATTCCGCTCGTGGTCGACAACACCGTCGGCATCGGACTCGTGCGCCCCATCGACTACGGAGCCGACATCCTCGCGAACTCGGCCACGAAGTATATCGGCGGCCACGGGACGTCGCTCGGCGGCGTGATCGTGGACTCGGGGAAGTTCGCGTGGAACGGGGGAAAGTTTCCGGAGTTCACGGAGCCCGATCCGAGCTACCACGGCATCAAGTATTGGGACGCCCTGGGCAACGTGCCGGGGATGGGGAACGTCGCGTTCATCATCAAGGTCCGGGTGACGCTGCTGCGGGACATCGGGGCGGCGCTGTCGCCGTTCAACGCGCACCAGTTCCTGCTGGGGCTGGAGACGCTGCCGCTGCGGCAGGCGCGGCACTCTTCGAGTGCGCTGGCGGTGGCCAGGTGGCTGAAGAAGAACCCGCTCGTGAGCTGGGTGAACTACCCCGGGCTCGAGGATGCCCCGGCCCACCGGATCGCGGCGAAGTACCTGAAGCGCGGCTTCGGCGGACTGGTCGGGTTCGGCATCAAGGGCGGGTTGCCCGCCGGCATGAGGTTCATCAACTCGGTCAAGCTGTTGTCGCACGTGGCCAATATCGGCGACGCCAAGTCGCTGGTCATCCATCCGGCCTCGACGACGCACCAGCAGCTCACGCCGCAGGAGCAGGAGGCGACCGGCGTCACCGCGGACTTCATCCGGCTCTCGATCGGACTCGAGACCGTCGACGATATCATCGCGGATATCGACCAGGCGCTGAAGGCGTCGCAGGGCTAGGGACGTGGCGGACTGGCGGGACCCCGGGCCCGGGTCGGTAGGCGTCGTCGGGACGAAGACCTGGACGTTCGCCGAGCCGCCGCACGCTCTTCTTCTGGAGTGCGGGCGCGAACTCGGTCCCGTCACGATCGCGTACGAGACTTACGGCACCCTCAATGCGGCGAAGGACAACGCGATCCTGGTGGTCACGGCGCTGTCCGGGGACGCGCATGCGGCCGGGTACCACGAAGGCGACGACAAGCCCGGGTGGTGGGACGTGCTGGTGGGCCCGGGCAAGGGGATCGACACCGGCCGGTACTTCGTCGTCTGCTCGAACGTGATCGGGGGGTGCATGGGCTCGACCGGCCCGGCGTCGGTCAACCCGGCCACGGGAAAGCCCTACGGGCTCTCGTTCCCGATGGTCACGATCCGGGACATGGTCGAGGCGGAACGGGCCCTGCTCGACCACCTCGGGATCGGCCGGCTCGCGGCCGTGATCGGGGGATCCATGGGCGGGATGCAGGTCCTGGAGTGGGCGGTCCGGTACCCGGACCGGGTGGCACTCGCGATCCCGGTCGCGACCACCGCGCGGATGTCCGCGCAGTCGATCGCGTTCAACGAGGTCGGGCGGCAGGCGATCATGGCCGATCCCGACTGGCGCGGAGGGGAGTACTACGGGTTGAGCGTGCCGGCGCGCGGGCTCGCGATCGCGCGGATGGTGGGGCACATCACCTATCTCTCCGAGTTCTCGATGCACGAGAAGTTCGGCCGCCGGCTCCAGGACAAGGCCGAGTACGGGTTCGAGTTCTCGACCGACTTCCAGGTAGAGAGCTACCTCAAGTACAAGGGCGACAGCTTCGTGAAGCGGTTCGACGCCAACTCGTACCTGTTCCTCTCCAAGGCCTGCGACTACTTCGACCTCGCCCGGTCGCACGGGGGTGGATCGCTGAAGGCCGCCTTCGCCGGCGTGAAGTCGCGGTTCCTCGTCGTCTCGGTCTCCTCCGACTGGCTGTTTCCGCCCTCGGCGTCCGTCGAGCTCGTGACGGCTCTTCGCCAAAACAACGTCGAGGTCGTGAACAAGGAGATCAAGTCGGATTACGGGCACGATGCCTTCCTCCTCGAATCCGAGGATCTCCAGGACCTGATCCGGACCAAGCTGGCCGGCGATCCGCCGGTCCGTCACGACGCGAGCCCGGCGTCCGGGGCGTTCCAGGTTACCGGCAACGACCCGGATGCCCAGGTGATTTCCGGCCATGCGCTCACGGATCCGCTGGGTCCCGAAGGCAAGCAAGCCTTTGATCTCGTGGAACCCGGAAGCCGGGTCCTCGACCTCGGATGCGGCGAAGGCGACCTCCTCCGGGCGCTGAAGGTTGCCAAGCAGGTCCGGGCCGAGGGCATCGAGCTGGACGACGCTTCCATCCAGGCGTGCGTGCGCAAGGGACTGAACAACGTGCACCACGGCGACCTCAACGAGGGGCTGGCCGGCTACGCGGACGGCTGCATGGACTACGTGATCCTGACCAACACGATCCAGGTCCTGCACAAGCCCATGTTCCTGATCCGGGAGATGGCGCGGGTGGGGAAGAAGTGCATAGTCGCGTTCCCGAACTTCGGCCATTGGAGGCTGCGCCTTGGTCTGCTCTTCGGGGGGCGGATGCCCAAGTCGCGGCGGCTTCCGCACGAGTGGTACGACACGCCGAACATCCGTCTGCTGACGGTCGAGGATTTCCGGTCGTTCTGCCGGGACGCCGGCCTCACCGTACTCGAGGAGATTCCGCTCCGGACCTCGGCCGGGGGCACCACGCGCCGCCCCCGCTGGCTTCCGAACCTGCGGGCCGACGTGGCCGTCTTCCTGCTCGAGGGCGGCGCCGGGAAGGCCGGGCCCAAATGAGGATTTCGACGAAGGCCCGTTACGGCACGCGCGTGATGCTCGAACTCGCGCTGAGCTACGGGCAGGGGCCCGTCCGCGTCCGCGACATCGCGAAGCGGCAGGGGCTGTCGGCGAAGTACATCGAGCAGCTCGTAGCGGGGCTCAAGGGGGCGGGGCTCGTGACCGCGGTCCGGGGCGTTCACGGCGGGTATTCGCTCGCGCGGCCTCCGGGCCGGATCCGCCTCCTCGAGGTCTTCGAGCGGCTGGAGGGGAGCCTCAGCCAGCTCGAGTGCCACAACTGCCCGGGGTCGTGCAGCCGCGAGAAGGCATGCGTGGCGCGGGATGTCTGGGCGGAGGTGCGCCGGGCGGTGAGCGGGGTGCTGGGGGCCATAACCCTGGAGGACTTGGCGGCCCGGGCGAAGCTGCAGGCGCGGGCCGCGTCGGCCATGTACTACATCTGAGCTGCGGGGTCGGGCTAGAATAGTCGGACGATGTTCTCCCGGCTGACCGAAGATATCCGGACCGTGTTCGCCAAGGACCCCGCCGCGCGGAGCGTGCTCGAGGTCCTGACCTGCTACCCCGGCCTCCACGCGGTCTGGGCCCACCGGGTCTCGCACCGGCTCTGGCTCTGGAAGCTGCGCCTGCTGGCACGGCTGGTCTCCCACGTCGCCCGGTTCCTGACCGGCGTCGAGATCCACCCGGGCGTGATCATCGGGCGGCGGTTCTTCATCGACCACGGTATCGGCGTCGTCATCGGCGAGACCGCCGAGATCGGCGACGACGTGCTCATGTACCAGGGGGTCGTGCTCGGCGGCACCACGCTGGAAAAGGTCAAGCGGCACCCGACGATCCGGAACGGCGCCGTCATCGGCGCGGGCGCGATCGTGCTCGGCCCCATCGTGGTGGGCGAGGGCGCGCGCGTGGGCGCCGGCTCCGTGGTCGTCAGGGACGTCGATCCGCACACGGTCGTGGTCGGGATTCCCGCCCGGGCGACCGGGGGGCCGAAAGCCGACGAGTCCAAGCCGCTCGAGCACGGGAAACTGCCCGACCCGGTGGCGAACGCGATCCAGGCCGCGCTCGACGAGATGGACCGCCGCCTCAAGGCCACGCGCGAGGAGCTCGAGCGCCGGCTGAACAAGTAGCACCGCTGGTCTCGCGGGGCCACGCGCTTTGACGCCTGCCCTATTCTGTATCTACAATAAAGATCGAACATGAAGCGCTCAAGCGGGTTTCCTTGGAAGCGGGCCCGGAGGGTGACCCCGGCTGAGACCGAGGCGTTCCGGCGAGCAATCGAGGAGTCGACGGGCAAGCCGCGGGCGCCACGCGGCCGTCCGCCGAAGCCGGAAGAGGAACGTCATCGGGCGACCTCGATCCGGTTGCACCCGCGCGTGCTGGCGTGGGCACGGCGGGAAGCCGCCAAGCGGGGGATCGGCTACCAGACGGTGATCAACCAGACCCTCCTCAAGATGAGCTGACTCGAGCAGACCCGCCCCCGGTATTATCGATAGATGGCCGACACGATCGTTCCCGTCCCGACGCCATCGGGCGTACCACCCGAGCTCGGGATCGGGGGCCCCCGGGTCCGGTGGTTCCAGGAGCCGATCGGGGGGTCGGGCGCCGAGGTCTTCCTTGTCACGGAGCCCGGCCGGCCCGACCGCTACCTCAAGTGCGATCCCCGCGTCGCCGAGCGGCGCCTCGCGGCCGAGCGGGACCGGATGGCCTGGCTCAAGGGCCGGCTCCCGGTGCCCGAGGTCCTCGGCTACGCAGTGACGACGGCGAAGGAGTGGCTCGTCTCGTCCGCGATCCCGGGACTCTGCGCGTGCGACCCCCATCTCGCCATGCCGCGCCGGGACGTGGTCCGGATCATGGCCCACGAACTCCGCTGCATCCACGCCCTGCCCGCTGACGGCTGTCCATTCGTCCGGCGGCTGGCGGACAAGCTCGCGGACGACTCCGCCGTCGCCGCGACCCGCGACGCGGAGTGCCAGGCCGAATGGTCCGCCTTCCTGGCCCGGTCGCGGCCGCCCGAGGATCTAGTTTTCGTCCACGGCGACTACTGCGAGCCGAACATCATGTTCGAGGATGGGCGCCTGTCCGGGTTCATCGACCTCGGGTACGCTGGCATCTCGGATCGGTACAGTGACTTCTGCCAGGCCGCTTACACCCTCAACCGCAACGGCGACGCCGCCCTGATCCCGTTCTTCTTTGCCGAGTACGGCTTGGCCGGCTTCGACCAAGCCAAGCTCGAGTACTACCAGACGATGGAGATGTTCTTCGGCTGAGGGTCGCTCAGCCGGCGCCGTACATGGCGTCTGGTCCGAGGATGTCCGGAAACCGGGCCCGCAGGCCGAGCCGGGTCTCGTAGCAGAGGTGGCAGGCGTCGGCGAACCGGTCCCGGGACGGGGGATTGAGCCGGCGCGCGAGCTCGGCGGGGCCATTCGCGAGCAGGGGTCCGAGCACGGGATGGGCCTCGGGGTTCCAGGCCGCGAGGATCTCGGCGAGCGGCGTCGCGTGGAGATTCCCGATCACGATCCCCTGACAGACGTGCAGGTTCCCGGCGGGATCGAGGTGCAGACGGGCGGGATCGCGCAGGTTCTCGTAAGGGCACTTCGTGAACGTTTCCCAAGGCGCGCCCTCCGCCCGCCCGGAGAGCTTCACCGCCGCGCGGCCCCGGTGCATGACGCCCGGGATCGGCCCCGTCTTCGCGTCGGGAATCGCCATGACGCCCAGCCCGATCCCGAGCGCGTTCGCCGCCGTGGTCGCGATCTCCGCCCGGCGGGCGGCCTCGTCGCTCCAGTGCATGGGATCGCAGCTCACGAGCAGGCTGGCGACCGTCCCGGCGAGCGGCTTGAGCCACGCGACGGCGTCTTCCTGAGTCGTCGCCCAGTACGCGTTTGAGACGACGCCGACGCGGAACCTGAGCGAGGCGGCCGCCTTGGCGCCATCGACGAGGACCGGATAATAGAGGAAGGGCTCGCCACCTTCGAACCAGATCTCGGCAATCCCGCCGGCGTCCCGGGCCTGTCCGAGGTACGTCCGGATCGCCTCCAGCGTCATCGCGCCCTTCTGCCACGGTCCGCCCCAGACGAAGCAGTGGTCGCACTCGCGGTTGCATTGGAGGGTGACCAGGAAGTGGAGTCCCGTGAGCGGCATCGTGATCAGCATAGCGGACCCGGCCGGAGGGGGGCAGGGATGACGTTCCGGGCCGCCCGGATGGCCCTGTCAGTACGCGACGGGGGTGTCGAGGATCATGACGGCCCGGAGTGGATGAGGAGTATCATGGCCCCGAAGGCGTGGCCGTGATACTCCTCGTCAACACGAACCGCATCCAGCCGCCGATCGCCCCGGTCGGCCTCGAGCACGTGGCTTCGGACCTCCTGGCGGCCGGGGAGGCGGTCGAAATCCTGGACCTCGGGCTGGCGGACGACTGGCGCCGGGCCGTGCGCGCGGGACTCGCCGGTCGCGAGCCCGAGATCGTCGGGCTCACGTTCCGCAACGCGGACGACAGCTTCTGGCCCAGCGCGACCTGGTTCGTCCCGCTCCTCCTCGACATCGTGCTCGAGCTCCGCAAATACACGAGGGCGCCCTTCGTACTGGGCGGCGCGGGATTCTCGCTGTTTCCCGAGGACACAATCGCCTACACGGGCGTCGAGTACGGAATCGCGGGCGACGGCGAGGGGGCGTTTACGGCCCTCCTTGGCGTCATACGCGCCGCGGGCGGCCGGCCGGGCTATGACGCGCTCGCGGGAGTGCCCGGACTCGTCTGGCGCGACGGCCGGCGGTACGGGCGGAGCGCGCCGCACTGGCCCGCGTACGCGGAGACGCCGGTCCGGCGGGAGCTCGTGGACAACGCCGCCTACCTGCGCCTCGGCGCCCAGATCGGGATCGAGACCAAGCGCGGGTGTCCCCGCCGGTGCGTGTTCTGCGCCGACGGGCTCGCGAAAGGCGACGCCTCCCGGCTCCGTCCCCCCGGCCGGGTGGCGAATGAGGCGGCATCGCTCCTGGCGCTCGGCGTGGACGTCCTGCACCTGTGCGACGCCGAGTTCAACCAGCCGCTGGGCCACGCCCTCGCCGTGTGCGAGGCACTCGCCGCGCGCGGGCTGGGTGAGAAGCTGCGCTGGTACGCGTATCTCTCGGTGACGCCGTTTCCGGCCGAGCTGGCGCAGGCGATGCGACGGGCGGGGTGCGTCGGGATCAACTTCACCGGGCTGTCGGGGTGCGACACGGTTCTCGCCGAGCTGGGACAGCCGCACCGGATGGCTGACTTGGCCGCCGCGGTCGCCACGTGCCGCGCCGCCGGGATCGCGTCGATGGTCGACCTCATGATCGGCGGCCCCGGGGAGACACCGGCGACCGTCGCGGAGGGGCTGGAGGCGGTGAAGCTGGCGGGACCCGACTGCGCCGGTGCGGCAATCGGCATCCGCCTCTATCCCGGTCTGCCGCTGGCCGCCCAGATGGCGCGCGAACAACCGCTGGGCGGGCATCCGGGAATCCTGCGGCGGTACGAAGGCCCCGTGGACCTCTTCAAGCCCACGTTCTATGTCTCGCCCGCGCTGGGGCCCCGGCCCGCGGCGCTGGTCCGCAAGGCGATCGCCGGTGACCAGCGGTTCTTCCCGCCCAGCGACCTGCGGGAGGCGTACGCGGCGGAACTGCGCGGGCACAACTACAACGAGAACGTGCCGCTCCAGCGCGCGATCGCGGGTGGCGCCCGCGGCGCCTATTGGGACATCCTGCGCCGCCAGGCGTAGGGGGGGGCGCGTCGAAGGCGAATAGGAGGGCGCGCTCGGCGCCCCAGATCGAGTCGGGGACCAGCCGGATAGATGAAGCTGTGCCGCTGAAGCTACCTGGCCGAGAGTCGAATATAAGATAATTGTAGATGATCGCGCTCATGTGCCCGGCTGTGTGTCCGCAGCGCCTCGCCTGTCGGTTGACATCCTTCTCCATGTCCCCCTATTATCAGTGAACTCATGACGTCCATTCACCCATCATCCAGCCGACGCGTCATTGGGATGGCGCTCTGGCTGGTCGCTGGCGGGTGGCTTGCGGCCCCGGCCGCGGCCGACACGTGGGATCCGGTTGACGATGCCGGAGCGACAGGGACGATCATCACGCCGACGCTGGTGACGCAGGCGCATGGTCCGCACACGATCACGACGACGACGGATTGCGCGGACTGGTATCGCATCGACATGATCGCAGGCCGAAGCTACCATTTCGACACAGTGGGAGGCGCCGGGGACGATGCGGCGTGGCTGTACTCGGATGCGGCGGGTACGGTGCAGGTGGCGGCGGACGACGACAGCGGCGGCATCGGGCAGTTCAGCTTCGACTATGTGGCGGCGAGCACGCAGACGTACTACCTCAAGGTCGCCTACTGGAATCCGTGCGTGGGAGGGTGGTCCGGGAGCCTGAACTACTACTACTCGATTCCCCCGGCGGGAGATGCCTGGGATCCCGGTGATGACGTGTCGACGACGGGGACGGTGCTGACGCCGACGGCGTCGACGCAAGCCCACGGCCCGCACATCCTGAACGTGACCGACACGGCGGACTGGTACCAGATCGCGATGACGGCGGGAACCTCGTACCACTTCGACACGGTGGGCGGGACCGGGGACTCGCGGGGGCGGCTGTACTCGGACTCGGCGGGCACCATCCAGGTGGCGGCGGACGACGACAGCGGCGGCTCGTGGCAGTTCACGTTCGACTACGTGGCGGCGGGCACGCAGACCTACTACCTCAAGGTCGACGGATTTGGCGGGGATTGGTCCGGGAGTCTGAACTACTCCTACTGCCCCGGTGCGCCGACGATCACGAGTCTGGGGACTACGTGCGGACCGGTGGCGGGCGGAACGACCGGGGTGGTGATCAACGGGACGAACCTCACGGCGGTCACTGCGGTCACGATCGGTGGCGCGGCGGCTACGGTCACGGGCAACACGGCGACGACGGTTACGGTGACGACGCCGGCGGGAACGGCGGGTGCGCAGGACGTGGTGGTGACCACGTGCGGCGGGCCGGTGACGAGCGTGGGGGCGTTCACGTACACGGCGGCGCCGACGATCACGACGCTGGACACGACGAGCGGGCCGGTGGCGGGCGGGACGACCGGGGTCGTGATCAACGGGACGAACCTGTCGGGTGCGTCGGCGGTGACGATCGGGGGTGCGGCGGCGACGGTTACGGGGAACACGGCGACGACGGTGACGGTGACGACGCCGGCGGGCACGGCGGGGGCGCGGGACGTGGTGGTTACCACGTGCGGCGGGCCGGTGACGTTGGTCGGCGGGTTCACGTATGTCGGATCAGGGGATGCCTGGGATCCGGTCGACGATGCCGGAGCGACAGGGACGATCATCACGCCGACGCTGGTGACGCAGGCGCATGGTCCGCACACGATCACGACGACGACGGATTGCGAGGACTGGTACCGGATCGACATGACGGCCGGCCGGCTGTATCACTTCGACACCGAGGGTGGGAGCGGAGACGATGCGGCGTGGCTGTATTCGGATGCGGGGGGAACGGTTCAGGTGGCGTGGGACGATGACAGCGGGGTCAGCCCGAGCCAATTCAGCCTGGACTACCTGGCGGCGAGCACGCAGACCTACTATTTGAGAGTCGCGTTTTGGGATGAAGCGTGCGACGGGGATTGGTCCGGCAGTTTGAACTATTCCTATTCGATTCCCCCGGCGGGAGACGCTTGGGATCCCGGGGACGATGTGTCGACGACGGGGACGGTGCTGACGCCGACGACGTCGACGCAAGCCCATGGGCCGCACGTGTTGACGACTCTGGATACGCTGGACTGGTACCGGATCGACATGACCGCCGGGGCGACGTACCACTTCGACACGGTGGGGGGGATCGGGGACTCCCGCGGGCGGCTTTACTCGGATGCGGCGGGCACTATCCTCGAGGCGTCGGACGATGACAGCGGCGGCTCGTGGCAGTTCACGTTCGACTACGTGGCGGCGAGCACGCAGACCTACTACCTCAAGGTCGACGGATTTGGTGGGGATTGGTCCGGGAGTCTGAACTACTCCTACTGCCCCGGTGCGCCGACGATCACGAGTCTGGGGACTACGTGCGGACCGGTGGCGGGCGGAACGACCGGGGTGGTGATCAACGGGACGAACCTCACGGCGGTCACTGCGGTCACGATCGGTGGCGCGGCGGCTACGGTCACGGGCAACACGGCGACGACGGTTACGGTGACGACGCCGGCGGGAACGGCGGGTGCGCAGGACGTGGTGGTGACCACGTGCGGCGGGCCGGTGACGAGCGTGGGTGCATATACGTACACGGCGGCACCGACGATCACGAGCCTGGGAACGACGTGCGGACCGGTGGCGGGCGGAACGACCGGGGTGGTGATCAATGGGACGAACCTCACGGCGGTCACTGCGGTCACGATCGGTGGCGCGGCGGCTACGG
>CAKKQC010000050.1 GCA_919901855.1 bacterium | reverse complement strand
TCGTCACGATCAGTTTTCTCGTCGTCATGACCGTTTTTTCAGCGACCTGCTAGCCGATGTCTGGTGGACGGCCTCGCCGATGCCGACTCCGCGGCGGGGGTTGGCGGCGGTGTCGCTGGGCGGCACTCTGTACGCGATCGGCGGGAACGACAGGTGGGGTCCGTCGTCGTCGGTGTATGCCTACGACTCCGCGACTGGCGCCTGGTCCACGGCGCCCTCCCTCAATGTGGCACGGGAGGGGATCGGCGGGGTAGTCCTCGGTGGGACCATCTACGCGATCGGCGGGAACGACGGGACAGGGGTTGTGTCAACCGTGGAAGTCTGGGATGGGTCGGCCACGTACTGGACGGTCTCCAGTTCCCTGCCGACGGCGCGAAGTTGGCTTGGGGTTGTGACGGACGGAAGCTCGATCTTCGCGGTCGGGGGCGAGGATGCGGACGCCCTGCCGGTTGGGAAGGACGGACGGTACGATCCCGCCTCTGGAACGTGGGTGGAGTTCAACCTGGCGGACCCGACGAGCCGGGGGCTTGGAGCGGGTTGGCGCGACAGCGACGGGATTGGTCATTGGGCGCTGATCGGCGGCAAGGGCGGCGGCGGGATGGCCGGGATGGCGTGGCGTGCCACGCTGGTGCCCGTCAGGGAGTTCGACAGCGAGACGTTCCCCGTATGGGCCGGGTGGGATGCGCTGGAGCTGGCCCGTACGGGCGCGCCGGACGAAAAGTCCAACCGGCTGGGCCGGCCGAGCCACCGGATCGTGAACTGCAGTTGGGGACAGTGGCCGCCGGACCTGGGGAACTCCGACCAGGAGCCCGGGAATGTCGCCGCGATCAACCGGCAGGGGAACATCGTGGTGGCGGCGGTGGGCAACAAGTGCAAGGCCGCCGATCCTGCGTGCTCCCCAGCGTTCTGTTCCTCCACCCAGTACGTCTTCACCGCGTGCCACAGCGTGTGGGAGCCCGCGATGCTGCCTGGAGTCATCGGCGTCGGTCAGAGCGACGGAGACTGCGAGTACGATGGCATGGCCGGCCCGGAGGTCGCGCTCGTGGCGCCGTCCGCGAGGACGTTGAGCTCGTGGCCCTTGCCCGCCGACGGAGGGCCGCCGACGTTCCCCCTGTACGCGAATGGGAAAGGCACCTCCTTCGCGTCGCCGATGGTGGCCGGCGTGGCCGCGTGCCTGGTGGATCAGAATCCGGACTGGTACGGGGAGACGGTCCGCCGGCGGGTGAGGCAGACCGCGCACCAGGCCGACTGTCCGTCCGAGCGGACGTGTAACCAGTGTTCGTACGAGCAGGAGAACGGCGCGGGGCGGCTGGACGCGTACGCCGCGCTTGGCGGGCCGCCCGGTGGCCCCGGGTGTGATTGGCTCTACTTGAGCGACTCGCGGTCGGTCCTGGACGCGACGGCCCTGGAGGACTTCCGATACCACCTTTATCCCACGTACGTCGGCGGTCCCGTGACCTTCCAGGTGACCATCGCGAACCCGGCGAAGCTAACCGATGGACTCGATGTCGCAGCCGGATCCCTGCGCGTCGGCGTGACGAGACCGGACGGGACGAGCGCGGCGCCGGTGTCGAACTGCGCAGCCACGTTCACGAGCTCGTCGAGCACGGTTACGACCTGGTCCATCGGTACCTATGCGCCGGACACCAACTATAGTTACAACGAAGCGTTTCATACGGCGACGGTCTTCGTGATGGATACGAACGGCCACGCGTACGCCATCCCCGCGCCGGCGATCGTGGTGGCCGGGGATATCCCCGCCAGTGTCACGGCCGAGGTCCTCACCCCGGCCCCGAACGCGTGCGGGCCGATCACGATCCGCGTGCGCGCCTTCGATGCCGGCGGGCATCTGGTGACGGAGGCCCCCATAATCGCGTGGCTCGCCGACGCGCCGGTGCCGCAGACCGGCCAGCCCACGGCGAAGTTCTCCGCGGCCTATCCCCTGTCCGCGACGCAGCTCACCGGCGGTTCCTCCGCGCCATGGACCGACTTCGTCCTCTACCCGTCCGCCAGGGTCGGGCCGTACACGGTCCAGTTCTGTGCGAACGCCGCGTGCACGACGACGGCCTTCGCGACCGTGCCGTGTTCGCCGGCGAAAGCCGTGATCACCCCCCAGTTCGACGCGATCATCGCCGGCGCCACCGAGGAGATCCGGGCGCACCTCGAGGACCAGTGGGGGAACACGGTGACGAGCGTGGACCCGACGAGATTCTGCCTTTCGCAGGCCACCGCGAACGGCGGCGGCTTCTTGGGACCCTCGGCGATCGGCGCGGACGGGATCCTTAGGCAGATGTACCGGCCCGACCCGGGCGGGAAGTGCGATCTGCTGGTGGCCGCGCTCGACTTGTTACACTGCGGAAGCGGCAACACGCAGATGTCCGATTCGGTCACGGTCTGTCCGGCCGAACCGGCCAGGATCGACGTGCGGACGGCGCCGGACCGCGTGCCAGCGGGCGGGTCGGTGCAGCTCCTGATCTCGGCTCTCAGCCGCACTACCTCGGGTCTCGTCGTGGGCGGCGTGACGGTCCGGGCCACCATCGGGCCGATCCCGCCCGGAGCCACGGCCTTTGTCTCGGACTACTACGCGGACTGGATGTCGAAGGTCTCCGTCACCGTGTTGTCCGACTCGCCCGCCGAGACGACCATCGTGCTGCACACGGGCGATCGGACCGGCACCTACTACGTGACGGTTTCGCTGCCGGCGTACCCCGGAGCCACCCCCTTCCAGGTGGGCGTCGTGGCGACGCGAGACTGGCCGCAATGGCGGCGGGACCAGAGCCAGAACCCGCTGGCGCTGGGCGACATCCTGAAGCCACCGCTGAAGCTCATGTGGGAAGTCAACGCGCTTGGCGTCCCGGCGTTCAATTGGTACTGGAGTCCTGTAGCTCTGCCGACGAGTCCGTTGATGGATGGGGGCATGATCTTTGCGCCGTATCAATTCCAGCTCGCTGCGATGAACCCGGCGAACACGCTGTTCATGACCTCGCGAGGCCTCCCCGACGCCGGAGGGATTCTGGCCTTCGGTCCTGCTGCGGAGCCGCTTTTCGGCTCAGGAACGCAGGTCTGGATGGTTTCGCACAGGACTCAGCTGGAGAGAATGAACTACGGGCCGGGAGGGTTCGCCTTCGGTCCTATTCGACCGATTCTCGCCGGCAAGCCGCTCGGGCTATACGCGACCGTCGCGGACGGCCCGAGCGTCATCGAAGCCAACCTCGACAATGGAGTGCTGGCCATGTTTGACGAGACGGACCTCTTGATGACTCAGCGGTGGAGTTACACTCGGCCCAAGTTGGGCGATGGTTGGAATACGCCTGCCGTAGCCTGCGGGCGCATCTTCCTCCCACATGGCGGGGGAGGCATTCAGATGATCTCGGCGTTCGATGTCCGTACTGGTGACGTGCGCTGGTCGGCCACGCTGGGAGCGGCGAGGATAATTCTCTCCCCTCCGCTTGCGATCCGGGATCTCGCCACGGGACGGCTCCGGGTCATCGTGTACCTTCAGGATTCGCAGGCGAGTTATCAATCGGCGCTGGTGTGCCTGGACGGACTGACCGGCAGTCAACTGTGGCGCACGAACATGCCGCAAGTGTTGAACACGTCCGCCGCGCCTCCCCTGAACCTCAACCTGACGGTGGCCGACCGCGGTCGCGTCTACTTCATGTACAACAACACGGTTCTGCCGTGGGACCCTTCTGGCATTCCCTCACTGAGGCAGTGGCTACTCCGCGCTTCGCTGGCGGATGGCTCCCTTGATCCGGCCTTCTCGGTCACGCTCAGCGGCGATGCGCAGGGTCTTGTGGCGGCGAACGGGTTCCTCTACGTGACTGAGGGCGGCGCTGCCGGCCCGGCTCCCAACGCCCTCAGAATCTATCGGGGTGACACGGGCGAAATGGTCGACCGGCACGACTTCATCGGGGGCGGCATGCTCGGACTCGCGGTCACGAACACGATGGTGCTGGCCCAGACATACGACGGTACGGTTCACGCGTGGGGCGCTGGCGTGAACTGCCCCCGGAACGTCCGAGGCCGTGCGCAGGGGCCGGCCCTTCTAGTCCAATGGGATCCTCCTGTGGAGGCGACCTACGCCGTCACCGCATACCGCATCCTGCGGTCGACGTCGGCGGAAGCCCCGCAGACGGAGCTGGGCCGGGTCTCCTGGGCGTCCACGGCGTATCTCGACACTCCTCCCGACTGTGGCATTGCCTACTACTACCAGGTGATGGCCCTGGACACCGAGGGACATGAGTCCGAGCGGTGCGTGCTGGTGCCGCTGAAGGGGCCGGGAGCGCAGCTCATCGCGTTCTCGCTGTCCGTGACTGGCAATCTGCCGTTCGACTGCGTGGGACAGACGCGGGCGGTCAAACTTACGGTGCGCAACGACGGCCTATTCTCGGCATCCCGGATGACGGGTTCCCTTTCGATCGTCCAGGGCTCGGCGACGGTGATCACATACGGGAGCTACGGCACCTTCACGCCGCTCACACTGACTCCCGGCGGCACGGGCACGATCACATGGCAGGTCAAGGCGACGGGAGGAGGCGATCTTGTGCTCCGGGGTTCGGCGAGCGGGATCGATGCGTGTTCGGCCACGGTCGTTTCGTCGGCGACGATCGACCTCGGGCCGATCGACATCCGATGCGCGAGTCTTTACGTCACGGCGGCGGCGCCGTCTTTCGTGCACCCGGGGATGACGTTCACGGTCACGATCACGGCGTACAACGCGGGAACGGAGGTGGCCATTAGCGTGACGCCGACCGCCAAGCCCGCCTATGCGTCGCCGTGGGTCGTGATTTACAGTCCCCAGCCCCACCTCGTGGCTCAGCTCGATCCGGGAGCGACGGCGTACTTCACGATTCAGATGACGGCCAAGTCGCCCGGCCGACTCGTGCTGGACCCGTGGGTCATGGCCAAGACCTGCCACTACGCGGTCAAGTACCCCGGGGCGTCGGTCACGGTCTTCATCGGGGCGGCCAAGCTGGCGATCGTGGCCGCCGTCGCCTCGCCGGCGGGAGTTTGTCCAGGCGGCGTGGTCACGGCGACCTTCACGGTATCGAACACGGGCGACGGGGCCGCAACCGGCGTCCGGGGGGCGACCCCGCTCGCCCTGGGCACGGGATCGGTGGCGTACGGCGGCGCACCGCCGGTCGTGATCGGGAGCCTGGCGCCGGGATCAACCACGGGGTTTTCCTTCACCTACACGGCCGTGGGGAGCGGCACGGCGTCGTTCCGATCGCTGGCCCTGGGCTACGACGTGGCCTCGGGCGCCTTCCTCACGTCCACGGCGGCGACGACGAACACGATGAGGATTTCGGACAACACCATGACCGTGGCGGTGGCCGGCTCAGGGCCCGGGACCGTCGGCGCAACCATCTTCGTGGTGGAAACGGTGACGAACACGAGTGGGGTGAGCGCCTTCTGGGTCAAGCCCGCGCTCGTGGTTTCCGGTCCGTCGGCAGTTATGGTCTCGTCACCCTCGCCCTCGTCCGTGACGCTGCTCGGCGACGGCGCCTCCAGGGCGTTCACGTGGCGGTACCGGGTGGATTCCTGGGGTGTCCTGAAGCTTGGTGCATCTGCCACCGCCACGATCTGTGCCACCGCGCTGACGTTCACGGGCACGGGGGGCGTGCTCGTCGGTCATGCGCTCCTCGCGGGGACGAGCCTCGCCGTGAGCCCATCGCCACCGTGTCCGAACCAGACCTTCCAGGTCATCCTCGGGGTCGAGAACCGGGGCGATGGAGGGGCGGTGAACGTCACGCCGGGTGTGCCCGCGCTATGGGTGCTGAGCGGCACGCCCTCGGCGTCGGTCGTCGTCCCGGCGTCGCCGCTCCCCTCGCTGCCGCCCGGGGCCTCCGGCGCGTTCACGTGGACGTATCAGGCGGGGCCCGGAACGGGCACGCTCAAGGTCGTGGCGGGGGCGTCGTGGACGGACGCGGTCTCGCTGCAAGCCGCCAGCTTCTATCCGCTCGTCTCGGACGCCGTCGAGGTCAGCCGCGGGCTGGTCGCGACTGTCTCCGTGCCCGGGACCGTCACGCGCGGGGTGCCGTTCCCGCTTGTCCTCACCTTCTCCAACGTGACATCCTCGCCGGCTTACGTCTCTCCGAATCCCATGGACATCCTGGCCGGGGGCGGGCTCATCGCCAGTCAGACCGGGCCTGTGCCGGCGGGGACTTTCACGGTTACCCCGGGGGGTTCGCAGGCGTTCACGTGGACGTTCGTCACGAACGGGATGGGGGTGGTGGCGTTCAACCCGTCGGTGGCCGCGACCGTGTGCGGGGTGGCGGGAGGCGCCGGGCCCGGCGAGACCTACGTAACGTCGTTCAACGGCGCGGGAGATTGGCTGACATGGGGGCACGACGCGCAGCACACGTTCCGGCAGGCCGAGGCGACGCCGCTTGAGCCGCCGCTGGAGGAGATCTGGAGTGTTCGGAGCGGCACGAGCCCGATCGTGGCCGGGAGCCTGAGCTACTGGGTGGAGCCGGACAACACGGGTTATTACAATCGCCTCGTGGCCCGCCGGATACTTGACGGCGGCGAGGTGTGGCACGCCTCGGGGTTGTTCATGCCGACCGCGACGGCGACCGACGGCAATGTCGTCTACGTGATCAACAGCGAGGGTGGGCGGCACGTTTCCGGATACGACACCATGAACGGGCAACCGTTACCGAACCTGTATCCCCCGTACGGCGTCGAGAATCTCACCGTCGACGGCGGGAATCTGTACGTGGTTTCCAGTGCCGGGCTCTCGATCTACCGGCAGGGAACCATCTTCACCCGGCCGGTGACCGCGTTCGCGGGCGTGAAGACGCTCCTGACCTCACCGCCGCTCGTGGTCAACGGGTCGATGGTCGTGATCGGGTTGAGCGCGTCGGGGGGGAAGCCCCACCTGATCCTATCGGGGCCATCCGCCTCCTTCAACGTCGAGATCGACCTCGCGCCGACGTACGGGCCGAACACCAACTACATGACTTTCGACGGCAGCTTGATCGTCGTGACGGGAGCCAATGTGTCGGGTGCGGTCGTGAAGGCGTACAACCCGGTCAACGGCTGGGAGGTCCGGAGCTTCACGTGGCCGTACGGCGGCGAGATCTACGGCCCCGCGCTGGCGGATAGCGGCGACGTGGTCGCGCGGCGGGTGCTGCCATGGAGCACGGCCCAGGGGGTAGGCTACAGCCCGTCGGCGTCCCTGCGGCTGATCCCGTCCGGCGGCAGCTACACGGTCTCAACGCGGAACGAACCGCTCTGGTGGAGCGACTTCGGTCCGTACGCGGGGCGGAGCGCGGTGGCCAATGGGTTCGTGTACCACGCGGGGGAGAATGCCGCGCTCAACAGGTCGGGAGTCAACTCCCACCGGACGATCGTGCACGCGGTGGATCTGGCTGACAACGGCATCGTGTGGTCATCGACCAGCGACTGGCAGCCGGCGGGCATGCGGGCCCCCGCGGTCGCGCGGGGTCTCCTCTTCATGGACGGCGGCCACGTGTGGGGACCGCGCACGATCGATCCCCCCGCGGACCTTACGGCCGCGAGCGTCCTGCGGGGCGCGTTCCTCGCCTGGAGTCCTCCCGCCATGGGAGCGGCGGACGTTCTCCGCTACGAGCTCTACCGCGCCGAGACGACGAAGGGTCAGATCTGGGCGGGAGCCTTCGCGAACCCCGGCGTGACGCCGCCGCCGGTGCTGGTCGCGAGCACGACGGCGCTCACCTTCACCGATACCGGCAGCGGCCTCGTGCCGGGCCGGACCTACTGGTATGCCGTCCGGGCGGTGACGCGATCGGGGCGGCCGGCAACGAGCTGGTTCTCGCCCGAGGTCGACGTGATGGCGGGCGGGCCGGTGGCGTTGATCAGCTCCCCGGACATGTGCACGATCGCCCCTGGCAGCGTCCCGGTCTACGGAAAGGCGTACTACCTCGGCACGCCGAACCTGTTCAGCCGGTATGTCATCGCGGTCGACGGCACGGCGTGGATCACTTCGTACACCGCGAAGGGCATTCCGCAAACCGGTCCCGTGTACCTGGGGAGCGTACCGGTGCCGGCCTCGGGATGCCATACGATCACGCTCACGGTCTATGCCACCGACGGTACCGGGGAATCGACCACCGTTACCGTTGGCGGAAACTTCGGCATCGTGTGCGCGGGATGCGGGGGCCCCAACCCGGTCGTCACCTTCTCCGAGCACCGCCATCCGGAGGGGATCTCGACGGACGCGGCCGATTTCGTGTACGTGGTGGACAGCCTGCGCCGGCGGATCGAGCGGTTCGATGCGCAGGGCCGTCTCCTGTGGGAGCTGGGGAAGCCTGACGCGTCGGGGAAAGACCCCGCTGGCCTCAAGGCGCCCGTCGCGGCGGTGGTCGGCCCCGACGGCTCCCTCTACGTGGCCGACAAGCTCCGCAAGCAGGTGGTCGTGTACGACGAAGATGGGGGTTTCCGGTACGCGTTCGGCGGGAACGGCGACGCGCCGGGCCGGTTCCGCGAACCCTCCGGGATCACGCTCGACGCGACCGGGCGGCTCTGGGTGGCCGACCGGCTGACCGGAAAGCTCCAGCTCTTCACGCGGGACGGCACGTACCTCGCCACCGTGGCGGGGACGGGCGCGGCGCCGCTCAAGGAACCCGCCCACCTGTGGGCGGAGCCCTCGGGAACCGTGTGGGTGGCCGACGCGGGGAACGACCGCGCCTGCGCATTTGACCAGGAAGGGCGCCTGATCAGGACGGTGGGTGCAGCGGGTGAGCTCGCGAGACCATCGGGGGTCGCCGTGGATGCCTCCGGCCGTCGGCTGTTCGTCGGTGATACCGGGCACGACCGGATCAGCGCCTTCGACGCGGACACCGGGTCATTCCTCTTCTCGTTCGGCACCCCGGGCGGCGCCGTGGGCGAGATGCGGCAGCCCGGGGGTCTCGCTCTGGATACCCAGACTTCCTGCCTCTACGTGGCGGACACGCTCAATGACCGGGGCCAGCGCTGGCCCCTGCGGCTGTCGGTGGCGCCGGACCTAATCCGTCCGCGAGCGGAGCTTGGGGAGCTTCCAGCGACCTCCGTGGAGCGGGGCGTCATGGTCATCGTGCGCGGCCGGGCCGTGGATGCGCATTTCAGCCGGTACCGGCTGACGCTCAAGGGAGCGGGTACCACGTCGATGCTCGTGGATTCCGGCGAGCCCGTCTGGCTAGGGGAGCTTGGCCGGCTGAAGACCGCGGCCTTCCTTCCCGGCAGCTACGAGCTCGAGCTCGTGGTCGAGGATGCAGCCGGCAACATGGGACGTGCGTCACGGTTCCTCATGATCGCGCCCAAGCCCGAGCCGCTGGTCGTGGCTCCGCATCGCTGAATCGAGCAGGACCTCTGGCGCGGGATCGCTGCGGGTGCGAAGGATCGGCGACCAGTTCTAGTCCTAAGGCGGGACAGGGCCTCAGCGAATTAGGCGGACGTTGTCGATCAGGACCGTCGTGCGGCCCGTCGGCGTGCCGGAGAACCCGAGCGACCAGCCCTTCGCGGCGGCCAGGGCCCGGTCCGGGTCCTTGAGCTTGAAGGTGACGGTGGTCCACTTGCCAGCCGGGACCGGCCGGGGGCCCGCCGCGGCCTTCTTCTCCTTCTTCTTGTCGCCGGCGCCGACGTCCAGCGTCACGGCCAGCTTCGATCCCGCGGGCGCGAGGAAGTCGATCGCGACCGTCGTGGCCTTCCCGAAGTCCTGGGGGTACGGGAAGTTGAAGTAGAGGCCTGGCCATTGGTAGAGGGCGAGGTCGAAGGTCAGCGTCGCCGCCGTCGCGCCCTCGGTGTGATCGGCGGTCGTCGTGCCCGCGACGACCGATTCGTCCCAGGCGAAGCCGTGATCGCCGTCGGGATCCTCCCAGCCCTCGATCAGCCGGAGCTGTCCCTTGGCCATCCCGAAGACCGGGGTCGTGGACAGACGGATCCGGTACAGGGCCGGCTTTGCGAGGTCGCGCATCCGCCCGGCGAGCTGGGCGACGAAGTCCTCGCGCGCCCGCCGTGCCGCGTCGAATCCCGGGAGGTCTTTGGCCGCCGCCGGCGCCCCGAGCCCCGACGACCGCCATGCCTCCATGTGGACGTCGTGCCGGTAGCCGGCGAGTTCGAAGAGGTCGCGCCCCCGGCGCGACCAGGGCGCGTCGTCGAGGAGGGCGAGGTCGAGGCCCCCGGCCATCTCGGCGGCGGTGAGTTTCGCGACCGGGCGGCCGTTCACGGCCAGGTGGCACGGCGCGGCTGCAGGCCAGCCGGGCACGGTGAGCCGGAACCGGTTCAACTCGTCCTCGAATGGCACGAACTCCAGGGCTCCCCGGGCTTCCTTCGGGACGTAGCAGGGAAGGCTGGGAGGCGCGAGCTCGAACTCGGTCGCGCCGGTCCTTCCCGGGACCGTGACGTCCGCGACCACGCGGGGGACGTCCAGCCTCTTGAGCACTGCCCACGCCATCACGAGCCCGCCCATCGCGTTGGGGTGGATCGAGTCCGGGGTGAAGGTGCCGGACGGGCGCTTCGCCTTGAACCGCCCCTGCACCTCGAGCATGGGATGGAAGATGTCCACGGCCGGACTCCCCAGTTCCCGGCCGAGGGCGAGGGTGGCGTTCGCCACCCGCTCGAGCGTCTCGTTGTACTTCTCGTACCAGCCCGCGTCCTCGTGCCAGTCGATGCACGAGTTCGTGAGCATGATCTCGCGGGCGCCGCCGGTCCGAATGCGGTCCGCGAGGGCGCGCTGGGGTGGGAGGTACGCGTCCAGGATCCAGTCCCCGAACTCGGTGTAGGCGCCGTCGTTCATGCCGAAGTCCACGAACACGAGGGTCGGCTTAACGAAGGCGGCGTCGCGGTCCCAGCGGGCGTTCCCGCCGCGAGCCGTGTCCCCGGACCATCCGTAGTTGTGAAAGACCAGGTTCTTCGTTGGACAACGGGAGACGAGGAAGGTCTCGATCAGCGAGGCGTACCGGTTCTGTTCCGTGATGCTGTCGCCGTAGAAGACGACGGTCTCGGCGTCGCGGAGCTGGATCAGGGCGTCCGGGGCGGACGCGTCCGCGGCGACCGAAGCGGACGCTGCGGGCGCCGCGGCGGCGACGGTGGCGGAGAGCAGACCGGCGAGTAGGGGCAGCCAGCATGTCATGGTGAGGCTGACCATAGCACAAGGGGGGCGGCGGGCTCAAAAAGAACGCGCTATCATGGACAAACGATGCCGCGCCGCCGCCGTTCCCGATCCATCCAGGGCCTGCCGCCGAAGGTCGTCTTCGGCGCCGCGTTCCTCCTGTTCACGGGCGTGCTCCTCGTCCTGATCGCGAAGCTGCTGGCCCCGTTCATCATGCCCCTGCTGTGGGCGGCCGTGCTCACGATCGTCGTCTACCCGCTCTACCGGTGGCTGGTCCACCGGATGGCGGTGCCGCCGACGCTCGCGGCGACTATCGCGACGGTGCTCCTCGCGCTCGCGTTCATCGGCCCCACGACCGTCCTGCTCGTCGTCCTGGCGCAGGAGAGCCGGGAGGCCTACGAGGGCGTGCGGCAGACCATGCAGGGCGGGGGTGGCGAGGCGATCGTGGACCGGGCCGTCCGCGGGGCCTCCTCGTTCCTGCCCGGATTCCTCGACGAGGCGGCGGTCCGGGCCGTCGAGGACTGGCTCCGCGAGGCCTGGGCCTCCGCCGTGAGCTCGTTCTCGGTCACGCTCATCCGCGGCCTCAACCGGGTCCTCGCCGACGCCTCCGCCCTCTTCATCAAGGGCTTCGTGAGCCTCGTGGCCGTGTTCTACTTCCTCCGGGAGGGCGAGGAGTGGCTGAAGAAGCTCCGCCGGACGGTCCCGCTCTCGCCCGAGGTCTGGGACCTCGTCGTCGTCCGGTTCGAGGAGACCCTGCGGGGCGTCATGCACGGGATGCTCCTGTCGGCCGTGATCCTGGCGTCGCTCCTCGCGATCGGATACAAGGTTGCGGGCGTGCCCGTTCCGGCGGTGCTCGGGATGTTCACCTTCTTCGTCGCTCCCATCCCGTTCGTGGGGGTGCTCGTCGTATGGGTGCCCGCGGTTCTCTGGCTCTACGTGTCCGGCGCGACCATGGCGGCGCTCGGGCTCTTCATCTACGGATCGATCGTCATCTTTCTCGTCGACAACATCCTGCGGCCGACGATCATGGGTTCGATCGCGCGCCTGCCCGTGCTCTTCATGCTCCTGTCCATCCTGGGCGGGCTCGTCGCCTACGGTCCGCTGGGGCTCTTCCTGGGCCCCGTGCTGCTCGCCATCGGGATGGCGGTCGGGGGCGTCTACCGCGACATCGCGGTCAGGCGTTAGCCGCGGGGGTCTTCAGGAACCGCTGAAACTGCTGGTCCCTGGTTCCACAGCGCCTTGTCTGGTCATGTTCCATCAGTAGCATCACCCCGCCCATGGCTCCTGAGTCCGCAGGGGAACAATTGACCCCCTGTCCGCGTTCAATGATAAGGTAACGCAAATGAAGAGCACTGCAAGACTCGGTGGGAAAGGAAGTTCCGTCATGGGAAATGTCAACGACATGTGCCGCCGCATCGGCGCCCGCCTTCGGGAGGAACGCCGCCGGATGGGCTATACGCAGGAACAACTGGCCGAACGGGCCGACCTCTCGGCCAACTTCATCGCGCATCTCGAACGCGGGAGCCGGAAGCCCTCGCTGGACACGCTCGTGGCCCTCTCGGGCCTGCTCGAGGTGCCCGTGGACCGGTTCTTCGAGTCCGAGCCCGCGAAACCGCACCGCGAAGCGGAGAGCCCGCTGGTCCGCCGGTTGATCCGGCTGGTCAAGCAGGCCGATCCGTCCCGGGTCAAGCTCCTGGTCTCCGTCATGGAGGAGATGGCGCCCCCGGTGAGGACCGACCGCCCACGCCGGGGCCGCGCCCGCCGCTGACTCGGCCGCCAGAGGCGACCGCGCCCGCCAAGGGCGGGCGTCGGCTGCCGGGAGAGTTGAGCCAGCAATCGGCTGGCCGGTAGTGGGATAATCATGTCTCGATGGCCCTGTCACCGGAGACCTATGCCAGCGACCTGACCCGGATCTGGGGGGAGTCCCTGAAATCCGTGGTCCTTTACGGGTCCGCGGCGTCGGGGGATCACCACCGCGACTCCGACTACAACCTCCTCGTCGTCGTGGCCACGATCGATCCCGCGCGCATCCGGGACGCCGCGAAGGTGACCAGGGGCTGGACCAGGGGCGGGAATCCGCCGCCCCTGCTCATGACTCCCGAGTTCCTCGCGAACTCGGCCGACGCGTACCCGCTGGAATGGCTCGACATGCTCGACCATCACCGCGTGCTGGCCGGTGAGGACCTCGTGGCGGGCCTCGCGGTCAACGACCAGAACCTGCGTCTCGAGCTGGAGCGGGAGCTCAAGAGCGCCTGGCTCAAGCTGCTGGGCCGCTACCAGGCCGCCGCCGCGTCCCCGTCGGAGGTGCGCGAGCTCATGGTCCGGTCGAGCTCTACGTTTCTCACGCTCTTCCGCGGGTGCCTGCGCCTGCTGGGCGTGAAGCCCCTCCCGCCGCGCCTCAACGTGGCGGCCGCGCTCGCGGAACGCCTCGGGCCCGATAGCGGGTTCGACCCGGGCGCGTTCGCCTTCATCCATGCCCTGCGGGAGAAGGACCCGAAAGCCCTGAAACTGGATCCCCATGGACCAATGGACCGCTACCTCGCGGCGATCGGCGCCGTGATCAGGAGGATCGATGCCTGGACTTGATTCCGCACCCGTGGAACGGAGCAATTCGACGCCCTGGATCGTGCTCGGCGGACTGGCCCTCGTGGCCGTCCTCGTCGTGGCGTGGGGCGTGTCGTCCTACAACCGCATGGTCGCCCTGCGCGAGGGGGTCCCGGCGGCGTGGGCCCAGGTCGAGAACGTGCTTCAGCGCCGGTACGACCTCATCCCGAACCTCGTCTCGACGGTCAAGGGTTACGCGAAGCACGAGAAGGAGCTCCTGACCGAGATCACGAAGCTCCGCAGCCAGTGGGGCGCGGCCAAGAACCCGGCCGAGAAGGTGGCGGCGGCAAACGGGCTGGAGGGGGCGCTCTCGCGGCTCATGGTCGTGATCGAGTCGTATCCGAACCTCAAGGCCAACGAGCACTTCTCCCGGCTCATGGACGAGCTGTCCGGAACCGAGAACCGGATCGCGGTGGAGCGGATGCGCTACAACGACATGATCCGGGAGTACAACACGGCGGTCCAGCGGTTCCCGTCGAACCTCATCGCGAAGCGCTTCGGGTTCGAGAAGATGGCCGAGGCGTACTTCAAGATGGAGAAGGCGGCCGCGCAGGCCCCCAAGGTCGAGTTCTGACGCGACCCGTCTCCGTGCGGACGTCCGGCGCCGCGGTCCTCCTGACCGCGGCGCTGGCGTTTTCGGGCGCGGCGCAGGCGGTACCCGACCGCCCGCGGGGGTGGGTATCCGACTTCGCGGGGGTTCTCGGCGACCCGGGAGAGCTGACGCGGCTGATCGAGAGCGTGGAGAAGCGAACCTCGGTCGAGATCTCGGTGGTCACCGTCGCCTCCCTCGACGGCCTCACGATCGAGGACTTCTCGATCAAACTGGCGGAGAAGTGGGAGGTGGGGAAGAAGGGCAGGGACAACGGGGTCCTGATCCTGGTCGCGCCGAAGGAGCGTGAGGTCCGGATCGAGGTCGGGTACGGGCTGGAGGCGACACTCACCGACGGGGTGTGCGGCGGGATCATCCGGGAGGTGCTCATGCCCGCGTTCAAGCGCGGGAACTACGCCGGGGGTCTCAGGGACGCGGTGGCGCGGATCGCGGCGCACACCGGCGGCGGTGCCGCGGAGATGCCGTCCTCCGGGGCGGCTGGTTCCCGGCAGGGCGCGCCGTGGACGAACGTGGCGGGGGCCCTGGCGCTTGCGGCGGTCGCCGCGTTCCTGGCGGGGTTGGGGGCCGGCCACGCATCGCGGGGTCGCCGTTGGGGTTGGTGGCTGGGCGGGGCCGCGGCGTCCGGGTGGCTTGGCGTGGCGGGAACGAGCGGACTCGATTCCGGCCAGACGGACGGCGCGGTGAAGGTCAGCCTCGCGCTGGCGTGCGTCGGCTGGGTGGCCTCGGGAGCGAAGGTCGGGGGACCGGGGCGGGGCGGGACGACCTGGCTGGGCGGCGGATTCGGTGGCGGCGGCGGAGGCGGGGGATTCGGGGGGTTCGGCGGCGGATCGTTCGGCGGCGGGGGTGCCAGCGGAAGATGGTGAAGCCGCCGCAGTACGGCACCGGCGGGAGCCGGACTTCCAGCTGGATCACGGTGGGGTTCGTCCTCCTGCTCGCCGGCGCCGTCGTGCCGTGGGGGAAGGTGCCCGCGCTCTGGCATGCGGTCGCGGACCGCGGTCCCGTGATCCCGCCGCGCCCGGCGATCCGTGTCTGGGTGAATGATTTCGCCGGCGTGATCGACGAGGGCACCCGCGGCAGGATCGCCGCCCTCCTCGAGGCGCACGAGCGGGCGACCTCGAACGAGGTCGTGGTCGTCACGGTCCCCTCGCTCCGGGGGCTGACCCGGCAGGAGTTCGCGAACCGGCTGTTCAACGACTGGGGGATCGGCAAGAAGGGGAAGAACAACGGCGTGCTCCTCCTCGTGGCGACGGGCGAGCACGAGGCCCAGTTCGAGGTCGGGTACGGTCTGGAGCCGGTCCTGACCGACGGGAGATGCGGCGAGATCACGCGGCAGGACATGATTCCGCACTTCAAGCGCGGGGATTATCCGGCCGGCATCCTGGCCGGGATGATCCGGGTTACGGGCCTGCTCGGGTCTCCGCAGCCGGCGGCCCCCGCGGCCCCGGCGGCGCCTTCGTCTCCCGGTCCGGCCGGGCCTTCCGGGGTGCGCGTCGACGGAATGCCGACGTCCTTCGCGGGCCTCGCCGGGTTGGCGGCGTTCATCGGGCTGTTCATCGCCATCGGAGCGTTCCTGTTCGGGGCGGGGTTCGGCTCGCAACAGGTCTTCCTGATCGTGTTCGGGGCGTTCTTCGGGGGCATGCCGCTGGCGGCGTTCTCGACCGTCTTCCTGCTCCGCGCGCCGGGCGGGCTGCCGTTCTACGTGGCGCACCTCGTGCTGGCCGTCGTCCTCGTCCGGCTCGGGTACCGTTCCGGGCGCGCCCATCCCGCGGCGTTCCGGTCCGGCACGCGCGGCGGCTCCGGCTGGTCGTGGGGCGGTGGCAGTGGCGGGGGCGGCGGCGGATTCGGCGGTGGTGGCGGGGGAGGATTCGGCGGAGGTTCCTCGGGCGGCGGGGGTGGCGGCGGATCCTGGTGATCGGGAAAACCAAGCGAGCAGAATGCTTTCGTCACGCGGACGGGGCGCCGGAACCTGCGTGTTATGATCACAAAGATCGGTGCCGGGTGAGTTCGAGATCCCGGCGCAAGAAACGGAATTCAGACCGCTGCGCAGGTCCGGTGCGTCTCGTCGCCTTTCAAGGCCACGTGGCCCCTCCGGCAAGAGCCTGAGTCCGGAACATCCGAAGCTACGAAGGAGGCCACGCAATGGCCAAGTTGTACGTGGGCAATCTGCCCTTTGAAACGACCGAGGATGACCTGAAGGCGTTCTTCGCCGAGGCCGCGCAGCTCTCGCGCGTCACCGTCGTGCGGGACAAGTTCACGAACCGGTCCCGCGGATTCGCGTTCGTCGAGATCGACGATGAGGCGGCCGCGAAGAAGGCGATCGAGACGCTGAACGGCCGCTCCCTGGGCGGGCGTTCGCTCAAGGTCAACGAGGCGAAGCCGCAGGAGCCCCGCCAGTTCGGTGGTGGTGGCGGTGGCGGTGGCGGTGGAGGAGGCGGCGGCGGCCCTCGTCCCCCGCGGCGTTTCTAGAAGCCTGACGCTGGAAGGATCGGACCGGGGCTCCGTCGTTGCGCGGTGGGCCCCGGTTCGTTTTGTTTTGAACGGGTGAGGGCCGCATGATTACCGGTTTGACGCGGCCCCTGCTCGAGGGCGCGGCGCTGGGGCTCTCGACCGGCGGCTACTGCCTGGCCGGTTGCGTGCCGTTCCTGCTCCCGTTCTTCCTCTCCGAGGAGCGGCGGTGGGCGCGGGATCTCCGGTTGATGGGCGAGTTCCTGGCGGGCCGATTGGTCGCCTATCTGCTATTCGGCGCCCTCTTCGGCTGGCTCGGCGAGTACGCGCGCGACCTCGTCTCGCCCCGGGTCGTTGGTGTTCTTCTCCTCGTCACGAGCGCCATGCTGATCGCGTTCGGGATCGCGAGGAGCTTCCCGTCCGCCGGACTATGCGCGGCGGTAGCGCGGTCGCGGCTCCTGGGCCGGTTCCCGTTCGTGGTCGGGTTCCTGCTCGGGCTCAACGTCTGCCCCCCGTTCCTCGTGGGGGTTTCCGCCCTCGTCGCGCTCGGGACCGTCGGGCGCGCGCTCGCGTTCTCGACCGGATTCTTCCTGACGACGACGCTCTTCCTCCTGCCCGTGGCCGCCGCCGCGCGCCTCAGCCGGTTCCCGTCCCTGCGGGACGTGGCGCAGGCGGCCTCGGTCCTGACGGGCCTATACTTCCTCGTCCGGGGGTTCGTTCTCCTGATCTAGAGGCTGGCGCGCTGCGGGAAATCCTTGCAGAACTCGGTTCCCAAGGCCATCGCGAGTCGGAGCGGCGGCTCGTATAATCGGGCGTGGCCTCCAACGGGTCCCCGGCGACGGCGTCCCCGATCACGGCCCGCGCGGTCGGCGTGGGGCTGTTCTGCTCGGTCCTCATCAACCTGGTCATGGGGTACAACGACTGGTACCTGCACAACACGCTCCTGATCGGCAACCACTTCCCCTACATCGCGATCGCGATCCTCATGGTCCTGATCCTGGGCGTCAACGTCGGGGGCCGCCGGGTCTTCGGGCTCGCCGGGTTCAACCGGGGCGAGCTCGTCCTCATCTGGGCCATGATCGGGATCGCGGGCGGCATCGGATCCGCCGGCCTCATGCGCTACTGGCCGTCGTACATGGCGGCCCCCGCGTACTACGCGACCGGGGCCAACGAGTACGGCACCTACATGCTCAAGTACCTGCCCGACTGGATGGTCCTGAGCCGCGACCCGGCAAACACGGCGGTCCGCGGGTTCATGGAGGGGCTCTCCAGGGGCGGCTGGATTCCCTGGGGCAACTGGGTGGTGCCGATGGCGATGTGGGGTGCGTTCATGGCGTGCCTGTACGCGACGAACTTCTCCCTCGTGTCGATATTCTTCCACCAGTGGTCGGTGCGCGAGCGCCTGATCTTTCCCGTCGTGTCGGTGCCGGCGATGATGGCGGAGGAGGCGCCGGCGGGGAGCCTGCTGAACGCGTTCTTCCGCAACCGGCTGACCTGGATAGGGATCGCGATCCCGATCGTGATCTGGGGGTGGAACGGGATGAAGTCGTACTTCCCGCAGCTCCCCCTGCTCCCGATGAACTGGTACAGCTGGTCGTTGTTCCCCGACCGGCCGTGGTCCGAGCTGCACCTCCAGGACATCAACATCTACTTCACCGTGATCGGGCTCTCGTTCCTGCTGACCACCGAGATCGCGTTCTCGTTCTGGTTCTTCTACGTCCTCTACCGCGCGAGCTACGTCTGGATCGCCTGGCTCGGGGCGGGGGCCACGGGGTTCTGGGGCAACTGGTGGCGGTCGATCACGGTGTTCGAGACCGCGGGCTGCATCCTGGTGCTGGCGGGGTTCCTCTTCTACGCGGCCCGGAAGGCCCTGCGGGAGTGGTGGGGGCGCGCGCGGGCCGGCGTGTCGGACCCGGAGGCGGACACCCTGTCCCCGCGGCTGGCGCTCGCGCTCCTCGTGGGCGGGTTCGCGGGCATGATCGGCTGGTTCTGCCTCGCGGGGGCGCAGTGGTGGGCGGCCGTGATCGGGGTGGTCATGTTCGTCGCGGTCCTCCTCGTGCTCACGCGCGTCGTGGCCGAGTCGGGGCTCATCTTCGTCCAAAGCAACGTCATCCCGTACGACCTCCTGGCGGGGCTCTTCCCGCCGGCGTGGCTCAGCGGGTTCACGCTCACGAGCATGACGATGCAGAAGGGCGTCCACATGTTCGACCTGCGCGAGATCTTCATGCCCTACCTCGCGAACGGGGTCCGGGCCGCGAACCAGGCCCGGGTCTCGATGAAGAAGGTGATGCTCGTGTTCGCGGTCACGGCCGTGGTGGCGGTGGCCGCCTCCGCGGTCGGCAAGATCGTGACCTCGTACAAGTACGGGGGCGTGAACCTCGACCTCGGCGCGAACATCAGCTTCCCGGCGTCCTTCTTCGGCCAGCTCGCGGATTTCCAGAAGAACCCGCCGACGTTCGAGTTCATCAGGATCGGCGACCGGAGGGTCTTTCCGGTGAACGCCGCGCACGTGATCGTCGGGGGAATCCTCACCGCGGGCATGCTGGTCATGCGGGCGACCTTCCTCTGGTGGCCGCTGCATCCCTTCGGGCTGGTCATGTGCGGCACGTGGGCCATGGACATGTTCTGGTTCTCGTTTTTCATCGGCTGGATGGTCAAGGTCTTCTTCATGAACTTCCTCGGCGCTTCGACGTACCGCCGGTTCGTGCCGCTCTTCCTCGGCCTCGCCGTGGGCGAGTCCCTGATCGCCGCGTTCTGGGCGATCCTCGGGCTCGTGACCGGCACGCCGGGTATCTCGGTCCTGCCGTACTAGAGGCGGGGGAGAAGCAATGGGTGAGGCACATGGTGACCATGGCCGGTAGGGCAAGGGCCGCCGTCGACGTGCCGACGGTCCTGCGGGCCGGCGACCGGGTCGTGTTCTTCGGAGACTCGATCACGGAACAGCGGATGTACACGAACTACGTCGAGAACTACCTGGTCCTGCGCTACCCCAGGCTCAAGCTCAGCTTCGTGAACGCGGGGTGGGCCGGCGACACTACCGTGGGCGGCCTGAAACGGCTGGACCGGGACGTCCTCTCCGTGAAGCCGACGGTGGTCGTCATCTGTTACGGGATGAACGACGGCGGGTACGGCTACGCGAAACCCGCCGACGTCGCGGCGAAGTTCCGGGCGAACCTGCTGGAGATCATCACCCGGCTGAAGAAACGCCGCGTCCGCGTCGTCCTGATGACGCCCGGCATCGTCGACGACTCGGTCAAGAACCTGAAATGGCTCAAGGACCAGACCGACTACAACGCCGGAGGGCTCCGCGCCATCGCGGACGAGGTACTCGGAATCGCGAAGGAGCAGAAACTACCGGTCGTCGACCTGCACGCGCTCATGACCGCGACGCTGGCCGCGGCGGGCCAAGCCGGGGTGGACATGGGGCCGGACGGCATCCATCCCGACGAGGGTGGGTCGCTCATCATGGCCCACGCCCTGCTCCAGGCGCTGGGCGTTCCGCCCCGCGAGGACCGGATCGTGCTCGAGGCCGGGACGCGCCGATCGTTCACGGTAGATCTTCCGGCGCTTCCGTACTGCGTGGATTCGAAGGCGCGCAAGATGCTACCGTTCCTGGCTTTCGGCGGGGAGTTCAACCGGGTGACGCTAGCGTTTCGGGGGCTGACGGGCGGCGCCTGGTACCTCCGGATCGGCGAGGCGGTCACCCCCGTGTTCTCCCGCGACGATCTCGAGCGCGGCCTCGAGCTCGGCGGAATGTGGGGGATCGAGCCGCTGGCGCAGGCGGCCCGGGTCGCCGTAGTCACCACGGAGAAGTGCAACACATACCGCCAGTTCTGGCGGGCGGTCGGGCTCCCCGACACCTATATCGTCGACGCCCCGTACGACCCGAAGCCGCACCGGATGGGCCTCGAGTTCAGCGGGGAGGTGGAGGCGTGGCGCCGGACACTCGTGGCGCCGGCGCCCCTGCGCGTCGAGCTGGTGCCCGCGCCCGTGGCCGGGCCGTTGCGGCCCGGGGCCGCGATCACGCGCTGGCTGGCCGGGCAGGGGGTCGATCCCGAGTCCCGGCCGGAGCGCACGAAGGACGAGAAGGTCGCGTTGACGGCTCCGTCGGCGGCGCTGCCCGCGGATTGGCGGCCCGTCGTCCTGGACTGTCCGGACCTGTCCGCGCCCCTGCACTTCGCCTACGCGCATCCCGCGCCGGGACTCCTGAGCCTGCTGGCCACGATCGAGAGCGGCGCCGCGCAGGCCATGCTCCTGCGTCTCGAAGGCGCGGGCGACTTCGCCGTCTACCTCAACGGAGCGTCCGTCGCGGGAGTGAAGGAAGCCGACACCGTGCACGACGTCGCGCTCGCCTTCCAGGCGGGCCGGAACCGGATAATGGTCGAGACGTGGAACGCGCAGGGAGCCGTTCGCCCTTTCCGCGTCGTCGTCCAGTCCCTGCCTTCCCCGGCGAGTCTGGTGTTCTGACCCGATGAACACCGCGCGATGAGCATCCAGCACGAGTTCCACCGCCGGTGCCCGTGGTGGCTCGGGTACGTTCTCATTAATCCACTTCGGCGGTGGCGGCAGGACCCGAAGAAGATCCTGGGGCCGTACGTGCGCGAGGGGATGACCGTGCTGGAGCCAGGGCCGGGGATGGGGTTCTTCACGCTCGAGCTGGCGCGGCTCGTGGGGCCGACCGGCCGCGTCGTCGCGGTGGATGTCCAGCAGAGGATGCTCACGACGCTCGGCAAGCGGGCTGCGAAGGCAGGGCTCCGGGATCGGCTGGATCTCCGGCTTGTCCGGGACGGCGGGCTAGGCGTCGAGGACCTTGCGGGCAAGGCGGACTTCGCCCTCGCGTTCGCGATGGTGCACGAGGTGCCGGACCCCGCCCGGCTGTTCCGCGAGATCAAGGCCGCGCTCAAGCCCGGCGGGATCCTCCTGCTTTCGGAACCCTCGGGCCACGTGAAGGAGAAGCAGTACGCAGAGACGCTCGATCTGGCTCGGGCCGCCGGATTCACGTTGGGGGAGTCTCCCGCGATCGCGCTAAGCCGGTCTTCGCTTCTGCGTTAGCGGGACGCGCCCTTGATCAGGCGGCCCCGTGATCAGCGACTGGAGTGCCTCCACCGGGTGACGCGGCGGTCGAAAGTGGCCCTTCCGCACATCCGGTCCTGGCGCCCGATGGCCTTGAGCCGCAGGGCTTTCTTGACCGCATAGCGAACAGCCTTTGCCGTGGTCTTTAACGCGGTCGCTCGCACGGGGATCACTTGGCCACCTCCTTGATCTCCATCATGCGGATCGCGAGGAAGTTTCTCAAGGACGTGGCGTGAAGGTCCATTTGCCGTTGACGGGTACAAGCCCAAGTGCCAGAATGGCGTAACGCGAGTCATGAAGACCTTGAGACCGATCCCCAAGTTCAAGAATGAGGAGGCCGAGAGGTCATTCTGGGCCCGGCACGATTTGACGGAATACATCGACTGGAGCAAGGCAGAACGCGTTGTCTTCCCGAACCTGCAATCCCGGGCGGTGAAGACTTCCATCCCAAAGAAGGCGACGAGACGGGGATGACGGACCGGCCGGTGCCGTTGTCGGGGAGGCCCAAGAGGGCTATGATCGGCGCATGTCGCGTCCTGAAAGACTGCATCGCGAACAGGGGGTGAAAGTCCCCTCCGGGCA
>CAKKQC010000049.1 GCA_919901855.1 bacterium | reverse complement strand
CCACGACGGTCCGTTCCGGATCGCTGACACGCACCCGCTCCTGCTTCCCCACCCACGGATCAGCTCCAGAGGGAGGAGACGGGAGCGGCGAACAGCCCGTCGCCGAAGGCGACGGTTTCGCGCCCCGTGTAGAGCAGAACCCCGCGGCGGAACCGTTTCCCGGCGGCTGCCTTCAGCCGGTGCAATCCCTTGAAGTCGGGCGCGCCCGGCGACGCCGTGGCCTTGACCTCGACGCCGCTCACCCGCCCCTGAGCATCCTCGATGACGGCATCCACCTCGTCGCCCGTTTGCGTGCGGAAATGAAAGAGCGTGGGGGGCTCCTTCTGCCATCCCGCCTGCTTGATCAGCTCCATGATGACGAAGTTCTCCAGCATGCGCCCCCGCAACGTGGCGTCCTCCCGGAGACGGTCCGGCGACGCCCCTGTCAGGTACGCCATGCTTCCCGTGTCAGCCAGGACCAGCTTGGGCGCCTTGACGAACTTCTGCCCCTGGTTCGAGGCCCAGGCAGGCACGATGTGGACGAGGAAGATGGCCTCCAGGAGCGCCAGGTACCGGCGGAGCGTCGTGTACGGCATGCCCAGTTCCCGCGACACATCCGAGGCGCCGAGCGGTTGCGCAGCGCGGGACGCCAGCACCGCCAGGAGCCGCGGGAACGCCGTGAGGCCCTCGACCGCGGCCAGATCCCGGACATCGCGCTGGAGGATCGTCGTGATGTAGGCGGCGTGCCACGCGCGCCTCCTCTCGGGCGTCGTGCGTCCCGCCGGTTCGGGATACCCGCCCACCAGCATGCGGTTCCAGACCTCCGCCGCCCCGTCGCGGGAAGACCCCCAGGACGGCTTCCCGCTCCCCAGCAGGACGCTCAAGAACGAGTCGCGTTTCCCCGCAATCTCCCCCTGGGACAGGGGCCACAGGGTCAGCGCCTCCATCCGGCCGGCCAGCGAGTCCGCCACCCGCGGCGCCGTCAGGACGTGGGAAGAGCCGGTCAGGAGGAACCTCCCCGGCGTTCTCTCCCTGTCCACCGCGGCCTTGAGGGCGAGGAACAGGCCGGGCGCCCGCTGGACCTCGTCGATCACGAGGTTCCCCGTCATCGCGGCCAGGAACCCGGCGGGATCCTCATTCACCCCGGCCAGGGTCGCGGGATCGTCGAGGGTCACATACCTCGCCTGGTGTGGGCCCCCGGCCACCCATTCCGCCAGCGTGCTCTTGCCTGTCTGCCGGGCGCCCTGCAACATGACAACCGGGGTGTCCGCCAGCGCCTCCAGCACGCGTTCCGCCAGGTACCGCCTGATCATGGTCAGATTCTAACCGTTATCTGGTTAAATCTCAACCACCTCGTCCGGACCTCTTCCAGCGGGTTCCTCAGCGGCTTCACGGCGGGTCCACCCCCGGCGCATCTGTTGCCCATCCCCATGCGGGCGGCTATGCCCGGCCGGCGCCGAAATCATCAGGGATGGGTGGGTGCGGGACGAGGGGGCCGAAGTCAGCGGAGTTGCGAGGTCCCCGAGCAACTCCTGGGCGATGCTGCCTTGAAGGCTTCCTTCGAGGACGCACGCGTCAGCGTGCGCGAGCGCACCCAGGACGTCCACGCCCCCGTCCCCCGACAGGCCCCGCGCTCACCCGCCCCCGAAGACGCGGACTCAGCCGCCGGCGGGCTTCCTGGTCGCCACGATCTCGCACTCAACGCCCCTGAGCGCCTCCATGTCTCCGACGAACCGGGCCGTGGCGTCATACGTGTGCTTCCTGCGGCCGCTCCCCACGAACGCGACGACCTTCTTCACCACCG
>CAKKQC010000048.1 GCA_919901855.1 bacterium | reverse complement strand
CACGATATCACAGTCGATGCGCTTATGTCACCCTATTACGCGAGGCTCATTAGGTACATCGCTCCAGTAGGCGTATTGTTCGCGGCTTGCGACCACGAGGTCCACGGGAACCAGGTGGCGGCGCACAAGCGGCTGCAAGACGGCGCGCAGTCGCACCATCTCCTCAACCCGATCCCGTACTTCCGGTTCGACCACGAGGAAATCCATGTCGCTCTTCGGCCCAGCGGTCCCGCGGGCGCGCGAGCCGAACAGTATCACTTGCGATCCCGGCGGAGCGTTCCTGGTCAGAAGCTCCACCGCCTCGCGAACCACCGTATCGTCAACCATCTACGAGCACCCCGCACGTCAATGCACCCGAGGCGGTCCGTCTCGATGTCTCCACGATCATATTCTATCAGCGCGGGAAGAAGCTGTGGGCATCGATGGATTCGCTCGGGAAGAACTGCTGAGATTCCGGGCCAGCCAGCCTCCCCTATGCCCGGAACAGGCTGCTGATGGATACTCTCAGCACTCGTGCCAGCGACACGATGGTGTCCAGGGAGGGCTGCCGGGATCCCCTCTCGAGATGCGCGATGAAGCTCGCGCTCAGCCCAAGCCGCTCGGCCAATCGCTCCTGGGTGAGGCCAAGGCGCCGACGCTCGGCCCCTGGGCGGGGCCGGGGACGTGCTCAAGATTTTCAGATTCTGGTGGGCCGGCGGCCGGTCGGACGCCGGCGATCTTCGAAACGATCTGGGGGATACGGGCAAAGTGGCGGTCCGTGGTCAGGACCGCGAAGCCGGGGTCACCGCCCGCCGCCGAGCGCCCCTCCTCTACTTGGCCAAGCGCCGGCCGGGGGCGGCCCGGGGGGGGGACGGCTCATCGCGGTTCCGCCAGCCGGAATCCCTGCTGGAGGAAATGCCGGTCGAAGGCGAACGCCGTGGTAATGCCGCGCCTCCGCATGACGGAGAAGCTGACGCAATCGACAAGGCTGGTATCCCGCGCCTTCAATTGGGCAAAGAGCGCCAGGCCGTCCCGGTGAATCTCCGCATCCACCCACACGGTCTCGTACGCCGCCGCGTCGCGCAGGAAACGCGCCGCCGTGGCATGTCCCGAACGGTCCTGAAGCAGGGCGGCGGTTTCCACGACGACATAGGAATGGACGACGAGCCGTTCTTCGGCTGACCTGAGCGCCTCCAGGATGGCCGTCGCCTCCCGATGCCGGGGATCGCCGGCATTCGCGAGCGCGTAGAAGGCGGACGTGTCGAGGAGGATCACCGGCGGGGGCGCCTGGCCGGCTTCGGGCCGTGCCAGAACGCGAGGGCCAGTGCCTCGTCGTGCCGCTCGGACACCGGCCGGAGGGCGCCGTCATCCGACCGGAAGCTCCCAACGAACGACGGCAGGCGGACGGGAACGGGCCGATTCCCCCGCGGCGCGGGGTGGGGAGGGAGCACGAGGTACGCTTTCAGCGCCTCACGGACAACCCCGGCGATGGACGTGCGCGTGTCGTACGCGCGGCGCCGGAGGGCCTCGTATACGGGGTCGTCGAGTTGGAGCTGGGTACGCTTCATTGGAGTCATTGTAGCGGCATGCTGTAATGCTGTGCAATGTGACGTTGCGAGAGAAGCCGGGGCCATGCCTGGAGGCCATCGCAGAGATGCAATGGCCTCTGCAAGCAGATGATGCTACCCGTTCTGCGATGGCCCGGCGGGATGCTTCCGGATGAAGCGGCAGGGAACCTGTTGCGCGGGGTCAGTGAACGAAGGAGCGCGCGGCGTCGCGGAATGCCCGGTATGAAGGCTTGGGGGCCCCCTCGAGATCCACCAGGCCCCAGGCGGTCTCCGCCGGGCATCCGGGCTGGCCGCACTGCCAGCAGGTCTTCTGGTCCGCCCAGCGGAAATAGAACTGGCCGAGCATGCTGTGGCGCACGGCGGTCAGGGCGGCGAAGGCTCGCGTGATGAACTCCGCCTGGCCTTCGGGGGTGTGGCCCTTCCCCCAGGTGTACGGCCACTTGCGGGATTGGCAGACGGAGACGCCGGAGTGCCGCTCCTCGTCGCTCATGACTCCCCCGGACGACCCGAAGCCCCATTCATTCAGGACGACCGGCGCGCCCGTGAGGTCGTGGAGTTCGCGGACCCGGCCGGCCCAGTCCTCGGGGCTCCCGGGCGCCCAGGAGCCGTAGTAGCCGTCGATGCCGCAATAGTCCATGAGATGCAGATGCTCGGGGCCGAAGAGGTAGGCGTAGAAGAAGTAGGCCTTGTCGCATCCCGCCATGTTGTGGCCCACGATGGCGGAGGGGTCCGCGCGCTTGACGCCACGCGCGCCGCGCAGGATGAAGTTGCACGCCTGCCGGGGATTCATGGACCCCGCGAACTGGGGATGGTCCAGTTCGTTCCCGATCTGCCAGGCCCGGACGAGACCCCTGAGATCGTTCCCCAGCCACTCGGCGGTCGCCTCGAGATGCCGGAGAAATTCCTCGGTCCCGAGCTCGCCGTACCAGGCGGGACAGCGGTTGTGCCACGTCAGGACGAGATTCCCGGACGCATCGGGTTCCCGGAGGGCGGAGCCGGGCTGAAGCGCGGAGGCCATGACCCCGATGCCTCCGTCGGCGTACCGCTTGATGGCGGCGCGGGCGCGAACGTACCCGGGGGTGAGTTTGCCGCCGATGTGGTCCGCGAAGGGGTACGGAACGCCTTCCCGGACCCAGCCGATTCCGGCGTCCCGGAGGAGGCCGAGGTCGGCTTCCTGGTGCGTGACGACCCCGTTCATGAAACCGGGCATGGATATATCCTATCCCAATACGGGGGCGGTCTTTCCGACCGGGCGGCAGCCCCGGCCGGGACAAGACCCCCCCGCGGAGGGTATACTCCTCCCTCCTGTTTGAAGCGAGGTGAACCGCAACATGGGGACCATAGTCATGATCAACGAGGACAACTGCGTCGGGTGCGGGGCGTGCGCGAACGTGTGCAAGTCCCAGATCCTGTCGGTCGACGACGCCTCCGGCAAGGTCCGGGTGAGCGACGAGAGCAAGTGCCAGAAGGACGGCGCGTGCATGGACGAGTGCCCGTCGGACGGGATCAAGATCAACAAGTAGCCCCCGGGATCTAGCAGGATGCTGAAAAACTGACGGAAGTCATTGCGATGGACGTGAACAGTCGT
>CAKKQC010000047.1 GCA_919901855.1 bacterium | reverse complement strand
CAGTCGCTGGCACGGGTGTTGCGGGATACACCGGAGACGGAGGATTGGCCACCAGTGCTCAGCTTCAAAATCCGTCCGACGTCGCGGTAGACGGATCAGGAAATCTGTACATCGCTGATTGGTATAACCACTGCGTCCGGAAGGTGACGCTCGCGACCGGGATCATCACCACAGTCGCTGGCACGGGTGTTGCGGGATACACCGGAGACGGAGGATTGGCCACCAGCGCCCAACTCAACTATCCTTTCGGCATTGGGCTGGACAGCTCGGCTACCCTCTATATCTCGGATAGCTACAACTATGCCATCAGGAAAGCAGCACCGTAGCGATCAGCCCTCCCCACCTTTCGCCATGAGGAAGGGGCGGCCCACAGGCGACCGCCCCCCTCGACTTCCAGTCGAACTCAGACCTGACCGGCGAGAACGGCGATCTGTTCCACGCCTTCCAGGATGACCTTCGCGACCTCGCAGGCACGGTGCGCAGCCCTTTCGAGCTTGGCATCGCGGTCCTTGTCAGAGACCCAGATCGCGAGGTAGCTGAAGCTTCCGTCACGAGTCTCGAGTCCGAGATTCCTGCACACAACCCAGGCTGCGGTTTCGGCCTCGAGCTCCTTCTCCTCGCGGGAAAGGGAACTGTCACCGACGTGACCCAGCAGAGCGTGACTCACCTCATGGCAGAGCGTGTCCAGCGTCTGGGCCATCGACTCGCCCTCCTTGAGCACGATCTCCTTGGACGCATTCACGAACCCGTACGTGCCCTCAGGGGTCTGCTCGTACCTGACCGTGTAGCCGTGATTCTCGATGAACTTCTTGACCCGGATGAGCACGCCCATGGGCGCTTCTCCCTTGAGTGGGTGGTGCATCTCGGGTAACTCGGTGCCCTCGGTCTGGGAGACGTCGAACACGGCAACTGACTTGAATCTGACGATCCTCTCTTCCTCGCTGTCAGGATCTTCGGGCTTGACCTTGACGAGCATGGGCGCCAGGATCCTGATTCCGTGCTCGCCCTGCTTCACAAACCTGCCCATCTCCTTCCAGGCGTTGAACCCGGCGACGAGCGTCGCGTTCGGCCGCTGGAGCGCAATGAGCATCTGGTTGTGGAAGGAATACCTCCAGAACCTCGAGCTCACGTCCAGAAAGCGAACCCATTCCTCAGAGCTCTGGATGCTGGCCACGCCGGCTTTGACCTCCTCGATCAGCGAATGAACCTTGTCGACAGGCTTCTCCTGAATGGTCGTATTCATGGTGGAACCCCTTTCGGTGAGTGTCGTAACAGCGGACTGCTGAAACTCTTGCTGACTCGCAGCCGCTTTCTTGTTGTTCTTCTTCATGGTTGTTTCTCCAGAGAGGCCGTCTCTCCGAATGGGAAGAGACGGCCGACTGGAAGACCAGGAAAGACTTACAAGGCGGCTGCGAACTGCATGGCGGGAACTACCGGCGGGACTACCTACTAACGACGCGAAGCTGTCTTCTCCCCCTCCCTTCAGCCGCAGCGCCGAACGGCGTCCTGGAGGCTCCTGGGCAGCTTTCTGAGGCCTTTCCGGGCTACCTTGAGCAGCGACAGCAGGTCTGTGACGAACACGACCCGGGCTTTCGGCTCATCGCCCAGATGCCGGCCGTCGACCTCCAAGTCCTCGCCGTCCTCGTACTTCTTGAGCAGCCGCTCAGGAACCAGGATGATCCGTGCGCCTTCTG
>CAKKQC010000046.1 GCA_919901855.1 bacterium | reverse complement strand
CATCACCTACGGCACGAACAACGAGTTCGGGTTCGACTACCTGCGCGACAACATGGCGACCGGCAAGGAATACGTCGTCCAGCGCCTCCTGAACTACGCCATCGTCGACGAGGTCGACTCGATCCTCGTGGACGAGGCCCGGACGCCCCTGATCATCTCGGGGCCCTCCGAGGAGTCCACGGACCAGTACTACAAGATCGACCGGATCATCCCGAAGCTTGCCGCCGAGACCGACTACAAGATCGACGAGAAGCACAAGAACGTGACCCTGACCGAGGAGGGCGTGGCATCAGTCGAGAAGCTCCTCAAGGTCGAGAACCTGTACGACGAGCGGAACATCGAGATCCTCCACCACGTCGTCCAGGGGCTGCGGGCCCACACCCTCTACAAGGTAGAGGTGGACTACATCGTCAAGGAAGGCAAGGTCATCATCGTCGACGAGTTCACGGGCCGGCTGATGCCCGGCCGGCGCTGGTCGGACGGCCTCCACCAGGCCATCGAGGCCAAGGAGGGGGTCAAGATCGAGGAGGAGAACCAGACCCTCGCCACGATCACGTTCCAGAACTACTTCCGCATGTACGCCAAGCTCTCCGGGATGACCGGGACGGCGTCCACGGAGGCCCAGGAGTTCAGCGAGATCTACAAGCTGGAGGTCCTCGCGGTCCCGACTCACCAGCCCATGGTCCGGCTCGACCGGGCCGACCAGGTCTTCCGGACCCAGAAGGAGAAGTACGACGCCATCATCGAGGACATCGCGGGCTGTTTCGAGCGCGGCCAGCCGGTCCTCGTCGGCACCACCTCGATCGAGAAGAACGAGCGGCTCTCGGGCCTGCTCAAGCGCCGGGGGGTCCCCCACGCGATCCTGAACGCCAAGCAGCACGAGAAAGAGGCCTCGATCATCGCCGGGGCCGGCCAGAAGGGCACGGTCACGGTCGCGACGAACATGGCCGGGCGCGGCACCGACATCAAGCTCGGCGACGAAGTCGTCGGGCTGGGCGGCCTCTACGTCCTCGGCACGGAGCGCAACGAGAGCCGCCGGATCGACAACCAGCTCCGGGGCCGGTCGGGCCGCCAGGGCGACCCCGGCGCGTCGTGCTACTACCTCTCCCTCGAGGACGACCTCATGCGCCTCTTCGGCGGCGAGGGCCTCCAGACCTGGATGTCCCGGCTCGGCATGCAGGAGGGCGAGGTCATCGAGCACCCGTGGGTCAACAAGGCCATCGAGCGGGCGCAGAAGCAGGTCGAGGCGCGCAACTTCGAGATCCGGAAGCACCTGCTCGAGTACGACGACGTGATGAACAAGCAGCGCGAGGTCATCTACGCCATGCGGCGCGCAATCCTCGAGGGCGAGGACATCTCGGGCTCCGTCGTGGAGAACATCGCCGAGCTCGTCGAGCAGGCGGTCGGCACCTACCTGCCGAAGAAGGGCGAGCCCGAGCCCGGCGCGACGCAGGCCCTCTCCGACTGGCTCCGCACGATATTCGGCCTCGCCGTCCCCGCGGCCGAGCTCGAGGCCCAGCTACCCGAGGACGCCCGCGTCCAGTTCGTCGCGAAGCTGACCGCCCTCTACCGGGAACGGGAACGGGCCTTCGGCGACGCCCAGATGCGGGACATGGAGCGCATGATCTCGCTCTCGATCATCGACACCGAGTGGAAGAACCACCTCTACAGCATGGACCGGCTCAAGGAGGGGATTGGGATGGCCGCGTACGGCCAGAAGGACCCGCTCGTCGAGTACAAGCGCGAGGGGTTCCAGATGTTCGCCGCCATGGACCTCGCCATCAAGCAGAAGGTCCTCGAGGTCCTCTTCCACATCCGGTCGATCCACGCACCCGAGGAGGTGCGCCGCCCGTTCGCGTACGAGGGGCGCGAGGAACGTCCGGCGCTTGCCGCTCCTCCGCCGCCGCCGATGCACGAGTCGCACGCGCCCGCCGGCGGCCCACCGCCGGGGATGATGGGGAACCTGCCGCCCGGAATCGGTCCCGGGATGGGGATGGGAATGTCCATGGACCAGCTTCAGGCCATGGGCGGCGACGACACGCCGAAGACGCCAATCCGGCGCGAGGCGCCCAAGGTCGGACGCAACGACCCGTGCCCGTGCGGGAGCGGGAAGAAGTACAAGAAGTGCCACGGAGCCGGCGCCTGACCCGACGGACCCCGCCGCGCGTGCCCGTCAGTCCCGGCCGCCCGGTCAGTTGAACGGCCTCCCCTCCGGTGGTAGAGTCCAAGTGAGAGAGGCTCGAGGAGGCGCGTTGTGATCGAAATGAAGGTCAAAACGATCGCGATGGATACCGAATCCAAGGCCCCGGTCATGATCCTGACCGACCTGGACGAGCGGCGTTACCTGCCGATCTGGATCGGCGGTTACGAGGCCGCGGCGATCATCGACGAGCTCGAGGGCAACGCCCGCGCGCGGCCCATGACCCACGACCTCCTCAAGGTCATCTGCACCATGTTCAACACCAAGGTGCGGCGGGTGATCGTCAACGATCTCCAGGAGTCCACGTACTTCGCCCGGCTCGTGCTCGAGACGGACGGCAAGGAGATCGAGGTGGACGCCCGTCCGTCGGATTCGGTGGCCATGGCCCTGCGGTTCAAGGCCCCGATCTTCGTGACCGAGAACGTGATCCAGGCGGCGTCGATCGCCGACAAGACCAAGCTCGCGGAGGAGAACCGGAAGTTCAAGGACTTCATCGAGCACCTCTCCGCCGACATGTTCATGGCCCCCGGCGTCGAAGCCGCCCGCGGCGTGTCCGCGGACTCCGAGACGCCGCCGCCGCCCAAACCCGACGGCAAGCCGTCGCCGAAACAGGACGAAAAGCTGTCGCCAAAGCAGGACGAGAAGCCGTCGAAGGAGGAGTAGTCATGCCGCCCCGCATAGAGCCCCCGATCCAGCCGCAGGTGCCCCCGGTCCAGTTCCAGGCCATGGCCCGGCCGGCCACGGCCCGGGGGGTCGAAACGGCCCCGGCAGTTCCGGCGGACGCTGGAGCTGCGCGGACCGAGACGGCCGTGCCGCGCAGGCCGCTGACCGTCCTGCCGTACCGGGCGGTCGCCGAGGCCGCAAGAGCGGCCCATCCCGCCGTCGCGGCAGTCGCGGCCAGGGCCGCCGGCCCCGCGGCGGCTCCCGTGCCGCCGACTGCCCAGCCCCGGACGGAACCCGCCGTCGCTACCGCACCCAAGCCGGCCGTCGCGAACGCCCGGATGGCGGCGGTCGAACCGATCCAGCAGCAACTGCCGGAGCGGGTCGTCGAGATGCTCAATGCCCAGCGGGGCCGCGAGGCCGTGACCCAGATCGCGCGCGCTGCACAGGGCGCGGGGGATGTCGCCGTTGCCCCGCCGCAGAACGCGGCAACGGCTGCCCCGGCTCCCGCCGCCGGTATCGCCGAACCGCGCGTCGTCGTCGAACCCGGCGCCCCCGCGATCCAGTTCGCCCCGGCCCGGCCCGCGACGCAGGCCGGAGCCGCCAACGAGCAGGTCCGGCAGGCCGGCGCCCGGGAGGCGTTCCGGAACATCATCGCGGCCGCTCCGCCGCCGCCCATGGGCGGCCCGGCCCGTCCCCGCGCCATCATCGACCAAAGAATCTAAGCCCGCTCTTCCTCCGTCAGCGCCGCCACCCTTCGACTCGCCCCGTAACGGGGCTCGCTCAGGGCCGGCCCGGTGGATCCTCCATGAGCGCGGCGACAACCGGGGGGGCGAGGCGGATCTCCTGGCGGTCGTCGACCGATTCGTCGAACCCCTCGACGTCGGGAATCAGGTGCCGCACCGCCATGATGCCGGTCCGGCAGTTGGGGCACGCCACGAGATCGACGCGCACGTGCGCCTCGCCCGAGACCGGCTCCCACGGCGCGCGCGCCTGCACCCAGGCCCGTAGCGCCGGTCCGATCTCGAGGATGTCCTCGAACTCGTCCAGCTCGCGGTTGAAGTCGTCCGTGGATTCGCGGAACAGGACGGACGGCGTCATGAGCGAATGGCACTCGGGGCAAGCCGGGCCCGGAGCGGGTTCTCCCCCGAACAGGGGCGCATCCCCCAGCCGACCGTCGCCATCCGCCCCCGGGGCATCCCCGGCGGCCGGCTCATCGGCCGCTACAACAGGAGCCGGTTCGGGCTTCGGAGGAGGCGGAGGAGCGGACTCCGGGGGTGACATGGACGGGCTATCGAGATCGATCCGGATCCGCCGCGACCGGGACGCGACCGTCAGGACGAGGAGCAGGACGACGATCGCGACGCCGATGATGAGCATCACGGCTTCCCCGGCCGGCGCCGCGCCAGCTCGCTCGCGTACCGCGTCCCCAGGTCAGCGGCGTTGGCCCGGACCCATTCCGAGAGCCTGGTCGCGCCGGTCGCGGGACCCGGAACGTCGAGGAGGCCGGCCATCAACCCCCCCATCTCCTCCCGGGTCAGCACGACGTCACGCATGACCAGCCCCAGGACCCAGGCGGCGAGGAGGCCCGTCCAGACCGGGACCCGGAGGAGCAATCGCCGGTGGCCGATCGCAGCCCCGATCATCTTCACCAGGTCCCGGTAAGCGAAGGCCTCCGGCCCCACGGCATCCACGACGATATCCCCCCGCGCGCTCCCCTGCGCCACCATCAGCGCCGCCATGTCGTCGACGTGCATGGGCCGGAGCCGGTACCGGCCGTCGCCGAAGATGCCCAGCACGGGCAGGTGCCGGAGCATCCAGGCGATGTTGTTGATGAGGATGTCGCCGGGCCCGAACAGGAGCGCCGGACGGACGATGGCGTATGGCACGCCCAAGCCCTCAAGGGCGGTCTCGAGCGCGGCCTTGCACCGGAAGTACTCGAAGGGCGAGTCCGCGGATGGGTTCGCGATGCTGACATGCACGATCCGTTCGACGCCTGCCTGCTTCGCCGCTGAAAACAGCGCGAGCGTGTTGCGCACGGCCTGCTGGTGGGAGAAGCCCGCATGGTTGAACCGGACCCAGTACGTGTTATGCAGTACCCGGACGCCGCGAAGCGACTCCGCCAGCGCGGCGGGATCGTCGAACGCGAGCGGGCGGACCTCGAGGCGGCCGCCGAAGGGATCGGGCTTCGGGCGCGAGTTCGTGAGCGTGCGGACCCGCAGTCCCGCGTCGAGCAGACGCCGGGCCACGAACCGGCCGGTGAATCCGAAAGCGCCGGTGACCGCATGAACGTCCGCACGCGCGTTCGCCGGCGGGGAATCCGTTGATCCGAAGGATGTCCCCAAGGTCAGGGCAGGGTCTTGCGGGCCCAGCCCCAACGGTCCTTGGCGACCTTGAGGCACGCCTCGTAGACGGCGTTCGTGCGCAGGAACCCGTAGCGTTCCTCGGCCAGCGCGGCGGCCCAGGTCCCCTCCTCGACCGCGGCCGCGATCGCGAGCCGGACACGGTTGGTCGCGAGCCCGGCGAGCAGGTCCGTGAACCCCGCCTCCATCCCGAGCTTGAGGCCATACTTGGCCCTAAGCCCCTCGAGGTCCGGCTCGTTGAGCACGCCCTGCGCCAGTAGCGCCCAGACCAGGTTCCGGGCGCGCCGCAGGTACGCCCACTTCTTCTCGCCGCGTTCCTGGATGTCGCGGATCAGCCGCGGGAGCCGGAGGTGGATCTTGTAGCACAGGAGGATCGCCCGGGCGTCGGCCTGGAGACGCTTCGGATGGAAGACCTCGCGATACGCGGCCTCGTCCTCGAAGACCTCCTGGAGCCTGGACATCTGCTCGAGGTCGCCGTCCACGGCCAGGAACGTCTGCGCGAGCCGCAGGAGCTCGAGCGCCTTCGTGTCCTTAACCTCGAGCCCCTCGAGGGCCTCCTCGGACAGCGCGGCGAAGGCCTTCTCCTGCCGCTCGTAGTAGACGCCGAGCTCCTCGGCGAACTTGTCCTGGAGCTCGAGCTGGATGAGGTCGTTCGCGTGCAGGTTCCATGGCTTGACCGGGTTCTGGCGGTTGTTGTTCAGCGTCACGTGCAGGAGGAAGTCACTCCCCGCGTCCGTGATGATCTTGCACAGGACCGTGAGCTCCTCGAGCTGGGGTCGCCGGACCGCGAGCCGCCCGTCCCCGGCCCAGCGCGCGAGGAACCGGTCGAACGTGGCCAGCGTCTGGGCGCCGTTCAGGAGCCGGGGCTCCGTGAGCGTCAGCCCCCCGGACGCCGCCTCCGCCTTTTCCGCGCACAGGGTGACCCCATTGTGGTCGAAGGCGAACACGAGGGGGTCGCGGTCCCCCGTGAGCACGATCCGCTCCAGCGCGGCGGCCAGCGACCGGTTCGTCGCGGTCTCGCCCGACAGCAGCGCGCGGATGTTCGTCTCCAGGAACCGGACCCCCATGCCCTTGAACATCGCGTGCAGGTCCGTGAGCCGCGCGAACCCCACGCGCATGACCTCGCCCTCCGGCCCGTGGTGCTCGAGGCTCTTCGCGAACCGGACCGGGTAGACGTGCGTGACCTTCTGGTGCGCGGGCGCGCCGAGCATCTCGCCCCCGGCGGAGCGAAACTGGAAGACCATGGTGACCGGGTGGCCGAAGAACCGGTCCAGGAGGTACTTCTTGTTCTCCAGCTCCTCGCGGAGCCGCCCATAGACGGCCCGCCGCTCGGCCGCCGAGGGATCGCCGTTGAACACCAGATGAACGAAAACCCGCTGGGTCGCGCCCTGGACCTCGAGGAGACGGCTCCGGAGCCTGATGAGGAAATCGTCGGGCGCGATGCCCGGCGGGTCGGCCCCGAAGATGCGGTCCAGCCCGGTCTCGACCATCTGCTGGAACGGCACGAGGAAGCACCCGGGCTTGGCCGCCCACTCGAACCGGAAGAGGTAGAGGTTCCCGAAGGAGGGGTCCGCGTGGAACCCGTTGATCCCGTGCTCGGCGGGTCCGATCGCGACGGCCTGGACGGCCGCCTCGCGCGGCAGGACGAACGTGCGCTCGAGGTACACGACCCCGAGGTAGTCGGCCGGCGTGCCGCCGCGGGACGGGGATAGTGCCGCATGCGCCGCCTCGAGTTCCTTCAGCGTGATCTCGGCCATGGGTGGACCTCCGGTCCCCATCCTACTCCGCCCGGCGTCCGGACGGACCTCCACCCGCCCGGGGGCCTTCCACCAGCGTGAGCAGGGCGACGCCGGCGATGATGACGGCCGCGGCCGCGACGGTGCGGAGGGACAATGCCTCCCCCGCCAGCCACCAGCCCACGAAGAGCGCAACCACGGGATTCACGAGCGCGTACGTGGACGCCCACCCGGCGTCGGCCACGGAGAGGAGGTACGTGTAGCTGACGAACGCGACGAGGGAGCCGAACACGATCAGGTACGCGAGCGACCCCACCGTCGCCACCGTCATCTGATCCCACCGGATCCGCCCCCACTCTCCCGTCGCGCCGCCGGCCGCGAGCATGAGGATCCCGCCGCCAAAGACCTGCACTGCGGCCCGCGCGAGCGGCGAGGACCGCGTGGGCGGAGCCGCCGGCCCCGTGTAGATGCTCCCGACGCCCCAGCATGCGGACCCGGCGAGCAGGAGAAGAGCCCCGGCGGGATCCAGTCCGCACGGCACGCGGGGGTCCGCGGGACCGAGAGGTCCCCCGGGACCGAAGGGTCCCGCCAGCCACGCGACGCCGCCCAGCCCGAGCGCGAGCCCCAGCCCCTGTCCCCACCCCGGCCGGGACAGGTACCCCGTCGTCCATCCGAAGATGGCGGTGAAGAGCGGGATCGTGGCGACGAGGAGCGCGGCGAGCCCCGAGGGCACCCGGTCCGTCCCGGCGAACACCATGCCGTTCCCGAACGGGAAGAAGAGGGCGCCGGCGACAATGCCCCGGCGGATGTCCCTGGCGTCGAGGACGAGGCCGCCGCGCGCCGCCAGCCACGCGAGCAGGAGTAACCCAGCGATTCCGCACTGGGCGCCGCCGAGGGTAAGGGGGGGCAGCCACGCGAGCCCGGTCTTGATGGCGAGGAAGGTGGTGCCCCAGACGACGCAGACCGCCAAAAACGCGAGGGCGACCCGGCCACGCCGGATCGCCCCCCGAGCCGGGCGGGGCCGTGGGCCCGCCCAGCGTGCCGTCACGCTTGACGCGTGCTTATGCCGTGACGGCTACTTGTTCCACTCGTTGCCGCCGCCGGAAGAGGATCCGCTCGACGACCCCGAGCTGCCTTCGCTGCTGCCACCGCTGAGGGCGGCGTTGAGGTCCTTGGCCACCTCGTCCCCGCGCTTGGCGATCAGCATGATGTAGTCCTTGAGGATCGCCGCCGGCAGGTCGCTCATGTCCACGCCGAACGTGGCATAGATGCGGCCCTGCTTCGAGTTGAGCCCGAGCCGGAGCACGGCCAGCGAGTTGTTGATCTCCATGCACTTCTTCAGGAACTCGGCCGAGAACCCGTAGCCCGCGCCCTTGTCGACGAGGCAGAGGTTCAGGATCACGTAGTACCCCTCGGCGTCGTTGTTCGCGTAGACGAGGACCTTCTTCGAGCACGTGTAGTCGAAGTCGCTGAACCCGACCGTGCCGATCTTGTTCTCGTCGTCCCAGTTGTACTTGAGGCCGCAGTTCTTGAGCAGCTTCTCGACGCCCGCCGCCCCGGGCCCGCCGGCCAGCGAGGGCCGTGAGATCCCGAAGACGAGGACGGTAGCCATCGCGAGCGCGGCGACGGCGCCGCGGGTCCATGTCCGTCTCTCCATCGTCTCCTCCTTCATGATGCCGGCGCTCCCCTGGTCTGACCCGGCCGGTGGCGGGTGGGCCTATTCTATGCCAGCCGGGGTGGCTATTGCACCGGCAGGCGGGGCAGAAGGGCGCGGACCTCGGGCAGGCCCAGGATGGGCTCCAATAGGCCGAAATCACGGCTAGTGAGGAACGGCCCGGCCTCCGGGGTGGCCAGCCGGGCGAACCGGCGGAGCCCCTCGACCGCGCGCCCCGGACGGACGCCCGCCGCGTGGGCCTTGGCGAAGTGGAGCCACGCGGCGGCTTGCCGGGGCGACCGCCGGACCGCCGAGCGCGCGTACTTCATCGCCGCGGGGGCATGGCCGAGCCGCAGGTACAGGTCCGCGAGGCCGGTCAGGTCCCCGGTGCTGCGCGTCTGCCGGAAGTGCCGCTTGCGCCAGTCGATCGCCTCGATCCACTTTCCCTCCGCCTCGCAGATGGAGGCGAGGGAGTCCATCGCCGGGTCGTACGCGGGGTCGGCTTCGAGCGCCTCGAGGTAGGCGCGGCGGGCGCGCCGGAGGTCCGCGAACCCGAGGTGGTACACCTGGCCCTTCCACCAGAGCGAGTCCGGGTCCTTCGGGGCGACGCGGAGCGCCCGGTTGAGCGCCCGCAGCGCCCCCGGCCCGTCGTCGCAGACGCGGTAGAGGTACTCGCCGAGGAGCGAATGGCCGAGCGCCTCGTCCGGGTAGGCGCGGCTGATCTCGCGCAGGAGCGCGACGGCCTGCCGGGGCTTGAGGAGCCGCTCGAGGACCTCGGCCTTGCGCCACAACGCCTCGAACCGCTGGCGGGAGGTGAGGTCGGCGCGGGCGAGGAGGTCCGTCAGGAGCCCGAGGGCGTCCGCGTAGCGGCGCCCGGAGAAGAGGGCATCCTCGCGCCCGAGCGCGGCCTTGACCGGCTCATGCGCCGGGCCCGCGGCGACCGGCTGGGGAGATACGGAACGCGCTTCCGCCATGTCGTCCCGATCGTACCACGCTCCGCCGGGTCCGCACGGGTGTTCCTAGTTCGCGCTGGGGTCGGAGGGGGCGAGGGGCGGACGGGGGAAATGCTCGCGGACCCAGCGTTCCTCGTCGCGCCGGTTGTGCACGGCGCCGTCCAGCCGCGCCTCGACGAGGCCCTCCAGGATCGGCTTGAGTCCCGGGCCCTGCGCGTAGCCCATGGCCTGGAGGTCGTCGCCCGTGAGTTCGGGCGCGAGCCCCCGGCCGCCGCGCAGGTACGTGAACACGCGCTCCCGGGCTTCGGGGGGTCCGACGAAGACGAGGACCGCGAGCTGGACCTCGAGCGGCATTCCGCGGAGCACCTTGTGCACGTTGGACAGCTTCTCGGCGGCCTCGGCGGCCCGCGCGAGTTCCGGGAGACGCGGGGCGTACTTCAGCACCTCGCGGGACGACGGCGGCAGGTTGAGCTTTCGCGCCGCGGCGTCGAGGGCCGGCGGCAGGGCGCTGCGCATGAGCAGGAGCAGGCGCAGGGCCGAGGGGTCCCACGTAGCGCCCTTCTCGCAGAGGGCGATGAGGCGGCCGGCCAGCTCCTCGAGCTCGGCGAGATCGCCTCCGGGGGAAGCCCCCGGCAGGAGGGTGTCCAGCGCGCCCCACGCCTCGAGCCGCCCGAACACGGCAGCCGGCTCCAGCTCGTTGAGCCCCAGGTAGATCTCCTCGCGGAGGCGGTCGCCGGAGACGAACTCGAACGCCCGGCCCTCGAGCGCCTCGGCAAGCCGGGCGGCGGTTCCGTCCTCGAGCCCGAACTCGAGCCGCGCCGCGAACCGGGCCATGCGCAGGATGCGCGTCGGGTCGTCGAGGAAGCTCCGGTCGTGCAGGATGCGCAGCCGCCGGGCCGCGAGGTCCGCCGCCCCGCCGAAGGGGTCCAGGAGGACCCCGAACGCCGCCGGGGCGAGCTGGAGGGCCATGGCGTTCACCGTGAAGTCGCGCCGGCGCAGATCCGCGTCGATCGGGGCCGGCTTCACCCGGGGCAGGGCGCCGGACCGCTCGTAGGTCTCGGTCCGCGCCGTTGCCACGTCGATCAGCGTGTGATCCTCGAGGGTCACGGTGGACGTCATGAACCGCTCGTGGACCACCAGCGTGCCGCCCAGGGCCTCGGAGGCGCGCCGCGCGAACGCGGGCCCGTCGCCAACCACGGCCACGTCGAGATCGACGCTGCCAACGTCGAGCAGCAGGTCGCGGACGAGTCCGCCCACGAGGTAGACGTCGGTGCCCCGCTCCCGGGCGAGGGCGCCGAGCCGCCGCAGGAGGGTGACGGTGTCCGCCGGCAGCCGCGAGAGATCCGCTGTGACAGGTGCTTCGGCCACGGTCAGGCCCCCACGAGGGCGCGGTACGCGAGCGCGAGCGTGGCGGTCACCGGGCGCGCGGCGGGATACCGGCGGTGGCCGAGGCTCGCGAGCGGCAGGATCTCGATCGTGCTCGCGGTCACGAACGCCTCATCCGCGCGCTCGAGCGCCGCCGGCCGGAACCGCGATTCCCGGACCGGGATCCCGAGACGGCGGGCCAGCCCGAGCACGACCCCGCGGGTCACGCCCTCCAGGATGCCGCAGTCCAGGGACGGCGTGCAGAGCACCCCGTCTTTCACCCAGAAGACGTTGGCGGAGGCCGCCTCCGTAACGAACCCCTGCGGGTTGAGCATGATCGCCTCCCGCGCCCCGGCGCGCGCCGCTCCCCTGGCCGCGAACAGGCTGTTCAGGAGGCTGGTCGTCTTGATCGCGGGGTCGACCGACCGCCGGTCGTTGCGCACGACCGTCGAGATGATCGCGCGGACGCCGTCGCGATACGTCACCGCCGAGGGCGGTGCGTACGGCAGGGCGTAGACCAGCCGCGTCGGCCGCGTGGCCGTCACGGCCGACAGGTCGGGACGCCCCACCCCCCGGGTCACGACGATCCGGATCCGGGCGTCGCGCAGCCGGTTCGCGGCGAGCGTCCGCGTCACCTCGCGCGCGAGCATCGCCGCGGAAACGGGCAGGCGGAACCCGAGCCGCCGCGCCGACGCGGCCAGCCGGTGGAAGTGGTCGGCCTCCCGGAACCGCCGGCCGCCGTATGAGCGGAGCGTCTCGTAGATCCCGTCCCCGAAGAGCAGGCCCCGGTCGAACACGGGCACCCGGGCGCGGACCAGCGGCAGGATGCGGCCGTCGAGACATACCTTGATGCCGCTCATGCCGGCACCCCGGTCGCGCGCGCCGCCGCTGCCTCCCCCAGGGCCATCCGGAGGCCGCGGGCCTTGTGCTCGGTCTCCTCCCACTCCCGGTCCGGATCCGAATCCGCGACGATCCCGCCGCCGATCCCGGCGGACAGGTGCGACCCCTGGAGGACGACGGTCCGGATCACGATCGAGAAGTCGCACGCGCCGGAGAACGAGACATAGCCGAGCGCGCCCGTATAGAGCCCGCGGGGGCCGGGCTCGAGCCCGGCCAGGATTTCCTGCGCCCGGATCTTGGGGGCGCCCGCGATCGAGCCGCCCGGCACCATGGCCCGGAGCGCGTCCACGGCCGTGAGCCCCCGCCTAAGGCGGCCCTCGACCGTCGAGGTCAGGTGGAAGACCTGAGGAAAGACCTCGAGGGCCGCGGGCTCGGGCACGGTCACGCTGCCGGACTCGCAGATCCGGCCCAGGTCGTTGCGCTCGACGTCCACGATCATCATGTGCTCGGCCATGTCCTTCTCGCTGCGCACGAGCTCGAGGGCTAACGCCCTATCCGAGGCCTGGTCGACCCCCCGGGGTCGCGTGCCCTTGATGGGCCTGGTCTCGATCCGCCGGCCCCGCAGGGCCAGGAACCGCTCGGGGGACGACGAGACGACGCGGACCCCGCCGAAGTTGAGGTAGGCCGAGAACGGCGCCGGGCTGACCGCGCGCAGGCGGCGCGCGAGCGTCCACGGATCGCCTTCCCAAGTGCCCGCGAGCTGGCGGGTCAGGTCCGCCTGGTAGATGTCGCCGATCGCGATCGAGTGCCGGATCGACTCGACGGCCCGCAGATAGGCCGCGCGCGGAATCGTGGACTCGAGCGGCGAGGTGAGGCGGAACGGTTGCCGCGGGCGGGCGCGCAGTTCCGGCGTCCGCCGGAACTGCGACGGCTGCTCTCCCGGCTTCGTCCGCAGCCGCAAGCGCTCCAGCAGGGCGGCCGCCCGCGCGGCCTGCCGGGCCCCCAGATCGCCGCGCGGGCCCGCCAAACCGCCGGTCGCGAGGCTGAGCTCCCGGCGCGGCAGGTCGCATGCCGCCACGGTCTCGTAGAAGGCGAAGCATAGATCGGGGAGACCGGAGGCCCGGCGAGGCGCGACGCGCAGCGGCTCGACGAGCCGGCCGGCCTCGTAGCTCACCCAACCCACGGCTCCCGCGAGGAGGGGCGGCGCCGACCCGGGCCCTTGATGCCGGTGCACGGCGAGGAGGCCCCGGAGCGCGAGGAAGGGATCGCCGTTCCCGCGCGTGACCCGGCCCCCCTCGCGCACGGTCCAGCGGCGGCCGCGCGCCGTGAAGACCAGGAACGGCCGGCTCCCCATGAACGCGTGCCGCCCCAGCCGCGGCTCGGGGATGCTGCTGTCGAGGAAGAAGCTGTAGGGCTCGTCCGCGATCGCGTCGAACAGCGCGTCGGGAGCGTCCGGCATGGGCACCCGCACGAATGCCCGTCCCGATGGGCGCGTGACCGCGGCGCTCACGATCGTGTCTCTCCCATGCTTTCCAGTCTACCCGATGGGGAGTGCTACAATTTCATCCACCCCCGTGAAAGTCCTGCTGGCCAGTCCGAGAGGATTCTGCGCGGGCGTCGAGCGCGCCATCGAGGTCGTCGAGCGCGCGCTCGAGGCCTTCGGACCGCCGGTGTACGTCCGGAAGGAAATCGTCCACAACCGGTTCGTCGTCGAAGATCTCAAGTCGCGGGGCGCCGTCTTCGTCGAGGAGCTCGGCGAGGTTCCCGAGGGCTCGCCGGTGATCTTCAGCGCCCACGGGGTGTCCCCAGCCGTCCGCCGCGAGGCGGAGGCACGGAAGCTCCGGACCATCGACGCCACCTGCCCGCTCGTCACGAAGGTCCACCTCGAGGTGGCGCGGTTCCTGAACGCCGGGTGCGAACTGATTCTGGTCGGGCACGCGGGGCATGACGAGGTCGTGGGCACCATGGGCGAGGCGCCCGACCAGATCCGGCTGGTGACGAGCGTCGAGGACGCCGCCCGGGTCGAGGTGGCCCACCCCGCGAAGCTCGTCGTCCTTACCCAGACGACGCTGTCGGCCGACGACTCGTCCGCCATCATGGGCGAGCTCCGCCGGCGGTTCCCGGAACTGGCACTCCCCCCCTCGGAGGACATCTGCTACGCGACCCGGAGCCGCCAGCAAGCCGTCAAGGCGCTGGCCCGGTGGGCCCAGGTCATCCTCGTGGTCGGGGCCCGGAACAGCTCGAACTCGATCCGGCTCAAGGAGGTCGCGCGGGACGCCGGGGCTGCCGCCCACCTCATCGATCACGTCGGGGACGTGGACTGGAACTGGCTGAAGGGCGCGGAGACCGTCGGGATAACGGCCGGCGCCTCCGCGCCCGAACGGGTCGTCCGCGAGCTGATCAACACGATCCTGTTCCGGTACGGCGGCGAGCTCGAGGAGGTCTCCTCGGCCCCCGAGACCACGCGGTTCTTCCTCCCGTCCGAGCTCGAGGCCGCCATGAAGGCGCGCCGACCGGTGGCCGCTCCCCGCGAAGCCATCGCGAGCCGCAAGGACTGACGGGTTGACCACGCCCGATCCGACCGCCGCCGACCGGTGCCGGCGCATCCTCGCCGGGATTCCGGCCGACGGGCTCTTCGCGCTGGAACCGCATGCCGGAAGCCCGGCGCCATCGGGCGCAGCCCCATGCCGGATCGGGCCGGAGCCGTTCCGGCTCCCGCCCGGCCTCCTTAGGACTCTCGGCGGCCAGGGCATCCTCTGGCTCAAGTTCGTGAAGGCCGCCCACCAGCTCTACCTACTGAGCCTGCGCGGGGACGCCCCTCCCTGGATCGCGGGCTGGCTCGACCTCGGCAAGCCGCCCCGGCTCCTGGAGTTCGCCCGCATGAACCGGTTCAAGCGGTCGGTCCCGCCAGTCCTGCGGCCCGACGTGCTCCTCACCGACGAGGGACCGGTGGCATGCGAGCTCGACTCCGTGCCCGGCGGGATCGGGCTCCTCGGCTGCCTCTCCCGGCTCTACGAGCAGGAGGGGCTCGCGTGCGCGGGAGGCCCCGACGGCATGGTAGCCGGTTTCCGCCGGGCCATGGCCTTCGCCGCCGGAGCGCACGCCGGGGCGGACGCCCCGGCGACGGCTCTCGTCGTCTCCGACGAGAGCCGCATGTACCGCCCCGAGATGCGGTGGCTTGCGGAGGCGCTCCGCGCATCAGGGGACCCCGTGTGGGCGGTCGACCCCGAGGCGGTGCGTCCGTCCGCGGACGGCCTCGCGGTCGGGACTGACCGGGCGGATGCGCGCGGCGTCGCAATCGCGACGCCGGAGGGCGACCGGACGGTCGCGCTCGTGTACCGGTTCTTCGAGCTCTTCGATCTCCCCAACGTCCCGCATTCGGAGGAGATCCTGGACGCCGCGCGGCTCAAGCGCGTCCGGCTCACACCGCCGCCTAAGCCGCACCTCGAGGAGAAGCTCCTCTTCGCCCTGCTCCACCATCCCGCGCTCGAGCCGCAGTGGGACACCCTCCTCGGCGAGCGGATGTTCGGGGAGCTGAAGGCGCTCGTGGTCCCGACGTGGGTGCTGGACCCCGCGCCGGTACCGCCGCACGCGGCGGTCGCCGGACTGACGCTCGCGGGCCGGCCGGTCCAGTCGTGGGACGTGCTTCAACGGCTCTCGCAGAAGGAGCGGGCCATCATCCTCAAGCCGTCCGGGTTCGGCGAGGACGCGTGGGGCAGTCACGGCGTCCGGTTCGGCGCGGACCTTTCGAGCGCGGAATGGGGCGCCGCGGTCGCGTCCGCCCTCGCGGACTTCCCCCGGCACCCGTGGATCCTCCAACCCCACCGCCGGCCTTCTCTCACCCGGGTACCCTTCTGGGACGCCGCCGCCGGCGAGGTGCGCGACCTCGAGGGCCGGGTCCGACTTTGCCCGTACTATTTCGTCACCGGCGAGGACGAGGCCCCCCTGGGCGGCATACTGGCCACGATCACCCCCAAGGACAAGAAGGCCATCCACGGGATGCCGGACGCGGTCATGCTGCCCTGCGCGAACGTGGGATAATGGCTGCCGGCATGGAGCCTCCAGAGCGACCCGGAACTTTTCGCCCCGCGGCGCGTTATCACCTGTGATGTCTCCCATGACCCCGGCCGGGGGTGATCCGGCCGACTGGCGCCGGCAGCTCAACGGAGGGGTGAACTCGGGGGCCGAGGCTGCGGCCCGGTTCGGCGGCGACGCGGCAGCGCTGGCCGCGGCCGAACGCGCGTTCCCCGTACGGATCAACTCCTACTATGCCTCGCTGATCCGGGACGGCGCGAACGACCCCCTCGGCCGCCAGGTGATCCCCTCGGCGCTCGAGCTGTCGGGCGCCGACGGCACGGCCGATCCCCTGGGCGAAGAGGCCGACTCGCCGGTTCCGCACCTCGTCCACCGGTATCCCGACCGCGTCCTCTTCCTCGTCTCGTACCAGTGCGCCGTGTACTGCCGGTTCTGCACCCGCAAGCGCGCGGTCGGCCGGACGGCCGCCCCGACGGACGACGAGCTCAAGCGCGGCGTCGAGTACATCCGGAGCCGGCCCGAGATCCGGGACGTCATCGTCTCGGGCGGGGACCCGTTCCTGCTGGCCGACGAGCGGCTGTCGCGCATCCTGGGCTGGCTCCGCGAGATCCCGCACGTCGAGATCCTGCGCGTGGACACCCGCGTCCCCTGCGTCCTCCCGTCCCGGGTCACCGACGAGCTTTGCCGCGCGCTGGCCGCGCGGCACCCGCTGTTCGTCAACACGCATTTCAACCACCCGCGCGAGGTCACGCCGGAGGCAAGAGCCGCGTGCGAGCGGCTGGTCGACCACGGCATCCCCGTCGGGAACCAGACCGTCCTGCTCCGGGGGGTAAACGACGACCCCGCCGTGGTCAAGGCGCTCATGCAGAAGCTCCTGGCCATGCGCGTGCGGCCCTACTACCTCTACCAGTGCGACCCCGTCGCCGGCGCGGACCACTTCCGGACCGGCGTGGACGCGGGACTGCGGATCATGGCCGCGCTCCGGGGCCACACCTCGGGGATGGCCGTGCCCACGTACGTCATCGACGCCCCCGGCGGCGGCGGCAAGGTCCCGCTCCTGCCCGAGGGCGTCGTCGAGATCTCGGATGATCGCGTCGTCGTCCGCAACCACGAAGGCCGGCGGTTCACTTACACGCAGGCCCCGGCCGCCACCCTCCTCAAGTAGATCCGGCGAATCCTCCGTGCCCTCCTTCGCGGACCTCGCCCGGCGGCTCGACCTCGCGACCCGCGCCCTCGACGGCGTCGTCGAGGAGGCCGGCGCGCTCGAGGGCTACCCCTTCCTCCGGCTCGCGTTCGGGGCAATGGGCCGCCCGGCGGTCCTCCTTGACGCCGGCATCCACGGCGAGGAGCCCGCGGGACCCCTCGGGCTGGCCGACTGGCTCGAGGCGGACGCCGCCGCCTGGGGCCAGCGGATCCGGTTCACGATCCTCCCCTGCCTCAACCCCTGGGGCTTCGAGCGGGGCACGCGCTCGAGCCGGGACACCGAGGACCTCAACCGGCACTTCGACGAGCCGGACGCTCCGCTGACCCGGCTGGTAACGAAGGCCCTGGAGGGCGAACGGTTCCGGCTGGCCGTCGACATGCACGAGGACGCCGACTTCGACACCTGCTACCTGTACGAGCTGAAAGCCGCCCCCCCCTTCGCGGGAGAACGCCTGCTGGCGGCCGCGGCCGCGGCCGCCCAGGTGGGCGTGTCCGACGGGGACGAGGTCGGCGACTTCCGGACGACCCAAGGACTGATCCGGCCGCCCGAAGGAGCGCTGCGGCCGGAGGAGCGCCGGGGGTGGCCGATCGCGATCTGGCACTTCGCGCACGTGACCGGCCACACCGTCACGATGGAAACGCCGGGGCGCCGGCCGCTGGAGGCGCGCGTACGCGCCCACCGCGCCGTCCTCGACGCGGCGTGCGGCTTCGTTGCCGGCGACTGACGTCCCCGATTGCGGCGCCCCGCGGGCACGGAGTACAATGTCGGCCGGATGAATACCCGGAGACTTCTCCCCGTCCTGCCTGCGCTCGCGATCCTGACCGGATGCGCCAGCGAGCTCAAGCACGAGATCACGATCTCCCCGAAACTCCGGGAACTGCCCGTGCACGCGGTCTGCGTTCTCGAGCCCGGCTTCCCCGCGAAGGTGAAGCGGAAGTTCGCCGACCAGTACCCGGAGATGACGGTGGAGCGGCTGGCGGAGTCGGGGCGCGCGGTGCTGGCCGCCTGCACCGGAGCGCTGAGCGCGAGCCTTTCCGCCGACTCGGTCTGCGGCGGCTCCGAGGAGGCCCGGGGCTGGGCCGCGGAGATCACCGCCGACCTCGTCAAGGGCCGGGTGCCGCTGAGCGTCAAACCCATCGCGCTTCCCGTCGAGTCCGTGCTCCTGTTGGGCGTGCAGGCCTACGGCACCGTTAACCAGCAGACCCAGATCGGACTCCTGTGGCTCAAGCCCTGGCGGATCGGCCAGCCTACGTTCGACCATCAGTGCCTCATCCAGGCGCTGCTCGTCAAGCCGCAGACGGGCGAGGTGCTGTTCGACGCCCTCCTCGAAGAGTGCGAAACCGTGCCGGCGCCGTCGGCGGAACTCCTGGACCAGGTCGCCCGCCGGGTCGGCCGGGACCTGCTGGAGGCGTTCTTCCCGAAACCGTAGCGGTCGCGCCAGCACCAAGAGCGACCGCTGGAAGCAATGGATGAATGGTGAACCGGACTCCTCTCCCCGGGCTAAAGCCCGGGGCTTCGTCGGGGCGACATG
>CAKKQC010000045.1 GCA_919901855.1 bacterium | reverse complement strand
AGATCGCGATCACGAACACGGGCGGGGTCGTGATCGACAGCCTGACGATCGTGGACACGGTCTCGCCGCTGCTCCAGAACGCGATCACGACCCAGCCCGGCTTCCCGGCGCCCGCCGTGACGAGCGTCGCGGGATCGGGGTCGCGGTACGTGTGGAGCGCGGCGGGGCTGGGGCTGGCGCCGGCGGGCGTGGTCACGATCACGCTCGACGCGCAGTTGGGCGTCGTGTGCGGCGCGCCGAAGGGCGTCTCGAACACGGCGTACGTGACGGCGCGCGACGTCGTGAACTGCGCCGAGGTGCGCGCGTTCGCGAACATGGTGGGCTCGGTCGTCGCGCCGCCCGTCGACGGGATCACGATCGTGAAGACCCAGATCCCGGCCTCGCCCGTGACCGGCGGGCCGGTGACGTACCAGTTCCTGGTGACGAACACGGGGGCGTCGACGGTCACCGACCTCGTGGTCGTGGACTCGGTGTCGCCCGTGATCACGGCGGTGACGCAGACGACGCCGGCCGGGTTCGCGGCGCAGCCGGTGGCGCAGAGCGTCTCGGGGACGATCTATAGCTGGGTCAACGCCGCGCCGTTCCTGCCGGGGACGAGCGCGACCTTCCAGCTCGACGGGACGGTGGGCGCGGTCTGCTTCGAGACGGCGGTGTCGAACACGGGATACGTGGCAGCGAACACGACTTGCGCGACGCTGCGGGTGGCCTCGAACGTCAAGGGCTTCGTCCTGACGGCGCCGACGATGTCGATCGCGGTGGCGAAGACCCAGACGGGCGGCAACGGCATCGGCGCCCCGATTCAGTACCAGATCGCGATCACGAACACGGGCGGGGTCGTGATCGACAGCCTGACGATCGTGGACACGGTCTCGCCGCTGCTCCAGAACGCGATCACGACCCAGCCCGGCTTCCCGGCGCCCGCCGTGACGAGCGTCGCGGGATCGGGGTCGCGGTACGTGTGGAGCGCGGCGGGGCTGGGGCTGGCGCCGGCGGGCGTGGTCACGATCACGCTCGACGCGCAGTTGGGCGTCGTGTGCGGCGCGCCGAAGGGCGTCTCGAACACGGCGTACGTGACGGCGCGCGACGTCGTGAACTGCGCCGAGGTGCGCGGCTTCTCCAACATGGTCGGGCTGGTCGTTCAGCCCGCGACCGCCGGTCTCACCGTGACGAAGACGCAGAACCCGGCGTCCGGCAGCTCGCTGGCGACGGGGACCCCGATCACGTACACCTTCCTGGTCGCGAACACGGGTGCGGCGACCCTGACCAGCCTCGTCGTCACCGACACACTGCCGCCGGAGGTCACGCAGGTGGCGCTCACGCCGCAGGGCGGGTTCGGGGGCTCGGGTCCTGTGAATTCGCCGTCCGGCTCGCTCTACGCCTGGACCGGCGCGGGACTTAACTTCCTGCCCGGGACGTCGATGTCCTTCACGCTCAGCGGCGTCGTGGGCGAGATGTGCACGGCCAAGGGCGTGACGAACACGGCCTACGCGGCGGCCACCACGGACTGCGCGATGGTGACAGGCGCGACGGCGCCGGTGCAGTTCACGGGCCAGCCCTACGCGGTCGGAGTCTCGATCGTGAAGAACCAGATCCTGCCGCTGACGCCGACGGTGAGCTCGGGCGTCCCCGTCAGGTACCAGATCGTGGTCACGAACACGGGCGCGGCGACGCTGACCGATCTCATCGTGGTCGACACGCTCCAGGTCGAGCTCGAGGCCGTGACGGCGACGGCGCCCGGGTTGCTCGGCCTGCCGACCAACCTCGCGGGCGGCGGCACGCGGTGGGTGTGGAGCGGGACCGGCCTGGTCTTCCTGCCGAACGCGACGCTCACGATCACGATCGACGCGAAGACGGGATTCGTCGCGGGGCTGAAGAACGTGAGCAACACGGCATTCGTGGCGGCGACGAACGGCTGCGGCCTCGCGGTGGCGACGGCGCAGACGACGCCGGCGACCGGGTTCGACATCACCCCGGCGAGCCCCTCGCTCGCGGTCCGCAAGTTCCAGGTGCCCGCGTCGGGCGGGCCAGCCATGAACCGCGGCAACGACATCCTTTACCGGATCGTCGTGGTCAACACGAGCGGAGTCACGCTGGACAACATCACCGTGACCGACACGGTCGCGCCCGAGGTGACCCTGCAGGCCACGGAACAGGACAACAGCCTCTTCAGCGTCACTGCCACGAGCGTCGCGAGCGGCACGCGGTACGAGTGGCGCAACGTCTTTGCGGGCGGGCTGACCTTCGGCCCGGGGCAGACCTTCAGCTTCACCGTGACCGGGAAGATCGGCCACGTCTGCGCGCCGACCACGCGGGACAACTACGCGGTGGCCGAGGGCTCGAGCCTCGGCGTGACGGCGCCGACGGCCCTGAGCGCGCCCGTGCGGTTCGTCACGAACCCGGTCGTCCCGTCCGTGCTCGTTACGCACACGGTTTCGCCCCTGCTGCCGGCGAGCGGCGGCCCGATGAACTACGCGATCGCGGTCACGAACACGGGAGCCGAGACGCTCTCGAACCTGGAGCTGACGGACACGCTGCCGCCGGTCGCGAAGTTCACGGCCACCCAGACGGGCGGCGACGTGGTACCGGCGATCGTCGGCAGCCTCTACGACTGGACCCTCGGGGCCCTGAAGCCGGGCGAGACGCGGACTTTCTTCGTCTCCGGCATCGCCAGCGACTGCTTCTCCGGGGTCGTGGCGAACACGGCGATGCTGACGGGCGATACGCCGTGCACGGCGCGCATCACCCAGCAGGCGACCGCGAGCGTTCTCCTGCAGGCGCCCTCGCCGAACCTGGTCGTCTGGAAGGACTTCTTCCCCGACGATCCGACCCGGACGACGCACACGAAGGTGCCGCAGATGGGTATGCCCATCTACTGGAAGCTGATAGTCAAGAACACGGGCGGGAAGCCGGCGGAGAACGTCGTCATCGTGGACACCCTGCCGAGCGTGGACGCCGCGATCGAGCGGATCGAGATCCCGGTCAACGGCTGGCCCAAGAATGCCGGCTATCCGCAGACTGCCGCGGTCCTGGCGGACACGGGGGCGACCACGACCGTGTTCTACACGGTAACGGGATCGGGCGGCCTCATGCTGGCCGTGATCGGCGGCCCCGGGTTCACGATCCAGCCCGGCGAGTCCGTGACCCTGTACGTCGACATGACGCCGTACATGTCGGATGTCGGCGCCAAGTACGTGAGCAACGTGGCGTTCGCCGATGCGACGAATCCGTGCTCGGGATCGCGCCAGGCGAGCCAGGCGTTCACGGCCGGCTTCGCGCTGGTCGGCAAGGTCACGCTGACGGTCAAGATCTTCAACGCGGCGGGCGAGATCGTGCGGTCGTTCGACCCGATCCTCGTGGGCCGTTCGCCGACACTGATGTCGTACAGCTACACGGGTGGCCCCGCATGCGGCACGAACTGGGCGGTGAGCGCCACGCTGGCGTTCTCGCCGGACGGCGACTGTTTCAACGATTATGTGAAGCTGGTGTTCCCGGAGTTGCTCATGGCCGACGGCATGCCGTTCGACCTCATCACGTGGGACGGCAAGAGCGACCAGGGGATTGACGTGCCCAACGGCGTATACATCATCGACGTGCAGTCGGTGGACATCCAGAGTGGCGCGCCGGTCTCGATCCGGATGTCGATCGTGGTCGCGGCGCGGCACACGCAGGTCGTGGCGAGGATCTACAACTCGGCGGGCGAGCTCATCGCGGTCCTGCCGACGGCGGGCCTGTCGCAGCCGGTGGACAGCATCAAGATCGACTGGGTTGCCCCGGATGGCGTCCGGACGCCCCTGCCGTTCAAGCCCGACCTGGCCGGAGTGGCGCAGGCGCAGGTGCATCTCTTCGACGCGAAGGGGAACGAAATCGGGGTCCTCCCCTGGGCGGGCCGGACGTGCGACACGGCGGACAAGACCTGCGCGACCGCG
>CAKKQC010000044.1:477-29599 GCA_919901855.1 bacterium | reverse complement strand
CCCAGCCACCACTCCAGTATCGTCCGGCCGAAAGGCCGGACGCGGATTGAAACCCCCCGTGCCCGATGAGATCGACTTTGACCAGCGGTATCGTCCGGCCGAAAGGCCGGACGCGGATTGAAACGCATCCCCGAATGGGTCCAGCTTGAGCGAGAGGAGTATCGTCCGGCCGAAAGGCCGGACGCGGATTGAAACGGCCTTCCCTTCGCACTCGGTATACCAAAGAGGTGTATCGTCCGGCCGAAAGGCCGGACGCGGATTGAAACCTCGTCAAGCCCAACGCCCCGTGGCCGTGGGACCAGTATCGTCCGGCCGAAAGGCCGGACGCGGATTGAAACCACAATCCCCCGACCCGCAACCCTCCAGCCACGAAGGTATCGTCCGGCCGAAAGGCCGGACGCGGATTGAAACAGGTAACCTGATGCCAGCACGTCCGAGGTAATCGAGTATCGTCCGGCCGAAAGGCCGGACGCGGATTGAAACAGATATGAGCCCTGTATGGACTCCCGGGGGACGCCGTATCGTCCGGCCGAAAGGCCGGACGCGGATTGAAACCGTGATCTCGCGGGGCCCGCGCTCGCAGGCCAGGTATCGTCCGGCCGAAAGGCCGGACGCGGATTGAAACGTCATGGCCCCCGCCACCCTGACCGTGGCGCAGGGTATCGTCCGGCCGAAAGGCCGGACGCGGATTGAAACCTTCGTCATCTGCGTCTGTACCGCTACTGCCTTGGTATCGTCCGGCCGAAAGGCCGGACGCGGATTGAAACAGCTTCTTCGATCCCGTGGACCCGCGCATCGTGTAGTATCGTCCGGCCGAAAGGCCGGACGCGGATTGAAACTGCACTGACGCCGTGAAGGGCCGCCCGTACATGTGTATCGTCCGGCCGAAAGGCCGGACGCGGATTGAAACAGGTAGACGGTGACGGCCGCTTTCGGGTCTACGGGTATCGTCCGGCCGAAAGGCCGGACGCGGATTGAAACGCTTTCATGTTTTCCTCCATGTCGGGAGCCACCCGGTATCGTCCGGCCGAAAGGCCGGACGCGGATTGAAACCCGAGTGCGAGTGTAACGGGTTGGTTTTCTCGGGTATCGTCCGGCCTAAAGGCCGGACGCGGATTGAAACAACCAGCGTGAGGGCGCCGTCCTCGACCACGCGCTGTATCGTCCGGCCGAAAGGCCGGACGCGGATTGAAACTAAGCACACCATGACGACGCACGACAGCGCAAGTCGTATCGTCCGGCCGAAAGGCCGGACGCGGATTGAAACCTCTTGCCCTCTGCCGTCCTACTCCCTGTCTGTGGGGTATCGTCCGGCCGAAAGGCCGGACGCGGATTGAAACCATCAACAGTTGGTAGTCCCGCGCCAGTACGTCCCGTATCGTCCGGCCGAAAGGCCGGACGCGGATTGAAACACGAGAGGCGCGGCCTGCGGCGTAGGCGGAGCCAGTATCGTCCGGCCGAAAGGCCGGACGCGGATTGAAACTTCCTAATGTCGTTCACTTCGCACCTCCTGCGGCGTATCGTCCGGCCGAAAGGCCGGACGCGGATTGAAACAGGTTGGTCCCCGGGGTTTGGCGGCATCTGTGGAGTATCGTCCGGCCGAAAGGCCGGACGCGGATTGAAACTCAGCAATGCGGTCGCCGAGTACGAGGACTGCCGGGTATCGTCCGGCCGAAAGGCCGGACGCGGATTGAAACTTGCGGGACGGGGCGACGCTGTTCATCAGCGTCAGGTATCGTCCGGCCGAAAGGCCGGACGCGGATTGAAACAGCGCGGCCCCGCCCGCCGTCCATCTGGCATCGAAGTATCGTCCGGCCGAAAGGCCGGACGCGGATTGAAACCACAATATGACGAACGTCACGGCACTGGACCTCAAGTATCGTCCGGCCGAAAGGCCGGACGCGGATTGAAACTTCGAGTCCGGGTACCGGGAGGCCGTCGACCTCGTGTATCGTCCGGCCGAAAGGCCGGACGCGGATTGAAACCTTGATCTTGTCGTGTGCTCCACGCACTTCCTGAAGTATCGTCCGGCCGAAAGGCCGGACGCGGATTGAAACCTGCACCGCCAGCCGCGCCGCCGGGATGCCCCATGTATCGTCCGGCCGAAAGGCCGGACGCGGATTGAAACTGCATCAGCCCCCAGGAGGCACCAAGCTCACCAAAATCTTTCAGCCCGTCGGGGCGGACGTGCGGGAACCTCGGGCAGAGCCCCCCTCACCAAGCCTCTCCCCCGAGGCGGGGGAGAGGAGATTGACCGGGATTCCTACACCTTGACGAACGCCCTACGGGTGGCCGGCGAGAGCGTGAGGTCGATGAGCCGCCGGATCACGAGCGACTCCTTCCGGTCGAAGGTCGGCCGCCGCTTCTCGAGGAAGTTCAGGATCCCGGCCGTCGCGTCCCGGAACAGGACGCCGCCGTCGACGGGAATGTATCGCGTCGCCTGCTTCGTCGTCACCGACGCCGCGAAGTCCGTGTTCGTCCCGATGTAGACGTTCACGACGGCCGTGCGGCCGCCGGAGAAGTCGATCAGGAGCTGGGCCTCCTCGCCCTTCCCGCGCCGCATGACGCGTTCGGCCTTGGGCCCCATGCACGAGACCAGGAGCTCGAGGGGATGGATCGTGTACTCCTCGAGCCGGCCGCCGCCGCCCCAGACCACCATGTGCCGGATCGCGTCCCGGCCGACCTCGCGGGCGTAGGCCTGGACGGCCGTGAACCGGAGGGCGGAGTTGGTCTCGAGGGGGACGCGGTGCGCGTCCGCGAGCGCGAAGATCGCCTTCGCGGTGGCGAGGTCCGGGGCGAAGGTCTTGTCGACCCAGACGGGCTTGCCGAACCGCACGACGCGGCGGACGAGCGCGAGGTGGGTCTCGGGGTTGCTCGGCGCCATCACGAGGAAGGCGTCCACGCGGTCGTTGAGCTCCACCGGCGACGCGCAGTACGGGATCCGGTTCTTGGCCGCCCAGCGACGCCCCTCCGCCTCCCGCATCGCGTGGCAACCGGCCACCTCCCAGCCCCGTCCCTTGAGCGCGCCGCGCAGGTAGCCGAGGTACGTGTTCGAATGCCAGTTGTCGAGGGCGTAATCCACGAACGCGAGCCGCTTGGGTCTTGCCACCGGTCACCTCCCCCAGATGCCTGGAATGCGCGTGCCGCATACGGGACAGCGGCCGCGGATGAGATTGTACTCCACGATCTGATACCCGCTGCGCCGGATCAGGAGCGTGCCGTCCTTGGGGCAGTACGTGTTCTCACCCTCGTCGCCGGGCACGTTACCGACGTACACATAGTGAAGGCCAGCCCGCATCGCGATCCGCCGGGCGCGGTCGAGGGTCTCCACGGACCCGGCGGGCACGCTCGTGAACCGGTAGTCGGGGTGGAACCGGCTGAAGAACAGGGGCGTGTCGGCCCCCAACTCGTCGCGCACCCACCGGGCCAGCCGCTCAAGGTCGGCGTCGGCGTCATTGCGAGTGGGCACCACGAGGTTCACGACCTCGACGAGGACCCCGAGCCGCTTGAGCAGCCGGAGCGTGTCCAGCACTGGCTCCAGCCTTCCGCCGACGTCGTCGTGGTAGAAATCCTCGCGCATCCCCTTGAGGTCCACCTTGACGACGTCGAGGTACGGCGCGAGCGCCTTCAGCGGCTCCGGGTTGATCCAGCCCGACGTGACCATGACGTTGCGCAGGCCGCGCGATTTCGCCAACTTAGCGCAGTCGAACACGTACTCCCAGAAGATCGCGGGCTCCGAGTACGTGTACGCGAGCGCGGGGATCCGGTTCTTGACCGCCAGCGCGACCACGTCCTCGGGCGGCAGGAACCCGGGGCCGGGCGTCTGGCGGAGCGCCGCGAGCTCGGCGGACGGCTTCACCGACTCGGGATCGCACTGCGAGATCGCCCAGTTCTGGCAGAAGTCGCACCGCAGCGGGCATCCGACGGTGGCCAGCGACAGGATCGCGGAGCCCGGCAGCATGTGGAACACGGGCTTCTTCTCGATCGGGTCGACGGCGACCGAAACCGGCTGGCCCCAGACCATCGTCCACAGTTTTCCGCCCGCGCTGATCCGGACCCGGCACTTCCCCTTGGCCCCCTCGGGGAGATAGCACCGGAAAGGGCAGAGGTCGCACTGGACGCCGAGGTCGGTCGCGTGCCACCAGTGGGCCTCGCGCGCCCGGGAGCCGTCGGGAACGGCAGCCCCCAGGATCCGCGGGGACTTCGCCGCCAGGAAGCCGGCCAGGCAGAGCGCGGTGACCGCGAGGGAGAGTGCGAGCCGCGCCCTCTCTCCCGCGGTGAGCGCGGCGGCGGGTCTCAGTCCCACGTGTGGCGGCCCGCGAGCCCGTGGGCCAGGACCAGGACCGCGACGGCGGCGGCCGAGGTGCCGGGCAGCCCGAGGACGGGCACGAGCAGGGCGGGCACCGCCACCGCGGCGACCGCGGACCCCGCGAGGTCGGCGGCGTAGAGCCCGCTGACCGCGGCCGGCGAAGCGCCGGCTTTCTCCCGGTGCCGGGCGACCCCCGTGAAGACCGCGCCGAGGGCGGCGCCGCCGAGGCCGCTGAGCGCGAACGCGACGGCGTCCGCGACCACGCCCCCCGGCGGCACCGGGAGCAGGAAGAGCGCGCCCACGGCCGCCACCCAGCCGGCCAGCAGCAATCCGGCGAAGCCCACGCCGCGCGAAGCCGGGCCCCAGCCCAAACCGGCGTGTCCCCCCAGGGCCATCCCGAGCATGAAGAGCCCCGTGAGCAGCGCGAAGAGGTCGTAGATGACGCCGGTCACGCCCTGGTACCAGAACAGGAGCAGGACCTCGCCCGCCATCCCGGCAAAGCCGGCCGCCGCGAGCCAGAACGCCCCCGGCCGGCGGAGCGCGATCCCGCGGAGCGCATTCCACCGTGCCGCCGCGAGCGCGGCCAGTGCCGCGAGCACGATCAGCAGCAGTTTCCCCGTATCTCCCAGGTCCCGGCGCACCCACCCGCGGAGGACGTCGCGGAAGAGCGCCATGGTGAAGACGCCGTTCACGGGCACCGGTCCCGCGGCCTCGAGCTCGCGCTCAAACCTCGAGGTCCGCTCCGGCGCGAACGTGTGCGCCACCCAGGCCGCGTTCACGAACCTCGGCACGGCGGGCAGCGCCGCGAGCCGGCGCCGCGCGTCGGCCGGCCCCATCGCCAGGGGCGCGCCGGAGGCGAAGAACCAGAACCGGCCCGCGGCCACGATCCCACCCGCCGGATAGGCCGCGCCCAGCGTGGCCTGCACGATCGCGAGCGCGCGCGCCGTGCGCGGGTCCAGCCCGTTCTCCTCGTACGCCACCGCGACCGCGACGACGCCGCCCGGGGCGAGCGCGCCCCGGAGCCCCTCGTAGAAGCTCCGCGCGAAGAACCGGTTCGCCGCGATCGTGACCGGCAGGGGCTCCCGGACCACGACGAGGTCGTACCGCTCCCGCACCACCGTCGCCCACCGGAAGGGGTCCGCGAACCGCGGCGAGAACGAGTATCCCTCGCGGCGACCCGACCCGTAGTCCTCGAACAGCATCATGACCTCGTCCTGGAACACGGCCGTGATCCGGCGGACCCCGAGCGCCTGCCAGCCCGCGAGGAGCGTGTCGGGACAGAACCCGAGGACGAGAATCGAGGACGGGACGCCCGCCGCGAGGATGGGACAGAGCGTTTCCTCCTCCTCGGCCGCGAGGTCGCGCTGGACGATGACCTCGCCGTTGTACCAGAAGGCGCCCAAACCCGGGCCCCCGGTCAGCGCGAGGTGGCCCCACCGCGACTCGCGCGCGAAGACGAGCGGGGTCTTCCGGTACTGGAGCCGCCGCCCCGCGTCGTCGGCCGCCCGCAGGAGCGGCAGGCACAGCCAGAGGCCGAGCGCGGGCACCGCCAGGGAGGCCGCGAGCCGGCCCCACGGCCGGGCCCGCCCGGAGTTGATGAGGAACACGAGCACGACGAAGAGCGCGGCTACGACCACGTCGATCGCGTGCCAGCCCGCCGCGAGGAGGGCGGCGAACGCGAGCCCGCCCAGGCAGGCGCCCCCGGCCTCCGCCACGTAGATCGCGCTCGCCAGCGGCCCGGACCGGAACGTCGCCAGCGACGCGAACGTGAGACCCGCGAGCGCCCCCGCGGGAGCCGTGAGCGCGAACGCGACGCCACCGACAACCGGCAGGGGCGGCCGGGCGTGGAACTGCCAGACGCCGAACAGCCACCGGATCGCGAAGACGTCGGCGAGGACGAGGAGCATCTGCGCCAAGAGCAGCCAGCCGCTGCGCCAGCGCCACCCCGCCGGCAGGCGACCCAACCCGGCAGCCCCCACCGCGCTGCCGGCCAGCCACGCGCCCAGGAGGATGCCGAGCACGAGCTCGTTGTTCCGGAAGAGCACGGCGAGCTCGCGGACGAGGACGGCCTGCGCGACGACCGACAGGGCTCCGGCGACGGCGGCGAGCGTCACGCCGGGTGGCCCCCCGCGATCCGGACGAGGGCAAGGACACCGGCGGGCACGTAGAACACCGAGAGCGCGCCGCCGAGCGCGAGCGTAACCCAGGGAAAGAGCCGGCTCTCGCGGCGGCCGAAGAGCGCCGGTCGGATCGCGTTCGCGGGACACGGGTCCACGCACCGCAGGCACGCGGTGCAGTAGCGGTTGATGGACGCGCTTCCCGGGCGCGAATCGATGGCGAAGCTCGGGCAGACGGACGCGCAGGTCGAGCACCCGGTGCAGGCGTCATCCCGGATCGCGACCCGGTACGGGTTCAGCCCGGCGACGAGCGGCGGGATCGCCCCGAACGGGCAGACGCCCGAGCAGAACGTGCGCTGGCCGGTCAGGAGCGGGAGTCCCACGACGAAGACGCCGCCGACGAGGGCAAACGAGAGCCCCCACGTCAGCGCCGGGTGCGCGTACGACTGGGCGATATCACCCGTGAGCTTGAAGGGGCACAGCATCCGGCAGAACTCGGGCTCCATGTGGACGAACGAGGTCGCCGCGATCACGAGCAGGAGCGCGAGCTGGAAGACGCGAATCCGGCTCGCGTTCGGGATGCGGAAGAGGGGCTTCCGCAGGGACGACAGCGTGTCGTCCACGCCGCCGAAGAAGCAGACCCAGCCGCAGAGCGAGCCGCCGCACGCGAGGACGACGAGGAGCCAGAGCAGTCCGAGGCTCAGGGGGCCGTACGCACCCCAGGTCCCTCCCGCGATCGCGAGGAACTGGTTGTACCCGGTGTGGAGCGCGTTCCCCGCGAGGCCGAGGTGGCAGTACGGTTCGAGGTTGGGCCCCGCCCGCGGCAGGTGCATCTGGAGAAGGAAGCACGCCGCGAGGACGGCGAAGTAAACCCGGCGGTAGAGCGCCAGCCGCCCGCGCGCCTCCATCCAGGCGGCGCCCGCCGCGACCAGCGCCGACCAGACCAGGGCAACCCCGAGGGCGGCGGGACGGCCCGCGTACACCCGCCAGCTCAGCGCGCTCATGACCGCCGCCAGGACGAGCGGCCGGATCATCTCAGGGTTTCTCTTCGAAGATCCGCGCCGTGAACCGGTAGAGTTCGGTGTCCGGCCGGCGGTACGCGCCGGGATCGAGCCCCGCCTTCACCCCGAGCTGCTGGAGGAACGTGTCCTTGTCCCAGCCCTGCTCCCCCGGCACCTGGGGCAGGAAGACGCCCGTGTTCTGCCCGTTCACGAGCACGAGCCCGTCGCGCCCGACCACGATCTCGTCCACGGACTCGACCTTCACGAGCGGCGACATGACCGAGATCTCGATCGTGATCGCCGCCAGCTCCCCCGGCTTGACGGACCCGAACCGCGGGTCGCGGGAGGCGGCGTTCATCGTGTTCTCGACGACGCCCCGGTACAGGGGGAACCGCGGGACGATGTGGCCGATGCACCCGCGGAGCTGGCCCTGCTCCCGCAGCGTTACGAAGGCCCCGAGCTGGCCCTTCGCCGCCGCCGTCAGCCCGAAGGGCTCGAGTTCCTCCTCCGTGAAGTGCGAAACCTTGTCGACAACGAACTTTCTGAGCACGTAGCGCGACAGTTTCAGGAGCGCCTCCCCGTCGGCCGGGGACAACGTGGTCGCAGGAGCGGCCGAGGTCTTCGTCCCGGTAGCCGCGACCGCCTTCGCCCTCGGCGGTATGGAGACGTCGCCCAGCGCGATCGCGCAGTAGCTGACGCTCGAGGACCAGTCCCCGGTCAGCGCGCCGCTCGTCGCGTATTGGAGCACCTTCCCGTTGGCCCGCCAGCGGTTGACCTTGAAGACGGCCAGCAGGATCGATATCGGGTTCCGGCCGCAGATCGTGGCGCCCGTCCGGTCGACGTAGGCAGCGAAACCCTCCCCGTCCCCGCGCGTGATGCGGTCAGCCGCCCCGAGGTCGAGGTCCCGAAGCCCGGCCGGGATGTCGCGGCCCAGCGGCGGCGCGAATCCGAACCGGAGGCCGTAGTGGGTGAAGTCCGAGCTGGCGATTATCACCGTGTGCTCGTCCAGGATCGTCGAGATCGCGCGCGCCGTGTGCTCGGCGTCGCCGGGCGCCAGCTCTCCCACGATCAGGGGCACGAGCCGGGCCTTGGGAAGGACGGTCTGGATGAACGGAATCTGGACCTCGTCCGCGTGCTCGCGCGTCCCCGGCCCCTGCATGTCGGCCTGCGCGAAGTCCCCCTTCTTGAGCGTTGCGATCGCCTCCGTGTCGAGGGGACAGACCCCGAGCGGCGACCGGTAGGAGCGCTCGTTGACGACGACGCCCCGGAACGCTACGTAGTGGCTCGGGGCGAGCAGGATCACGCGCGTGATCGTTTCCGCCCCCCGCGCGAGGGCCTTGTAGGCCCAGGACGCCGTCGGCCCGCTGTACTGCCAGCCCGCGTGCGGGACGACGACCGCGCGCGGCACGGGGCCCGGCGGCGGGGTCGCCTTCGCGAGGTAGCCCTTGAGCAGGGCCTCGGCTTCGGACTTCCCCGCAGGGTAGAACGACCCCGCATGCACGGGGGCGCGTTCGATCCCGGCGGCCCCGGCCCGGCCGCCGCCGGCGAGGGACACCAGCGCCGAAGTAAGCATCGCGGCCACCTTGCCGGGCTTCTTCATGGTTTTATCCCCTCCGTCATCCGCGGTGTCGGCCACTTGTCTCCTGCCTCACGAATCCCTCAAACGTCAGGATAACGCCGCCATTGCCCGGTCAACAACCCGCCGCGCGCCCGCGATGAACAGGAACTCGCGGTTGCGCAGTCGCCCGGCCTTCCCCACCTTCACGCCCTGGGGGTTGTAGATGCCGATCTGGGCGCCGACATAGCGTTTGAAGTCCATGGCGACCACGCCCACGGCCGGGCGCAGGCCGAGCACTTCCTCCATCGCCGCCCGGTCGAGGTAGCCCTCGTCGCTGAAGGAGACGATCAGCGTCCGCGCCCGGACCGCGCGGACCAGCCGGCTGAAGGCCGCCCGGAACCGGGGCCGGGAGTTGAACACGCTCTGGCGGCTCCGGACGTCCAGCCGCTTGCGCGCGATGCCGTAGACCTCCGGCCGGTCCCAGCGCGCGAGCGACTCCCAGACGTGGTAGTTGCCGAGGTACGAGTGCTGGTTGTAGGGAGGATCGAGATACGCGACGTCGGCCTCGAGCCGCGCCGCCGCCTCGAATGCGTCGAGTCCGTGCGCCTCGCCCTTCCCGGCCCGGGCCCGCGGCAGGAAGTCCGGCACCCGGAGCTCGAGGTCGCCCAGTGCCCGCGGCGCCCAGCGTTTCAGGTACGCCATCTGGACCCCGGTCGTCGAGTCCACGCGGTCGGCGGCCTCCATGAGCGACGTGAGCAGGACGGCCTCGAGCTCGGGCTCCAGCCCCTTCCCACGAATCGCGTCCCGGATCGCGTCGACGCGCGCCCCGTTCTTCGGCTGGAAGAATCGGGAGTTCACGCAGAAGGTCTCGGTGAACCACCCGGGCTTCCCCCGGAGGCGGTTGAACTCGCGGACGAGCCGGGTTGCGGGGGCAAGAACCTTCTCGCGATCGGCGGCCACGTAGCAGGTCGCGAGGACCCGGGCGTACTCGTTGTGGTCGTTGGCCAGGACCCGGTACCCGGCGCGTTTGAGGGCGTGGCCGACGCGGGCGGTGCCGGAGAAGAGGTCGAGGACGCTTCGAGTCCCCGGGATCGCATTGACGGCCCGGACGATCCGGTCCACGATCAGCCGCTTCGACCCCAGGTACTTGATCACCTAGCCGGCGCCTCCCGGGATCAGGTGATGCCGCGCTTCCTGGCTTCCTCGAGGATCGCGACGGTCGCCGTGGCCCCGATGCGGGTGACACCGAGCGCGCGGACACGGAGGACGTCGTCCAGCGCTCTCACGCCGCCCGCGGCCTTGACCTGCACAGAGGGCGGGCAGTTCGCACGCATGAGCTGGAGGTGGTGGTCCGTCGCGCCCTGGTACGCGTACATGCCGTTCGACTGGCGCACGAACCCGTACCCGGTCGAGGTCTTGACGAACGCGACCTGGAGCTTCGAGCAGATCCCGCAGAGCTTCACGATGTGCTCGTCCTGGAGGTAGTCGTTCTCGAATATGACCTTGAGGATGGCGCCCCCGCCGGTGGCGGCGGCGTTCACCTCGCGCAACTCGGCCGTCACGTACTCCCAGTCGCCGCCGAGCACCTTGCCGATGTTGACCACCGTGTCGATCTCGGTTGCCCCCTCGCGCATGGCGAGCTTCGTCTCCTCGACCTTGATCGCGACCGTCGAGTTCCCGTGCGGGAACCCGGTCACGGTGCAGACGGCCACCCCGGACCCCTCCAGGATCCGCGCCGCCATGGCCGTCGAATACGGCTTCACGCACGCGGTCGCAACGCCATGACTTTTCGCCACCTCGCAGCCCTCGGTGACGATCGCGTCCGTCATCGTCGGATGCAGGAGCGAGTGGTCGATCATCTTCGCGATGGCCTTGAGCGTGAGGCCGTCCGTCGTCACGACTTGACCTTCACCCACGCCTGCTTCCGGCTCGACTCCAGGATGGCCTCGCAGAGCACGAGCTCCCGGTGCCCGTCCGCGAAGGTCGCGTACAGGGACTTCGGGTTGGGCCCACCGGACCGGATGTCCTCGTAGATCGCGCGGTAGACCTGCTTGAAGGTGTCGGGGAAGCCCTCGTTGTGGCCGCCGGGGTAGTTCGCGAACTTGCGCGCGGCGGGGTCCAGGAGCGACGGATCGCGCAGGAGCACCTCGTTGGCGTGCTCGCGGCTCCCGATCCACATCTCGTTCGGCGACTCGCTGATCCACTGGATCGCGGCCTTCGCCGCCGAGATCTCGTACTCGAGCCGGTTCTTGCGGCCCGCCGTCACCTGGGAGACCAGCAGGGACGCGCGCGCGCCGCCCTTGAACTTGATGAGCACGGCGCCGTAGTCCTCGGTCGTGATCTTGACGGGCTTCCGCTCCATCTTCTCCTCGGCGCCCTTCTCCTTGTCCTTGTAGGTCTCGACCTGCCCGAGAGGGCGGTAGCGGACCGGGTGGACGACCCGGAGGTCGGCCATGACGGCCTCGGCCTCCAGGCCGGTTATGTAGTGGACGAGGTCGAGCCAGTGCGTCCCGACGTCGCCGACGGCCCGGGTCGCCCCGCCGTCCTCGGCCATCACGCGCCAGTTGAAGTCGTCCGGGTACAGGAGCCAGTCCTGGACGTAGGCGCCCCGGATATGGAACACCTCGCCGAGGTCGCCGCGCCGGACGCGCGTCCGCGCCTCGATGTTCAGGGGATAGAACCGGAGGTTGTAGTTGACGGCCGCGACCTGCTTCGGCCGCTTCCTCGAGGCCGCGACGAGCGTCGCGCTCTCCTTGGAAGTCATCGCCAGCGGCTTTTCGCACACGACGTGCTTGCCCGCCTCGAGCGCGGCCAGCGCCATCTTCGCGTGGAGCTTGTTCGGGGACGCGATGTGGACGCTCGCGATGTCCGGATCCTTGAGGACTTCTTCAAGTGAAAGATACGCGCGCTCGAGCCCCATCGCCTTCGCCGCGGTCTCCGACTCGTTCCGGTCGATGCCGAGAACGCCCTTGACGACCACGCCCGCCCGCCTAAGGCCCTCGACATGCACGGGCCCGATGAACCCCGCTCCAATCACGGCTGCCTTCATGTCTGTGCTCCTCCCTGTGAGATGCGCGCTCAGAGGCTGGCCCAGAGCATCCCGCGCTGCTGGATGGTCAGGGCTTCGGGGACGTCGAAATCCGCCCGCACATGGCCGAGCGACGAGTAGAAGACGCGGCCCTTTCCGTAGGTCTTCTTGTACACTACGGGCATCACGTGCCCGGCGATCCAGGACGCGTGCTCGCCGCCGAACGTGGTCGTGGCCAGCACCTCGTTGGCGGGATCCGTGTGCATGTAGTACTGCTCGGACTTCATGGCGAAATCCCCGATTCCGGCCATGATCGGGTCGTTCGGCTTCGTGATGTTGACCCGGTAATCGATGACGCCGCCCGGATGCGCGACCCACTGGCCGCCGGTCATGAACTGGTACTCGGTGTTGTTCCGGAACGAGTCGTCCATCGATCCGTGCCAGCCCGCGAGCCCGACCCCGCCCTTGACCGCCTCCAGCAGGTTCTTCTCCTGGTCGCCCGTGATCGTGCCCATCGTCCACACCGGCACGATGAGCGAGCACGCCATCAGGTACTCGCGATCGAGGTACGCGTCCAGCGTGTCCGAGACCTTCACCGAGTAGCCCTGCGACTCCAGCCACGGCGCTAGCAGGTCCGTGCTCTGCTTCGGCGTGTGCCCGTCCCATCCCCCCCACACGAACAGTGCCTTCTTCTTATCGGCCATGAATGCTCCTTGTCTTGGCGTTACCCGGGGGCATTATACAGCGGAGGATTTGACGAGGAACTGACGCACGTCCCCGATCGTGCGGCCCCCCGTGGCCATGAGCGCGTCGAGGGTCTTTCCCGCCTGCGCCACCCGTTCCGGGTCCGCCAGCCGGCCCCCGGCCAGCCTGCCCCCCGCGAAGATCCTGCGGTGGACGGACGCCCCGTCCGACTCCCAGACCTCGTGGACCACCCGGTCCCCGCCGCGCACCCGCAGGAAGAGGGCCAGGTTCATCCGGACGAAGTCCTCGAGGGGCACCCCGTTCTCGTCGCAGACCTGGGCGCGCGCCTGCTCGTACGTGTCCGCGTGCAGGTTCGTCGCGAGCTGGTGCCCGGCCCGCCCCAGCTCGAAGTACGCACGCAGGGCCGGCCCCCACAGGTAGGCGTAGTAGCCGCCGGCCCCGATCTCATGGCAGATCCAGCACCGGCGCGGCGAGAGGTGCGCCAGCGCGTCCGCGATCGTCTTCGCCGAATCGGCCGGTTTCAGCGCGATCGTGGCGGGCACGAAGTTCAGGAGCGCGCCCATGACCGTCGTCTTCCCCGCGCTTCCGGGCAGGGCGCCGACCAGATAGGAGGCGCCCCGCGAGATCGCGGCCAGCAGGTAGGCGGCCAGCTCCGGCGTCAGCGTCTTTGCCTCCAGCAGGTCCACGACCGAGAGCATCCTGGCGCTTCGCTGGTTGCACCGGTCGATCTCGGCCACGTGCGCGTCGATCGCATTCCCATTCATCATCCGGGGCTATACTATGTCTCCATGATTCACCCGGTCAACCGGACGCGCATCTTCCTCGCGAGCTGCCTCGCCCTCGTCACCATGGCGCTCACGTTCGCCGTCCGATGCGACATCCTGAGCGCGCTCGGGCTCGAGTTCGACCTCTCGCACCAGCGGCAGGGCCTGATCCTCGCCGCCGCCGCCTGGGGGTACCCGATGTCCATCCTCGTCGTCGGCCCGTTCTGCGACCATTTCGGGATGGGTCGGCTTCTCCGCATCGCGTTCGTGGGTCACGTGACCGGCATCCTGCTGACGTTGGCCTCCCCCGCCCTCGGCTTCCCCGTCCTCCTCGCGGCCTGCTTCATCCTCAGCCTGACCGAGGGCGTCGTCGAAGGCGTCATCAACCCCCTCGTCGCCACCCTGTACCCGCGCGACAAGACGGGCCGGATCAACCTGCTCCACGCCTCCTGGCCCCTCGGTCTAGTCGTCGGCGGTCTCTTCTGCGTCGCTGTCACCGCCGCGTTCCGGCTCGACGTCCCCGGCGTCACCGCCGCCGCGATCAGCCTGTCGTGGCGGGTCAAGTTCGCCCTGATCCTCCTCCCCGCCCTCGGATACGGATTCCTCCTCGTCGGCCAGCCGTTCCCGCAGACCGAGCGCGCGGCCTCGGGCGTCTCGATGGGCGCCATGATCCGCGAGACCGTGCACCCCGGTTTCCTGATCCTCGTCGTCTGCATGGCATTCACGGCCGCGACCGAGATGGGACCCGACGCGTGGCTGGGGTCCGTCATGACCGACACCGTCGGGATGCGGGGCATCACGTTCCTCGTCTACACCGCCGTGATCATGTTCGTCTTCCGGATCTGGGCGGGCGCGCTCGTCCGCCGGTACTCGCCCTTCGGGGTGCTCACCGCCTCCTGCCTGCTCGCGGCCGGGGGCCTCTTCTGGCTGAGCCACGCGTTCACGCCCGCCCCCGCGTTCGCCGCCGCCACCGTCTTCGCCGTCGGGCTCTCGCTCCTCTGGCCCGTCCTCCTCGGCGTGGCGACCGAGCGGTTCCCCAAGAGCGGAGCGCTGGGCCTCGCGCTCCTGAGCGCGACCGGCGCCCTCGGAGGCGGCCTCGCGGGCCCCGTCATGGGCACGATCTACGACCGGTACACGGTCCGGAACCTGCCGCCCGGGGTCGCGTCCCTCGTCGTCGTCGACGGCCGCTACAGCCCGGTGGCCAAGGAGCGCCTCGACGCTCCCGCCGATCTCGCCGCCGTCCGCGCCGCCGAGCGCGCCGGAGCCTCCATGTCGTTCCGGTGGGTCTCGGTCCTGCCCCTCTTCCCGCTCCTGGTCTACGTCCCCCTCATCTTCTGGCACCGTTCGCGGGGCGGCTACCGGCCCCTGCGGCTCTCCCGCGCCCGCCCGCGCCCCCGCTGACCCCAAGAGCCATTTCACAGCAAGAATCCATCCGCTGCTTCCAGAGCCCGTTGGAGTTTTGAAGCGGGCTCTACTGGTTCTCCCATCCGGGCGGGAACGGGTCCTCGGACTTTGCTTCCGGCTTCGGCTTGGGCTTGGGCTTGGGCTTGGGTGCCGGTTCCGCTGACGCCTTCGGCTTGGGGGCAGGTTTCGCCTCAGGCTCCGGCTTGGGAGCCGGCTTCGCTTCAGCCACGGAGTTGACGTAGATCGTGACGGTCCGGAGGTCCTTGGCGTAGGTAACGGTGACCTTGCCCGGCGATTCGTACTTCTCGCCCGAATAACCGCTGCCATCGACGAGCAACTCGACTGATGTCGCCGCCGGCGTGGGGGCCGCCGCCCGGGCCGGCACGGCGGGCCGGGCCCGCCCTCCCGCCACGAATCCGGCGACGGCGCCGGCGAGGACACAGACGCCGCAGGCGCCCGCGAAGACCAGCGGAGACGGCTTCCGCGGCGTGGGCGACGGGGGCGGAGGAGGAGTCCGGGCGGCCGCCCGCGGCGCGGGCGCGGCCGGCGCGGCGGGTGCGGAGGATTCGAACTTGATGTTGTCGAATCTCAGCGGCGCGTCATCGGCGGCCGGGCCGGCTCCGGACTCTCCCGCCGGATCCGGCTCCTCGGGTACGGCCGAGAGCTCCGCCGGCTCGGTCGCGCCGGCCGGGGCGGTGCCCCGGGGCGTAGGGACGGCCTGCTTCATGAAGTCGACGTATTCCCGGGGCAGGATCTGGAATAGCTCTTCCTCGCTGGGAGGCTCGTAGTGCGGAATCGTCTCGTTGACGAGTCTGGCCTTCTCCAGTTGCTGCTTGTGTTCCAGCTTGTGGGATTTGAACAGCTCGATGTGCTCGTCGACGGTCTTGAGCAGTCCCATCCACTTCTTCTCGTCCTCGACCAGCTTGCCGGCCAGCGCCTCGGTCTTGCCCTTCTGCTCGAAGGTGCGCGCGAGCGAGACGGGGTAGAGATCGTGGGCGTAGGCGTCCAGCGCGCTGCGCAGGTGCGAATACGCGATCTCGAGCGCGTCGGCCTCCGCCAGCCCCGTGCCTCCCTCCCGAACCGGGGAGACCGGCGTCGCGGCGGATGCGGGTTTCCGCTTCCCGGCGGGAGAGTCTTCAGGACCGGCCATCGGCACCTCCTGACCGATAGCGTACCCTCCGGCCACGAGGGACAACAACTGGCCGGAAAGTGCGGGGCAGGATCATCCCGTCAGGGCTGGGGGCGCTACGGGCTCTATTGCCAGGCGTACGTCCCCTTGTCCCCGTCCACTTCGCAGGTCCCCAGAGCCTCCCCGTTGCAGGAGACCGTCACCTCGAAGACGCACGGGGCCGTGTCGCTCTTCTTGACCGAGTACTGAAGGGTATCCTTGCAGGCCCCGTCCGCGTAGGACCGGGGCGTGTGGTCCTTCGCGAGCGTGGTCGCCTGCTCGGGTGTGTAGCCGCACGGCTTGGCGGCTTCCCCGGAGGCCGGCGCGGCTTCCGCGGGGTCGGTCTGGATCGTCTCGTCCGGGGCGGGTTTGGCCGGCGCCGCGTCCGCGGGGGCGACATCGGCGGGAGCCGCCTCCGCCGGGGCGGCCTCGGTGGCCGGGGCTTCGCCCGATGCGGCCCCGCCCGCTGCGGGCGGGGTCGATGCGGTCTCGGTGGTCGCTGACGGCGACGCCGCCGTCTCGTCCGGAGCGGCCTCAGCCGCTGCCGGCTCCGCCGCGGCCGCCTCGGTGGCCGGAGCCTCGGCGGCGGCCTTCGCCGACGCGTAGGCGGCGAGCGCCTTCTTCACTCGCGGGCTGGGCATGGTCTCCAACACGGCGGCCGCCTCGCCCCGCACGATCTCGTCCGGATCCTTGAGCAGCGCGATCAGGTTCGTCACGGCCATCCGGGGAAGCTCCTTGGCCCGGGGCTTCACCGCCAGCACCGTGGCACGCCGGACATCCACGGACGCGTCCTTCAGCAATCCCGTTACGGCCGCCCACCCGGTAGTCGAGGTCGGAGTGAGGCTCATCAGCACCTCGACGGCCGCCGTGCGCAGGGCGGGCGACGGATCGCGCGCCAGCAGGACCAGCGGAGCCGCCAGGTCGACGGATTTCGGAATGATCCGGATGAGGCTTCCCAGCAGGGCCTGCTGGTTGGCGGGAAGCGGGTCCTGCAGCCCCTGCAGGATCGAAGTCGAACTGAACGCGCCGAGCCCCACGACCGTCCCGGCCTCGGCCTGGGCGGTCGAGGAGAGCTGGCCGATAACGCCGAGCGCGCTTGTCCGCACGGCCGCGTCCGGCGTGGCCAGCACCACCGACCCGAGCGCGACCGGCAGGCCCGGCACGGCGTCCCCGGTGGCCGACATGGTCTGGCTGACGGTCGCGAGGACCGCCAGGTACGCGGTCGACGAAAGCCGGACTCCCTGCGACGAGAGCACCACCAGGGCGGCGGCCTGCACCTCCTGCCGCGCCGGCGCGATATAGCGGGCGGCCGCGAACGCCTGCATGGCCGCCGGAGAATCCGGGCCGCCCATCAGCGCATGAAGTCCGGGCAGCACGGAGCGGGCATCGTCCACCGGGGGCTTGAGGCGGACGAGGGCCTCGAGCGTGCACGACCGCTTTCGCGGGTCGGGGTCGGCCGCGTTCTTGACCAACGCCTCCACGACCGGCGCGCGGGTATTCGTCTCAAGGGTCGCGAGTTCGGTCAGCGCCGCCTCGCGAGTGGCCGGGTCCTCGGCGTAGAGCCGCTCCGCGAGCGGCCGGCTCCGGCCGAACAGGAGATAGGCACCGATAGCCACGACGACGACCGCGGCGGCGATGGCCGCGACCTTGACCGTCGCGAACCGGCGAAGCCCCGGGCCCGGCGGCGGCGCCGCGGGTGTCTGGGCCGGCTGGCCGGCGGAGGGCTCTGGGATCGGTTGACCGCACGTGGGACAGGTCTGGCTCATTTGATGATTCTAAACCCTCCGCGCCGGTGCGATGGGAGATTCCGGAAAGTGCAGGCCCACACGCGTATTTTGCACGCCAGTCCCGTCCGCGGCGTGGAGTAGAATCATCGCGACATGGACCGGGGTGACGCATGAACGGGAGGGAATCATGATCGACGCGGCGCGGAGGAAGCGGATTCTGGCCCGGGGGCGGTCGCAGGCGGGATGGGAGGGCGAGCCCCGGCTGGGCGGGTGGTACACGGACCGCGAGATCCGGGCGGCGGTCAAGGCGATCCGGGATTCCATGGACTGGCGCGAGGGGTTCGGGTTTATCACGAAGGAGTTCACGGACTTCGAGGCTGCCTACGCCCGGTACACGGGCAGCCGGTACGCGGTCTCGGTCTCGACCGCCAGCGTCGGGCTGGATATGGCCATGCGCTGCCTGAACCTTGGACCCGGAGACGAGGTCATCTGCCCCGCCGTCAACTTCAAAGCGTCGCACATGGCCATCCTGGGCCAGGGCGGCCGGATCGTGTTCGCCGACATCGACCCGAGGACGTTCAACATCGATCCCCATGACGCCGAGCGGCGGATCACGCGGCGGACACGCGCGATCCTGCCGGTCCACATGAACGGGCTCTCGGCCCCCATGGACGAGCTCCTCGCGATCGCGAAGCGGCACTCGCGCGGCCATGGTGAGCCCATCCGCGTGATCGGCGACGCGGCGCGGGCCGGCGGCGGCGGATACAAGAGCGGCAAGATCGGGAAGCGGGGCTGGATGACCGTCTTCAGCTTCCACACGATGAAGCTGATGACGACGCTGGGCGAGGGCGGAATGATCACGACGGACGACCGGGCGGTCAAGAACCGCCTCGAGAGCATCCGGCAGTGGGGCGGCGCGTCGGGGTGGGGATCGAGCTACAAGATGACGCGCGTGCAGGCCGCCGTCGGACTCGTCCAGCTCAAACGGCTGGACTCCATGATCGCCCGGCGGGTCCGGCTTGCCCGGCTGCGGTCGAAGCTCCTGGCGGGCGTGCCGGAGCTCGCCCTGCCCTTCGAGCCGGCGTACGCAGAACACACGTACTATCTGTACACGCTCCTGCTCCCGCCCGACTGGGCCGGCCGGAAGCGGGACCGGGTGGTCGATATCCTGAGAAGAAAGTACGGGGTCGGATGCATCATCGCGAACCCGCCCGTGTACTCGGACAACGCGTTCATCCGGAAGGCCACCGGCCGCCAGCGGCTTCCGAAGTCGGATGAGATCGGGGCCAGGCTCTTCTGCCCGTCCCTGCATCCGCTCATGACGGACGCGCAGAACGAGTACATCGCGGCCGCCGTCATCGAGGCCGTGGAGCGGACCAGGAAGGGGTAGCGGCCCGGGGGCGCACTCCGCCCCGCCGTCAGGCGGCGCGGCGGACCTCGATCGTGACGTGGACGAGCCCCAGGTCGCGGGGAAGGCGATCCCGGTACCGCCCGGACTCCGCCGGAGCCGCCGACTCCAGGACGATCTCGGCGGCCCAGACCCCGGGACCGATCGACCAGACGTGGAGATCCGTCACCCGGGCGTCACCCGCCCCCTCGACGGCCCGGCGGACCGCTGCGACCACGTGACCGGGCGCCCGGCTGTCGAGGAGGACCAGGGCGGACGACCGCAGGAGTCCCCGGGACCAGCTCGCGATGAGCACCGCGCCCACGATCCCCATCGCCGGATCGAGCCACAACCACCCCAGGTACTTGCCCGCCATGAGCGCGGCGATGGCGCAGACGGAGGTCAGCGCGTCCGCGAGCACGTGCAGGTAAGCGGACCACAGCGTGTGGTCGTGCCGCAGGTCGTGGCCGGGCAGGGCGCCGCCGGACGGCGCCCCGTGGACGTGCCCGGCATCCGGCCCGCGCAGGATCAGGAGGCACACGGCGTTCACCAGCAGGCCCAGCACGGCGACGACGATCGCCTGGTCGAACCGGATGCCGACGGGCGCCAGCAGGCGCCGGACGCTCTCCCACCCCATGGCGAGCGCGAAGAGCCCGAGCATCGTCGCGCTGGTGAACGCGGCCAGCGACCCCACCTTACCCGTCCCGAACGTGAACCGTTCGTCCGCGGCGTGGCGCCGGGCGTAGCGGTACGCGAAGGCGGCTATCCCCAGGGCGAACGCGTGGGAACCCATGTGCAGCCCGTCGGCGAGGAGGGCCATCGATCCGAAGACGAGGCCGGCCACGATCTCGACGACCATGGTCGCGGCGGTGACCGCGACGACGACGCGGGTCCGGTGCTCGCCCGCCCGGGCGACATCCTGGCCGAAGACGTGATCGTGCCGGTGGTGATCCATGGCTAGTTGGGCATCATGAGGATACCGGGAACGCCGGTGAAGAGCGAGACGACCGTCCAGAAGGTCGAGATGATCGCCTGCCCCACGACGAGGCCCAGGAAGAACGGGAGCATGAGCCGGTATGTTTTCGCGCCCCCGAAGGTCATGATGCCGGCTTTGCAGCACCAGCCGAGGAAGACCGAGAACCAGATCTCGGTGATGGGCCACGAACCGCAGACCAGGTACCCGATCGGGTTGAGCGGCCACCAGAGGAACCTGGCCCGCATGAAGAGCATGAACCCCGTGAGCCCGGCCCCCGTAGCCACATGCGCGAGGCCGGCGGGTACCGCGTTCACCGACCCCACCGCGACCCACTGGAACTGCGGCGGGTTCTTGAGCCGCCCCGTGACGTCGGGGTAGAGGCCTGCCTGCCAGCCGCGGTTGTAGGCGTCGTCGCCCCCCGTCGCCCCGTACTTGTAACAGGTCGTGATCCGGCCGTAGCACGCCGCGACGAGCGCGACGGCGACGGTTACGGCGAAGACGGCCAGGACCTTGCGCGCATGCTTACCGGAGGCCGCGCAGAGCCGCAGGCCGTTCATGAGGTACGGCATCAGGAGCTCCCGCAGGTCGCTCATGACCCCGCCCCGGAGCTGGACGTAGGTCGTGAGCGTCCCCGCCGTCAGCCACTTCGCCGGGAAGACGTTGTGCAGGAACTCGTACCCGATCGCCTCGACGCCGACGAGGAGCATGCCGGCCTCGACGACCAGCCGGGTCAGGAAGACGATCACGCAGACGAACAGGACCATGCCGAGGAGCGCCGCCCACCACTGCGCCCCGTGCGCCCAGACGAACGCCACCATGGCCGCGAATCCGCCCACGAGCAGGACGAGCGTGAGCCGCGGCGGGAGGGGGTCCTCGCCGGGCACGTCCTCCCCGCGCCGCACCCGGCCCCACCAGGCCCGGAGCGCCCCCCGCGCGATCCACATCAGGAAGACGCCCATGACGAGGATCCCGCCCGCGCTCTGGAGCGTGCCGACCTTCTGGTTCCAGGAGCTGAAGTACCCCCGCCCCGCGGCGCCCAGCCAGGCCACGTAGACGAAGGATAGGTGGTAGGCGACGAAGAAGAACCAGAGCGAGAAGCTGACCTCGGTCGTGAGCAGGAACGAGAGTCCGATGATCGCGAAGTACACGTGCGCCATCTCGAGGTTGAACTCGCTCCACGGCCGGTCCGGGAACAGCCCCCAGGTCCCGTAGTGGAGCGGGAGCTCGGGCAGGGCCGGCAGGTAGGACCGGGTCCCGTTCCAGGCGAATATCACGATCGGGATCGCCGCCCCGGCCCACGTGATCCAGTTTCCCAGGAACTCGTTGACCAGCCGGCCCGGCCGCGGCGCCTCCGCCATCGCGAGGGGGGCGAACACGATCGGGAACGTGAGCCGCTCCCGCTCCGCCCACTGCTTGTAGAGCAGGGAGGTGAACGCGAACATGACCGCGTACATGGCGACGAAGAACCCGATCCAGACCGTGAGCGGCCGCGCCCACGCCCCCCAGGGAATGGACTCGCCACGCGGCAGGCCCTCGAAGTACCACCGCAGGGCCGGGCTGTAGGGGTCCTTGCTCACGACGGCCCACGCCGGCAGGGGCTTGACCAGGTACTCCATGAACTCGTTCGACGGGGTGGCGAGGTACGCGGGCGACGCCATGAACCCGATGATGCACCGCGCGAATCCCGTGGCCCCGATCCCGCCGCCCATCGCGACCATGCACCAGATGAGGAGCATCTCGCCGGACGTGAACGCCGCGCCCGGCCACCGGCGGAGCAGGAGGTTCAATCCCACGAGCGCGATGAGGACCGCCATCCCCGCCGTGGGGCTGTGGTTCAGGATCAGGGGCGTGTTGCGCAGGTAGTAGTCGTTGTAGAGCATGACGAGGTTGATCCCGACCGCGAGGGTGAGGCCGATCGCGACCGCCCGCGGGGTCAGCGGCGACTGAGGGGACGTAGTTGAGAAGTTGACAAACTCGCCCTTGCGGCTGGACTTCGCTGAGTTTGTCAACTTCTCAACTACGTCCCCCTTCCCCGCCATCAGAACGGCAGGAGGGTCTTGAGCTCTTGCGGGGACAGCCGCCGGCCGTACTCGCTCAGCATGAACGCCTCCGCCGCGTCCACGCGGCGCCGGTACTTGCGCCGGAGCGCCGCCGCGTACTGCCGGGCGATCGCCCGGGGCCGGTGCTCGAGCCCCCGGCTGATGTCCTCGAGGTCGGTCGCCGGCCGCCGCCGCCCGGCGTCCCGGTTCCCGTTCAGCCACGGAATCCACTCCTGGAACTGGGAGACATGCTCGAGAAGCATCCGGGTTCTCGTTTCGAGAACGGCCGCCACATTCACGAGGACGTCCGCGCGGAACGGCGTGCCCTCGGTGAAGAAGTCGCAGGCGTAGAGGATGACGGGCACCCGCCGGGGCGCCGGGACCTTCGGGTAGACGAGCGGCACCTGGAGGACGAAGGAGGCGTCGAGCACGAGCTGCGCCGCGTACCGGTGGTCGCGGTGGTACTCCGTGACCCGGTGCGCGACCAGGACGTCGGGGTCGAACCGCCGGATCGCGTGCACGACCTTCTCCGTCGTCCGGTCCGTGACGAAGAGCCGGCCGTCGGGCTCCCCCAGCGTGAACGCCGTCGCCCCGATCCGGGCGGCCGCGCGTCGGGCCTCGATCGCGCGCCGGGCGGCGAGCGCTCCACGGGGCATCTCGTGGTGGCCCGCGTCGCCGTTCGTCGCCGAGACGAACCGGACTGTCCACCCCGCCTTCGCGCACAGCGCCGCCAGCCCCCCGCCCATCCATTCGCAGTCGTCCGGATGCGCGCCCAGGATCATGAGCCTCCGGGTGGCGGGCAGGGACTCCCGCGTCCGGTTCGAGGCCGAGAGAACGTTGCCGCTCCGGGTCGCCATGGTCGACGGACCTATGGTACCCGGTGCAGCCCCGCCGCAGGAAGACTCCCGTACAATGACGCCATGTCCCTGAAGCCGGCCCTGCTCGCGCTCTCCTGCGCCCTTGCCCTGGCCTCCCCCGGAGCCGCGGCGGAACGCCCGCCCGCCTTCACCTTCGACGCCCGGGCCTTCCTCCGGGAGGGCACGAGCGTATTCGTCTATGCCGGGGGCTTCGATTACGTCCGCTGCCCGCGCGCGCTCTGGGAGGACCGGATGCGGAAGCTCCAGCGCGCCGGGTGCAACGCCGTGGCCGTCTCCATCCCGTGGAATTGGCACGAGCGCGAGCGCGGCCACGAGGACCTCTCGGATCTCGAGCAATGTCTCGACCTGGCGGGGCGCCTCGGCCTGCTCGTGATCGCCCGGCCGGGGCCGTTCATCGGCGACGGATGGAACGCCGGGGGGCTCCCGGCCTGGCTCGCGGGGGGGAACGCCGGGTGGCGGACCGACTCGAGCGCCTGCCTCAAGTGGTCGAAGCGCTGGTACAAGACCGTGTGCTCCGTCCTCGAGCCCCGCCAGGTGACGCAAGGCGGACCGGTCATCCTCGTCCAGCTCGACGCCGGGGCCGCCGGCGACGCCAGCCCGTATGGACGGTACCTCGACGCCCTCGCTACCGCCGCCGCGAAGCGGGACCTCGAGGTGCCGCTCGTGACCTGCGGCACGGCCGCCGCGCGCGTACGTCCGGCCGGCCGGGAGCCACGCGTGATCGAGACCCTGGAGGTCCGGGCGGGCGACGAGCCCGCCCGGGTCGAACGCGCCCTCGCCGCCCTCAGGGACGCCCAGCCCGGCGCGCCGCTCGCCGTCCTGTCGCTGGCCGGCCACCGGCTGGAGCCGGTCGGGCAGCCCGCCGCGCCCGTCCCCGACGCGACGGCGCTCGATGCGCTCGTCAAGACCGCGATCATCGCGGGCGCCTCGGCGGTCAACATCGAGCCCGCCTGCGCCGGGACGTCTCAGGCCTACTGGGGCGCGCCCGGCCTCGCCACGAGCTGGGACGGCGGCGCGCCGGTTTCGGAGTCCGGCGGCCTCACGCCGTCGTGGGCCGCGATGAAGCTGCTCGGCGACTTCCTCGGCACCTACGGCCCCGGGCTCGCCCGCGCCCTGCCCGAGGAGGGCGCGCGGAGCGACACGAAGGCGGTGACAGTGCGGTCCCGCGCCGATGGAGCCGCCCGGTTCGTCGCGGTCCGCAACGAGTCCGCTCGCCCGGTGACGGCACGGATCACGGTCCCCGGCGGGTCCCCGCTGACCGTCGCCCTGAAGCCACGCCAGGCGAAGCTCCTTGTCGCCGGAGCCGGGGCCGAAGGGCTGGTCGTCGACCGGCTGGCCGTGCAGGTCCAGGCCATGGTCCGCCAGGGCGCCCGCCGCGTCCTCCTCCTCGCCGACGAGCCGGGCACCTGGCCCGTCACGGCACGCCTCGATGGCTCGGCAGTGACCGGCACCGCGGCGTGGGGGAAGGACGGGAAGCTCACGATCCTCCCCCGCGGGGTAGTAGTGTGGGGCCAGCCGCCCGCGCGCGCGGCCCGGACCTGGGTCGTCGAGACCACGAAGGGCCCCGCGATCGTCTCGACCGGGGCGTACGACCTCCGCCACTCGACCGAGCGGGCGGGGTCGCTGGTGCTCGAGGTCGACGCGCTGCCCGGCCCCGGGACCATGCGCGTCCTCCTGCCGGGTTCCGCGACGCGGCTCATCGACGTGCCGTTCTGGACGAGGCCGCTCCCGTTCCCGCCGATCCGGCTAGAAAAGTTCCGCGTCGCCGCGGAGCGCCCCGGGGACGGCGAGGGGTGGGAGCGCCTCGACGGACTGGCATCGCTCGGCGACCTCGACCGCCATGCCGAGGGCTTCGTCCGGTACCGGGCCCGGTTCGCGTGGAACGGCGAGGAGGCGCTCGCGCTCGGCTTCCTCGACGACGACGCCCACCTCGTCCTCGTCAACGGCGTCCTCGTCCCCGGGCTCTCCGGCACCGCCCGCACGGGGATCGCCGAGCTCAGCCGCCTCGCCAAGCCCGGCGATAACCTCCTGGAAGTCCTGCTCGAGAACCGGGGCCGGCCCGATAGCGGGCCGGGGCTGGACGCGGCCAAGGGCCTCGCGCGGGCGGTCCTCCTGCCCCGCTATCGCGCGCCCTCCGGGACGGCGCTCGCGTCCTCCGGAACCTCCGCGACGGAGGCCGACTGGCCGGGCGGAACGCCGGTCGCGGGCTGGGAGCTGGCCCCCCGGCTCGCGCGCGCGTGGGAACGGGGCGAGAGCGCGGACTGGGCGAACTGGCGGACGGGCACGCCCCTCCCGGCCGCGCTCGCCGCCGGCGGCCCGGTCGTCTGGTTCCGCACGTCGTTCACCCTGGCCGTCCCGCCGGGCTGGAACGTCGCCTGGAAGCTCGTCCTGAAATCCAGGCAGGATGCCCGAATCTTCCTGAACGGCGTCCAGATCGGGAACGCCTTCGCCGCGGGACCGCAGACCGAGTTCTTCCTGGCCGAACCCTTCCTCAAGTTCGGGTCGCTGGGAAACGAGCTCGCGCTCGCCGTAATCCGGGGCGGGGCGCCGCTGGGCCCGGTTGCGGCGACCATCGAGCCCTATCGCGAATCCTCCACGTATACGCACGTGCTCGAAGTGCCGCTGGAGCCGTTGCCCGAAGTGCCGATGCGCTGAACCGGCGGGGTATCATGGAGGCGCCATGACCGGGAAGCGAAGGAAGAAGCGGAAGCAGGGGCGGCGACCGATCCACCGCAGGCATGCTCGCCGGGTCCCGCGCAAGCCTGCCCGGCGGACGCCGAAGCGCCGGGTTCGCCGGACGACGGCACCGGCCCGTCACGCCCCCCCGCCGGCGGCCGTCGCGACCCCGGTGCCCGCCTCCCCCCCGGCGGACACGTCCGTGCAGGCCGCCGCCGCGGCCGCGCTCTCGATCTTCAAGCTCTCGCCGCCGGAGCCCGAGCTCGCGATCCACGCGCGGCGGTGCGAGCAGGTCGTGGCCGCGCTCCTGGCCGAGTTCCCGGAGCTGGGCGAGGTGACCGGGGCCGCGACGGCCCCCCCGCCGGCGCCGAGTGCGGTCGAGTCGAAGGAGGACCCCTTCGCCGTCGACGCCGCGTTCGGCGCGGACGACCCCGGCGCGCCGCCCGCGCTCGCGCCCGTCGCGGCGCCGGAGGGGCTCGTGATCGCGATCGCGTGGGAGGACGACCCCGCGCGCGAGGAGCTGGCCAGGTTCGAGGACGGCACTATCCTCGTGAGCCGGCTCCACCCGTCGTTCCTGCGCGCCCGGGATGCGGGCGATCTCGACGGCCACCTCGGGCTCTGCCTCGCGTGGGCGCTCGCCGGTTACGTCGCGCCGGAGTCGGCGCGCCACTTCGTCGGCCGGTTCCTCCTGCGCTGGGCCGATGCCGGTTAGCGCCCTCCTCCTCGCGGTGGCGGTTCACGCGGCGACGGGCGGCGACATTCCCAACGGGTGGTTCCCGTTCGCCCTCGCGGACGGCGACGGCGCGCTCGGGGCCGCCGACGTCTCGTTCCTGAACGAGACCCCCGCCGGCAAGGACGGATTCGTTTCGGCCCGGGACGGCCACTTCGTCGACGGGAAGGGACGCCGGATCCGGTTCTTCGCCACCAACCTCACCGGGACCGCGTGCTTCCCCGAGCCCGCCGAGGCCCCCAAGCTGGCGAAGCGCCTGCGGGCCCTCGGGTTCAACCTCGTCCGGCTCCATTTCATGGATATCGAAACCCCGGCCGGCCTCCTCCGGAAGGACCTCGTCACATTCGACCCAGGCCAGCTCACGCGGCTCGACGACCTCGTCGCCGCGCTCAAGGCCGAGGGGATCTACGTCGACCTCAACCTGCACGTCGCCCGCCGGTACCCGGGCATCGTCGACGCGGCCGCGGAGCGGTTCGGGTTTGGCAAGGTCCTCGACCGGTTCTACCCGCCGTTCGTCGAGATGCAGGAGAAGTACGCGCGCGACCTGCTGACACACGTGAACGCGAAGACCGGGGTCGCCTACGCCCGGGAGCCCGCGGTCGCGCTGGTCGAGCTCAACAACGAGAACACGCTCCTGCCCTTCTGGGGCGGCTCGCCGACCGACCTCCCCGAGCCGTTCGCGGGCGAACTCGTCCGGCAGTGGCGGGCGTGGCTCGCGGCGAAATACCGGACGACGGCCGCCCTGCGCGCGGCGTGGGGCCCGGGGGCGAAGCCCGCAGGGCCCGAGATGCTCCGGAACGGCGATCTGCGCAAGGGCACGGCGGACTGGATCATCGAATCCGCGGGCGGCGCGCAGGCCGCCCTCCAAGCCGTCGCCGGCGGCGGCCTGGCCGCCCTGCGCTGGACCGCGACGAAGGCCGGGACCGCGGACTGGAACCTCCAGTTGATGCAGACCGGACTCGAGATCCGGCCCGGCATCGCCTACGAGGTCTCGTTCCGGGCGCGCAGCAACTCCCCGATGGTGCTTTGGATCTCGGTCATGCTCCAGGTCGAGCCCTGGACCGGGCTCGGCCTGGACGCCCGGCCGGCGCTGTCGACGGAGTGGAAGACCTATGCCTACCGGTTCACGGGAGCGTCCTCCGGCGGGCCCCGCGCCCGGCTCAACCTCTCCACCGGCAACCGAACGGGCACGGTCGAGCTCGCGGCTCTCTCTCTGCGCGAGGCCGGGCTTGCGGGCCTCGCCGAGGACGAGAGCCTCGAGGCCGGCACCGTGGCGCTCCGCAGCACGGGGACCTCCGCGGTCACGCTCGACTACTGGACCTTCCTCGTCGAGACCGAACGGGGGGTGACGAAGACCCTCATGGACTACCTCCGGCACGACCTCGGCGTCGTGGCCCCGATCTGCGACACGCAGGCCGGCTACGGGCAGGCGGCCGGCGTCCTGCGCGAGGCCGCGTACTCGGACTTCATCGACGAGCACGCGTACTGGGAGCACCCGGAGTTCCCGGGCAAGGGTTGGGACCCCGTGAACTGGCGGATCCCGAACACGGACCAGGTCGCCGTCGGCTGGGGGGGCGTGCTCGAGGACCTCGCCCTCCGCCGGGTCGAGGGCAAGCCGTTCACGGTATCGGAGTACAACTTGCCCACCCCGAACGACCACGCGGCCTCCGCGCTTCCCATGCTCGCCGCACTGGCGGCCTTCCAGGACTGGGACGCGATCTACGCCTACACCTACCTCGACTTCCGGCGCGAGTGGGCCGCCGACCACTTCCTCGGGTTCTTCGACTTCGCCGGGCACCCGGGCAAGCTCGTCTTCGCCCCCGCCGCCGCGGTCGCGTTCCGGCTCGGGCTGGTCGCCCCCGGCCGGGACCCGGTCACGATCACGCTTCCCCGCGACGCGGCCCCCGGGCTCCTCGCCCGAAATGCCGCCGGGCTCCGGGACGTCTGGGAGTCCGCGGGCGTCGAGGTCGGCATGGACTCGGTCCGGCGGATGCGGGTCCGGATCGTGGAGCCCGGCACCCCGATCGCGTCGACGGGCGCGGTCCCGGTCGGCAGCACCCGAACCAGCGACACCGGCGAGATCACGTGGCGGCCCGGGAAAGAGGCCCACACGTTCACGGTGGAGGCGCCCGGGTTCCGGATGGCGGCCGGCACGCTCGGGGGCACCACGGTCCGGCTGGGCGACGCCATGCTCGAGATCGGCAAGGTGAAGAACTCCTCCGCCTGCGTGGCGATCGTTGCCCTGGACGGCAAGCCCCTGGCCGACTCCAGCCGCGTCCTCGTCTCGATCGCGGCCCGGGTCGAGAATCAGGGGATGAAGTGGAATGCGGACCGGACCTCGATCGGCCGGGACTGGGGCCACGGCCCCACGATCGCGGAGCGGGTGCCCGCGACGCTCACGTTACCCGGCAGCGGCTGGAAAGCCGAGGTCCTCGACGGAGCCGGGCATCCGGCCGCGAAGCTCGCGGTCCGCGCCTCCGGCAACGGCACGAGTGTCGCGCTCAACGCCAAGCCCCCGTACTCGCTCTGGTTCCTGCTGACCCGGTAGCCGCACGATGATTGCCGCGCTCGTCCTCGCCGCCACGGCGCTTGAAGCCGGGTTCGGCCGCGCCACCGGTTCCGGCCGCCTCGACCCGCAGGTCGATGCCCTTCAGC
>CAKKQC010000044.1:0-467 GCA_919901855.1 bacterium | reverse complement strand
CGGGCGGTGAAGGTCGAGGCGGCCCGGACCGCCCTCGTTGCCCGGATTCGTCCGCTTCTCGCGGACCCCGCCGTCGAGATCGACGCGCCGTCATTCGTCGTCTCGTCGATCGCCAAGGCCGCGGGCAAGCCCCGGGTCTTTCTCGTGAACGTGAACGGCATCCGTCCCGCCCACGCCGTGACCCCGGCGCCGGTCTCAGGCATCAAGGTCAGCTTCGCCGCGGGGCACGCGACCCGGATCCGGCTCTTGCCCTTCATGGGCAAGGTGACGGACGTGAAGACCGACCGCGCCGGCGGCCGCCTCTCGGCCGTCCTCCCCCCGATCGACCGCGGCGCGATCGTGTGGTGTCAGTAACCCCCACGGCCTGCTGACCGGCTAGCCCAAGTTCCGCAGTTGGTGCCCGTCTGAGGGTACTTTCGATGCAGAACATGAGGCCGGCGAGTTCGTGAGGGGTCGAAACGGGATGT
>CAKKQC010000043.1 GCA_919901855.1 bacterium | reverse complement strand
GTGCTGGTGCATGGTCCGCCTGTGGGATACTGAGCCAGTGATCTACCAATGATGAAGACCACGGTGGGCGCCTACGGGGACTGGCTGGGCCGGCTGGCCATCCGGACCCCCGGGCCCCTGTCCTTCCGGAGCCCCCGGTGGCGCAACCTGCGCGCGTGGCGGACGACGGCACTTCGCCGGGCACTCGAGTGCTTCGCCTCGCCGGAATCCGGAAGGCTCCCCAAGGTCCGGACCGACCGGGCGTACGAGTGGGACGGCCTCCGCGTCGAGCACCTCTCGTGGCAACTGCCGTTCGGGCCGCGGACCGAGGCGATCTTCCTCAAGCCCGCGGCGACCAGGGGTCGCTTGCCGGCCGTGCTCGCGCTCCACAGCCACGGGGGGAACAAGTGGCTCGGCTGGACCAAGGTCGCGCGCGGGCGCGAGACCCCGCCCCCGATCGTCCGCCATCATGTCGAGAACTACGACGAAGGCCTCTTCTGGGCCAACGAGCTCGCCAAGCGCGGCTACGCCGTCCTCGCCCACGACGTCTTCCCGTTCGCGAGCCGTCGGGTCCGCATCAAGGATGTGCTCCCGCCGGTCCGCGGCCGCGCGAGCGTGCGGGAGTCGCGGACCGAGGCCGGGATCTGGCGGTACAACGACTGGGCGGGAAGCCACGAGAGCGTGGTGGCGCGGGCCCTCTTCGACGCGGGGACGACCTGGCCGGGGATGACGCTGGCCGAGGACCAGCGCGCCCTCGATGTCCTCGGCGCCCGGGGAGACGTCGACCCGCGAAGGATGGGATGCGCGGGGCTGTCGGGCGGGGGGATGCGCACGTGCTGGCTCGGCGGGCTCGACGAGCGGATCGCGTGCGCCGTGAGCGTGGGCTTCATGTCGACCTGGCGGGACTTCGCGGTGAACAAGTGCTGGGTCCACACCTGGATGGCCCACGTCCCGCTCCTGCCGCACGAGATGGACTTCCCCGAGATCCTGGGCCTGCGGGTGCCGCGGCCGACGCTGGTGCTCAACGACCGCCAGGACCAGCTCTACACGCCCGCCGGGATGAAGCGTGCGGACGCGATCCTGCGGGCCGTGTACCGCAAAGCAAAGGCCTCCGAGGCGTATCGGTGTTCGTTCTACCCCGGGCCACACAAGTTCGACCGGGCGATGCAGAAGGAGGCTTTTCAATGGTTCGACCGCTGGCTCCGGGACTGATCCTCGCGCTCGTGCTTGCCGCCGCCCCCGTGGGAGCGGTTGACCGGCCGACCGTCACGCCCGTGCCCCGGGTGGGCGAGTGGGTCGAGGGGCTGGGCTCGGTCGCGCCGGTCACGGTCGTGCCGGCGAACAAGGTGCGGAGCCCGGAGGCGAAGGCCCTGATGCGCGCCTTCGCGGGCCGCCTGCCCGAAGCCGGCCTGCCGGCCGAGGGCTACCTCCTCGAGGTGGGCCCCGCGGGCGCCCTCGTCATCGCCAGGGACGGCATGGGCGCCCTGCGGGCCGCGCAGACCCTGCGCCAGCTTCCGCAGGAGCCGGGCGCGTGTCCGCGCATCCGGATGGCGGACTGGCCCGATCTCAAGTGGCGCGGCCTGCACGTGCTCGATTCCGGGCCGGACTCCCTGCCCCGGATCCTGCGGCTGATCCACGAGGTCCTCGCGAAGGAGAAGTGCAACGTCTTCATCTACGAGATCGACTTCAACTACCAGTTCACGTCCCACCCCGAGATGGCCCAGCCCGGCGGCTGGAGCCGGTCCCAGGTCGGCGAGCTCGTGCGTGCGTGCGCGGCCGAGGGCATCCGGCTGATCCCGCAGATCAACTGCCTCGGCCACCAGGGGTGGGGCGCCAACGAGCCCGGACGCCTGCTGAAGGTCCACCCCGAGTTCTGGGAGATCCCGGACGGGAAGATCCCGATGACCCGGACGTGGAGCGGGAACTTCTACTGTCATTCGTGGTGTCCCCGGGCTCCCGGGGTCCACCAGCTTGTCTTCGACCTCGCCGACGAGCTCATGGACGCCTTCCAGAGCGACGCGTTCCACGTTGGGATGGACGAGGTCTTCGTGATCGCGAGCGACGCCTGCCCGCGGTGCCAGGGGGCCAACCCGGCCGAGATCTTCGCCAAGACCGTGAACGAGTTCCACGACCACCTCAAGGCGAAGGGCAAGACGATGTTCATGTGGGCCGACCGGTTCCTCGACGGCCGGAAGACCGGCTATGGGGACTGGGCCGCGGCGACGAACGGGACCGCGCCCGCGATCGACAAGGTCCCCAAGGACATCGTCATGTGCGACTGGCACTACGACGCCCGGGACAGCTACCCCTCGATCGCGATCTTCGGGAACAAGGGTTTCCGGGTCTGGCCCACGGTCTACAGCTCGCTCCGGGGCGCCCGCGCCTTCATGGCCAAGAGCCGGGGGAAGAAGAACGTCCTCGGGGTCCTCACGAGCATCTGGATTCCCGCGGACCGGATGACCGTGGCCCTGCTCGAGGGCGCCGCGCCGCACCGCAAGCGGCGCCACGGGGGCGACGACGAGCCCGGCATCGCGCAGACCGCGGTGGCGGGGCTGGACGACGCATGGGGCGGACCCCCGAAGGACGAGGTCGTGGTCGGGCCGGAGAAGCCCGCGTTCCTCGACGCCGTGACCGTGACGCTGAAGGCTAGGCCCGGCGCCGTCATCCGGTACACGCTCGACGGCTCTCCCGTCACGCCGTCCTCGTCGAAGTACACGCACTCGCTCCGGCTGACCGAGAGCGTCGTGATCACCGCCGCCGTCGTGCGGGGGAAGAACGTCTCGGTCCGTGCGTCGAAGCGTGCGTACGAGCGGCTGGTGCCGCGCGAGCCCGACGGAGCCGCGGCGATGACGCCGGGGCTGGACTGGGCCGTCTATCTCGCGCCCGAGGTCGGCTGGGAGCGGATGCCCGATTTCGCGACGCTCACGCCGACCGGCAAGGGCACGGCGACGGCCTTTGGCCTTTCGATGGCGCCCCGGGAGCTGAACTACGGCGTCGTCTTTGCGGGCTACGTGGACGTGCCCAGGGACGGCCTCTGGACCTTCACGCTCTCGTCGGACGATGGGAGCCAGCTCTTTGTCGGCGACAAGATGGTCGTGGACAACGACGGCCTCCACCAGATGGACGGCGTGAAGGGCGAGATTGCGCTCAAGGCCGGGAAGCACGCGGTCAAGGTCTTCTTCTTCCAGAAGGAGGGTGGCGCCGACCTCGAGCTGGCCTGGGAAGGGCCCGGGCTCAAGAAGCGGCAGGTCGTCCCGGCGAAGGCGTGGTGGCGCCCCTGATCCGTGCGCTCGCGGCGTTAGGGCTGGTCGGCACGGTGGCTGCCGCCTCGCCGAACCTCGTCGCCAACGGCTCGTTCGAATCCGTCGTGAAGGGGCAGCCGGTCGGCTGGGCTGCGTTCGGTGCCGGGCTCACGCAGACGCTCACGCTCGACCGCGGCCGGACCGGGGGCCGGTGCGCCAAGCTCGCGTGCACCGAGATCGCGAAGGGGGGCGGCGACCGGCATTCGATGCTGGGACAGGTGGGCCGGATCGCCGTGAAGAAGGGCGGGACCTACCGGTTCTCGGGCTGGTTCCGCGCCGAGCACCTCCGGGGCAGGCAGGTGACCGTCGCACTCAAGGACACCCAAACGTGGGACAGCGTCGGGCTCGAGGTGCCGGTCCGGCTCACGCGCGCGTGGCGCAGGTTCGAGACCACGTTCACGGCGACCTCGGATGTGTCCAGGACGAGCCGGCTCCAGATCTGGTTCACGGAGACCGGCACGCTCTGGGTGGACGACGTCGTGATCGTGGCGGTCGCGCCCGCGAAGCTCTCGTTCACCTCGGCCATCGCCCCGGGGACGTCCCGGAACCTGATCCCCAACGGGTCGTTCGAGGCCGGGACCGACGGCTGGGGGTCGCTGGGCATCCGGTGCGGCTGGGGGAACCTGACCGGTCTCTTCGGCGAGGTCGTGTCGGCCCGGTCGGCGGCCGGTCCGGGCAATCCAGGAGGTGCGACAGCCGCGGTGCCTGACGGAACCAAGTGCCTCAAGATTGAACTCGGACCGGGCAAGACGCCGGTCACGTGGTTCGACTACTTCGAGCCGAGCCGCGTGGATCAGGTCGCGCCGCTCGCGGCCAACCTCGGCTGGATCAAGGTGAAGCGACAAGCCAAGTACACGCTTTCGGCCTGGATGCGTTCCGACCCGCCGGGCGTTCCCGCGACGCTCTTCGTCAGCCAGCGTGACGCCGGGAGCTGGGCGCAGACCGACGGGAAGGAAGTGGTGCTGACCGGCGAGTGGGCCCGGTACTCGTACACGGTCGACACCCGGAAGGGGAGCCTGTTCGTGGCCGTGGGGCCGGATCTCCGGCGTGGCTCGATCAAGGCGGCCACCGTATTCATCGACGCGATCCAGCTCGAGCCGGGCCGCGCGCCGACGGCCTTCGTGCCCCGGGACCCGGTCGAGATCGGGATCACGACCGCCCGGTACGGGAACGTCTTCACCCGCGGCGAGCCGGTCGTCGTCACCGTCTCGGGCCGCAACACCGGCGCCAAGCCCGCGACCGTATCGCTGAAAGCGACGGGCACGGACTTCTTCGGGGCCAAGCTTCCGCCCTCCACAATCACGCTCGCCGTGCCCGTCCGCGGGAGCGCGGAGACGGCGTGGACGTTCACGCCGCCGGGCAAGGGTGTCTGGGACCTCGCCATCGCGCGGGGGACCAACGTGCGCCAGCTCCGGATCACGGTCATCGAGCCGTACCGGGGCGGCGACTCGCCGTTCGGGATCAACCACGCCCCCGCCACGGCGGAGTGGTGCGACCTCCTCAAGCGCGCGGGCGTCGTCTGGGCCCGCGACTGGACGCTCAAGTGGCAGACCGTGGAGCCCGAGAACGGGCGCTTCGACTTCGCCGCCGCCGACGGCCAGATTGGGAGGCTGGTGAGGGGGGGATTCAAGGCGATCTGCCTGCTCCCGCCGTTCCCGTCGTCGAACTGGGCCTCCTCCGCGCCCGACGGCCTCGACCTCTCCGGCTATCCGGGCATCCGCAAGAAGATGGCCTATGCCCCGAAGGACCCCGCGCTCCTCGCCCGGTTCATCGGGAACACCGTCGTCCATCTCAAGCCCTGGGTCCACGACTGGGAGTTCCTGAACGAGCCGATCTTCACCGACTACGCCCTGCCCGGCGAGGGCCAGCGCTGGCCCGGCGCCGCCTACACGGTCAAGGACTACGTGGCCCTGCTCAAGGTCGCGTCGGCGGCGATGAAGCAGGCCGACCCCGCCTGCCGTGTGCTGGGCGGGATCGCCGGGGACGCCGACGAGCGCGCGTTCGAGTTCGTCCGCGAGGGCGGGCTCGACGCCGTGGACGTCATGAACCTGCACATCTACCCGGGCAAGGCGACGCCCGAGAGCTTCCTGGACTCGTTCGCGAAGCTGGCCGAGGTCATGCGCGCGGCGGGGAAGAGCCGGCCCATCTGGATGACGGAGTATGCGTATTACGGCGCGGACGACCCGCCGTGGACGCCGTACGCGGCGGGCGCCGACGACTGGGCGGGGGTCCGGCTCCTCGAGAGCGAGCGCGAGTGCGCGGAGTGGTCGGTCCGGTTCGCCGTCGTCTGCCTGGCCTCCGGGGTGGAGAAGATCTTCACCCACTCCGGCGGCAGTCCCGAGGTGAACGGCGAGGGCTTCGAGTGCCCGTTCCTGCGCTGGGGCGGCGTCCCGCGCAAGCTCTACGCCGCCCAGTCCGCGATGGCGAACCTGCTCGGCTCGTCCCCGAAGTTCGTGTCCCGGCTCCCCGCGGGAGACGGCGTCTACGCCTTCGCCTTCCAGTGCGGCGGCCAAGGCGTCGTGATCGCGTGGGTTGACGACGACGCCGAGTCCGGCTGGAAGATCTCGGGCCCCGCCGACTCCGTCATCCTCGATCTCGTTGGCAATCCTCGCCCCTCCGGTCCGGCCGTCCTCTCCGGCTCTCCGCTCTATCTTGTTTCCGACCGCCCCGCCGCCGCCGTCGCAACTGCCTGCACCCTCAAACGCTGAGGATTGTGCGTTGCCGAGTGCCGGACGGCTGAGCGCCTTAAGGCGGCGGACTCGAAATCCGATCAGCGAAATGCGGAAGCGGCGACAGGAAAGCGGAAATGCGGTACATGCGGCATTCGCATACGAGTCGAGTTCCCAGGAATCCACATCCGTCCAGGTCAACCCACGTGTCAAGGTCACAAGGAGCTCACAAGGTCTGCGTAAGGGGCCGAGGGCTGGTCTACCGGCCTAATGTGCCCATCCGACCCAAGGGGGCACGCCGTCCCGCACGGGGTAGGGGTTCGGGGCGTTCAAAACTGCTGGTTCGCTTTTGAGCCCCACTCCGAACTGACGGCCCTGCTTCACAGAGTAACAGCGGACGCGCTTTCGAGAAATCTCCGGGTCGGGGTGACTTCCCGGGAATCCCCGGCCGTACCCCTCCGTCCACGTCCCAAGGGATCACAGAGGGATCACGGGACCATGGGGGGTTCGGGCCGTCGACGTAGGTGCCTGCTCGGGCTGAGCGTACCCCGGACGGTCCTAGACGGGGGGGTATCGCGGAGGGTCGACGAGCGTTGGTGCGTCGTATCGGAGGGCCGTGTCGCTATCAGGTTCTCGGAGTTCCATCGCTTGTCGAGGGTTCAATCCGGGTTGTAAGAATGGGATGTCCGGGAATAGAATCATATGTGTGGCGGTGACGATCCATGGCCTCTCGCTAGGGCGCTCCGGTGCTTGTGTCGGCCGTCATTCCGCCTGCCCACCGCATGTCAAACCGGTCAAATCCATGGTCCGGGATTCGGCCCATGGGGTTGATGATGAGTATGGAGGACATGGGCGTGAGAACGGTTGACCTAGAGAGGCCGGTTCAAGCCGCCTTCATCAATGACGACCTGGTAGGGGCGCTGCGTTCATCTGACCGGAGTGACCTTTCTGGAAGCACGCACGCTTTTTACCACTATCCGGCTCGGTTCTCTCCGGTCCTTGCACGCGCCGTGATCGAGCGCTTCTCCTCGCCAGGAGACTGGGTCATGGACCCATTCATGGGGGGCGGGACTTCGATCATTGAGGGGCTGGGTCTGGGAAGGAAGATGGTCGGCGTTGACATCAACGCTCTAGCTCATTTCGTGACCGAGGTACGAACGACTCCATTGACAGATTCAGACAAGCTCGCGATTCGGAAATGGGCTGCTTCTGCGGCAAGGAATGCGCGACGGGAATGTGAGCCCATCCCCACTGTCGTCAAGAATATGCCACCCGCTGTCTGCAACTTCGTTTCTGGATTACTCAAGAAATCGGATCGGCTCAAGGGGAAGAGAAGGCGTACTTTTGCGCGTTGCGTCCTCCTCAGGCTTGGGCAGTGGGCACTTGATGGTCGAGAGGAATCCTCACTTCGCAGGGCGACCCTCATCGAGAGGCTTCCTGCTCTTACCGAGTTGATGCTAGGAGGCATGGATGAATTCGTCACGAAATGTGGCGACGTGGGCCTCACCAAGCGAGACATCCTGAGGAGTAGGAGATTGATCTTCGGGTCCTCTGTTGGCATAGACAGGAACCCGCTCTTCTCCCGGGGGAAGATCAAACCTAGTCTTGTCTTCACGTCTCCTCCATATCCGCAGGTTCACGTTCTCTACCATCGTTGGCAGTACCGTGGTCGCAGGGAAACCGCAGCTCCCTATTGGATTGCCCAGGTGGACGATGGATACTTCGAGTCGCACTACACGGGAGGGAGCAGATCTCCTTCCGGCGAGAGGAAGTACTTCCAGATGATCACCGATGTCTTCAAATCGGTGCACGGCCTCTTGCGTCCCGATGCGCTTGTTGTTCAGCTGTTAGGTTTCGCCGATGCTGCCTCTCAGCTGCCCATGTACCTAGCCGCGATGAAGGACGCTGGATACTCTTACTGCAAACCTCCCGAGAATGTGGCTGCGCTGCTCCGCAGGAGTGTGCCGAACCGGAAGTGGTACGCACGGGTACAGGAAAGCACTATCGCTCCAAGCGAGTATCTCCTTGTGCATCGGCCGGGGTAGCGCAGCGAAGAGCGGTCCATTCAGTCCGGCCCCCGGTATAGCTGTCTGACCAGTGGCACAATGACCCGCGCGATCCCATCAGTGCACTTTCCGATATCGTCCACAGTCAGTTGCTTCTTCGCGTCACTAGCATTGCCGTGGTTGTCGTCCTTTCCGGGGAGGTTCACCAGCATTCCCATGGCGCAGAGTACCAAGCCCCACCGGAAATGGAACATGGCCACGGTCTTCTCCGCTTCCGTTCCACGGGTCAGTTCGGTGAGGAGATACGTGTTGTCCAGATTCAAGTAGAAGACGTACCCACCCTCCCCGTCTGGCTTGATGCGGAGGGCAGTCTGTTCAGTGAACTCTTCAGGCTTCTGGGCTTTCCATTGGTCCCGTCGTACGTCAACGAACTGGGGGCCCCTGTGAGTCAGGCCGCTTGTGGGGGCAGCGCTTCGCGGTCTATGCGGAGTAGGTGAGGGGCCCGGAGGGCTCTTCCGTTCATCCTCGGGGGAGGCGACGATGGTGAACTTGGAGGTGAACGGGTGACCAGTTGCATCACGTTCAACGTCGCTTACCTGCACGGCAATGTCGAACGAGTCGCCGGGTTTCGCGTTCCAGGGAGCCCGGAACCGCGTTGTGAATCTCCCGTTCCACAGTTGCGAGTACTCGCAGAGATCAGCGGGTGTGATCATGATCGCTCCAGGCGAATCAGCCCTCCTGAAGTAGTCATTCTCGGCATCTGTCTCGAATTCTACTGACACTAGTTTGTTGATGGGGCAGTGCTTGGCAAGGCCACCCTTGGGTTCCTTAGCCAGGCGGAAGTAGGTGGGGAATTTCCGTCCTTTGAACAGGGTCGGGACATCTCCGGGGCCGGTCTTAGTAACCAGTCTGCTCCCGAAACCAAGAAGGGTTGAAAGTGTGGAGTCTCGGTTGAGCAACTGCTGAAGGAAGTCGAGCCCCTCCTTGTCATCTTTCAGTGATGACTCGACCTCCTTCTGCTTGCGGAGAGCATTCAACCGGCGGAGACCAGGATGGGATCTGAGAGCCTCGGCCAGTGCGTCGAGCACAGTTCTGTCAGTTTCATTGTCTCGGGTGCGATCACGGGACGAGTGAATCCAGTCCTCTCGAACGGCGGGGTCTATTTGAACGCAATCCACGGAAACAAGCATTGAGTCGGCAAGGTATGCGAACTCCAGCTTCCTTGTGATGAAATCGGCGGGCGCCCTTCCGTGGACTTGGCCGTTCAGGGTATAGCAGACGCCATTGGGTACTCGCCTCGTATCCACATCTTCTTTGAAGACGACAATAGTGTATGGCAGTCGTCCAATTCCCTTTAGGTTCAACTCGCCATATGTCGGCTCTTCTTCGAGCTTCGAAGAGCTGGGCTCCCCGCTTTCCGCTCTCGTGCCAATCGAAGCCCAAACTCCGGCTACAGTGGTGCTGAAGTAGTTAGCTTTGTAACCCTTCCTAGTCTCGGTAACCCGAAAAGGAAGGCACGGCGCGTGAAGGTACTGCTCAAGCTCGAACCTGGTCTCCAGCGTGGCAAGTCCGTGAGCACGCCACCTGTAGTTGTAGAGCTTGATGCACGTGCCGTAGGAGAGGGGAGAATCATACGCGAGGGGAGTCTTGTCTCCGGATCGCGTACCTGGCAAGGCGTTGATTGAGGCAGCCTTGAACGAGGGCACCCTGCCGTCCGGTGCAAGATAGACATACCGCGAGCTGCGCTGCGTCCCAGTGGGACGAATGCGCCGGACCAATGTGAACCCCCACTCCCCGCTGCTCGTGTCGAGCGCTTTTACAGGTGCGTCGGGATGGCGCTTCGAGACTATGAGCTCGTAGTTCTGGGTGCCGCAGTTCTGGAGTACACCAGTTCCCCCTGAGTGGAATTTCCCCTGTACAAATGGGATCTTCATCTTGTTGCTTTCCTGAAATCCGAGGAGGGTAGTGGGAAATGAAGCGGGGGTCTGCCCCTCTCCTTTGTCGACAACCATATAACAAGGATCACTCTTCGATCCGGTGACAACGACGTGAATGTTCGAGGCCAACTCGGTCTGCTGCTTAGGGCTCAATGCCTCAATGCGCCCAGCCTTAACACCAAAGAACTTCTCGACTGCTTCAGCCATGTCCTTGGGTGCGTGGGGCCCCTCCGGATCGACCTTCTGCGAGAAGCACTTCGCCATCAACAGGGCGTCAATAGAGTTGATGATCTTCTCAACCATGGCGGCACCTGGCTTGGAAGCCTGGTTGCTGACAACAGAGATGTTGTTGTCAAAACCGCACAACGGCAACCAAATGGCCGGGTCGTCGATGAGGTAACCTGACGCCTCTATGATCTCGGTAACTTCATCCTCATGCTCGGCGTGGATCAGCTTCTCGAAGAGCTGGGCGTAGTCCTTCATTTCCGTTCTCCCACTCACTTGACGTTGTTCCCGCGCGCGCGGGTGCCGGAAGCGGCTTTCTCGACCGGGGTCCTCTTCTGATCAGGGGCGATACCAACGATGCTCATCAACTTCGCGAGTGTTGCCGCACGAGCTTGGCGATTGGAGACCACCGATCCGGCGACGATGCAGACATTTTCCCATGCCTTGTTAACGGCGATCCCGTTTGCTTTTCTCCAGTCCACATCCTTCAGGGGACGGAGCTTCTCTTTCCAGTCCTTGGGGTGACTCTCGAGCAGTGCGTGGCCCAGTCCACCCAGGGCTCTGATCACCACGGCGTGAGAGTTGATCTTCTCCTGCCGCAGTTGTGTGGCTTCTACCTTCCCTTCCTTGACAAGTCTCCATTCTGGTATCACCTTGCAGATCTCCTCCCAGTATTCGCGAGAAGTCTGGAGTGTGCGCTTGTAGGAGTCGCTCCCGACAGGTCCCACGTCGTCGGCGAACAGCTCCAAATTGGCGTCGTACAATGTGGCGAGCGTAAGCAGCTTGGTGGATCGCACCTGGAGAGAGAGGCGCTCCTTGTCCACCAGTCCTCTGAATACGTCCACCGCTTCCGAGATTTCCATTGTCAGTGCCGAGAGGCTGTCTCGGTGATCATAGAGGATGTCGAGGGACTTCGATGTCTTGTGAGCATATCGATTTAGGTCCGTAAACATCTGTTGGAGCCGTTGGAGGTTCTCCATGGGAAAGAGAAGAATACTGATCTTCTCTTTCCCTAGCGCAGGGTTGTCCTTCAGCGCGAGTGTGATGGCTGCGCAACGATGCTGACCATCGTTGATCACGAACTGAGCTCGTTCAAGCTCCAGCTCTATGTTCCCCACGTCGTTCCCCACGTCCCTGCTTGGGTCAGTAGGCACGAATCTGAGTTCTGCCTCTTTCGCGTCGTACGACGCAGTGATGGAGGAGAAGAGGTAGCCATCCTCGTTCTCGATTATGTAACGGGCGATGTCGGGCACCCGCGAGTCATTGAGGACGCGCTGGGCTCGCAACTCCGGCGTGCACTCAGCCCAATCGTTGAACTTGAAGAGGTGCGGGATCTCGGAAAGGGCAACCATCGTTGAGAAGTACTGGCGCTTACCGATCATCCCCCTCATGGCCGGAAATATCACCTTCATCATGTCCTCCTCACAGCTCCTTATGCTAACGGGGCGAGCTGCTAGAGCACATACTAACAGCTCTCTAGATATATGTCAAGAGCTGGTCATTAGTACCCTGGGAGCTCCTACAATATGCTGAAAATCAATGCTTTTTGGCGATTCTGCTCGTCTCAACAAGGAAGCCGGGAAGATGCGATCAGTCGAGGTATCCCGGACGAGCGTGGATGAGTCGAGCGAAATACGGGGGTGGGGGCTTCCCTTAAGGCTCCCTCGCCATTATCAGCGCAAGATTGCCCACCCTGTGCGTGGGGGGGAAGGTGTGCTGGACAGATCGCAAGAGGAACACCGCGGCGGATTCGCAGGGGTATGGCAACGAAAGCGAACCGGCAGAGACAGGAAGATCTCAAGGGACCCTATAGACCAGATACAGGACCAACTTCAGGGCTCGATATGCATCGCGTTCTATGGTGCGAAGAGGGTTGCGCCGTCGGGCGACACTCTGCGCCATGAAGCTATCGCGCGCGTATGTGGGACGGACATGAACATATGGATTCCTGGATCGGCCAAGCCTCCCCAAGCGAGCTGCCTCCTGCTTGTTGAGCACACCATACTAATGGGCCCACGCAATCACCTGCGCAAGCCCTGCCTTTCTGAGTGAGCGATCATCCATAGACTTGCCAGAATTTCGGTCTTCTCCGCTCATTGGAGCGAGGCGACCGCGAAGGTCTGCTTCAACAAATGCAGCCGCGAGCGTGATGCAGGCCAAGGGCTGGCCATAAGCCGTACCAGGGAACCCCGGGCTTCAGCCCGGGGCGGAATGGTACCCCGGAGCCCGGCAACTTCTTGTTCTTGAGTTGCCGGGCGGAGGCCAGTCTGACATGCTTGGACCGTGCGGAAATACTGGACCGGGGCTCAGCCTCGACGGCACGGCGGGGGAGGTCAGGACACTATGAGGAGGAAGATGATGACATTGGGATTGCTCCAGCCTGAGGGCGAGATTGAGACGCAACGCCTCATCCTTCGTCCAATGCAGGAAACCGACATCGACGCGCTGCACCTGATCTTTACGGATCCCGGTGTCACCGCATCTTTCGGGATCGAACCGTTCAGCCGGGATCAAATGGAAGGCTGGTTGCGGAGAAATCTCGATCACCAGAGTGCATTCGGCTACGGCTTGTTCTCGGTCATCCTAAGGGAGTCCGGGACACTCATCGGTGATTGTGGACTTGAGCAGATGGAGGTCGAGGGTGTGCGGGTGGCGGAACTGGGTTATGACTTCCGAAGTCAGTATTGGAACCGCGGCTTCGCCACCGAAGCCGCGAGCGCAGTCAGGGATTATGCATTCGCGATCCTGCGACTCCCGCGGCTCATCAGCCTGATTCGAGTCGGCAACCTCGCCTCACGGCGCGTCGCCGAGAAGGTGGGAATGTCGCTGGTCGGCGAGAGCATGCGCCATGGAACCCCGTATTGGACCTACTCGATCGAGGGACCATCCAAACCACCCGGCGAATCTCCGGCAGAACCGTAATGCAGAAGATCAGTTCAGCCTTTGTGGGCAGGGGGACGTATGTGAGAAGTCGAGGAACTCGGGGATCGAGGTCCCCGGTCCTTCCGTGACCTTTCGTCCGCTCGTGGTATCGTGCCCCTGATGTCAAACGCAGGCCAAGGTGTTGCCATCCTGCTGGAATTGGCGCGGAAGGCGCTCGGGGCATACCCCGTGGCGATCAAGCGTGTAGCCTTTCTTGCGAACCATAGCAACCACCTATTCCGCGTTGACGCCAAGGACGGCGGGAAGTATGCGCTGAGAATCACCAGCCCGATCGAATGCCACGGGATCGACGAGGTACGGTCGGAAATAGCCTTTCTCGAGTTCGTCCGTCAGCACGCCGGTCTTCGTGTTCCGGAACCGTTGAGGGCCCGGAACGGGCGGCCGGTTTCGGCTGTACGGATGCCCGGCACCGGAGAGTCGAGGCCCTCTGTCTTGTTTCGGTGGATTGCCGGAACCGAAGTCGGAAGCGATATCACGGACGAAACCATGCATATGCTTGGTGCCTGCACGGCGAGTCTCCATGTCCACGCCATGCATTTCCGTCCCCCAAGAGGATTCCGGATCAGGAAGCTGGACCGCGTCTTCACGTACTCCGACAAGAAGTTCCCGATGGTTGAGCCGATTGTCCTCTTCGATGCGGCTTTCGGAGACGAGATCTCACCAGATCAGAGACGATTGTTTCATCGGGCGACGCGGGCCGTTCAGCGCCACCTCGATGCCATGTTCGCCGATCGTGACGGGCTTCGCGTGCTCCACAACGACCTGCACTTCTACAACGTCAGAATGTGCCGGGGAAGAATGCACCTGATCGACTTCGAAGACCTGGCATGGGGGTATCCAATCCAGGATATCGCCACGACGTTCAACGAACTGCCGCACGACGGGAGGCGCAGGGGATTCATCCGCTCCTATATGGAGGGCTACGCGACGATTGCCCCCTGGCCGCGGGATGCCGCCACACACCTGGACGCCATGATGGCCGGCCGGTGCTTGATGCTCCTGAACTGGAGGCTCGCGAACAATATGGGGGGCAGCTATCAGACGACCGTCGAAAGACAGCTCAGGAAGTACCTGGCCCGCGGTTTGTAGCTCCTCGCGCCCCGTCTGTCCGCTGGGGTCACGTCCATTAGCCAAGCCTGCAGACATAGAAGATGCGGCTTGAGCTTGGGCTGGGCGGCTTGAAGGGTGGGCTCCCGTACCTCCGGAACGTCATCCCGGCCGTTCGTATCATCGCCCCAAGGGTCGAATCGGGCCAGGAGCGCTGAACGTGCATTTCGTCGAACTGATGCCACTGCCGGCGCATCTTCCTGAACCCCGAGATCCTGGCTCTGGCCAGTCCCTTGCCCGGGTCATACGAGGTCTCCATCGTCGTGAAAGACGAGGAGTCCCGGACGACTCCCGTACTGCACCAATGTCGGCGATGGCCGTATGGCGTGTTCACGTCGAAGATGAAGATGCCGTCCGGTCCCAGATGGTTCCGGGCGTTTCGCAGGGCCCGTATCCAATCGGACCTCCCAATGAGGTAGTTGATGCTGTCGAACATGCAGGTGACAACGTCGAAACGGCGCCCGAGTGTGTACCTCCGGATGTCGGCTCTGACCAACCGTACGTCTGGTGCGTTCCTTCGGGCATGTCGCAGTTGGTGGGGGGATCGGTCGACCCCAGTCACTTCGTAACCTGCCAGGGAGGCGCGCTTCAGAAGCCGGCCGGTACCGCAACACAAGTCCAGCCAGGTTCGGGCTTCCGGATTGCGTTCCTTCACCATGGCGAGGATGGCCGGCCACGTGCGGTCGGTCCAGCCAACCCATTTCCGGTCGTAGATTGCCGAGAAGTCGACTCCGTAGACCGTGTCCCACATGCCAAACGCAATTCTCTCACACTTGATGGATGCACGGAGGTGGAGCAGACCGTCCGCCCCGATCGCGTCCTGTGGACACGGGGGGATTGTGGCATAGTAGCTTCATGCGCGAGCAGTCGCTCGAGGATCTCCTGGAACGGCTCAAGGCTTCCCTCCGCGTGAAGGGCATCTTCACCATGGGTTCCACGGCGACCGGCCTGAACCCGGTCAGCGATCTGGATCTCGTGGTCGTGCTCGACCGCAATCCCGAAGGCCTGATGTCCGTCTTCACCACGGTGGCCGGCCGCTTTGCGGACATCTTCGCATTCGACCTAGACTTCATGAAGGGTCTCACCGGCAAGGCCGAGGTGTCCGCGACCGGGTTCGAGGGGATGGTCGTGGAGTGGCTCTCCAAGGGGCGCATCGAGTACGACCCCGAAGGCGTCCTCCTGACGCTCAAGGAGTGGATCCGATCCCATCAGCCACGGCAGGTCATCGCCGATCACGAAAAGCGGGCGGGCTGGAGCAAGATCAACTACAACTACCTCGCCAACACGCGCTTCTTCCGCCACGGGGACGCCCTCTACCGTCAGGCTCTCGAAGTGCGCCTGCTCTACAGCGTGATGGACATCCTGCTCGAGTACTTCGATTTCCGGGACGTCCCCTGGCGCGGCGAGAAGGTCGCGATCCGGTACCTCGAGGAGCACGACAAGCCCTTCCTGGCGGCGTTCCAGGGATACACGGACAGCAGGGATCTCGCTGGGAGGATGCAGCACTACGAGGAGCTCTTCGACCGGGTCTTCTTCGGCCCCTGGCAGAAGTGGCAGATCGCCTTCGCAGTGGCGAACTCGAAGGACCGGGTGGACGATCCGGAGCTCCTCGTGTTCTGGAAGAGCCTGGCTGGCGAGTAAGGGGGGAGGTATCGATGGGACACCGCGTTGCAGCGCTGGCGAGTGTGCTGGTGGCCCTTGTGGGCACATCGGCAGCGTTGGGGGCCGGCGTCGAGCGATTCTCATTGCGGCTACCGGACGGAATCGTGCTCCCGGCGAGTGCGGAAGAGCCCGCCCCGCCCGCGCCGGGCCAGCGGGTTGTCATCCTCCTCCACGGTTCCGGGCCCCAGGACATGGACGAGGACCTGTCGGGTGTGTCGCAGCCGGGCATCGTCAACCGGTTCTTCGTCGATCTCTCCACGGCGCTGCGGGAACGCGGATTCACCGTCGTCCGTTACAACAAGCGTTCGCGGGAGGCCCGTGTGCGACTGCAGGCCGATCCATCCTATGCGAAGACGAAATCGTTCAAGGACTACGCGAGCCATCCGCTCGCATTCTTTGTGGACGACGCCCGAGCTGCCGTGCGCTGGTCCGCCAAGAGGTACCCCAAGGCCGGCATCTTCCTGCTCGGCCACAGCGAAGGTGGCATCGTGGCCCTCCACGTGGCCAGGCGCGAGAAGGCCGTCTCCGGAGTCGGCATCATCGGTTTCGGAGCTACCTCGTTGGATACGACCCTCTTCGAGCAGGTCGTCGTCCGCCAGATACCCGCATTCGAGGCGATCGATGCGGACCATGACGGGAGGATCTCGGGCACCGAACTCAACGGGTCGGCTCCGCTCGCTGTGGCCCTCAAAGCGCAGATGTCCGTGGTGGATCTCGACGGTGACGGGGCAGTCAGTCGGGACGAGTTCCTGGGAGCCCAGCTCTCGAACATCGTGGTCGACGCGCCCAGGGACTCCATGCGCGAGTACCGCCGTGACGAAGCCGCCCTGCCCCGGGCGGCCGAGGAGATACGGGACCTGGCGATCCCGGTGGCGATCTTCCAGGGGGAATGGGACAACCAGACCCCCGCCTACCACGCGAGAGCCGTGGAACTGCTCAATCGGATGGTCTGGAAGAAGACGAATCTCTCCTTCTGGTACTATCCGCGGCTCGGCCACGCCCTGGATTCGCGTCCCAGTCCCGGCGATCTCGTATTCCGACATGCGGATGCTGAAGCTCTCGCGTCAGTTGCCGCTCGTCTGGATGCTCTCTCGCGTTGAGGCTGGTGAGCCTTCCCGTCCGTTCCGATCGCGTCGCGGTGGGATAATATGGCCGCATGATCACAGCAATCACTGAGAAGGCAACGATAGAGGCCTTCATGCGGCAGGATACGTATCTCCACCTGTATGAGATCGGGGACCTGGATGAGTTCTTCTGGTCGCACACTGCCTGGTATGCAATGGAGGAGGCGGGCGTGATCGCGGCGATGGTGCTGGTCTATTGCGGGACTGATCTGCCGGTCATCCTGGCGCTGGAAGATGCCAACAGGGGTGCTGCCCGGGCCTTGCTGTGCGACCTGATTCCGAGTCTGCCGGACCGGTTCTACTGCCACCTTTCACCCGGGTTGGAGGATGTCCTGAGACCGCGTTTTCGTCTTGAGCATCATGGCCGCCACAACAAGATGCGGCTCGCCAATCCTGACTTCGGCGTTGTACCGATTATGTCGGGGACGACCTCGCGCTTTCTTGGACCTGAAGATGAGAAGCCGCTCTTTGCCCTCTACTCGGCCGGCTATCCCGGTAACTGGTTTGACAGGAGAATGCTGGAAACGGGGAAGTACGTCGGATTGTTCGCCGATGATCGAATCATCGCCGTTGCCGGGGTGCACGTATACTCCGCCCCGTATGGCGTTGCTGTTCTCGGGAACATCACCACCCATCCGGACTATCGGGGCCGTGGAGCGGGAGCCCAGGCGACGTCTTTGCTCTGCGAGGATCTGATGAAGACGACCAGGCACGTGGGGCTGAACGTCCATTCTCAGAACATGGCGGCCATCCGATGCTACGAGAAAATCGGCTTCAAGTTCCACTCCACCTACGACGAGTACGCGGCCCTTCGAGCATAGGGGGGCTTCCGCCCCGATCGCCTCGCGGGGGGAAACGCGGGAGCTGTCCTGCATGGCGGATCGCTCTGCTAGACTGATTCGCATGAAGGGGCCGGAAGACAAGGACTCCATCCTGAAGGCCGTGCAAGACGTTTTCGACAAGGATACCTGGTGGAGGTACACGGCTGAGTCCGTCAGGGACTTCGAGAAACGCTTTGCGCGTGCGCGTGATTGTGAGTACGGCGTGTCCATCTGTAATGGCACGGTAGCCGTTGACGTTGCCCTTCGCGGACTGGGAATCGGCCCGGGAGACAAGGTGGTCTTGCCGGCCTACAACTTCTACTCTCTGCCCAAGAGCGTCGCGAACGTCGGCGCGACTCCTGTCTTCGTGGATGTTTGTCGTGACAACCCTACCATCTCGGCCGAGGAAACCAGAAAGGTGCTGGATTCCGGCGTCAAGGCGGTCATCGCGGTACACATCGCCGGGGCGGTTGCGGAACTGGACAAGCTTGGCGAGATATGCAGGGACGCCAAGGTGGCCTTGATCGAGGATTGTGCGCAGGCGGCCGGCGCCGTCTATGGCGACAAGCACGTTGGGAGTTGGGGCAGTGTGGGCATCTTCAGCTTTGGGGGTGTAAAGCTGATGACGTCCGGCCAGGGAGGGATGGTGACGACTTCCGATCCGGACCTCTATGAGAGATGCTATGCGATCGTGAACAGGGGATCCGACCCTCGTGGTGGCGTGAACCGGTTGGGGATTGTAGGCGACAACTATCAAATGTCCGTGCTTGCGGCTGCAATGCTGGAGCCTCAACTGGATCTCCTTCGCGAGAATGGCGAGAAGCGCGAACAGGTGATGCGGTTCCTGGATCGGGAGATCGTGAAGCTCGACGGCCTGTTCCCGCTTCAGCAGTTCGCCCCCGTACGCTCCAGGGCCCAGATGAGGTATGCCTTTCTATGTAGACGGGGTGGTTCCGACGCGAAGCATACGGAGGCATTCGTCAGGATGGCGAAGGAGAAGGGCGTCCCGTTCGACACAAGGTTCTACACGACGATTGCGAACGATGAAAGGCTCTTCAGGAGATACGCCACCGAGACCATGTTTCCCATGGCCAAACGGGCGGAGGATGAGATCGTGGCGGTCTGGCATTGGGATGTCATGAGAGGCATCGACTACTGGGGTAAGGCCTTGGAGAGCCTTCGGTAGTTGCTCCGCGGAGAGTGGATGACCAACCTTAGCTGCAACCTCAACAAAGTGGCGACGATCCGCAATACCCGGCCCATCGGCATGCCGGACGTCGTCCGGTTCGCCGAGATTTGCCTTGCGGCGGGGGCACACGGCATCACGGTTCATCCTCGGCCGGACGAGAGACATATCCGGCGCTCGGACGTGGCAGATCTGGCGTCGTTCCTGAGGAAGTGGCCCAAGGCAGAGTTCAACATCGAGGGCAATCCATTCACGGGTGCACTCGAGATCGTGCGGGAGATCCGCCCCACTCAGTTCACGCTTGTTCCGGATGACCCTGGGGCGGGCACTTCGGATCACGGCTGGGACATCCGGGCGAACGAGGATCGGCTCAAGCCCGTGATCGCCGAGTGCCGGGCCCTGGGGATACGGGTCAGCCTTTTCGTGGATGGCGAGGGATGGGATGGCAGTCGGATCAAGGCTCTTGGCGCGGACCGGGTCGAGCTCTACACCGAGCCGTACGCTCAGGCATTTGCCCGCAGCGACGCCCACCGTGTTCTGCCCATTTTCGCGGGGGCCGCGCGCAACGCCCAGGCCGCGGGGTTGGGTGTGAACGCGGGGCATGACCTCAACACCGAGAACCTACCCGGGTTCCTGGCCGCCGTGCCGGATATCCTCGAGGTTTCGATCGGCCATGCGCTGGTCAGCGACGCGCTCGAGTTCGGCATGGCGCAAGCCGTTCGCCGGTATCTCGACATTCTGTCAGTAGAGAGGTAGTGGCATGGGAGCGGCGAGCAAACGTCCTTTCATCTTCGTGACCGGGCCATATTCGGCGCCAACTCCGGAGGGCGAGGCGAGGAACATCCAGAGAGCCATAGACGTCGGGCGTGCGGTTTTCGAGAAGGGCTATTACCCGATCGTGCCGCACGTGCTGGTGCGGGAGTTCTACGTTCACGGCGATACTCAGGGCCTTTTCGGCTACGAACCCCTCATGCAGTACACGCTGGCCATGATCCCAAGGTGCGATGCCCTCCTCCTGTACGACCGTTCGCCCGGTGCGGACCGCGAGTACGACTTCGCCAAGCAGTTGGGCAAGCCGGTGTATCGCGATGTCAGCGAGCTTCCCAGACTGGATGACTGACATCCCGCCCCAATCGATCAACACCTCCCTCGGGGTGGCACTCGCGCTCACCGTCGCCGTCTTCTGGGGGCTTTCGCCATTCGCGCACGCGGCGGCGGGACGGAGGATCAGCGCCTTTCACGCGCTCCTCTGGAGATCGGCTCTGGGATCAGCCATCCTGCTCGCCATTCTTGCCGTATCCCGGGTATCTGTTCCGCCTCTCCGGGCCTCCCTGGTGATGGCGGCCTCCGGCGTGGTCGGCGTCGGCATCGGTGACTTCGTCATCTTCGACGCCTTGGTCCAGCTCGGGCCGCGGCGGACGGTTCAGCTTCTGGCGTTGGGTCCGGTCTTCACCTTCCTGCTGGCGTGGATCTTCCTCGGCGAAACGGTTTCTCCCGTCCAGTTCGGGGGCGCGGCGCTCGTCCTGCTGGCGAGCTTTACGGCGATCTGGGTGGAGAGCCGTCGTGATCCCGCCTCGCGGGAACCCGGCCGGGTTTCCCTGCGCGGAATCTCGGGCGCCTTGGGCGGAGCCATCGCCATTGGCGCGGCCTCCGTGATCGCACGGCAGGCGTACCGGATGGATCCCGGCATGCACCCGATCGCCGCCTCGTGCCTTCGGGTGGTCTCCGCCTCGATGGTCCTGTGGCTCATGCCGGCTGTCTGGGGCGGGTACCCCGTCCTGATGCGGTCGTTGACCGATCGTCGGGCGGTCGTCTGGGTCGCCTTCGGTACCGCGCTGGGCCCGGTGCTGGGCATGCTCGCCTTCGTGGGCGCCATCAAGCATCTGGAGGCCGGACTGGTGACGGCGCTGATGTCGCTCTCACCGCTCCTGATCCTGCCGGTCTCGGCCTGGCGGCACCGGGTCCGGATCGGCCCGGCCGTCATCCTGGCGGCGGTCGCGGCGGTGACGGGGGTCGCGTTGATTGCATTGGGGCGCCGGTAGCCGTGCCTCCATTGGCAGACTGCTAGCGCGCTGCGGTGAATCCGGGAAAGTCGATGACGTAGAAGTTCTCGTAACTGCGGACGAGGGCGCGGCCCGGCAGGAAGATCGAGCCCTCCAGGTGCGCGTCCACCTTGTGGAAGTCCTTGGGATTGAGGAACCACTTTTCCTTGAGCGTCTTCGCGTCCAGGAAGTGCATGCCGAAGTTGCGGCCCAGGCAGAGCACCCCGGGCGCCACGAAGTCCAGGAGGTGGCCGACGTTGCCGAACACCCGCCCCTTGCCCATCACGCCGGTCGCGAGGTCGAGGGGGAAGACCTCGCGGGTGCGGTAGGAGTAGGCGTACGCCCTCCGGGGGTCTGGATCGAACGCGAACCCGTAGATGAGCGGCGGGAGTTGATAGGTCTTGACCGCGCCGGTCTCGAGGTCGACCAGGTGGGCGCCGGAGATGGTCCCGGCATGTTCAGAGTACTCGACGTGCATCGAACGGCGGTGCACGGGGTCGAAGTACGGACCCTTGGATCCCAGCTTGTTGCTCTCCGTCCACGAGGTCACGGTCCGCACCCGGTCGGAGACGGCAAGCACCGACACGTCATAGTGCCCGCCCCGGTTGGGCGAGGTCTTGAATCTGACGCCGTACTTGACGACCTGGAGGTAGCACTCCTTCCGGGCAGGGTCGTAGCCGACGGGGTCCACGGACATCCACTGCGCGCCATCGGGGGTGGCGAGCGGGAACCGGCGGGAGATCCGGTTCGCCCTGAGGTCCCACTCGGCGTACTCGGCGCTGCCCCGCACGCCGCCCGTGCGCAGGAGGATGCCCGCCATGCCGTCGGTCGTGTCGTAGTACATCGGCCGGTCCACCTCCGGCTCGGTCTGCGAGGGCGGCCACTTCCCCCGCAGGCCAGGGACTTCGACTTCCCTCGTCCGGAACGTCGACAGATCCAGGAGGGTGAGGACATCGGGTCGATCGATCGGCCGACCGAGCTGGACGATGCGGCCCCGGTCCAGCAACTGCGGTCCGTCGAGGCAGACGAAGCTTTGCGGCTTCTCCCGCAGGTCCAGCGAGCACCGGTACATGACCTTGTACGCCGGCTTGGGCGCTGCCCCCGCTGTGGCGGCGGTAATGAGTACAGCCAGGATCAGGCTCATCAACCTGATCATAGTGCGTCCAAACGCAGGATTCACAAGAGGATAGTTCTCCTTGCTACGAGGAGAATATAGGTTGCATTTCTCCTTCGTAGAAGGAGAAAATGAGCCATGACTCCCGGATCGACGTCTCCGCTGCGCGCCTGGCTGGTCCAGAAGCTCGCGGACTCCCTCACCACCCCTTTGCCGGAGGCGACCCGGCGCCGGGTGCACGGCGCGGTGGCCCTGCCCGGCAAGGCAACGGCGGTCGTCGGGATGCGCCGGTCGGGCAAGACGACGTTCCTGCATCAGCTTCGCCGCGAACGACTTGAACGCGGCATCGCCCGCGAGCGACTGCCATACCTGGACTTCGAGGACGAGCGGCTGGAGGGGATCACGGCGGCGGATCTGACCGTGCTCGTGGACGAGTACTACCGCCGCTTTCCGGCCCTGCGGGGACGGGAGACGGTCACCTGGTGCCTGGACGAGATCCAGGAGGTGCCGGGGTGGGAGCGGTTCGTCCGGCGCCTGCTCGACTCTGAGAAGGTCGAGGTGTTCCTGAGCGGTTCCTCGGCGGCCCTGCTCTCGCGCGAGATCGCGACGTCCCTGCGCGGGCGTGCGTGGGAGGTCCTGATCCTGCCGTTCAGTTTCGAGGAGTACTTGCGGCACCACGGGATCACGATCCCGAACCAGCCTTCCTTCCTCCCGGCGCCCGAGCGATCGGCGCTCGAGCGGGCGTTCCTGGACTACCTGACCGTGGGCGGATTCCCCGAGGCCCAGGAGCTCGATCCGGCGACGCGCCACCGCCTGCTCAACGATTACGTGGACGTGGCCCTGCTCCGGGACGTCGTCGAACGATATGACGTCACGAACGTCGCCAGTCTCCGCTGGCTGGTTCGCCACCTGCTGGGGAACCCGGCAGGGCTGTTCAGCGTGGAGAAGTTCCATGCGGCCCTTCGGTCGCAGGGCCTGGCCGTGTCCCGGGACACCCTGCACGAACTGCTCGGCCACCTCGAGGACGCGTTCCTCGTCCGTACGGTTTCGGTGGCGTCGGCCTCGGAGCGCCGGCGCATGGTGAACCCCCGCAAGGCATATCCCGTGGACCCGGGGCTGATCCCCGTGTTCGGCCTGACGGCCGGCCCCAACCTCGGACACTCGCTGGAGACCGCCGTGCGGGCCGAGCTCGAACGTCGCGGTGCCCGCCTCAGCTACGTCCGCACCCGGGAGGGCTACGAAGTGGACTTCCTCGCACGTACGCCGTCCGGCGACGCCAACCTGATCCAGGTGTGCGCCGATCCAGGAGACCCGGCGACTCTGGACCGGGAGATCCGCGCCCTGCTCGCGGCGGCGGGGGAGCACCCCGGAGCCGGGCTGGAGCTCGTGACGCTGTCGATCGGGGGCGCCGGGGACGTCCCGCCAAGGATCGTCGTCCGGCAGGCGGCGGAATGGTTCCTGGCCGGAAGCCCGTCGCCGGCCGAGCCGGCCTAGGGTATGTTCCACACGGGCCGCAGGCGCGTGAAGTACTACTATCCCGAGCATCTCAAGGGCTATCAGAGGATCAAGGAGGAAGGGAAGAGGTCGTGGGGCGAGATACACGACTGCCCGAATGGTTTCGAAGAGTTCACGTCTCGTTCCTTTCTTTAGAGAATCCTGCCGCGACTACATCTCTCTGGTTCAAGGCCAAGCGTGCTCGAATGCGGATGTGGCACGGGCCCGGGGGCCTGCTTCCTGGCGGAAAGGGGATTCGAGGTTGATGCCTTCGATCTCATTCCCACTGCGATCGAGATAGCCAGAAAGATCGCTCTGGAGAGACATCTCGAGATCCGGTACGAAGTGATGGACGTTTGCGAGCTGCCTCATGAAGGCAAGCGGTACGACCTCATCGTGGACAGCTTCTGCCTTCAGGGGATAGCTGCCGACCCAGACCGACGGCGGGTATTAATGGCCGTTCGCGCCAGGCTGAAGAGGGACGGGTACTATCTGATCAGCACCGCCATGCGCAAGGAGTGGAATGTGAGTTCCGAGAACCCCATCCTCGATCCCCATAGTGGGCGGCTCTTTTATCGGTATGCGGAAGAGAGCCTGCTTGAAGAGGATACCGGCCTGGTCTACCAGCCCTTTCATGGATCTCCTGAGGAGTACGAAGGGACGCTCAAGATCGGGGATGAGTGGTACCTCCTCAATCGGAGACACCTGACGCCGCCGATGCTGAAGGCGGAGCTCGAAGGGGCTGGGTTCAAGGTGCTCTATCAGGATGGAGTCTGTGGCGAGAATGCTGTATGCGTGTTGCCGTCAGCCGCAGTGAGCGTGTCGCCTGCCAGGCAGTCCTGAATACCCCGATCCTTCCGGTGGTGTGGTGGCGGAACAAGAACCAATGTCGACTGCTTCTCATGGAAGCGCCCGATCAAGGTCCCCGCCCGCACGTTGCTGTCGCAACTGCTGTAACTGCTCGTGACGGCCTCCATAACCGGCGAGATATGATGACCGACATGGAGAAGCGCACGTAGATGGGGAAGGTGAGGAGCGCGCGGGTCTTCCCGACCCAGAGCTCTGTGCTGGACAGCCAGGCACTCGGTCGTATGGTGCTGTCCAGCTACGGGGTCTCCGGGCCGATCACATGTCGATTCTTCAGGAAGGGCATGACGGATGCGTATGAGGTGAAGTCGCCGACGTCGACGTACTTCCTCAAGATCTACATGCATGGGCGCAGGAGCTGGGCGGACGTTGAGGATGAAGTCCATTTCCTGAACTACTTGCACCGGCATCGTGTGCCAGTTGTCGGGCTGGTCAGGAGAAGCGATGGGGCATTCATAACGAGACTCAATGCGGCGGAAGGGACGCGACATGCGGTCCTCTTCCGGTCCGCGCCCGGCAGGGATCCGGACTGTGGTCAGCCTGGATTCTGTGTATCATTGGGCCGCCTGATCGGGCGCCTCCACAAGGTGGCAGACGGGATCCAGAGGACGTACCAGAGGGCTCCCGCGGACTTGGATTTCCTGATCGACCGCCAGATCGAAACCGTCCGGCCGTTCATGGCACACCGACGGGACGATTTCGAGCTGGTCAGCGCGATCGGAGCGAGCGTCAAGAGGAGGATAGCGGAACTACTGAGCCGGGCCAAACCTGAGTACGGCATCTGCCACGGGGACCTTCATGGTACTGACGTGAGGGTCGATGGCAAGGGGGGATTGACCCTCTTCGACTTCGACAGCTTCGCCTGCGGCTGGCGTGCGGTCGAGATCGGTGTGTTCTACGCCACTCACGAGTGGATGAACGTGACCCCGCAGGCGGAAGCGGAGCGGATGCGACAGCTCGGGGCGTTCCTGCGCGGGTATCAGCGGGAGCGGAAGTTGAGCCGGGGAGAACTCGAGGCCATCAAGCTCGGACCGGCGGTTCGGCACATCTACCTCATGGGGATCGTGCTCAAGCACTCATCCGCATACAACGGCTTCCACTGGGCCAACGACCATTTCTTCGATTGGCACATGAAGTGGTTCAGGCACTGGGCCAAGCACGGCCCGCTCGTCAAGACAAGCGGAAACGGAGGTCGCATGTGGCGCAGCCGCTGACGGACGTAGAGGAGTACGACCAGTTCGGGACGCCCCCGACTACTCAACAGGACTGCGACTTCCTGGTCGACCTGATGCGGCGCCAGAACGCCGGGAGCCCGCGGCTCCTCGATCTGGCATGCGGCACCGGCCGGCATGCCGTCGAGATGGCCAAGCGGGGATACGACGTGACCGGGGTGGATATCTCGGAGGAGCGGCTCCAGGATGCGCAGAGCCAGGCGACCAAGCTTGGGTTCACGAACTGCCGCTTCCTGAAGGCGGACCTGCGGGATCTCCGTCTCGAGCCGTCGTTCGGGTACGCCTACAGCTTCTTCAACACGTTCTCGCTGTTCGTCGACAACGACGACCTCCTCACGATTCTGGGCAAGTGCCGATCCTGTCTCACGGAAGGCGGCCGGATCGTGATCGAGGTCGGATCCCTCTGGTGTCCCATTGCCGACGGCAAGTTCCACAACGACAGCTACGAGCAGAAGCATGACCGGGGCACGCTCATCCGGACCGTGAAGGGCACGCTTCGCCTGGCCCGGGCCAACAACGTGTACCGCCATGATCGAGTCATCCAATACCGTCGCGATGGGGTCGACTATCCTCCGGAAGATGCTCCCGCGACTCAGCGCATCTACTCCATCAATGAGTGGGATCTGCTGGGCCGGCTGACCGGGATGCGTATCGAGCATGTCTTCGGGGCGATGGACATCACGCACGAGATCACGGACCCGAACAGCTGCGATGGCAAGCCTGGAGATCATGAGCTTGTCCTCGTCCTCGCCAGGCAGGGCGAATGACTTCCCAGGAGAAGCGGGGGCGTCCTTCCGGTAGAATCGCGGGTATGGCTGCTGGACAAGTGGCCCTCGAAGTCAGGGATGATCGTGAACAGGAGGCCCGGATGAAGAAGGCGAAGATCGCGGTTCTGGCGGTATCCCTACTCCTGGTTTCCGCTCTTGCCTTCGGAGCCCGGTTTGACCCGGCCAAGCCGGCCGGGATGTCCGGCGGGAACGCGGACTTCTCGTTCGCCGTCCTCGCCGACGTTCAGGAGCCGCCCATGTTCATCGCCAACCTGGCCTGGATCGACGGCCTGGACGGGGACTTCTACGCCATCGCGGGAGATCTCACACCCGGGTACACGAATCGGGAAGGGCTGGCGGCCTTCTGGAATGGATTCGACGCGACCGCCGCCAAGCTACACGCCCCCTACGTACTGGTTCCCGGCAACCACGACATCTACAACGCCACCGGTGAGGCCATGTGGAGGGAGCGGTACGGGCCGCTGTGGTTCTCCTGGGACCACAAGGGCTGTCACTTCGTCGCACTCGACTGCGAGGAAGTCGGCAAGAGGGGACTGATCGGCGACCGGCAATTGGAGTGGCTCAAGAAGGACCTCGCGGCAGCGAAGGGCGCCCGGGCCACGTTCGTCTTCCTGCACGAGCCATTGTGGAAACCCGGATACAAGAACGTGGAGTGGAACGCCGATGTCCATCCCCTGCTGGCGGCCGCCGGCGTGGACTATGTCTTCTGCGGTCACGAGCACCACAACGTGCTTTTCGAGAAACGGGACGGGGTCCAATACGTCATGCTCGGTCCCACTGCCGGGATCACGGGGGACAGCATATCCAGTTTCTTCAGTGCGCTCGTCGTCGAGGTCAGAGGCACCGCGGTTTCCTACCGGCTGATGACGCCCGAGGGTGAGAGGCCCGCGGCCTTCTACACCCACGAGATGGATCTCAAGGCCGTGAAGTTGGTGGATTGCGATCCGGTCAGGACCATCGGCAAGAACCGTCCGCTGGAGCTGGTGGTGACCGTCGAGAACCCGTCAACGGACACGCCGGTTCAGGCAACAGTCGGTCTGGTCCCGGGAACGGGATCGTGGAAGGCGGCCCGGGTGGACGGCACGGTTGCGGCGGGACAACGCGAGCGGATCAGGATCAAGACCAGGACGGGCGGGAGCATCCTGCCGCTTCCCACGATCTCGCTCGAGCTGCGGTCCGGAGGCGTGCTGGTCGCCAGGAAGGAAGTCCTCCCGTTGATCACGGCCCGGATCCCGGGGTTGAAGGAACGGATCATCGATGACTTCAACGACGGGGACGACGTGAACTCCTGTGACAAGAGTCAGGTATCGGTCAAACCGGGCCGGTGGTACCAGTCGGCCGACCAATACGGTTCGTCGAGGATGGAGATGACGTTCACCGACGGCGTACTGCACGTCGCGGGAGTCAAGGGGAAGAGCATTGCGCCCAATTACACGTTCACGAACTTCCAGACCGATTTTGCCGGCGGTGGGCGGCTCAACCTGACCGGTTCTGCCGGTATCTCGTTCCGGGCCCGGTCGGACAAAGGGAACGTGTGGGAGGCGGGCATCGAGGGTACCGTGGGGGGAAGGAAACTGGCCCGCACCGGACGCGGGCACCGGGTCAGCTACGAGACGGGGAAGGACTGGAAGGAGTACCGGTTCCTCTGGCGCGAGTTCCAGCAGCCGGACTGGGTGACGGGGGTGGATCGCGTCGGCCCGCTGACCGTGGATTCGGTCGCGGGGTTGTCCTGGAACCAGCCGGTGGAGGGCCCCGAGTTCGACCTCTGGCTCGACGACGTCAAGCTGATCTACGAATAGACCGGCTTCTCGGACTCGCCAAGCTGGCGGGTCATTCCGTGCTAGAATCTCCGCAGAATGACAGTCATCGAACTCCTGTAAACACCGCCTGACCGCCGGTCCCCACGATCGGCCAGGCGAAGCCAATGGGAATGCGCTTCTCCACAATCCCTTGTGCTCGTTTACGGAGGTCGAATCGTGTCGCATCACACGCACCCGTACAATTCAACGCATCGTCCAAATCCACACAGGAGCATCCAGCTCGGCCAGAACTTCCTCGTTGACCGCGGGCTCGTGTCCCGGCTCGTCATGGAGTCGACGATCGGGCGCGACGATGTCGTACTCGAAATCGGTCCCGGCCGCGGCGCGATCACGGAGGCCCTTGCGATGAAGGCCGGGAAGGTAGTCGCCGTCGAGAAGGACCCCGCCCTCTACCGTCTTCTCCGCGGCCGAATGGCGGAGAGCCCCAACGTGGAACTGCATTTCGGAGACTTCCGTCGTTTCCCCGTCCCGGCCCGGGATTACAAGGTGTTCGCGAACATTCCGTTCAACATGACAGCGCACATCGTGCGCACGCTCCTGGGAAGGCGCCATCAGCCCGCCGAGGCATGGCTGGTCGTGCAACGGGAAGCCGCGGAGAAGTTCGCGGGCATAGGTCGCAGCAGTCTCTTCAGCGTACTCTACGCTCCGTGGTTCGCGATGACCATCGGGCGCGCCATCCCGCGAGAGGCGTTCTCCCCCATGCCCTCCGTCTCCGTCGCGTTGCTGCACGTCCAGCGACGTACGGTCCCGCTGGTGGAGGACTGCCACGCTGTGCTGTACCGCAGATTCGCGACGTACGGGTTCTCGGGGTGGAAGCCGAACCTCCGGATCGCCTACCGGGACCTCTTCACCCATGTGCAATGGAAACGGCTGTCCGCTGACCTGGGATTCGCGCCGGATGCTACCTGCACCCAGCTCACGCTCGATCAATGGCTCGGACTCTTCAGGTTCATGGTCCGGGGCGTCCCAGAGCTCAAGTGGCGGTCCGTTCTGGGCACGCTCGGCGGCGCCGGCCCCTGAACTGCCGTCCGCCCCGATCGCCTCCCGGGGGGGAACGCAGGAGCTGTCCTGCATGGCGGATCGCTCTGCTAGACTGATTCGCATGAAGGGGCCGGAAGACAAGGACTCCATCCTGAAGGCCGTGCAAGACGTTTTCGACAAGGATACCTGGTGGAGGTACACGGCTGAGTCCGTCAGGGACTTCGAGAAACGCTTTGCGCGTGCGCGTGATTGTGAGTACGGCGTGTCCATCTGTAATGGCACGGTAGCCGTTGACGTTGCCCTTCGCGGACTGGGAATCGGCCCGGGAGACAAGGTGGTCTTGCCGGCCTACAACTTCTACTCTCTGCCCAAGAGCGTCGCGAACGTCGGCGCGACTCCTGTCTTCGTGGATGTTTGTCGTGACAACCCTACCATCTCGGCCGAGGAAACCAGAAAGGTGCTGGATTCCGGCGTCAAGGCGGTCATCGCGGTACACATCGCCGGGGCGGTTGCGGAACTGGACAAGCTTGGCGAGATATGCAGGGACGCCAAGGTGGCCTTGATCGAGGATTGTGCGCAGGCGGCCGGCGCCGTCTATGGCGACAAGCACGTTGGGAGTTGGGGCAGTGTGGGCATCTTCAGCTTTGGGGGTGTAAAGCTGATGACGTCCGGCCAGGGAGGGATGGTGACGACTTCCGATCCGGACCTCTATGAGAGATGCTATGCGATCGTGAACAGGGGATCCGACCCTCGTGGTGGCGTGAACCGGTTGGGGATTGTAGGCGACAACTATCAAATGTCCGTGCTTGCGGCTGCAATGCTGGAGCCTCAACTGGATCTCCTTCGCGAGAATGGCGAGAAGCGCGAACAGGTGATGCGGTTCCTGGATCGGGAGATCGTGAAGCTCGACGGCCTGTTCCCGCTTCAGCAGTTCGCCCCCGTACGCTCCAGGGCCCAGATGAGGTATGCCTTTCTATGTAGACGGGGTGGTTCCGACGCGAAGCATACGGAGGCATTCGTCAGGATGGCGAAGGAGAAGGGCGTCCCGTTCGACACAAGGTTCTACACGACGATTGCGAACGATGAAAGGCTCTTCAGGAGATACGCCACCGAGACCATGTTTCCCATGGCCAAACGGGCGGAGGATGAGATCGTGGCGGTCTGGCATTGGGATGTCATGAGGGGCATCGACTACTGGGGTAAGGCCTTGGAGAGCCTTCGGTAGTTACTCCGCGGAGAGTGGATGACCAAGCTCAGCTGCAACCTCAACAAGGTGGCGACGATCCGCAATACGCGGCCGATCGGCATTCCGGGCGTTGTCCGGTTCGCCGAGATCTGCCTTGCGGCGGGGGCACACGGCATCACCGTTCATCCTCGGCCGGACGAGAGGCATATCCGGCGCTCGGACGTGACGGATCTGGCCTCGTTCCTGAGGAAGTGGCCCAGGGCCGAGTTCAACATCGAGGGCAATCCGTTCACGGGTGCGCTCGAGATCGTGCGGGAGATCCGGCCGACCCAGTTCACGCTCGTGCCGGATGACCCCGGTGCGGGCACATCGGATCACGGCTGGGACATCCGGGCGAACGAGGATCGTCTGCGGCCCGTGATCGCCGAATGCCGGAGTCTGGGGATACGGGTCAGCCTCTTTGTGGATGGCGAGGGATGGGATGCCAGTCGGGTCAAGGCACTCGGAGCGGACCGGGTCGAACTCTACACCGAGCCGTACGCCCAGGCATTTGTGCGAGGTGACGCTGGCCGTTTCCTGCCGATGTACGCGGCGGCCGCTCGAAATGCCCAGTCAGCAGGATTGGGCGTGAACGCGGGGCACGATCTCAACACCGAGAATCTGCCCGGGTTCCTGGCCGCCGTGCCGGACGTCCTCGAGGTCTCGATCGGCCATGCGCTGGTCAGCGACGCGCTCGAGTTCGGCATGGCGCAAGCTGTTCGCCGGTATCTCGACATTCTGTCCGTTCAGCGTTAGGGGGCGGACCTTGAAGGGGGTAGTGGAATGGCGGGCGAGAGCATACGACTGTTCGTCTTCGTGACCGGACCGTACTCGGCGCCAACTCCGGAGGGCGAGGCGAGGAACATCCAGAGAGCCATCGACGTCGGACGTGCCGTATTCGAGAAGGGCTACTCAGCGCAGGGGGACAACATTCGGATCAACGGATTCTCGGATTCCTGCTTCCTTATGGCATGGACGAGGGCGTAGTCAGCGCGGCTTGCATCGGGCCGGATGCCGGCAGTTCTGCCGTAGCGACGGTCGAAGATGCCAGACTGGCACTCTAGACACAACGAGATTGGGGAAGCCCTTCTGGCCACCCCGGTGGTAGACTCGATCCGATGACGATAGTGCGGTCTGTTGGCGGCGTGCCGATCCGTTTCACCGAAGAGCGTCTGCATCACGTCGAACGGCGACATCCCGAAATGGCTGGAGAACAGGCGCGTATCCTTGAGACATTGGCTCAGCCTGATTTCGTCCAGGAGGGGGATGCTTCGACGCTCGTGGCGCTCCGGCACTATCCCAAGACGCCTCTCGCTGAGAAGCATTGCGCCGTGGTATACAAGGAAGTGAGCAAGACGGACGGGTTCGTCGTGACCGCGTACTTCACGAGGCGCGCGTCGACATTGAGGAGGGTCGTATGGAAGCGGTGAAGGTGTTCGAGAAGAAGGATGCCAAGCTCGACTGGGAGTATGACGAAGATGCGGACACCCTTTACCTCAGCTTCGGGAAGCCCCGGCCGGCCGCCGGCATCGACATCGGCAAGGGCGTTATCGTCAGGTTCGACGAGCAAGCCCGGGAGGTCGTTGGGCTGACCATCATTGGTGTCGGCCACCAGCTCGAATCCTACGTCCGCAGATCATCCTGATCAAAGCCCTGCCGCGATAGCAGACATTCCGAGCATTCGTCCAGGTTTTGTGCCGTGAATTGCGGGGAAGGAATCCCCGGCAGAGGGGTGTGAGACGTCCGGTTCAACCAGACCACGGGGATTTGCGCGTTCTGCGCGCCGACAACGTCCTCTTCCTGGGAATCCCCCACATAGACGACTTCGCGAGGGCTCAACCCGATCTCGGCAAGCACTCCTTCGAAGAAGCGACCGCTGGGCTTGTAGGCGCGCAGCTTCTCGGATGAAAGCACTACGTCGAAGGTGACGGGGATTCGGTGGAGGTTCGCCAGCAGGGGAGCGTCATCCGAATTGGACGCGACGCATACTCGCGCCACCGTCCTGAGCTTCTCTATCGCCCTGGCCGCGTCTTCATACGGGGTCCTCGTCATCAACGATTCCAGCATGGGGCGGATGTCACGGACGGGGTCGCCCGGGATGCCCATCTCGGTGAATAGAGTTCCCAGTCCGGCAATGAAGATCTCCGCTTCATTCCTGAACGGACCGGGCGACCTGATCAGCCCACGATGGATAGTCTTCCACCGGGCGTAAACGGCCGCCGCATCAAAGGAGGGGAGATACCTGCTGAATATCGCCTGCGTGGCTCGGACGGAGCCGTCCTTCGTGTCGATAAGGGTTCCGAATGCATCGAAGATCACGGCGCGAAAGCCCTTCATCGACTTCTAGAAGACGAGCGTCCTTCGTTTCACGCGCCATTATCGCATGTGGCACTCCGAGTGCAGCGAACCCTTGGCCCGTCCGCCGTGATCGCATCGTGGGGGTGCAATGTGAGAGTTAGCGGCGTCGTAGGGCCGGCCCCTTGTCCTCCCGCGCCATCCATGAGCATGATGGGAACGATGAATCGAGAGCCACGGCGGGAAGCCGGCCCGGGAGGGTCATGTCACGAAAGGATGCTCCCGTGACGGAACAAAGGTCCGAAAGAAGAGCAGAACTATATGACTGGTTCTCGTCCGAGTTCTATGACCACCATGCGATCCGGGACGATCTCGACTTCTACCTCAGCTATGCCGTCAACACTCCCGGATCGATTCTGGAGTTGGGATGCGGGACGGGGAGGATCCTGGTCCCCATCGCGGGAACCGGCAAGAGGATCACGGGGCTGGACCGATCGGATGGCATGCTGAAGATCTGCCAGGGCAAGATCGACCGCCTTCAGGCCGAGGTGCGGGGTCGTGTCCGGTTGGTCCGAGCCGACATCCGCCGTTTCGACCTTCACGAGAAGTTCTCGCTGGCGCTGATCCCGTTCGGTCCCTTCAACTGCCTGCCCGATACGGGCGACCAGATTAGCTGCCTGAACTGCGTTCGGGAACACCTCGATGACGATGGTTCGTTGGTGTTCGACGTCTGGTACCCGAAGCACGAGGAATTGCGCATGAGCGAGCACGGCTATCACGTCGTCAAGGACCAACCCCATTTCGAGATGCCGGATGGGCGGAGAGTCCAGTGGGGCATCTTCAACGCATCGGTCGACTACAACAGGCAGTTGATCCATGAAGAGATGTACTACGACATCGACTATCCCGGGGGAAGGAAGGAGCGGTTGATCTACCCGTCACCGGTCAGCTACTTCTACCGATATGAGATCGAGCATCTGCTGGCACGTACGGGATTCCGGATCGCCGGGTTGTACCGGGATTTCCACAAGAACGAGTTTGGTGACCAGTATCCGTCGGAACTGATCGTCGAGGCCGTGCGCCAGTGACGGTCGGAAGCCGGATCAGCCGGACTCGCGCGGCAGTGAGCCGGCATCCCGGTATGGTTGAGTGTTCTTTGTCCGCCCTGTCGCGGGGGTTCGTCGCCGGGTCGATCATCCCGGCCACGGGGATTGCCGGGCCGAGCCGGGGACTGCTACAATTACGACTGACATGATTCTCTAATCCTCTCCCCCTTCACAGCCATGGGCGCTCCGGGCGGCCAATGCCCCGAGCGTTCTTTCGAGCGGCGAGTGTTTCGCCCAGGGGAAGGATTACGAGATGCGGGATCGTCGGGAAGCCTCAAGTCGTCAGACCAACCGTTTCACCTGGCCTCAACAGGCCTTGTCGTTGTTGCGGGAGTATGTCGGGACCCTCTGGGGCCGGATGGCCGTCCTCGGGCTCCTCATCCTTGCCAGCACCGGGCTGGCCCTGGCGGGTCCCCAGATCCTTCAGCGGGCCATCGACGCCGCCTCGTCCGGGACCACCGCCCACGCGCTCGTTCGCCTCGGCCTCCTGTACATGGTCACGATGCTGGCGACCGACGCCGTGAAGGGCGCGGTGAAGGTCTCGTCCTCGGATGTGAGCTGGCTGGCGACGAACCGGCTCCGCGGTCATCTTGCGCGCCATGTCCTGAACCTTCCCATGCACTTCCATACCCAGTTCACCCCCGGCTACATCGCGGAGCGCATCGACGGCGATGTCGGCGCGCTCGAGGACTTCTTCTCGAGGTTCCTGCTCATGCTGTTCACCAACGCAGTGTTCCTGTTCGGCGCCATCGGCGTCCTGTTCTGGAAGGACTGGCATATCGGGCTGACCTTCCTCCTCTCCCTCCTGGTCACCGTGATCGCCTTTCGGATGCTGGCGAACGTGGCGGTGCCCGCCGCGCGCGCCGAACGCCAGGCCCAGTCGGAGATGATGGGCGTCCTGGAGGAGAACCTGAACGGTGCCGAGGACGCCCGGGCGCTCGGAGCGAGTCCCTTCCTCCTCCAGCGCTTTCTTCAGGCCGGCCGCAACCACATGTTCGCGTGCCAGCGATCCTGGGTGCTGAGCGCGATCCCGTTCGCCGTCACCCTCGTCATCCTCGGGATCAATGAAGCCCTGTGCCTCTCCATCGGGGTCGGGCTGGTCGAGAAGGGCATCTTCACGATCGGGACCATCTACCTCATCATGCAGTACAACCGGCTGGTCGGATATCCGCTGCGTGACCTGTCGCAGCAGTTGGGCAGTCTGCAATCCGCGGGGGCGAGCATCCAGCGCATCCATGATCTCCTGGAGCGCGAGCCGGAACCCGGGGTTCATGCGGCGATTCCCCGATCCTTGCCCCGCGGACCTCTTGGCGTACGCTTCCGGGACGTGACCTTCGCGTACCCCGGCGGTCCGCCCGTCCTCAAGGGCCTGAATCTGGTCCTGGCGCCGGGCCACAGCCTCGGCGTGGTCGGGCGTACGGGCGGGGGAAAGTCCAGCCTGGCGAGGCTCCTGCTCCGGCTCTATGAACCGACGTCCGGAAGCATCTGTCTGTCCGCGGATGACGAATCGTTCAACATCGGGGAGATCCCTCTTGGCGACCTCCGGCGCCGGGTGAGTCTGGTGACCCAGGAGGTCCAGCTCTTTCCCGCCAGCGTGCGGGAAAATCTGACGCTCTTCGGCGCTCTCGGGGACGTTCCGGAGGAGAAGCTGATCTGGGCGATGAAGGAAGTGGGTTTGGAGGGATGGCTGCGCAGATTGCCCGAGAGGCTGGATACGGTGCTGGTGAAGGCGGAGCAGGGCCTCTCGGCGGGACAGGCACAACTGCTGGCCCTCGCGCGTGTCTTCCTCGCGGACCCGGGACTGGTGCTGCTCGACGAGGCGTCGTCGCGGCTGGATCCTTCCAGCCAGGCCGTGGTGGAGCAGGCGGTCGATCGTCTGCTGGATGGCCGGACGGCGATCGTCATCTCCCATCGACTGAGCGCCCTGCAACGAGTGGACGACATCCTCGTGATCGAGGAGGGGACGGTGGTCGAAGCCGGGAGGAGGGAGGCGCTGGCCGCCCAGCCCTCCTCCCGATACTACGGGCTCCTGCGCGCGGAACAGCGCGGGCTCGAGACGGGCGGGGTGTAAGCCATGAAATCCTGGCAAGCCTCGATCCGGCTGAACAGCTACGTGCCCGGCTGGTTCTCGGCCTCGGCGGCCATCTGGGTCATGGCCTTCTTCGTGGATATCGGTGTGGGACTGGCCATGCGCGGGCTCCTGGATCACCTGACTCCCGGGCCCGTGAGGCTGGCCGATGTCTGGACCTGGATCGCGTTCATCCTCGCGATCCGGCTGGCGCGATCCGTCGTCGATTTCCCCTCCGGTTTCGTCTTCGCCAATCACATCGGCCGGGTCCGGATGCTCCTCCGGACCAACCTGATGAGCGGGTACCTGCGCCGTCTCGGCGGCCAGCCGATGCCGGGGGTGGGGGGCGTGGGCGACAGCCTCAACCGCCTGCGGGACGACGTCGAGCCGCTCGCGGCCCTGACGACGGATGAAACCGTGGACGCCCTGGGCCGGGCCATCCGTCTCGTCGTCATGGTCGGCATCCTGCTCGCGATCAGTCCCGGGTTGACGCTGGCCGTCGTGCCGCCCCTCGTCGCCTGCGGGATCCTGGCGCGCGTCCTCGCGAGGAAACTGGTCCGGTACCGCGAGGCGAGCCGGCAGGCCACCGGCGCGATGGCCGGATGGCTGAACAGGATGCTGGACGGCGTGCAGGCATTGAAGCTCGCCGGGGCCGAGCGGGCCGCGGCCGAACGGTTCATCGCGTTCTGCGGCCGGCGACGCCACGCGGCCATGCGCGACGTCGTGGCCAACCAGCTCGTGACCATGGGTCTCTCCGGCATGACCCAGGTCGTCGGCGGGGCCGTGCTCGTGCTGGCCGCCCCGGCGCTCGCGACCGGACGCTTCAGCATCGGCGATCTCGCCCTCTTCATCATCTACCTCGACCCCCTCGTCGATTCCGTGAGCTTCTTCACCAACATGGTCGTGGTCTACCGGCAGACCGACGTGTCCACGGCGCGGCTGCTCGTCCTGATGCCCGAAGGCGGGGCAGCCGGGCTGGTGGCGGCCTCGCCGCTCCACGTGGACGGCCGGTTCCCGCCGATCGTCAGGCCCGTCCGGAGTCCCGCTGAGGTCCTCGAGTCGCTGGAGGTGCGCGGACTGACCTGTCGGCATTCGGGAAACGGCCACGGCATCGAGGACATCAACTGGAAACTCGGTGCGGGAACCCTGACCTGCATCACGGGCCGGGTCGGCTCCGGGAAGAGCACGATGTTGCGGTCGCTGCTCGGCTTCCTGCCGCTGGATGGCGGCGAGGTCCGCTGGAACGACCGGCCGGTCGCCGACCGGGGCGCGCATTTCCAGCCGCCCCGCTGCGCCTTCGCATCCCAGGCGCCCTATCTCTTCAGCGACACGCTGAGGACCAACGTCCTGCTCGGATTGTCGGACGCGGCACCGGACCTCGAGGCGGCGATGCGGGTCTCGGTCATGGAGCCGGACGTGTCCGCCCTCGGCCAGGGCCTCGAGACGGTCATCGGCCCGAGAGGGATGAAGCTGTCGGGGGGACAGCGTCAGCGGGTGGCCGCCGCGCGGGCGTACCTGCATACCTCCGAGCTCCTCGTGTTCGATGATCTCTCCAGCGCCCTGGACTCGGACACGGAACGGCTCCTCTGGCAGCGCCTGCTGGCCGTCCAACCGGACGGCAGACGGCCGACGATCCTGGCGGTTTCCCACCGGTGCCGGGTGCTCAGCCGGGCCGACCAGATCATCGTGCTCAAGGACGGCCGTCTGGATGCGGCCGGGGGACTGGACCATCTGCTCAAGACCAATGTCGAGATGCGCGCACTCTGGCAGGAATCTCGCCGGGAAGCCGCGGAGGAGGGACCATGCCTTTGAAGGATCTGCAGCCGTTCGTGAACATCCTTGTCGATCATGCGAAGAAGGAGCTCGGAGACGACCTCGAGTTGGTGATCCATTACGGCTCCCGGGCCAAGGACTATGCGGAGCCAGGTTCCGACTACGATGTCTCCTACGTCCCCGCGCAAGGCAAGAACATCTGGAAGAACTGGCAGTGCCTGATCGATGACATCTGCATCGACTTCTACCCCATGCAGTGGGAGGGACTCGAGGCCAACGCGAACTTCGACGTCGACCGCACCTCCGTGATCGTCGAATCCCGGGTCCTGTATCACAAGTCGGAAGAGGTGCTCAAGCGCTTTCAGGCATTGCAGGACCGGGTCTCGGAACTGCAGACTCCGGAGAAGAAGGGGGAGATGCTCGCCAAGGCGATTCGCCGGTTCACCGAGACGGTGTATCATCTGGCGACGCTGGAGCATATGTGCGCGGAGGAAGACCTGCGCTCCTGGCGCAAGGAGGCGATGGCGATCGCCGACGGGATCGTTCATTGCCTGACGGTGCTCAATCAGACCTACTTCCCGAAAGCGTGGGTCCGCTGCATCGACAAGGTGGCTGCATTGCCGACATGTCCCCAGGGGATCGACCGGATGCTCACCACGCTGGCGGTCGACCGGTCCTACGAGAACGTGCGCCAGGCGGCCATCGAGCTGGTCCGCCAGACCCGCAGACTGCTGGTGGAGGAACAGCGGGCGGGTGCGAAGAAGCGGGAAGCCGGCTGGAAGTGGATCAACTATCCCGAGTGGCGGGCCATGTGCACCAAGACCCTCCGGGCCTGCGACAGCGGGAACCTGGTCGAAGCGAATGCGGCGGCCATGGTCTACCTCAGCGAAACAGCCTTGGCTCGCGCGGGCTATCAGGAAGGGGTGGACTACACCTCCTTCAACGTCGTTGCCGAATACAGCAAGAGCTATGACGCTTTGCGTTTCCCGGACATCGCCTCCTGCGAGACGCAAGACGAGTTCGCGGAGTTCAGGCGCAAGCTGTCGGCGCACGACGAGCAATTGAAGCAACTGCTCGTTTCCGAAGGTCTGGATCTCCTTAGTGTCACGACCGAGGAGGACCTGAAACGGTCCCTGCTTACGCATGGATGACTTTTGGCCTGCGCGCGTCCCTTTGTCGTGTGCCTGGAGGACACCATGATCATGCCTTCTGCCAAGCTGTTACGTCATTGGTCAGTCGAGCCCGGATTGACCATTCGACCGGTCAAGTCATTCGGCGGGAACGTATTCTCAGTGTCCTCGGGGCCGAGGGTGCGCTACATTCTGAAGCAGAAGGTGTCGCAGGAGCGCCTCGAGAGAGAATGCGGGCTCCTGGTCGAGCTCTCCCGCCAGCGTGTACCCGTGGCCATTCCGCTTATCGCATCGGACGGCCGGCGGTACGTGAGACAGGATGGGCGCTTCTACTGCCTTTACCCGCGCCTCCGGGGGAAGGTCTACCGTCATCACTACGCCAGGGGGTCGGTGGCCCGGGCGAGGGTGTTCGGCGTCGCGATCGCGCAACTACACCGTGGACTTGCCGTATGCAGTATTCCGCCGGGGATTGGGACGATGGACCTTACCGGGGAGGTCACGGGATGGGCGTGGGAAGCGATCAGCAAACGGCCCGAGCAGTGCAACATCAAGGCGATCAGCCGTGTCGTGGATGGCTTCCGGCGGTGCTATGGCCCACTGCAATCGAGCATCCCCGCGCAGTTGATACACCGGGATGCGCATCCCGCCAACATGGTGTTCCACCAGGGACGCGTATCCGGCTTCCTCGACCTTGAAATCGCGGTGCTCGGCCCGCGCGTCTTCGACGTCTGCTACTGTGCCACGAGCATACTGATCAGCGGATTCGGAAGCCCGACGAAACGCCATCGCTGGTTGCGTTTGTTCAGGGAACTGGTCCGGGGGTACCACGGACAGAACAGGCTTTCACGGGTGGAAGTGAGGAGCATGGTCCGCGTGCTTGAGGCGATCCAGATCATCTTCCAGGCCTTCAGCCTCAACACCGGGAACCTCGCCGCCGCGAAGTGCAACGAGGCTGCCCTGCTCTGGCTGGACGAGCACCGTGAAGCCATCGAGCGTAGTCTGCCAGCAATGCACTTATGAAACGTGACTGGCTGGCGCCGGACGATGTCGTGGGGGAGGCGCTCGCGCGGGTGGGCGGGGGCGACGCGATTGAACTCAGCGGAAAGATGAACCGGGTACTCCGGTTCACGGACCACGCGGGGTCCTCGCGGATCCTCAAGATCAGGTCCGAGGGAATGACCGAGAACCGGTTGAGGTTCGAGCAAGCCTTCATGCGGCGGTTGGCGGACAGTGGGATCCCGGCGGCCGTGCCGATCCTGGTCGGTGAGTCCACCTGGTATGTCGTTCGGGGGTACTTCTGCGAGATCCTGCCCTGCGTGGACGGGCGGACGGGGCGGCCCGAGCCAGCCGACGCCCTGCTCATGGGCCGGCTGCTCGGCGACCTGCACCGATACGGGTGGGAGATGGACCGATCGACATACGAACCTCCCCAGAGGCACAACCAGCATGAGCCGGAGGAGCTGGCGGCGCGGGTCGACGACCTCCTCTTGAGACTGGGTCCGGTCCTGTCCGCGAAGTTTCTGCCGAGGTGGGAGGCTTTGCGGGCGGCGTACCCGCATTCCAGCGCGGACCTGCCGCGGGCCATCAGGCACGGCGACCTGCACTGCGGGAACGTCATCTTCTCCGAGACGGAGCCCAGCCAGGTTGTGGGGATCATCGACACCGACATGCTGGCGGAGGGATTGAGGATCTTCGACGTGAGCTACGCGATCTACTTCCTCCGGCACTTCCTTGTCTCGTCCCACGGGCGGACGGGCGAGGACCTTGTCCGCTGGCGGTCTGTGTACGACGCGTTCATGCATGGTTACCGGGAACAGAGCCCCTGGCCGATGAGCCGGGAAGAAATCCGGCTAGTACCGCTCCAAATCGAATGCATCGCCATTCACTTTCTCGCCGCCAACGCCCGGAGGCAGAAGGACGCGGACGGGGTGGCTCGCGTCTTCCGTGAGGACTATCAGGATGTCGTCGACTGGCTGAATCGGTACCACGATGAACTGGCCAGCACGCTTCCCTATCCGTGTCACCATTTCCAAGTGCGAGAGATTGGAGGCAAACCATGATCTACTCCCACTACAGCGAGTACATGTCGAAAGCGATGAGCGATGGCCGGCCGGGGCCCGATCCGGGGGAATATGAATTCCTCTCGAAGTATCTGACGGCGAATGAACAGCCCTTTCTGGAGCTGGCCTGCGGCTATGGCCGTCTCCTGCTGCCCATCATGGAGAAGGGGTTCACCGTGGTGGGGACGGACAGTTCCCCGGAGATGCTCGCTCGATGCAGGCACTTCGCGGAGAAGAAGGGTTTGAAGCCCGTGCTCCATCAGCAGTTCATGCAGCGCCTGGAGCTCGACCAGACGTTCGGGTTCATCTTTCTCGCTGACGGTGGCCTGACGTTGGTCATCGAAGACGACGATATCCGGGAACTGTTCAAGCGGGTCTGGAACCACCTGAAACCCGGCGGAACGTTCCTATTCGATTTCTTCAGGTATGACCCCAAGGCTCCGGAGACGTCCAACCTGCAGACCAATGGCTGGCGCCAGGTATCGGAGTCCACGCTCTGGTTGACACGGAAGATCTCCAGCTATGATCCGGCGACCGGGAGAACCGAGAGAGTTCAGGTCCACGACCTGTATGTGGATGGGAAGCTCGTGGGATCGCAGGCCTATGAAGACCCGCAGCGGGACCATGATCCGCAACAACTCATGGAGAGACTGAAGACATTGGGATTCACCGAAATCCGGCTTGGCGGTGACAACACCGACAGCCCCCCTGAGCCGGGGGACTCTCTGGTTTCAATAAGATGTAAGAGGCCCCGATAACATGGTGGAACCGGTTCTTGGCATGAATGATCCGACACGGAAGCGGATGGCTGTAGCCCGCAAGGTGGCGGCGGCGTTCCGGCACAGACGGGAAGTGAAAGCTGTCTGCGTGGGCGGGTCGACCGCGGTCGGCATGGCCGATACCCTCTCTGATCTCGAGACTGTCGTCCTTTGCTCACCGGCCCGGGTTCTCGCCGTTGACCGACGGCGCATCTACGCCAATCTGGCGGACGACCCGGAGAGCATCGGGCTCTACTCGTGGGGAAGGACGGCACTGGATTTCCTGGAGATCGACGGCATCTGGGTGGAGGTCGAGTGCCAGGATATCGACACGGTCGAGTCGTGGATTGCCAACGCAAACACGGAGCCCGCAAGCCGACGGGGAAAGCCGTTCGACCATTACCGATATGCCATCTTGTCGACCATTCACTACTGGCGCGTTCTTGTGGACAAGGGCGGGGTTGTGGCAAGGCTCAAGAAGAAGGCTTCCTTCCCGGATCCGCTCCGCCGAATCATCCTGAAGCAGGGCCGTCTTTTCGGAGACCCGCAACTGATCCACGAGCACGAAAAGGCCTGCATGCGGGGTGACGTTCCCTATGCGATGCGCTGTCTGAACCGGATTATCGACCACTTCACACAGGTCGCCTTCGCGCTGAACAGAGGGTACTACACAGGCGACAAGAGGACTCTTCAGACCATGAAGGGCTTCAGGGTGCCGTCGGCAGGCTTCTACCGGAATCTGGAGAAGGTGCTCGTCCTGGCCAACGACAAGAAGGGCCTGGAGAGGAAGCGCAAGCTGGTCGACTCGATGTTCGCCGAACTGAAGGTGGCGGTGAGTGCAGTGCTTGGAGACGACAGATAGGCCCGTCCGTCCCGTCCGCGACGCGGTGGATGCCATCCAAGGATGAGCCTATACTCGAACCGACATGCCAACCAGACATGTGGTTTCCCTGCGGTGCGCCAGGCCGAACCAGAAGGAGCTCCTTCGGAACCTGATGCAGTTGTACCTGTACGACTTCAGCGAGATCGAGAAGAGCCGGATGAACGCGAAAGGGCTGTTCGAGTACAAGTACCTGAAGTACTACTGGACTGAACCCAAGAAGCGATTCCCCTTTCTCATCTACGTCGACGGCAAGGTTGCGGGGTTCGTCCTGGTCAAGACTCACGAGATGGTCACCTGTCGCGGGGAGGGCTATGAGATCGCCGAGTTCTTCGTGGCAAGGCCGTTCCGTCGGCATGGCGTCGGGATGAAGGCTGCGCCCCAGGCCTTCGACCGGTTCCGGGGGCTGTGGGAGGTCTCGCAGACCGAACACAATCGGGTGGCTCGCCGGTTCTGGAGGGGCGTCATCCGGCGCTATACGAAGGGGAGATTCAGGGAGACCTTTGTGAGGGCAGACGGACAAGTGCGACCCGTGCAGGCGTTCCGCAACTAGGAGGGGACGGGGCTGACGGGGGACGCTGTTGCGCTGTTGCGTAGCTCGACGGAAGGCCGACCATCCTTAGTGGTCATATGACCACTTTTGGTGGTACACTACACCAATGCTGGAGGGACTGACCGGAAGCGCCGTGGTGGAGCAGGTGCTCCTGTATCTCGCCAACTATGCCGAGGGGTACCCGCGGGAGATCGCGCGGACGTTCGGGCTGAACCTGAGCGCGGTACAGGGCCGGCTCGACCGGCTCGAGCGGGGGGGGATCGTCGTGAGCCGCATGCGCGGGCGCACCCGGCTCTACGTCCTCAATCCCCGATGGGCCTTCCGCGACGAGCTGCTGGCCCTGCTTCGTCGCGCGCTGGCGACCGTGCCGCCCGGCGAGACCATGAAGTACTACCGCAACCGGACCCGTCCGCGACGCCGGGGCAAGCCGTTGTGAAGCGACTGCCGCCGCTTGAGCCGGTGGCAGGCGAGGTCTGTGCGGCGTTGCGGGCGAATGGTGTTGAGGCGATTCTCGTCGGTGGCGGGGTGGTGACGATCTACTCGGAGAACGAATACAAGTCCCTCGATCTGGATTTCGTCGTCCGGGGGCGCGACGCCGCGATCATCGAGGCGATGGCCTCCATCGGATTCAGGAAAGGGAGGGGCCGGCACTTCGAGCGCAAGGGGACGATCTACATCGTCGAGTTCCTCCCGCCTCCTCCCGGGATTGGTCGCGTGATCGTCGACCACTTCGCCACCAGGCGAACCTCTGGCGGTTTGCTGACGCTCTACGATCCGACGCACTGCGTCATGGACCGGCTGGCCGCCTTCTACCATTGGAGCGACCCCCAAGGGCTCGATCAGGCGGTCATGGTCGCCCGCCGACACCGCATTCGTCAGGAGAAAGTCCGGCGATGGTCGAAGGGGGAGGGCATGTCCGCGCGCTATGCGGAGTTCCGGGCGCGGTTGGCCGCCGCACGATCAAGGTCATGATGAAGCCGTGACCGACGAAACGGACGGTGCGGCGGAGGTGAAGTGGGAGCAGAGGATCGGGCAGAACCTCATCCGCCGGCTGTACGACTCCGAGGCCAGCGGACTACTCGACGAGGCGCTCCTCGATGACGTGGGAACGCGATTAGGCATGCGGTGCGAGGCCGTGCTCGCCGTCTCCGAGGCGATGCGCGGCCGGGTGGCATGCCCGCGGTGTGCGCGGGCCGGGACCCGGACGATCATCACCCGCACGGCGGGGGACGAGGCCGAGGCCCTCCAGTGCCCGGTGTGCGGCTGGGCGACGACGTGGGGTGCCTACCACAAACGGTGCCGGAGCCAGCAGTTGAACGAAGGCGGGGCGGGGTATGCGTTCCGCGCATTCCTCGCCCAATGGAAGGCCGCCGCGACGCCGGCCATGAAGATGATCGCCGTGGACCAACTCATCCACGAGTTCCACGTGTACCTCATGCGCCATCGCGTGACCGGGGAGACAAAGAACCGGCACGCTCGCGTCGTCGCGGTCCAGTTGATCCAGGGCACCGCGACCGAGGTCATGGGCTTCCTCGAAGATCTCTCCGGGACCGCTCCGCGGTCATCCGACCTGGCCGCCTCGGCTGTGGCGTGGCGCGCGCGGGCCGCGGAGGCCCGCGAGGATCCTCCTTGGGAGGAGTGGAGTATCCTGCAACCGTCACGGTAGGGGGGGGCAGGGATGGGAGGGAATTACACCATGGTGGATTTATTACACCATGTGGGGTATGCTGTTCGTGGGGAGGGTCCCGTCATGGCGATGAACATCAAGAATCCAACGGTCGAGCGGCTGGCCGGCGAGGTCGCGACGCTTACGGGCGAGACCAAGACGCAGGCGGTCAAGCGGGCCCTGGAGGAACGCAAGCAAAGGCTGGTCGTCTCCGCCGCACCGGAACGCCGCGGGTTGCGCCTGAGGCGCTTCCTGGCCGAGGAGGTGTGGCCCGCCATTCCGAGAAGGGAAAGGGGACGGCGGCTGACGAAAGCCGAGGAGGAGTCCATCCTCGGCTACGGCCGGGCGGGAGCGTGATCCTCGACAGCTCGGCCCTCGTTGCGATTCTGTTCCGCGAGGAAGGCCACGAGCGGTTCCTGCGGGCGCTCGACGGAGCGGTTGAGGCGGCCATCGGCGCCCCGACACTCGTCGAGACCGCGATTGTCGTCAGTGCGAGGATGGGGCGGGACGCCCGCGGGCTGGTCTCGAGGTTCCTGCGCGAAGGCGGGATCGCCGTTCTGCCCATGACCGAGGCGCATGCGGTAGCAGCCATCGAGGCGTGGCACCGGTACGGCAAGGGGCGCCATCCCGCGTCGCTGAACTTCGGCGACTGCATGGCCTACGCGGTGGCGAGAATCGCCGGCCGGCCTCTTCTTTGTTCCGGCAGGGACTTCGAGAAGACGGACCTCGTGCTCGCGTAGAATCCATGAAGGCGAAGGGCACGACCGGACGCGTCGCGGAGTGGGCCTACCGCTCCAGGCGGGACCGCGCGGACCCGTGGATGGAGACGACGCTGGATGCCCTCGTGACGGCGCCCTCCGGCCGGACGTGGAAGGTCCCGGCGTTCTGGGCCGGCGGCCGCGAGTGGCGGGTCCGGTTCGCGCCCGTCGAGCCCGGCCGCCATCGCGTCGTCACCGAGTGCCCGGATGCGTCCGACACGGGGCTCGCCGGGGTCGAGGGCGTCCTCGATGTCGTCCGCGGCCGTCCCGGCCCCACGGCACTGGACCGGCACGGCGCCGTGCGCATCGCGCCGGGCGGCCGGGGGTTCGAGCACGAGGACGGCACGCCGTTCCTCTGGCTCGGGGACACGTGGTGGATGCTCATGTCCGACCGCATCCGGATGGCCGGGTTCCGCCGGCTCACGCGCGACCGGGTCGCCAAGGGCTTCACCGTCGTCCAGACCGTCCTCGGGTTCCCCGGTGACATCACGCCGTTCCGTGGGATCGAGGACAACGAAGGCGGGCCCCCGTGGCTCCCGGGGTATCGGTCCATCAACCCGCGCCACTTCGACGCCGTGGACCCGAAGATCGAACACCTCGTCGGCGCCGGCCTCGTCCCGTGCATCCTCGGGAGCTGGGGCTACCATCTCGTCTACATGGGCGAGGAGCGCATGGAGCGGCACTGGCGGTACCTCGTCGCCCGCTACGGCGCCTGGCCGGTCGTCTGGTGCCTCGCCGGCGAGGGCGCGATGGCCTACTACCTCTCCGCCGACCGGGACGCCGACACGGCGCGGCAGAAGGCGGGCTGGACCCGGATCGCGCGGTCCGTCCGGGCCATCGATCCGTGGCGGCGCCCGCTGACGATGCATCCACGCCGGGCGTCGTGGGACGACATGGACGACCCCGGCATCCTCGACTTCCACATGATTCAGTCGGGGCACTTCGGCATGATCTCGTGCGCCGGCCAGGTGGAGGCGATCGCCGAGGCCCGCGCCGGGTACCCGGACCGGCCGGTGGTCGTGGCCGAGCCCCCGTACGAGGGGCACATGGGTCGCAACTGGGCCGACGTCCAGCGCTACGGGGTCTGGTCCGTCCTCCTCTCGGGCGCGGCCGGGTTCACGTACGGCGCCGCCGCGATCTTCGCCGCCAACGACCGCCGGCGCCCGACCGGGGCCCGGCCCGAGGGCGGCGGCTACGACGCGGTCTTCTGGGACGAGGCCATGTCCTACCCGGGGTCCTGCCAGGTCGGGCTCGCGCAGCGGTGCCTGGCCGGCCTGCCGTTCCACCGGTTCGAAGCCCATCCCGAGTGGGTCGAGGCGCCGATCCGGTGGGGTGCCGAGCTCTACGCCCCGCCCTTCCGGGTCTACTGCGCCGGGATCCCGGGGGAGGTCCGGGTGGCGTTCATCCCGGGCCGCTACTACCACTGGGACGGCCCCGTGTTCCGGGCCCTCGAGCCCGGCGTCCCCTACGACGCTTGGCGGCTGGACCCCGTCCGCGGCGGCCTCGTGGCGCTCGGGCCCGTGCGGCCCGCTCCCGACGGGTCCTGGCAGACGCCGATCCTGCCCCTCCTCCAGGACTGGGTCTTCATCCTCCGCCGCCGTCGGCCCTAGCGTCGCTTTGCCCTGCCCGAGTCCCGGACGAGGAGGCGCCCTCGTCTATCATGGTGAAATGACTCAGGCGGAGGACGGTGCGGCGGAGGTGAAGTGGGAGCAGAGGATCGGGCAGAGCCTCATCCGCCGGCTGTACGAGTCCGAGGCCCGCGGATTGCTCGATGAGGCGCTCCTGGATGACGTGGGAACGCGCTTCTGCCTGCGGTGCGAGGCCGTGCTCGCCGTCTCCGAGGCGATGCGCGGCCGGGTCGCATGCCCGCGGTGTGCGCGGGCCGGGACCCGGACGATCATCCCGCGCACGGGGGGGGATGAGGCCGAGGCCCTCCAATGCCCGGCGTGCGGCTGGGCCACGACGTGGGGTGCCTATCACAAGAGGTGTCGGAGCCAGCAATTGAACGAAGGCGGAGCGGGGTACGCGTTCCGCGCGTTCCTCGCCCAATGGAAGGCCGCCGGGACGCCGGCCATGAAGATGATCGCCGTGGACCAGCTCATCCACGAGTTCCACGTGTACCTCATGCGCCATCGCGTGACCGGGGAGACGAAGAACCGGCACGCGCGCGTCGTCGCGGTCCAGTTGATCCAGGGCACGGCAACCGAGGTCATGGCGTTCCTGGAGGATCTCTCCGGGACCGCTCCGCGGTCATCCGACCTGGGGGCCTCGGCCGTCGCCTGGCGAGCGCGGGCCGCGGAGGCCCGCGAGGACCCCCCGTGGAAGGAGTGGAGCATCCTTCAGCCGTCACGGTAGCTCTACAGACGGTCAGCGGGAGTTGGCCAGCCAGGCCTGGGTGAATCGGCATTGGGCGACGCATCGGCCGCAGATGAGCTGGGAGAGTCCCCGTTGCTTGCCGACGCGATGGCAGGCGGCCTGACAGGCGAACGCGTCGAAGAACTCGGCCCGGGCCATCCCGCGCTTCCAGTTGCGCCCTGAGGGCGCCTCCCCGGGGCAGATGCCGACGCAGACCTGGCAGTCCGAGCACTCGGACTCGACGATGGGGACGGCCGGGGGCAGGGGTGCGTCGGTCAGGATGGAGTTCAGCCGGAGGGCCGGACCGAACTGCGGGGTGATCAGGAGAGCGCACTTGCCGATCCACCCGAGTCCCGCCAGCGTGGCGACGGTCTTCTGGGGGAGCGGCGTGATCAGGTCGTCGGGCAACGGGTGCGCGCTGGCCTTCCGGGCCTCGGCCCGCCATCCCTCTTTGCGGAGGAAGGCGGCTCCGGCCTCCGCGATCTCGTCCAGCAGGTGGTTCACCCGCACGTATTCCTGCGCGTACGCCTCCGTCGGCCCGTCCGCGATTCCGGCGACGATCGAGGGCGTGAGCGTGACGCCGAACGCGACGGCGAACGGAAGGCCCGCACGGACTTCCGGACCGATCAGGGACAGGTCGGCGAACCCGACGAGGGCGGCCCCGCGCCGGCGCAGGAGGGCCTCCAGGTCGGGTCCCAGGGCAGGATTCATGCTCTGATCATCCCACGACGGCGGGATATGATACGGGCATGCGGACGGCGAAGGAAGCTGAAGCGCCGGAGATGATCCGGTCGCGGGCCGATTGGGAACGGCTCTTGCGCATGCGGTTCGGGATGAAGGCATCGGAGTCGCCGTGTTCGTGGCCGGTTCGCAGGATTCGGGCGACGATTGCGCGGCGGTTCCCGGTCTTCAAGCGCGCGCGGGTGACGGTCCTGCGGCGGGCGCACAATCTCGTGGTCGAGGTGGACCGGACCTTCGTCTTCAAGTTCCCGTGGCATCCGAAGGCCGACTGCATGCGGGAGATCGCGATCCTGAAGGCGCTCCGGGGGAAGCTCGGTGTGGCCATCCCGATGCCGGTCTTCGTCGGTCCGCGCGGCAGGTTCTTCGGGGCCCCTCTGATCCCGGGGCATCGGCCCCGGGTCGAGGAAGTCCGCCGCTGGAGCGGCGGCCGTCGGGCGGCGTTGGCTCGCGACCTCGCCCGGTTGTGCGCGAGCGTTCAGCGGGCGATCCGGCCGGGGTTGCGCGGCCGCATCATGGGACCCAGGACGGTTCCCGCCGTCGCCGACGTGGACCGGACGGAGCAGGCATTCCGCCGGATCTTCACGCGTGAGTGGAACCTGCTGGCAGAATCCCGGAGGCTGTTCGACGACTACCGCAAGCGGGTCTCGGGACTGAGGGCGGGGAATCTCCGGATCGTCGGGTTCGACCTCCAGTTGGACAATCTCCTGGTCGATCGGGACGGACGCCTCGTCGGAGCGGTCGACTTCGGTTACCTGACGTGGCGGGACGCCCCCGGGCTGTTCGGGCTGCTGTCCAAGGATGATCCCGAGCTGGCCCGGATGGCCATGAAGGCCTTTGCCTCGTATACGGGAACGCGGCTCGATCCCCGGCAGGCCGAGACCGACGGCCTCTTCGACGTGCTCAGCTACCTCGTTGAGCTTTCCACGAACCGGTGGGACCTGGCCGCGCGCCGGCGCGAGTTCGTCGGGATCGCGAAGCGCGGTCTCAGGAGCCGCTGATGAGGAGCGCGGTCGGCGGGCTGGTCCTCGCGGCGCTCCTGGCCGCCAGCGCGGTGACCGTGGCGTGGGCGCAGCCAAGTGCCAAGAGAGGAGTCTGCGCGCAGAAGCTGTCCGCGGAGGACTTCAAGGCGCTCGCACCCGGGGTGTCGTGGTGGTACGACTGGGGATATGAGCCCGATCGTGAGGCGCCGCCGGACGGGCCGGAGTTCATCCCCATGCTTTGGAGCGACGCGGCCGGCCTGTGGACCGGACTCGAGCGGTTTCTCGAGAGTCATCCGCGGCCCCGCGCGATCCTCGCGCTGAACGAGCCCAACTTCAAGCCGCAAGCCAACATGACTCCGGCGGCATCGGCCCGGGCGTGGCTCCGGGCCCGCGAGATCGCGGACCGGTGCGGGGTTCCCCTCGTCGGGCCGCATCTGGCCATCGGATCCTCGGCGGCGGACAGCGTGGCGGCACCGAACCCCCGGACCGGCAAGCAGGAATCCTACACGTGGATGGTCCCGTACGTCGACGCCTTCCGGGCCGGCCTGCCCAACGGAGCGGCCCCGGTCCTCGCGGTCCACTGCTACGGCAACGTGGGCGAGCTGAGATGGGCGGTGGGCGAGCTGGCGAAGCGATACGGGGGCCCGGTCTGGGTCACCGAGTTCAACATGTGGGCGGCGAAGGACGAGGAAGGTCAGCTCGCATACATGAATGAGGCGCTGGCGTTTCTCGAGGGCAGTCCGGACGTGGCCGGATATGCCTGGTTCATGGCCCGCGTGTCCGGGCAACCGAAGTTCAGCCTGCTGGCGGACGAGTCCGGCCGGCTGACACGCCTCGGGCAGATGTACGTCAGTTATCCGGCCGGCCTCTCTGGGCCCTCACCCGGGCCGCCCTAATCGAGTAGGCGACGTCGCAGTAGTGGGGAAGTTGCATATTTAACCTGACAGGTGAAATACGCATCCGTAGGAGCGGGAGCGGAGGCGGCGATTGGCCGGAACGGGTCCAGCGCCCGTGCCGCTGTTGCATATTTAACCTGCCAGGTTAAAATAGCATCAATGGAGTACCGGGCCAGGGCGTTCCCGAAGGTCAGCGAAAGCCATTTCCTCTTCGGGCCGAGAGGGTCGGGCAAGTCGACCTGGCTGAGGCACGCCTATCCGCGGGCGGCCTACCTCGATCTCCTCGATCCCGTCGTCTTCCGCGATTTGTCGTCGCACCCCGAGCGCCTGACGCGCATGATCTCGGACGTCCCCGCGTCGGAACCGGTCATCATCGACGAGATCCAGAAGGCGCCCGCGCTCCTGGACGTCGTACACCGGGAGTTGGAGGCCAGGGGGAGGCGCCGGCAGTACATTCTCACCGGGTCGAGCGCGCGGAAGCTCCGTCGGACCGGTGTTAACCTCCTCGGCGGCCGTCTCCTGTGGCGCCAGTTCCATCCATATCTCGCCTGCGAGTTGGGGGCCGCCTTCAACCTGGACCGAGCCACCACGATCGGGATGCTGCCCCTCGTCCTCGCGGCGGTCCGGCCGGCGGAAACGCTCAAGGCCTATGCCGCGCTCCATATCCAACAGGAAGTGAGAGAGGAGGCGTCGGTTCGGGACCTGGGCGGGTTCGCCAGGTTCCTCGAGGCGGTCTCCCTGAGCCACGGCGGGCAGTTGAACCTGAGCGCGGTCGCCGCGGAGTGCTCGGTCACCCGGCGCAGTGTAGATGGCTACGTGCAGGTGCTGGAGGACATGATGCTCGCATTCAGGCTCAATGTCTTCGGACGAAGGGCCAAGAGACTCCTGGCTTCCCATCCGAAGTTTTACTTCTTCGACCCCGGCGTCTATCAGGCGCTTCGCCCGCGTAATCCCCTCGATTCCGGGCGCGAGATCGGCGGCGGGGCGCTTGAGGGGCTCGTTGGGCAGCACCTGCGCTCCTGGCTCTCTCACCGTGAGGGGAAGAATGAGCTCTTCTACTGGCGGACGCGTGCGGGCCTCGAGGTCGACTTCGTGGTCTTCGGGGAGGCCGGTTTGTATGCCTTCGAGGTGAAGTCCCGCGGGACCGTGCGATCGGACGACGCGGCGGGGTTGCGCGCCTTCCGGGCCGACTATCCGGAATCGACGGTCGCCCTGCTGGCCCCCGGGCCGTCGGCGAAAGTCGTGGCAGGCATCCCGTGCCTCGACCTCGGGGCCTTCCTGACGGGGATCGTCCCCGGGCATCCTCTCCCGATACCGGCGGGGCGGTGAAGGACCGGGACCGCTTCAAGTCGCGGGGCACGCGGGTGCTTCGGTGAGAATTCGGGCGGTGTCGTTCGACATGGACCGGACGTTGACCATCGGCACGTCGTGCGACGCGCACCTGGCCCGGGCGCTGGGGTTCGAGGCGAGCCTGCTGGAACTCGAGCGACGGTACTTCGCGGGCGAGATGACCAACCGGGAAGTGGCCCTGCGTGACGCCGGGCACTACCGGGGGAGGAAGCGGGCGGACATGGTCCCGCTCCTCCAGAGTCTTCCCCGCATCGGGGGGATCGGGGAGACGGTGAAGACCCTGCATGGGGAAGGGATCGTGGTGATCCTCAACACCATCGGCTGGTCGTTCATTGCGGAGGAGTTCCAGCGGGAGTTCGGGTTCGACGCGGTGAGCGGCGTCATTGCGGGGGAGGATCCTCCCGGGGTCTTCAACGGGATCATCGACAGACATTTCGACGAGCACGACAAGGTGACGTTCGCCGCGGCGTTCTTCGGAGGCAAGGGGATCGCGATGGTCGAGGTCGCGGCGGTCGGAGACTCGAAGTCGGACATCCCGCTGTTCGAGAAGGTGGGGCTGGCCATCGCCCTGAACGCGACGCCCGCCGCGCGCGAGGCGGCGGACGTGTGCTTCGACGCGGACGACCTCACGGTCGTGCTGGCACCCATCCTGGGCCGGAGCTCGGACACGAAATGACCACGGCCGAAGCGAGGGCCCGGCACTCCCGGGGGGTGATGATGGCGCTGGCGGCCGGGGTCCTGTGGAGCCTGGGCGGACTGCTCATTAAATGGGTCGAGTGGAACCCCGTTGCGATCGCGGGCGCGCGTAGTGCCATCGCGGCCGTGGTCCTGTTGGTCTGGATCCGGCGGCCCCGATTCACGTGGTCGGCCACGCAGGTGGGCGCCGCCGTGGCCTATGCCGCGACGGTCATCATGTTCGTCTCGGCGAACAAGCTGACGACGTCGGCGAACGCCATCCTCCTCCAGTACACGGCGCCGGTGTACACGGCCCTGTTCGGGTGGTGGTTCCTGCGCGAGCGCGTGACCTGGGTGGACTGGGTCACCGTGGCCGTCGTGCTCGGCGGCATGTTCCTGTTCTTCCTTGACCGGCTGACGGTCGGGGGATTGTGGGGCAACATCCTCGCGCTGTCCAGCGGCGTCACCTTCGCGGGCATGGCAACGCTGTTGCGCAAGCAGAAGGATGCGTCCCCGCTGGAGTCCATCCTGCTGGGGAACGTCCTGACTGCCCTGATCGGGCTGCCGTTCATGTTCCAGGGCGGGCCCGGCGGATCCACCTGGGTCGGACTGATCCTGCTGGGCGTGTTCCAGTTGGGGCTGTCGTACGTCGTCTACGTGGAGGCGGTCAAGCGGATCACGGCGCTGGAGGCGATCCTGGTGACGACCATCGAGCCGATCCTGAACCCGCTCTGGGTCTTCCTGGTCTTGCACGAGGTGCCGGGGCCGTGGGCGATCGTGGGTGGCATCGTGATCGTGGGCGCGGTGACGGTTCGATATGCAGTGATTCCTCCACGGGGAGCGCGGAGAGAGAGGAGCCGGCGATGAACGCGATCATGTCCCACTGCCACCTGTACCCCGGCGGGAAGGGGGAGGAGTCGCGGGACGAGTTCGGGATTCCCGGCACCGCGGCGCACCTGGCGGGGTTCATCAGGAGCGTCGGGTTCTCGCAGGCCATCGGGCTGGCGCCGCACGAGAATCCGCCCGACCCCCAGGAGCTGGCTCGCATCGGGGCAGGACAGGACGGGCTGGAGTGGTTGATGGGGCAGCCCGGGATCGGGGCAGGGCCGGACTCCCCGATCCTGCCCGCGGCCACGCTGAAGCCGCAGGACCCGGCCTCGCTGGCCCGCCTCAAGGCGGCCTACGACCGGGGCGTCCGGTGCCTCAAGGTCCACGCCATCGTCCAGCGGTGCAATCCGCTGGACGCGGACAGCACCAGGTACTTCTCCCTCGTCGCGGAGCTCGGGATGGCCGTGATCATGCACACGGGAGGGGGATTCTGGGATTGGCCGTCGACGGACGCGCGGGCCGAGGTCGCGTTCGAGCTGGGGAAGCGGCACCCGAAGCTGAAGCTCCTGCTCGCGCACGCCGGGAGCTTCTGGGGCGTGGACGGGTTCGAGACGAGCATCCGGGCCTGCGAGGAATGCCCGAACCTGTACCTCGAGACGACGGCGATGCTGACCGAAGTGGAGCGGGAGAAGTGGGCGACGGCGCTGTCCCGGCTCGGCCCCTCGCGGATCATCTACGGGAACGACTACCCGTGGGTGAAGCGGGATTCGGTGAACGCCGAGGTCACCATCCTGCGGTCGCTCTCGCCCGATCCTGCGGGCGCGGAGCTGATGCTCGGGGGCAACATCCGGAGGCTGATCCAGGCATAGAGACTTCGGGTGGGCGCGGGGCCTGTGAGGGCAGTGGATCAGGGCTTCCGCGGACCGCTCGGGCGCGCGAGGGGCCGGGGTGAGGTTTCTTCAGCACGCTCGGCGTTCAAGCCGAGTCGCCTCGCTGCGGGCCGGCCTCGCCTGAAGCGCTGCGTCCTTCGTCGCAGGCGCGTTTCGCAGGCCGTCGCGTCCGGCCGCCGACGGGCAGTCTCTGCCTGCGAGTGGGCCCGTGTCGGCCGACCGCGACCGAAACGCTTGCGACTCCGGACCGGCCGGCCAGCGCTTCAGAGACCTCACCCCAGCCCCTCTTCGTTCGAGCGAATGGCATCGATCAAGGTCCTAGCCTAGACCCTCAGTCATCGAAGCCGGGGGAGTCGTGTACCATGGAGCCACGATGAGCAAGCACAAGCCCAAGGTTCTGCTCGAGCCGATGTACCGGCCGATGGAGCGGCTGTTCATCCCCGCCGGGCGGATGGCGGTGGAGGCCGAGGCCGACCTGGTGGTGGCCGGCGCGTCGTTCGCGGGGTGCGCGGCGGCACTCGGGGCGGCGAGACGGGGCGCCCGCGTCGTGGTCGTGGAGCCGCGCACGGCGCCCGGGTACGAGGCCGGCGCCCTGTACCGGCCGTGGATGGACGCGGCGGCGCTCGACCGGCCGCCGGCCCTGCTCAAGCCCTGGATCGGCGCGGCGTCGCGGCGGGTGGAGCTCGGTCGGCGGATCGCGCTCCATCCGGACCGCATGAAGCGGGGGCTCGAGGACGTCCTGCTCGCGGCAGGCGTCCGGTTGCTCTACGCGAGCCAGCCGGTCGGGATCGTGCGGGAGGGCGGCCGGCTCGCGGGACTCGTGGTGGCGGGCAAGGGCGGCCGGCGCGCGGTACTGGGCCGGGCGGTCGCGGACGCGACGGAGTGGGGGCTCGTCGCCCGGCTGGCGGGGGAGAGGTTCGAGCAACGGTGGAGGCTTCCCGCCCGGATCCGGGCCTCCCGGACGATCGAGTTCACGGAATGCGACCCGGGGCGTCTGCGGGACGGGCCCGAGGGCGGGTGGCGGGAAGGGTACCTGGGGCCCGGCCACCGCCTGCTCGAGGCGTGGATCGACGTGGGCCTGCCGTCCGCCGACCTGGACGGACTCATGGCGGCCGAGATCGGGGCGAGGCGTTCGACGATCGCGCTGGTCGAGCGGCTGAAGGCGGAGATGCCGGGTCTGCGGAAGGCGGCGTTCACGCACGCCAGCTACGAGCTTGGCATGGCGTCGCCCTGGGTCCTGGCGCGCGGCGCGCGCGTGCACGCGAACCTCGCCGTGCTGTCGTCGGCGGCGGAGCCCGGCGAGACCGCCGGGCGGGGCTGGCTCGATCCGCTGGCGGCGGCCCGGACGGGGGAGGCCGCCGCGGCGGCGCTCGCGGTCCCGGCCC
>CAKKQC010000042.1 GCA_919901855.1 bacterium | reverse complement strand
ATGAACGCTATGGCGGCATTAGAAGCGAACCCCCTGGCATAGCCGGTCTCGGCGGATTCCTTGGCATCGGCAGTGGCGGCCCCAGCCCTCGCCGGTGATGCCTTCCCCCGGCCCTGTGGGGCTGTTTCCGGGGCCCCGGCGGGTGGGGGCGGGGTGCGTGGCAGAGTGCGGGTTGCCGGCGACGGGCGCGGGGGGGGCGGCGGACTCCGTCCGCGAACTGGGAACTACGCGGGGCGCGGGAGCCGGCGCCACGGTCCGGGTTCGGGCGGAGACGGTTCCCGTCCTCGACGCGGTAGACGTGCTGGTGGCCGGCGGCGGGACCGCGGGGGCGGTCGCGGCGCCGGTGGCGGCGGCGCTCGGCGCGCGGACGATCCTGCTCGAGATGCATTCGGGACTGGGAGGCACGGGCACGATCGGGGGCGTCAACACCTACTGGTACGGCTTCAAGAACGGATACACGGCCGAGGTGGACCGCCGGTACCTGAAGACGGCGCGGCGGGTGGGCGCGACGCCGGCCCAGACCCGCCACCTTCGCCGGTTGCCCGACAGCGGGCTCTGGCACGTCGAGGCGAAGATGCAGGCGCTGCTCGACTGGTCGCTCGAGGCCGGCGTGTGCGTGCGATTCCGGTCCACCGTGACGGGGGCCCTCGTCCGCGGCCGGGCGGTCACCGGGGTCCTCGTGGCGACCCCGGACGGGCTGGCGGCGGTGCGGGCGACGGTCACCGTGGAGTCCACGGGCGACGGGGACGTGGCCGCGCACGCGGGGGCGGCGGTCGAGCACGGCGCGCGCCGTGACGGGTTGACCCTGTACTGGTCGCTGCCCCCGGTGGCGAAGCCGGGTGTCCCCACGAACTCGTTCGCGGCCTGGGCCCGCGTGGACGATCCCGCGGATTACACGCGCGCGATCCTCGCCGGCCGCCGCCGGTTCATGTGGTGGGACCACGGGCCCTACCTCGCGCCGCGGGAGAGCCGGCACGTGACGGGGTCGGCCCGGGTGACCCTGCGGGACGAGTTCGTCCACCGGCGCCACGGGGATGTCGTGTGCCTGTGCCACGACGGCCGCGACATCAAGGGCCAGACGTCGGCGGACTGGGCGTGGTGGGGGCTCGACATGGGGAAGGTGACCGCCGAGATCCCGTACCGGGCCGTGGTGCCCGTGCGGCTCGACGGCCTCCTCGTGGGATGCAAGGCGTACTCGGCGTCCCACGAGGGGCTCGCGCTCGCGCGGATGCAGTCCGACATGCAGAATCTCGGAGGCGCGATGGGGACCGCGGCGGCGCTGGCGGTGCGGGCCCGGGTGGCGCCGCGGCGGCTGTCCGTGCGGGCGCTCCAGCGCGTCCTCGTCGTGGACCGCGCCCTGCCGCGCGGGATCCTGCGGCGGCGGACGCCCGGCGACGGCGCGCCGTCGGCGGCCGCGGCGGCCCGGATCGTGGCCGGGTTGACCGGGCGCGAGCTGACCTACGGCGAGAAGGCGTGGACGCGGCCCGAGCGCTCTCCCCAACCCGTCGCCCTCGTGTGCGCGGCGGGGCGGCGCGCCCTGCCCGCCCTGGTCGCCGCGTACCGGACGGCGAAGGGGCCCCGGCGGTTCCTCCTCGCGCGCCTGCTGGCCTGGAACGGGTCGCGGCTGGGGTCACCGGTCCTGCTCGCGCGCCTCGCCGCCGAGCTGGCGGGCGGCCGCCTGCCCGAGCTCCCGTCCCGGCGCGAGCCGCCGCCGCCCGACGGCACCGGGATGCCGCTGGCCGGCCGGCTCGTCTACACCCTCGGGCTGGCCCGCGACCCCCGGGTCATAGCGCACCTGCGGCGGGTGGCGGAACTGCTCGACGGCTCGCGGGGCAATCTCGCGCGCTATCCGTCCGGCGCGTTCTACTACACCCAGGCGATCTGCCTCGCTGCCGAGCGGCTGGGGCGGCCGGAGGCGCTCCCCGCCCTCGAGATTCTCCATGCCAAGCCGGGACTCCGCGGGCTGGGGGCGCGGTCGTTCCAGTCCGGGGTCTGGGACGAGCGGTCCGGGTACCTCGAGGTCGCGATCGGCCGGGCGATGGCCCGGTGCGGCTCCGTGGCGGGCGCGCGGATCCTGGCGGGTTACCTCGGCGACGCCAGGGGCTACCTCGCGGCGCACGCGCGCGCGGAACTGGTCGCCGTGACCGGCCGCGACCTGGGGCCCGATCCGGCGGCGTGGCGGCGGCGGCTGGCGGGCATCCGGCGGCTCGCTCCCCGGCCCTGGCTGGATCGGGGCGAGTGACCATGCCCGGCGTGGGAGCCACGATGCGCACCGGCAAGCCCAAGGTTCTGCTGGAGCCGATCTATCGGCCGATGGAGAGGCTGTTCACGCCGGAGGATCTGCGGAGGCTGAGAGCCGCCGCGAACGTGGTGTGGGCCGTCCAGGGGGAGATCCCAGCGAAGGAACTCGAGAAGCACCGGGACGCCGCCGCGATCATCTGCGGCTGGTGGCACCACGGCTCGCCGGCGATGTTCCCGAAGCTCCAGGGCGTCTTCGAGGTCGGCGGCAACCTCCCGAGCCCCCAGTACCTGGACTACGACGAGTGCTTCCGGCGGGGGATCACGGTGGCTTCCTGCGCGCCCGCATTCGGCCCGGCCGTGGCCGAGCTGGCGCTCGCGCTCACGCTGGCCTGTTCCCGCACCGTGGTGGAGACCGACCGGGCGTTTCGCCGGGGCAACGAGCGGTGGCAGTTCGAGGCGAATGAGGAAAGCTTCATGCTCTTCGACCAGACCGTCGGGTTCATCGGGTTCGGGGGGCTGGCGCGGAACCTCAAGCCCCTGCTCGACCCGTTCGGGGTCAAGGTGCTGGCCTACGATCCCTGGCTCAAGCCCTCATACCTGCGCGCCCAGGGCGCGGAGCCATGCGGACTGGACGCGCTCCTCCGTCGCGCTCGCGTGATCTACGTCCTCGCGATCCCGTCGCCCAAGAACCGGGGCCTGCTCGACCGCCGCCGGCTCTCGCTCATCCGGCGCGACGCCACGCTCATCCTCATCAGCCGGTCCCATCTCGTCGACTTCGACGCGCTCACGGACATGGTGCGGCGGAAGAGGTTCCGGGCCGGGATCGACGTCTACCCCAAGGAGCCGTTGCCGAAGTCCCACCCGATCCGGCGGGCGCCCTGGGCGGTCCTATCGTCGCACAAGGCGGGGGCCATGTTCGAGGCGATGCACACGATCGGCCGGTGGACCGTGGACGACGTCCTGGCGGTGCTGAAGGGCCGCAAGGCCACCCACATGCAGGTCGCGGCCCCCAAGTTCGTCGCGCACTTCAAGACGGGGCGGTAAGGGCACGCCCGAAGGGGCGCGGTGCTACTTCTTCTTCGGGAGGACGAGATCGCAGGCGTCGGGCGGCATCCAGTGTTCGGCCTTGCCGTCCCACTTCACGTTGCACCCGACCGGATTGCTGAGGGGCACGCTCACGGGCTTCCCCGAGGTAACCTCGTCGAGCGCGCGGTCGAGGTCGAACGTGGTCGACTCCACGGGGCGCATGGGGTTATCCATCCCGCGGCCCGTGTAGACGAGTTTCCGGGCGCGGTCGAAGACGTAGAAGTGCGGCGTGCGCAGGGCGCCGAACGCGCGGGCGGCGTCCTGGGCCTCGTCGCGAAGGTAGACCCAGGGGAACTTCTTCTCCTTCATCCGGGCGACCATGTGCGAGAACCCGTCCTCGGCGTATGTGCGCTGGCTGTTGGCGTTGATCCCGGCGAACCGGACGCCCTTGGCGGCGAATCGCTCCGCGGTTCGCCGGGTGTGCTCGTCCGACCCGGTCACGTAGGGGCAGTGGTTGCAGGTGAAGAAGACGACGAGCGCATTCGCGTCCTGGAAGTCCGCGAGCGAATACGCCTTGCCGTCGGTGGCGGGAAGTTTGAAGTCCGGGCAGGTCCGGCCGATCTCGAGCGTGAATGCCATGGGATACCTCCTCAGGGATGAACGTATACAGACGTCATTGTAGCGCCGCCGCGGACGCCGTCAGCGGGGTGCGGGCGCCGGGGCCGGGGCCAGGATGGCGTTCCTGACGTCGTCGGTGAAGATCGAGGTCGGGCCGGCGGGGCGGCCCCACGCGTAGCCCTTGTGGTAGGGGAGCTCGGACACGACACCGGGCGCGACGACGGCGAAGACGCGGATCCCGGCGGCGACGGGATCGCCCGAAAACCGTTTCGAGATCCTGAACCGGAACCCGGTTCCCGCCACCCCCATGGCCTGGGCCAGTCCGGGACGCTCGCGGGCCGTCCACCCGTGGTAGACAAGGCGGTTGGCGGCGAAGACGAGGAGAGCGTCGGGCCGCCGGAGCCTCGGGGCCGCCACCGCCGCGATCCCTTCCAGGTCGATGAAATCCCCGTGGTCCACGGCGTGCTCGAGCATCGCGCGGAGCGCGCCGGGCATGATCTGCATCTCGCCGCCGTCCGCCGTCCGGACGCCCTCGATCCCGGACTCGGGATCCCGGACCAACCGGGCGTCGGGCAGGCGCACCGAGGCGGTCTGGAAGAGCTGGAGGTGGAACGTCCCCTCCTCGACCGATACGAGGTGGACCTCGACGTCCGGTCCGCCGTCCGCCAGCCGGGCGACGAACCGGCAGGCCCCGGGCGCCGTGCGCGGGGCGCGGACCACGGCCTCCAGTACGCCACCCCGGGAGAGGCCGACGACGGCGCCGTCGGCCGCGGCCGGCAGCGCGACGATCCGGCCCGTGAAGCGGCCTTCCCGGCCCCACCCGGGATCGGGTATCACGACCGCGTCCACGCGTCCGCCCGCCTCGATCTCCTTGACCGGGGTTCCGACCAGCTCCGCGTACGGGGTGCCGAGCCGCCCGGCGGACGGCGCATCTCGCAGGAGGAGGGGGTCCAGCAGGATCCGGGCCGACGCGAGCCGGGCGGGCGACCGGTCCTCGACACGGCCCCGCAGGGGTGGGTCACACGAGCCCTCGACGGGATCGGCCGGAATCGGCGCTCTGCCGCCGAGCCAGTGGCTCGCCATGAACCGGGCGATCACGAGGCCGGCGAGCCGGTTGCCCTCGACGTTCCAGTGGGTGTTGTCCCGGACGTACAGGCTGGTGCGGTGGGAGGCGGCACAGCGGAACACGGTGACGAGGTTCAGGACCGTGATGCCGGAGTCGATCCGGCGCACTGCGTCCTGCGCGAGATAGACCGGGAGGTCGAAGTCCAGCCCCGACTTCTCCTTCGAGACGCGGTCCATGAACCGGGGGTCGACCTGGAATTGGCTCGGCGACAGGACGAGGAGGACGGGGGTGCCCCGGGTCCGGATGTCCGCCATGACCCGCAGGAGCCGGACGAACTGACCGTAGCCGGTCGTGAGCCTCCGCGACTCCGCCGGGGAATACGTCACGGTCATCATGCTCTCGATCAGGTACACGGCCTCGCGGTCGCCCGGGATTGGATGGGCCCACGGGTAGAGGCCCTCCTCGCTCCCCGGGCCGCGAGCCAGCCCGGGATGGAGGAGGGCCATCAGGTGGCCGTGCAGGTAATCCAGCATCCGCAGAGGATACCGGTGCGGCACCCTGGCCACCGGCTTCGCGAGTTCGGGCGGCTCGGCGCCCATGGGCGTGTGGATCGCGGCGTTGGCCAGATCACCCATCGGCGGAAGGGTTTCGGCCTCCGGAAGGTCGTTGCCCATGAAGGTGTTGAAGATCACGGCGTCATGCTCAAGGCGCGGGGCCCAATACCGATACGCCTGGATGTAGTGCTGGAACGTCGTGCCGCCTTCGCCCAGGTTGACGATGCGCACCGGCCTCCCCGTCGCACGGCGGAGCAGTTTTGCGGCCACGCCGTGGTAGGTCGAGGGATAGCGGACTATCCCCAGGGCGAAGGAATCCCCGAAGCTCAGGACCCGGAACTCGCCCTGCGGTTTGCGGCGCGGGACGGAGGCGTCGTTGAACCCGAGGCGGGCGAGGTCCACTTCCGCCGATCCGAGTCCGGGCTTTCGGGTCAGGATCGCGCGCTCATACCACCGGAACACCACTTCGGCTGTCGCGGTGGCGACGGCGAGGGAGACCAGGAAGAATGCCGTCCCGATCACGAGGTGTTTCATCCGGACGGTCCGGTTACGCCGGCGTGCGGTCTTCACGGTTTGAGGAACAGCGCCAACCCGACGAGCAGAAGCCCCAGGATGCTCAGCCACACGCCGATTCGGAGGGGTACGGGCGCGTATCGGAAGGTGACTTCGTGGGCGCCGGCCGGCACCCGGACCGCGCGGAAGGCGTAGTCGGCCCTGAGGATGCGGCCGGGTCTGCCGTCCACGGAGGCCTGCCAGCCGGGGAAGAACGCGTCGGTGAGGACGAGGTACGCGGGATGGGACGAGGTCGTCCGGATCGCGACACGGCTGGGCGCGTACGCCACGATCCTGGCGTGGCCGTCGGGCCCCGCAGTCCCCGGTGGCGCCGGGTCTTCATCTCCGGCCGACAGGCTGACCGTGCGGCGCAGGTCGACGCGTCCCGCCACGATCGCGGCGAGTTCTTCCTCCCGCGTGGCGAACCGCACCGCGTGCGGGACGAGGAAGGCCCGCGGGAAGGCCATCAGGCACTCCCAGACGCGGCCATCCGGACCGTCATGGACCAGCCGGAACCGCGTCCCGGGCTTCGCCGATCCCGGCGGCGTCAGGACGTACCGGACGCCGAGCAGGCCGAACGCGGGGGAGTCCCACGGGCGACGCCAGGTGACGAAGGTGTTGCAGGGCGTACCCGCCGTGGGCGGCGCGCCCAGAAGGTCGGAGATGATCGTGGGGTTCATCGCGTCGTAGCCGCCCGGCTCGGCAAGTTCCCATACCTGGAGAAGGTTCACCAGCGGCATCATGACCCGCGACCGGCCCGCGTGCGCGGCCAGGAATTCCAGACCGGGCGTCCTGGGGTAGAACCGGTCGCGCGCGACGACGGGGCAGTAGGTAGCTGCGAATGGGACGACGCTCGCGGCCTCGAGGCCCAGCAGGAGGAGCGCGGCGCCGGCGGCACCCGGCCGGGACGCCATCCGGCGAACCAGGAGCGCCCCCGCCGCGATCAGGGCTGCAGAGAGGAGGATGCGGGGTCCGACACGGGTCCAGGCATCCGCCGTCTCCATCAGGGGGCGGTCGCCGAGGGTCGACGCCAGGAGGATGAGCGCCAGCGTGGCCGCCCACAGCGTTGTGGCACGCCGGAGCCGGGGCGACGCGGCGCCGGCCAGCAGGCGCTCCATCCCGAACGCGCCGAGGACGGAAAGCGCGAAGGCCAGCAGCAGCAGGAGCCGGTGGTTGACCGAGACCGCGAAGCCGGGGATCCCGAGCAGGAAGGCGCCGAACGGCAGGCCGGGAAGCACGTAGACGCAGGGGAAGACGAGGGCGGCGAGGACGAGGAAGAAGGGGGCGCGGGCGCGGCGCAGCCCCGCGACCGCGGCCGGGAGCAGGAGGAGCGGCACCAGCCCCACCGTGCCGCTGACCTCCGTGTAGTTCGACGAGAAGTCGGTGTCCCACGCGGTTCCGACACCCGCGTGGCCGAAGTAGCGGGGCGTCAGCAGGAGCAGGGCGCCCTTCAGCGGAAGGACGGACAGGATGCCGCCGTCGGTCCGGCAATGGAACGTCTGCGTGTACGGCAGGTACTCGAGAAACGGCAGGATCTGGATGGCGGCGAGGAGGAGGCCGGTGCCGAAGCCGGCGCCCGCCAGCAGGAGGAACCGTCCGCCCGCGCGCCACGCCAGCACGAGCCAGTAGAAGGCCGCCACGCACCCGGCGTGGAATGCGGTCTCGGGGTGTCCCCCGAGGATCAGGCCGGCGGTCGCGAGTGAGAGCGGGACCGTGGACCGCCAGCCCCTGTCCCGGCGGATGAGCTCGATCCCGGCAAACAGCGCCGGGGTCCAGGCGGCGCTGGCCGCGAGCGACCATCCCATCCAGCCGGCCAGGAATCCGTTGAACATGAACGCCATGGCTCCCAGCAGTCCGGCGAGTGGCGGCACTGCCAGGAGTCGCAGGAACCAGTACATGGACAGCCCCGCGACGGCCGCCTGGGCCACGGCCGCGAGCCCGATCGCGAAGGCCAGGGGCAGGACGTAAGCGAACGCCGTGAACGGCGAGAAGACTCCGGTCTGCATCGAGCCGACGAAGGGATGGCCGCAGTAGGCATCCGGGTTCCAGAGCGGGAGCCGCCCAAGGCGGACCTCGCGCGCGGCGCGGATCAGCCACGGATGGAACTGGGAAGTGAGATCGGCCAGTACGGGGTCGGTGGTCTTTGACGGCCCCTCCGGGGTGCGCCACGGCGCGAAGCCCTCGAGGATCTCGGACGGCGCGCGGACCCGGCCGGGCCACAACCCGGGTCCGTACGCGGCGAGGGACAGGAACAGGAGCGCGGCGACGGCGACGCGGTCGGTGACCGGCTGTGGCCCTTCCGTGGTCATGGGGGCGGCGTCGCGAGGAGGCCCACGTAGGGGAAGAGCCGGTTGTAGCTGGTCCATCCGGTCTCGCGCTCCGTTCGCCAGCCGGCCGCCGTGAGCAGTTCCCGAATCGCGGAGGTCGTCCGGAAGTGGCGGCCGCGATCGAGCGGGGTGATCGTCCGCCGGAAGACCGGGCCTGTCCGCTCGAGGGCGATGTCCACGACCAGGAGCCTCCCGGGCCGCACGACGGCGAGGCCGGCGAGGCACCGGCGGACCTCGTCGTCGGCGAGATGGTGGAGCACGCTGGCCATGACGACGAGCTCGTGCGCGCCGAGGCTCCCGTCCAGGGCGAGGAGGTCCCCGACCTCGAACCGGCGCCCCGGGGCCCCGTGATGCCGCCGGGCGTACGCGATGTTGGCGGGGGAGCCGTCGACGCCGGTATAGGCGGACGCGGTCATGGCGCATAGATCCCCGCTGCCGCATCCCAGATCGAGGAGGGAGGAGTGGGGGATGCCGGCCACGACGCGGCGAAGCGGGACGAGCCGGAACGGATCGCTCAGGGATTGCGACCACGCGTAGGCGCCCGGCGAGGCCACGAGGCGTTCGATGCCGGTTCGCAGGAGTCGGATCACGGTGAGCTGATTCTCCCCTCCGGTGCGCCCGGCTGTCCACCGGCCGGCCATGCCATAATGCGCTGATGGAACCGCGCGAATACGACCTCATGTACGCGATCGAGGAGACGTACTGGTGGTACGTGGCGAAACGCGAGATCGTCGTGCGGATCATCCGGCACTGGATCAAGCCCCGGGGTCCGCTCGAGATCCTGGACATCGGCTGCGGGACCGGGGGCAATCTGCTGGCCCTGCGCCGGTTCGGACCCGCCACGGGGTGCGACATCTCGGCCGAGGCCGTCGCCTACGCTAAGGGGCGGGGGCTGGACGACATCGTGCACCAGCCGGACCCGCAGCGGCTCCCGTTCCCCGACGGCCGGTTCGATCTGGTGACGGCGCTCGAGGTGCTCGAACACGCGGGCGACGATGTCGGCCTGCTGCGCGAGATCGGGCGCGTGCTCAAGCCCGGCGGCGTCGCGCTCCTGAGCGTCCCCGCGTTCCCCGCGCTCTGGAGCGTGCACGACGAGGCGGCGCACCACCGGCGCCGGTACCGTAAAGCCGGTCTGCTGGGCGCGATCCGGGAGGCCGGGCTGACGACCGTCCGCGTCACCTACCTCGACGGATTCCTCCTGCCCCTGATCGTGCCGGTCCGGTGGGTCCGGGACCGGATCGTGCGGGGGAAGGCGGTGACCACGGACTTCAACCTGATACTGCCGCGCTGGCTGAACGCCGTGTTCCGTGCGGTATTCCGGTCGGAGTGGGTGATCCTGCGATTCGGGTCCCTGCCGGTCGGGCTGTCCCTCTGTTGCCTGGTGCGCAAGCCCTGACCGAAGGGGGCCGGCCCGCCGCGGGCGGTCAACGCGGACGGATGAGCAGGAGCCGGATGGTTTCCGAGGGGGCCCGGGAAAACGCATAGGGGAACCAGACGTTGCCGCCGTGGAAGGCGCTCATCGCCCTGACCGGCGGGACCGTGAGCACGGGGAGGAGCCAGGCCCGGAACCGCGACGGCGGGGAGACGAGGGTTTCGACCAGGCGGCTCCGTCGGCGGAGGGCGGCGGGGAGTTCGCGGCGGTCGGTCAGGGTCGGGACCAGGAACAGGGCGCCGGCCGGGAGCGTCTCCGTCGGGCGGTCGAGAATTCGCCCGCCCGCGCGTTCCGTGTAGTACCGCAGGCCCCAGGAGCCCGTCGTCAGGAGCGGCACGCGTGCGGCGGAGGCCCGGGCGGCGCCCCGGACGGCGGCGTCGCGGCACCACGCCGCGAAGGCGTAGTCGTGGCGGGCGAGGCTCAGGCCCAGCCACAGGTTCGCGGTGATCGCGACCGCGACCACGGCCCGCGCCCGCCGCTCCCCGCAGGAGCGCTCCAGGTCGACGAGGAAGAACATGACCAGGGGCGGGAGCGCGGGGATCAGGTGGCGGACGCCGGGGAGCCACGTGCCGATCACGGAACCCACGGCGTCCAGCAGGAACCACGCGACCAGCCAACGGACCGTCGCGCTCCGGGACGGCCACAGCGCGGCGAGGCTCCAGGCGAGGAACAGGGCGATGGCGCCGTAGAACCAGAGGTCATTGAGCGTGCCCGGGGTGGACGCGAGCCGCATGCCCCCCAGGTGCCTGGCCTTCCAGAAACCCAACGCGGAGAGGACGGGTATGCACAGAATGCACAACATCAGGTACCGCAGGCGCTCCCGCGGCATCTCCGTCCGGCGACGGACCGCGAGGGCGAACGCGTAGGCCGCCGGGGTGAGCAGCAACGCGCCGGACGCGGCCAGCAGGTAGCTGATCTTGGCCCGGATCAGGAGGGGATTCCACGTGGACTGCAGGATCCAGAGGACGTGGCCCACGACCGACGAGCGCTCGGGATCGTGCGGGGGCACGTCCGGGTACCGCCCGGCGAGGACGAACGAGATCAGGGCGATGATCCAGTCCCGGGGCCGCCGCACGAAGCCGCCGGCGGGGTCCAGGAGGAGCAGCGGGTACAGGACCAGGACGGACTGCTTCATCCACCCCGCGAGCGCGAGGAGGAGGCCCCCGGCGATCCGGCCCGCGAGCGAGGGGGTCGCGATCCAGAGCGCGAGCCCGAGGATGCCGAGACCCATGGCCGGCATGTCGGCCATGAGGCTCGCCGTGGGCAGGAGGAAGGCCCCGCTGGAGGCGCACAGGAACATCGAGGCCCACGGGGGCGCGCCGACCGTGCGGGCGATCAGGAACACGGCGGAGAGAAACATGGTCGCGAAGGGCCACTGGAGCCAGTGCAGGACCCGCTCTCGTTCCCCGACGGCGTGCCGCGCGGCCGCCAGCAGGATCGACCACCCCGGCATGTAGTGCGTGGTCTCGGCGACGAGGGGCTCCTCGAACCTGATCCAGTTCACGTACCGCGCCGGCCGGTCGTCCGGCAGGGGCGAGATCGCGCGGGCCCAGTAGACGAAGAAGGGGTCGTCGATGGACAGGGGCTTGTCCGCGTTGACGAAGACCCATCCGGCGCTGATCGTCGCCGCCACCAGGACGGCGGCGAGGAGCTCGGTCCGCCGGCTCAAGGGGTCTTCACCGCCCCGGGCGCGCGTGGCGCTCGAGCACGGTCCGGAACGTTCCGGCGACCCGTTCCACCTCGCCGCCGGTCAGGTGGGGCGAGAGCGGCAGGGAGAGCGTGCGCTCGGAGATGCGGCGGGCGTTCGGGAAGTCGTCCGGACGAAGCCCGAACCGGCTCCGGTAGTAGGGATGAAGATGAAGCGAGACGTAGTGAACACCCGTCCCGATGCCGCGGGCGGCGAGTTCCGCGCGGATCCGGTCCCGGCCGGCGTTCAGGCGGGCGAGGTCGAGGTGCACGGTAAAGAGATGAAGCGCGTGGCGGCCGCCGGGGACCCCGGATGACGGCAGCCAGACCGGCAGGCCCCGGAGGCGCTCCGTGTAATACGTCCAGACGGCCCGCCGCCGGCGCCACCAGCGGTCGATGCGCTTCAACTGGTGCAGGCCGATCGCGGCGTTGAGGTCGGTCATGCCGTACTTGAACCCCGGCGCCACGATCCGGTAGCCGCTCGATCCACCCCGCCGGGACCGCTGCCAGGCGTTCGCGGTCATGCCCTGCCCGGCGACCATCCGGATGAGTCGGGCCGAGCCCGCCGAGCGGGTGACGACCGCGCCGCCCTCCCCCGCGGTGATGTTCTTGTTGTGGGTGAAGCTGAAACAGCCGAAGTCGCCGAGCGTGCCCGCGTGCCGGCCCCGGACGAGGGCCTCGATCGCATGGGACGCGTCCTCGACGAGGACCAGGTGCCGGCGCCTCGCCAGCGCGAGAAGGGCCGGCATCTCGCAAGGCCGTCCTGCGAGGTGGACGGGGAGGAGCGCGCGCGTCCGTTTTGTCACGGCGCGGGCCGCCCGCTCCGGATCGATGTTCTGCGTCTCGAGCCCGACGTCGGCGAACCGGGGGACGGCGCCGGCCGCGAGGATAGCGTTCGCGGTGGCCGCGAAGGTGAGGGGGGTGGTGACGACTTCGTCGCCGGGGCGGATGCCCGCCGCCACGAGAGCCAGGTGGAGCGCGGCCGTCCCCGAGCCGGTCGCGACCGCGTGCCGGGCTCCCAGGTAGGTGCGGAAGGCGGATTCGAACTCCGCGGTCCTCGGGCCGGTCCCGATCCATCCGCCGCGGAGGGTGGCCACGACTTCCCGGATCTCGTCCCGGCCGATCCGGGGAGCCCCGAACATGACGGCCGGCCGGTGGTTCATACGGGCGACGGGGCCCGCCGGCCCCGGAGCAGGCCGGACCGGCGCAACTCCCGCCTGAACGCCAGGAGCTTCCACAGGCTTTCGACTATGTCCCGGCCGAGGCTCACCGACGACGGCTTGACCGGGTTCCGGACGTAGATGCAGGGCACGTTGGCGATGACGAGGCCGGCCAGCCGGCACCGGATCATGATCTCGGTGTCCCAGAACCAGCCGCGGTCCCGGACGAGGTCGAGTACCGGGAGGATGGCGTCGCGGCGAAAGAACTTGCATCCCGCTTCCGTGTCGCGGATGCCGCCGGCCGGCAGGAGGGCGTGCACGAGTCCGGCGTAGCCCCAGCTCAGGAACTGGCGCAGCAGGCCCCGGGGGACGAGGGCGAAGACCCGGGCCCCGACGGCTACCTGGGCGCCCTGCCGGATGGCCAGGCAGCACGCGGGGATATGGCGGGGATGCACCTCGAGATCGACGTCGAGGAACCCGACGATCCCGCCCGTCGCGGCGCGCATGCCGTCGGCGACCGCGCCGCCGCGGCCGGAGTTGTGCTCGTGGAACACGGTGCGGATGGCCGTGTGCGGATGGGCGGCGGCCAGTCCGCCGATGACGTCGCGCGTCCGGTCCCGGCTGGCGTCGTCCACGAGGATGAGCTCGTAGGTCAGCGGCGAGAAGTCGAGGACGCGGACGATCTCCCGGACCGAGTCCGCCAGCCAGGGCTCCTCGTTGTAGCAGGCGAGCACGAGACTCAGGTCCACGGACTTCCCGCCAGGTGCCGCACGCGCTTCCACGCCAATATAGTAACGGGTTCGCGCGCGCCCTGTGCTATGCTTTGGGCGATGACGCATCCGCTGGACGACGCGGCGGTCCGGGAGTACCTGATCTGCCCCGCCTGCCGGGAGGGCGCGTTCGAGACGGTGCCCTTCGAGCGCGACGGCTTGGGGCTGGTCCACGGCGTCCTCGTGTGCGACCGGTGCCGCGGCTGGTACCGCGTCGAGGACCGCCTGCCCGAACTGCTCCTGCCGCCGCTGCGCGATCCCGACCGGACCGGGGCGTTCGCGGCGCGGTTCCGCTCGCGCTGGGACGGGTGGAGCCGGGCCGCGGGGCCTCCAGCCCCGCCGTCCGCGACCGACGCACTGAAGATGGACCAGATCCGGTTCTTTCGCGGCCAGGCCACGGTCTACGACCACCGGATCGCGGACTCGCCGTTCTGGAACGCCTTCGACCGGATCTTCCTGGACATGGTCGAGCGGACCTGCCGGACGGGCGGGGTGCTGGTCGAGATCGGCGCGGGCACGGGCCGGTTCTGTTCCCGGCTGGCGGGACGCTGCCGCGTGCTCCTGAGCGTCGACCTGTCCGAGGAGATGACCCGCGTCGCCATGGCGAAGGCGGCGGGGACGGCGGGGTCCGTCCTCCATCTCGTCGCGGACGCCGGGAACCTGCCGGTCCGGATGGGCGTCGCCGATGGGGCGCTCTTCGCCGGCGTCCTGAGTTACCTGGCTGCTCCGCAGCACGCGATCGCGGAAGCCGTCCGCATCCTGGCGCCGGGAGGATGCGTTATGGGGGAGGAGAACAACCGGAGCGCGTTCCGTCCCTGGTTCGACCTCCTCATGTCCGTGCGGAAGAGCTGGGTGGCGAAGTCGTACCCGGCCCGGGGTGTCGTGTCCCGGGACGTGTTGGCCTCGTGGCTAACGGGCGTCGGCGTGTCGCCGCGCGTGTGGACGGAGGTCTTCCTGCCGCCGCACCTCTTCAACCTGCTTTCGGCCGCCGGCGCGGGGCGGCTCATGCGGGCCACGAACGCCGTGGCCGGCCGGGTGCCCTGGTTCCGGAACCAGGGCGGGCTGGTCGTGTTCTCGGGCACCCGGGACCGGCTTCCGTGAGCATCTCGGCCGGCGGCCTCGCGAAGCGGGCGGTCCCATACTGGGCCGTGATCGTCACCGGCTGGTACGTCTGGTCGCTCAAAGTCTGGTTCATGCCCAAGATCGTGAAGTGGGGCCTCCCGTGGTTCGGCGCGACCTCGGCGCCCCACCTCGGTTACTTCCTGGTCCGGACGGCCGGGTTCGCGGCCGCGCTCGCCGTGCTCGCGGCCGCGGGGGCGGGGACGGGGCGGGCGGTGGCCCGCTGGCTGCGGCTGGCCCCCGGCCCGATCGGGCGCGACCTCGTCGCCGGCTGGAGCGCCGTCGCGCTCGCGCTTCTCGGGCTGGGGCTGACGGGGTGCTGGTTCGTTCCCGTCATGGCGGCCGTGATCGTGCCGGCGGCCGCGTGGGGGACCGTCGTTCTCGTCCGGCGGCGGGCATATAGGGCCGGGACGGGGCCGTTGTGGCGGGTCCGGGAGTTCGCGTGGCCGGCGGCGCTCCTGGGCTGGCTCCTGCTCCTCATCTGCCTCGCCCCCGAGGTGTTCCAGGACGCCATGCGCTACCACCTCTTCCTGCCCCGGCAGTTCCTGCTCGTGCACAAGTTCGTCTTCGTCGAGCGCTACTTCTTCTGGTCCTACATGGGCACCCAGCACATGCTGAACGCGGCGGCGCTCGCGCTCGGGGGCGACCTCGCCGCGCGGGCGGTGAACGTCGCCCTCGGGCTCGGGAGCCTGCTCGCCATGGCCCGCATCGGGCGGCTCGCCGGGTTGGGGACCGCCGATCTCGGGCTTGCGCTCGGGCTGGCGGTGGCGGCGCCGGGGCTCATGCTGATCACGGCCTCCGCGTTCGGCGAGCACGGGTGCTGGCTGCCGGTCCTGCTGGCCGTCGAGGCGGTGATGACCCGGCAGGGCGGTCGCGCGGCCCGGCTGCGCGAGGGCGTGGTCCTGCTCGCGCTCGCGTTCTCGGCGAAGTACACGGCCGTCTTCGGGCTGGCCGGACTGGCGGCGCTCACGGCCGTTCGTGAGGACCGCGGCGCGTGGGGGGCGGCGCTCGTGCGGCGCCGCTGGAGCCTCCTCGCGCTGTTCGCGGTCCCGCTCGCGGGCTGGGCCGGCGTGCGCTGGATGTGGACGGGCGATCCGTTCTCTCCGTACCTGGCGAAGTTCGGATTCCACACTCTCGACAGCAGTTCGAAATACGAACTCAAGGCCTACTACCAGTTCATGGGCGAAATCCAGCGGGCATGGCTGGCGAAGCCCGACACCCTGCTCTGGGTGCCCGTGAACTTCATGGGCGCGCACGGGGGGTTCTGGGAGCACCCGGGGCCGGCCCTCCCCGTCCTCGCCCTGCCGGCCGTGCTCTACTTCGACGCGCTCGCGCCGGCGGTGCGCATGCTCGTGGCTTTCGCGGCGGGCAGCTCCGTGCTCTGGTTCACGCTCTTCGGCGGCATCTCGCCGCACTACGTCATGGGGCTCGCGGGGATGTGGACGACGGGGCTCGTGGGCGTGCTGGGGGCGCTGTCCGGGGCCCACCGGTCCCTGGTGCGCGGCGTCCTCTGCTTCACCGTGTTCGTGGTCGCCCTGCTCAGCTTCATCGCGGGCACCTTCCGGTTCGGCCCCCGCGATGTCGCGTTCGGGATCGTGACGCCCGAATACTACCTGCACTACGGGCTTCCGCCCAAGTCCGTCCACTATCCGCTCCGGAAGGACCTCGAGCGCGCAGCTCCGCACCGCGGCACGGTCTACGTCCTCGGCGACGACACCAGCTACTACCTCGGCGGCCGGGTCTTCAACGACTACGAGAACGGGTCCAGCCCGTGGCTCTGGCGGGCCGCCGAGGCCTCGTCAGGCCCGCTCCGGTTGCGGGTCCGCATCCGTCAGCGCGGGTTCACGCACATGATCTACTCGACGCGCTGGCCGGACGAGAGCGCCGCGGCGAAGGACGAGCGGATGCGGTTCGCGCCCGCGACGGCGGCGCGCGTCGAGGCGTTCTGGCGCGCCTACGCGAGGCCCGTCGCCGTGCGGGAAGCGGACTCGCGCGAGGGGCTCCACGGCGGGTACGCGTTCGAGTTCCTGCGGCTCCCGCGCCGCGAGCCGTACGACGCCTCGTTCTCGCGGCGGCTTCCGTTCCTTCCGGGCGCGGGGGTCCTGACGTGGGCCGGGGACCGCGCCCTGGGCGAGGGCAAGGTCGGGGCGGCCGCGACGGCGTACCGGGCCTGGACGCGGAGCTACGGAGGGCTGGCGATCCTCCAGGACCGGATGGCCCGGGTGGCCGAGCTCGAGGGGCGGAGAGCGGAGGCGGCGGAGCGGCGGCGGGCGGCGCTGGCGGCGGGTTGGATCGTGCCGAAGGGGACCGGTGGGCGCTGACGGTTTTCCGGGTCCGCCGTGTCCGAGGACGGACCCGCCACGCGACGCCTGCGGCGTCGCGGCATCGTATGATGGAGCTCCGATGGCGAAGGTTCCGCCCCTCTGCCTCTGCTCCAAGATCCTCTCGAAGTCGGACCTCCTCGGCGTCATCACGAAGGCCCACGAGATCGGGTATCGTGGCGTCGAGCTCTTCGGCATCGACCGGCACCTGCCTCCCAGGACGCCGATCCCGGCGGTCCGCGCGTGCGGCAACCTCGCGAAGCAGCTCGGGGTCGGGATCGTCGTGCTCGACACCTACGTGGGCGAGTTCGAAGCGAAGGCGGACGCCGAATGCGAAGCGCAGATCGACCTGTTCAAGAGATACCTCGAGATGGCGGTCGTCCTCGACTGCGCCCTGATCCGCGTGAACCCGAAGTACCTGGGTCACGACAGGGCGGCGACGGAGGAGGAGATGCGGCGTTTCGCCGAGTGGACACGCCGGTGCGCGGACCTCGCGGAGCCGCTGGGCAAGGACGTCGTGCTCGAGAACAACCTCAGCATGATCGCGACGGTCGCGGGGACCCTCCGGGTACTCGAGGCCGTCGGGCGGAAGAACGTGGGGCTCAACTACGACCCCGGGAATATCTACCGCGTGGACGACGGCTACGGCGAGGCGGCGGTGGCGGCATTCGGGGACCGGATCCGGAACGTGCAGGTCAAGCAATGCAACCGGGAGGGCGACCGGATCGACCTCCTCATGGAGGAGGGCCAGGTGGACTACCGGAAGGTTTTTCTGGCGTTGAAGGCACACGGATACCGGGGGTACCTTTCTGCCGAATGCCACCGGCCCGCGGACGCGACCATGAACGAGGAGGCGATCGCGCGGCACGAGTTCGAGAAGATCCGGGCGCTGCGCGACGAGGTCTGGGCGTCATGAAGCCCATAGTCGCGATACCCATATCCGAGGGGACCCGCGCGCAGGTGCTCGACCCGGCGACCATCGACTCGATGCGGGGCTGGGCCGACGTTGTCCTGCCCAAAGGTCCGGGGGACGTGAAAGGCGCCGAGGCCGAGGCGTTGCTCGCCGGGGCCGACGGCGTCATGACCGGGTGGGGCAGCCCGGCGCTGACGGCCGAGCTCCTGGCTAAGGCGCCCAGGATCAGGATCCTGGCGCACTCGGCGGGGACCGTGAAGCCGTTCGTCTCGGACGCGCTGTGGGCGCGCGGGATCACAGTCACGACCGCGTCTCCCGTAATCGCGGTGGCGGTGGCGCAATTCGCGGTGGCGATGATGATCATGGGGCGCAAGAACGTGTTCGAGCTCAGCCCCCAGGTGGCGGCGGGCGGATGGTGGGGACTCAAGGGGCACAGGGGCCCCGACGAGCTCCGCGGGTCCACGGTCGGCCTCGTGGGCGCGGGGTCCGTGGGGCGCGAGGTCCTCAAGCTCCTCCCCGTTTTCGGAGCCCGGGTCCTGCTCAGCGATCCCTTCGTGGACGCGGCGGCGGCGAAGGCGTTGGGGGCGGAGAAGGTGGAGCTGGACGAGCTGTTTTCCCGCGCGGACGTGGTCAGCCTCCATGCACCGCCGCTGCCCGCGACCACGCACATCGTGAACGCCGCGCGGCTGGCGTCGATGCGGGACGGTGCCCTGCTCGTGAACACCGCGCGCGGGCTCCTGATCGACGAGGCGGCCCTCGTGGCCGAACTCAAGCGCCGGCGGATCTGGGCCATCCTCGACGTGACCGACCCCGAGCCGCCGCAGCCGGGCTCCATCCTGCTGGGGTGTCCGAACCTCACCCTCACGCCGCACATCGCGGGCTCGGTCGGCCGGGGCCGGCTCGAGCTGGGCGCCACGGCGGCGGAGGAGCTCCGCCGATTCTTCGCCGGGGAGCCGCCGCTGCACCCGGTCCGGCGCGAAGACCTCGCGAAGATGGCCTGACGCCATGAGCGCGTACGGCCGGGACTTCGCCGCGATCTACGACCGGGCCTGGTCGCCGTGGACCGACCGGGTGTGGCCCGCCACCTTGCGGCTGGCGCGGCTCAGCGCCCCGCGCGGCCGGAGGTGGCTGGATCTCTGCTGCGGGACCGGCGGACTGCTCAAGCTGGCGGCGCGCGCGGGCTACGAGACCGCGGGCATCGACCTCTCGGCCCACCAGCTCGCGTTCGCCCGACGCAACGCGCCGCGGGCCCTGCTCCGGCGTCAGGACGCCCGCCGGTTCGCGGTGCCGGGCCGGTGGGACGTCATCACCTGCATGTACGACAGCCTTAATTACATAGTGACGGAGCGCGGCGTCGGCCAGGCGCTGGCGCGGGCCAAGCGCCATCTCGCCCCCGGCGGCGTCCTGCTCTTCGACGTGAACACGATCGAGTCCCACGAGGCCTTCTGGCACCACACCGACATCGAGCGGAATCCGGGATCGGTGCTGGTGGTGGAGGGGACCTACGACCGTAGGGCGCGGCTGGGAAGGATCGGGATCACGGGGTTCGTGAAGCGGGGACCGCTCTGGCGCCGGTTCGACGAGGAGCATCTCCAGCGGTCGTACCGGTATGGCGTGATCGAGGGGATGCTCCGGCGGCTGGGGTTCCGGTTCGTCACCTACGAGCGGGGCCGGCTCAGTTTCAGGCGCATGACGCGCTCCCGGCGCGGTCTGCTCTTCGTCTGCACGCTCAAGTAGCCGGCCGGCCCGCCCGGGCGGCTAATTCTTTCCCCGGGCGTTCCACATCGTCGCCTGGATGGCGGCCGCGACGAGGGAAAGGACGATCAAGAGCGAGAAGACGGCCTGCCAGCCGGCGCGGTGCGCGAGGTACCCGACGAGGACCCCCTGAATCGCGGCGCCCACCGATCCGCACCCGTTGATGAACCCCGCGGCCGTGGCCGCTCCCCGCCGCGAGCCGAAGTCCATGGCCGAGGTCGCCGACACGAGCGTGTCCGGTCCGAAGGTCATGAACCCGATGAGCGCCAGCCCGAGCGGGCCCATCCAGGCGTCCCCGGCGACGCGGCTGTAGAAGAAGATCGCCCCCGCCAGTCCCACCAGCATGACGGCGCTGACGGGAGCGCGGCGGGAGCCGAACAGATAATCGGACGCATACCCCCCCGCGACCGCGCCGAGGAAGCCCGCGAGCGGCAGCACGATATTCATGTAGCCGGCCTTGTCGGGGCGAAACCCGAGGACGGTCACCAGGTACGTGCTCAGCCAGAACATGAACGCGTACCGGACGAACTTGACGCAGAAGTAGACGGAACCGAGCGTCCAGATGTAGCGGTCGCCGAGCACTTCAAGGACGATGCCAGGCTCGGAGCGGACGGAATCGCCGCGCCGCCGGGCGGGCTTGGCCGCGGGGCGCGGAGACGCGGGGCCGGATATACCTGCATCTTCGGGGCTGTTGCGCTGGCCCCAGAAGAAGACCGCCCCGATGCCGGCCAGGGCCAGCGCGGGAACCCAGAATGCGTACTGCCAGGCCCGGCCCGTGGCCTGAAGCGCGCCGTTGAACGCCGCGACGACTCCCGGGGAGATGAGCCAGGCCGCGAGGGCGGACGAGACGACTTCGCCGATCTGGTAACACGTGGACCACCACGCCATCACCCGCCCCCGCTCCCGGACGCCGAACCACGCGGACAGGGTCTTCACGATGCCCGGCCACCCGGACGACTGGCCGAACCCGTTGAGCCCCCAGAGGAAGGCCATCACCCCGATCGACGCGGTCCAGCCGAAGAGGACGTTGGCCAGGACCGACAGCGCGAGGCCCGCCGCGATGATGCGGCGGGCGCTGAACCGGTCGCCCAGAATGCCGTTCAGGAACTGGCCGATGGCGTACACGGTGAGGTACGCGGTGACGATTATGCCGACTCCCGCCTCGTCCCATCCGAACTCCTTCATGATCACCGGCTGGGCGACCGCGTAGTTCTTGCGGCAGAGATAGAACCCGGCGTAGAGGAGCCAGGTGACGCCGAAGATCCGGCCGCGCCAGAGGCGGGCCAACGGGGAGGATGCGGTCGCGGGAGCCGACGCCAAGCGGATTACCCCGCGCTCTTGACCAGCGCCTGGAGTTCCTTGGCCAGGCCCGCCGCCAGGGGTTCGGGCCGGTGGCTCGCCATGAGGCCCCGGATCCGCTCCCGGGCCCGGGCGTTGATGTCCTTGCTGCCCGCCCGCTGCCAGTCGTCGCGGCCCATCCGGTTCATGATGGCCGGCTGGTAGTAGTCCGTCCTCAGGTACCTGATCGTGGTCTCGTCGGTCGAGAAGTCGTCGTTGAACCCGACACGGCGGATGGCCTCGACCGCCATCCGGTCGTCGTCCATCGGAATAGGCTCCAGCGCCTTGCGGGTGTAGCCGGCCAGTTCCGCATCGATGCCGAGCTGGACCGGACAGAAGGCCAGCCCCTCGGCCACGTCGCCGAACCCGGCGATGCTGGCCGCCCCGCTGAGGGCGGGGAAGAGCGTCTGGAACGTCCGCTCGATGGCCGACTGGGAGTCGGCCACATGGGTGTCGGACCACGGCCCGTGCACGTCCACGGGGCAGTGGAACACGGCGTTGGCCGCCTGGACGGCCGCCGCGGTGATGATCGTGGACTCGATCGAGGCGCTGAGGCCGAGGAGGGTCTTCCAGTCCATGGTCATGGCCAAGGGGTGCAGCATCACGGGGGCGCCGGGGTTCGCGGTCTGGCAGATGACGATGCTGGCCAGCAGTTCGGTGTGGATAAGCTGGATCATGCCGGCGAGCGTGAACGGACCGGTACCCCCGGCGATCGGCAGGTTCGCCATGTAGAGCGGGATGCCGTGCCGGCCGGCGGCGAGAAAGACGTCGACGGTGAGTTCCGGGAACTTGAGCGGGCTCAGGGGGGAGTCGAACAGGCTGAACACCGGAGCCTTGCGCAGGTTCGCTGGTCCGCCGGCGACAACCTCGCCCATTCTGATCAGGATCTCGAGATTCTTCCGGCTGAAGGTCCGGATGTTCACGTGCTTGGACGTGTTCTCGAACAGGGTCTGCAACACAACCAGGTCCCGGATGCCTTCGGGGACGTCCTGCGCGTACAGGGGCGACACGACGTCGATGAAGTCCAACCCGTCCAGGAGCCGGGTGAGCGCGGCCACGTCCGCGAGACTCATGTTCCGGATCTCGCCGGAGTCGAGGTCGAGCATCCGGTCCACGCCGCCCCCGTTGCGGAAGACCGGCTTCCGCGCGTCGCATTCGACGGTGAGATTCCGCGCGGGGTTCCTCGCGCCAAGGACGAACCGGTCCACGCCCGCTCTGAGGCACTTCTCGACGAGGTCCCGCTTGGCCTTGACGACGTGCGTCGTGAAATCGACGGCGGCGCCGCTGTCCCTGAGCATCTCGAGGGCGCCGCGGTGTTCCACCACGAAGCCGTGGGTCGCGAGGAGGTCCATGGCGTTGCCGTGGATCTTCCCGATCTGTTCGTTGGAGAGATAGCCCATCCGCAAGCCGCCGCGTTCGCCGTTCATGTTTCGACAGGTACTCTACCACGGTCCGACTCCCGAATTCGTTTGCACGGGCGTCTCCGGCCATGGATAATCGTTCCTGCGGTGAAGATTCTCGTACTCGTGAAGCAGGTGCCCGATTCCGCCGCGGCCATCAAGCTGGCCGGGCCGGCCTCGATCGACCGGTCGGTCAAGCCGGTCCTGAACCCCTACGACGAAATCGCGGTCGAGGAGGCCCTGCGGATCCGCGAGCGTTCCGGCGGGGAGGTCGTACTCGTCACGCTCGGGCCTCCGGCGGCGGACGGCGCGCTGCGAGCCGGGCTGGCTATGGGGGCGGACCGGGGCGTGCTCGTCACCTGCGACCTGGCCTTCCCCGATCCGCGGTTCGTGGGGCGGGCGCTTGCTGCCGCGATAGCGGACGAGGGCAGCGCGGGTCTCGTGCTCGCCGGACTCCGGTCCATCGACGCCGACGGCTCCCAGATTCCGTATCGCGTCGCTGCGACCCTCGGGTGGCCTGCCGTGAACGGCATCACGAAGCTGGAGCTGTCCCCGGGCGTCGCGACGGTGACGCGCGAGGCCGACGGGGGCGACCTCGAGATCCTGTCGCTACCGCTGCCGTGCGTCCTCGGAGCCAACCGCGGGCTGAACCAGCCGCGCTACCCGAAGCTGCCCGATCTCATGGGGGCGAAGAAGAAACCCGTGCGCGTGGTCGACCCCGCGTCGCTGGCGGGCGTGGGCCAGCCGGTGGCGCTCGCCGTCAAGGGCCTCGAGCTCCCGCCCCCGCGGCGGGCGGCACGGGTGCTCGAGGGCGAGCTCGGCGCAGCCGCCGTCGAGCTGGTCCGGCTCCTGCGCGAGGAGGCGAAAGTCCTGTGAGCCCCTCGGTCGGCGTCTTCCTCGAAACCTCCGGCGGCAAGCCCCGGCCCGCGCTGGCTGGCGCGCTGGCTGCTGCCAGGGCCGGCGGCGCGCCGGTGACCGGGCTCGCATACGAGTCGGAAGCCGAGCCTTGCGCCGCCCTGCTGGGCGCGCACGGGGGCGGCCGGCTCCTCCTGCTGCCCGACGAGACTCCGGCCGGCGAGTGGGGCGCCGGCCGGATCGCGGCATTCCTGGCGGCGGCGGTCAAGGCGGAGGGGCTGGACTGGCTGACCGGGCTCGCCACGCCTCTGGGGCGCGAGGTCCTGCCGCGCGCGGCCGCCCTGCTCGACGCTCCGCTCGTCACGGACGCGTGCGCGTTCGATCCGGGCGCAGGCACGGTCCGGCAGGCCCTCTACGGCGGCCGGGTCCTGGCCGATCTCGCGATTTCGGCCCGGCCCGCGGTGGTGGGGATCCGCCCAAATTCCATTCCTCCCGCTCCCGCCGCCGGGCCGGTCGATCGGGCGGCTTTCGGGTCCGCCGTCGTCCCGGACGCGCGGATCCGGCTGCTGCGGGTGGACCGCCAGGACCGTTCCGGCGGTCCGGAGCTCACCGAGGCCCGGGTCGTGATCTCGGGCGGGCGTCCGATGGCCACCGCCGAGAACTTCGGGATCCTGTCCGAGTGCGCGGCGGTGCTCGGCGCCGCGGTCGGGGCGTCCCGCGCGGCCGTGGACGCCGGGATCGCGCCCCACGAGATGCAGGTGGGTCTCACGGGCAAGACGGTCAACCCCGACCTGTACATCGCCTGCGGCATCTCGGGGTCGGTCCAGCACTTCGCGGGCATGAAGACGTCGAAGGTCATCGTCGCGATAAACAACGATTCGCACGCCCCGATCTGGGCCAAGTGCGATTACGGCATCGTCGCCGACCTCTTTGCGGCGGTGCCCGCGCTGACGGCGGCCCTCAAATCGGCGGCGGCAGGAGGAGGCCGGACATGAGCGGGCGCGCCCGGGTGGTCGTGGTCGGGGGAGGCATCGTCGGCTGTTCCATCGCGTATCACCTCGCGCGCGAGGGGTGCTCCGACGTGATCCTGCTGGAGCAGGGCTCGCTCACGGGCGGGTCGACGTGGCACGCGGCGGGACTCGTCGGGCAGTTGCGCTCTTCGCGTAACATCACCCGGATGCTCCGGGACAGCGTCGAGTTGTACGCCCGGCTGGAGGCCGAGACCGGCCAGCCGACCGGCTGGAAGGCGAGCGGCGGCCTGCGCCTCGCGTCGACGCCGGAGCGGATGCTCGAGAACCGGCGCGCCGCCACGATGGCGCGGTCGTTCGGGCTCGAGATGCACCTGCTCTCCCCGCAGGAAGCCCTGAAGTACTTTCCCCTGATGTCCCTCGACGGGGTGGTGGGCGCCTCCATCCTGCCGTCCGACGGGGAGGCCGATCCGGCGCAGCTCACCATGGCGATGGCCAAGGGCGCGCGGAACGCCGGGGTCCGGATCATGGAGAAGACGCGGGCCCGGGGGGTCGTCCTGTCCGGGCGCCGGGTGACGGCCGTCGAGACCGCCGGGGGCCCGATCGAGTGCGAGACCCTGGTCAACGCGGCGGGGATGTGGGGAAGGGCGTTCGGGCTGATGGCGGGCGTGAACGTCCCCCTGATTCCCGTCCAGCACCAGTATCTCGTGTCGGGTCCCATGCCGGGCGCGCCGCGCGGCTATGCCACCATGCGCGATCCGGACAACCTCGTCTACTACAAGGCGGAAGGCGGCGGGATGCTCATGGGCGGCTACGAGCACGGGCCGATTCCCTGGAACACCGACGGCCCGCCCGCGGACTTCGAGTCCACGCTCCTCGAGCCGAACCTGGAGCAGTTCGAGCCGATCATGCGGGGCGCCCTGCTCCGCACGCCGGCGATCGAGCCGGCCGGCGTCGCCCGGTTCATCAACGGGCCCGAGAGCTTCACGACCGACGGGAACTGCATCATGGGCCCGGCGCCCGAACTGGACAACTACTACGTCTGCGCCGGGTTCAACGCGTTCGGGATCGCGGCGGGCGGGGGCGCGGGCAAGATGCTCGCCGAGTGGATCCTCGCGGGCCGGCCCGAGCTGGATCTTTGGGCGATAGATATCCGGCGGTTCGGGCGGTACCACCGGGACGACGCGTACCTGGTGCCCCGCACCAGCGAGCTGTACGGGAAGCACTACGGGATGTCCTGGCCCCACGAGGAGCACGACTCGGCCCGCGAAGTCCGGACCTCCCCGCTGTACGCGACGCTCCAGGCCCGCCGCGCCGTGTTCGGGCAGAAGTTCGGCTGGGAGCGCCCCAACTGGTTCGCCCCGCCCGGGGTCGAGCCGCGCGACGAGAACTCGTTCGGCAAGCCCAACTGGTTCGACGCGGTGGCCGCCGAGCATCGCGCGATCCGCGAGCGGGTCGCGCTCATCGACATGACCTCGTTCTCGAAGTTCGAAGTACGCGGCCCGGGCGCGTTCGCGCTCCTCCAGCGGCTGGCCGCCAACGACTTGGACCGCCCCGTGGGGTCCCTGACCTACACCCAACTGTGCAACGAACGGGGCGGGGTCGAGTGCGACCTCACGATCGGGCGGCTGGCTTCCGACCGGTTCTACGTGGTCTCCGGCACCGCGTTCGCGACGCACGACCTCGACTGGATCCGGCGCCATGCGCCCGCCGACGGGAGCGTGATCCTCGAGGACGTCACCGACACCCGCTCGGCCATCAACGTCTGCGGTCCGCGTTCCCGGGACCTCCTCGGGAAGCTGACCGGCGCGGACCTGTCGTCCGCTGGATTCCCGTTCGGCACGTGCCGGGAGATCGAGGTCGCGGGGCTTGCCGTTCGCGCCCTGCGGGTCACGTACGTCGGGGAGCTGGGCTGGGAGCTCCACGTGCCGGTGGCGGGTGCGCTTGCCCTCTACGAAGCCCTGGTGAAGGCCGGCGGGCCGCTGGGCGTCGCGGATGCCGGATACCGCGCTCTCGAGTCCTGCCGGCTCGAGAAGGGGTACCGGTACTGGAGCGCCGAACTTACTCCGGACTACACCCCCTTCGAGGCGGGGCTGGGGTTCTGCGTCCGGCTGGACAAGGGGGAGTTCATCGGCCGGGAGGCGCTCGTCCGCGCCAAGGCCGGAGGCCCGAAGCGCCGGCTGTGCACTTTCACCATGGAGGGGTACGTCCCGCTCTTCGGCGGCGAGACCATCCTAGCGGACGGCCGGGTCCTCGGCGTCCTGACCGCGGGGGGCTACGGCCACACGCTGGGGAAGGCGATCGCCATGGGCTACGTGCCGTCCGCCGAGTCGGCGCGGACCGCCTTCGAGATCGAGTGCTTCGGCGAGTCGTTCCGGGCCGTCAAGGGCGACGATGTACTCTACGATCCCCGGCGCGCCCGGATCCTCGCTTAGCCTCGATCCCTTTCTCGTCCCCGTGGCGGCGGGGATCGCCGGCGCGATCTTCCTCGCGCGGATCGGCCGGCTCCTCCGGCTCATGCGGGCGGTGGGCGGCCGGGCGCGGGTGGCGCCGCGCGCCGCCCTGGAGCGAATCGCGACGCTCGTCCGCGAGGTCCTCCTCCACGAGCGCATGCTCCGGGTCCGCGGGATCGGGGTCGCGCACTGGCTGATCTTCCTCGGCTTCCTCGCCGTCCAGCCGCACGCGCTGGAGACGTTCCTGGAGCCGTACGGGTTCTCGTGGCACCGGATCTGGCCCGGTCCGGCGAGGGGTTACCACGCGCTGGCCGAGGTGTTCGCCGCCCTCGTGCTCGCGGGGCTCGCCTATGCGTTCCTCCGCCGGTGGACGGCCCGGCTTCCGACCCTCTCGGACCACCTCGACGCCCGGCTCGTACTCGTATTCACGGCCGTACTCGTGGGTTCGCTCCTCCTGCTCGACGCGTTCCGGGCCCTGGAGCCCGGCGCCGCGGAGCGGTATCCGCTCGCGTTCCGGGCGGCCTCCGCGCTCGGGCTGGACCTCATGCCCGAAGCGGCCCGGCGGGCGGGGCGGGAGGCCGTCTACTGGCTTCACATTCTGTCCATCCTCGGATTCGTCGCGTACCTTCCCGGTTCCAAGCACCTGCACATCTTCACCTCGATCCCGAACCTGCTGGTCAACGCGGGATCGGCCGGCCGGCCGTTCTCCGCGCCCGACCTCGATGGCGGCGAGGCCGCCGGCCTCGGCACCGCCGGGGATCTCTCGTGGAAGCAGGTCCTGGACGTGGTGTCGTGCACCGAGTGCGGCCGGTGCGAGGCGGTGTGTCCGGCCAGCCTGACGGGCAAGCGGCTGAGCCCCAAGCGCGTGGTCGTGGACGTCCGCAACGAGCTGCGGCGGCAGACGGGAGCGATCCTGGAGAACGAGCGGGCCGGCCGGTCCGCGGGGGAGGGCCTCCCGCCGCTCGCGCGCGAGGAGTCCGGCATCACCGGGGAGGTGCTCTTCGCGTGCACGACCTGCCGGGCGTGCGAGGAGGCATGCCCGGTGGGCATCTGGCACCTGGACCTCATCGTGGACGCGCGCCGGCACCTGGTCCTGATGGAGTCCAGGTTCCCCCCCGAGCTCCAGCAGACGTTCACGAACCTCGAGAACCAGTCGAACCCGTGGGGGTTTCCGCCGGACGAGCGCGGCGCGTGGGCGCGCGCCGCGGGGGTCCCCACGATCAGAGAGCGGCCGGACGCCGAGGTCCTGTTCTGGGTCGGCTGCGCGGGGTCGTTCGACGAGACGGCCAGACGGACGACCCTCGCCGTGGCCTCGTTGTTGAAGAAGGCCGGAGTCTCCTTCGCGATCCTGGGCAACGAGGAGTGCTGCACCGGCGATCCGGCCCGCCGCGCCGGCAACGAGTACCTGGGCGCCGCGCTGGCGAAGCAGGCCGCGGGCGTGCTCGCGGCGTCGGTCGCCGCGACCGGCGGCGCCGCTACGGCGCACGCGCCCCGGCTGGTCGTCACCGCGTGCCCGCACTGCCTGAACTCCATCCGCCGGGAGTTTCCCGGGTTCGGCGCCCAGGTCGAAGCGCTGCACCACTCCGAGTACCTTGCCAGACTGGTCTGCGAGGGGCGTCTCCGCCCAAGGCCCGGCGGGCCGCCGCTCGGGGTGGTCATTCACGACTCCTGCTACCTCGGCCGTTGGAGCGGCGCCTACGCGCCTTCCCGTGCCGTCCTCGGGGCCATCCCGGGCGTGACGGTCACCGAGCCTCCCAGGGGTGCGCGCAATGCCCTCTGCTGTGGCGCGGGCGGCGGCAGGATGTTCATGGAGGAGACGGGCAAGCGCCGGATCAGCGACGAGCGCGCCGGTGAACTGGCCGGGACGGGAGCCGCGGTCGCCGCGGTCGGATGCCCCTTCTGCGCGACCATGCTCTCCGACGGGATGCGCGCGACCGGCGCGACCACGCAGGTCAAGGATATCGCGGTCCTGCTCGATCAGGCTACCGCCTGACGGGCCTCTCCAAGCCTTGCGAGAGACGCGGGATGCTCCGCTCGCTCGCGTGGCATTTGAGATCAGCGAGGGCTTCGCCTTTCATCCCGCGTTTCATTCTACACAAGGCCCTCATGCGATCCCCACACTTCTGATCGGGGCCGGGTCGTGGTCGCTAGCCTTCTGCTCTTGAGCGTGGTGCCATGTGGGATTGGCGTGGCCGCTACAGCTTCCGAGGGCCGGGTTGAGTCGGCGCGGGCCTCAGCACTAGGGGGTGCGGGCACTGCTGTTGGCAGGGACCCGACGCTTGTCTGGAGCAACCCGGCGGCCATGGGGTTGATTGCCACGCGTTCGATCACGGTCGCTGGTTCCACGGGACTATTCGGCGCGGGGAGCGGATTCGGTCTCTACGCCTCTCCGCTTGGTCCCTGGACGGTCGGCGCCGGACTCTCCTACTACGACTCGGGTGAGATAACGCTCAATGCTTCGGATGGCACATCCCGGCACCTGACTGGCAGGCGGGAAATTATGATCGGCGGGGGGGTCGCGACGGATCCAGTCCCGGGACTGGTTGCGGGGATGCTCCTCAAGGGGCTCTACAGCTCACTGCTTGAGGAGTTTCGTGTCAGGACCGCGGTTTGGGACATTGGCCTTCAATATGAAGTGGCTGACGCAATGAAGCTCGGCATCGCTGCTCAGAACCTCGGGGCGCAGATCCGGTATTCGGAAGACACGTTCTCGTTGCCTGCGGCTGTTCGGGCCGGCCTTGCATACGGCTTCCGCATTGGTGAGGCGTCATCGGGCGGGGATGCCGTCTTGGTAGCGAGCGACATCGGCTACCTCTCCCTCGACCGAGCGTTCGAGTACAGGATGGGTGTTGAGTATCGATGGCGCAGCTTGCTCGATATCCGGATCGGCATGCACGCTGGTTCTGCCGGAGAGCCGGGGACACTGTGCATCGGCTTCGGCGTCAACGGGGGCCGAATGGGAGCGCCTCTTCTTGAGCGGTTCGACTACGCCATTCAGTTCTGGTCCCGTGCGTCAGCGTATCCGCAGACGCTCAGTTTGACCGCGAAGCTCTGACCCGGTGCGCCCTGAGGATCTTCAGCAGGGCGGCGTGGATGCGGCCGTTGGTCGCGAGCACGTTCCTGATCCCGCCCGAGTTCCGGCCCTTCCAGTCCGTGACCCGCCCGCCGGCTTCCTCGATGATTATCCTCGGCGCGGCGATGTCCCAGGGATCGACCTCGGGCTCGATCATGGCTTCGACGCACCCCGACCCGAGCCAGACGTAGGCGGGACAGTCGCCGATGGCCTTGATGATCGCGCCCCGGCGGGCGATCCCGTCGAAGACGCCGAGGGCCCGGTACCGGACGAAGGTGTCGAGATCGGCATGCAGGACGCAGGCGCCCCGGAGGGCCCCTTGCCGCGACACGCGGACCCGCCGGCCGTTCAGGAAGGCCCCCCGGCCGCGGGCGGCCCAGATCGTGCGCCCCATCGCCGGCAGGGCGATGACGCCGGCGGTGAGGCGGCCGCGGACCTCGCGGGCGACCAGCGTGCCCCAGTAGGGCAGCCCGCGGATGAAGCTCTTGGTGCCGTCGATCGGGTCGATGAGCCAGCGCGCGTCGGCCCCGGTGCGGGTGGCGCCGTGCTCCTCGCCGAGCACGCCGTCGGACGGGAAGGCGCGGGCGATGACCCGGCGGGCGGCCTCCTCGGCGGCCCGGTCGAAGACCGTGACCGGCGTGTCGTCCGCCTTGCGCTCCACCCGGACCTTGCGGCCGAAGGCGCGCATGGCGACGGCGCCCGCGGCCCCGGCGGCGCGAAGGGCGACGGCCAGTTCGTCAGGCATGCAAAGCATGATACGCCACCGGGCGGCTCCCGGGCGTGGGCCCGTATAATCGAGGTCTATGGTGTCCCCTTCGTTGACCGAATCCGTGCAGGAAACGGTGACCCCGCAGGGCGCGGTGGTCCTGTCCGAGTTCCTGCCGCACGTCGCCAGCGCCGCCATCGGCGTCTGGGTCGCGCGGGGCTCCCGGCATGAAATCGCCGGGGAGGCCGGAATGACGCACTTCCTCGAGCACATGGTGTTCAAGGGTACCGCGCGCCGCAGCGCGCGGCAGATCGCGGAGGAGCTGGACGCCGTGGGTGGCATCATCGACGCCGGGACTAGCCGGGAGCACACGAACTTCTACGCCCGCGTGCTGGCCGAGCATCTGCCGCTGGCCTGCGACATGCTCTGCGACATGCTGCTCCACTCGACGTTCCGCGACGAGGACGTCCGGCTCGAGCAGGGCGTCGTCCTTGACGAGATCCGGGCCTACGAGGACGAGCCGGGCGAGGTCGTGATGGAGCAGCTCATGGAGACCCTGTTCGGCCGCGATCCCATCGCCCGGCCCGTGCTCGGCGACAAGGAGGTCATCCGGGGGACGGGCCACGACGTCGTGCGCGGGTACCGGGACCGGTACTACTCCTCCGACCGCATCCTGATCTCGGCGGCGGGGCAGGTGGACCACGCGCAACTCGTCGAACTCATGGGCCCCCTGCTGGGCGGCCTGCCCCGGACGGCCCTCCCGGCGAATGCGCCGGCACCCCAGGCCCGCTCGCGGTTCCGGGTCACTATCCGCGAGCAGGAGCAGGCGCACCTGACGCTGGCGGCACCGGCCCTGCCGTTCGGCCACCCCGACCGGTTCGTGCTCGCCGCGCTGAACAACGTGCTGGGCGGGAGCGCGAGCTCGCGGCTCTTCCAGGAGGTCCGGGAGCAGCGCGGGCTCGCCTACGGGGCCGCCTCGTGGGCCGAGGCCTACCGGGACGTCGGGCTCGTGGGCGTCCATACGGCCATGGATCCCGCGAAGTTCCGGGAGGCGGCGGCCGTGGTCGGGGACATCCTGCGGGACCTGGCCGGCGGCGGGGTCACGGACCAGGAGGCGCTCCGCGCCCGCGAGCAGATGAAGGCGGGGCTGTTCCTCGGGCTCGAGAGCACGTACAACCGCATGGCGAGGCTCGCGACGTCGAAGCTCTACCTCGGGGAGGTCACCCCCCTCAAGGTGGTCATGCGGATGGTGGAGGAGATCACGCCGGAGCGGGTGCGCGAGCTGGCGCGCCGGCTGCTGGCCCCGGAACGGTTCGCGGTCGCGGTCCTCGGGCCGGGGTCGCCGGAGGACTACCGCGTGGACTGGGTCACGGTCCCGGCGTTCGCGGCGGTATGAAGATCTCGTACGGCTGGCTCAAGACCTTCGTGCCCGGGCTCCCCGAACCCCGCGAGCTCGCGCGGCACCTGTCGATGGCCGGGCTGGGCGTCGAGTCGCTCAAGCCCTGGACCTCGGCCATGGAAGGTATCGTCGTGGGAGAGGTGCTCGCGCGGGAGAAGCACCCGAACGCGGACCGGCTGAGCCTGTGCGTGGTCGAGGCCGGCGGTGAGCGGTACTCGGTCGTCTGCGGGGCCCCCAATGTGGTCGCGGGGATGAAGGCCCCCTTCGCGCTGGTGGGGGCGAGACTGCCCGGGGGTAAGACGATCCAGGCCGCCACGATCCGGGGCGTCGCGTCGCACGGCATGCTCTGCTCCCAGACCGAGCTCGGCCTCGGGGCTGACGCCTCGGGGATCATGTCCCTGCCCGCGTCCGCCGTTACGGGGGAGCCGTTCGTGCCCAACCCCGAAGACTGGATCTTCGACCTCGAGGTGACCCCGAACCGCGGCGACCTGCTGTCCGTACTCGGGGTCGCGCGCCAGCTGTCGGCCACGCTGAGCCTGCCGTGGGCCCTGCCGTGGCCCGTGCCGGGGATCCCGGACCCGGCCGGCGGGACGCCATGGCGGGTGACGATCGCGGACCCCGCCGGGTGCGGGCTCTACACGGCCCGGCTGCTCACGGGGGTCAAGGTCGGCCCTTCGCCCGAGTGGATGCAGAAGCGGCTCGCGGCGTGCGGCCTCCGGCCCATCAACAACGTCGTCGACATCACGAACTACCTGCTGCTCGAAACCGGCCATCCCCTGCACGCCTTCGACGCCGCGAAACTCTCCGGGCAGCGGATCGACGTGAGGCGGGCGGCGGCGGGCGACAAGCTGAAGACGCTCGACGGCGTGGACCGGCCGCTCAACCTCGAGGTCCTCGTGATCGCGGACGGGGCGGGGGCCGTGGCCGCGGCCGGGATCATGGGCGGCGCGTCGAGCGAGATCGGACCGGGCACGCACGAGGTCCTGCTCGAGGCCGCGTGGTTCGACCCCGTCCGGACCCGGCGCGGGGCCCGGTCGCTCGGGCTCTCGACCGAGGCGTCTTACCGGTTCGAGCGGGGCGTGGACCCCGGCGGCGTCGTCCAGGCCTCGGACCGCGCGGCGCAACTCATGGTGGAACTCGCTGGGGCGACCGTCGGCTCGCCCCTCCTTCGGGCCGAGGGCACCCTCCCGGTCAGGCGCCCGATCGAGGTCCGGGCGTCCGACGTCTCGTCACTCCTGGGCGTGGCGCTGGAGGCGTCGCAGTTGAAGACGTACGCGGAGCGGATGCAGGCGGCGGTCGAGGGTCCCCGGGGGGACGTCTTGGCGGTGACGCCGCCGTCGTGGCGGCTGGACGTGAACATTCCCGCCGACCTTGCGGAGGAGTTCGCGACCATCCACGGCTACGACCGGGTGCCCGCGACGCTGCCAAAGCGGGAGGCGGCCGCGGTGCCCGAAGCGAAGCGGGTCGTGGTCGTGCGGCGAATCCGCGAAGCCCTGCGAGCGGCGGGCATGTCCGAGGCGCAGACGTTGAGCATGATCGCGAAGGCGGACCTGGCCCGGCTCGGGCTTGCCGTCGACGGCGTGACCGCGCTCGCGAACCCGCTGAACGAGGACCTGGGGATCCTCCGGCCCACGCTCCTGGCGGGGCTCCTGCGCGCCGCGGGGTACAACCTCGCCCGCGAGGCGGCGGGCGTCCGGCTATTCGAGATTGGGGCGATATTCGGCCCGCCGGACGCCTCGGGGATTCCCGTGGAGGGCGACCGTCTCGCGCTCGTCGTCGCGGGCCGGCTGGCCGCCGACGCGTTTGACGCGGAACGCGCCCTCGACCTCGCCGACCTCAAGGGTGCGGTCGCGTCCGCGACCGCCGCGCTCGGGCTCGCGATCGAGTGGACGGCGGCCGCAGGGGCCCCGTTCTCGGCGTCCGCGGCGGCCGAGCTCCGGCTAGCCGGGCGCGTCGTCGGCCGGGCGGGCGTGCTCGCGCCGGGGACCGCCGCGGCGTACGAGATCCCGGCGGGCGCGGTCGCGGCCGAGATCGAGCTCGCCGCCCTCGTCGAGGCCGCGGTCCTGGCCTACGCCGTGGAGCCGCCCGCCCGGTTCCCGGCCGTCCGGCGCGACCTCGCGCTCGTCGTGGCCGAGGCCGTGGGGGCGGCCGCCCTCGAGGCCGCCGTCCGGGAGGCGGGGAAGCCCCTGCTCGAGTCGGCCGCCATCTTCGACTGTTACCGGGGCAAGCAGATCCCGGAGGGGACGAAGTCGTTGGCCGTCCGGCTGGCCTTCCGGGCTCCCGACCGGACGCTGACCGAGCCCGAGGCCGACGAAGCCGTCCGCGCCATCGTGGCGGCGCTGGGGGAACGGCTCTCCGCCAAGCTCCGCTGACGGGGGCCCCCCAGCCGGTTGAACCCCCGAGCCCGGTTCTGATAGCCTGAGGATGTCAGTTCGCCGGGTTGACGAAACACCGCCGTCACCGGGCGCCTCCAGGGAACCTCCAGTGTTCCCGGGTGTCCACCACCAGCTAGGGGAAGATTCTGTGCTCAACGGAACTCCCATGGAGGATTGCATGGCCACCCTCACCGTCGAAGCCTCGCCGATCGAAGCGCTGGAGCGTAAACTCGAGGACCTTCTCGCCCGCTACGAGCGCAGCAAGCAGGAGAACGCCGGGCTCCGCCAGGAGATCACGAATCTCAAGGACGAGATCGTGCACCTCAACTCCGAGAGCAAGCAGCAGCGGCAGGAGATCGCGGCGCTCAAGTCCGAGATCGTGGACCTCAAGAACGAGAACGCGTCTCTCAAGGCCGAAGGCTCGTCCCTGAAGTCCGACCGTGACGTCATCAAGGACCGGATCAACAAGCTCCTCGGGCAGGTGGAAGAACACCTGACGCCGGCGGCCTGACGGCTTTCCGGCCGATGGAGGCCGCGACACTCACGCAGGCGCGAGTCCGTCTGCTCGGGGAGGAGCTGGTCCTCACGGGCGACGAGCCGGAACGGCTCGAGCGGCTGGCCGGAGAGTTGGACATGATGCTCAAACGGCTGGCGGCGGATGCGGGGCTGCAGGCCCAGCCGACGCGGGCGGCGCTCCTGGTCGCCCTCAACCTGCTCGACGAGCTGACGAGGCTCCGGGAGCGGCAGGCGGCTTTCGAGCAGTCCACGGACTCCGCGGCGAACTCGATGATGAAACGGATCGATCACACGCTCGAAGCCGAGTAGTCCCACAACCGAACGCGAGGCCTGGCCACGAAACCGGCCGGCCGCCCATGAGGGTGGTCGCGGCCACCGGCGACGTGTGCCGGGCCTCTGCGTTTTCGGGTGGGGGTGGTCAGTGCTCGAGGAGCGTCAGGAGAAGACGCGCATCACGGCGACGCAGGCCGTGATCGCGACGCCGAGCACGAACCCGGCGATGGTCAGGATCGTGATGGCCCGGCCGGTCGACCGCGCGCGGAGCTCGTCCCGGGCCTCGAGCGCGAGGACGAGCCGCGGGGCCAGCACGAGTCCGGCCCAGGTGCCGGTCGCGATGGCGATCAGGGACAGCAGGACCTTGAGCCCGAGGACGCGCCGGTACGGCGTCGAGAAGAAGGCGTCCTGGATTGCGACGCCGCCCAAAACCTGGCTGACGAGCCAGAGTCCGCTGAAGAGGAGAAGCGCCAGGCACGCGAGCCCCACGGCCCGGAACCGCATCGAGGCGATCTGCATCAGCCGCCGCGCGTTTCCGGGGTCGATCTCGGCGAGCGACGGCCGGAGCACGAGCGCGTAGAAGAAGAGCCCGCCGATCCATACCAACGCGGCGAACAGGTGCACCCAGCGTGTCAGCCCGGCGACGAAGAACATGAGGCCATTATAGTCGGAAGACGATCAGAACGGCTGGGGGGGCATGAACCGCTGCGCCTGCGTCGCCGCCCACCGGGCGTCGTCCTCCCGGCCCAGCTTGTGATAGAGCGCGGAGAGGTTGCCGGCGGCCGCGTAGGCGGCGCCCAGGTTGCCGTGCCAGTCGAGGTCGAGGCTCTTCGTGAGCCACGGCTCGGCCTCCTTCAGCCGTCCCTTGCGGAGCGCGGCGTAGCCGAGGAGCCCGACCGGCTCGGCGAACGACGGGTACAGGGCGGCGGCTTCCTCCAGGACCGCGATCGCGTCGGCGTCCCGTCCCGCGCCCAGCAGCGCCTGCGCGTGCTCGAGCGCGAGATAGGCGTCCATGGGCGCGAGGGCCCGGGCCCGCCGGTAATCCTCGTCCGCCTCGGTCCACCGGCCCTCGCGCGCCGCGAGTCGTCCGAGGTCGCTCCAGGCGAACGGGTGCAGGGGATTGACCGCGCAGGCGCGCGTGTAGATCCCGCGCAGTGAATCGATCCGCCGCGGGTCGGCGGCCGCCGGCGCGCTGCCGAGGGTTCCGCCGAACCACAGCCGCTCGAGCGTGTCCCCGGCCCGCAGGAGCCGCTGGGCCCACGGGGTCCCGAGCCGCAGGGCGCTCTCGAGGCCGGAGCCCTGCCGGGAGATCGCCTGCCTGAGCGCGACGTCGGCCGACGCGAACTGGAGATGCGCGAACAGGGACAGCGCCAGCACGGCGGCGATGGAGGCCGTCGCGGGCCGGGGCAGCGGCCGGACGGGCAGTCGCGAGAGCAGGACGGCGGCGAGCGGCAGTGCCACGGCCTGGGGGCCGCAGGTCAGGAACCCGAAGAGCGAAGTGAATCCGAGGGCGAGCAGGCCGCCTCCGGCGGACGCGGAATCCGGCACGCGCCGGGTCGCCAGCGCCAGCCGCGCGAGAATGGCCGCGAGCCAGAGCAGGGCGCCGAGACCCAGGAGTCCGACGGTCGCGCCCATCTGGAGGGGCTCGTTGTGGGCCTTCTCGGGGGCGGCGTGCCAGAGAAACGTCCAGAGCCGCCGGGTCTGGACTCCGAGAGAGAGCGTCGCGAAGGTGTCGGGTCCGTGGCCCACGAGCGGCCGCTGGCGGATCAGCCGGGCGGCGGAGGCCCATATCTGGGGCCGCGCGTCCCCGCCCCGGAGGACTTCGCCGAACCGCTCCGCGAGCAGGGGGAACGGGTTCCGGTCGGCGGGCAGAGCCACGAGGCCGAGGACGACCGGGACGCTCACGGCCACCACCAGGGGCCTCACGAGGTCGCGCCGCAGAAGCAGGGCGACCGGGAGACATCCAAGTATGGCGGCCCCGAGCGCGCTCCGGCTGCCCGACGACAGGAGCCCCGCGAGGATGAGCCCGCCCAGGCCGAACCAGCCGAGGCGGCGGGATCCGCCGCGCGCGGAGACCGCGAGCCCGAAAGCGAGGGGCACGCCCGGCGCGAGCAGGGAGCCTAGGAAGTACGCGTTCCCGGCGGTCGAGAACGAGCGCAGGACGGGCCCCTGGAGGCCCCAGGGAATCGGGTCCAGCCCGGCCAACTGGAGCACGGCGTAGGCCGAGACCACCCCCAGCGAGAGCGCCACGGCCGCGAGCGCGCGGCGTCGTTCCCGCGGATCCCGTAGCCACCCGGCAAACGCGAGCAGGAGCGTGGCCCACGCGAGCCAGTGGAGCCAGCCCTGGTAGCTCGTGTACTCGCCGAACCACGCCGTGAGGGGGATCGGCGAGGCGAGCGAGGAGACCGCCGCGAGGGCGAGGAAGGCGGCCATGGGCCATACGGCGGCCGCCGGGATGCCCGTTCCGGGGAGCACGCTGACAGCGGCGGCAAACGCCGCCGCCGTCAGCGCCAGCTCCTTGGGAGCCTCGAACGAGTCCAGGCTGGCGCGCCAGATCAGGAGCGGGGTTGAGGCGGCCACCCAGAGCAGGACCAGGCGCCGGGCGCGTGGGGACAAGGAGCCAAGCATCGGTTCCTCACATGATACGCCGGGCGCGCGGAAGAGGCGTAAACTAGTCCAAACCCATGAACCTCATCCCCCGCCCCTCGAAGGTCGAATTCCTCCCCGGCGTTTTCACCCTCACCCGCGAGGCCGTCTTCGTCGTCCCGTTCGGGATGTCCGGGTTCCACACGTCGGTGGAATTCCTGGCCGTCAAGCTGCGGGCGGCGACCGGATTCCCGTGGCCCGTGCGCGAGGGCTCGACGGGCCCGATCGTGATCACCGAGGACGGGCCGACCGACCTCGGGCAGGAGGGGTACCTCCTCGAGGTCACGCCGGCCCAGATCAAGATCCGGACGCGCGGGACCAGGGGGGCGTTCTACGGGCTCCAGACGCTCCGCCAGCTTCTGCCGGCCGCCATCGAGGGCGGGGAGAAGGCTCCCGCCGGCGCGTGGACGGTGCCCTGCGTGCGCATCGAGGACCGTCCCCGGTTCGCGTGGCGGGGGTTCATGCTCGACTGCGCCCGCCACTATCAGCCGCTGGATCTCGTGAAGCGGACGATCGAGGCCATGGCCGCGCTCAAGCTCAACCGGTTCCACTGGCACCTGACCGAGGACCAGGGGTGGCGGCTCGAGATCAAGCGCTGGCCGAAGCTGACCTCGGTCGGGTCGTGGCGGACCCCCGCCGGGGGCGCGCGGTACGGAGGCTTCTACACGCACGCGGACGTGAAGGAGATCGTCGCGTTCGCGGCCGCCCGGTCCATCGAGGTCGTGCCCGAGATCGAGCTGCCCGGCCACTGCGTCGCCGCGCTCGCGGCGTACCCGGAGCTGTCGTGCACGGGCGGGCCGTTCCAGGTCCAGACCGAGTGGGGGATCCACAAGGACGTATACTGCGCCGGCAACGACAAGGTCGTCGAGTTCCTCGAGGGCGTGCTCAGCGAGGTCGTCGAGCTCTTCCCGTCCGCGTACATCCACCTCGGCGCCGACGAGGTGCCCAAGGACCGGTGGAAGGCGTGCCCCAAGTGCCAGGCGCGGATCAAGTCGGAGAAGCTCAAGGACGAGCACGAGCTCCAGAGCTGGTTCGTCCACCGCATGATCCGGTTCCTGACGGGCAAGAGCCGGCGCGCGATCTGCTGGGACGAGATTCTCGAGGGCGGCCCGCCGCAGTCGGTCATCGTGCAGGCGTGGCGAGCGAACGAGAAGGCCGTGAGCAAGGCCGCGGCGGCTGGGCGCGACGTCATCCACTCGCCCTATAGCCACGTCTACCTCAACGAGCCGCCGACCTGGATGGACCTCAAGCACGTGCACTCGTGGGAGCCGACGGAGGAGGGCGAGCACACGGCGCTCACCCCCGCCGTCCTGCCGGACCCCGCCCGCCTGCTCGGCGGCGAGGCGTGCCTGTGGACCGAGGGCTGCCCGCCCGAGCGCGTGGCGCTTCAGGCGTTCCCGCGTCTGCTCGCGGTGGCCGATAACCTCTGGTCGCCTGCGGCGGGCAAGGACTTCGCCGAGTTTCAGGCTCGGACGGTGTCGTACCGCGACCGGCTGGCGAGGATGGGCATCACCGCGGGCCCGGACCGGATCGAGGAGCCCCCGAAGCGGGGCGCTACCGCCTGACGAAGAGGGGGTTGGACCACGCGGTCCTGCCGCGCGTGTCCTTGAGTTCGAGGCGCAGGTAGCGACGGGGCTTGGCCCACCACCCGTCATAGCGCACGGTCCAGTCGCGGCACGGCCGCTTTGAGAAGTAGCATTGGCCCGCGCCGACGCCGTCCGCGATCGCGCGGAGTTCCACGACGGGCGAGGTCCTCACCTTGACCTGCCCCCGGGTGACCCGGATGTCGTGGAACTCGGGACCCATCGTCGAGTAGAACGACCCGCCCTTGAGCGCGCGCAGGATCGCGTCCTGCGTCAGCCGCGGGGCCCGGATCATGACGTACCCGCCGCCGTACTGCGGGTACGCGGGACGGAAGTGGGAATCGTCGTCCGCGAACCCCCACACCCTTCGTCCCGCCTGGAGCATCATGTCCCACCGCTCTATCGAGTACCCGGTCGCGTTCTCGATCTCGGTCACGTAGTTCAGGACCTCGACGGCGTCGACGGGCCAGGCATCCATCGTCTCCTGCCAGGTGTGGTTGGACCACGCCGGGTGGCAGAAGACGGCGAACCCGCGCTCGCGCCGGACGCGGGCGAGGACCTGTTTGAACGAGCCTTCGCGCACGCGGCCGCGGCCCTTCGCGCCGATGTGCAGGATGTGGGGCCAGGAGAACTCGCCGGTCGGAATCAGGAGCTTGCCCGGGAACCACTCGGGAGGCACGACGCTCACGCACCCGTGGTCCGATAGCCCGATGACGTCGAACCCGGCGTCCGCGTACTTGCGGATGGATTCGGCGGGCGTGAGTGATCCGTCGGAGTTGGTGGAGTGGAAGTGGAAGGCGCCCTTGTACCAGCGGCCGCGCGGCGTGTACGGGTTCTCGAGGAGCGGGACCTTTGCCGCCATCAGGAGCCGACCACTCGGTCAAGGACCGCGTCGAGTCGCCAGCCGGATCGCTTCAAGCGAGCCTCGGCCTCGGCGGCGGGCACGGAGAGCAGGCGTGCGGCGATGCGCACGGCGCGGCCCCGGAGCTTCTCGTTGACGGGCTTCACGTGAGACATCAGGTTACCACGGACCCGGCCGAGCAGGGCGAAGACGCAGGTCGAGAGCATGTTCAGCAGCATCTTCTGGGCCGTGCCGGCCTTGAGCCGCGACGAGCCGGCCACGACTTCCGGACCGACCGCGGGAACAAGGGGCACGTGCACGGCGCGGGCCAGGGGCGACGCCGCGTTGACGGTGATGGCGGCCGTGGCCGCGCCGCGCCGCCGGGCCTCCCGGACCGCGGCCAGCACGAACGGAGCGCCGCCGCTGACGGAGAGGCCGACGACGAAATCCCTGCGTCCCACGCGGATCCTACGCATCGCGGAAACTCCGGCCTCGGCGTTATCCTCGGCGCCCTCGATCGAGGAGTCCAGGGCCCGCCGGCCGCCCGCCATGACCCCGACGACGACACCCGGCTTCACGCCGAAAGTCGGCGGGACCTCGGAGGCGTCCAGGACCCCCAGTCTTCCGCTCGTGCCCGCGCCGACGTAGATCATGCGTCCGCCCCGGCGCAGGCTGCGCTCGGCCAGTGTGACGGCCCGGGCGACGGCGGGCAGGATGCGCGCGATCGCGGAGGCGACCCGGGCGTCCTCGCGGTTCATGGCCCGGACCATCTCCAGCACGGTCATCCGCGAGAATCCCGCCGTCAGTGGGTTCGCCCGTTCGGTCGCCGGGATGGATGCGAAGCCGTCGCGGACCCGGCGGGGCCGGGACCGGTCGAGCCGCGTGATCGCGGGTTCCAGCAACCGTTCCGTCGCGGCGCCGCCGAACGCGCGGGCGGCGAGCCGGAGCGCGGCGGCTTCGGGGATGATCCGGCGCCGGTCGAGGACGAAGGCGCGGCCGGGCCGCAGTGGCACCACGCCCGTGAGGCCGCCGGTCGCAAAGAGGCGGACGCGCCCCCGACCGCCGAGTTTGCGGCGGGCTACGAGCGCGCTCTCCGTGAGTAAACGCCCGGCTTCCTGCATGATCCGCCGGGCGTCGGGATCACCGCGGCGCGCGAACCCGGCGACCAGCGGCACGAATCGGGCGAGCGCCTGCGGCCGGAACCCGGGGGCGTAGAGGCGGCGGATATCGCGTTCCGGATTCGCCAGTCCGGCCGCGCGCAGGATAGCCCGGGCGAACGTCGAGGGACGGGCCCTTCCGTCGTGGGCCCGGAGCGCATGCTCGACCGCCCGGCGGCCGATCCAGAGTCCGGATCCCTCGTCGCCCAGGACGGGGCCCCAGCCGTCCACGCGGACCACGCGGCCCGATGCGGCGCGTCCGATCGTGACGGTGCCGGTCCCGGCGGCAACGAGGACCGCGGGCTCGCGGGGGGCGAGCGCTTCCAGAACGGCGACGGCGTCGTTGCGGACCACAACCCGGCGGGTGCCGAGGGCGGCCCGCAACCCGGTCGTCACTCGGCGGCTGACGAGGAGCGACCAGGCGCCCGCGAGCCCGACCGCGATGGCGTCAGGTCGCAGACCCGAGAGGGCGTCCACGATCCGTTCCACGGCGGCGTCCGGCCCGTCCGTGAGGGCGTTGGCGCCGGGGCCCTCGCGATGCGCGACCAGCCGGCCGCGCCCATCGGCCACCGCCACGCGGACCTTGGTGCCGCCGGCATCGATCCCCGCGTAGATCATCGGGCGGGCACCAGGACGCCCGCGCAGACGGCGCGCCGGGCCCCCGTAACCCGGGGCAGAACGTTCGGGAGCCCCTTGAGGCGCGCGATCGCGAGGAGGGCGAAGCAGACGGGCTCGAGCGCCTGCTCGGGCCAACCGAGGTCGCCGACGCGCTGGACGCGCCGGGGGGCCAGCACGCCCGCGAGCGCGCGCATGAGGACCGGATTGCGGGCCCCGCCCCCGCCGACGTAGACGGTCGCTCGGCGGGACCCGGCGGGTAGCCAGCGCCCGATCTGCGCCTCGACGGACCGGGCCGTGAAGACGGTCGCGGTCGCGAGGGCGTCCGCGGCATCGAGACCCCGGAAAGCCGGGAGCAGACGGGCGCCGAACTCCTCCCGGCCCGTGCTCTTGGGCGGCCGCCGCCGGAAGTACGGGTGGGCGAGCAGTCGGGCGAGGACGCGCGGATGCACGCGGCCCCGGGCGGCCATCCGCCCGCCGCGGTCGCAGGTCCTGCGGCCGCGCGTTGCCCGGGCGGCCAGCAGGTCCAGAATCATGTTGGCCGGGCCGGTGTCGAACGCGACGACGTCCTGACTCCTGGCCCCGGCTGGGAGCCAGGTCACATTCGCGATCCCGCCGAGGTTCAGGATCAGCCGGGGCTCCCGGGGAGACGTCAGCAGACGCCAGTGGGCCCAGGGGGCCAGCGGGGCCCCCTCGCCGCCGGCCGCGACGTCCCGGGGCCGGAAGTCGCCGACCACGGTCACGCCGGTCTCCTCCGCGATCCTGGACAGGTTTCCGGCCTGGAACGTGACCGGCCCGGCCGGATCGTGCGGGCCGTGGTAGAGCGTGTGGCCGTGGGCGCCGATGACGGCGACCCGCCGGGCTGGAATCCGTGCTTTCCTGAGCAACGCGCGCACGCACGTGATCGAGGCGCGGGCCACGATCTCGCCGGCGCGGGCAAAGACAGACGCTCCGCTAGGCCCACCTGAGGCGAGGTCGAGCAGGAGGCGGCGGTCCGTGGGCGCGTAGGCGGCGTGGGCGACGGTGAGGAGCGAAGGGCGGGAATGGGCCGCGGACAGGCGGATCAGCGTCCCCGACATCCCGTCGCACGACGTGCCCGACATCAGTCCCGCGGCGTACATGGGGACTATCCTAACAGCCTCAGCGCGAGTGGGCCGTCATTCGACGTTGAGCCGCGGAGGATATAATGTCCGAATGCCATCGCGCAGATCACCGGTCTGCATCGTCATCGCAGGCCCCAACGGTGCGGGCAAGACGACGTTCGCTCGCGAGTTCCTGCCCAAGGATACCGGCATCGTTCACTTCGTGAACGCCGACCTGATCGCAGGTGGTCTGTCTCCCCTTCGTCCGGAGCTGGCGGCGCTGAAGGCCGGGCGCCTCTTGCTGGCCGAGCTCGACCGGCTTGCCGGAGAGCGAGCTGACTTCGCATTCGAGAGCACCTTGAGCGGGATTGTGCATCTCGCCCGGTTGAGACGGTGGAAGGCCGCAGGATACCGCATCGAGATTGTCTACCTGCGTCTCTCTTCTCCGGATCTCGCGCTCCGACGTGTTGCCGCGCGAGTTCGGCAGGGCGGCCACCATGTACCTCGTGGCGACGTGGTGCGGCGATACATCCGTGGATGGGCCAATTTCGAGGTGGCCTATCGACCGCTGGCGGACACGTGGGCGGTGTATGATAATTCTGAAGATTGGCCGAGATTGCTGGAGACTGCCCCATGAAGAACAACCACGGTAGGAAGCGCATCAACGCGTTCGCATTGGCTGTTGGCCGTGCTCTGCGCCGGTCGGCCCGTGCGGCGCGCAGGACTGCCCGTATGTACGGTACGCCAATCTACGTCTGGCGCAACGGCAAGGTGGTCGCTGAGCGGCCATAGCCTCTCAAGGGATGGAGCTGGTCGCATACCATGAAAGCATCGTGAAGCAGCCTTCGCCCTTCCGCGAAGTCGCGTCATTCGTGACGGTCCTGGCTGTCATCCTTACAGCGGGGAGCTGCGGATGGTCGGCCGCCGCGTCCGGGCCGGTGGTCGAGGTGTCCGCGTGGTTGCCGACCACGTGGGACTTCGAGAACGCGTGGCCGTCGTTCGTGACCAACGCGTCGCGCCTCGCCTGCGTGTCTCCCGTGTGGTACTGGCTCGAGCCGAACGGCGGGGTGCTGGCCCGGGTGACGGACGGCAAGTCGGGCGAGGTCGTGGGCCCGGTCGAGGACGACGTGCGCGCCGTGTGCTGGCGCTCCGGGACCAGGCTCATGCCGCTCATCAGCAACTCCCAACCCGGCCGTTCCTTCGACCCCGAGATGACGAGCCGGGTCCTCAACACGCCCCTCCTGCGCACGAGCCACGTGCGGGCGCTGGTCACGCTCGTGACGGCGCACGGGTACGACGGCATCGAGATCGACTACGAGCTCATGAAGGGCGGCGACCGGGCGGCGTTCACGGCCTTCATGACCGAACTCTCCGCCGCCCTGCACGCGCGGGGGAAGCTGCTGGCGGGCGCGTTCCACCCGAAGGTCGCGGAGCCCGGGGACGACTGGGGGCCGTCGGCCCAGGACTGGGAGGCGCTCGGCAAGCTGGTGGATTCCTTCCGTATCATGACCTACGACCACCATTACTCGGGCGGTCCGGCGGGCCCGCTGGCAGCCCTGCCGTGGTTCAAGGAGGTCCTCGCCTTCGCGGTGGCCCGGGTGCCGAAGGAGAAGATCCTGATGGGCATTCCAACCTACGGCTACGACTGGACGGGGTCGAGGACGGGGAAGGCTACCGACGTCGTGCCGCGGACGGCGCCGGAGCTCGCGAAGAAGAAGGGGGCCAGGATCCAGCGGGATCCGGATTCGGGGGAGCCGCACTTCTCGTACCTCGAGAACACGGACGAGCACTTCGTCTGGTACGAGGATGCGGCGTGCCTGCCCGCGAAGCTTGCCGCGGTCCGGGCGGCGGGCGTCGCCGGAATCGCGGTCTGGCGGCTCGGGTCCGAGGAGCCCGCGTTCTGGCAGGCGCTGGATGCTCCTGCGCCGGACTCCCGGTAGCGCGTGTGTCCCTCCTGTTCCTGGCGTTCGCTCTTGCGTCAGCCGGGGCCGGCGCGGTTGCGCCGGAGCCGGACGTGAGAGCTTCCGCCCTGCCGTCCGCCGTCCGCGCGGGGATCGCGGTGGCGGTCCAGGACGGGATCGCGCGGCATGAGATCCCCGGGGCCGTGATTCTCGTGGCCGTGGACGGCCGCGTCGTCTACCACGAGGCCTTCGGGGACGCCCAGGTCGAGCCGTCGAAGGTCCCGATGCGCCGGGACACGATCTTCGACCTGGCCTCGCTCACGAAGCCGCTGGCGACGGGCACGGCGCTCGCCCTCCTCGCGGACCAGGGCGTCCTCACGCTGCGCGACCGGGTCTCGCGGTGGCTTCCGCGGTTCACGGGTGGCGGCAAGGAAGCGGTCACGATCCTGGACCTCGCCACGCACTCGGGGGGTCTCAACGACGCCGGACTGTACGACCCCCAGCGCCCCATGGTCACCACGGCGAAAGTATTCGACCTCCTGTGGACGAAGGAGCTGTTCGTGCCGCCGGGAACCGCCTACCTCTACGCGGACTACAACTACATCACGTTGGGGAAGGTCGTCGAGGCCGCGGTGAAGATGCCGCTCGACCGGTTCTTCGCGGAGCGTATTGCGAAGCCGCTGGGATTGACGGACACCGGGTTCAAGCCGGCGAAGGCGAAGTGCGCCCGGTGCGCGGCGACCGAGCGGCTGGGGGACCGCTGGCTGCGCGGCGAGGTACACGACCCGCGCGCGCACGACATGGACGGCGTCGCGGGGCACGCGGGGCTCTTCTCGACCGCGGACGAAGTCCGCGTGATTCCCCAGGTCCTGCTGGACGGCGGGACCTGGAAGGGGAAGCGGTTCCTGTCGCCCGGCGCCGCCGCCATGCTCACGCACATCCAGTCGCCCGGGGGGCTGCGGCCCCGGTTCGTGGGGTGGGACACCGATCCCGACGGGTACGGGCCGCGGGGAGACCTCTTTCCATTCGGCGGGTTCGGCCATACGGGATTCACGGGGACCTCGGTCTGGGCCGATCCGGGCAGCCGGACGGTCATCGTGATCCTCGCGAACCGGGTGCATCCGGCGGGCGGCGGGAACGCGGACCCCGTGCGCCGCCGGGTCGCTAACCTCGTCGCGCGATCCGTCATGCCGGCCCGGAGTGCCGGGTCACCGGTGGCCCCGAAGCTTGGGGCGGTCCTGACCGGGATCGACGTGCTGGAAGCGGATGGCTTCAAGGCCCTGCAGGGGAAGCGGATCGGCGTCGTCACGAACCTCTCGGTCCTGAACGCGAAGGGCGAGACGACGCTGAGCGTCCTGCGGCGGGCGCCGGGCGTGACGATCGCCGCGCTCTTCACCCCCGAGCACGGGCTCGAGGCGAAGCTCGACGAGAAGGTGCCTTCGGGTGAGGACGCCGTGCTCAAGGTCCCGATCCACTCCCTCTACGGCGAGACGTTCCGGCCGAAGCCGGAATGGCTCAAGGGTCTCGACGCCCTTGTCGTGGACCTCCCGGACATCGGCGTCAGGTTCTACACCTATCACGCTACCCTCGGCCACTGCCTCGAAGCGGCGATTGCGGCCGGGCTCGAGGTCATCGTGCTCGACCGGCCGAACCCGATCACGGGACTCCGGGTCGAGGGCCCGCGCCTGCCGAAGGAGCGCTGGGGATTCACGGGCTACACGTCCCTGACCGTCCGGCACGGGATGACCATCGGTGAGTTGGGGCTTCTAATGAACGGCGAGCACGCCATCGGGGCGAAGCTGACCGTGATCCCGGTCAAGGGCTGGCGGCGGGGGATGTGGTTCGACGAGACCGGCCTGCCGTGGGCCAACCCCTCGCCGAACATCCGGACGCTCACGCAGGCGATCCTGTATCCGGCCGTCGGGCTGATCGAGGCGACGAACCTCTCGGTCGGGCGGGGGACGGACGCGCCGTTCGAGCACCTGGGCGCCCCGTGGATGGACGGGGCCCGGGTGGCGAGGGAGCTGAACGCGAGGCAACTGCCGGGGATCCGGTTCTACCCCGTGACCTTCACGCCAGTGTCGGGCCCGTGCGCGAACGAGGAGTGCCCGGGGGTGGGCCTGCAGCTGACCGACCGGGAAGCGTTCCGCCCCGTGATGACCGGGCTCTCGATCGCGGACGTCCTGCGCCGCGTCCACGGCGAGTCGTTCCGGATCGAGGGGCTGGACAACCTCCTGGGGTGTCCCCCCGCGCGCGAGTCGCTCGTGGCGCTGGTCTCGCCGGACGATATCGCGGCGGGATGGCGGGATGACGAGGCGGCTTTCGAGGCCGTGAGGGAGAAGTATCTGCTCTATTGAATCTGGATGCGGTAGCAGGCGCAGCCCGTGGTCTGGATGCCGGCCATGGGCATGGTCCAGCGCAGCCACCGGGTTCCCGCCACCGGGTTGGCCGTCGTGAACGAGGCGGCGGTCGGGACCGTGGGCGTCGTCGCGGTCGAGTAGGACACGTTCATCGGCACACCGTCCGTGCTCTTGCAGTCGAGCGCGGCCGCTGACGCCTCGGGGAGGAAGGTCGTGCCCACGGGGACCGCGTCGGTGACCACGAACGTGAACGCGGACGCGGAGGAGTAGTTGCTCCAGCAGACCTTGAACTTGACGGTATCGCCGGTGGCCATCACGGAGAGCTTGGGTTCCTTCCACAGCTTGACGTCCGCGCCGACGACCACCAGGGCCGTGATCCCCGAGATCGAGCCGTCGGTCGTGTCCACGGCCACGATGGTCTGGAGTCCGATGTCGGTCATGCTGACGTTCACGAAGAGATGAATGCCGTTGTCGTACGGCGACGTTCCGCACGGGGTGATGCCGCTGTCCCAGGTGTAGTTGTAGCCGTCCATGCCCACGCCGGCGATCTTGGCGCCGGGATCGGTCGACGTGAACGTCGTCGTGCCGCAGTAGTCCGCCTCGGTGCCGCCCAGCGAGCTCGTGACGATGATCGTGACCCAGAAACTCTGGCCGATGTACACGGTCTGGGGCGCGATGATCTGGTAGTGGGTGCCGCTCGAGAGGAACGACGCCGTGTAGCCCTTCTCCGTGACCTGCGTGTCCTGGTACAGGCCCATCATGGCCCCGCCGCTGAGCATGTCGAACCGCGTGCTGCGCTTGACCCCCTTGGCCGGGCAGGTGAAGTGCGTGAACGCGACGCACTGATCCGGACCGTCGGTCGTGTAGCGCGCGGAGAGGCCGTCGTTCGCGACCGCGTCGATCGCCATGCCCTGCTTGGGCGTGAACCACTGGACGACGAGGGTCTCGCATGTGTTCCGGCCCGCGGTCTGGTGGTGCCAGAAGGTGTCGCCCGCGGGCGCGGTGCCCGAGGCGTCATGGATGACCGCTCCGCCGCCCCACTGGGAGAAGAGATCGGTTCCGGACAGTACCTGGATTGGACCGCCGGAGTTGACCTCGATCATGAAGAGGTTGTTGCTGCCGCGCTTGAAGGGCGCGGCGTTGTAGAGGTCCACGGTGAACGGGGGCCCCGCGTTCGGATTCGGCGGCGCCCCGGGACCGGAGCCGGCCGCGGCGAACGGATTTGCGCCGCCGGCCGGCAGCCAGCTGCCGCTGGTGCCGCGGAGGAGGCCCGGAATCTTGGCCGGCCCGATGTTGGTGTCGGGCGTGTACCGCCAGATCGTGTAGCTCCCGGCGTTCATGGTGCTGCCGATCAGGACCAGGCTCATGTTCGATCCGCACCCCTGCGGTTCGACCGTGCCGTAGAAATGGGACCCGGCGCCGCCGACGACGAGCCCGGTCTCCCGGGTCGGGGCGAACGTGCCCTGGTTGTCTGCGCCCGAGCAGCAGCAGCACCCGGCCGTGTTGAACGAGTACTCGCCCACGTCCACGATGAGCTGGGTGTCGGACGACATGATCCGCCACGGCGCCGTGTCGGCGCACGGCTGGGTGTTGTTGGGGCAGTCGGTGATGTCCGACGCCTGGCTGTGCCCCGCGATCCCGTAGGTCTTCATGTAGAGCCAGTTGTTGGCGGTGTAGTCGTACCGGAAGAGGTGGACGGTGGTCCGGCGGGTCGCGTCGAAGACCCCGGACGCCGGGATGCCCGTGTTGACCATCGTGAACGACGATCCATTGGCGTAGTCCCCGCGCCAGGTGTAGAGCATGTATCCCGCGTAGGTCAGGGTCGTGGCCGGCGCCATCGTGTGCCGGTCCTGGTTGCAGTTGTCGATGTGGGTCAGCATCTGCCAGACGACGGGGGAGTTGGAGGTCAGCTTGTAGATGAAGTTGAAGGGCCATGGCGGGCAGACGTCGATCCAGCCGGTCGGGTTGTAGGTGGCCGGGATCCGCTCGACCTTGCATCCCGGGTAGCCGCCGCCGGGGATCGCCGTGACCCCGGCCCCGAGCGTGCAGATCGCGTCGCCCGGGAATCCGGTGATGCAGTCCCCGATCAGGCACCCGATCGACTGGCTCTTGCCCCCGACGTCCGCCCACGTGCCCCCGCCGCCGTACTGGATTCCGCGGAGCTCGAACTGCGACTGCTTGTTCAGCGGGAAAAAGTCGATGAAGAACCCCGGACAGGCCCGGTTGTTCGTCGACGCCCCGAATCCGACGTAGCTGATGTACGTCGTGCGCAGGGTGATCAGGGCCAGGTGGGTGAAGTACTGGGGCGGCCCGGTGTCGCCCGTGCCTTCCACGACGTTCACGCGCCCGAGCCCCTTGATCGCCACCTGGTTGATGGCCGTGGCGCCGCTGGGCGCCGTGGCCCGGACCTGGCTCTTCCAGCGCAGGTTGAGCGTCATCGCGGGCGGCATGTCGAGCCGCCAGGTCAGGACCGTCGTCTTGGTGGCGCTTACGTACGACCCGGGGCTGGCGGCCGCGCATCCGGTCGGCGTCATCGTCCAGCCGACGCACGGGTCCTCGTGGCCGCAGTCCTGGCACCAACTGTCGAGATACTGGGGGACCGTGTCCCAGATCCGGACGTCCCACCAGGTCTTCCTGCTGGAGAGGTTCTTGAGGAAGACCGTGTAGATCATCTCGTCCGGCGGCTGGCCCAGCGCGCCGGCGAAGAGGATGTCGTTGTCGCCGAGCTTCCAGAACAGGAACCGCCGGACCGGCGTCGAAACCGGGTCGGTCGTCAGCGCCTTGGTGGCGCACGGCGTGATCCCCCCCCAGCTCACGTTCGCCCGGTTGATCAGCGGCAGGGCCTCGGGGGAACCCACGTCGCCCGATCCCGGCTCGAACGCCTCGCCGTTCCCCCAGTCCACGCTCACCTGGAACGTGATCGAGTCGGTGGCCCCGCCCGCGACGGTGAGGTTGGTCAGGATCGTCCAGCGCAGGCGCTGGGGCGGGCCGACGTCCGGGTCCCACCCGGGATCCGGGGCGACGGAGCCGGTGCCCGCGATGTAATGCGTGTAGTTCGGGAGGGTGTCCGTCACGACGATGTTCGAGAGGTTCGCGGTGCCGGGCTTCCCGTAGTAGATCGTGTACGTGACCGTGTCGGCGGGCGCCGCCGATACCGGGTCGGCCCGGTCGGCGTCCTTGTACGCCCAGACGATCGTGTCCTCGTCCGCGCCGCGGTTGATGTCCGCCTCGTACCAGGGCGCGGTGCAGTTCCACGGCGTGTCGTAGATGCTGCCGGGCCGCAGGGGACTGAGGTTGATGTTGCTCGGGAGCCCGAAATTGACGGTGGCCCAGGGGGTCGGGCACGCGGCGATGTCGGCGTAGACGTAGAGCGTGAGCGCGGCCCCGCACACGGGGTCCCCGCAGAGGTCCGGGCACCCGCTGAAGTCCGGGGTCAGCCCGGTCCACGTCCACGCCGGGTAGACGCCCGAGTCCTCGGTGTACCCGCCGGCGTAGGTCATGGTCATCAGCCCGGTGTCGGGATCGGGCCCGGTCGGGTTGCAGTACAGCCGGGCGTAGAGGCCCTTGATGTCGGCGGCGACCGCGGTGCCGAAGTTCACGAGTGTGAACCCCGTGATCTGCTCGGTCACGCCCGTGGTCTCGACCTGGAGCCAGAGCGTGAAGGTGCCCATGAAGGCCTGGGTCCAGTTCGGGAAGATGAAGCGTCCGGGTGAACCCACGCCGTCGTACCAGACATCCTGAAGGCAGGTGTCGGCGGCGGCGGGGCGGGGAGCGAGGGCACCGACCATGATCAACAGCGCGGCCGTGGCAACGATCCCGTGCCGGGCCGGTCGAATTCCACCCGCTTTCACTCTCAGTCTCCCCGCCCTGATGCTACCACGACCGGGGGGGGGAAGTGTCAGTCGGTCGGGCGGGAAACTGCCATCTGGCCTTGGGCCTTTCAGCCGGCGGGGAGAAAGGAGGCCTTCCGGGGGGAGAAGCTCCAGGGGGAGGCCACGGCGACGGCGAAAAGGCAGCCGGCCACGGCGCCGTGGGCCTGCATCGCCCCCTTGTAGTAGTCGAGGTACCGGAAGGACAGGGCGCCGCCGCGGAAGAGCTCGTGTTCCAGGCACGACTTCTCCCAGACGTCCATGACGTCCGAGACGTCCACGTAGAGCGAGGGGTGGAACTCGAAGGGGTCCTCCCAGTTCTCGGGGCACCAGACCGCGCCGACCTTCCAGGGGGGCGCCTTGGGTCTGATCCGGGCCACGGGCGCGGACTCGACGGCCTGGAGGGCGCAGTTCGCGGCGTGCGAGTGCCCGGAGTGGAAACTGCCCGGCCAGTGGCAGAGGACGACGCCGGGCTTGCGCTCCCGGATCAGGTCGATGAGGTTCGCCAGCACCTCAGGCCCGCCCGCGAATCCGATATCCGCATGGGGGAGGCAGACCAGGTCGGCGCCCAGGATCCTGGCCGAGGCCTCGGCTTCCTTCCGCCGCTGGGGCGCGTACTCGGCCGGGGTCTTTGTCTTGTGCCCGCCCTCACCGAGCGTGACGTGGCAGATCGTGGCGCGGGCCCCCCGCCGGGTATGAGCGGCGATGAGCGCGCCCATCGTGACCTCGACGTCGCCCGTGTGGGCGCCGATCGCGAGGAGGTCCGGCGCCCGGTCCGCCCGGACCGCGGCGTCCGTCACAGCGCCCTCGTCATGACGGCATACCGGCGGGTGACGACGAAACCCGCGCGGGCGTAGTAGGCTTCAGCGCGGCCGGTCTCGCCGAACCAGCAGAACCGGTAGCCCTTCTGCCGCATCCGTTCGAGCAGGCGGTAGAGCATGACCGTGCCGATGCCCCGGTTCCGCCAGGCTGCCGCCACGCCGAAAGGTCCGACGTGGTCGCCCTCGAGCCTCTGGCAGTAACCAACCACCTTGCCGTGGTCCAGGGCGAGCGCGAAGTCGTCGTGCGGATCGTTCCGGTCGATCTTCTCCCGGAAGAACGGCGCCCACTCGGGGAAGTCCCCGGCGAAGAACGCCTCCACGGCGGGCTTCAGTGCGGGGGTGTAGTACCCGGCCGTCAGTCCCTCGCCCGCGAGCTTGGCTTCCAGTGCCCGGAGCTCCGCTGGCCATTCCAGCTCGTAGAGTTCCCGCCCCATCGCGACGGCCTCGTAGCCCACGGCGAACCCCCGCTTTTCGAGGAACGCGACTCCCTCCGCGTACGCGCGGTCGAGACCGGCCACGTAGTACTCGTGGGCGGCGTAGATCACCTTCCTGCATCCACGGTTTCTCAGGAACGCCAGGGCGGTCTCCAGCATGGCATTCCCAACGCCGGACCGCCGCCAGCCGGGCAGGACGCCGAGCCCCGCGATTCGTCCGGTGCCCGGCGGCGGGGCGAACCGGTGCGACGCGCCCGGCGGCACCGCCAGGGCGAATCCGGCCGGCGCGCCATCCACCTCGGCGAGCAGGCACCCGTCGGGAGAGAAGCTGGGATCGCCGAGGGTGCGCTCGGCGAAGATCGCGGGCGAGATCGGGTCCCGGGCGAGCGACCCGTTCCACAGGCGGACGACCGTGTCCTCGTCGCCGCGACGAAACGCGCGGATCATCGGGGGGTTCACGCGCGCATTGTATCACCGGCAGGCGTCCGCGCACGGGAACTGGCCGGCCATGCCCGGAGGGTGCTAGCATAGGCCCCATCATGATCACCCTCAGCATGTTCGCCGACGAGATCACCCCCGACCTGGAGGAAGCGCTCCGGGTCCTCAAGGCCGCCGGGCTCACGTCCTTCGAGCTCCGCGGTTTCAACCAGACGAACGTCATGAAGCTGTCCGACCAGCAGGTGGCGTTCGCGGCCTCCGTCGCCAAGCGGGAGGGATTCACGGTGGCCGCCATCGCGTCCCCGATCGGGAAGGCGGACGTGACGGACGCGTTCGAGCCGCAGGCCGGCCAGATGAAGCGCGCGGTCGAGCTCGCGCAGCGTCTGAAGGCGAAGGCGATCCGGCTCTTCTCGTTCTACATCCCGAAGGGCGACGACCCGAAGAAGTGGCGCAAGGAGGTCGTGTCGCGCATGGAGAAGCTGGTCGGGATCGCGGACGGGTCCGGCGTCACCGTCGTCCTCGAGAACGAGGAGGGGCTCTACGGCGACACGATCGACCGGTGCGCGGACGTCATCGCGGCCGTGAAGTCCCCGTCCCTCAAGCTCTGCTACGATCCCGGCAACCTCACCGTGATCGGGGTAAAGCCGTTCACGGACGGCTGGAAGCTCGCGCGCAAGCATCTCGGCTACATCCACGTCAAGGACTGGAAGCGCGAGACGAAGGCCATGGTGCCGGCCGGCCAGGGCGATGCCGAGTGGCCCGAGGTCGTCGGCGGGCTCAAGGCGGCGGGCTGGGAGGGCGTCGTGGCCCTCGAGCCGCACCTCTCGTCGGCGGGACAGTTCTCGGGGTTCACGGGGCCCGGGCTCTTCCAGAAAGCGCACGAGGCTTTCACCGGCCTTCTGAAGCAGGCCGGCGTCGACTACCGCTGAGCTTCCCGGTGGACGTCCAGGAGGCCATCCGTCTGCGCCGGTCGATCCGGGCCTACCGGGACCAGCCCATTCCCGAGGAGGTCCTGCTCCGGGTGCTCGAGGCGGCCCGGCTCGCGCCGAGCGCGAGGAACCGGCAGGCCTGGCGGTTCCTCGCCGTCCGGGACCTCGGGATCCGGCGCGTCCTCGTCGAGGCGCTCCGCGGGAACACGTTCGTCGGGCAGGCCCCCGTCCTCCTCGCCTTCTGTGCCACCGAGGACACGGATGTGATGTCGTGCGGGCAGAAGGCGGGCCCGATCGACGTCTCGATCGCGCTCGCCTATGTGACGCTGGCCGCGGTCGCCGAGGGTCTCGGGACCTGCTGGCTCGGCTCCTTTGACGAGCCGAAGGTGAGGGGGATTCTGGGCGTGCCGGACGGCGCCCGCGTCGTCGCGATGTCGCCATTGGGCTGGCCGGCCGAGACGCCGGAGGTCAAGACCCGCAAAAGCTTCGAGGAGGTCGTCGGATTCGACCGGTGGTGAGGTAGACTCTAGGCATGGCCGTGACCCAACCATGAACATTCTCGCGATCGGGTGCCATCCGGACGACAACGAACTCCTGTGCGCGGGTACCCTCGCGCGGTGCGCGAAGCGCGGCGACCGCGTGTTCATCGCGTCGATCATGAACGGGAACACGGGCCATCGCACGATCCCGCCCGGGAAGCTGGGTCCCGTCCGCGAGCGCGAGATGCGGGCCGCGGCGAAGTGCATTGGGGCCAGGCCCCTCTGGCCGGACGTGGGGGGGGCCTTCCTGCTCGAGGACGAGGCCACGCGCACGGTCGTCGTGGACCTCATCCGCGAGGCCAAGGCCGACGTCGTGCTCGCCCACAGCCCCGCCTGCTACCACCCCAACCACCGCGCGGCGGCGCGGCTGGTCTGGGACGCCGTGTTTACGGCCTCCATTCCGCACGTGCGTACACGGCATCCCGCCGTGCGCGTGCCGCCCGCGCTCTTCCAGATGGATACGGTGGCGGGTGTGGACTTCCAGCCCACCGAATACGTGGACATCTCGACCGTGATCGGGGTGAAGAAGCGGGCGCTGCGGTGCCACCGGAGCCAGTTCGCGTGGATGCGGTCGCACGTGAACGTCGCTATGCTGGACACCATGCTCGTGCAGGCGCGGTTTCGCGGCATCCAGGCGGGGGTGGCCTACGCGGAAGGCTTCCGCGCGGTCCTGAACCACCCGCTGGCCCGGACCGTCCGCCTGTTGCCCTGAAGCCCGGGGCAACTTCTCCCGCCCGAACCGCGTTATACAGCCATGAAGGTGCTCGTTGACCGCCTCAACGGCACGCTGGCCATCGAGGTGTCCAGCGGGCCTGCCGTGCGGACCGTGACCATGAGTCCGGACGTGACGGCGGCCCTCGACCGGTTTGGGCACCTGCGGGTGCTCACGCTCCTCCGGCCGCTCGAGCCCGGCATCCGGAAGACGATCCTGCCGAGGCTCGCGGCCCAGTTCCACGTGCCGGCCCTGGCGCACATGGACCCCGCCCTCTTCCTGGAGAAGGTCGCCCGGCACAACTGACCGCCGACCGTGCGCGTGGCTGGACCGCTGGGCGATAATGACCAAGGTGATCAAACGAAGCATCGACTGGCTGGGGGCGTCCGTGTTGCTCGCCCTGGTCGCGGTCCTCCGCCGGCTGGGGGATCGCGGCGCGGACCGGCTCGCCAGGGCTGCCGCGGGCATGGCCCGGATCGCAGTGCCGTCGCGCCGCCGCGTCGCGATGCGCAACCTGCGCCGGGCGTTCGGGACGTCCCGGAACGACCCGGAGCTCGGGGCCATCCTCCGGGACGCCTACGTCCATGCCGCAACCGCGTTCACGGACCTGGCTCTGCTCTACCGTCTCCCCCCGAACGGGTTCGGCTCCCGGCTCGAGGTGCGAGGCGAGGAGCACCTCAAGAACGCGGTCGCCCGGGGAAAGGGCGTTGTGGGCGTAAGCGCCCATTTCGGACCCTTTCCGATGCTGGGCGTGGCGGTGCCCACGCTTGGCGTGCCGCTGAGCTTCCTCTACCGCCGGCCGAAGAACCCCCGGGTGGCGGCCCTGTTCGCCGACTGGCAGGCGCGGGCGGGGTGCGGCATCATCGAGGACGCCCCCCGCCATCTCGCGGGGCGGCGCTGCCTCGAGGCGCTGGGACGGGGCGGTTGTGTATGCCTCCTGGTCGACCAGCACTACCCGGCCGGCGTGGTGGTGCCGTTCTTCGGGCACCCCGCCCGCACCGCGATCGGGGCCGCGTTCCTCGCCGCCCGGAGTGGGGCGCCCCTGGTTCCCATGCGTCTCACGCGCGTCTCGCCGGGCCGGTTCCGCCTCACGATCGATCCTCCGATCGAGCCCCCGGCCGACCGGTCGCGGGAAGCCCTGACGGCGTGCACGGCCCGGCTGACCGCCTGCGTCGAGGGGTGGATCCGCGAGGACCCCGGAGCCTGGTTCTGGGTGCACCGGCGCTGGAAGGACCTGGACCGCCAGGAGGATGCGAGAGTCCCTTAAAGGTCCTTGCCGAACTCCTTTTCGAGCGCTTCGAGATCCCTCTTCCCGGCGTCGCTGACGGGGGCAATCGGCTCCCGCGTGGTTCCCACCGCCATGCCCCGCAAGGTGAGAACGTATTTCAGGGACGCGAAGGTTCCGTGTTTCTGGAGGCCGGTCTTGATCCGCGCGAGACGGTCGACGGCCGCCCGGTCGCCCTGCCAGACGGCCAGGACCGTCTTCGGGTATACGTTCGCGGCGCCGGAGATGACGCCGTCCGTGCCGAGTTCGCGCGACCGGGCGAAGAGGCCCTCGCTCCCGCCGAACACGGCGATCCGGCCCTTGAGTAGCTTCACGATCGCCTCGAGCCGCCCGGGATCGTGCGAGGAATCCTTGTACCCCTGGATGGTGCCTTCCGCGGCGAGCGTGTCCAGCACGTCCAGCGGGATCTCGTTGGCCGTGCACTGGGGGATGTTGTAGGCGAGCAGGGGGAGGGAGACGGCCCGGCGCACGCCCCGGTACCACTCCAGCAGATACGCGGGCGGGGACGCGAAGAAATATGGCACGGTGAGGAAGATCGCGGAGGCCCCTGCGGCCTCGGCCTGCTTCGCGAGCCAGATGCGTTCATCGGCCGTCGCGCCCCAGGCGCCCGCGACGACGGGGACCCTGCCGGCCGCGCCTTCGCACGCGGCTCGGCCGGCGAGCGCCTTCTCCTCCCGGGTGAGTAGCGGGAACTCGCCCGTCGTCCCGACGGGGCAGATGCCGTGGACCCCATTGCCGACGAGGTACTGCGTCAGCGCTCGCGCGGCGGCGGCATCCACGGCTCCCCGCGCGTCGTACGGCGTGATGGTGGCAACGAAGACTCCCGCGAATTTCGTCGTGTTCATGGCTCGTATCTTATCAGTGAGTGCTGTGATTGAGATTGGAATTAGGAGGGGGGGAGCAGGGAGGCATACAGCTGACTCAGATGTCAAATGCCGAACGCCGAAGGGGGGGAACCATTTGGTTCCCCCCCTCGGGTACGAAGCTGGGGGCGCCGGGAGCAATCTGGGGAGCAGTTGTACTACACACCCGGTGGCTGAGCCTTTGGGTGGGATCGAGAGGGAGCTTGGCTCGCAGATCCTCCGGGGGCTCGCCGACACCCCACGTTAGAACGAAACCGGTTGTCCTGGTCCTCCTCATGCCGCCTGACTGCCGGGCACCCAAGGAGGGGGGATTGGCGAGATGCGCCACGAAGATGAACCCCGCGAGCGGCTCCAGGCCCGCCCGCCGGCATCTGTCAGCCCTCCCTCTGGCCTGACGGCGATGACACCTCTACTCATACCAGATGTCACCGCGGGGTTCAACACGACGGGCGGGACGCCCGGGGCGTGGCGGCCAGCGGAATCGTGGTTCGGGGAGGCTACCGGCGGCGGGCGGCGCGAACGGGCGTCGACCGGGGGCGCGATCCATCTTCCTGGTCCAGCCGCCAGATCGTGACCAGGCTGGCGACGCAGAGCAGGAGCGTGAACAGGAAGATTGGATTGCCCTGAAGCCGGATCAGCGCCGCCACCGAAAGAAGCGCGAAGAACCCGAAGAAGGCCAGCAGGAAGGAGAGCCCTCCCACGTGCCCGGTGCGTGTACCGCGGGTGCGTGCCATCCCTACGACCTTACCATGCCGTCCGGGTTCCCGGCACGGCGGCCGCCGCCACCCTCGTCCATGGCGCGGTTGGCGAGACGGTCGGCCTCCCGGTTGGCCTCCCGGGGAATCGCCGTGAACAGGACCTCGGTGAAGGCTTGAGCGGCTTCCCGGGCGCGGGCCGCGGCCTCCTGGAGGTGGGGCGCCCGGATGCGGTACTCGCCGGTCATCTGGCGCACCAGCAGCTCGCTGTCGGAACGGATCTCCAGGCGGCGCGCCCCCGCGTTTCGGGCCATTCCCAGGCCGTGGATCAGGCCCGCGTACTCGGCGTCGTTGTTGGTCGTCCGGCCGAGCGGGAAGGATTGGGCCGCGATCCGGCGGCCGGCGGGATCGTGCAGGACGGCGCCGGCACCCGCCGGACCGGGATTACCGCGGGCGCCCCCGTCAATCCAGAGCACCCACCAGCCGTCCGTTCCGGCGACGGCCGTCACGAGCCGGAGTTCGCGTTGGGGCCCGGGGCGCGCCGCGAATGCTCCAGGGCGGCCCGCACGAACTCACGGAAGAGGGGGTGGGCGTCCATCGGCCGGGACTGGAACTCGGGGTGGAACTGGCCCGCGACGAACCAGGGGTGGCTGGGCAGTTCGACCATCTCCACGAGCTTGCCGTCGGGTGAAACCCCCCCGAACTTGAGTCCGCCTTTCGTGTACTGCTCCCGGTAGGCGTTGTTGAACTCGAACCGGTGCCGGTGCCGCTCGAAGATGATTTCCTTGCCGTAGGCCCGGAAGGCGGCCGAGGGCTTGGCGATGCGGCAGGGGTAGGAGCCCAGCCGCATCGTGCCGCCCATATCCTTGACACTCTTCTGCTCCCGCATGAGGTCGATAACCGGGTGCGGCGACGAGGCGTCGAACTCGGTCGAGTTGGCCCGGCGCAGGCCCAGAACGTGGCGGCCAAATTCTATGACCGCGAGCTGCATCCCGAGGCAGATGCCGAAGAACGGCACCTTCTTCTCGCGTGCCCACCGGATGGCCTCGATCTTGCCCTCGATGCCGCGGTTGCCGAACCCGCCGGGGATGAGCACCCCGTGCTGGCCCGCCAGGAGCTGGACGCCTTCGTCCTCGATCTGCTCGGAGTCGATCCATTTCACGTTCACCCGGGTGTTGTTCGCGGCGCCCGCGTGCATGAGCGCCTCCGCGATCGACTTGTACGCATCCTTGAGGTCGATGTACTTGCCGACGACGGCGAGCGAGACTTCGTGCGGGGGATGCGTGAGCCTCCCGACCAGACGCTTCCACGGCCGGAGATCCTGGGCCTTCGCGCGCAGCTTGAGCCGGTTGATGAGGACCTCGTCGAGCTTCTGCTCGTGGAAGCGCAGGGGCAGTTCGTAGATGCATGAGACGTCGCGGGCCGTGATGACGGCCTCCTCGGCGACGTTGCAGAACATGGCGATCTTCGCCCGAACTTCGCGGGACAGGGGGCGCTCGGTGCGGCACAGGAGGACGTCGGGCTGGACGCCGATCCGCCGTAGCTCGCCGACCGAATGCTGGGTCGGTTTCGTCTTGGCCTCGCCGGCCGTCGAGATGTAGGGAACCAGGGTCACGTGGACGAAGACCGTGTTCTCGAAGCCGAGTTCGACGCGCAGCTCCCGGATCGCCTCGATGAAAGGCAAACCCTCGATGTCCCCGACCGTGCCGCCCACCTCGACGATCCCGACGTCGGCCGCCGAGTCGCGCACGACCTGGAGGATGCGCTCCTTGATCTCGCCGGTGATGTGCGGCACGACCTGGACCGTCTTGCCGAGGTAATCGCCCTTGCGCTCCTTGGCGATGACGTTGCCGTAAATCTTGCCCGTCGTGAGGTTGTTGTTGGCGGACAGCGTGGCATGCGTGAACCGCTCGTAGTGACCCAAGTCGAGGTCGGTCTCGGACCCGTCCTGCGTCACGTACACCTCGCCGTGCTGGAACGGGTTCATCGTGCCCGCATCGACGTTGATGTAGGGATCGATCTTCTGGAGAGTGACCTTGAGCCCGCAGGCTTCGAGGAGGGTACCGATGGAGGCGGCGGAGAGTCCCTTGCCGAGAGAGGAGATGACGCCGCCCGTGACGAAAATCAGCTTCGGGTGCTGTTTTCCCGTCACCCTGCGCGGCGCCGTCGCCGACGAGTCAGCCATTCGCGGGCACGTTGGAGATCATGTGGTGTATCGATGCTCAGTGCCGGTGTCTCAGTCACGACCACCTTCGGTCGGATACCATACTCCAAAACGCGCAACTGTTCAAGTCGCTCCCGGTGCTCGAGCGCCGACCGGGGCATCCGGGCGAAGCGCATGAGGAACGCCCGCCGGTAGGCGTACACGCCCAGGTGCTGAAGCAGCTCGTCCCGTCCCGTCCAGTCGAACGGGACCGGGGCGCGCGAGAAATAGATCGCCCGGCCGCGCGCGTCCGTCACGATCTTGACCGCGTTCGGGTTGGACGCGATGTCCGCCCAGCGGACGCGGCGCGCGATCGTCCCGAACGGGCAGGCCGGGTCGGCGCGCATCGCGCGTACCAGCCCCGCCAAAGCGGCGGGGCTTATGAAGGGCTCGTCGCCCTGCAGGTTCACGACGAGGGGGAGCGGGACACGCCGGGCCACCACGGCGACGCGGTCGGTGCCGGACTTGAGGGCCCGGGAGGTCATCATGGCTTCCCCGCCGAAACCGATGACGGCGTTCCGGATCCGGACGTCGTCCGTGGCCACGATGACTCGGTCGAAGACCCGGGCCTCATTCGCGCGCTGCCAGACGTGGACGACCATCGGCCGGTCGCCGATGAGCTGGAGGGCCTTGGCATGCAGCCGCGTCGACCCCCACCGGGAGGGGATGACACATAGAGTTCTCATCACCGGGTGTACCGGCTCGCGATGCGGCCGACCAGGGCGGTCGTGGACCGTCCCCGGGCGAGCCGCACCCGGACCACGCGGCCGCCGGCGGCCTTCACGGCGTCGGCTCCCACGATCTTCCCCGGAGCCCAGTCGGCTCCTTTGACCAGCACGTCGGGCCGGATCGCGCGGATCAGGCGCTCGGGCGTGTCGTCACCGAATACGACGACATGGTCGACGCTGCGCAGGGACATGAGCATCTCGGCCCGCTCGGCTTCCGGGACGATGGGCCGTTTCGGGCCCTTGATCCGGCGCACGGAGGCGTCGGAGTTCAGCCCGACGACCAGGAGGTCGCCGGTCGCCCGGGCGGCCGCGAGGTAGCGGGCGTGCCCGACGTGGAGGAGGTCGAATACGCCGTTCGTGAAGACGATGCGCCGGCCGCGAGCCCGGGCGGCCTTAAGGGAAGGGAGGAGTCGTTCCAGCGGGACGGCGCCTCCGCGGCGGACGATGCGGCTCACCAGAACGCCGAGACCTGGCAATCCAGGAGGTCGGCCGACGTCCATCCCGCCGGGCCCCGCGACCGGATGCGCCGGCCTTCGATCTTGAGGACGGCGCCCGGAACCGCCCGGATCGCGATGGCGACGCGATAATCGTCGCGGATGCGCCGGCCGAACAGGCGGCCATGGAACATCGGGGCGGCGGCGATGCCGAGCGATATGGGAGCGAACGGTGGGGCTGCCTCCAGTTCGGCGTAGCCTCCCGCCACCGGCCAGTCGCCCCAGAGGCCGGCCGGTTGTCCGGGGGCAAGAGCGAGTGTCGCCCGGCCCGCCTCGCCCCGGGTCGCCACCCGCCATCCGCCGAGCTCGATCGCAGCGGCGAGGTCGCCCTGAACGATCGCGATCTGGTTGACGTTGTACGCTCCGGCGCGACCAGAGTACGCAGAGAGGCCGGCCGCGAGCCCCGGCACGGTCCAGCCGAACCGTCCGGCCAGCGCCTTGTTCCCGTTGTTGTCCCGCCCGAAGGAGCGCTCGTCCTCGCTGGGCCGGGCCCACCACAGGAACCGCTGGCGGGACCGGACCGGTTGCCACCCGTCGAAGATCGTCGTGGACTCGAGCTGCAATCCGTTGATCACGGCGGCTTCAAGGCGGACCGTGCCGGCGGGGAGGTCCCAGCCCGACGTCACCTGCACACCGAGGTCACGCCATGGCACCGGGACGATCCAGTCGTTCCAGGCGGGGAAGCCGGTGAAGGTCCGTCGGGGGAGGTCGTGGTCCCGGTTGAGGAGTCCCACGGGGACCGGGAGGACGCCGGCCCGCAGGGACAGGGGCGCGGGACCGCGGGTCGAGGCGAAGGGGGAAACCTCGACCCACGCTTGCAGGAGGTCCAGGCGCCCGTGGCCGTCCGCGGAGAGGAGCTGGTCGTTCCCCCCCTGGGTCAGCCAGATCTCCCAGAAAGTGTGGGCCGATGGCCCCAGCGTCGATGAAGCCTGGAGGCTCGTCCAGGGGTTCGAGAAGGTGTCCGCCGCGCCCTTGGCCAGCGGCCGGACGTAGTCGAACGTGACGTAGCCACCCAGGCGCAGGGAGGGCGGCGGGGTGGAAACCTGGCCGCCCTCCAGGGCGTCGCGCTCGCCGGAACGAAGGGGCCGAACGGGCGTCCACAGCCCGTTGCGGTCCCAGCGTGCGGTCTCTCCCCCGCGCATGACGACCGCGTACCGGCGTTCCCGGTCCTGGCACAGGACTTCGCCTTCGACGACGGAGATGTCCGTCGCGGCGTCGGAGACCGCGAGCGCGAAGTCCGTGCCCTTGACCGCCGCGATCGCGGTCGGCGTCGAGACTTCGAGGCCCCCGGGCAGTTTCGCGGCCCAGAACCGGGCGAAGCCGGCGGCCAGCGAGAGGCGCCGGGTCCGACCGGAGGGGAGGGCGATATGCATCCGGCTCGAGGGGCCGAGCGAGAGACGCGTCCCGTCGGCGAACTGCAGTCGGGCCCGGCTCTCGGCCAGCGTGATGACGGCGTCTCCAGGGAACACGGGGGCGCTCAATTCGGCCGCGGAGATCTCCCGCGCGGCGCCCCGCTCGATCCGGACCAGGCCGTGCATTTCCGTGATGGTCGCGACGGGCTCGGCGGCAGATGCGGGGGAGGTCCCGCCTGAGAAGAGGAGCAGGAACGTGATGAGGACGGTGGTTCGGGTCACAGCTCCCTCCCAATCTCCTCCCGGCTCACGAGGGCGCAACCGAGTTTGCCCACCTCGATTCCGGCGGCCACGTTCGCGAGCTGGATGGAGTCGGCGAGCCGCCCGCCGGAGGCCAGCCCCATGGCGGTCACGGCGATCACGGTGTCGCCCGCGCCGGTGACGTCGAAGACTTCGCGCGCGCGGGCCGGGATCACGAGCGGACGTCCCGGGCCGAAGCAGACGAGGCCGTCGGAGTGGCGCGTGACGATCACGCCCGCGCTCCTGAGCCGTTTCCGGAGTTCCGCCCCCCCGCGGACGAGCGCAGCAAGGTCCGGCAGGGCATTATGCAGGACGGCAGACGCCTCGGAAAGGTTCAGGCTCAGGACCGTGGCTCCCCGGAACGCGAGCGTGAGCCGCGGCTTCGGGTTGACGGCGACCGGCACCCGGGCGCGCCGGGCGGCCCGGAGGATACCCCGGATGAGGGCCGGAGTGAATGCGCCCTTGTCGTAGTCGGAACAGATGACGCCGTCGACGGAGGGCATTGCCCGCTCAATGGATGAAAGCATGGCGCCGGTGTCCGCTGCGGACACCGGGGACGTGTTCTCGCGATCGATGCGCAGCATCTGCTGGTGCTGGGCGATGATGCGGGTCTTGATGGTCGTGGGCCGGGAGCGGTCGGTCACGATTCCCGCCGCGTCGATCCCGCGCTCGCGCACCAGGCTCCTGAGCCGGGCCCCGGCGTCGTCGTCGCCGACCACACCGCAGAGGAGGGCGCGGCCCCCCAGGTGCTGGACGTGGGATGCCGTGTAGCCCGCCGCCCCCAGCGTCACGGATTCTTCGCGCAACTGAACTACCGGGATCGGGGCCTCGGGCGAGATTCGGCTGACGTCGCCGAGCAGGTACTCGTCCAGAATGACGTCGCCCACCACGAGTATCCTCTTGCCGGCGAACCGGGACAGGAGGGAGGCCAGACGGCGGTCAGCCATCGGTGAGCGCCGTCTCCGCGATCTCGCAGAGCACGTGGCCGATTGCGATATGGGCCTCCTGGATGCGGGGCGACAGCGCATGAGGCACGACGAAGGCCGCGTCGCAGAGCCGGGCGAACGCCCGGCCCTTCGCGCCCGTGAGCCCGACGACGGCGATGCCACGGCGGCGCGCCGCGCGGATCGCCTTCAGCATGTTCGGGGACCGGCCGGAGGTGGACAGCGCGACCAGGACATCCCCCGGACGGCCGATCGCCTCGATCTGCCTTGCGAACACCCGGTCGAACCCGTAGTCGTTCGAGATGGCGGTCAGCGCGGACGAGTCGGTCGTGAGCGCGACTGCGGCGAGCGCCCGCCGTTCCCGGAGGAAGCGGCCGCTGAACTCGGTCGCGAGGTGCTGGGCATCGGCGGCACTGCCGCCGTTCCCGCAGAAGAGCACGGTTCGGCCGCCGCGGAGGGCGTCCACGATGAGAGCCGACGCCCGGTCGAAGACGGCCCCGTGGGTCCGGGCCACCGCGAGCTTGACCCGGGCGCTCTCGCGCAACCGGGCGGCGGCGAGCCTGGCGGGGGTCATGGCCGACTCCCGGGTCGCCGCACGGAACGGGCCACCGCGTCCGCCGCCAGCGCCTGGTCCCAGAGTGCCTCGAGGTCGCGGAGCGGCCACGCATTGGTGCCGTCCGACTTCGCCCGCGCGGGGTCGGGGTGCACCTCGAGGAAGAGGGCGTCCACGCCGACCGCGCACGCGGCCCGGACGAGGGCCGGTACGTATTCGCGGTCACCGCCCGAGGACGCGCCCAGTCCTGCGGGCCGCTGGACTGAGTGCGTGGCGTCGAAGACGACGGCCGCCGGCAGGCGGCGCAGGGCCTCGAGGGAGCGCATGTCCACGACGAGGTTGTGGTACCCGAAGCTCGTGCCCCGCTCGGTCACGAGGACGTCGCGCGCCCCGGCGGCGCGAACCTTGGCCACCGCGTGTGCCATGTCCTCGGGCGCCATGAACTGGGCCTTCTTGAGGTTCACGGGCCGGCCGGCCCGGCCGGCCGCCGCCAGGAGGTCCGTCTGCCGGGCGAGGAACGCGGGAATCTGGAGCAGGTCCACGGCTTCGGCCGCCGCCGGGACCTGGCGGGTCTCGTGGACATCGGTCGTGACGGGCAGGCCGGTTGCACGACGAATCCGCGCCAGGATCCGGAGTCCCTCGCCGAGGCCCGGCCCGCGGAACGAGGCGCCGGACGTCCGGTTCGCCTTGTCGAAGGATGCTTTGAAGACAAGCGGGATGCGGCGCCGGCTGGCGAGCGCCGCGAGCCGCTCCGCGAGCCGGAGGGTGAACGTCTCGCCCTCGATGACGCACGGCCCCGCGATAAGGGCGAGCGGAGCGCCCCCGCCGATGCGCAGGCGCGAGCCGAGACGGATGGAACGGGTCAGCATGCGTCCATTGTCCCGCCCCGGAAGAGGAACCTGCAACTACCTGTCTTGGGCCGGCTGCGCCTCGCATTCGGCGGCCAACCGCGCATAGAGGGGCCGGGCCGGGTCGAGGGCCTGCGCCCGGCGAAAGGCATCGGCCGCCTCCCGGAATCGCCCCTGGCCCCGGAGCGCGGTGCCCAGGCTGGCCCAGACGTCGGCGCTGCGGAACCCGAGGGACAGCCCGTTCCGGATCCAGGTCTCTGCTTCCCGGTACGCGTGCGCGCCCAGCAGGGCGGTCCAGAGCCTCGATTGGAGCTGGGCGACGCCGGGCGCGAACTGGAGAACGGCGGCCAGGCGTCGGGCCGTGGCGGCCGGGCCTTCGCCCCGGGCGTCGACTCCCAGCCCCTCGGTGCCGGGCAGGAAAGCCAGGGCCTTCGCCGGGGCGCCCGGCGTGCGGCGCAGGCGGTAGAAGGCGAACCCGCCGTTCTCGGCGTCGGGCGAAGAGGGTGCCGGTAGGATCTCGGCCCACCGTCCCCAGAACTCGCGCCAGCGCGCGAGGGCCGCCGGCGGCCAGGGGAAGGCGATCTGCGTGATCTCACCCCGGTACTCGCTCGTCACGTGGTTGAGCACGACGGCCGTGATCCCGAGCTGGCGGAACCGCTTCGCGATTGCGCCCGCGTCCGGGGACTCCCGCGCGAACACGAGCGGAAGGGGATCGTCGAGGATGTCCTGCGGGATCGTCGTCTGGTCCCTGTTGAACGGCTCGCTCCGGGAGTCGCCGAGGAGGAGGGCGCGGTCCGGAGACGGCACAGCACCGTTGGCGAGAGCGGCTGCCCGGAGCGTGGTCAGCGTCCGCGCGAGGTACGCTTCGGGGGGCTCCAGGCCCAGGGCGGCCGCGAACGAGCGCCGTCCGAAGTCCGCACTGGCGAGGCCCTGGATCGTCCCGGCCAGGAGGGCGCCGGCGGTCAGCGTGACCGCGAGGGCGCGGCGCGCGGGGCCGCCTCTCGCGAACGCCACGAGTCCGGCGGCCCCGAGGGCTGAGAGGAGTGGATAAGCGGGGACCATGAACCGCAGGCAGGGGATGAACCACGCCCAGACGACCAGGCCGGTCGACGCGACGGCCAGGGGGCGCCGGGCCGCCGGCGCGGCGGACATGAGCAGAAGGGGAATCCCGGCCCAGGCGAGCGGCAACATCTCGGTGCCGAGCCGCACGATCGATCTGGGCAGGCTGGCGGGGTCGGCGAGGTCCAGGTCGCGGCCGGGGCAGCCGACGAGGCCAAGCGCGACCCGCTGGGCGTCCTCCCAGCCGAGGCCGGGGAACAGGAGCGGGAAGACGGGATTGCCGGTCTGTAGCCAGGCCGTGACGAGAAACGGCGCGGTGGCGGCGAGCGCGCAGCCCCCAAGCGCCGCGAGCCGGGCGGGGCGGCGACCGGGGCGCAGCGCCTCAAGGACGAGAATGGCCAGCCCCGGCGCCGCGCTCGTGTACTTGGCGGCGAACGTCCATCCCAGGGCCGCACCACAGGCGACCCTGCCGGCTCCGGAGTCCCAGGCCGCGACCGCGAGGAGGAGGTAGGCGGCGGCCAGCAGGTCGTGCTTCACGTGGCTCGCCAGAAATCCGGTCTGCGAGGAGGCCAGCCAGCCGGCGGCCGCCAGCCAGCCGGCGGCCGGTCCGAAACGGCTCCCCGTCCAGCCCGCGAGCAGGAGCGTGAGGAGCGCGAGGACGCCGAGGTTGAGGGCGGCGGGGTCGAGGAGGCCCCGGGTGAGCGAGAGCAGATGCTCGAAGAGCAGGGGGAGCTGGAAGTGGTAGTCGGGAACGCGGGCGACCCGGTGGAGTCGCGCCCAGAGGGCGGGGGCGCCTAGGTGGTACCCGAGCGTGTCCACCCAGGTCTGAGGCGGGACGGCGAGGAGTCCCCAGACGGCGACCAGCGCGGCCGCCGTCGCGAGCAGGCCCAGCGCGGCGCCACGCGGGAGGGCGGGCCGGGGCGGCCGGGGCCCCGCGACGAGGCCGGCCAGGGCAAGTCCGAGGGCGGCGGACACCGTGACCGCGGGGAAGATCAGGCCCGTCAGCCCGAGCGCCAGGCCTACGGTGGCGGCCACGGCCAGGCCGGCGAGCGCGCTACCGGCGAATCCGGCGGCGGTCCGTCCCGGAGGCCGGTGGGCGCCGAGGCGGGCGAGGGCGCTCCCGAGGCCGGCGGCCGCGACCACGGCGAGCCCGGTCGCCGAGGCGACGAGCAGCACATGGCCCCAGTGCGCGGCGAAGGCCGCCGGCGTAACCGGCCGGACCAGGCGCGGGAGGGACTCGGCGGCGTCCACGAGGCCGGGCCACGAGGGGAGCGTGGCGGCGGCCAGCGTGATGCAGGCCACCGCTCCCCAGCCGGCGGCGAGGAGCAGCGGCAGATTAGTGATGGGAAGGGAGGCCGACCCCGGCGCCGAGGACGGCGCCGAGGGCCACGGCGCTGAAGAACAATCCCAATGCGAACGACAACGGCACGTAGGCCAGCCGCACGCGCGAGGCGCCGGGGGGCACCGGCACCGCGAGGAAGAGGGATCCTGCCCGGCCCACGGCCCGGCGGACCCCGTCGACGTCGGCCCGCCAGCCCGGGTACCACGGCGTGGTCGGCGTCACGAGCCCCGCCTTACGGGCGTGCACGGTGAGAGTGAGTGTGTTCCACGTCTCCCCCGTGATTCCGGCGGTACCCGCCGCCGGCATCGAGGCCAGTACCCGCCACGGGACGCCCATTGCCTGGGGCGCGACGACGCGGACAGGCGATTCCGAGGCAGGCGCCTCCATCAGGCCCCAGACCTCCGCGATCCGGGCGCGAACTCGCCACCCGGGGGGCATCAACGGCAGGGGGCCGAGAATCCACCGGACACCCGTGATCTTGAGCGCGGGAAGGATCGGCTCGAAGTCGTTGTCGAACGCGCCGAACAGCTCGTGGATCGCCTCGGGCCGGAGCGGCTCGTAGCCGTGGGCGTTGTGGAGGCGGAAGAGCTGGGGGAGATTCGGGGACAGCAGGGCCCAGCGCGCCTGGTATCCGTCCAGCGCCCTCCGCTCGGGCGAGTCGTCGTAGACTTGGACGCCGTGGGACCAGGTCGGGCAGAAGACCCGCCCGCGGTCCAGGGGGAACCGGTCCAGCACCGAGGGTCTCGGGAACGCGTCGGCCGGCGCCTTGGCCTCGTGGGCATGAGCGGCCCAGCCGAGGTCGGCGGCAATAGCCGCGACGAGCGCGCCGCGCCGGAGCCAGTCCGGGCCGCGGGAGCGCGCGGCGAGCCACGCCACGACCACGGCGGCCGCCGCCACCGCCGCGTCCGTCCTGGCCGCTCCGAGCCATCCGGCGGCAGCGGTACCCGTGCCCGCCACCGCGGCAGCCAGCCATCGACCGGCGGGCGTCCAGAAGACGGCGGCGAGCGCCGCCGCGACGGCGGCCATCCAACCGCCCGGTCTCCCGCGCTCCGTTCCGAGGAGTCGTTCGGCGCCCAGCCCGACGAGGAGGCAGACGGCCGGCCAGGCGATCAGGATGAGGTGGCCGAGGTACCGGAGGGCCGGTTCCTCGTGGCCCGCGAACCGCAGGGCGGCCTCCACGAGCGGCCCGCCCGTCGAGACCAGCAGGCCGGCGGGCAGGGCGAGCAGGGCGAATCCCCACGCGGGCCCGCGCGCGGCGAACGCGGCGAGTCCCGCCAGCCCGAGCCCGAGCCACCCGAAGTAGAGCCGCGGCATCAGGAGGCGCGAGGGGTCGTGGATCGGGGACTCGGTGCCCCAGACGCGCGCGAGCACGAGGGTCCAGGCGTCCGAGGCGTGCAGGTAGCTCTCGTGCACGGTGGAAGGAGGGATGCCCCAGGCGCGACGGTCGGAATGGAGCCAGAGCTCGATCGTCGGGAGCATCTGCATGGCGGAAGCGGACAACGCGACGAGACCGGCCGCCGCGAGCGGCACCGTCAGCCCGCGGCGCCGGCGACCGTCGCCGGCCGTGAGCGCGAGCAGCCAGACCCCAAACGTGAGTGCCGCCATGAGCGCCTGCCGCGGCTGTCCGGCCAGGATCTGGAGGGTGGCGAGGAGGCCAACGGCGGCGGCGGCGCCCCGGCGCCCGCGCGCCAGGTCCGTGCCCGCCGCGAGCAGTGCCGGGAGCATGGCGAGACCCGCCACGATATTCGGCCACTCGCCGAGCGTGCGCAGGGGCGCCGCGCCCGCGTACACGACCGCGGCGACGGCGGCCCCGAAGGCGGTCAATCCGGCGCGCAGTCCGAGCGCGTACATGCCCGCTGCCGCGAAGGGGAGGACGAGGCACCAGAAGGCGGCCACGGCGCGCTCCCAGGGGAGAAGGAGGAAGGGAAGCGAGAACGGGGACCCCAGGCCGACCTGCCACGTGGCGAGGAGCGGCTGGCCGCAGTTCGCGAACGGGTTCCAGAGCGGGATCTCGCCCGCGCGGAGGGCCTGCCGGCAGGCGTCGTACTGCGGGAGGAAATAGTAGAGCCGGTCGCGGAAGAACGGCATGCCGCCCGCGCCCTGGAGGACCGCGATCCCGGCCGCAAGCGCGAGGGCCGCCAGTCCCCACGGATGCCGGCCGGTGAGCCGGCGGATCAGCGGGGCAGGAGCCACAGGACGGCGGCCGCCCACGCGGCAGCGCCGATATCGTCGGCGACGATGCCCAGTCCTCCGGGCAGGTGCTCGAGGCTACGGAGGGGCGGCGGCTTGAGGACATCGAAGAGACGGAACAGGAGGAAGGCGGCCAGCAGGGACACCGGGGTGGGCCGTGCCACGGCCGCCAGTGTCAGGCCCATGCCGAGGACCTCGTCGATCACGATCTCGCCCGGATCGGACCTATGCAGCAGCCGGGCCGTCCGGTCCGCCGCCCACCACCCCAGGGGGAGGAGAACGGCCAGGACCAGGGCGAAGCCGGCCGGGGATGAAAACCGGAGTGGCGTCAGCACCGCGAGCGCGCCCAGCGACCCCCAGGTGCCCGGAGCGAGCGGCAGCCGGCCGAGGCCGAACGCGGTGGCGATGAGGGACGCTGCGTCCCCGGGCGGCCGGCTCGCCGGGGATGTCCGGGGCCGCCGTCTTACAACGACCAGAGCAGTTTCCGGTGCTTCATGAAGAAGACGATGCCGGAATAGACCGACAGGAGGGTGGCCATGAGGAGGAGGGCGTCGGGCAGGAGGTCCATCGTCCGCGCCGTCGGGCCGCCCCAGGGGGCGTGGCGGAGCAGCCAGGTGTCGTAAGGCCGGCCGGTCGCGGCCTCGATCGTGTGGCGGGCGCAGACCACGACGAGGGTGCCGATGACCGCCGTGATCTGGACGCCCATCTTGAGCTTGCCCTCCGGCATGGCGGGGAGCGCACGTCCGCGCGCGCCCGTCAGGACCGTGACGCGGATGGACGTGACCGTGAGTTCCCGGGCCACGATCACGAGCACCATCCAGACCGGGACCAGGTTCTGCCAGAGGAAGATGAAAAGGGCCGAGAGGATGAGCACCTTGTCGGCGACCGGGTCCATGAAGGTTCCGAAGGGAGTCGACAGGCCGTACCGCCGGGCGAGGTGGCCGTCGAGCCAGTCCGTGGTGGCCGCGACGCTGAAGACGACGAGGGCGACCCAGGAGCTGACGAGGCCCTCGTAGGACATGGCCCAGATGAACACGCCGGTCAGGATGAGACGCGACACCGTTAGCAGGTTGGGAAGGTTCTCGAACCGGAAGAGGCCCCAGGCGGCCGGGGTCCCGGGGGCCGGACGGGCCGGATGGCCCGCCCGGCCCTTCGGCCCTAGCGGTAGTTGCCGAAGTCGAGCGCGCACCCGAAATTCTGCTGCTTGAGCGCGGCGATCACGGCCTGCAGGTCGTCTCTCGCCCGGGCGAATACGCGGATCTCGGCGCCCTGGACCTGCGCCCGGACCTTGAGACCCGTCGCCCGGACGGCGGCCGTGATCTTGGGGATGCGGTCCTCGGGCAGGCCCTGCTGGACCTTGAGCGTCTGCCGGAGCGTGCCCCCGCCTGCGGGCTCCGTCGTGCCCAGCACCTGGGCCGGTGGCGCGATGCCGCGTCCGGACAGGCGGCGCTCGAGGATCTCGCGCAGGTTCTTGAGCTTCATCTCATCCTCGGTCTGGAGGGTGAAGGTGAGGGTCTTCTTGTCCAGCTCGAGGGTCGTCTTGGTGCCGCGGAAGTCGTACCGCTGGGCTAGTTCTTTCAGCGCCTGCTGCCAGGCGTTGTCCACTTCGGCCGTGTTCGGGGTATAGCGGATATCGAAGGAGGAATCCTGGGGCATGGCTGGGCGTCGCCGCTACTGGTATACGAAGATGGCGATGCGGCCCTCCAGTCGGAGATCGTAGCCGTTGTCGTCCTGGCCCCGCAGCACGATGTCCGCGAAGATGACCTTGCTTCCCGGGGGCGGCGCCTTCAACTCCTCGATGACCTTGAGGTCCACGACGCGAAGCGAGAGGGAGCTGTCGATCCCCTCGCCCTCGTAGTAGAAGTTGTCGTCCCGGACGCCCGGAATGCGGAACGTAATCTTGAAGGTCCGGCCCCCGACCGCCTTGTACGCCGTCACCGGGTTGCCGTCGATATCCGTGTACGTGATCGTGACGCTGTTGAGGTAGGCGGAGACCTTGTTCTTGTAGGTGAAGCGGCAGGTCACGACCCAGTCGCCGAATGCATAGGTCGGACCCGCCAGCTCCGTCTGGTAGATGACGATCGACGTGCCGCCGTAACTACCGTTACCAGTCACCTCCAGGCGCGTCAGTTCGATGTCCGCGGACGGGTCGAAGGGGTTCCGGCATCCGCCCGCGGCGAGGAGGACGGCGGCCGCGATCGCGACGCGCGCGAAGGTGCGGTTCATCAGAACACCTCCACGTGCAGACTGCCCACGACCTTGACGTCGTGGCCGTTGTGATCCACGCCGAAGACCTCGACCTCGCAGTCGATCCCGCCGTTCAGCGTGCCCGGACTGTTCGCGACGTAGTTAAGGAACTCGCCCGTGATCAGCCGGAGCACCAAGTCGAAGTCACCCGCATAGTTGTACGTGTTGTTCTCGAGGGGCGCCACGTGGAAGTTGATCGGGTAGCGGCGTCCGCCCGCCCCGCCGAGGGCCGGGATCGGGGAGCCGGGCGGCAGGGACAAGGGCGGGTCCTGGGCGCCGATCTGGCGGTAGACGACGACGTAGCTCGTAAGCAGGACGCCCACGGTGCTGAAGTTGCCGATGACCATGGACGTGCGCTGGACGCCCCAGGCTTCGCCCTTCCCCAACAGGGTGCCGGCGGCTTGGGACTGGGTGACCTGGGCGGTGACGCCCGCGTTGGCGGACCACCGGATCAGGCGGATGTCTCCCGTGGGGTTGAACGGGTTCAGGCAACCCGTGACCAACACGGCGAGCAGGCCGAGGGCCGCGGCGGGGAGCAGCCGGCGCGCGTTCATCGCTTCGGCACCGTGATCGACGGGCTGTTCGAGACCGACTCCTCGTTGCCCGCGCCGTCGAGGGCGGTCACCGCGTAGTAGTAGGTGACGCCGCGGCGCTTGAGGGTGAGGTCCACCCACGAGGTCACGTCGCCACGGACTTCGCGGGTCAGCGGCACCAGGTTCGCCGTGCTCATGATCGGCCGGACATCCCGGTACACATGGTAGCGCACCACGCCGACGTTATCGAACGGCACGTCCTCGGACCAATCGAGGAGGACGTCCGTCGTCCCGACCACGAGGTTGGCGGAAAGGGCCGAGATTCCGGCCGTCGCCGCGCACCGGGGCGGGATGTGCTCGACGATGTGCGGCGAGACCAGGATGACGATCTCGTTCCTGTAATCGGCGTTGTAAGACCACTTGAAGAGGTAGCCGAGCAGGGGCAGGTCGCCGAGCACCGGCACCTTCTGCTCGATCGTGTGCTTCCAGGAGTCCACGAGGCCGCCGATGCGGATGGTCGACCCGCTGACGACCTCGACCTTGATCGAGACCTCGCGGTTGGCCAGGAGGTCCGGGCCATTGAGGGCTTCCGTCACGGCGGGGTTGAGTTCCATGTAGATGCGGCCCTGATCGCCGAGGGAGGGCTTGACCTTGAGGATGACACCCGTGTCCTCGTATTGGAAGCCGCTGCTCAGGACGTGCGGAACCTTGACGCCGACCATGATCCGCGCCTCGGTGTCGCTGAGCACGGTGACGTCGGGTTCCGAGAGCACGTTCGTCTTGTATACCCGGCTGTCGAGGAAGAACCGGCTCACGAGCTGATCGATGCCCCACGAGCCGACCTTGAACGTGAAAGCGTCGGGGTAGTAGGCGTAGTACTCGTCCTGGTTCTGGTACGCGCCGTTGGCGGACCCCATGCCGCCCGATTCCCCCCAGCCCGGCGCGTTGTTCAGGTTGCCGGCGAGGAAGCGGGAGCCGATGCCCTCCATCGCGTTGTACTTGTCCCATTCGACCACGGCGCCCCATCTGAGGGTGTTCTGCCGCAGAATCTGGAGCACCTTCGTCTGGATGCTGATCTGGGCCGGGCGCCGGCCCTCGACGTCGAGCCCGTCGAGGATGTTCTTGACGGAATCGAGCACCTCGGGCACGTCGGTCACCGTCAGCGCGTTCATCCCGCCGTCCACGGCCACTTTCCCGAACTCGGAGAGCAGGGGCCGCACGGCCTCGGCGGCGTCGTCGGCCGCGATGGTCTCGAGCGAGAAGGTCCGGGCGACGAGCCCGCGGCCCAGCGGCGTGCCCTTGACGGGCTTCCGGGGCTGGACGTGGTAGACGCCGCGGTCGAGCGTCCACGAGAGGTTGAGCCCGCGCAGAATCTGGTCGAGCACCTCCGCGATCGACGTCTTCTTGGAGATGTGGACAGTCACTTTCCCGTCGACGGGGATGTCTTCGACGAAGGGATAGCCCGTCCGTTCGGAGAGCGCCTTGAGCACGAGGTGCAGGTCGGTGTTGTAGAAGTTGAGCTCCTCGACGTAGTCGGCGAGCTTCGGCTCCTCCGCCCGGGCGGGCTCGGGAACCGTCAACACCGGCGTGAGTCCGGCCGCGAGGAACGCGAGGATGAAGCCGGGAGCGAGCCGTCGTGCGTTCATCGCTTGGGGATCGTGATGGCGGGGCTGTTGGACACCGCCTGTTCGTTGCCCGCGCCGTCCGTGGCGATGACGGCGTAGTAGTAGGTGACTCCGCGCCGCTTGGGGGTCTCGTCCACCCACGACGACGCTGCCCGCGGCACCGCGTCCGCGACGGGGGTCAGCCGCGCGATCGAGACGATAGGGCGGATGTCGCGGTAGACCCGGTACTGGAAGATGCCGGTGTTGTCCACGGGCACGTCCTCGGACCAGTCGAGCACGACGCTTGTGGTGCCCGGAATGAGCCACGCCACGAGGCCGCTGATCCCGGGACTCCGGCGCCCGTGCGGCGGGACGTCCTCGACCACGGACGGCGAGATCAGGATCACCAGTTCGCGGCGGATCGTCTGCGGGTTCGTCCGGCGGAACAGGAACCCGATGAGTGGCAGGTCGCCGAGCACCGGGATCTTGAAGATCGAGTCCGTCTCCTCCTGCCGGAGGAGCCCGCCCAGCCGGCCCGTGTCCCCGTTCAGCAGCGTGATCTTGGTCGTGACCTCGCGGCTGTCGAGGTCGCTGTTCGAGGTGACGTTGTTGCTCTGCGTCAGGGCTGCCTGGGTGAGGATGGCGGCCACGTCGAGCGTGATGAGGCCTTCCTTGCCGATCTGGGGCGTGATGGTGAGGTTGACGCCGATGTCCTGGTACTGGTTGGTGGGGAGGAAGAGCTTCTGGCCGATCTTGATGATGGCCTTCTGGCCCTCGAGGACGACGACGTCGGGCTCGGTGACGGTCCTGATGGCGTCTTCCGTGAGTTCGAGCTTGAGCCGCGCGACGACCTGGGTGATGCCCCACGCCCCCACCCGGTAGGTGAACGCGGACGGGTAGTATGCCCGGGCCTCGTCGATGTTCCCCGTGCCGTTCGTGGGGCTCCAGCCGCTGAAGTCCCGGTCCGCGTAGCGGTGGTAGTTGAGCGTGTCCGCGTACGTGCTCGCTAGCCCCATCGAGGCGTTGTACTTGTTGTAGGAGAGGTACGCGCGCGTCTCCCGTTCCACGTCCCGGTCGATCTCGAGCATCTTGATCTGGATGGACACGAGCCGCCGGCTCGACTCTATATCCAGTCCCTTGATCAGGTCCTCGACCTTGGACACGAGGTTGGGCGGGAGCGTGACCGTGACCTGGTTCATGCCCCGGTCCACGCTCACGACCCCCTGCGCCCGCAGGAGCTTCCGGAGCTGGCGCGCGGCCTCGCCCGCCGAGACGTACCTGAGCGGGAATACGCGCTGGACGTAGCCGGGTTTCAGCGCCGAAGGCCGCTCGCCCGCCTTCCATCCCACGTGGTAGACGTTGCCGACCGGTTTCCACTGGAGCCCCAGGGGCTTGAGGACGGTCTCGAGGACCTCGTCGAGCCCCGTGCGCTTGCCGATGTGGACCGTGACCTTGCCGGAGACCGGCACGTCCTCGACGAACGTGACCCCCGTGACCTCGGCGAGGGCCTTGAGGACGAGGTGCAGGTCGGTGTTGTAGAAGTTGAAGTCCTGGACCTCGGGACCTTCGGCCCGCACGGGTGCGGCCGGGAGGAGGGCCACGTTCGCGCCCAGAGCGAGCGTGGCGGCGATCAGGAGCGCTGGCGCCCTCAAGGTTGGCTTCATCCTACCACAGTCCCGCCGGCTATTCCTGCTTGTAGAAGACCCCGGTCTGCGTGGCCAGGTAGACGAGGCCCTTGGAGGTCACGGCCAGATCCTCGATGCCGTAGGAGGACAGGCCTTCGTTATCCGTGGCCCAGCTCTCGCCCCCGTCCACGGACCGGAAGACGCCGTCGCCCCCGCGTCCCGTGTTCGAGTTCTTGGTTCCGATGAAGACGACGCCCGGCTTGGCGGGGTGGTAGACGATCCGGTAGATGTCCATGCTGGTCAGCCCCTTGTTGACCCGGCGCCAGGAGGCCGCCCCGTCCGTGCTCTTGTAGAGCCCGCCGCCCGCCGTGCCCGCCAGCCAGACCTTGGCGTCGCGGGGATCCTGGGCCAGGCTCCAGATGTCGAGGCCCGGGATGCCCTTGCCCGAGGCCACCCAGACCTTCGATCCTTTCGAGTCCGCGAGCTTGTACACCTGTCCGGCCATGCCCAGTAGGACGTCGCTGGAGTTGGCGGCGCCGAAGGCGGCGCAGTAGCCGTTCTGCTGGGTCGGTCCCGCGATGGAGTACCAGGTCTCGGCACCGTCCCAGGTGATGAACGAGCCGCTGCCCCACGTGACCGCGATCAGGTTGGCGGGGCTGCTCTGATTGAGCGCGAGCCACAGGGCGGCGAGCGCGGTCAGCCCCTTGTTCTTCTGCAGCCAATTCTTGGCCGCGTCCGTGCTCTTCTGGATCCCGGCCGGGTTGTTGAGGAAGGCGGCGGCCACGTAGATGTTCTCCGGCGTGTTGGGGTCCACGATGATACGGCCGAGGTTGAGCGCCTTGAGACCGGTCGACGACAGGAACCAGTTGGCGCCCGCGTCGTTGGACCGGTACAGCCCGCTCTTGGTGCTGCAGTACATGACCTTCTCGTCCCGGGGGTTGAACGTGATGCCGTTGATCTTGGCGCCGGCCAGTCCCGTGCTGCGGTCGCTCCAGATGCGGGGGCCGACGACGATGTCGGCTTCCCCCGTGACCTCGGGCTTGGGGTGCAGGGATCCCGCCATGGCGGTCACGACCTGGTTGCCGAGGTCCCCGTTGATCCGGCGGCTCTTCGGGGTCTCGGTCGTCACCGGCCGCCACTCGACGATGCCGCCGCCGTAGGTGCCGATGAGGACCCGGTCGAGGTCGGTGACGATCGCGCGCGCCCACGCCGAGGACGCCTCGAGCCGGGGGAAAGCCACCTTCCCGTCGTCGCCTATCTCGGCCACCCCCGCGTCGGTCGCCGCGAGCAGCACCGGCTGCTTCGTCGGCTTCATCGCGACGTCCCAGGCCGCGATCCCGCGCGGCATCCGCGCGATCTCCTTCCACTCGCCGCCGAACGTCTCGGCCCGCACGATCGTCGTGCCGTCCGCCACGGCGTAGACCCGGGCGGGCGAGGTCGGGGTCGCCCTAAGGATCCGGCCGCTCCGCATGAACTTCGACGGCGCCGGCGCCTCGGTCCAGTTGCGGCCCTCGTCCGCGGAGGTCCAGACGCCGCGCCCCCAGGTCGTGATGAGCCAGTGCGTGGGGTCCCCGGGGTTCAGCGCGAACCCGGTGGCGGGCGCCGGGAGCCGCGTCGGCGTCGCGCTCCAGGTCTTGCCGTTGTCGTCGCTGTCGAGGAGGGTGGCCTCGACTCCGGCGCAGTAGAGCCGTCCGTCCGGCGCGGCCGTCAGGAACGCCGTGTAGGGCCGGGGGGCGTCCACGTTGGCCGCGACCCACTTGTTCTCGTCCGTGATGCGCCAGACGCCGCCGCCCCACGTGCCGGCCAGGATCATGGACGCGGTCATGGCGTTCGCCGCCAGGTCGGCCGCCGCGACGGCTTCCCGCAGGATCGCGAGCGCCTCGGCGGCCTTGGCGGAGGATACCTCCTCGGCCTTGGCCCGGGTCGGTTCCCGCTTCTGCGCGGCCTCGCCCTCGGCGATCAGCGCGATCGCGGCCGCGATCTTCGTCCGGACCACGGCGACCGAGCGCTCGGCGTCCGCCGCGCGCTCGAGGAGGTTGCTCCGGGGTTCGGCCTTGGCGGCGAGGGCCTTGGCTTCCGCCTCGAGTTCGTTGGCGAGCAGGGTGACGGCGTCCACCCGGCCCCGGACGTCGGAGAGCGCCTCCCCGGCCGAGCCCTCGACCGTGTCCCGCTGCGCGGCGGCGCGGGCGCGTCCGATCGCGGCGCGGGCCTGGTCCGTCGCCAGGGCGATCTCGTCCGCGGTCGTGATCGTCTCGGGCGGCAGGTCCGTGCCCTTCGCGACCACGATCCGGTCGAGGGACAGCGCGCCGCGCGAGGCGCCGTCGAATGTCAGAACGATCGTGGCCTCCTTCAGGTTCGCGGGCACGAGGATCTTCTTCTTCGTCATCCACTTCCATCCCGCCGTGCCTTCGAACCTCGCCAGCTCGACCGTCGATTCCACCCACGCGTTGGTCTTGAACTTGACGTAAAGCCGGCAGATATCGGAGTCGTTCCAGCCCTTCTTGACGTCGTCGAGCTTGACCCACCAGCCGATCGAGATCTCCTCGCCCTCGGGCAGTAACATGTTGCCGTTGGCGGACCCGAAGGGAATGTTGAGGTCGGTGCAGGCCCATTCCCACCCGGCCTTGACCTGCACGGCCTTGAGGCCGTGCATGGCGTTCGTGATGAGCGAGATGTCGCCCTTGTTCTTGTTGGTCCAGCAACCGGCGGGGAAGTTTGCCCCCGCCTCCGCCTCCTCGAAGTCCCCGTTCTGGACGGGGAGGAGCCGGGGAGCGGCGGCGTCGCCCGGCCGGGCGAGGAGCAGCGCCCCGGCGAGGACGAGGGCGGACGTCACGGCTGCAGCACCGCCTTGAGCAGGTCGTTGATGCCCGAGCGCTGGATCGTGAGCATGACCGGGACCATGCTGCGGATGTTGTTGGCATCGGGCGCGATGGAGTAGTCGCGGCTCCCGACGGTGAGGATGACGGCGGACCGGTCGTGGCCGCGCGTCAGGATCGCCTGGTTAACCGCGGGCTTGTCGCTGTAGATGATGTCGCCCGTGATCGTTTGCCCGAGCGAGAGCATGTGCTCTTCGCCGTTGACCGTGAACAGCGCCTTGTCCGACGTGAACCCGTTTAGCGTGATCCGGGGCCATCCGCGCAGGGCCTCCTCGTCGGGCAGGATCATGGGCACGAACAGCTTCTCCACCCGCCGGACAGCTCCCACCCCGGGGGCGGCGCCGGCGACCCGGGGCAGCTGCTCGACCAGCGCCTTCAGCCGGTCGCGGTAGCGTGCCTTGAGCTCGTCGTGGACGATCCCGAGCTTGAGGTACACGACGCCCTTGTCGGTGGTGCCCGTCATCTGGAGTTCCTCCATATGGATGATGGCGTTGAGCCGGTCCACCCCAAGGAGGAAGTCGAACACGCGTCCCTCCGGTCCGGAGCCCGTGATGACCAGTTTCGTGCCCCGCTTGACGCTCTTGCCAACCTTCGTTCCCCGGGCTTCGGCGATCTCGACCGTGAGCCCCGCGGACTTGGCGGCGTCCCGGAGCCCGCGTTCGAGGTCCTTGAGGGAGCCCGCCGCCTTGTCGAGCCGGGAAAGCCGCGCGTAGAGGAGGGCGCCCTGTTCGGCCAGCTCCTCCCAGGCCCGGCGGATCTGGTCGGCCTGCACCTGGGCCTGCATGAGGGCGCGGGCCTCGCGCCGCGCGCTGACCGTCTGGCCCGCCCGCACGATCACGGCCAGGACGAGCAGGAGTTCGGCCGCGAGGGCGATCGTCGCGGCGAGCACGAGCCAGGCCGGCGGGGGCGTCGCAACGGCGGCCTTCTTCGGCTGGACGCGGGGCCGCAGTTCGCCGGGAGGCCCGGCCGGACGCGGGGTCGCCCCCGGGGCGGGGGCGCCGGGAGCGACCGGCGGGGGCATCAGGGCGCCTCCAGCCGGTATCCCGCGCGGCGGAGGGCGGGCGCGGCTGCGAGGGACTCGGAAATCTGCTTGACCTTGAGGCCGGCGTTCCCCTTCACGCGTCCGAGGAGGACGAGTTGGTTCGGGCTGCCCGTGAGCTTGGCGAGGTAGGTGCCGGCCGGCATTCTTGCCCCGATCTCGGCGACCACCTCGCCCAGCGGCAGGATGGTCAGCGCCCCGCTGCCCGTGAGCGTCGCGTACTGCCGGATGAGCTCAGCTTCGCGGGCGAGCTCCGAGGTGTCCGGCTCGAGCAACTCGACTTCGGCTTGGGCGCTCGCGAAGGCCGAGCCCTGGCGGATCAGGAGGATCGAGGTCGGGATCGTGGCGATTACGGCCGCCACCCCCACGCCGATCCAGCCCCAGCCCAGCTTCGCCGGGAGCTGGCGGAGCGACTTGACCCAGGCCAGGGCGTGGTCCCAGGTCCGGACGAACCGGGAGACCTCCTCGGGAACGGCCATGGCCGGGAGGGCTAGCCCCGGCATCTGGGGCAGGGCGAAGCCGGGCGGCAGGTGGATCCCGTGGGGCAGATGCGCCATCGAGGAGATGCGTGACGACCAGCCCTTGGGCAGGGTCTGCAGGACCTGCTTGCGGGGGCGGAGCGGCAGCGGCGCCGACCCCACGGCCCGCACCGCCGCCCCCAGGGCGCCGGCGAACACGGGATACGGGGCCGGAAGGTTGCCGACGATCCGCAGGGACTCCGGCTGGTGCAGCATGTCGGTCGGCACGTCGAGCGCGGTGTTCACGATGCGCGACATGCCGCGGCACTGGGAGAGGCCCCCGCACAGGAGTACCCGGTGCGGGCGGGGATTCGTCGTCCCCTCGGGCCAAAACGACGATTGCACCTTCTGGAGGGTTTTCACGATCGCGTCCTTGATGGCGATGCTGACCGTATCCGAGGAGGCTACGTCCGTGTTCTGCAGGCGATGGTGCACCTGCGCCCGCTCGATCCGTGCCGACCGTTCCACGAGCCCCGGTAGGTCGCCCATCGAGGCCGACATCGACCGGACCAGGCCGGTGTCGGCGAAGAGGAGGGCCTGGATCTGGTAGCTGCCGATATCGAGCAGGAGGGTCGGGCCGCCCTGCTCCTTGCCCGGAGGGAGCAGGCGCAGGTACACGTTCAGGAGCGCGAGGATCGTCGGCTCAAGGCCGAGTTCCGTGAGCTTGCCGTACTTGAAGGCGGCCGCCTCGGCCACGGGCCGCGGGATCCGGGTGAACAGCCCCTCGGCCGTCTTCCGGCCGTGCGTCTCGATATCCGAGGACCGCCGGAAGTAGTGGAGGCCCAGGAAATCCCAGAGGTCTTCCTTGACCTGCGTGCCCGCGGGCGGCGGAATCTTGCCCTCGAGAAGCCAGGCGATGATGTCGTAGTCCGACATCGGTCCGGTCTCGGGGGCGAGCGGGAGCCGGACGCGGTCAAGGTAGCCGTCCGGGTGCGAGGTGGCTACGACGGCCGGCGGCTTCGTGAAGGGCGCGGGCCGGTGCCGGCCCATGGGGCCGCCGACGAGATCGGGTTTGGCCTTGACGTCCGCGGTGGGGGCGATCACGGCCGAGAGGAGCGACAGGCTCCCGTCCTCGAACAACTGGACCGCGACACCCTTGACGAAGGCCTGGCCCTGGTCGATCCCGACCCCGATCACGTTTGGGTCCCGCTCATGCGTCCATATTAACAAACCCGTATGGCGTCCGAGTGTTACGATGAACCCGGACCCGTGAATTCACCCCGGTTTTCGACGGCCCTCTCGGCGAGGCTGGCCCTGTTGGCGGGCGTGGCGCTGGCGGCGTGGGGGGGGCTCCTGCCGCTGGCGATGTGGCTGGGCTGCGCGGATACGGTCGAAACCCCCAAGCGCCTGCTCCTGGCCGGACTCGCGTGGGCCCTCCTCGCCGCCGCCCTGGCCGATCCCGCCGCGTGCCGGCGGCTCGCCGGGCATCCGCTTCTGGCCCCGCTGGCAGGGCTCCTGCTGGCGGTGGTGGTGGTGTCGGGGTGCGGGCTCGGCTGGACGGGCGAGGAGGGGTCGTGGGCGGGCGGAGCCTCGCTCACGGCGGTCTGGGCGGGCGCGCTCGGGGCCGCGGCGTGGGGACGGGCCCGGGTCACGCGCCGGGTCGCGGCTGCGATCGTCCTCGCGGCCATGCTCGCGCTTGGGTACGCGGCGGCACAGGCGGTCGGGTGGGATCCGGTCCCGTGGGATCCCGGCCGGAAATCCTCCTACTGGCTGATGGCGACGCTCGGCAATCCCGTCTACCTCGCCGGTTTCCTCGTCTGCGCCTTCTGGGCGACCTTCGCGCTGTGGGACACCGCGAACGGCCCGGTCTGGGTCCTGCGCGGGCTCCTGCTCGCGGGAGCCCTCGTGACCCGCCAGCGGTCGGTGTGGCTCGGGCTGGCGGGCGGTCTGGCGGCGTGGTGGTGGATGACGCGCGAGGAGCGGCGGGAGAGGCGAGGGGCCCCCCCTCCGATCGCCGCGACTTCGATCCACGCCGGGATGATCGTGGCGACGGCGATCGCCGCGGCAGTGGTGGCGACCGTTGCGGCGTCCGCGCCGGGCTGGCGGCTCTTCGACCTGTTCCGCCCAGGCTCGCGGTTCGAGATCTGGGCGGCGGCCGCCCGGCTGTGGCGCGCGCACCCGTTCCTCGGCGTCGGGCCGGATCTCTTCCATGCCTGGTTCCCCTCCGTCGCGGGCTACGCCTTCTTTGTCGCGGACCCGCCAACGCTCGCGGGCGGGAACGTGGCCCTGCGGCTCCCGGCCTCGGCCCACAACGAGCCGCTCGGCATGGCCGTGGCCGGTGGCGCGGTACTACTGGGGATGTACGCCTGGGTGCTGGTCGCGGGCGTGCGGGCGTGCGGCCGGTCGCGGCTCCTGCCCGCGGCCGTCTCGCTCTGGAGCGTGTCCCTGGTCAACCCGTCCTCGGCCGTGACGGGATCGATCGGATGGATCCTGTTCGCGCTGGCCCCGGTTCCGTCGTCTGCAAAGGAATGTGGACGGGACCGCGGGCGGCTCGTGGTCTGGACCCTGGTGCTGGGGCTCGTCGCGGCCACCGCCGCGCTCGGGTCCGCGTTGCAGACCACGGTGGCGCAGGCGCACCGGCGGGAGGCGGGGCGGCTCGCGTTCGTGGGAGACGGGCCGGGGTTGGCCGCCCACCTCCGGCGCTGGGACGCATGGTCGGCGCGCGCGCATCCGGCGCAGGCGCTCGCGGACGCGGCGCTCTGGAGGGCGCGCTGGGAAGCGTCTCCGGGTGACGCGGAAGCTCTTGCCCGTGCGACGGAGCTCCTGGGCGGCGCCCGCCGCGCCAATCCGCGCAATATTTTCTACCTCACCGCTGCTGCGGACCTCGACCGGGTACGGGGGAAGATCCTGGCTGATCGCGAGGCGATGCGCCTGGCCGAGGCGGAGCTGCGGGAGGCGATCGCGCTGGCGCCGGCCGTCGCGTCGCTGTGGGGTGACCTGGCGGAGATCCTCGTGCTCGAGGGACGCACGCGCGAGGCGGCGCAGGCTAGGGGCGAGCAGGCGCGCCGGGATCCGCGCGGCGTGTTCGGTCCAGTCCGGCCCGCCCGGTAGCGGTTCGTTCGCGATCCGCTGGGCCTCCCGCGCCGAGGCGCAACCCTGACTGATGCTCCTGCTGAAAGTGCGGGTGATGAAATTGTGACGGCCGCTCCATGGCCTCCCGGGCATAGTGAACGGTATCGTGCGTTCAACAGGGAGGCTGGCGGGCCGCGGCAAGGAAGTCGCGGGGTGTTTGCCGCGGCGCTCCGTTATCACTCGATGGGAGGGCAACGATCTGATGCCTAATCGCATGGACCTCAGCAAGATCATCGGAGGCCGGGTGCGCGAGGAGCGCCGTCGCCTCGAACTCACCCAGGAAGAGCTGGCCGAGCGCGTGGGACTGTCGACTAACTACATCGCGCATCTCGAGCGCGGCAGCCGCGGCGCCTCCCTCCAGACCCTGGAGAAGGTCGCGGGTCTCCTGGAGGTGCCGGTGGCCTCGCTGTTCGTGGCGGGGGCCCAGTCGTCGGGCAAGTCACCCCAGGACGACATCCGGCGGGTGGCCGCCCGGCTGCGGGGGATGGACGCGAGGACCCGCCAGCTGGTGTTCAATATCTCGGAGGCCATCAGCCACTGGAAGGCCGGCAAGGGCCGGAAGCGCTAGCACGTCCGAAGACGGACGTGTTCGCCTTTCGGCGGACGCCGAAAGGCTAGGGCCTGGGTAGCCCGGGACGTGCGCGCGCCCACAGGTCGAAGACATGCAGTCGAGGGCCCTGCCGCCGGAGTTCGGCGAGCAGGGCCCTCGCGTCTCCGTAGGTCAGGTCCTGCTCGAGCACGAACTGCGTGAGGGCGAGTTCCCCGTACGGCGCCTCGAGCACGGAAGGACGGGCCTCCGCGATCCGCACGGTCGTGGCGAGCCGCTCCTCGGGGCGGTCGAACCCGCCGAAGAACACCTGGAGATCCGTGACCGCCCAGCGCCAACCCGAGAGTATCTGGGTCCGGACGCCGGCATCGTCCGGCGGCATCTGGATGCACGCGCCTTCGCCCGCGTAGGCGAGCCCCAGACGCGAATTCGTCGACAGGTGGCGGGGGTCTCCCGACCGCGCCAGCAGGTCGGCGGCCTCGAGGTACGGCGTGGGACGCGGCACGAGGCGGAGCGCGGGCGGCACGAGGGTCGCGGCGATCGCGAGCCCGAAGGCCGCCGGCGGGAGCCGTGTAATCCGGGCGGCGGTCCAGGCGCCGGTTGACACCAGCCACCGGGCCTTCACGATCGCGACGAGGGGGAGCAGGAGCGTGAAGAACCTGGACGCGTTGTCCCAGTACGCCGAGAAGAGGATCCACGGCGCGAGCCACACGGCGTTCACGAACCCGTCCGCGCCGCGCCAGCGCGCGATCTGCCAGGGGAGGACGGCGAGGAGGACGGCCAGCGACGCTGTTCCCTCCCAACGCCGGAGGAAGTCGCCGAACGCGAGCCAGCCGCCAAACCGGAATCCCTGCGCGCCGTGGAAGGAGAGGAGCTCGGCCAGCTGGCCGGCGTAGGTGCCGCCGGGGAAGGTCGCGCCGGCCCCCGAGGCGAGCACGAGCCGGTAGGCGGCTTCGAAGGCGAGGAGCGGCGCCGCGAACCCGGCGATCCAGGGGCCGAACCGCCGCGTCCAGGCCGCGCCACGAGCCGGCGCCGCCGGAATCCCGATCCACGCCAGCCACGCAAAGAGGGCGGGCAGGAAGAGGGTCCGATAGTTCGTCGCGACCGCGAGCCCGGCCAGGGCGCCGGAGACGAGAGCCGCGCGCCCGCCGGGGCGCGTGAATGCGGCCAGCGCGCCCGTCCAGCACAGGACGGTCAGCGCGTCCGAGAGTCCTTCGCGGCTGTATAGAAGATGGTACGGGGAGAGGGCGAGGAGGAGCGCGGCCAGCAGGCCGGCCGCGTTTCCGTAGAGTGCGCGCCCAAGCGCCCAAACGGCCAGGATCGTCATCGTGCCGGCTGCCGCGGAGAGGACGAGCGTGGCGCGGTCCGCGCGGGGGAAGACGGGAAGGAGCGCCGCGAGCAGGACGTTGTGCGCGGGCTTGCCGAACACGATCCGGCCGTTCGCGATCGCGGCGTTCAGGGCATCCCGGGCCCCGGGGCGTGCGGCGACCGTGCCGGTCCACGCGCCGGCAAGGGCGCGGACTCCGCGGGCCTCGAGGATGAGTTGGCCCTCGTCGAAGAGGAGGAGGCCCTGCCGGTCCAGCTGCGCGAACCGCAACGCCCCTCCGATCGCGAGGATCGCCAGGAGGGGCGCCAGGTGTGTCGAGAGGCGGAATCCGCTCACGATGGGCTCCCGTTCATGCGGCGGCGTGTTCCGCGGGACGCCGTCCGAAGAGCCGCCACAGGAGCGCGTGCCAGAAGACCGCGAGCCGGCATCCCGCCAGGAACCGGCGCACGTCGCTGTCGGAGAGGTTCGATCCGGCGCACGCGCGCACGAACGCGGGGAGGTCCTCCGCCGGCACCACGCCGGGCAGGATACCCTCCTTCGCGAGCGACCGGTAGAGCCGTCGCACCTGCCCGAGGCGATCGGACAACGCCAGGTGCGGGCGGAACTCCGCGCGGTCGAGGTCGATGAGCGCGATCCGCCAGGCGTCGGGGGCGCGCGTCACGAGGATGTTGCGGGCGTTGAGGTCGCCGTGTACGAGCCCCGCGTCATGGCACCGCCGGATCGCGTGGCCGACGGCGCCCAGCAGGGCCTGTCGCGCGGCGGTCTCGGTGGCGAGGGACGGGAGGCAGTGCGAGAGCGTGAGCGAATCCCCGTGCCACCAGCTCCACGCCTCCATGTCCCACCTTCCGTCCATGCGCCGGGTCGCGGTAACCCCCGCGAGCGGGAAGACCGGCAGGTCCAGTTCGCACGCCCGCGCGTTGACGGCCAGCTCGGTCCACGCTCGTTCCGGGTCCGCGAAGCCCGGCGGGCGGCCCGGGCCCAGCAGGCCGCCGTGCCCGTACGGCCGCACGAAGATCCGCCGGGTGGCGCCCGGCACGGGCAGGTGCACGGGCCCGGCCCGCCCCGAACTGACGCTTCGCGCGTCCGGCAGCTCCCGGAGAGCCTGGATGGGCATGTCCATGAGTCGCGAGAGCAAGTGGGCGTCTGCGTCGCGAACGATGACGTACCGGTCGCCCGGCGTGGTGAGGGTGAACCCGGGCGGGGCGACGGGCCGGGGGGCGGTCATGTCAGAATCCGTGTCCGAAGACGGACCCGCCGCGCGAAGCCTGCGGCTTCGCGGCGTCCGCCACCGTATGATGAAAGCACGATGCTGGAGGCCTCACCCTCGTTTCCCGACCCGCCGATCGGCGTCTTCGACGCCGCCGCATACCGGCAGTTCGATCCCGGGCCCGGGCGCGTGGTCCGGGCGGGGCGGCCGGTCCCCGGAGCGCCCGGCCGCATCCTCGTGGTCGGGCTCACGGCCGCGGGCGACGTGATCCACTTCCTGCCCGTCGTCGGGGTCCTGCGGCGGGCGTTCCCGGGGGCACGGGTGGAGTGGGTCGTGCAGGACAAGGCGCGGGCCGTCGTCGAAGGGCGGTCGGACCTCGAGGCCGTGCACGTCTTCGAGCGGCACCGCTGGGGTCGTGGACTGCTTCTCCCCGCCAGATGGGTCGCCACCTTGAGGGAGATTCTAGCATTCGCCCGGGCGCTGCGAAGCGGGAAGGACGGCGAAGGCCGCGGCGACCGGGGTCGCATCGATCAAGGTCGTTGCGACCTGCTGATAGATCCCCAGGGCACCTTCAAGAGCGCGCTCGTGAACCTCCTCAGCGGCGCTCCGGTCCGGGTCGGGTTCGCTCGCGGATTCTGCCGGGAGGGCAATCACCTCTCGACGCACGTGCTGGTGGCCCTCCCCACGCAGCGCATGCACCGCGTCCGCAAGTCCCTAGCCCTCCTGCGCGCGATCGGGATCGACGCGTCGGGCGCCGGGACGATGTTCGAAGTGCCGGCGATCGTTCAGGACGCCGTGGACCGGGAACTCGAGGCGGCGGGGCTGGTCCCCGGCAAGTTCGCGGTCCTGCATCCGGGCACGTCGGCCTTCGGGGCGCGCAAGCGATGGCCGGTGGAGCGATTCGGCGCGGTGGCCGACCGCGTTCACGCCGAGCACGGCCTCGTCCCGGTCTTTGCCCTCGGGCCGGTCGAGCGGCCCTGGCGCGAGGACCTGGTCGCGGGCGTGCGCCGCGCGCCGGTCCGCGTGCTCGAACCTGCGTCGCTCGCTCATCTCGCGGGAATCCTGAGACGGTCCGCCTGCCTCATCGGGAGCGACTCGGCGCCCCTGCACGTGGCTTCCGCCCTGCGGACTCCGGTCGTCGGGCTGTATGGTCCCACCGACCCGGTGCTGTTCGCGCCGTTCTATCCGCCGGCCGTCGTCGTTGTGCAGGGCCTTACGTGTCCGCGATGCGGCTCTCCCCACTGTAACCATCCGGTGCCCCGGATGGAGGCCATCACGGTGGATCAGGTGATGGAAGGGGTGGCGCGGCTCTTCCGGTTGACCGGCCGGTAGGCACTCAGGCACAATCGGAGGCGTGCCAAGGATATCCGCCGCGCTCTGGCGCGGTCGCCTCGCCTCCTCCATGAACCCGCTCGCCCGGGACTACCTGTCCTCCTTCGCCGAGGACGCCGCGCTGGTGGACGTCGATATCGACGTGGCCGAGGCGCATGCGATCGCGCTTCACCGGGCTGGCTTCTTCTCCAGGGCGGAGGCGGCGAAGGTCCTGCGCGCCTACGGGCGCGCCCGGGCGCAGGCGCGGCGCAAAGTCGAGCGCGCGCTCTCTCGGGTGTCCGGCACGACCTTCCACGACATCCACCCGCTGATCGAAAAGCTCGTCGCGGAGGCGTGCGGCGAGGCGGTCGGGGGCCGCGTGCACCTGGGCAAGAGCCGGAACGACCAGGTGGCCACCGACATCTGCATCTTCGCCCGGCGTAGGGCGCTCGAGATCCAGGATCGCGTCCTGCAGGCGCAGCTCGGGCTGTTGACGCTGGCGACGCGGGACCGGGCCGTCCTGATCCCGGCGTTCACGCATACGCGCCCGGCCCAGCCGTCCACGATGGGCCACTGGGCGCTGGCGGTCGTGGACGCGCTCGGCCGTGACCGGGGGCGTCTGCTCGACGCCGTGGGCCGGATGAACCGGTGTCCTCTCGGCGCGGCGGCGGTCGGCGGGACGTCCGTCCCCGTGGATCGCCGGGTGGCCGCGCGCCTCCTCGGGTTCGACGGGGTCTGGCCGAACTCGCTCGATGCGACCGGGGCGCGGGACCATGTGCTGGAACTGCTCGCGGGTCTCGCGATCATGATGTCCACGCTCTCGCGGCTCGCCGCCGACGTCATCCACGGCTCGTCGGACGAGGTCGGCGTCTTCACCTATCCCGACGAGTTCGCGGACACGTCGAGCGCGATGCCGCAGAAGAAGAACCCGGATCCGCTCGAGCTCCTGCGCGCCCGGGCGGGCGCGGCGGCGGGCGAGTTGGCCGGAGCGCTGGCGGTCGTGCACGGCCTGCCCGCCGGCTACAGCCGCGACCTCCAGGAACTCAAGCCTGCGCTCTGGCACGCCCTCGACGTCGGGGAGACGTCGGCCCGGCTGGCGGCCGAGGTCGTCGTCCGGCTTGGCGTTCGCCGCGGCGCAGGCCCGCGCGCCCGCGGGGCGGGCGCCGTGATCGAGAGCGGATTCGCGTCCGCGCTCGACCTCGCGGAATGGCTGAGCCTCCGGCGCGGCGTGCCGTTCCGGCGGGCGCACTTCGCCGTCGGGGCGCTGGTCCGCCACCTCGCGGAGAGCGGCCGGACTTTCGGATCCGTTGGCGCCGCGGAAGCCGCCCGGATCATCTCCGGTGCGGTCGGCCGTCCGGTACCGCTGACACCGGCGGATTGGAGGAGCGCCTCGGACCCGGCGTGCGGGGTCGCGCGGCGGAAGGGCGGCGGGCCGGGGGACTTCTGGCCGCTGCTCAAGCAGAGCGAGTGGGAGCTGGACCGGCTGGACGCCGTGGCGCGCCGTCTGCGGACGCTCGACGCCCGGGGGCGCCACGATCTTTCGACCGCGCTGAGGCGCCTGACGGGCAGCCGCTGAGCGTGGCCGTGATTCTGGCGAGGAAGTACGAGGGGCCGCGGATGGCGCGGCCGGGAGAAGGCGCCGAGGTTCTGCGGATGATCAGCGGCATTTTCCCCGGCACGCGGGACATGGGGCGGGGCTGGTCGATGCTCGCCGAGTACCCGCACCTCTACGGCGACATGGAGGCGCGGCTCGATACCTGCTTCGTGATCAGGCACGAGGGCCGAATCGTCTCGCACTGTGGGGTCTACCCGCTCGATTTCGTCGCCGGAAGGGCGCGGGTCCGCTGCGGCGGGATCGGGGCGGTGGCCACACTGGACGCCTTCCGGGGCCGGGGGATGATGGCCGCCCTGCTGGACTACTGCACGGACTACATGCGCGGCCACGGGATGCCGGTGTCGATCCTCTGGGGCGACCGCACGCGATACGCGCGGTTCGGCTGGGAGCCCGCGGGAGAGAAGTTCGAGTTCCGCATCAACGCGCGCTCCGTTGGGACGCTCCGGCGGTTCGATGATCGCGTGGTTGAACTCCGGGACCCCTCGCGTCGTGCGGAGGAACTGCACGCCCTGCACCGGACGGTCCCGGTCCGTGTTGAGCGGTCGGCGGCCGACTTCCCGCTGATGATGCTCAAGGTCGGCCGCCGGGTCTTCTGTGCCGTGCGGGGGAGGCGGATCACGGCGTACGCTCTGGCCAGGTATTGGGGCGAAGGCAAGCGGTCGGGCTGGTCGGTTCAGGAGATCGCGGGCGCGTCCGAGGGCGTGCTCGCCCTGTACCGCTGGTTCGCGTCGCGCCCGGGCGTAGACCAGGTCCATGGCGAGGTGCCGTTCGCGGCCCTTCCGTATCTTCAGACGCTCTTCGGGGCGACCGACTTCTGGAGGTCGTCGATCGGGTGTCTCGGGCAGATCAAGATCGTGGACCGCCCCGGTCTGCTCGGATCCTTTCAGCTGGGCCGGCTCGATCGGGCGGTTGGAGCCCTCCGGTGGAGCGGTCTCGAGCAGGCCCGGCTGCTGTTCGGGCCGCTTCCGCCCCGCGCGATCCTGCCTCAGGGAAGCGCTCTGCGCGCCCTTGACCGCCGGTTGCCGCTGCCCTTCTATCTCTTTCCCTCGGACCACGTGTGAGATTACTGCGCTTCACCGCTGTCCTGTGCCTGCTGGCAGGCGGAGCGGGTGCGGCGGACGGGTTCGTGACGGCGGTTCAGGAGCACGGTGTGTGGTGGCTGCGGGATGGTGAGGGCCGGCCATTCTTCTCTCTCGGCGTGGACTGCGTGGCCGGATGCTACGGGCATGCGGAGAATCATCCGGTGGAGCCGGCCCGGAAGGCGAGGATCGTCGGCCAGCTCAAGGCCTGGGGATTCAACACCGCCGCCTGCTGGAGTTCCCCGTCCGTCTGGCCCGACTTCTATGTCGCGGACCAGCTGTACGCGCGCGCGGACCCCCGCGAGACCGACGTCTGGGACGAGGCGTTCTGGACCGCCGGCTGGTTCCCCGGCATGGTGCGGGACGAAGTCGCGGCCTTCCGCGGCCGCCGCAACGTGATCGGCCTGTTCGTGGACAACGAGCCGCACTGGGATCCGGAGAAGCTATTCCGCGCGTACGCCGCTCTCCCGTCTTCCGCGCCGGGAAGCCGCGCGCTCGTCGCGTTCGCCCGGACCCGGTACGGCGGCCCGGCGTCGATGAACCGCGAGTGGGGGACCAGGCTGTCCGCTTTCGAGGCGATTCCGCGGGCGCGCATGCCGAAGAAGCTCCCCGCGGCCATGGAGTCATTCCTGGCGGCCTGGAGGACCGAGGTCGTGAAGAACTACTACACCCGCTACGTGGCGCTGGTCCGCGCGGCGGATCCGGACCACCTGATTCTGGGCGTGCGGTGGGCCGGGCTGCCGGATCTCGATTTATACCGGGCGCTCTCGCCGCTCTTCGACGTGAACTCGGTCAACGACTACACCCGGTACGGGGCGCTCAAGGCCGCCTACGGCCGGTACTACGAGGCGACGGGAAAGCCGATCATGATCACGGAGTATTCCTTTTCGGGGTTCGCGGAGCCGGGTCACCGGTCGCTCCAGTTCTGCGACGTCGGGTCACAGGAGAGGCGGGCGCACGGGTACCGCAAATTCGTATCGCAGGCCGCGCGCGCCCCGTTCATGGTGGGCATGCACTGGTTCCTGTGGGGCGACTACGAGAAGCAGGATGAATCGCGCGACGGATACCTGCCGGACGAGAACATGGGACTGGTCTCGGCGGACGAGACGCGCGTATACGACACGCTCGTCGACGAATGCGCGCGTACGAACGCGGCGGTGGACGGTCTGCACCGCGCGGCCGCCTGGGCTCCGCCGCCGGAGCGGCCGCCGGTCCCGTATTCGCTGCCCAGGCTGATCCCGAAGGTGGACGGCGACCTGGCCGAGTGGCCGGTGGCAGGCGCGGCGACGCCGTACACTTCGGAGTCGCTGGTCGAGGGGGTCGAATCCGGCCACCGGTACTGGCTGGCCTCGGATGGGAAGTACCTGTACGTTGGGGCCGACATCAAGGACACGCGCATCGACGACCCGGGCGAGGACTGGTGCTGGGAAGGCGACTACCTCGCCGTCTACACGAGTCCCGCGGCTGCGGCGAAGCGGGGGGGGACGTCGATCTACGTGTTCCCCACGCGGGGCGGGAAGGACCACCGCCGGCCGTATGCGGGATTCTGGGGGGACCGTCCCGTCCCGGGATCGTTCGCAGCGAGCCGCACGACGACCGGGGGGTACACGCTTGAGGTGGCGCTCCCGCTCAAGGCGCTCGGCGGGCGCGGAGCGCCGGCCGGCGACTGGACGATCGGACTCAGCTACCAGGATACCGGCGGCCTCTACACGACATGGTGGGACGGCCGCGTGGCCTTCCAGAAGGAGGCATCCCGATGAAGATCCTCGTTACGGGCGCCAGCGGGCGCGTGGGGCACTACGCGATTCTCGATCTCGAGCGGGCGCATGAGCTCCGGCTCTTCTCCAGGCGGCATCCGCGGGAGGGCGACCACCGGTTCAACACACCGCATCCGCACGTCGCAGCGGACCTTCTCGACCGGGCCGCGATCCGGAAGGCGGTCGAGGGCATGGACGCCGTGGCGCACATCGGGGCGAATCCGTGGTTCTCGGAGGAGACTTTCCAGCTCAACACGGTCAGCACGTACTACCTGCTGGAGGCGTGCCGCGAGTTCGGCGTGAAACGGTTCGTGATGGCGGGGAGCGACTGGGGGCTGGCGAAGTCCGACACTCGGGTGGTCCCGCCGGACTACGTGCCCGTGGATGAGGCGCACCCGCGCCGGCCGTGCGACCATTACGGGCTCTCGAAGATCGTGAACGAGGTCACGTGCGAGATGTTCGGCCGGGAGTACGGCATCTCGTGCGCGGTCATGCGGATCACGGGCGTGTGGATGCCCGAGCAGACCGGGGGCTACGCGGCGAAGTCGAAACCCGCGCCCGCCGACGGGGCCCAGTGGTGGTGGTCGTACGTGGACGTGCGGGATGTCGCCCGGGCGTTCCGGCTGGCTATCGAATCGCCGGACCTGCCCGGATTCGGCACCTACCTCCTGAGCGCGGCCGACACGATTCTGGACATGCCCACGCTGGACGCTGTCCGGGCCTGCTGGCCCGGGACGCCGATCGTTCGGGACCTGCCGGGCCACGCCTCCGTGCTGAGCGGGGACGCGGCGTTCCGGGGCTTCGGCTGGCGTCCCGAACACTCGTGGCGCAAGGGGTGAAAACGGCGTTCGCGCGATAGGGTGTGGGAAGCGGACCCACACCAATGGACCTCTTGCGCGACCCTGTCACCGGGACGGAGATCGTCCGGCTCACCGCCGAGCGGTCCGCCCAGCATCATCTTCCGGAGTCCACGCCGACCGTGACCCCGGACGGCCGCTGGCTCGTCTTCCTGACGCACGAGACCGGTGCTCCGAACCTGGCGGCCATGGACCTCTCTTCCGGCGACGTCCGGATCCTGACCCTGCGGAAGGATCTCAACGCCGCCTCGCCGGTGATCACGGTTGACGGGCTGGCCGTCCTATTCAGCGCCCGCGACGCGATCTGGGCCGTGACCCTCGAGGACGGGACGGAGACCGAGCTTGCGCCGTTCTCGGGCGCCCGGGTCCGGCACCTGGCGACCGCCCCGGACGGTCGCGCGGTAGCGGCGACGGTCGCCGAGGGGCCGTGGAACCGGCTCGTGGAGGTCGACGTCTACGACGGACTGGTGCGCACGCTGCTCGAGTGCCCCCAGGCGATCGGGCGGCTTCAGTACGATCCGGGGGGCCGGCGCATTCTCTTCGCCGGGGAGGCGCCCGGCAGCCTGCAGGTGATTGACCGGCAGGGCGGTGGCCCCCAAGTTGTCGCCGGCCAGCGCGAGGGGGAGTGGGTGAGGGCGGGCACGTGGCTGGGCGCTGATTCCGTTGCCTTCGTGAAGTTCCACGACGGCCTCTATGTGCGCGGGGCGAACGGGGACGTGGAGTCGGAACGGTGCATATTCAAGGGGCCGATCTGGCACGTCGCGGCCCGCGGGGACGGCCGGCTTCTCGCCTGCGACACGCACGCGCCGGATATCGGCCTCGTGCTGGTCTCCCCGGACTCCGGCTCCTGGAAGGTGCTATGTCATCCCCGCAGCTCGAACCGGGGGACCCGGTGGTTCGAGCCCCTGCCCGCGCCGGGCGATGACGAGGAGGCATCCGGTTTCGCATTCCCCGACCGCCCGCCGGATTTCACCGAGTCGCGATACGGGCCAGCATGGACGCATCCGCATCCCTCGTTTCACCGGGACGGCCTGAGCGTGTTCTACACGTCGGATGTTTCCGGGGTACCCCAGATCTACCGCGCGTTAATTCCGGACGGCTGGTTCGATTGAGGGGACGTACGTCCCCTACCTACTCGTAGGTTTCGCCGAGGACTTCTTCCAGCGTCGTGAGTCCCTTCCGCCACTTGATGATGGCGGCGTCCCGAATCGTCTTGAACCCGGCCTCGCGCGATGCGGTCTTGAGCTGGGCCAAGTTTCCCTTGGCGAAGATCACCTCGCGGATGGACGTCGTGATGGGCATGACCTCGAAAACTCCGAGCCGTCCGCGGTATCCCGTCTTGTGGCAGTTGTCGCAGCCCCGGCCCTTGAAGAACTCGTTGCCCTCGACGTCCTCGGGCTTGAGGCCGATGCGGGCGAGTTCCTCGGCCGGGACCGCGATCTTCTCCTTGCACTTGTCACATATCTTGCGGAGCAGGCGCTGGGAAGTGACCGCGAGCACGGAAGATCCGACGTACACGTGTTCGATGCCGAGGTCCACGAGGCGCATGATCGTGGAGCAGGCATCGTTGGTGTGCACGGATGTCAGGACCAGGTGGCCCGTGAGCGCGGCCTTGTTCGCGATGGACGCGGTCTCCGCATCACGGGTCTCGCCGACGAGCATGACGTTCGGGTCGTGCCGCAGGAAGGCGCGCAGGACCGAGCCGAACGTGCGTCCCGCGTTCTGGTCGACCATGATCTGGATGATATGCGGGAGGCGGAACTCGACCGGGTCCTCGACCGTCAGGATGTTCTTTGAAGGCGTGTTAACGTGCTGGAGGGCCGAGAACAGCGTCGTGGTCTTGCCGGAAGCCGTGGGGCCGGTCACGAACACCATGCCGTAGGGCTGGCTGATCGCCTTGATGAAGTGTTCGAGCTGGTCACCCTCCAGCCCCAGATCCTCTAGCTTGGGGATACCCGCGCTCTGGTCCATGACCCGCATCACGATGTTCTCCCCCCAGCGCGTGGGCATGGTCGAAATCCGGAGGTCCACGGTCTTGGCGCCCACGTTGACGTGAATGCGGCCGTCCTGCGGGAGCCGCCGTTCGATGATGTTCATGGTCTTGGAAAGGATCTTGAACCGTGTGGCCAGGTGCCGCCGGATCCTTGCCGGCGGGGACGGGAACTTGATGAGCGAACCGTCGATGCGGTACCGGAGCACGATGTCCTTCTCGTATGGGGTGATGTGAACGTCCGACGCCCGTTGCCGGACAGCGTCGGCGATGATGTAGTCGCAGAGCTTGATGATGGGGCCTTCGTCGAACTGCTCGCCCTCGTCCGCTTCCTCCTTCTGTTCCTGCAGGATCTCGAGGTCGATATCATCCGGGTTCAGGAGTTCCTGCTCGACGCCGGCGAGGAGGTCGACCTGGGTCTGGTCCGGCCCCGCGGTCGTGGCGGCGGCTGCCGCCGCAGCGATCTTCGCCGCCCCCTCCGCGGACTGGATCGAGCCCTCCTGCCTGGCTGCCACCTTGGGGAAATGCGCGTTCAGGAGGGCCAGCACCTCCGAGGCGGGAGCGACCACGATCCGGGGCTTGATCTCGGGAGGCAGCTTGAGTTCCTTGGGGAGGTAGAACAGCGAGAGCTCGTCCGGCTGGCAGGTGGCGAGCGTGATCGAGCGGTCGTCCTGCGACACCGGGACGGCCCGGTATTTCCAGGCGACGGCGGCCGGCATGACCTTTATGAGGGCCGCCGAGAGCTCGGTACCATTGAGTTCGATAAACTCGAGACCGTGTTGGATCGCCAGGAAACGGTAGAGGGACTCTTCCGAGATGTGCCCGAGCTTGACGAGTGCCTCGCCGAGCTGGTCGCCGGTCGTCTTCTGGGTAGTGAGGGCCTCCGCGAGCTGTTCCTCCGTGATGAGGGCTTCCTCGACGAGGAGCGATCCGAGCCGCTTGAGGGCCACGGGAGTCTAGTCGCCTCCCATCGTCACGCGCTGGACTTCCTCGGTGGTGGTGATGCCGTCCTTCCACTTCTGGATGGCCAGACCGCGGAGGGAACGCATGCCCTGACTCTCGGCGATGGCGCGGATCCCAAGCGAGTCGGCGCCCGCGAAGATCGCCTCCGAAAGCTCGGGGGTGTTCCGCATCATCTCGTAGATACCGATCCGTCCCTTGTACCCGGTCATGCTGCATTTGGGGCACCCGATGGACTTGAAGAACGTGCCACCGGCGGCCTCCGCCTCGCTCACGCCGGTGACCTTGAGCTCTTCTTCGGTGGGCGTCGTGGCCTGCTTGCACTCGGCACAGGTCCGCCGCATCAGCCGCTGGGCCACGATGAGGCGGACGGCGGTGCCGACGTAGGCCGGCTCCACCCCCATGTCCACGAGACGTCCGATGGTGGAGGGCGCGTCGTTCGTGTGCAGGGTAGAGAAGAGCAGATGCCCCGTGAGGGCCGCGGACACGGCGATACCCGCCGTCTCGCCGTCGCGTATCTCGCCGACCATCATGACGTTCGGGTCCTGACGGAGGGCGCTCCGCAGGGCGATGGCGAAGTCGAGTCCGACTTCGTGGTCCATCTGGATCTGCACGACCCCGGGCATCTCGTACTCGACGGGGTCCTCGAGCGTGCAGAAGGACCGCTTGGGGTCGTAGATGTAGGACAACGCCGAGTACAGCGTGGTCGTCTTCCCGCTTCCGGTGGGCCCCGTGTGCAGGATCATGCCGTACGGCGAACGGATCGCGGTGTCATAGACCTCCATTTCCTGCGGTTCGAACCCCAGCTTCTTGAGGTCGAGCTGGAGGGATGACTGGTCCAGGATCCGCATGACGATGTTCTCACCGTCCATCTGCGGGATGACGGAGACGCGCAGGTCGATGGTCCGGTCATAGACCTTGATTTTGATGCGGCCGTCCTGCGGCTTGCGGCGCTCGGTGATGTTCATGTTCGCCATGACCTTGAACCGGGCGATGACGCCCTTCTTCATGGAGGGCGGGGGCGACGGCATGATCTGAAGCACGCCGTCGATGCGGTACCGGACGGTGATGCCCCGGGCCGTCGGGTTGATGTGAATGTCCGAGGCCCGGCGCCGGCAGGCTTCGGCGATGAGGTAGTTGCACATACGCATGACCGGTTCCTCGTTGGCGACGTCGATCGAGTATTCCTCGCCCGCGCCCTCAGCGGACGTGACCTCGACGCTCTCGCTCGCCTGGGCCAGGAGGGCCTCGGGGTCGAGAGTCTCGGTGACGTCCTCGTGCGTCACTTCCTGCCTGGCCGGCGCGTGACGCAGGGCGTACTGCTCCGCGTCCATGGTCGTGATCTCGCCGCCGCTCCCCGGGCCGTTGTGGCCGCGGCTGCCGGCGGCGCCGGCGGGGTACATGGCGGCGAGCGCGGCGGTGACCTGCGAGAGAGGCGCTACCACGAGTTTGAGGACGGCCTCGGGCGGGATACGGGACTTCTGGCGAATGTCCCGCTGCTCCGCCGCCTCGACATCACCCGGGTTCTCGACCGCGATTGTGAGGGTCGTGCGGTCGACAGCTAAGGGGACCAGCCGGTACCGGCGAGCCAGTTCGGGCGGGATGAGGGCGCGGGCCTGCGGATTCGGCTTGAAGTCCGCGGGGATTGTCGTGACCTCGAGCCCGAACTGGTGTCCGAGGAAGTTGGCGATGGTCTCCTCGTCGAGCAACTTCAGCTTGACGACGCTCTCGAGCAGGGTGGTCCCGCCCGCACGGCTGTCCTTCAGGGCCTGGTCGAGTTCGTCGTCCCCGATCAGTCCCTCCGCCACAAGAATCTGGCCAAGTCGGCGCGGGTCCATTGGTGAGTCGTTCCTATCTTACAACGGGCCGGGTCCGGGAAATTGGGTGACGGATGCGGATGCGGAGGAGGAGGAGCCGCCAGAGGATCCGGAGGCCGTCGAGAGGGTGGATCTTCTTCCCTTCAAGGTAGGATCGCGGCCGGTACCGGATCGGCGCTTCGATGATGTGGATTCCCTGGTGCAGGAGCCCGGCAGTCAGCTCGGCCTCGAGTTCGAACCTGGTGGCTGTCAGGCGCAGGGCGCGCAGCCGCGCGGCGGGCAATGCCTTGTAGCCGCACGCCATGTCCGTCAGGCGCGTCCCGTAGAGCATGTTCACCGTTCCCGTGAGTAGGCGGTTGGCCAGCCGGGTCCCTGCCGGTGAGGACACCGGCGGAGGTTGCGGCGATTCGCGCTTCGGCGAACCGCCGCGGGTCGTTGCGACCCGGGCGGACAGCGGAACTCCAAAGCCATGGGGGAAACGGGTGCCGAAGACGGCGGCGTTCGGGTGGCGGGCGAGGACGGCCAGGAGCTTCGGGATATCGCCGGGGTCGCACTCGAGGTCGGCGTCCAGCAGGACGACCGTTCGCCCCCGGGCGGACCTAAGGGCCGTTCGGATCGCGGCGCCCTTGCCCCGGTTCCGCGGATGCGCGAGCACGCGGTGGCGGCGGTCGCGCGCCGCCCACCGCCGTAGGAGCGCGCCCGAGCCGTCCGCCGAGCCGTCGTCGACGGCGACCACTTCCGCGGGCAGGCGCAGGCGGCCGAGGGCCCGGAAGAGCGCGGGCAAGCGGGGCGCCTCGTTGAAGACGGGGATGAGGATCGAAACGGCGGGGCGCTGGGACATGGTAAGGACGTTACGGAAGGCCGGGGGATCTGTCAATGCAGCGGAGCCGCGTCCGGCCCACTACAATACGGGAATGAGAGACGCGTGGCGGAGCCCCTGGAGCCTGACCGTCCTGCTTGCACTGGCCGGGTGCGGGGCCGGAGGGGCGGAGGTCAGGGCGGCGATCAGTCCGGCGGAGTGGACGCCCGCCCGGATCGTCATGGTGGCCCCGGCGGTCCCCGGGGATGCCATCCCGCCGTCCGGCAGCCTGCCGGCGGGGATTACGCGGCCGACGCCGGAGGAGGCGGGGGCCGCCGTGTACGAGGCCCTCAGGGCGGCGCTCTCCGCCTCGGCGACGACGATCCAGGTGACCGGGGTCTTCACTCGTTCGGGCACCGCGGCGGCCGCCGACCGGGCGTGCCGCCAGTATCTCGAGACCCGATCGGTCGACCCGTCCGTCGGGCCCACGCTGGCCGAGGACGGCGGCGCCGACGCCGTGCTCCTGACGGCCGTGATCCGGTACGGACCCGAGGCCGAGACCGAGGTCTCGACCCAGGCCGCGAGCGTGAACACGAAGGTCGGGACGACGGATGTCGGCATCAGCTCCGCCGCGACCCGCGTCATGCTCTGGTACAACGCCCATATCCGCTGCGCCCTGGTTCGGGTCAAGGACGGCGCCGTCGTCTGGGACGCGGGGGTGCGCCGGCGTCAGAAGCCGGGGGTCCTGCGGGAGGTATCGCAGGCCAGCGTGCTCGAGGACACGATCCGGACATTGTGCGGTTCCTATCCCTGGAAACCACCCGATGAGGAGGTGGGGCCGCAACGGCCCCTTCGGGACGAACCGTCCCGTCCCGCCCCTCCGGGTCGCTGACCCGCTAGGCGCGGGTGGTGGGGCGGAGCGCCTTGAGCAGGTCGCGCGGCTCGAACGGCTTGGCGAGGAATATGTCGGCGCCGGCCGCCTTGATTTCCGCGACGTCCTCGGGTGAGGCGCGTCCCGAGATGGCGATGATGCGGACGGAGCGTCCCAGCGAGGACTGCCGGAGGCGCCGCACGACCGCCGACCCGGGAACGTCCTCCAGCATGACGTCGAGTACGACGGCATCCGGGTTGAACTCCGCGATGGCGAGTCCGGCGTCCAGACCACCCGTCGCGGTCTGCACGAGGAATTCCCCGGTTTCGGTGAGCACGTCCTTCATGACTTCCAGCAGCCGCGCATCATCCTCGACAATGAGAACGCGCAGGCGGTCGGGGGCCTCCGCATGGGCCGGCAGGATCCCGTGCTCCTGCATGAACCGGCGCAGGCTTTCGGCGGCGATGCGGCGTTTCCCCCCCGGCAGGCGGGCGCCGCTGAGCAGACCCTCGTCGAACCATCGCTGCACGGAGAACGTTGACACGCCGAGAATGCGGGCCGCCTCCAGCGTGGACACGTGCTGGGGCGTCCGTTCCGAAGAGGTGCCGCCGTCTGTGACGGCGCGTTTCTTGACCGAGCGATCCTTCGGCATCCGACTGCCTCCTGATCCGGCATGCTTGGCTCGAGCGTCCATCATCATATCACGGCCCCCCTCCGTCATTAACGGCCCAGTCGGCCGAGGAGCGCAATCAGGCGCTCGAGCTCCTCGGCCGAATAAAACTCGATGACGATCGTGCCCCGCTTGCCGGCACGCCGGATCCGCACCTTCGTCCCGAGCGCGCGGGACAATTCCTCGTCGTTCGCCAGCGCTCCGGGCCGGGCCCGGCCGGCGCCGGGCTGCGATTCGCGCTGGGCGGCGGATTCCGCCGCGCGCACCGAGAGGCCGGCGCGGAGAATCCGCCGGAAGAGCGCTATCTGGGCGGCGGGTGCGTCGAGCTGGAGGATCGCGCGGGCGTGTCCCGCAGTCAGGCGGCCGTCCGCGACCGCGTCCTGGACCTCGCGCGGGAGCTTGAGCAGGCGCAGGGTATTTGCGACCGTGGTCCGGTCGCGCCCCACGCGCCGCGCGAGCTCCTCCTGGGTCATCTCCTTGAGCAGGACCTGGAAGCTGAACGCTTCGTCCAGCGGGTTGAGATCCTCCCGCTGGAGGTTCTCGATGAGGGCGAGCTCGAGCGATTCCCGGTCGGTCGCCTCGCGCAGAATCGCAGGGATCGTCCGCAAGCCCGCCAGCCGGGCTGCCCGCCAGCGCCGCTCGCCCGCGATCAGCTCGTAGCGATCGCCCGCGCGCCGGACGAGGACGGGCTGGGCGAGCCCCTTGGCCTTGATCGTGGCCGCCAGGTCCGAGAGCGTGGCGGGGTTGAACCGCTTGCGGGGCTGGGAGCGGTTGGGCGTGATCTGGTCCACCGGGATCTCGTGCACGTGCGTCGAGCCCTTGCCGGCGGACAGGAGCGTCGAGAGACCGCGGCCGAGAGCGGGGCGGGGAGGCATCAGGCGGCTCCGCCGGCGACGGCGGCTGGCGGTCGGATCGCTTCGGGGGCCCTGGGGCTTCGGCGCAGGAATTCGCGCGCGAGCGCGAGATAGGCCGCGGCTCCCGGCGACTTGATGTCGTGCAGGATGACGGGCTTGCCGAACGAGGGCGCCTCGGAGAGGCGCACGTTGCGCGGCACTACCGTGCGGAAGACGCGCTCGCGGAAGTGGCCGCGTACCTGCCGGATGACCTCCTGGGCGAGCCGCGTGCGGCCGTCGTACATGGTGAGGATAGCGCCCTCGAGTTCGAGCGCCGGGTTGAGTTCGAGGCGGACGAGCTCGATTGTGCGCAGGAGCTGGCCCAGCCCTTCGAGGGCGAAATACTCGCACTGAACCGGCACCAGGACGGAATCCGCGGCGGTCAGGGCGTTGACGGTCAGGATGCCGAGGGACGGCGGGCAGTCCAGGAAGATGTACTCGTACCCGCCGCGCAAGGGGGCCAGGGCCTCGCGGAGCCGGAAGGCCCTGTCTTCGGCGGGCAGGAGTTCGACCTCGATTCCGTTGAGGTTCGGGCTCGACGGCACTACCTTGAGGGCCGGGAGGGCCGTGGGGCGGACGGCGTCCAGGAGCGGGGCTTCCCGGAGCAGGACCTCGTCCAGCGTGCGGGGCACGGCGTCCCGATCCACGCCGAGCCCGCTGGTGGCGTTGCCCTGCGGGTCGCAGTCGACGAGCAGGACCGAGTGTTCGAGGACGGCGAGGCAGGCGGCAAGGTTGACCGCGCTCGTGGTCTTGCCGACCCCGCCCTTCTGGTTGGCGATCGCGATCACGCGGGACCCGGAGGGGGGCCTCATTTCATGAACGGCCGCGGGGACACGGGCACCCCGTATAGCCGGATTTCGTAATGCACGTGCGGCCCCGTAGCGTTGCCGGTGGCGCCGAGGTAGCCGATGACGTCGCCCCGGTGCACGCGCTGGCCCGACGCGACCCGAAGGCGCGAGCAGTGACCGTATCGGGTCGTATAGCCGTAGCCATGCGCGATCTCGATCATCTTGCCGTAGCCGCCGGGCGTCCAGGCCGCGCAGAGGACCATGCCGTCGGCGGCGGCGACAATGGGGGAGCCCAGCTTGTTGGCGATGTCCACGCCCTGATGCACGCTGCCGACCTCGCCCGTGTACGGCGAGATGCGCTCCCCGTATTCGGACGTGATCCACCCGCGAACCGGCCAGCCCGAGGGAGTCGACGCGATCAGGGAAGAAAGCCCCTGGTAGTTCCGGAAGAGCTCCTCGCCCACGCGTTCGAGGTGCGCCACCCGGCCCGGGATCTCTTCAGGAAGGAAGCTGGCTCCGGGGCCGCCCTCGCCGGCGCCCTGCACGGCTTCCCGCCTGGTCCGGGCCAACCGGCGCCGGAGCTCCTCCTCCAGCGGCTTCAGGCGTCCGGTGAGCGCCTCGGCCTTGGCGACTTCGGTCGCGTAACGCTCGGTCTGCTCCGCGAGGTGGGCGTTCAGGAGGCGCATCGCCTCGTAATGCACGTGCCGTCCGGCGAGGAGGGCGGCCACCGTGACGGACGCGAGCCAGACGACGGCGAACAGCACGAGGACCGCCGCCGGCAGGCGAAGACGGAACGTCCGCGCACTGTCGGAAGGGAGCACCAGGAGCGTGACCGGACGGATGGTCACGGCGCGCAGCATCTGCACGAAGCGGGGCATGCGTGAAGATTGTAGCATTGGGCCTGCTATCCTGTGAAGCGTGAGACGGCGATCCTCCTTCCCCATTCTCCTCGTGCTCGTGGCGGCCGTGGCTCGCGCGGGCCCCGCCGCAATTGCCCCCGGGGTCGTTGCGACCCCCCGGGTCGAAGCGACCCACGCGACCGTCGTCGTGATCGGCGACGTCATGCTCGGCTGGCACTACGATCCGCAGTACCGGGCAGGCGCGGATCCCTTCAGGAACCTGGCACCCGTCCTCCGGGCCGCGGATCTCGCGATCGCGAATCTCGAGGCGCCGCTGACGGGCCGGGGGCGGGCGGTCAAGGGCAAGCGGTTCACCTTCCGGGTGCCGGTCGAGCGAGCCCGCTGGCTGGCGCAGGCGGGCCTCCGGGTCGTCGGGCTGGCGAACAACCACATCATGGACTTCGGTCCCATCGGGCTCGCGGACACGACGGCGGCGTTGCGCGGGGCGGGCGTGGCGTGGTGCGGCGCGGGGGATAACGAGACCGACGCGCGGCGTCCCGCGATTCTCGAGGTGAACGGCCTCCGGGTCGCCGTGCTCGCCTACAACTGGACCTGGCCGGCGGGCTACCAAGCGACGGCCAAGCGTCCCGGCACCGCGGCCGCCCATCCCGCCTGGGTTGCCGAGGACGTGCGCCGTGCTCGCGCCTCCGGCGCTACCGTGATCGTGCTCTACCATTGGGGCCAGGAGAAGAGCCACGAGCTTCGCGACTACCAGCGGGAGTTCAGCCGCGGCGCCGTTGCGGCCGGCGCCACCCTCGTCATCGGGACGCATCCCCACGTGGCCCAGGGCGTCGAGCGGATCGGCCAGGCCGTGATCGCCCACTCGATCGGGGATGCCGTGTTCGGCGGGGCGAGGCGGCGGTCCGAGGACAGCCTCGTCTTGCGGGCGACGATCGGAGCGGGGGGGCTCGAGCGGGTCGAGTTCCTGGCCCTGCAGACGAGCAACGAGGACACCGACTACGCTCCCCGGATCCGCGCGGGTGCCGATGCGCGCCCCCTGCTCGGCCAGGTCCGGGCGCTGTCGGAGAAGCTCGGGTGCGCGCTCGATGACGGGACGACGGACGAGGGCTGGCCGTGCCTGGCTCTCTCGGTGAGCCCCCCGCCCGGCCGCTGAAGCCGCCGGCGGGCGGACGGGGTCCCGTCGGCTGGAGAGTGATAGAATAGCGCCGCTGTGGATCTGATCGCGAATTCGTCCGTCTTCGCCGCCGCCGTGGACGCGCTGAAGTTTCCGCCCACGTCGTTCCCCAAGGGCAAGCCGATCCAGAAGAACCTCGACACCCACTATGTGAACCTCGAGGCCCTCTTCAGCTCGCTCGCGCGCGAGGGCTTCGGCGGTTCCGTGGTCATGGTTTTCGAGGAAGGCACGGAGGCCCTCATCGTGTTCCGCGAAGGCACGATCATCACGGCCTACGCGTTCGGCGACGACGGGAAGAAGACGGGCCTCCCGGCCCTCTCGCACGCGCTCGTACTCGCGAAGGACAGCCGGGCCTACGTGGACGTCTTCAAGCTCGAGCACGAGATCCTCGTGGCCCTGTTGCCGCTTCTGCACGGCGTTCAGGTGCCGGTCGAGGCCGCGGCCCGGAGCCTCGACGAGCGCCTCGCGGGCTTCAAGAAGGCGGAGTTCGTCGGCGCCATCGTCGTCGGGGAACAGGTTCCCGAGACCGTCGGCCTCATCTACGCCGGCGTACCCATGGGCTGGTACGACGCCCAGGGGGTCGAGCTCGAGACGGGGTCGACGGCGCCGCCGGTCAAGTCGCTGACGGTGCGGGCATTCGCCCTCGAGAACGCCGACACCTTCGCGGCCATCAACCTCGCGCTCGATAAGGTGCAGGTGGCGGCCCGGATCCGCGGGGTCCTCGAGGGCGAGCTCAAGGAGCTCGGGCTCGTCCTGTACGCCCGGGGGATGGCGAAGCAGGAGGTCGACGACGAGGCCCGGGCGAGCAAGGGGCAGTTCCTCGCGCTGGCCGAGGACGTGGAACGTTCGCTCACGATTCTGCGCGGTCCTGCCGCGGCCCGGCGGCTGGGGGCCGACCTGCGCCGGGTGCTGGACGGCATGCTGGACGTGGGATTCTGATGCGGCGGGGCCCCGTGATGCAACTCTCCGCCGTTTGAGGGAGACTAGACTAGATGCAGTTCACGGACCGGGAGTACCTGATATACGTCGTGGTGACGAACTACCTCACCATCTTCAGCGGGGTGCTCTTCCTCCTCGCCTTCATTCTCATGGGGCTCATCGCCCTGCGGCTCTCGCGCGTCTTCGGGGTGAACACCCAATGGCCATTCCTGTTCGTCGGGCCCGTGGGCGCGATCGTGTATTCGGTCTACACGATCGTGCACGGCGGCGGTCCCACGGGGTCGAAGGAGGCCTACGCGCTCGAGCGGTGGATCGCCTACGGCGCCTTCCTCGCCTGCGGCCTCCTCTGTTGGTGGGGCGTATTCATGTTCCACCGGGCACTCGGCGTGCTCATGAAGGAAGGGCGCGAGGTGAAGAAGAAGTATGGGTGAAATCCTGCGTGAGATCCCGCTGGATCCCCTCGTCTACGAGGCGGGGGGCCTCGTCTTTTTCATCGCGCTTCTGGGATTCGCCCATACGACCCGGCGTCTCCTGTACCTCACGGGATACGGGGGGCTCTGGTTCCTGCCGATGGCGGGGGCGTTGTGCATGGTTGCCGTCGTGGCCATCCATTTCTACGCGAACGTGTATTTTCCGCTGGAGCACGCCGGGGACAAGGACCTCATGCATGCGATCTACCGGTTCCGTTTCGTCGCCCTCCTCGCGATGCTGGCCTCGAGCGTGGCGACGCTGGGGAGCGCGATCCTGCTCTGGATGCTCTTCACCGGATTCCGGATCAGGGGGAAGGGTTAGCCGATGGCGGTGCACAACGCGGCCACGCGTGAAATCGTCTACAAGGTGGCATACCACGGGCCGGGCATGTGCGGAAAGACGACGAACCTGCGGTTCATCTACAACACCCTGCCGGGCCGCCAGGTCGGCAACTTCCTCGTGCTCGACACGGCGGTGGAGCGCACCCTCTACTACGATTTCCTGCCCGTCGTGATTCCCCTCGACGACGACTACAAGGTGCGCTTTCATCTGTATACGGTCCCGGGTCAGGCCTACTACGACGCGAGCCGCAAGCTCGTGCTCCGGGGCGTCGACGGCGTCGTCTTCGTCGCGGATTCGCGCGGGGACCGGATGGCGGAGAACGAGGAGAGCCTGGCGATGCTCAAGCGCGACCTGACCGACGTGGGGCTGGACTACGCCACCGTACCCCTGATCATGCAGTACAACAAGCGCGACCTCGCTAACGTCATCCCGGCGGACCTGCTGACGGAGAAGCTGAACGAACGCGGGGTGCGCTCGTTCGGGGCCGTGGCCCGCGACGGCGTGGGCGTCTTCGAGACGCTCTCGGCGATCGCGGATCTGGTAACGGGGCGGAACTGATGCCGGCCAAGTACGTCGAGCTCAAGACCGCGGATGTCGAACTGATGGAGGCGGAGCTCCGGACGCTATGCGCACGGGCGGGAGCGGAGGCGGTCGTGCTCGTGGATCTCTCCGGGGTCATTCTGGCGTCGCACCGGGTGTCGGACAAGATCGACCACCTGCTATTCGCGGCCCTCCTCTCGAGCAACTTCGCCGCCACCGAGGAGCTGTCGCGGCGGCTCGGGGTCACTGGCTTCCGGATCATGTACCACGAGGGCAAGCGGCAGAACCTCTACTTCGACAAGGTCGCGGACGACACGATTCTCGTGGTCCTGTTCCGGGACTCGAACGCGCTGGGACGGGTGCGGCTCTTCACCGAGAAGTCCATCGCGGAGCTGGCCAAGATGGTGACTGCGGCTACGCGGCCGGCCGCGGAGGCGCCGATCCTGCCGCAGGCGCATGCGGCGGCGGCGTACCTCGCCCAGATGGCGACGTCGATCCAGCCGGGGAAACTGTAGCAATGGAAGCCACGATCGACATCCGGACCGCCGACGGCAACGTCAACATCCTGCTCGAGGACAAACAGGTAGGGGCGATCCGCGAGGTGCTCGTGGACCTGTGCCTGTCCACCCACGCGATCTTCGCGATGCTCATCGACGCCGCCGGCCGCGTCGTCGCGACGGGCGGGGAGACGAAGGAATACGAACTGGAGGCCGTCGCGGCGCTCTCGGCCGGCGACCTCGCCACGAGCCGCCAGCTCGCGGCGATGCTCGGGGAGCCCGAGTTCGCCCTCCTCTTTCAGCACGAGAAGCAGAAGAACCTCTTCATGACCGCGATCGAAAGCGACGCGATCCTGATCGTCGTGTTCGACGTGGACACGACCTTCGGGGCCCTGCGCCTGCGAATCCGGCGGTCGATGTCCCAGCTCCAGTCCATCCTGCACCAGGCCAAGCGGAGCACGGTCGTGGCGCTCTCGTCCACGGCCGCGGTTTCGTCGGCTGAGGAGATGCACTCGCAGGAAGTGGACGACCTCATGGCGGTCCCCATCGGTCCCTCCACAGTCAAGACGGCGCCACAGGCGGCAGTGGACGTTCAGCCAGCCATGGTGGCGCCGACGGTGCCGTCTCCGCTGCGGGAAGAGTCGACGGGCCCTGCGGCCCCGGCAGCGGAGACCGTGTCCACGCCGCCGGAAGTGCCGGTTGCCCCGGCCCCGAGCGTTCTTCTCGCAGCCAAGTCGGCGTCACAGCCGGCCGTGGGAGTACCGCCAGCCGCAGGAGTTTCGGCCACGGTGACGCCGTCCGCTCCTTCCGCCGGGCAGGGATTGCCCGAGCCACTGGTAGCCGAGATCCGCAAGGCGCTCGCGTGGTTCGAGAGCTTCAAGGGCTGGCAGTTGGTCTTCGCCGATGAGGTCGAGTTCCTGTCGCGCGGGCTGGCCCGGAACCGCGCCGAGGAGGCCGAGACCCTGCGGTCGATCTTCCTGCGGACGCGCGCGCGGCTGACCGAGCAGAAGCGCCTGCTCGAGGCGCGGTTCCGGCTCGTCCAGAGCCTGTACCAGCAGTTCGTGGTCGCGCTCCAGATCGTGATGTCCGGCGCGTGGCACGACGAGATCGTGGACCGGGCGATGAAGGCCGCCTTCTCGGGCGTCGGCAGCGACCACAACATGGTCGGGGGAGGGGTTGCGAAGCGGGACGGGAACTGGAGCTTCGACTTCAGCGTCGTCGGCAAGTCGCTCGTGACGGTCTGCCACGCGCGCGGGTGGACATACCATCAGGGGATGGTCGAAGTCCTGCGCCAGCTCAACGCGGCGCTGTCGGCCCTCTCGGCGTTCATCATCGAAGACACGAAGCTACGCGAGGAGCTGACGCGCCAGTGGGCGCGGCTCTACCGGCACTACGCGGACGGGCTGAAGACCCTGGAGCTCGAGGCCGAGGTGCTGGACCTGTTCCGTCCGCTCGTCAAGAGCGGCGCGCTCCCGAAGTAGGGGGCGACTTCACCAACGGATCGGTTCTTCGGTAGCCTGCACGCCGGCGGCGGCGCGGGCCTTCTTGAGGAGTTCGTTGGCCGCCTTGAGCAGGTTCTTGGCCTCCTCGAACCGTCCGCCGGCGATCGCCTCCGCGGCTTCCTTGAGCTTCCGGCGCCCCTGCGACACGGACGCGCCCCCCTGGCGGGCGGGCGGCGCGTCCGGCGGCTGGATGGTGTCGAAGCCGGACGTGATGACGTCCGCGAGCGCGCGCAGCTTGTCCCGGCGGGTGGTGGCGACCTGCTTTCCGAGCGCGGCGAGCTTCTCCCGGATCTGGCGGACGAGCTCCTCCACGTTGTCGAAGTTCCCGGCCTTGAGCTCGATGTCGGCGCTCGAAACGTCGCTGGTGACGTCCGAGACGTCGTCGGCGGGCAGGACGTCGCTCCCCACGGCCACGAGGGCCCGGATCTCCGTCCGCGCCGCCTCGAGGGCCCGCGCCGCGGCCCGCTGACGCACGGTTTCGGATGCCGCCCACGGGGCGACGCCGTACGTCGCCGCGAAAGTCACGGCGGCTCCGGTCGCGGGAGCGAGGACGAGGTCGTAGCGGCCGCTAGCCATGCCGGCGGCCACGATGATCGTCGTCGAGGGCAGGACGCCGTCACGCCCGATCCGGATCGGGTCGTGCACGCACGGCGTGCGCCCGATCCGGACCGAGTCCGCGGGGATGAAGGTGTCCGCCGGGAGTCCGGTGCCGTTCAGCGTGAATACCATCCCGGAATATCCGCCGGGGGGCAGGGATTTGTCCGTCCGCCACGTGGCGCCGGCCCGCCCGTCGCCGATCGGCGGGTCGAGCGTCACGACGGGGCGGACGAGGTACGCGTTCCGCGCCACGGCGAGCGCCCCGCCGGACGCCCGGACGTCGTGCTTGCCCGCCGGCAGGGGGGCGGCCAGGAGGACTATCGTGGCGGCCAGGGTCCCCGAGGCGTTCGCGGTGAGGCTCGCGGGCACGACGGGAGCCTCACCCACCTGGATGGTCACGGCGGCCGCGGGGTCGAATCCGGACCCCTCCAGCCGGAGTGCTTCGCCGGGGCGCCCGGCGCCGCTCGGAGGGCTGACCGCGATCGTGGCGCCCCGCGCCACCGCGTCCGCGCACAGACCGGCCAGAAGGATCAGGACATGCCGGGAAACCATGGGGATTTCATTGTATCGTATGAAGCATGGCAGCCATGAAGATCGTACGGACCATCCCGGCAATGCAGGCGCTGGCGGATCGCTGGCGACGCCGGGGCCTGGTCGTCGGCCTGGTGCCGACCATGGGCGCCCTGCACGCGGGCCACCTCTCGCTCGTGCGGGCGGCGCGCAGGGCCTGCGACCGGGTCGTGGTCAGCATATTCGTCAATCCGCTCCAGTTCGGGCCGGCGGAGGATTACGGCCGGTACCCTAGGGCCCCGGGGCGGGACCGGCGCGCGCTCGCGCGGGCGGGCGTCGATGCCGTGTTCAGTCCATCCGTCGGGGCGATGTACCCGACGGGCCACGCGACGGGCGTCGAAGTCACCGGGCCGCTCGTCGCGCGGTTGTGCGCCCCCCGGCGGCCCGGGCATTTCCGTGGCGTCGCGACGGTGGTGACCATGCTGTTCCACGCGGTCCGTCCGCATGTGGCGTGGTTCGGACGGAAGGACGCCCAGCAGGCCGCGGTTCTCCGGCGCCTGACGCGCGACCTCGGGTTCGGCATCCGGATCGTCGTCGCGCCGACGGTGCGCGAGCCCGGCGGGCTGGCGATGAGCTCCCGCAACGCGGGGCTTTCGGCCGGGGACCGGCGCCGCGCGCCGGTCCTCTTCCGGGCCCTGCGGGCCGGGCGGGAGGCGGTGGGGCGCGGCGTACGCCGGCGCGCGGGAGTCCTGGCCGCGATGCGGCGCGTCCTCGCCGCCGAGCCGCGGGTACGGGTACAATATCTGGACATCGTGGACGCCGACACGCTCGAACCCATTCCCAGGCTCCGCGGCCGGGTGCTTCTGGCCGTGGCGGCGCATCTCGGACGCACCCGGCTCATCGACAACCTCGTGTGCCGGGTCTCCCGGTAGCCGGAGAGGACCCCCATGCAGAAGCTCCTGCTCTCGAGCAAGATCCACGGCGCTGTGATTACGGCCGCGCGCCTGCACTACACTGGCTCGATCACGATCGACCGGGAGATCATGGACGCGGCCGGGCTCGTGCCCTTCGAGCAGGTCCACGTACTCAACCTCAATAACAGCGAGCGGTTCGAGACCTACACGATCGTCGGCCGCCGGGGGAGTCGCGCCATCGAGTTGAACGGGCCGGCGGCCCGGCTGGGCGAAGTCGGGGATCCGGTCGTCATCCTCGCCTACGGGTGGGCGCCAGAGGGGATGGTTGCCGCACCGAAAGTCGTGCGACTGAAGCCCGGCAACCGACTGCCGAAGCGCCGGTGACCCGGCGGGCCGGCTGATCGGCCGTGCATCTCGTCGTCGACGGGTACAACGTCATGCACGCCCTGCCCATAGGGCGCGAATGGCCGGGCCGCACCTTTCAGGACCGCCGGCACCACTTCCTCGACCGGCTGGGTGACTACGCCGCGGGCCGGCCGCACCGGGTGACCGTCGTGTTCGACGGGGCGCGGGGCGGCGACGAGATGGGCGGTGCGGACTGGCGGGGCGGGGTGGAGGTCCTGTACTCGGCCCGGGGGGCGGACGCCGACTCCCTCATCCTCCGCCTGCTCGACGCGACGCCCCGGGTGGCGGCCGTGCTCCTCGTGACATCGGACAAGTCCCTGGCGGGACAGGCGCGCAGCCTCGGGGCCTCGACCGCGCGCGCCGACGAGCTCGTGAAGCGGCTCAGCCCGCGGGGTCCGCAGCCGGGTCCTGAAAGCGCCGCGCTGTTCGAGCGGCGCGTCAAGGGGTTCGCCCCCGAGGCGCCCCGGCACGCCGCCCCGCGCTCAAAATCCCCCCTACATCTATGGTAGGCTCGCGGACTCGCCTGCGCCTTGCGGTGAAAAGTGTTGTCCAGTTGCCCCCTTCGGGGGCAATGGCGTAATCTAGACACCATCATGATGAAGGCAATGCGGGGCTCCGTGGCCAAGATGATCTTCGGCGTCCTGCTCGTCGCGTTCCTGGCCTGGATCGTGGTCGAGCTGGGCATGCAGGGGCGCATGGGCGGCACGGCGGGCGCGGCCGCCGTCGTGAACGGCGAGAAGGTCCTCGATCTCGAGTTCCAGGTGATCTACCGGCAGGAGCTCGAGGGGCCGCTCCAGTCGCTGGTCGCCTCCATGAGCGCCGAGGACGAGCGACAGGTCCGCAAGGACGTGCTGACGCGGCTCGTGAACCAGACCCTGATCTGGCAGCAGGCGCGCAAGCTCAAGATCGCGGTCTCCGACAAGGAGGTCGAGGCGAGCGTCCACTCGATCCCGGCCTTCCTTAATCCCCAGACGGGCCAGTTCGACCCCTACCGGTACCAGGCGGCGCTCTCGCGACTCGGCGTGTCGCCCCAGCTCTTCGAGCTGGAGCAGGCGCGCGGCATGTCGTCCGCCCGCGTCGAGTCCTTCATGCGCGAGGCGGTTCGCGTGACCGACCTCGAACTGTGGCTCGAGTATCTCCGCTGGCACCGGCGGATGCGGGCGGTCGTCCTCAGTCTTCCGCTCGCCGAGGCCAAGGCGAGGCAGACGGTGACGGCGGAGGAGATCCGGACCTACTGGGACCAGAACCGCCGCGAGTTCGAGAAGGTCGAGCGCGTCCGGATCCGCCATATCGTCGTCGCCGCCAACCCGGCGGCGGGACCGGAAGTGGCGGCGCAGGCCAAGGCGAAGATCGGGCAGGTCCTCGAGGACCTCCGGAAGGGCGTCGACTTCGCGGACGAGGCGCGCCGGAAGTCCGACGACTCCGGCACGGCGGCCCGCGGGGGAGACCTCGGCTGGCGCGTCCAGGGCGAGCTGATCCCCGAGTACGATGCCGTCGCCTTCAAGCTCAAGACCGGCCAGGTCAGCGCCGTGTTCCAGACCAAGTTCGGGTTCCACGTGATCAAGTGCGAGAAGCACGAGTACGCGGAGAAGCCGACCTTCGAGGAGGTCAAGGCCAGGATCCGGGACCGCATCCTGACCGCGCGCGCCAAGGACCAGTTGAACGCGGAGGTCATGCGCGCGACCTGGGGTTTGAAGAAGGAGAAGGACCTCCGGAAGATCGCGGCCGCACTCGGGCGGCGGGTCTCCGAGTCGGGCTGGTTCGAGTGGGGCAAGTCCACGCCTGCCGGGCTTTCGCAAAAGGTGACCGAGGAGCTGGTGAAGGCGCTGGCCGGGGTCGAGGTCGGTGAAATCACCGAACCGGTCGAGACCGAGGAGGGTTGGGTAATGGCCCAGCTCGTCGACGAGGCGCACCAGCGCGCGCCCGAGGCCGGGTTCCTGCGCGACCGCGCGGTCATCGAGCCCGTGCTCCTGGCGCGGAAGCAGAAATCGGCGTACGAGGCGTGGCTCGACGCGCTGCGGGCGAAGGCCAAGATCACGCTATATCTCGAGGGCGGCGCGTGAGCCGTTGAGGCAAGAGTTCAGGTCAGGGTCCGTGCGTGCAACAAGGAGGCAAACCATGAGACAGGTCGCGTGCGCAATCGCAGTGGTGGCTTTGATCGGGTCCGTCGCGGTGACGCCCGCGCTGGCGGGTCCCGCCCGGCCGATGCCCGCGGGCCAGGGCGCGGCCCGTCCGGTCGGTCCCGCGCCGATCCAGGGCCCGGAGGCCATGATAGCCAAGGTGCTCGAATTGGCGCCGGCCCAGCAGACGCAGTGGAAGGCGGAAGTGGACCGGACCCAGGCCGTGTCGGGGCCGCTGTGGGAGACGCTTGGAGCCCAGACGGCGGAACTCAAGGCCCTCGTGGACCGCAAGGCTGCGGACGCCGACGTGAAGGCGAAGCTGGACGCGGTCAACGCCACCCGGGGCGCGATCCGGACGGAACAGGACAAGCATGAGGCGAACGTCCTCGCGATGCTGACGCCTCCGCAGGGGGCGAAGTTCACGATGATGTTCGCGGACCGCCTGCGGCAGGGCTGGGGACGGCCGATGCCGCGTGGCGCTGCCCGGCCTCCGGTCCGGTAACGAAGGGTTCCTCCAGGCCACGCCGACGGGCGGCCGGGCCAGGTCCGGACGCCCGTTCGGCGTTCAGGGGGGGTCAGCGCGGGCGGGCGAGGTAGAGGGCGCGAACCCGGGCGGGTGGCACGCGGACCCCGAGCCGCTCGGCCAGCGACGCGAACAGGTGCACGGGGAATCCGATAACGTTGTAGACGTCCCCCTCGATGCGGGCGAGGAGCGCCCGCCCCAGGCCCTGGACCGCGTAGGCCCCGGCCTTGTCCAGTGATTCTCCCGACGCGACATAGCGTGAGATGTCCTTGGAGGACAGCCGGCGGAAGGTCACCCGGCTCCGCTCGCTGCCGAGCATTCCGCATCGCGTGCGGGCATCGACAACGGCGACGGCCGTCGTCACGAGGTGCGTCCGGCCCGACAGCTCGCGCAGCATGGCCGCCGCGTCCGCCCTTGAGCGCGGCTTCCCGTAGAGGTGGTCGCCGAGCGCCACGATGGTGTCGGCGGCGACGATGATGCCGTGGTCGAGGTGGCGGCGCGCCCACTCCGCCTTCCGCCAGGCGAGGAGCCGGGCGGCTTCCTCGGCCGGGAGGGAGGGCATGATCTCGCGGAAACGGAGGTGCAGGACCCGGAAGGGGAGGCCGAGCCTGGAGAGGAGGTCGATGCGCCGGGGCGACGCCGAAGCCAGGTAGAGGGGCCGGGGGCGGGTCACGCGAAGATGGCCGCGTACCGGTCGCGCCAGGATTGCTGGTGCAGTTTCGGGTACGGAGGCCGCCGGCCCTCGAGAATCTCGATCGCCTCCGCGATCTGGGCCGCCTCTCCGCCCTCCGCGTCCTTGCGGGCCCGGCCCTGGATCCGGCGCAGGTGCGTGAGCGCCCGCGGATCGCCGAAGTCCGCGAGGGCCATCGCGATCGCGCTCCAGAGCAGGGGATCGGCGTCCAGGGCGGCGACGAGGAAGCGGAACGAGGCCTCGCCCGGGATCAGGCCGATCGCGGCGTAGGCATAGTGCCGGGCCTCCCACTCGCGGGCTTCCCGGGCGAATCCGAGCAGCGCCGGAAGCGCGGGGACCCCGATCTTGGCGATGGCTTCCACGCCGGCTTCGGCGAGCACGTCCCCCTCGGGCAGCGCGAGCAGGCGGAGGAGCGCGGGCGCCGCGGGGGCGTGCCGCAGCTCACCGAGCGTGATGGCGGCCCAGAGCGGCGTCCAGTCGTCGTCGTCCGGCTCGGTCTCGTCGAGGAGGCGGACCAGCGGGCCGGCCGCTGGTTCGCCCGCCTCGATCAGCGCGTCGATCGCGTCGAGCGGGGGCGTCGCGCCCGCGCACCGGAGCGCCTCGAGCGGAATGGCGATCGAACGCGGCAGCTCGTCGTCCATGGGTTCGAAGCGTATGGTAACATGCGCTCGACATGGATCTCACCCACTCGCTGCGGCTGCGGCAACAGCAGAAGCTCGTGATGACGCCGCAGCTCCAGCAGGTCATCCGCCTCCTCCAGTTGCCGACGATGGAGCTCATCGAGCAGGTGCGCCAGGAACTCGAGTCGAATCCCGCGCTCGAGGAGGGTCCGCCGGAACCGGGGCTGGAACCGGACGCCGAGGGCGTCCACGAGACGCCGGCCGCGGCCGAGGGGCCAGAAGCCGACGACGGCATGGATGCCTGGCTCAAGCTGGCCGCCGACGAGGGGCCGCGCGAAACCCGGGACCGCCAGCGCGAGGAGGAAATGGAGCAGCGGCGCGAGAACCGGCTCGTCGGGGTCGAGACGCTCCAGGTGCACCTCCTGGACCAGTTGCACGAGACCGAGGGGGACGGGGCCCAGGTGCGGCTGGCCGAGATGCTGGTCGGCAACCTCGACGACAACGGGTACCTGACCACCCCCCTCGAGGAACTTGCGGGGCCGGCGGGCGTGCCCGTGCAGGTGCTTGAGGGGGCCCTGACGCTGGTCCAGTCGCTGGAGCCCACGGGCGTGGGGGCGCGGGACCTCAAGGAATGCCTGCTCCTCCAGCTTCAGCCGATGAAGGGCGACACCGCCCTGGCCGTGCGGATCGTCTCGGAGCACCTGGCCGCCCTCGAGGTTCCGGGGCCCGCGGGCCACGCGAAGATCGCGAAGGCGCTCGGGGTCGCGCCGGAGGCCGTGGAGGCCGCGCTCAAGCAGATTCGGGCGTGCGATCCGAAACCCGGCGGCCAGTTCGCGCCGCCGCCCCAGACGGTCTTCCCGGACGTCCGCGTCGAGAAGGTCGAGGGCCAGTATGTGGTCGGGCTGAACGACGCCGGCCTGCCCCCCCTGCGTTTGTCCCAGGCGTACCGGGAGATGCTCGCCGACCGGGCGAAGCTGGGGAAGGCCGAGCGCGAGTTCCTCCAGGAGCGGTTCCGCTCCGCCCTCATGCTCATGCGCGGGATCGAACAGCGCCGCGTCAACCTACACAAGGTGGTCGACCACATCGTGAAGACCCAGCGCGACTTCCTCGACCGCGGCCCCGCCCACCTCGTGCCCCTCACCCTGCGCGAGGTCGCGGACGCGATCGGCGTGCACGAGTCCACGGTGAGCCGGATCGTGGCCAACAAGTACGTGGCCACGCCCCGGGGGACCCTGCCGCTCCGGACATTCTTCTCGAACCGCCTCCCGGGGGCGTCGAGCGCGGGCGCGTCGGGCACCGCCGTCCGCGAGCGCATCCGCGAGCTGGTCGAGACCGAGCCGGCGGCCGCGCCGCGGTCGGACGATCAACTGGCCGATCTCCTGCGGTCCGAGGGGATTGCGATCGCGCGCCGGACGGTGACCAAGTACCGGGAGGCGCTGAAGATTCCGGCGGCCTGGCAACGCCGGCAGAACCGCTCGTCCGAAAGGAGTTCCGAACCCAATGGTTGACCTCCGCGAACCGCTCGACCACCTGGTCCGCCTGCCGAGGACGTTCACGACGGGCAAGTCCTTCGTCGCTCCCGGGGCCATCCGGCTCTACGACGACACCCTCCGGGACGGCGAACAGATGCCCGGGGTGGCCTTTTCGCCCGAGCAGAAGCTCGAGCTCGCGATCCTGCTCTCCGGGATCGGGGTCCACGTCATGGACGTGGCATTCCCGATCGTGGGGGAATCCGACCGCCGGTCGCTCCAGCTATGCGTCCAGGCCCAGCGGGAGGGGAAGATCCGGCCCGATGTCGAGATCCTGGCCATGTGCCGGAGCAACCGGGGGGACCTCGACTGCGTTGCGGAGACGATGAAGGCGATTGGCGCGCCGCCGGACGCGGTTTCGGTGCTCGTCCTCTCGACGCTCTCGGATCTTCATATGAAGTACAAGATCGGCCAGGTCCTGCTCAAGCAGGAGGGGGAGAAGCCGGAGGCCTGGCTCGACCTGCCCGTCGAGTTCTTCCGTAAGGCGAATATCCGGATGATCACCCGCGCGGTATCTACCGCCCGCGAGCTCGGGTTCTCGCGGGTCGAGTTCGCGGCCGAGGACGCGTCCAGATCGAACCTCGACTACGATCTCGAATGGGCGCGTGCGTGCGTCGCGGCCGGGGGCACCCGCATGTGCTTCTCGGACACCTGCGGGGTGCTCACCCCCGAGGCCGTGGACTATTACTTCCCCCCGTTGGTGAAGGCCCTGACCCCGGCGACCCAGATCACGGCCCACTTCCACAACGACTTCGGCATCGGGGCGTACAACACCGTCCGGGCGCTGTCGCACGGGGCCACTCACGCGGGCCTCTGCGCCAACGGGATCGGCGAGCGCGCTGGCAACGCGTCGCTCCACCAGATCGTCATGATCCTCAAGGAGCTCTACGGCATCGAGCTCCCGGGGTTCAAGTACGACTGGCTCGTCGAGCTGCGCCGGGCGGTCGAGCGCATGAGCGGCATCGCGGTCCAGGTCAACGAGCCCATCATCGGCGAGGGCGTCTACTCCCACGAGTCCGGGATCCACACCTCCGGGATTCTCATCAACCCCGCGATCTACCAGTTCATCCGCGAGGAGGCCGTCGGCGGGACCCAGCGGTTCGTCTTCGGCAAGCACACGGGCACGGCGTCGGTCGAGCACGTCCTCCACAAGAACGAGGCGGCGCTCAAGGCCGCCGGCATCGCGATCGACGACGCACTGGTCAAGCGGCTCACGGCCGAGGTCAAGGACCTGCGTGAGGAGCGGATGCGCACGGGCACCCACGAGCGGTTCATCGACGAGTACTACCGCAACTACCACGCGCTCGGAATCTCGGAGGAGGAGCTCCTCCATCTCGCGCTGGGGAAGAAGCCCTGAGCCGGGGTTACCGCCGTCTCGGCGGCAAGGTTCGGCAGAGGCTGTCCCGGCAACCTTAGGGCATCAACTCAGCGTCGCTTCCGGCGCGCGCGATCCAGGTTCGCGAATCCCTGGAGGTAGTCATCGTACCCGAGGGCGGACGGCAAACCGAGTTCCGTGAGCAGGTCGAGCACCTCCGACGCGGTGAGATCCAGAACGGAACGAGGGGACGTGGTTAAGATCTTCAGATTCCCGGGGCTGTGAAGAGTGGAAGCCTGGGCCAGCCCTTTGACCCCTCGCCTCGAAGACTCGCTCGGGGCTCCCCGGGGCCGTTCCCCATGGGACTCGCTCAGATTGACAAGGTGTTGTCATGTGTGACAACATATCGCTGAGGTAAGCGGATGATTAAGACCACACGACCGATCTCTTGGGTCAAGGTGGCGCGCCGGGAATTCGAGGGGTTCCCGGAGAGGGTGCAGACCGCCTGTCTCACCGCACTGACGATCGCGGCGGAAGGGGGCAAGGCCGATGTGGCGAAGCCCATGAAGGGCCTCGGGTCTGGCGTCTTCGAGATCGTATCGCCGCACCGGGGGAACGCCTTCCGGGTCGTGTATGCGGTTCGCATTGGGACGGATGTCTGGGTGGTGCATGCGTTCCAGAAGAAGTCCACGCAGGGCATCAAGACGCCCCGGCGAGTGATCGAGCTGATCGAGGCGAGGATAAGGCAACTGGAGGTGATGTTCGGATGAAGAAGGGAAAGCTCGAGGTCATGCGGGGCAGTGGCAACGTGTACCGTGATTTCGGCAAGGCAGATGCGGACCTGGCTCAGGTCAAGGCCATCCTGGCTGCCGAGATCATCAAGGAGCTGGACCGGCAGGGCCTCAGCGTGCGCGCGGCCCAGCGCCGGACCGGGATCGCAGCCGCGGACTACTCGCGCATTCGGAATGCGGTCCTCGATCGGTTCACGGTCGACCGGCTTATGTCGGTCATCAGCCGGTTGGGGTCTCGGGTCGTGGTCAAGGTCACGGTTCGGCATCCGGAGGCGGCCGTCCACGGGGCTCCGGCCTGAGCGTTCCGCCTGAGAACCCGGAAGCCGCGCGTCGGTTGAGGCAGAAGTAGCCCTCTGTCAGGCCGCTAGAGCCGGGGGCGTGAACGGGCGGTAAGATAGATCAATGCGCCCGAAGCCCCTCTCCATATTCATCTCGGCGGGAGAGCCGTCGGGCGACATCATCGCCGCGCTCCTGGCCCGGGAACTTCGGAGGCAGTCGCCCGGGGTCCGGCTCCACGGGTTCGGCGGGCCCAAGCTGGCGGCCGCGGGCGCGCGCGTGGACACCTCGCTCCTCCGCGGCGCCGTCATGGGCGGGACGGGTCTGGTCCGGCACCTGCACCTTTATTGGTCCCTGATCAGGAATACGGCGCGGACGTGGCGAACGAGGCCGCCGTCGGCGGTCGTGCTCATCGACTTCCCGGGGTTCAACTTCCGGGTGGGAAAGATCGCGCACCGGCTCGGCATCCCCGTCTACTACTACGTCTGCCCGCAGGTCTGGGCTTGGGCCCCGAACCGCCTCTTGACCTTGCGCGAGATCGTGCGCCGGTCGTTCCCCGTGCTCCCGTTCGAGGAGCCCCTGCACCAGGCGTTCGGGATCAGGGCCATGTTCCCGGGACATCCCCTGCTCGAGGTTCTTCCGCAGCGGGCGCCCGACCGGGTTCGCGCGCTGCGGGCCGCGGGGCTCAATCCCGGCCGGCCGGTGGCCGCGCTCCTGCCGGGCTCGCGCGAGGGCGAGATCGAGCGGATCCTGCCCGTCCAGCTCGCGGCCGCGCGACGGATCGCCGTCCGGCAGCCCGCCCTGCAATGGGCCGTGATCGCGGCCCCGGGCGCTCGGCCGCATCTGGCGCCGCACCTTACCCGGGCCGCCGCTTCGGGCCTGCCCGTGCATATGGTTCTGGATGCGGGCTACGGCATCCGCGCCCATGCGCGGTTCGCGTGGACGGCCTCGGGCACCTCGTCGCTCGAGCTCGGCCTGCTCGGCGTTCCGCAGGTCGTCATGTACCGGACTTCGGCGTTCAATTGGGCGATCGGGTCCCGGGTCCTCCGAATTCCGTGGGTGAGCCTGGTGAATCTTCTCTTCGACCGCGGCGTCGTCACCGAGCTCCTCCAGGGCGCGCTCACGCCGGACGCCCTCGTGCGCGCCTCGGCCCCCTTCGTGCGGGGCGAGGGGGCTCGGGTCGCGGCGCGGCGGCGGGCGGCGGAGCTCCGGAGGATGCTGGCGGGGACGGGAGCGTCGAGGACCGTGGCCGCGACGATCCTCAAGGACTTCCGATGAAGCCCGTTCTCCACGCGCTCCGGTCGGTCGCGAACGCGGTGGCGCCCACGCTGGGTGCCGCGTTCATCCGGCTCTGGGGGCTGACCCTGCGTCCAAGAGTCGCGGGGCGCTGGCACTGGCGCGAGAACCGGGGCGTCCCGGCGTCGGCGGTCCTCGCGTTCTGGCACGACCAGCTCCTGATCATGTGCGTATCCCTGATCGGTCGCCGCTTTCCATATGGCGTCCTCGTGAGCCGGCATCCGGACGCCGAGGCGATGGCGCGCGCGGTCACGAAGCTCGGGCTCCACGTCATCCGCGGCTCCTCGACGAGCGGGGGCGTTCGCGCGCTCGCGGAGATGGCGGCCGAGATCCGGAGCGGCCGGATCATGATCGTGACGCCCGACGGGCCGAAAGGACCCCGCCACCGGGCGGGCGACGGCGCGCTCGTGCTCGCGCGGCGCGCCGGGGCCCCGATCATCCCGGTCGGGGGCGCGGCGGCGTGGCGAATCCGGGCCGGGAGCTGGGACCGGCTCCAGTTCCCCGTGCCCTTCTGCCGGGTCGAGATCGTCGAGGGCGATCCGATCCGGCTCGAAGCGGGCCGGGACGCGGGGGCGCACGAGCGCGACCGCCTGAAGCTCGAGATGGTTCTGCGGGAGCTCACGGCCGAGGCGGGACGGCGGGTCGGACGATGATGGCGGACCCGGCATGATGCGCCGTAGCTACACCGCGCTCGGCCGCGCCGCTTACGCGCTCGCGTGGCCGGCACTACGGCTCCTGGCTCTGCGGCCTGGCGAGGCGGGGGCGAGCATGCGGGAACGGCTCGGGTACCTGCCGGCCGGGATCCCGCGGGGCGCGGTCTGGATCCATGCGGCCTCGGTGGGCGAGGTGACCGCGCTCGCGCCGTTCATCCGCGAGTTGGCCGCGCGCCGGCGGAAGAGGATCGCGATCTCGGTGATGACGCTGACTGGCCGGCGGCGGGCGCAGGCCCTGTTCCGCGTGCCCGTGGTGCAGGCGCCGCTCGACGCTCCCGGGCCGGCCCGGCGCTGGCTCGACCGCGCCGCGCCGAAGGCCCTCATCGTGGCCGAGACCGAGCTGTGGCCCGTCTGGCTGGGGGGCGCCGCGGCCCGGTGCCCGGTCATTTGGCTCAACGGCCGGATCTCGGACCGCTCCTGGGGCGCGTACCGGCTGGCGGCGCCCCTGATGCGGAGCTTCCTCTCGCGGTTCGCGGGGCTGGCCGTGATCTCGTCCGTGGATGCGCGCCGCGTGATCCGGTTGGGCGCGCGCCCGGACCGGGTCGTCGTGACCGGCAACCTCAAGGTCGACGCGCTGGCGCCGGCGTCGCCGCCCCGGGGCTTTCCGCGCGGCCGGTGGATCGTGGCGGGCTCGACCCGGCCGGGCGAGGAGTCGATCCTGCTCGAGGCCTACGGCGCGGTCCGGCGGCGGCATCCGGACGTCCGGCTCTGCCTAGCCCCCCGGCACCTGGCCCGGGTGCCCGAGGTGGAGAAGCTCGTGCGCGCAGCGGGGTTCGTTCCGGCCCGGCGCAGCACCGGGGTCATCCGACCCCATACGGTGCTCATCCTGGACACGATCGGCGAGCTCGCCGCCGTTTACCGGCTCGCGGCGGTGGCGTTCGTGGGCGGGACGCTGGTGCCGGTCGGGGGCCACAACGTGCTCGAGCCCGCGATCGCGGGCGTGCCCGTGCTATTCGGCCCGCACACGGCGAACGTGCGCGAGTACGCGGAGGGGCTCGTCCGCGCGGGCGGCGGGTGGCGCGTGGGCGGCGCCGGAGCGATGGCGGCGCGGCTCCTCGCCCTGCTCGGGCGGCCCGGGGCCGCCAGAGCGGCAGGCGCGCGCGCGCGGCGGTACGTGCGCACCCGGCAGGGGGCCGCGCGGCGGGCGGTCGCCTTCCTCGTGCGCGGGGGGTGGGTCTGATGGAGCGGCTGCTCCGGGCGGCGTGGCGGCGCGAGGGCGCGGGCGGGCGGGTCCTGCATGCCGTCCTGCTCCCGGCCTCGTGGGCCTACGGCGCGGCGGCGGCCCTTGACCGCGCCTGGCGGCGCCGGCTGCCGAAGTTCGGCCGCGACGTTCCCGTCGTGCTCGTCGGCAATCTGACCATCGGCGGCACGGGCAAGACCCCGATCACGATCGCGGTCGCCGAGCGGCTGCGCCAGCTCGGGGCGAAGCCGGTCATCGTCTCGCGCGGCTACGGCGGCCGGCGGGCCGCGGACCCCGCCGTCGTCGCGGATGCTCTGGGGATCCACCTCGGCGCGGGGGCCGCGGGGGACGAGCCGGTGATGATGGCCCGCCACCTGCCGGGCGTCCCCGTCGTCGTCGGCCGCGACCGCGTCGCCGCGGCGCGGCTGGCCGTGGACCGGCTCGGCGCGCGGTCGGTCATCCTCGACGACGGCTTCCAGCAGCGGGCACGGTTCCCCGGGGCGCTGCGGATCCTGGCCGTGAAGGCGACCGACCCGTGGGGGGGTGGCGCGCTCCTCCCGGCGGGAAGCCTGCGCGAGCCGCTGCGAGGATTCGGCGAGGCGGACATCATCGTGCTCACGCATCCGCGGATCGGGGACGAGGCGCGGCGCCGGCTCGAGGAGTCCCTCCGCGCCCGCGCCCCCGGCGCCCTGCTCGTCAGCGCCGATCACTGGCTCACGGGATTCACGGATGTGACCGCGCCATCCGCCGTCCGCCCGGTCGGGTGGCTGAAAGGGCGGACGGTGCTCGCGATGGCCGGGATCGCGGACCCGTGGCCGTTCGAGGCCAAGCTTCAAAGCTGCGGCGGTCGGCTCGCGGCCTCGTGCGTGCGGCCCGACCACCACCGCTGGACTCCGGCCGAAGTGGCCCGGGTCATGGACGAGGCCGTCCGGGTCGGCGCCGACGCGGTCGTGACGACCGCCAAGGACGCCGTGCGCCTGCCTCTTCCCGCTCGCTCCGCGGTGCCCGTGCTCGTGGCCCAGCTCCAGCTCCGGTTTGCGACCGACGGGGAGCGCGCGCAGTTCGGGGAGGCTCTCGAGCGCCTCGTCCGGGTCCGCCCGGAACGGGCGGCGCGCCCGGCCCCCCTGCCCCCGGCGGGAACCGGGATCGACCCCGGGCCGCTCGAAGAAGGCGGACCCGGTCCCCGTCGCCGCCGCCGCCGGAGGCGGTAGTGGGCGGCGCGTTCGTCCTCGGCTGGACGGCGGTCGTGTTCGCCTGCTACTGGCCGGCGTTCCGGGTGGATCCGGCTGCCGTGGTCGCGGCCTTCGGGGCCCGCGGCCTGACCCTGCACGCCGTCGACATCGCGGCCGCGTGGATGACCGCGGGCCGGGCCGCGCTAACCGCCGGGCTGATCCTGCTCGCGATCCGGGGGGCGGGGGGAGTCGTGGCCCGGATCGTCCGGGCGGGGGGGCCCGCCTGGCTGGCTTCGATTCCGCTCGGGCTGGGCGTCGTCGGCGCGCTCGTTCTCGGCCTCGGCCTCCTGGGTCTGCTCCAGCCGTCCCTGCTGGTCGCCGTCGTCGTCGCCCTCGCCATCGGAGGCGGCATTCCGCGCGACCTCGCGCTCGCTCCTCCCGGAATGCCGCGGTGGGCTTCTTGGTTGGCGGGCCTCGTCGCGCTCGCGGCCCTGCCGGGCGCGCTCGTGCCCGAAGTGACCTACGACGCGCTCGCGTATCACCTCGGGGCCCCCGGGCTTTACCTCGGGCTGCACCGGATCGTCCGCCTCGACCACATGATGTTCACGGACTTTCCGCTCGCGGTGCAGATGAGCTACCTCCTCGCGCTGGCATCCGGCGGCGGCGATCTAGCCGCCAAGCTCCTGTCGTTCACGTTCGGGCTGGGGACGATCGGGGTGGCGGCGCACCTGGGCGCCCGGCTCGGCGGGAGGGCCGCGGGAGGATGGGCGGCCGTCTGTTTCGCCGCCAGTCCCATGGTGGCGACCCAGATGGCGAAGGCGAACGTCGATCTGGGCGTCGCCCTCGCCGCGGCCGCGGGCGCCTGGTGGATACTGGGCCGGCGCGCGTCCTGGGCCGTCGTCGTGGCCGGTCTGTTGTTTGGCTGCGCGGCCGCCGCGAAACTGACGGGAGGGTACGCACTGGTCGGGGGGGCGGTCGTGCTCATCCTCGCGGACCGGTCCGGGCCGCCCCGTAGAGCCTCCCGGATCGCGTCGGTCGCGCTCCTGTTCGCCGCCGCGGTGGTCCCGTTGGCGCCGTGGCTGGTGAAGGCCTGGGTGCTGACCGGGAACCCCGTTTACCCGTTCGCGTGGGGGTGGTTTGGCGGGCTGGGTTGGACCGCGGCGAACGCCGCCGCGTACGCCAAGGACATGAGCGAGGCGAACAGCTTCAACCTCCAGTATCCGGATCTCTTGTCTCGCGTCGCGGCGCCGTGGCGCATGATCATGCACGACCGCGGGTCCGCCGCCGCATTCGGGCCGTTCGCGCTCGCGCTCCTCCCCGCGTTCCTGTGGGTGCGCTCTCCCTCGCCTTGCGCGGCCGCGCGGCTCGGCCTGTTCGCCGCCGCCGGCTGGCTCTGCTGGCTCTGGACGGCTCGCGATCCCCGGTTCGCCCTGCCCCTCTGGCCCGCGGTCTGCGCGCTCGCGGGCGTCGCAGCCTCGGGACTGGCGAGCCGGTCCGGCACGGCCGTGCGCTGGGCGGTGGCGGCCGGCGCGCTCGCCACGGTCCCGTTCGTGGCGTCCGAGACCGGTAGGGCGCTCAACCCCGGGGCCGTCCTCTGGGGCGCGGTGCCCCGCGACGCCTACGCCGGATTCCTGCTCGCGCCCTCGCAGGTCTACGTGCCGGCCCTGCGCGTCGCGGGGGTGGCGGCGGGTACGGGCAGCCTACTCGTCGTCGGCGACGTAAAGGCGCCCTTCGTTCGCGCGCGCGCCTGGTATCCGTCGATGTTCGACACGCCGCCGCTCGAGGCGTGGGTGACCGCGTCGGGTTCCGCGGCCCGGCTGGCGGTGAGCTTCCGGCAGCACCGGATCTCGTGCGTGTTCTTCCATCAGGGCGGTGCGGCGTATTTCCGGGAGAAGTTCGGGCCGTACACCTGGACGCTCCGGGACCGCGCCGTGCTTAGGGGCTTCTGGGAGCGCCGTCTCGAGCCCGTCCGCGAGGCGCGCCCCGACGGCATGCTCCTCGGCGTCTACCGGGTTGTGCCGCCGCGGGTCCGGGTCCGACCTCTGCCCATGCCCGGAGACACGCCATGATCCTGCCGGCGCTCCTCTTCGGCGCGGTTTCGCTGTCTGCCACGGTGCTGGAGGCTCCGGCCTCTCCGTCGACGACGCTCTCGGTCTTTCCCGGGCTGTCCTCGACCGGCCTGTTCGGTGAATCGATCTCGCGCATGCAGGTCCGGGGGCTCGCGCTCCATGGCACACAGGAGGTCGACCTCGTCGTGCCCGACGGGGCCAGCCGCCTCGTGGTCGAGAACGCGATCGGGCGCTCGCTCGTACGCATGGGGCTGTACTACAACTTCGTGAACGGCCGCATCGAGACCTGGATCACTTACGCCCTGTCCGTCCACGACGGGACGCAGGTGCAGGTGGCCGCGTCGGACGTGATCGGGCTCGGCCGCCTGTACCTCAACGAGAAGTTCCTGGAACGGGCGCAGACGATCCCGGTCGGGATCGGGCAGGCCCTGCCGTTCGGGTCCGTGCTCGTCAACGTCCAGCGCACGTACTGGCGGCTCGCGCCGTTCGACAACCCGCCCGCGGCCGAGGTGGGGCATATCGACGCCGTGGGCGCCGAGTTCACGGCCGGCGGCGTCGTTCCGGACCTCGTGGAAGCCCTGCGGCTCGAGCCCGCGCGGCGGGACCAGACCCGGGTCCGGTTCCGGCACGCGTTCCGGGGTCTGGGGGGCGACTACCACTTCGACCGGGTGGACTCCGACGTGCGGGCCTGGGTCCGCGGCCTCCGGCCACGCGACCAGATCCTGGTCCGCGGCGTGTACGGCCAGGCGTGGAACGTGTCCCCGATCCTTCCCGTGCGCGAGAGCTTCGGGCTCGGCGGCCTCGACGCGCTCCGGGGGTACCGGTTCGAGGAGTTCCGGGGGCCCGGGCTGGCCATGCTCGGCACCGAGTACGCGTTCCGGCTTCCGTGGACGATGACGTTCCGGCTCCTGCGGCTCGGCATCGAGGAGGCCGACTGCCTGGCCTTCGGCGAGGCCGGCCGCATCCAGGACGACTGGTTCCGGGGGAGCATGCGGTTCCGGTGGAGCGGAGGACTGGGCGCCCGGGTGCGCGGCACCCTCTTCAAGAGCACGCGTTCCTCCTTCCGGGTCTACGCGGCCCAGGGCGAGCGGTACCCAGCCCGCCGGCCGGTCTTCTACGCGGTGGCGGACATCGGATGAGGGTGCTCGCGATCGACTTCGGGACGCGCCGGATCGGCGTCGCGGTGTCGGACGAGACGGCGACGCTCGCCCGTCCGCTCGCCGTCCTGCCCGCGGTGCCGCGCGACCGGCTGCTGCGCGAACTCGCCCGGCTGGTGACCGAACACGCGGCCGGCGAGGTCGTGGTCGGCCGGCCGCGGGGGAGCCGGGGGCCGGGAACGCTGGAGGCGGCCGCCGAGGCGTTCGCGGGGGAACTCAGGGAGGCCTGCGGGGTGCCCGTCCATCTCCGAGACGAATCAATGACGACGGCGGTGGCGCAGGAGAAACTCCTGGAGGCGGGCGCGCGCCGGCGCAAGCGGCGGGCCTCGCTCGACGCCGCGGCCGCCGCCGTCCTGCTCCAGGCGTGGCTCGACGACCGGAAGGCGGCCCGATGAGCCGGCACGCTAAGCCGAAGCGGCGGACTGGGGTGTGGGTGGCCGCGGCCGCGGGGGCGTTGACCGGCCTCTACCTCGTCTGGGTGCTCCTGATCCCGGCGGGAAGCCCCAGGGTCACGCTCGTCGAGTTCGCACCCGGGACGTCCGCGGCCGTGATCGCCGGTAATCTCGAGTCCGCGGGGCTCATCCGGAGCGCGTTCTGGTTCCGCGTCCTCGCGCGGGTTACGGGCCGGCCGCTCCTGGCGGGCGAGTACGGGTTCCGGCGCGCGAGCCTGCTCCGGGTCCTGCACGCCCTCCAGGCCGGGCGGGTCTACCTGCACCGCGTCCTCGTCCGGGAGGGCGACGCGCTGCCCCAGATCGCGGATGCGCTCGCCCGGGAGGGCCTCGCGGCGGATTCCATGCGGACGGCGGCTATGAGCCGTCCGCTGCTCCGGAAGCTCGGTATTCCGGGTCCGTCCGCCGAAGGCTTCCTCTTTCCGGACACGTACCTGATCCCGAAGTCGTTCACGGGGGAGCAGATCGTGGCCATGATGGCGCGCCGGTTCTCCGATCGCGTGCCCAAGGCCCTCCTCGAGGAGGCGAAGGCCCGGGGGCTGGACGTGCTCCGGCTCGTGACGCTGGCGTCGATCGTGGAGAAGGAAGCGCGGGACCCCGGGGAGCGGCCGGTGATCGCCGGCGTGTTCCGGAACCGGCTCAAGCGCGGCATGCCGCTTCAGGCGGACCCCACCGTGCTCTACGGGCTCAACCGCTGGGACGCGCGGCTCACGCTCAAGGACCTGCAGGTGGATCATCCCTACAACACCTACCGGCGCCGGGGCCTGCCGCCCGGCCCGATCTGCTCGCCCGGGCTCGCGTGCCTCGAGGCCGCGGCTTCGCCCGCCGAGGTGCCCTTCCTGTACTTCGTGACGCGCAAGGACGGGACGGGGCGCCACCAGTTCTCGCGGACGCTCGCGGAGCACGAGCGCGCGATCAAGGCGTCGAAGCTCCGCGCGGCGGCGGCGCCCCGACGCCCGGCGTCGCCGTGACCCCCGGCGACGAGATCGAGCTCGACGCGGAGGCGCTCGCGTACGGCGGCGGCGACACAACGGGGCACGCCCCCGACGGCCGCGTCGTCTTCACGCCGCTGCTGGCGCCCGGCGATCACGCAAAAGTGAGGATTACGGAAGTGCGGGCCACTTTTGCGCGCGCGCATCCGGTCGAGCTGGTCCGTCCCGGCCCGGATCGCGTCCGCCCTCCGTGCGAGGTCTTCGGCGTCTGCGGCGGGTGCCAGTGGCAGCACGTCTCGCTCGGGGCCCAGCGGGACGCCAAGGTCCGCATCCTCCGCCACCTCCTCGAGCCGCTGGGTGTCGCGGGCGCGGTTGCCCCCCTGCGTGGGACGGGCAACGGGTACCACTACCGCAACCGGCTCATCCTCCCCGTCCGTGCGGGGCGGAACGGGCTCCGGGCCGGTTTCTTCCGCGCGGACTCGCACGACCTCGTGGACGTGCCGACCTGCCTCGTGCAGTCGCCGCAGCTCTGGGACGCCGCCGTGACGGCCCTCGGCCTCGCGATGCAGGCGGGGGTGACCGGCTACAACGAGCGGCTGGACAAGGGGTGCCTCCGCCATCTTCTCGTGCGCGAGACGGCCACGGGAGAGCTCGGCGTCGTCTACGTTACGGGAACGCCTGCCTTCGCGGCCGGGGAGGCCCTGGCCCGCGAACTCATGCGCCGCAAGCCGCGGATCGCGGGAGTCGCCCAGAACGTGAACCCCGGCCGGACGAACGTCGTCCTGGGGCCCGAGACGCGCGTCCTCGGGGGGCGCGGCTGGCTCCGCGAGCGCGTTGGGGCCCTCGAGCTCCGGGCGTCCCTGCCCGCGTTCTTCCAGGCCAACCACGCGGTCATGGAGATCATGGCCGGGCTCGTCGGCGAGTGGACCGGGGGAGTGACCGGCGGCCTCCTCGACCTCTACACCGGGGTCGGCGTGCTCGGGCTGACGGCGGCGGCCGGGTGCCGGGCGTCCTGGCTGGCCGGGATCGAGGAGTCGGCGGCGGCGGTCGAGGACGCGCGCGTGAACGCGGCGGCTCTGTATGCCGCCGCCACCCCGGTCGTTTCAGAGCCCGCCGTCGCAGCCGCTGAGGGTGTCCGAGCGGCGGCGGTCCCGGGGGTGCCGTCCGAATGGCACGCGGGGGGCGTGGAGGCCATCCTGCCGGGGCTCGCGGCCCGCTTGGGAGCCCCCGGGTGCGTGATCGCGGACCCGCCCCGCAAGGGACTGTCCCCGGAGGCGCTCGCGGCCGTGATCGCGCTCCGCTCTCCCCTCTTCGTGTACATTTCGTGCGATCCCGCCACGTTCGCCCGCGATCTCAAGGGCCTGCTGGCGGCCGGCTACCGCCTCGAGACGGCGGTGCCGCTCGACATGTTTCCCCAGACGTGGCACATCGAGCTGGCCGCTCGCCTTACAATGAATGAATGAACTTCTTCGTCAAGCTCGGGTTGTTTCTCCTGGCCGTCGTCATGGTCGGCTTCGCCTTCGGCGGCTGGCTGACCGTCGGGGTCACGATGACCTCGTCCGCCATGCTGCCGTCGATCAAGGACGGGATGGTCGTCTTCGTGAACCGGACTTCGTACCAGGTCCGCGACCTCCGGCGCGGCGAGATCGTGCTCGTCCGGGTCCCGGGCCAGGAACTCCAGGTCGTACGGCGGATCGTCGGGCTTCCGGGCGAGACCATCGATATGCAGGCGGGGCACGTCTTCATCAACGGGAACAAGATCGACGAGCCGTGGCTCGCGCCGCTGGGGGCGGACGAGCCCAAGCTCGACGCGCCCCTGTCGGACTACTTCTCGCCGGTCGTGCTCGGGGAGGGCAGCTACTACGTCCTCAGCGATTTCCGGAAGGCCGGCAACGACAGCCGCACGTTCGGGCCCATCAGGAAGGACAGCATCCTGGGCACCGCGTGGTCGATCTTCGGGAGAGTGATCTAACGCTCTGATGACCTACGGCGCGTGGCAGGCGTCCCGGATCGGCGGCGGCGGTTGCTGTCACGGGGTGGTCTTCTGCCCCTCCAACCCCAACCGCGTCTACGCGTACTCCGACGGCGGGGGCATCTACCGGAGCGACGACGGCGGGCACGTCTGGCGCATGATCCACGGCGGGTTCCCGCCCCTCCCCGGGGTGCGGGAGGTGCGCGGGGTGCTGGCGGACCCGCGCAACGCGGATGTCCTCCTGGCCGCGGCGGGGAGCGAGTGGGGGCCCGAGATCGGGCTCCTGCGCAGCGAGGACGGCGGAGGCAGTTGGGCGCTCGTCGCCCCGATGCGGTTCTGCGGGAACGGACCCCGGCGGTCGGACGGGGTCGTGCTGGCGCGCAATCCCCACGCCCCGGACGAGGTGTTCGCCGCCGGCGTGGGCACGGGGCTCCGGCGGAGCATGGACGGGGGCCGCACTTGGAGGCAGCTCGGGCTCGAGGGGCTGTTCCCTTCCGACCTCAAGATCGACCGGCGCAACCCGAAGCGGATGTGGTTGTGCGCGCATCCCGAGCGCACCCAGCTCGGCGCTTTCGCGGGCGGGTTTCACCGGAGCGAGGACGGCGGCGCGTCGTGGCGGCCGCTCGAGGGCGACGTGCCGGACCAGGTGCTCCAGGACCCCGTCGACGACTCCGCGCTCGTCGGCGTCTTCGGCTGGTCGCGTCTCCGGCGGAGCCGGGACGGCGGGGAGACCTGGGAGGAGTTCTCGCAGGGGCTGCCGGACACCGGGGATGCGCTGACCAACTACACGAGCGAGGGACGGTTCCAGGCGCTCGCGGCCGGTCCGGACTTCCTGCTGACGGCGTCCACCCGGGGCACGGTATGGCGGCGCGGCTACCGGGCGGCGGAGTGGGAACGGGTCCGGGGCGCGATCGTGGACGAGGGGCCGTGGTGGGGCGCGTTCCGCGGCCGTCCGGGAGAGTGGCGGCGGTTCGGGGCCGGCACCTCGTGCCTCGTCGTGGATCCCGGGGACCCGCGGCACTGGATCTTCACCGACTGGTTCGCTCTCTGGCACTCGACCGACGCGGGCGCGCACTGGCGGATCGCGGTCGAGGGGATGGAAGGGCTCTCGGTGCACTGCCTCGCCCGGACGCCGGGCGTCGTGCACCTGGGCGTGGCCGACAGCGGGTACTTCCGGAGTGAGGACAACGGGACTTCGTTCCGGCATGTCGGATTTCCCGGCGGCGGAAGCCACATCCGGAACTTCGCGGTATCGGCTGCGAAGCCGGGCCGCGTCTACGCGGTCGGGTCGCGCGGGTACGAGTGGGAATCCTCCCAGCCCTGGCGGAGCGACGACGCGGGGCGGACCTGGGCGCGCGTCGACGGGTTCGGTCTGCCCGGCATGGAGGACGCGGGCGCCTGCTCGATCGCGGCGGCGCCGGACGCGGCCGACTATCTCCTGCTCGCGGTGTCGGGCCCGGTCGAGTCCGGGGTCGGCGGCGTGTACCACAGCGCGGACGGCGGCGGGCACTGGGTCTGGGCGTCCGAGGGACTGCCGGGGGGGGCGGAGTGCTTCCGGCGTCACGTGTACGACATGGGGGGCAGCGAGCTCGTGATCGGACCAGGCGGGCTGGCGGTGGCGGTCAGCCTGCGGTACGGCCACGTCTTCCGGCGGCCGGGCGCCGGCCGGCCGTGGGAGCCGGCCGGTGGCGGATGGCCTGCAGGCAAGTTTCCCGTCAGCGTGGCCGCGGGCGCGACCGGCGCCTTCTTCCTCGCCGTCTTCGGCGACGGGATCTGGCGGAGCACCGACGGCGGCGGGGCCTGGTCGCGCGTGCGTGCCGGGAATGCGGCGACGGTCGCCGTGGACTGCGAGCGGCCCGTACGCGTGGCGGCCGGGATGGAGGACGGCCTGGTTGTGAGCCAGGACGACGGCACGACCTGGCGGCACGTGGACGAGTCGTTCCCCAACCGGCACCGGCCCGTCCCCGGGTTCGCCTCCGGCCGCCTTCTCGCGGGGACGCACGGAAATGGGGTCTTCTGGATGCCCCTGGAGGCGAGAGCCGCCTGACCGGCCCGGCATCCCCGGGGAATGCCCGGCGGCGGGAATGGGTGGTGTCTGACACCGCATCTGACAGATGCGGGTTCCCCTCCCGCCGTGGCGCCGCGACGATGGACGAAGTGTCACTCACCGGGTGGGGACATCCATGGTAAGTATGGAATGATGCAGACGCTGACCGTGGTTACCAAAGTGCGCATCGTGGCGGTCGATATCACCCACGACATCGAGCAGATCGTCCGGAAGAGCGGGATCACGGACGGGCTGTGCCGGGTCTCGATCCCGCACACGACGGCGGGGTTGTTCGTGAACGAGAAGGAGGATCCCGCCGTCGCGACCGACATCATGGAGGCTCTGAACCGCATCGCCCCCCACCAGGGGCCCTACAACCACGCCGAGGGGAACTCGGACTCCCATATCAAGTCCGTACTCACGGGCACCTCGGTCACGCTCCCCGTCGCGGGCGGCTGGCTCGCCCTCGGCCGCTGGCAGGGCGTCTTCTTCGCCGAGTTCGACGGTCCGCGCACCCGGTCCGTGAACGTCGTCGTCCACAAGGCCTAGACCCTCCCGGCGGGGGACAAGCTGATGCGGGCGATGGTGCTCGAGGCGCCCGGAATGCCGCTCAAGCTGGCGGAGGTCCCCGATCCGGTGCCGGGCCCCGGCGCGGTCCTGGTCCGGGTCGCCGCCTGCGGCATCTGCCGCACGGATATCCACGTCGTGGACGGAGAACTATCGGACCCGAAGCTTCCGCTCATCCCGGGCCACCAGATCGTCGGGGTCGTGGCCGCCGGCGGGCCCGGCGCGTCCCGGTTCCGGCCCGGGGACCGGGTCGGTATCCCGTGGCTGGGCGGATCCTGCGGCCGGTGCCGGCACTGCCGCGCGGGTCGCGAGAACCTGTGCGACGAGGCCCGCTACACGGGCTACCACCTCGACGGAGGGTTCGCCGAGGCCTGCGTCGCCGACGAGCGGTTCTGCTTCCCCGTGCCCGCGGGGTATCCGGACCTCGAGGCGGCGCCGCTCCTCTGCGCCGGGCTCATCGGTTACCGCGCGTACCGGATGGCCGTCGTCCCCGGCGGGACGGGCGAGGTCCGTAGGGTCGGCCTGTGGGGATTCGGCGCGTCGGCCCATCTCGTGGCCCAGATCGCGCGGCACGAGGGCCGCGAGGTCTGGGCGTTCACGCGGCCCGGGGACGCGGCGGCACAGGTCTTCGCCCGGAGCCAAGGGGCGGCGTGGGCGGGCGGGACCGGCGATACGCCGCCCGGGGAGCTGGACGCTGCGATCATCTTCGCCCCGGCCGGCGAACTGGTACCGGCGGCGCTGAGCCGGGTCGGGAAGGGCGGCACCGTCGTCTGCGCGGGCATTCACATGAGCGACCTCCCGTCGTTCCCGTACCGGCTGCTCTGGGGGGAACGCGCCGTGCGCAGCGTCGCGAACCTGACCCGGCGGGACGGGGAGGAGTTCCTCGCCCTCGCTCCCCGGATTCCGATCCGGACGACGGTGACCGCCTGGCCGCTCGAGGGGGCGAACGAGGCGCTGGCGACCCTGCGCGCCGGGTCCCTGACGGGCGCGGCCGTCATCCGGGTCGCCGGGCAGGAATAGAAGTCATTGCAGGAATCAATTCCCTTCCCTTCCTTCCATGGCCGTCGCCGTGCGAGGCGGCGGCCTCTATGATGGACGTGGGAAGGCGGGACGATGAAGGGGAGCCGAACGACCAGGATGACTAGGGGGCCCGTCTGGCCGGTCCTCGTCGCGCTCTGGCTGGCGGCCCCCGGCCGCGCGGGAATCACGACGCAGGATCTATACACGCAGACGCCCACGACCCTCGCGAACACGTTTCTCGGGAGCGGGATCGCGGTCACGAACGTGACCTACGCGGGCGCGCTCGTCGCTGCGGGCGTCTTTTCCGGCGGCGGCACCGCCATCGGGTTCGACTCCGGCATCATCCTGAGCACCGGGAACATCAAGGGCATCATCGGGCCCAACCTCTCGCCCGGGACCTCGGCCTCGAACGGCACGGCCGGGGACGTCCAGCTCGCGGGGCTGGCCGGGGCGGCGACGGCGGACGCCGCGGTGCTCGAATTCGACTTCGTGCCGGGCGGCGACACGGTCGTCTTCGACTACGCCTTCGGATCGGAGGAGTACAACGAATACGTCTACTCGTACAACGACGTGTTCGCGTTCTACCTCGACGGCGTGAATCTGGCCGTGGTGTCCGGCACGAGCCAGCCGGTCTCGGTGAACTCGGTCAACCTGGGAGTCAACAACGGGTACTTCCGGAACAACGACGTCGCCTCGTTCGGGGCCGGGAGCTGTCCGTACGACACGGAGATGGACGGGTTTACGATCGTGTTCACGGTGACCGCAACGGTCGCTCCGCACGTGTCGCACCACATCAAGCTCGCGATCGCGGACACGAACGACGACGCGTACGACTCCAACGTCCTGCTCCGGGCCGCGAGCTTCCGCGCGCCGGGGCCCCAGGTCGTGATCCGGAAGACCGGGCCGGCGCTGGCGGTGTCCGGGGGCACCTGCACGTTCTCGCTCACGGTCTCGGTCACGGGCGCCGGCCTCGCGGACGGCGTCCGGGTCTGGGACTCCCTGCCCCCGGGGACGACTCTCGTCTCGGTGACCGGGGGCGGGAGCCTCTCGGGGTCCGTCGTCACCTGGAACCTGGGCTCAATGTCCGCCGGCACGGGCCAGCAGGTGTCCTTCACGGTCCGCCTCGTGAGCGTCCTGGCGCCCCTGGTGAACTACGCGGAGGGGAGCCACCTGTTCAACGGCGACCCGGAGCCCCGGGTCGCGAGCAACGTCGTGACGGTCCCGGTCGTGGGCGGCCTCACCCAGCTCACCTTGTCCGCCACGCCCGGCGGCCGCCTGTGCGCGGGCGACGGGCTGACGTACACGCTGTGGTGGCGCAACGCGGGCGCGGGCACGCTGTGGGGCCTCACGCTCACGGACACCCTGCCCCCGGGCACGCGCTGGGCGGGTCCCGCCACGTCGTGGGCGAAGGCCGATTGGCTCGGGGTGCCCGCGGTTTCGGGTCCCGCATGGTCGCCCGACGGCGCGGCGCCGTGGACGGAAGGGGAACCGCCGGCGGGGACCGAGCCCGCCGTGCTCCGCTGGGTCGTGGACCGCGTCGCGCCGGGAGCTTCGGGGTTCGTCCGGTTCGTGGCCGCGGTCTCGCCCGGGCCCCCACCCGGCGGGCTGATCGCGAACGCGGCCTCGGCCACGCAGGCCTTCGACGACGGCGGGGCGGACAGCAACACGGTGATGACGGCGGTCGGCGCGGCGCTGTCGGCGGAGGTGTCGGCGGGGCCGTCCGTCGTGAACGTCGGCCAGCCCTTCCTCGTGACGCTCACGGTCACGAACACGGGCTGTGCGGTCGCGTCCGCTCCGTCGGTCGGGGGGGGGCCGGCGGCGTCCGGCACGGGCGCGGCCGTGGTTTCGGCCGGGCCGAACCCGGCCCTCCCGGGCTCGATCGCACCCGGGGCCTCGGTCACGTTCACGTGGACGTTCACGGGAACCCTCGCGGGCGATGTGACATGTGCTGCGTCCGTGGCGGCGACGGACGGCTACACGGGCCTGCCGCTCGGCGCCGGGCCCGCGTCCTCCCTGTCCGTGCACCTGGCCCGTCCGGCGGCTCTCGTCTCGTCCCTCTCCGTGTCGCCGGCCACGACGTGCGTGGGGGAGACGGCCGTGGTCGCGCTGACGGTGACGAACACGGGCGAGACGACGGCCGTCGGAGTGACGCCCGGCCCCCTGGCCGCGGCCGGGCCGGGCACCGTCGTCCTGGGGCCCCTGCCCGCCCCGCCGGCCGCGCTCCCGGGCGGCACCGCGGCGACCTTCATCTGGTCCGTGCAGGGCACCTCGACGGGCGCGATCACGTGGTCCGCGACCGTCGCCGGCACGGACGCGAGGTCGGGCGGGGTGGTGGCGGCCGGTCCGGCCGGCGCCGGGGCGTCCATCCTGGCGCCCGGTTCCCTCGTCGCGGCGCTGAGCGTGCCGCCCGCGGCCTCGGTCGGGCAGTGGGTGACGCTCACGCTCACGGTCACGCACGCGGGCGGGACCCCCGTGACGGGCGTCGGTCCTGTCGCCCTGGCCTGGCCGGCGGGGCTCGGCGCGATCGTCGCGGGACCTGCTCCCGCGCCGGCGACGCTGGCGTCCGGCGGGTCGCGGACCTTCACCTGGACGTTCTCGGTATCGGGGGCCGGGACGATCGCGTTCACGTCGTCCGCCGCGGGCGCGGCGTGCACGGGCCTCGTCTGGTCGCCGCAGGCGGTGGCGTCGCTGGGCGCGGTGACTCCGGCGGCGCTGTCCTCCGCGATCTCGCTCTCGGCCTCGGTCGTCGTGGCGGGGCAGTGGGTGACCGTCACGGTCACGCTCACGAACACAGGCGGGTACGGCTCCCAGACGGTCACGCCGTCGCTCGTGCCCTCAGGCGCGGCCGGCGCCTTCATCGGCGGCCCGCCCGCCCCGGTTCCGTCACTGGCGCCGGCGGCCGGCGCTTCGTTCGTCTGGACGTTTTCGGCGTCGGGGGCGGGGACCGTGACCTTCACCGGCGGAGGAACGACGACCGACTCGCTGAGCGGTCGAGCGGTGGCTGCCCCCGGGGCCATCAAGACGCTGACCGTGCTGGCGCCGGCCCGGCTGACCATCGTGTCGTTCGCGCTCGACCAGACGACCGTCGCGACGGGCGACGCCCTGAACGCGCTGCTCACCGTCCGCAACGACGGCGGGGTCGCCCTGACCGTTACCGCGGTCGGAGCCTCGGCTGTCTTACCCCTCGTGCTCGGGGGGCTCACGGCCGTGCCGCCCGGCCCGCCCGTCGTGCTGGGCCCCGGCCTCTCCGCCGTGTTCACGTGGACGACGACGGCCGTCGCCTGCGGGATCTCCGGGGCGGCGGCGATCGCGGGGGGGACCGAGGCCCTGACCGGCCGCGCGCTCGGGCCGGCCACGGTGGCCTCCGCCGCGACGGCCGTCTACGGCGCGCCGGCCTCGCTGGTCCTGGCGGCCTCGCCCGCGACCGCGCCGGCGGGCACCACCGTCGGGTTGACCGCGACCCTGCGCGACCTGTGCGGGCTGGCCGTTCCGGGCCGGGTCCTCATCTTCTCGGTCTCGGGCGACGGCGCGAGCCTGAGCGTTTTGACGTTGTCAACGGATGGGAACGGAGTGGTCCACTCCGCCCTCACCCTCGGGCCCGAGCCCGGCGAGTACCGGGTCGGGGTCGCGCTCGCCTCCCCGGCACTCTCGGCCACGACGGTCGTGGTCGCGGGGAAGTCGGCGCTCATGCTCGCGACCAACGGCGGGGCGCTGTCGGCGAACGCGTTCTCGCCCTGGGCGGGCGAATCCGTGCTCGTCCGGCTCTTCGTACTCAACACCGATCCCGTGGCCGTGAGAATCTACACGGCGTCGGGCCGGCTCGTCAGGGCCCTGCGGGACACGCGACCCATCGGGGGCGGGCAGATCTCGGTGGTCTGGGACGGCCGGACCGAGGACGAGAAGCCGGTCGCCCGCGGGGTCTACATCGTCCGCATCCTCGGCGGCGGGCTCAGCGAGACGCTGAAGGTCGTGGTGAGGTAGGGACGAAAGCCGCGGCTCAGCGGGCTGGGGCGGTCCGGGTGGGCAGACTCCTCTCCTGCAGGGGCGAATGCTTCGCGACCAGGACGAAGTGCCGGTCGCAGTGGATCAGCAGGCACCGGTGGTGGACGGCGGTGGCCGCGATCAGGAGGTCGGTGACGGGCACGCTGACGCCCTTACGTCTCAATTGGAATCCGAGTCGAGCCGCCTCCTGCCAGGCTTCCTGTGCGCACTCGACCGGTGGCAGGGCGTCGAGGACCTCGGCCAGCCGGCCGTACTCCGCTTCCGACATGGCCCCCGACAGGAGTTCCACGCGTATGATCGGATGAAGTCCGGCCTGCCGGTCGGTCACCAGCCGCCGCAGTTCCTCGACCCAGGGACCCCTTGCTCCCGGCCGGAACCCCTCGATCCAGGCGGACGTATCGACGAGGTGGGGTGGCGGATCAGCCATCCGAGCGCATGCGACGCAAGGACCGCTGGGTGAGGTTGAGGCGGGTCGAGCCGAGCATGCCCGCGAGCCGGCGAAGCCGGGCCTGCCGGACGAGTTCCTGGAGCGCGGTGTCGACGAGCTTGCGCTTCATCTTGATCGAGGTCAGCCGCCCCGCTTCGCGGAGGAGATCCTCATTGATGTCTATCGTGGTGCGCATTCGGTGTACCTTCCATGCATAGGATAACGCCCGTTTTTGTGCATGTCAACGGCCCGGCCCGGGCTACCCGATCAGCTTAAGGTTCTCGTGCAGGAGGCCCATCACGTGGTCGCGGTACCTGATGTTCCCGGCCGTGACCGTGATCTCGCGGTTGAGCGTCGCGAGGCACGCGAGCGCGAGCCGGGGGGCGAAGTCCCGCTTCGAGAGGCGCCGCTTCCGGAGCCACGCCTCGACCATTCCCGCCCCGTTGAGCGGATAGAGGTCGTAGATCGGGTACTTGCAGAACCCGTAGTGCGGGTCCTCGAACCACGCGTACTCGAAATCCAGGCATCCCGAGAGCCGGCCGTCGTGCGCGAGGAAGTTCGCGGGCTGATAGTCGCCGTTCGAGAACACGAGGGGCGTCCGGATGCGCTCGAGAGCGGGCAGGAGCCGGGCCGCCGTGTCGGCGTAGAAGGGGACCCGGAGCCACGGGCCCTTCCGGGCGAGGAGGCTTCTCAGGTGATACGCCAGCCCGCCCCGGGGGATGACCCGGACTACGGGGTCCGCCTCGACCTCGCGGGTCAGGGCGTGCATCCGTTCTACGGCCTCGATCAGGAGCTCGCGCGCCCGCGCGAGGGAGCGGCCGCCGTGGAGCGAGAGGTGCTGGAGGTCCGTGCCCGGGATCAGGCTCAGGACGATCCGCGGCTTCGAGTGTGGTGCTTGCGGGTCGCGGAGGGGACCCGCGAGCACCTCCGGGACCGGCAGCCCGAGCCGGCGGAGGAGGGGGTAGAGCGCGACCTCGCGGGCGAGCTGGCCCTTGCGATGGTGAATGCTTCGCACGACGAAGTCGTGGCGGGAGCCCGTGGGAAGCGAGACTCTCACGTGGATCGGGCACGGGTACCGGTGGTGCCGGAAGTACCGGGCCCCGACGATGCGCGTGGCCTGCGGGCAGAGCCCGAGGACGAGCCGGGCCTCGAAGCGCGAAAGCGGGGCGGGAACCGGCGTCATCGGGCTGGGACCGCGGCCGGCTTGCCCGTCAGGATCACGGCGGTGATGGACCACGGCGGCAGGGTCACGCCGACGGACTCCCCGGAGACCTTCGCGGTGCCCCGCGTCAGCGCGTTCTTCTGCCTGGAGACGAACGTGCGCTTCTGGTCCGGCAGGTTCGCGAGCCGGAGCACGGTCGCGGGGCCGGCCTTCGGCCGGAACCCGGTGAGCGCAATCGACGCCTGCCGCGCGGCCGTGCCGTCGCGGTTCACGAGGATGAGCGTCATCCGGTCGCCCTTGACGCTGACGGATGCATAGCAGGATACCTTCGGCTCGCCGGAGCATCCGGCGGCCACCCGGATCCGCTGCGCGTGGCGGCTCCAGAGGTGGAGGACCTCCCACATCGGGTCGGTCCAGTACCAGGGCGTGAAGACCCGGACGCCGTGGTCGGCGAAGACGCCGAGGGTCGACGCGTACCAGAGGGCCCAGACCATGGGCTTCTTCGACTCGAGCCCGCTCTCGGTCACGCCGATCCCGACTCCCGAGTCGGGACCGAAGTACTTGTCGATCCAACCCTCGATCCGGGCGAAGAGCATCTCGACCTTGCGGTTGTTGTCCCAGCCCGAGGGGTAGCCGCGGACACCGTTGGCGCCCGGGAACTCGTACCCGGGGTCGTACCAGAGCCGATGCTCGTTCAGGCAGTCTTCGTCCGTGGACTGGCTGTAGCTGGAGTAGATGTGGACGTCCACGAGGTCGATCAGGTTCCGCCCGAACTTCCGGCTCTCTTCCGCCATGCGCTTGATGAAGAACTCCGTCCAGGGAAGCCCCTCGACGAAGCTGTTGTCGGACCAGTCCCACCAGTACCACTCCGACGCGAAGCCCGGGGCCATGAGCAGGATCTCCGGGTGCCGGGCCTTCACCTCGCGCGCGACCGCCGCGAACCTGGCGACGGCCTCCCCGCCGGTCATGAGCGTTCCCGAGACGTCCTTGTGGGTGCCCCGCCAGCAGTTGGGCTCGTTATCCAGGTGCCAGAGCGTGAAACGAGTCGCGCTGAGCGCGAGGCCGCCGGGACTGAGCCAGTGGTCGAGGAGCGCGGCCGATCCCTCGGGGGTCTGGGGCTCGAGGTACAGGGTCGCGCATCCACCGCCCGCGAGGCTCTCGTGCGCGCGCTTGCCCTCCCGGTCGAGCGTCCAGTCGGGATAGTTGTACCGGTCGGTTTTCGCCACCCAGCCCAGGACCGGAAGCCCGAAGAGGCCGTCGATCCCGGGAGTCGCCTGGATCGCCTTTGCTCGCTCGGGCCAGTGCTGGCGGTAGACGTTCTGGAACCAGTCCGGGTGGGTGGAGAGGTCGTTACGCCAGTTGTACTTGGTCATGTTGTTCCCGCCCGTGGACCTCACGATCCGCACCCCCGCCTCCAGCGAGAGCGTGCGTTCCTCCTTCCGGGTCAGGTCGCCGTTGCGGCCGTACAGCCAGGGCGAGATCTCGCGCCGACCTTGGGAGGCGTCGACGAAGATAGTCACCGTGGCCAGCGGAGACGGCGCCGCCGCCGGGGGGGACTGAGTGGCCGCCAGCACGAGCGGCGCCGCCAAGACGAGGAGGGGCGCGAGGGCGATCATCTGACCGGCTATTCTACTCCGGCGGGTCCACCCGCGCGGCCGGAAGGTCCCTCAGGGCGCTTCCTTGCGGTACAGCCGCTTGCCCATGATGATCGTCACGGGGCCGGAATCCGCGAGGATCTCGCCGAAGACCTCGAAGCCCGCGCCCTTGCCCTTCACGTGCAGGTACGACTTCGGCGAGAGCCGGGCGAGGTCGACCGCCGCGCCCGCGAGAGGCTCGACGGCGTACGTGACCCCGTCGCCGAACTTCACCTTGAGGTCCCAGTCCACGCGCTCCGCGAACGAGGCGGGGTCGGGGTTCTTGGTCTTTGGCGGCGTCTGCATGCGCCCCTGCTGGACCTGGATCTCGCCCCGGAACGCGGGCGCGGCCAGGGAGCCCTCGATCCGGATGCGGCCCTTGGCCAGTCCTTTGTAGAGGCGCGGCAGGCCGTCCACGACGATCCAGGTCGGAGCCGTCATCGAAACCGTGTAATCCGTAGGTTGAAGCTTCCTGAACGATCCTTCGCCCGCGACGAGTACCGAGGCGCCCCCGGTGTCGTTGAGCGTGGCCGTCAGCGTCGCCCCGTGCCCCTTGAAGTCGATCCGCCCCTCGGCGAGCCGGAGCTCCGCGAACGCCGTAGGCGGCGTGTATGCGCCAGGCGTGCAGATGAGCGACCCCGCGATCTCGGGGTCCTCGTAGTCGCCCGTGATCCGGATCCGTCCCAGCCCGTTGCTGTCCGAGTCCTCGACGAAACCGAAGGGCCGGAGGTAGCGCAGGGCGAGCTTCTCGATCGAGAGGTCGAGCACGATCGCGCGGTCGGGGACGAGGGTGAGCGAGCCCGTGCCCTTCGCCTTGAGGTCGCCCGCCCGCTCGATCCGGATCGCCGTGAACGTGAAGTCGTGGCCCGGCGTGCCGGTTCCCCGGACCTCGAAGAGGTCGTAGGCGAAGTCGCCCCAGCGTCCGTCGTTCAGCGAGAGGCGGCCCGAGAGGGGCGGGGTCGCGGCGGCGACGTAGTCGAGGTCCGCCTCGGCCAGGCCTTCTTGCGACGGCGCGCCGATCGCGACCATGATCGGGGCCGCCGGGAGCCTGTGCCCCTCGAACCCGAGCTTCTCGGGCGAATTGGGCAGGGGCCAGACGCCTGAAAGCTTCACCTGGGCGCCGTCGGGGCCCTTGAGGACGACCCAGCGGCCGCCCACGCGGTCGTCGGGCAGGACCGCGATCCGGCCGCCCGCGGCCGAGACGGTGCCGATGGCCTGCCAGAGCGACTCCCGGGGAGAGGACAACGACCAGACGCCGCCGTCTCCGTCGAACCGGAACGTGAGATCGGGGGAGACGAGGTCGCCGAGGGCGAGCCCGGTCAGGACGAGGGATCCCTCGCCGTGGTCGCCCCGGATTCGGAGCGTGAGCGTGCCCCGCGCGCAGGTGCAGAACGTCATTCCCGCCGGACACCTGCGCCAGCCGAAGGCGCCGGTCACGTCGCGCCCATTGGCCGTCTCCGTGATCCGTGTGGGGAACAGTACGAACTCGCCGGCGTCGCCGGCCACCGTGCCCTCGATCTCGGTCTCGACGCCCGAACGCTTTATCCGGACGCTGCCGCTTCCCACGGCGCGCCCCCGGACCGACGCGTCGCGGATTGTGATCCAGCCGTTCACGCCCAGGCGTTCGGGGGCCCACTCGGCGGTGAACCCGCGCGTGGCGAGCGAGCCGTCGAAGTCGGGCAGGTCCTTGAGGTGCGGGAGCGAGCGGAGGAACGGGCACCACTGGGCGACGGCGCGGTCGGAGGCGTGGACGGTGATCGACCCCGAAGAGGGGGCCGGGGAAGCAACCCAGCCGCGCACGGTGGCCTCCCCCCGGGCCCAGCGCAGGTCGGCCTTGAGGCTGGCCCGGTCCGGGGACCCCTTGAGGCTTATGGACCCTGTGAGCTGGTCGACGGGCGCGGACCTATGGACCATTCCGAGGAGGGGGGCGAGGCTGAGGTCGGAGAACGAGGCGCTGAGCGCAACGGACCGCCCGGCCCGGGACTCCCAGACCGCGCTGAGCACGTCCTCCCACGACGCCTTGACGGTGAGGGAGCCGGGGTCGGGCACGGCGATCTCGACCTCGGCGTCGGGCCACGCGGCGGCGTTCATGCGCAGGGCGGTAAGCTTGACGGCGGTCGCGAGGCCCTTCGGGCCCGAGGAGGCGGAGACTTCCGCGTGCGCGTCCAGATCGGTCGTGCCGATCTTGCAGTAGGAGATATTGAGCCGTCCGGTTCCGTTCCAGCCGTCGTCCATGATCGTGAGGGACCCGTCCCCCCCGCCGGCCGCGAGGGGTCCCTTCAGCGAGAGCGCGGTCAGCTTCATCGTCCGGTCCTGGGCGTCGACCGTGAATCCGAGGGTGCCCAGCTTTGTGCCCGCCCAGGCGAGTTCCCGGATCTCGCCGCCGCCCTCGATGGTGGGGCGGCCGGTCAGGTCGGCGATGTCGAGCGTGCCGAAGAAGGAGCCCTCGAGGTCCCGGACCGCCGCGGCGACGGGCACGATCGCCCAGACGAGGCGGAGCGGGAATCCCTCGCCGGTAACCTTCGCGCCCGCCGGCTTGGCCCCCCCGAACGGCAGGGAAAGCGTCACGCTGGCCGCGCTGCCCGCCTTCACGGGGACCAGGTCGAGTCCGCGTCGCGAGATCTTGAGCGTGCCCGTCACGGGCAGGGACGTGCGGCCCAACGCGAGGCGCGAGCCCGCGAGGTTCGCCGAAAGCGCGGGGTCGGCGGTCGTGCCGCGCACCGACGCGGCCGCGCCGATCGTGAGCGGCAGCCGGCGGAAGATATCGTTCCGCCGTTCCAGGTAGAGCACGGCGAACGAGGCATTGCTCACGGCGATCTGCGCGTCGAGCCGGTGCGGTGCCGCCACGCCGGCGGTGCCGGCCAGCGAAATCCGGGCGCCCCCCGCGGCCGCCGCGTCGGCCGAAGCCGTCCAGAGCACGCCGCGCTTCCGGCCCCGGCCCCGGATCGTCCAGAGGCCGTCGCCGGTCTTGACCTCGGACTTCACTTCACCGTTCCGGAGCGTGAGGGTGCCCGATAGCTGCGGCAACAGGGCATCCTGGGGAACGATGGCGAAGGTCGCGTCAGCCGTGCCCGCGCGCGGCGACCCCGCTCCCGCGAGGGTGAGAACGCCCGCGGGCGTCTGCGCCCGGCCCCCCTCGAGCTGGATGTGCCGTCCCCAGTCTTCGATTGTGAGGGTGCCCGTGGTCCTGGTCGCCGACAGGCCGACCGCCTCGACGTTCCGGAGGTCGAAGATCGCGGTGATGACCGGAGACTCGGCGGGTCCTTCCGCGCGGAGGCGCACGGGGCCGCCCCCGGCGGCGCCGGGCGAGACCAGCGAGAGCTGGAAGGCGGGAGCGCCGAACTCGAGATGGACCTTCGGCCGGTCGAAATCCTCGACGATGCCCGCGAGGACCCAGGCCGTCCCCGAGGTCGTGAACATGACCCGCTCGAGGGACACCCGGGTGCCCGAGGCGCGCGCCCGGCCGGAGAGGTTTGCCACCGGCAGGGGGAGGCCCGGCGCGGCCACGGAGACGCCGTCCGCATCGAGCCGGCCGTCGGCGCGGGCGAGGCGCCACTGGCCCCGAGCAGCGCGCCGCCCGCCCGTGGCTTCCTTCGTGAGGTCGAGGTCGAGCGACGCCGACAGCGCGCCGTCGTCGAGCCGGAGCGGGAGCTTGAATGGCTCGAGCCAGGGGCGGAGGGGCGCGACCCTGAGCCGCGAGGCCTTGATGGCGAGCTTGAGGTCGGCGTCGCCCCAGGTGCCCGTAACCGAGAGGCCCCGGCGCGGCGATCCGGGAGCGGTCACGTCCGCCGAGAAGGTCCACCCGCCTGCCGGTGTCCGCGCCACCGCGGCATCGACGTCGTGGAGCGTGAGAACCTGGCCGGCGGCTCCCCCGGCTCGGAGCAGAACCCGCCCGTCCGTTATCTCGACGACAGCCTGCGGGGGGATCGGCAGGGCGGGCGTGCTCACAGCATTCTTCCGCGCCGGGAGCACGAGGTCGGGCCACGCCAGGATCGCCTGCGGACCGACGAGAACGACCTTGCGCAGGGCTCCCGCGAAGTCGAACCGGCCCCGGATCAGCGCCCGTAGGTTGAACGACAGCCGCGCTTCCCGGGCCTGCAGGGAGTTGGCGTCGTCCAGACTGCCGACCCGCACGTCGCGGACGACGAGGGTCGAGAGCCCGGAGAGGTCGACGGACCGGAACGTGATCCGCGGCTCCGTGCCTGCCAGCGCCTGGTCGAGTCCGTAGCGAAGGGAGGCGAGAACGAGGGGCTTCCACCACCATAGGTAGGCGCTGGCTCCGACGGCGGCGAGGAGCGCCGCGACCGCCGCCCAGCGCTGCCAGCCCTTCATCTACCGGGCGGGTGGCGGGTTGGACCGGGGCGCCCCGCCGGAATGGGCGGGCGGCGGACCGGATGGGGCGGATGCGGTGCCGGAGGCGGGCGTCGCCGCCGTCATCGGCGCCGCCGCCGCCGCGTTCTGGCGAAGCAGTCCCTCGATCTGGTCCAGCGCCTTCCGCGCCTCGCGGTTGCCCTGGTTCAGTACCGTTGCCCGCTTGAGTGCGACCCGGGACTCCTCCAGACGGCCTCCGGCCGCGCACGCGTACCCGTACCACTGCCAGAAGTCCGGCTCGACGGGGCAGAGCTCGCAGGCCCGCTTGAGGCAGTCCACGGCGAGCCCGTAGTCGTGGAATGGCGTCACCGAGATCCGTCCGAGATGGTACAGGACGGCGTAGTTGTCCGGGTCCTTCTTGAGGATATCCTTGGCCAGCGCCCTGGCCCTGGCCCATTGCGCCCGGCCGGGGTCGAGCGCGGCCGCCAGCGCGGGGTAGGGCCGGAGCATGAGCCGGATGCGTCCCTGCCGGGATGCCTCGTGCCGCTCGTTGAGCCGCGTGGCCCGGTTGTACTGCTCGAGCGCCTTCGCGTAGTCGCCGTGCGTTTCCGCGAGGTGTCCGAGCCCGTACTCGAGGTCCTCGTTCACGAATCCGAGGGTGCGGGCGTGCGTCAGGAGTTCGGACGCCCGGGCGCCGGTGACGGGGTCGGTCCCGGCGTTGTTGAAGCACAGGGCGCCGTAGTCGTACGTGTACTGGGCGTTGAACGGGTCGAGGTTGAGCGCCTCCTGGTACGTCAGCGCCGCCCGCTTCCAGTCGGGATTCGCCGGGTCCTTCCAGAGGTTCTCGGCGCGCTTGTAGGCGAGCGTGCCGACGAAGAGCTGGGCGGAGAAGATCGTGATCACGACCATCGAGCCGACGCCGGCGGCCTCGAGGGCGGGGCGCCAGGCTCCCCCGAACGGGGCCATGACCCCGGCGGGACCGGCGCCGCGGCGCTTGAGGGTCCACTCGGCCTGGTAGGACGCGAGGAGGCCCGCCATCACCCACCACGTGGCGGCGGATGACACGATGTGGAACGGGAAGTTCGGGACCATGTAGATGAGGATGATGGCCACGCTGCCGATCAGGCCGCAGATGGTGGCGCGGTCCCCGGCGTCCAGGTCCGGATCGTCCCGGAGGCGCCGCAGGGCCCCGAGGAAGAGCGTGAGCAGGAGCCATACGAACATGCCGGTCCCGACCGCGCCGGTCTCGGCGAGCATCTGCAGCCAGTCGTTGTGCGCCCGGTTCTCCTGGGTGAAACTGCTCCCGAGCGTCTCGAACGGGATGTCGTGCGGCAGGCGGACGGCCTGCTGGATGACCGGGTACCACGACTTGTATGCGTTGATCCCGATCCCGGTCAGCGGGGCGTTGGCGTTGGTCAGCGGCGCGCCGCGCCACATCTCGAGGGCCATCAGGCTCTTGACCGCCCGCTGGTCGATCGACTCGCGCTTGTACCCGTGCTGGTAGAGGGTCACGCCGAGGATGTTGAGGAGGACGGCGCCGCCCACGATGACCCCGAGGGAGACGCGGAGGAGCCGGTCGCGGTAGAGGCGCGCCGCGCTCCAGCCGATCAGTCCGAGGAGTCCGCCCAGGGAGATGACGAAGAGGGGGAAGACGATGTCCTTGGTGGCCAGCAGGCACGCGCCGAGGACGGCCGTGATGCCGGAGACGGTGAACAGGCGGTTGACGAGGGCGGGCCGCCCGGCCTCCGGCAGGGGACCGGCCGCCCAGCCGAAGAGCGTGCCCAGCACGGGCGAGAGGAGGAGGAGCGCGTACCAGCCGCCCGCGGTTTCCGTGATCCCCATGTTGAACATGAGCAGGGCGGTGGCCGCAATCGAGAGCCGCCGCCGCGCCGGGTTCAGGACCGCGAAGGCGACCGTGAGGGGGATGAACTGCATGAGGAACGGCATGAAGAAGTTCGGGTTGCCGTAGATCCCCAGTATGCGCGGCACCACGAGGTAGGGCTCGTTGTTCTCCCACTGGTACACGCCGTGGGTCAGGGGAGCGACCGCGTCGGCCATGAAGCCCCTGACCCAGATGCTGTAGGGTTGGCGCGGGTCCCAGGGCCGGAGCTGGTCGAGCCCGTAGAACTGCATCAGGCCGACGGCGCACGCGATGCCCACGAGGACGGCCAGCCCCCGGACCATGGATTGGCGGACCGTGAAGGCCTCGATGAAGACCGCGAACGCGATGCCCCACAGGATCGTCGTCCCCAGGCTCGCGAGCACCTGGGGCGTGGCCCAGAGCCGGAAGGTGATGAGCGTGGCCCGGGCCTCGGGGTTGATGACCGCGAGGACGATCAGCAGGACGCCGCCGGTGAAGGAGAACCCGAGCCGCCGTCTGCCGGAGAGGGCCCCGGGCCAGAACGCGGCACCCGCCGTGACGAGGGCTCCGAGGAGATACATCTGGGCCTTGGACGGCTGGGGAGGCGTGTGCAGGTACCCGAGCGCGAGCCCGGCGAGGACGCACAGGAAGGCGATGAACCGGCGGCGTTCCCGCCCCGCGGGGTCCAGCGGCGCCGGCGCGACGGCGGCCAGGGAGAGGTAGATGAGGAGATAGGTTCCGAGCTTGAGGAAGTCCTTGAGGCTTTCCGCCGGGTTCAGCGTGTCGAAACACGAATAGAAGCACGCGATGGAGAAGCCGAGCGCGGGCAGGACGAGTGAGAGCGGGAGTCGCAGGCCCCGGCGGACCAGGACGAAGGAGAGCGAGGCCCCCGCGACCAGAACGAGCGACATGCGCACGAGGTCGTCGTTGTCCCGGGCCATCCGGAAGAACGTGCCGCCCATGGCGCCGAGGAAGAGGTAGCCGCTGAACAGGAGCAGCGCCCAGAATCCGACCGGCGACATGACCGGCGGGGTCTTCGGGCGGTCCGGGGGCCCCGCGACCTGCTGAGATGGGCCTGCGGACCGTGCCGGCCGCGCGGACCCGACCGGTTTCATGCGGGGAAGAGCGGCGACGGGCCGCCCGGGTTCATGGAACGAGCGCGGGCTGGGGCAGTGGGGTGAAGGCGAGGGTATCGATGCCCTCGCCCCGGGTCACGCCGACGCGCGCACCCTCGGGGATCCTCCCGCGGAGGAGCTCGTCGGCCATCGCATCCTCGATGTATTTCTGGATGGCGCGGCGCAGGGGCCGGGCGCCGAAGGCCGGGCTCCAGCCCTTCTCCATCAGGAACTCCTTCGACGCGTCGTCGAGCTCGAGCGTGATGGACTTGTCCTTGAGCCTCAAGGAAACCTGCCGCATCATGATGTCGACGATGGCCCGGATCTGTTCGCGCTCGAGCTGGCGGAAGACGATGACCTCGTCGACGCGGTTCAGGAACTCGGGGTTGAACGCGTGCTTGAGCTCGTTGAGGAGGCGGTCCCGCAGTACCTCGTAGTGGGACTGGGTGGTGTCGCGCTGGAATCCCAGTCCGCCCTTCTCGGCTTCCTTGGACCCCACGTTCGACGTCATGATCAGGACCGTGTTCTTGAAATCGATCGTGCGCCCGTGGGCGTCCGTCAGCCGCCCGTCCTCGAGGATCTGGAGCAAGAGGTTGAAGACGTCCGGGTGGGCCTTCTCGATCTCGTCGAAGAGGACGACGGAGTAGGGGCGGCGCCGGACCTTCTCCGAGAGCTGGCCCCCCTCGTCGTGGCCGATGTACCCCGGGGGCGCGCCCACGAGCCGGCTGATCGCGAACTTCTCCATGTACTCGGACATGTCGACGCGGATGAGGGCGTCCTCGGTCTCGAAGAGGAACTCGGCGAGCGCGCGGGCGAGCTCGGTCTTGCCCACGCCGGTCGGGCCAAGGAAGATGAAGGACCCGATCGGCTTCTTGGCGTTGCTCACGCCGGCCCGGGACCGCCGGATGGCGCGGGAGACGGCGGAGACGGCCTCTTCCTGCCCCACGAGGCGCCGGTGGAGGTCCTCCTCCATGCGGAGGAGCTTCGTGGATTCCTTCTCCTCGAGCTTGAACGCCGGGATGCCGGTCCACTTGGAGACGATGTAGGCGATGGCCTCCTCGTCGACCGTGACCTCCGTGCGGCGGCGGGTCTCGTCCCAGGCCTTCCGCCGGGCGTCGGCCGTGTCCCGCAGCTCGCGGATGACGTCCCGGAGCTTGGCTGCCCGCTCGAACTCCTGCATCCGGATCGCCTGCTCCTTCTCCCGCGTGACTTCCTCGATCTGGCGCTCGAAGTCCTTGAGCTCCTGCGGCACGATCGTGGTCTGGAGCCGCGCCCGCGCGCCCGCCTCGTCGATGAGGTCGATGGCCTTGTCCGGAAGGAACCGGCCCGAGATGTAGCGGTCCGAGAGCACGGAGGCCTGCTTGAGCGCCTCGTCCGTGTACTTCACCTTGTGGTGCTTCTCGTACCGGCTCTGGAGCCCCTTGAGGATGCTCACGGTCTCCTCGACGCTCGGCGGGTCGACGGTGATGGGCTGGAACCGCCGCTCGATCGCGCCGTCCTTCTCGATGTATTTCCGGTACTCCTCGAGGGTCGTCGCGCCGATGCACTGGAGCTCGCCGCGCGAAAGCGCGGGCTTGAGCATGTTCGAGGCGTCGATCGCGCCTTCGGCCGCTCCGGCGCCGACGAGGGTATGGAGCTCGTCGATGAAGAGGATGATCTGGCTGGAGGCGTGCCGGATCTCGTTCATGATGGCCTTCAGCCGCTCCTCGAACTCGCCCCGGTACTTGGTGCCCGCCACGATCGCGCCGAGGTCCAGGGTCACCACCCGCTTGTTGAGCAGGGGCTCGGGGACGCTCCCGGCCACGATGTTCTGGGCGAGCCCCTCGACGATCGCGGTCTTGCCCACGCCGGCCTCCCCGATGAGGACGGGGTTGTTCTTCGTGCGGCGGGACAGGACCTGGATCACGCGCTCGATCTCGTCCTCCCGGCCGATGACGGGGTCGAGCTTCCCGTCCCGCGCCAGGTGGGTGAGGTCGCGCCCGAACGTGTCGAGCGCCGTCGTCTTGGCCTTGGGGCCCTGGCCGGCGCCGAGGTGTTGGACAGTGCCGCCGAGCAGGCCGATCGTGACCTCGCGGGCGCGCGTCAGGGTCACGCCGAAGCTGTTCAGGACCCGGGCGGCGATGCCCTCGCCCTCCCGGATCAGCCCCAGGAGGATGTGCTCGGTGTCGATGTAGTTGTGCCCGAAGTTCTGGGCCTCTTCCTGCGCCAGCTCGAGCACCTTCTTGGCCGTCATCGAGAACTCGACCTTGCCCAGGGTAAGGGTTCCGCCGGTCGTGGCTACGAGCTTCTCGACCTCGTGCCGGAGCTTGGCCAGGTCGACGTTGAGGTTCTCGAGCACGGCGACCGCTACCCCGTTGCCCTCCCGGATGATGCCCAGGAGGATGTGCTCGGTCCCGATGTAGTCGTGGTCAAGCCGGATCGCCTCCTCGCGGGCATAGGCGATGGCTTTCCGGGCGCGTTCTGCGAATCGGTCGTAGATGGTGCTCCTCCTGCTTGAAAAAGTCTATCAGATCGTGGGTTTGTTCTCTAGGGGACGTACGTGAAATTGTGAAATTCCCCCTCAGGTGGTCGGCCGCGAGGGGGGGAATTTCACAATTTCACGTACGTCCCCCTCAGTGCGCGGTGGAGGAGCCGCTCGAGATCACGAAGGCGAGCCCGAGGAGGATGACGAATACACCCGCCCAGCGGCGGGCCGAGACCCGCTCGTGCAGGAGCACCTGCGAGGAGAGGACGACCCCGACGAAGGCGAGCGCGCCGAAGGGATAGGCGAACGAGAGATCCGCCTGCGAGAGGACCTTGAACCAGAGGACCATCCCGACGAGGTAGAGCCCGCACCCGGTCCAGAGCCACGGCCGCAGGACGATCCTCAAGGGGGCGAAACGGGACGTCCGGAACTCGGCGGGGTTGCGCATGCCGAGCTTGAGCGCGAGCTGGGCGACGATGGACATGACCTGGCACAGCAGGATCAGCATGATCGTGCCGACCATGGATGGGCCCCCGCTCATGGCTTCCGCTCCTTGGCGGGTTTGCCGCTCGAGGCGATGAGCAGGTTTCCCGCCACGACGAGCAGGACGCCGAGGGACCGGTTCCACGAGAGCGCCTCGCCGAACCGGAGGAACGAGAGGCCCGTGACGAGGACGTAGCCGAGGCTGAGCATGGGGAAGGCGAACGAGAGGTCCACCTTCGAGAGCGAGATCAGCCAGGTCGCGCCGCTGAACACGCCGAGCAGGATCGAGGCCCACAGGTACCGGTTACCCGCGATGGCGATGAGCGTCTCGGGGGTGAGCGCCAGGTGGCCGAGCTGAAGGGCGCCTGTCTTCAGCACCATCTGGACGGCGACGGCGCCGATGACGGAGACGATGATCCAGGGCATCGCACGGACGGGGTGGTACGCGATGCAGCCGTGGAACCGGCGTTGGAGACGGAACAGGGCGGCGAACATGGCGAGCGAGTGCTTCGCCAGCCGCACGGTCGTGTGGGCCCGGTCGGACCACGTTATAGGGAATTCCAGGACCTTGAGCCCGGCGCGTTTCGCGATAAGCAGCCACTCGACGTCGAACTCGAATCCGTCGATGTGGCTCTCCCGGGCCAGCCGCTTTGCGGTCGCGGCGGTCATTCCCTTGAACCCGCACTGCGTGTCCGCGTAGGGCAGGCCGACTAGGACCTGGACGGCCCAGTTGAAGAGCCGGCCCGCGAGCCGCCGGAGGAGCGGCTGGGGCACGGGGAGGCGGGCTCCCGGCAGGACCCGCGATCCGATTACGAGGTCATGGCCCGCCGCGAGGTGGCGAAGGGCCACCGGGATCTGCGAGGGCGGCGTCGAGAGGTCGACATCGGTGAAGATCACTGCCCGGCCGCGAGCGCGACGCAGGCCGTCCCGGATCGCGGCGCCTTTCCCCCCGTTCCGGGGGCGATGGATCGCAACCAGGCCGGACGTGGTCCGGGCGAGCCGGTCGAGGAGGGCCGTCGTCCCGTCGGTGGATCCGTCGTCCACGACGAGGAGTTCCCAGCTTGCCCTATTGGTCCGGAGATACCGCGTTAGCCCGGCCACGCATGCCTCGAGCCGGGCCGCCTCGTTGAAGGCGGGCACGATCACGGTGAGCACAGGGGCCGGGCGGGCCATCAGGCGGGCAGGCCCTTGAGGTACGCGGCAAGGGCTTCGCGCCACGGGACGAGGGTGAGGCCCGTCTTCGCCGTGAACTGCGAGGCGTCGAGCACGCTCCAACTGGGGCGCTTCGCGATCCACGCGGATGGAGCGCCGTCCACGGGGTTCACGGTCACGCCCGTGAGGCCCGAGAGCTCGAGCACGGCCTCGGCCAGTTCGACCCGGGTCGCGGTCCCCGAGTTCACGACATGGTAGAGGCCGTGGGCGCCGGAGAAGATCAGGGCGAGGATGCCGACCGCCAGATCGTTTGTCCACGTCGGGGAGCCGGTCTGGGTGCGGATCATGTCGAGCTTCCCCTCCGCGCGGGCCCGGTCGAGCACCTTAGTCACGAAGTTGGCCCGGCCCGGGCCGAAGGTCCAGGCCGTCCGCACGATCAGGGACTTGCCCCGCACCCGCTCGATCGCGTGCTCGCCTTCGAGCTTGGTGGCCCCGTAGACTCCGAGCGGGTGGGGCGCGTCGCCCTCCCGGTACGGCCGGTCGGTGTTGCCGTCGAAGACGAAGTCCGTCGAGGCATGGACGAGGAGGACGTTGGCGTGGGCGCAAGCTTCGGCCACGGTCCGGGCGCCCTCGGCGTTCACGGCCGAGGCGAGCATGGGGTCCCGCTCGCACCCGTCCACGTCCGTCATGGCGGCGCAGTTGATCACGATCTGGGCGCTGTACTTGCGGATCGCGTTGTCCACCGCGTTGCGGTTGGTGACGTCCGCCTCCGCGCGCGACGCCCCGACGCATCGCAGGTCCGGATGCGTGTCCGCCACCTGGAGCAGGGACCGGCCCAGCGCGCCACCGGCGCCGAGCACGAGGATCGACCGCGTCACCGCCATGCCGTCCCCCTTGCCTTCAGCCGGGCCGAGTACTGCGCCCGGAGGTATCCGGACGAACGGGCCCGCAGGGGCCGCCACCAGGCCGGGTGCGCGCGGTACCAGTCCACGGTCCGGTCGAGACCGTCCTCGAACTGCACTCGCGCGCGCCAGCCCAGAGAGCGGATCGCGCGCCCGCGGATCGCGTACCGGCGATCGTGCCCGGGCCGGTCCGCGACGTGGCGGATGAGACTCTCGGGCTTGCCCAGCCGCCTGAGGATCCGCCGGACGACGGCGAGGTTCCGGCGCCATACGCCGCTGCCGACGTTGTAGACGCGCCCGGGCTCGCCGCGCCGGCACAGAAGCACGAGCGCGCGCACGGCGTCTTCCACGTGCAGCCATTCGCGTTCCTGTGCCCCGTCGCCGTAGACCGGCAGGGGGCGGTCGAGAAGCGCCTGGGTGGTGAAAACCGGGATCGCCTTCTCCGGGAACTGCCGGGGCCCGTAGATGTTGCACGCGCGGGGGATCACGATAGGGCAGCCGAACGAGCGCGCGTAGGAAAGGGCGACGAGGTCGCCGGCCGCTTTCGCCGCCGCGTACGGGCTGGTGGGGCGTATAGGTGCGTCCTCGTCTGCCGCACCCGCGAGCACCGGACCATAGACTTCGTCGGTTGACATCAGCACCAGCTTCTTCGGCCGTCCGGAGGCCCGGGCCGCGTCCACGAGCGTGTGAGTACCCTGGACGCCCGTGCGCAGGAAGACGCCGGCGGACAGCAGGGAGCGGTCCACGTGCGTCTCGGCCGCGAAGTTGACGACGAGATCAGTATCCCGCATGAGCCGGTCGACGAGCCGCCGGTCGCAGATGTCGCCCTTGACGAACTGGAACCGCGGACTGGACTTCAGTCCGTCGAGGTTGGCGCGGACGCCCGCGAAGGAGAGGTTGTCGAGCACGGTCACGCGCGCCCGCGGCCATGCCTTGGCGGCGGCTTCGGCGAAGTGGGAGCCGATGAACCCGGCGCCCCCGCCGACGAGGATCCTCATCCGTCCCTGCGGGTCCAGTCGTACGGGATCTTCTTCGTGTGGGCCGGGAGGCGGTGCTCGTCGGGCTCGCGGTGGTTGTACAGCTCGCTCGGAACGTTGAGAAGGTAGACCTCCCCGGTTCCGATCGCCTTGAACCCGTGCATGACGAGCCGGGGGATGACGACGAGCTGGGGGTTGAGCTCCCCGATGAAGAACTCGTTGATCGCCCTCCGCGTGGGAGATCCCTTGCGCCCGTCGTATAGGACGACCTTGGCCATGCCTCTGACGACGCAGAAGTGGTCCGTCTGCTTCCTGTGCAGGTGCCACGCCTTGACGACGCCGGGGTAGCAGCAGGTCAGGTACACCTGCCCGAACGTGCGGAAGAATGGGTCGTCCCGGCGCAGAATCTCCATCAGGCGCCCGCGCTCGTCGGCCATCACGCGGAGGGGTTTCACCACAACGCCCTGGATCAGCCCCTTCGGCGACATCAGGCCACCTTGTTGGCGCCGTACTCGGCGACCATGCGTTGCACACGGAGGTAGGCCTCGATGGACTCGCCCGCGTCGCCCCACCAGCCGTCGAGGACGTCGTAGGCCATCCATCCCTTGCGGACGTAATGATTGTTCACGTCCGTGATCTCGAGCTCGCCGCGCGCCGAGGGGCGGAGGTGGCGGACCACACTGAACACACTGCTATCGTACAGGTAGATTCCGGTCACGGCATAGGGGCTCCGGGGCTTCTTCGGCTTTTCCTGGATGGCCGTGATCTTCCCCTTCCGGATGTCGGGACAGCCGTAGTGCTGGGGGTCATCCACGGCCTTCAGCAGTATCCTGGCCCCCCGCCGCTGGGTCTGGAAGGCCTCGACCGAAGCGCGGATCGTGCCACCCACGATGTTGTCCCCGAGGACGACCGCGAGCCGGTCGCGCCCCACGAACCGCTCGGCCAGCCGCAGCGCGTCCGCGATGCCGCCCTCGCCTTCCTGGTAGGCGTACTCGACCGCGCGCAGGCCGAACTCGCGCCCGTCCCGGACGAGGCGGAGGAATTCCCCCGCGTACTGTCCGCCCGTCACGATCATGACGTCGCGGATCCCGGCGTTGACGAGCGTCTGGAGCGGGTAGTAGATCATGGGCTTGTCGTAGACGGGGAGCAGGTGCTTGTTCGTGATTCGCGTGAGCGGATGGAGCCGGGTACCCAGGCCGCCCGCCAGAATGACGCCCTTCACGCGCGCGCCCCCCGGCCGACCCCGCGGTAGGTGAACCCGAGGGCGCGCACCGCCTCGAGGTCGCAGAGGTTCCGGCCGTCCACGATGACGGGCCGGCGCAGGAGGGCCTTGACCCGCTTGAGATCCGCCTCCTTGAACTGGTTCCATTCGGTCAGGATCAGGAGGGCGTCCGCGTCCCGGACCGCGTCGTAGGGGTCCTTGGCGAACGTGATCCCGGGGAGGAGGGCCCGGGCCTTCGGCATCGCCGCGGGGTCGTAGGCCTTCACGCGCGCGCCCATCTCCCGGAGCGCCCGAATGATGTCGACGGAAACCGCCTCCCGCATGTCGTCGGTATTGGCCTTGAAGGCGAGGCCCCAGACGGCGACCGTCCGGCCCTCGAGCGGTCCGGCCGCGGCCTTGAGCTTTTCGAGGATGCGCCGGCGCTGGTCGGTGTTGACCTGGGTGGTGGCCTTCAGGATCCGCGGCGCCAGGCCTTCCCGTTCCATGACGGCGATGAGCGCGAGCGTATCCTTGGGGAAGCACGAGCCGCCGTATCCGGCACCCGCGCTCAGGAAGGCGCCGCCGATGCGCTTGTCCATACCCACGCCTTTCGACACCTCGCCGACGTCGGCGCCGACCCGGTCGCAGAGGGCGGCTATCTCGTTGATGAACGAGATCTTGGTCGCGAGGAAGGCGTTGGAGGCCACCTTGATCATCTCCGCGCTTCGGATGTCCGTGACGAGCCGCGGGGCGTTGATCGGCCGGAAGAGCTGGGCGACCGTGTCGGCCGTCTTCGCGTCGCCGGCTCCGATGACAATCCGGTCGGGATTCATGAAGTCCCACACGGCGCTTCCCTCGCGCAGGAACTCCGGGTTGGAGGCGACCGCGAACCGGTGGCGGCCGCCGCGGCAGTTCCGGATGATCGAGGCGACGACATCGCCCATGCCGACCGGGACCGTGCTCTTGTTGACGATGACCTTGTCGCCGTTCAGGTGGCGGCCGATGTCGCGCGCCACCGACTCGACCTGGGAGAGGTCGGCTTCGCCGTTCGGCTTCGGCGGCGTGCCCACGGCGATGAAGATGATCTGGCTGGCCCGCACCGCCGGCCCGAGGGAAGTCGTGAACACGAGCCGCTTCTGGCGCCGGTTCCGCGCGAGTAGCTCCTCGAGCCCCGGCTCGAAGATCGGCACCTTGCCCCGGTTCAGGAGCCGGATCCTCGCCCGGTCGATATCCACGCACGTGACCCGGTGGCCCAGGTCCGCGAAACACGCGGAGGTCACGAGTCCGACGTACCCCGCTCCGACGACGGTGAGGTTCATCGAGGGGGCCGGTTCAGCGCGCGGGCCGGGCCGGCGCCGGGAGGCGGCGGACCGGCGGGGAGCCCGGGGGCCCGCCCGGGGCCCTGGACTCGACGAGGTTGGACGAGAGCCACGTCGGAATCTGGTGGAAGGAGTGTCCCTGGAACACCCGGGAGCCGTGGCCCCCGGTGTCCGCCTGGAAGAAGTCCTTCGGTCCCTTTAGCAGCCCCATGATCACCTGGCAGGCTTCCCAGCTCGCCGGATCGTCCTTCGCGGCGGCGAGGTAGACGTGAGTCGACTTCGGGATCCGGGCGATGGCGTCCCGGACGGAGAGGCCCTTCCATTCCAGGGACGGCGAGACCGCGACGACGACCCGGATGGCCTCGCCCCAGGGCGCGCTCGCGGCGAGGAGGGCGAGGTTCGCACCCATGTCGGCGCCGACGATACCCAGCTTGCCGCCTTCGACCTCGGGCTTGATGGCCATGAAAGACACGGCGTCCCGGACATCCTCGAGCATGAGCCGGTATTCCGTATCGGTAAATGCCGAGGCCGTCTTCGCGGGATTGCCGACGGTGCCGGGGTTTTCCCCGTAGCCCCGCAGGTCCACCGCGAGCGAGATCATCTGGCGGGCGGCGGTGAAGACCGACTGCGCGTGCCAGATGTGACGATCCTTGCCGTCCTCGTGGAGGTAGATGACGCCGGGCATGGCACCCCGCGAGCGTACGCGCCTGATGAGGTCGCCCGTCATCCGGTAGCCGTCGCTGCATTCGACCGTCACGGTATCCTTCGTGAAGCTTTTCGGGACGGCGTACGGGCCCGTGGGCCGGGCCGCGCATCCGGCCTGCGGGGGAGCCTGGTTGACCGTTGGAGCGGGAGGTGCGAGAGCGATATTGGCGGCGCGGGCGAGTGCGGCGGCCACGATCGCGACGGCGAAAATGGCGAGCGCGGCGAGCGACCGAACGGGGCGGGGCATCACCAGTCCCCGAGCACGCGGTGGAGCTGGGGGATGATACGGACCCGCTCGAGCTTCACCGAGAACATCTCCTGCCAAGCGAGGAGTTGGCTGATCGTGGGAGCCACCTTGATCTTCCACGCCGGCGTAACCGGCTGGATGATGACGGGTACGGTACGGTCCACTTCCGCAACGAGGTCGCGGACGAGCTCGAGCTCGTGCTGGCGCGTCGTGCGGGTGACGACGATCTTGACGATGACTTCCTTCACGAGCGCGACGCGCAGGAACTCGCGGTGCGCGGACCACATGGGCTTCATGCCCGTAGCCGACGGCGGCTTCACGTCCATGGCGACCACGTCCACGAACTCGAGGATGGACTTCAGTTCCTCGACGAGCGTGCCGGCGGTCTCGAGATAGATCTTCTTGCCGAACCCCTTGAGCAGGGGGAGCGCGTCCTTGAGGTACGGGGCCTGCCACAGGGGCTCGCCCCCCGTGATCGTGATGGCCCGGTGCAGGCCGCTGGCCCCCAGGAACCCCGCCGCGATCGAGCGCAGGGCGTCCGGCGCCACGGGGTTCCGGACCTTCCGGAACTTCCGGCTGGCGGGGGGATCCTCGACCAGGCAGAACTCGTCCGGGATCAGGGCGTTCGGCGTGTCGCAGTAGTGGCAACGGTAGGGGCAGCCCCCGAGCCGGATGAAGAGCTGGCGCTCGCCGACGAAGGACCCCTCGCCCTGAATACCGGAGAAGACCTCGGAGAGGTCCCCGGCCCTCGGCGGGACGACCTTCGCGGGATAGGAGGCGGACGCTGGTTTCGCGGGCGCTTTCGGCATGTGCTCCGGTTCCTACGTTATCAGAAAGGAAGCCCGTCCCGCCAGAGTTGTTCTCTGTGGCCCGATTTGCCATCGTGGGGAGGTGACGTTCCCGGGATTCCGCCGCCGATGACGCCGGTCGTCCGCCTGTTGCTGGTGACGAACGCGGTGGTCTATGCGCTGCAACTGCTTGCGGACCGGCTCGTGCCCTTCACGGCGTGGTTCGGCCTCGATCCCGTGCTTGTGGCTAAGGGCGCGGTCTGGCAACTGGTCACGTACGCCTTCCTGCACGGCGGCATATGGCACCTGCTCTTCAACATCCTCGCGCTCTTCATGTTCGGCACATCCGTCGAGATGGCGCTCGGCGCCCAGGCGTTCGCGGGCCTCTATGCGACGAGCGCGATCGGGGCGGGCTTATGCTCGCTCGCGGTCGCGTGGGGGCAGCATACGATCCTGATCGGGGCGTCGGGGGGGATCTTCGGCGTCCTCATGGCCTACGCCCTGCTGTTCCCGTACCGGCCCGTCACGCTTCTCGTCATGTTCGTCCTGCCCGTGACCCTGCAGGCGCGCTGGCTCGTGGCGATATTCGCCTGGATCGAATTGATGTTGCTGATGGGGAGCGGGACCGGCCGGGGACTGGGCCAGGTCGCGCACCTGACCGGGCTCCTGTTCGGGTGGGTCTATCTCCGGGGGCCCGGCTGGGTCGCGGGCTGGCGTGAGGCATCGCGGCGCCGCCGGCTGGCGAAGCAGTACCGGTTCGTGCACGAGGGCCGCGCCGCGCACGACGCGCTGCAGGCGGAAGTCGACGGCCTCCTCGACAAGATCTCGAAGCACGGGATGGCGGGGTTGACCGAGGCGGAACGCCGCCGCCTCTACGAGGCGTCGGAGGAGCTGAAGCGGTTGTGAGGGGATTCCGCTTCGCGGCGGTCATCGTTCCCGCCATCCTGCTGACCGCCGTATTCTGGCCCGTGCTCGCCGGGCGGCAGACGTTCTTCGCCGTCCTGCCTGGGACGCTGGCGCCGCCGCCGGCGGCGACGGCGCCGTTCCTGATCGACCCCCAGGACTCGGTCTGGCAGTGCTACCCGTGGGCGCGGCTCGTCCGGGAGGCTTGGGCTCGGGGCGGGCCGCCGCTTTGGACGCCGCGAACGGGGATGGGCGAGGCCCTCGTCGCGCCCACGATCGGCGCGGCCACGTCGCCGCTGCGGTGGTGGACGGCCGTCGTGGATCCGACGGCGCGGCGCTGGGATCTCTTCATCCTTGCGCGGCTGTGGCTGACGGCGGCTTTCGCGTGGGGGTGGGCGGCGTCGCTCGGCCTGCCGCCGCTCGCCGCGTTCACGGTGGCCGCGGCCTGGATGCTCTCGGGTCACGTGATCCGCAACCTGAACCAGGCGTTCCTCGACGCCGACATCTGGCTGCCGGCTTTTGGCTGGGCCGCCTGGCGGTTCGTTAGCGCCCCGTCTCGTGGCGCCTGGGTAGGGCTCGCGGCGGCGGGCGGAGCGATCCTGCTCGTCGGCAACCCCCAGCCCGCGATCCTGTCGGGCGGGTTCGCGGCGGTGCTCGTCATCGCAGGCGCCCGGCGAGCGTTGCGACCGGGACGCCCGGCGCGTTCGTGGTCCCGCGTCGCGCTCGCGGGTCTCGCCGGCGCCGTCGCGTGCTGGCTCGCGGCTCCGTTCCTGGTCCCCTTCGTGAGCGCCTGGCCGCGGATGCAGCAGGTCCACGGGGGCCAGGGGACCGTCTCCGAGCCGCTGGCGGGGACGGTGAGCCTGGTCGCGCCGTGGGTGCTCGGCCGGTTCGGCGAGCCCTGGCTCGGGGAGATGCCCGTGCACTTTCTCGCCTGGCTCGGGATCGCGGTCCTCGCCCTCGCCGTCCTCGGCGCGCGCGCCGCGTGGCGCCACCCGGCCGGGGTCGTGCTCGTGCTCGCGCCCCTGGGGTTGCTCGCGGCGGCCTACGGTGTCCCGCCGGTTTCGTGGGCCCGCCACCTGCCGGTGCTAAGCCTCATCTGGTGGTCGAAGTACCAGGGCGTCACGGCGCTGTGCGCGGCGACGCTCGCGGGATTCGGCGTCGCCGCGATCGGCGGCCGCGGGCCCCTGCGGCTCGTCGCGCCCGCGTGCGTCCTGCTGGAGCTGGTCTGGCTGATGCCGCGCGCGCGGCCGGTGCCGTTCGATCCCGCGGCTCCCGGTCCCGCGGTCGCGTGGCTGCTCAAGCACGCGGACCCGCGGGAGGAGCGCGCATGGGCGATCGGCCGCACGCCGATGCCACAGTTGCTGGCCGCCGCCGGCGTCGCCGACGCCCGCACGTACTACGGCCTTTACCCCCGCCGCGCCTACTGGTGGGTGCGCGGGCTCGTCACGGGCCCCGCGCCGACCTCGAATGACGCGGTCTTCACCGGTTCCGACCGCCCGCTCGCGCGCACGGGACCGGCGGCGCTCTCGGCCGCCGCGGTTCGCTGGATCGTCGCTCCCGGCCCCCTCCGCGATCCGCCGCCCGGCTGGGTGCTCCGCGCGCGGCTCGACCTCGCCGTCTACGAGAACACGCGGGCGGGCCCGCGGGCCTGGACGGCGGCGCGCGCCGTGCCGGCGCGGTCGCCGGAGGCCGCGCTCTGGGAGGTTTCGGGCGACCCGGCAAACCGCCGCGTCGCGGTCGTGGAGGGGCCGCCGGACTGGATCGGGTTCCGGATCCGGTCCGTGGCAGGGACCGCGCGGATCCTGTGGGAGGGAGGCGATTGCCTTTCGGTGGCGGTGCCGGGCGGGGGCCCGCGGGTCCTCGTGGTCGCGGACACCTACGAGCCCGGCTGGAAGGCGTTCGCGGGCGGGGTGCGGCTCCGGGTCCTGCCCGCCAACTGCGCCTTCCGCGCGGTGGCGGTGCCACCCGGCGCCTCGCGCGTGGACTTCCGGTACGATCCGCTGCCGGTCAAGCTCGGCGTGCGCATCTTCGGGATGGGGCTCGGCATCCTGCTCGGGGTGGGATGGATCGCGGCTCCCCGCCCCGGCGCCTCCCGTCGTCGGCGATAATAGCCGCGTGGCCGTCACCAGCCCCACGCGCGCCCGCACCGCCGCCATCACCGCCGCCCTGAAGCGGGCGATTCCCGACGCCCGGTGCGCGCTCGACCACCGTAACGCGTATCAGCTCCTCGTCGCGACCATCCTCTCGGCCCAGTGCACGGACCAGCGGGTGAACCTCGTGACGCCCGCGTTGTTCCGCGCGTTTCCGACCGCTCGGGACCTCGCACGGGCGGCGCCCGCCCGGCTCGAGGGCCTGATCCGGAGCACGGGCTTCTTCCGGTCGAAGACGCGGTCCCTGCTGGGCTGTGCGCGGACGCTCGTGGACCGCCATGGGGGGCGGGTGCCCTTCAATATGGAAGATCTCGTGGCCCTGCCCGGCGTCGGTCGCAAGACCGCGAACGTCGTGCTCGGGACCGCTTTCGGGATCACCGCTGGGCTGGTCGTGGATACCCATGTCATCCGGATCGCGAACCGGCTCGGGCTCACGAAGGCGGCGGATCCCGTGAAGATCGAGCAGGACCTCATGGCGCTGGTCCCGAAGCGGGACTGGATCGTCTTCGCCCACCTCCTCACGCACCACGGCCGCCGGACGTGTTTCGCCCGGAATCCCGAATGCGCCGCGTGTCCGGTCCGGACGCTATGCCCCTCCGCCGGCCGGATCTAGCTGCTCGCGGGCGGCTGGGCCGCTCCCCGGTCGCGCCGGTCGGGCGATCCGCGCTCGCGGGCATCGGGATCGTGGCGCTCGCGCTGGCCGCGATCTCCCTGGTCGCGTTCCCGGCCCTGCCCCGGCAGGGCGACTCGATCGTGTACTGGCGCATGATGCGCTGGATGCTCGGCGAGGCGCCAAGCCCCGGGCTGGTCCAGGCGCCCGGGTACGCGGGTTTCCTCGCCCTCGTCGTGGGGTCGGTGCCCCTGCCGGTCGGTCCGGCTCTCCTGCTTGTCCAGCACATGTTGCGCCTGGTGCCGGTGGCGGCGATGCTCGCGCTCGCGTGGCGGCTGCGAATGCGCCCCGCCGTCACCGCGGCCGCGATGCTGGTCGCGGTCGCGCCCGAGAGCGCCGTGTTCGCGCATTACGTCATGAGCGAGGTCCTGGCTGCCGCGCTGGTCGCGGGCGCCGCCGTCGCGTTGTGGAGGCTGTGGGAGCGTCCCGCGCCGGACCGGGCCGCTGTCGTGGGGCTGCTCGTCGGCTGTCTGACCGCCGTTCGTCCCGCGGGGGCGCTCTGGCTCCTGCCGGGGCTGTGGTGGGGGGGCGCCGCGCCTCGGCGTGGATCCTGGTGGCGCGGCGCCTCGCTCCTCGCCGGGTTCGCGGCCGCCCTCCTGCCCTGGGTCGCGTTCAACCGGGCCGGCACGGGGGAGTTCGCGCTCGTGAACTCGATCGGCCGGCACCTCTTCAGCCGCGTCGTGTCCGAGGGGCACGCGCTCGCCCCCGGAGATCCCGCGCTCGCGGACCTCAACCGCGAGGCCGGATTCCCCGTCGAGGCTCCGGCGACCTATCTCTGGAACTACACCGAGGCCCTGCGCCGGAAGGGGTGGTCCGAGGCGGACGCGGACCGGCGCCTGGGACGTGTCGCGCTGGGCGCGCTCGCACGCCACCCGGGGCGGTACGCGGTCGGGACGCTGGCCGGCATGGCCGGGATCGCGGTCTGGACCCCACGCGCGTCTGTGGGAGCGGGCCCCTACCTCGAGGCCGAGCACGCGCTCGGGGTGCCCGGCAGTCTCACGGAAGCGGTCGCGGACCTCCGGCCGTTCGTCCCGGATGCGGAGGCGGTGGAGTGGATCCTGACCGATCTCCACCCCGTCTTCGACGACGGCTGGCCGCGGCGGGCGCTGGCGGGCTGGACGGAGGCCTGGCGCGGCGCGATGGGGATCCTCCGGTGGCCGCTCCTCCTGCTCGTGATGGCGGGTGCCGTCGTCCTGTGGCGGGACCGGTCGCGGGGGCTTCCGGCCGGGTGGGGACGCGGCGTCGTGCTGTTGCTGGTCCTCGGGCTGCTCGGACACGCCGCGGCGGAGATGCCGGTGCCGCGGTACGGGCTGCCGTACCAGCCGCTCGTCTTCCTGCTCGCGTGCGAGGGCGGGGCGTGGATGGCGACCATCGTGCGGGGGCGCGCTCGGTGATGGTCCTGCACCGCCATCCCTTGGTCGCGGGCTGGCTCGCGTTGGGGGCCCTGCTCGCGGCCGCCTACACGCCGGTCGTGGCCGGACGCCAGACCCTGCTCGCCCTCGACGCGGGCGTGATGCCCGACGGCCCCTACGGATATACGGGGCCGCGGCCGGCTCCGGCGGTGTTCGACCCTGCGGCCTCGGCGATCAAGTACGTTCCCTATATGAAGCTCGCCTCGGAGAGCTGGCGGCGGGGCGAAGTGCCCTTCTGGAATCCGTACAACGGGGGAGGCGTCCCGTTCTGGGCGAACGGGGAGGCGTTTGCCTGCGCCCCGCTTCGGGGCCCGCTCTACGTCTCGCCGACCCCCGCGGTCTGGAACGCGTACTACCTCGGCCGGCTCCTCCTGGCGGGCGGCCTCACGTTCTCGCTCGCCCTCGCACTCGGGCTGGCTTGGCTGCCCGCGGTTACGGCCGGCGCGGCCTACATGCTGGGCGGGTACGTCGTGCTGGGGCTCAACCTATTTCATCTCGACGTCGATGCCGTCCTGCCCGGCCTACTGCTCGCGCTCGAGATGCTCCTGCGACGGCGGTCGCACGCCGCCTTCGCGCTCGCGGGGCTGGCGAGCTGGGTCATGTGCCTGGGCGGGAGCCAGCAGGCCCTGGTCGCGGACCTCATTCTCGCGGCGGCGTGGGTGCTCGTGCGGGGACGAGGCCGCGGGGCCCGACTGCGCGCGGGCTGGGCGGTCGCGTGCGGAGCCGCGGGCGCACTCCCGCACTGGCTCCCGTTCGCGGAACTCCTGTCCCGGGCGCACCACCTGCACGGGGAGGGAAGCCTGCGGGCGGGAGCCGCGGTCCTGCCGCTCGCCTCGCTCTCGTGCCTGCCGGGTCCGTGGGCGGCCGTCGCGGGCGCGCCTCCTTTCTATTACATGGGTGGCGCTGTCGGCCTACTCGCGCTCGCCGGCGGCTGGCTCGCCTGGGCCCGGCCGGACCGCGCGGCGCCCGCGTTCCGGCTCCTCGGGGTCGCTGCCGCGGCCGAGCTCGCCGTGATCTTCGTGGCGCCGGTGGCCGGGCTCGTTGGCCGGCTGCCCCTGCTGGGCCTCGTCTGGTGGGCGAAGTACGCGGCGCCGCTCTTCCTGGGTGTCGCCCTCCTGGCCGGCTACGGCGCGGGTCGGCTCGCGGGGCGGCGTCTTGGGATGGCCGGGCTGCTGGCGCTCGCCGTGTGCGCGGAGCTGGTCGCCCTGCGGCCCGGCCCCTTCCCGGCGCCCCACGATCCCCTGCGGCCGGCCCCCTACATCGGTTGGCTCCAGGCCCGGCTTGCCCGCGAGCCCGGCTGGCGGATCTGCGGCGTCGGGAATGTTCTGATGCCCAACATGGCCGCCGCGTTTCGCCTGCCCGATGTCCGGCTCGAGGACACGCTCATCGACCGCGACCAGTACCGGATCCTCTTCGACGGGCTGTCGGCGCCGAAGCCGCCGCGCCTCTCCATGTTCATCACGCTCGACGCGATGGACGCGCGGCGGCTCGCGACCTTGCGGGGCCTCGGCGTCAGGTACCTGCTCAGCGCCCGGGACTGGCGTCCCCCCGCATCCGTCGCGTCCGCGCTCTCGCGCGTCTACCGGGACGAGATCGCGATCTGGCGCGTGAGCGGCGCGAAGTCCTTCGCGGGCTTCCCGGAGCGCGGCCGGCGCTGGTTCCGGGCGGGGTGCCTCGCGGGCGGCATCCTCGGGCCTGGGCTCCTGCTGGCGGGCCTGCTCCTGCTTTAGAAATCGGTCCCGCCCCGAGAAGCTTCCGCCTTTGCCGCCATCGTATGATGGAACTCCAATGCGTGTCGCGCTCGTCCACGACTGGCTCAACGGAATGCGGGGAGGGGAGAAGGTCCTCGAACAGCTCTGCCTCCTTTACCCCCAGGCCGACATCCACACGCTCCTCTGCGAGCCGGCGAAGATCTCGGGGACGATCCGCAAGCACCAGGTCAAGGTCTCGTTCGTCCAGCGGCTCCCGGGGTCGCGGCGCTGGTACCGGTGGTACCTGCCGCTGTTCCCGGCCGCGATCGAGTCATTCGACCTCGCCGGCTACGATCTCGTGATCAGTTGCAGCCACTGCGTCGCGCTCGGGGCGATGGCGCCGGCCAACGCCCTGCACCTGTGCTACTGCCTGACCCCGATGCGGTACGCGTGGGACCATTTCCACAGCTACTTCCCCCCGGAGCGGTACTCGTGGCCCGTCAGGTCCATGATCGGCTGGTGGATGACCCGCCTGCGGACGTGGGACGTGAGCGCGGCCCAGCGGGTGGGGCGGTTCGTGGGCATCTCGCACTTCGTCGCGAAACGCATCAACCGGCACTACCGCCGCGAGGCCGGCGTCATCTACCCGCCGGCGGACACGGACTACTACACGCCGGGCGGGGCAAGGGGGGACTTTCACCTCGTCGTTTCCGCGCTCGTGCCGTACAAGCGCGTGGACCTCGCGGTGACGGCCTTCACCGAGTGCGGCAAGCCGCTGGTCGTGATCGGGGAGGGACCCGAACGCGGCCGCTTGGAGCGGCTCGCGGGGCCGACCGTGAAGTTCCTCGGCTGGCGGAGCGACGCCGAGGTGCGCGACCACTACCGCGCGGCCCGGTCGCTCGTGTTCCCGGGCGAGGAGGATTTCGGGATCACGCCGGTCGAGGCCGCCGCGTGCGGAACGCCCACGATCGCGTACATGGGGGGCGGGGCGCTCGAGACCGTCCGCGAGGGGATAACCGGCGTGCTCTTCCCCGAGCAGACGGTGGCGTGCCTGCGGCACGCGGTCGAGGCCTGCGAGGCGGCCCGGTTCGACCCCGCCACGATGCGCGAGCACGCGCTGGGGTTCTCGAACGAGCGGTTCCGGGGGGAGTTTGAGGCCGAGGTGGCGGCCCTGCTCGCCGCCCGCCACCAGGCAGATCTGGGAAAGGCGGCGGCATGAGGAGCTACCAGCTCCACCGGATCTTCCTGGGGCTCACGCTCCTGGCCGACCTCGCCGTGCTCGGCGGTTCGCTGCCCCTCGCGTGGTGGATCCGGTTCGATTCGGGCTGGCTGGCCTTCGTGCCGCCCGCTCCGCCGATCGGGCCCTATGCCGCGAAGTTGCCATACGCCGTGATCGCGTGGCTCCTGGTCATGAACTACGCGGGGCTCTACCGCCGGCAGTCGTTCGTCGTCGGGCGCGGCGGGACGGGCGCCCTCATCGCCTCGGCGGTGGTGGCCACGGGCCTCGTATTCGCGCTCGGGTTCGTGTACCGCGGGTTCTCGTACTCCCGGCTGATCCTCGCGCTCATGGGCGTCCAGAACATCGTCCTGCTCCGCGTGGCTCGGGGCCTGCTCACGCGCGCCCAGGTGGCGCTGCGGCGTAGAGGGGTCGGTGTCGTGCGGCTCGCGATCCTGGGCGACGGCGACGAGGCGAAGGCCGTGGCCGCCAGCCTGGCGCGCCATCCGGGCTACGGGTTCCGGCTCGCCGGGTTCATCGGACCCCGGCGGGCCGGGCTGTCGCCCCATCTCGGGTCCGCGGATCGCCTCGAGGAGATCGTCATGCGCACGCGCGTGGACGAGGTCCTGCTAGCGCCGCGGCCCTCGGTTTCGCGTGCGGCGGTCATGGGGTGGGCGGCGAGGTGCCAGCGGGCCGGCGTCGAGTGCCGGATGCTCGCTGATGTATTCGGGTTCCTGACGACCCGGCTCCAGCTCGAGGAGCTGTTCGGGATGCCGATCATGTCCGTGACACCCTCGCCCCTCGCGTCCCGGGGGAACCGGCTCCTCAAGCGCGCGCTCGACCTCGCGATCACGGTTCCCGCGCTGGTCGTGCTCTCGCCGCTCCTGGGCCTGATCGCCCTGGCGGTCAAGCTGGACTCGCCCGGCCCCGTCCTCTACCGGCAGGAGCGCGTCGGCCGGGGCGGGATGCCGTTCCCGATGCTCAAGTTCCGGTCCATGCGCGCGGACGCCGAGCGACACACGGGTCCCGTGTGGGCGAAGGCGGGCGATCCGCGCCGCACCCGCACGGGCGCGTTCCTGCGGCGGACGAGTCTCGACGAACTGCCCCAGCTCCTTAACGTCGTCACCGGGGAGATGAGCCTCGTGGGGCCGCGGCCCGAGCGTCCGCACTTCGTGAAGGAATTCGCCAGACGCGTGCCCCGGTACGGGGAGCGGCACGCCGTGTTCCCCGGGATCACGGGCTGGTCGCAGGCCAACGGCCTGCGCGGCGACACGCCGGTCGAGGAGCGGACCAAGTACGACCTCTACTACGTCGAGAATTGGTCGCTCTGGCTGGACATCCGGATCATCTTCCGCACCGGCCTGGAAGTCTTCCATCATCAGGAAGCGTACTAGCCGCCCGATGTCCGCCCTCCGGGTCGGGGTGGATGTGCGGATGCTCGGGAAGACCGGGATCGGCGTGTACCTGGCCGAGGTGCTCCGCCGGCTCCCGCGCCACCTGCCCGGCGCGGAGTTCGTCGCGTTCGGCGGCCGGGTGCCGGGCTGCGAGACCGTCCCCGTCGCCGCGCGCGTGTACTCGCTCGCCGAGCAGATCGACCTGCCGCTCGCGGCCGCGAGCCGGGACCTCGACGTCTTCTGGTCGCCCCACTACAACGCGCCCCTGTTGTCGCCGGCTCGCCTCGTCGTCACCGTCCACGACCTCATCCATCTCCGGTTCCGGGGCCAGCTCCCGCGGCCGCGGTGGCTCTCATATCTATATGCCCGCACCCAGATCAGGCTGGCCTGCGCCCGGGCCCGGATCGTGCTGACGCCCTCGGAGAGCACGCGCCGCGACCTGGTCCACATGCTCGGGGTGCCCACCGCCAGGATCCGGGTGACTCCGGAGGCGGTCGGCGAGGATCTCGGACCGGTGCGCAGCGGGAGGCGGCTCGACGCGTTCCGCCGGTCGCATGGCCTGCGCGCCCCATATGTCTTGTTCGTCAGCAACCTCAAGCCGCACAAGAACCCCGAAGGACTGATCCGGGCCTTCGCGGCCATGCGCGACAGGCGAGTGACGCTGGTGCTGGCCGGCCAGGGGTCGCCGGGCTACGCGGCCGCCCTCCGTGAGCTGGCGACGCGGCTCGGCGTGGGGGCGCGTGTCCGGTTCCCGGGGAAGATCCGGCGAGATGACCTTCGGTATTGGTACGCGGGGGCGGCGGTCTTCGCGTGTCCGTCCTTCTCCGAGGGCTTCGGCCTGCCGCCGCTCGAGGCCTTCGCCTGTGGCGCGCCCGTGGTCGCCTCCAACGCCGCTTCCCTCCCCGAGGTCGTCGGGAACGCCGCGCTCACGGTCGCCCCGGGGGACTCGGCCGGGATGGCCCGCGCCCTCGACGCCGTGATCGCGCATCCGGCCCTCCGCCGCCGGCTGGTGGCCGCGGGGCTGCGCCGGGTCCGCCGGTTCTCGTGGGACCGGACGGCGGCGCTGACGGCGGACGCATTGCGCGCGGCGGCAGGCCGATGAACGTCCGGACGATGCGGGCCGTCGACTGGTATGCGGGCGTTCCGCTCTGCTACCTCCTCGCGGTCCTGCGCCGTCTCACGGCGTTCCTGCGGGGCGGCCGGCCGGACCGGGTGCGCCGGATCGCGGTCATCAAGCTCCTGGGCTCTGGCAGTCTCCTGCTCGCGGCCCCAGCGATCCGGGCCCTCCGCGCGACGCATCCCGGCGCGCGCATCACGGTCGTCACGTTCGCCGAGAACCGCGAAGTGGTGGAATTGCTCGGGCTCGCCGACGAGACAGTCACGATCCGCCGGGACCGTGCGGTCGCGTTCGTGGCCGACACCCTCCGGGCCGTCCGGCGCCTCCGGCGCGCGAGTCCGGATCTCGCGGTCGATCTCGAGTTCTTCTCCAAGTACTCGCTCGCGCTCGCGGCGTGCTCGGGCGCGCGGACGCTCGCGGGTTACCACCTCACGCTGGAGCCGTGGCGCCGGTCGCTGCTGGACGTGCGCGGCTACTACAACCATTACTGGCACGTGAAGGATATCTTCCTCTCGCTCGCGTACCTGCTGGCGACCAATGATCTCTTCTATGTCCGGTTCGATGCGTTCATCCGCCGGTTCCCGCCGCCGGCCCTGCGGCCGGACACCCGGACACGGAACGCCATGCGCCGGCGTCTCCGCGCGGCCGGCTTCGGCCGCGGGCCTCTCTTCGTTGTCCACCCGGGCACGAGCGCCGACACCGCTCCCGAGCTCAAGCGCTGGCCGGAGGCGAAATGGGGCGAGCTGATCGGGCGGCTGTGCGCGGCGCATGGGGCCGGTGTCGTTGTCACGGGGTCGGCGGGGGAGCGCGGCCTGGCCGAGGCCGTGCGGGGGCGGGTGCCGGCGCGATGGCGGGGACGCGTCGCGAACTGGGCGGGCGAGACCCGGCTGACGGAGCTGCCCGCGCTGTTCGCGGCCGCCCGCGCGGTCGTGGCCGTGGACAGCGGGCCCATGCACCTCGCCGCGCTCTCGGGGGCCCACGTCGTCGGCCTGTTCCTGGCCGAGACGCCGGTCCTCTACGCGCCGCTCGCGACGCGCGGAGCGGTCGTGGCCAAACGGCTCTACAGCCTGCCGGCGTTCACGGTCTACACCGGCAAGCAGCCGGTCGTGCCCGGAAATCTCGTCGCGCGCCAGACGGGCGTGCCCGAGGTTCTCGCGGCCGTCCGCCGGGTCCTCTGATCAATCTGCCATACTGAGCGCATGATCACGCGCGGGAGTGCCCTGGCGACGACCCCGCGGGGCCGGAGCTAGCAGCCGTGTGCGGGATCGCGGGCTGTTGGGACCCCCGCGGGACGGACGCGGTCGGGTTGGAGGCGGCTGCGGGACGCATGGCGGACGCCATCGCGCATCGCGGACCCGACGACCGGGGCGTATGGGCGGACGCGGCCGCCGGCATCGGGCTCGGCCACCGACGGCTCTCGATCATCGACCTCTCGCCGCTGGGTCACCAGCCCATGCTTTCCGCCGACGGGCGGTTCGTGATCGTCTTCAACGGCGAGGTCTACAACCATGCGGCACTTCGGGCCGAGCTCCTGCCGTTGGGACACAAGTTCCGGGGCCACTCGGACACGGAAGTCATGCTGGCCGCGATCGTCCAGTGGGGGGTCCGGCGCGCCGTCGAGCGTTTCGTCGGCATCTTCGCCTTCGCGCTCTGGGACCGGCGGGAGCGCACGCTCACGCTGGTCCGGGACCATCTGGGGGTTAAACCCCTCTACTACGGCTGGAGCGGCGGCGTGCTCCTGTTCGGTTCCGAACTCCGGGCGCTGCGGGCCCATCCCGCCTTCGACCGGCCGGTCGACCGCGGTTCGCTGTCGCTCCTCCTCCGGTACGCGTACATCGAGGCGCCGTGGACGATCCACGAGGGCATCCATAAGCTTCCCTCCGGGTCCCTGCTCACGGTGGCGGCCGGGGGAGACGCGGTGCGGGCGGCCTCCGCCGTGCCCGAGACGTTCTGGTCGGGCCGGGAAGTCGCGGCGCGCGGGGCGTCGACCCCGGCCGTGCCGAAGGATGGTCGGGAGATGCTCGACCGGCTCGACGCGCTCCTGATGGACGTGATCTCGCTGCAGAAGGTCGCGGATGTGCCCGTGGGCGCGTTCCTCTCCGGCGGCGTGGACTCCTCTCTCGTCGTCGCGCTCATGCAGGCGCAAAGCGTTCAGCGGATCAAGACCTTCACGATCGGGTTCGCGGAGAAGGCCTACGACGAGGCGGACCACGCGCGCGCGGTGGCCGCGCACCTGGGCACGGACCACACCGAGGTCATCCTGGAGCCTAGAGAGGTGCTCGAGGTCATCCCGTCTCTGCCGACGGTCTACGACGAGCCCTTCGCGGATGCCTCCCAGATCCCGACCGTGCTCGTCTCCCGGCTTGCGCGCCGGCAGGTGACCGTCTGCCTGTCCGGCGACGGCGGCGACGAGATCTGGGGGGGCTACAACAAGTACGCGTGGGGCGGCCGGATCTGGAACGCGGCGCGGCGGGTGCCCGGGGGCCTGCGGAGGGCCGCGGCAGCGGCCCTCCGAGCGGTCCCGCCCCGGGGCTGGGACGCGGCCGTCAGGGCGCTGGGCCCGCTGGTGCCGCGGCGGTTCGGGTACGGGGCCTTCGGGCTTCGGGTGCACAAGGTCGCGCGCGTGATCGCCGGGACAGACCCATACGCAATGTTCCGGGACCTCGGCACGTGCTGGGCGCGTCCCGAAGAGGTCGTGCTGGGCTCTTCTCCGCACCCGACGCTCATCGACGACCCCGCGTGGCGCTCCGCGATGCCCGGGTTCACGGAGTGGATGATGGCGACCGACATGCTCACGTACATGACCGACGACTGCCTGGCGAAGGTGGACCGCGCGACGATGGCGGCGCCGCTCGAGGACCGCGTGCCCCTGCTCGATCACCGGGTCGCGGAGTTCGCGCTCGGGTTGCCCGTCGGCTGGAAGATCCGGGACGGCGTGGGGAAGTGGCCGCTGCGCGAACTTCTGTACCGGCGGGTGCCGCGCGCGCTCGTGGACCGGCCGAAGATGGGGTTCGCGGTGCCGCTCGGCGCGTGGCTGGGCGGGCCCCTGCGCGACTGGGCCGAGGCCCAGCTCGACGAGTCGCGCCTGCGCCGCGAGGGCTTCCTCGACCCCGCCCCGATCCGGCGCCGGTGGGCGGACCACCTCGCGGGCCGGCGCGACAGCCAGGCCGAGCTGTGGCCCGTGCTCATGTTCCAGGCCTGGCTGGAGGCGCAGCGCTGAACCGCGCCGGGTCCGGGGCCCGCCGGTCTCGACGGCTCGCGCCGGAGTGGCTGCTCGGGGTGCCGGTGCGGCCGGTCTCGCTGGCCGCGGCGCTCGACCTCGCCGAGCGGATGATCCGGGAGCGCCGCCGGGGCTATCTCTGTTTCACCAACGTCCACGTCGTCATGGAAGCGCGACGGAGCGTCGCCGTCCGCGGCGCACTGCGGGACGCGACGGCCGTGTGCCCTGACGGGATGCCGCTCGTATGGTTCCTGCGGTGGCGGGGCCATCACGGCCAGGGCCGCGTCTACGGCCCGGACTTCGCCGCGGCCATGCTCTCGCGAGCGGCCCGAAGCGGGCTCCGCGTCTTCCTTTTCGGCGGCCGGCCGGAGACGCTCGCGCGGCTCGGCGGACTCCTGCCGAAGCGGTTCCCTGGGATCCGGCTCGCGGGGACTTTCGCGCCGCCGTTCCGGGCGCGGATCGACGCGGCCGCCGAGCGCGCCGCGGTCCGCCGGATCAACGCCGCCCGCCCGGATCTCGTCTTCGTCGGACTCGGCGCCCCGAAACAGGAGCTCTGGATGTGCCGGAACCGGCCGCGCCTCCGCGCGCCCGTCCTCGCCGGCGTCGGCGCCGCGTTCGATTTCCTGGCGGGGACCACGCCGCAGGCGCCGCGGTGGATGATGCGGCTCGGCCTCGAGTGGGTGTTCCGTCTGGCGACGGAGCCCCGGAGGCTGGCTGGCCGGTACCTGGTCAACAACCCGCGGTTCGCCGCGCTCCTGGCCCTGCAGGAGCTCGGGGTGATTCGCGATAATGGGGTTTCATGAGCAGGCGCGCGCTTATCACGGGGGCGACGGGTTTCGTCGGGAGTCATCTCGCCGAGCACCTGCTTGCGGCCGGATGGGAGGTCGGCGGGTTCGACCTCCGGTCGACCTGGCCGCCCGAGACCCCGGCGCTGAACGTCCGTCTCTGGACGGGCGACCTGCTCCAGCCGGATGCGCTCGGGCCCGCCCTGCGGGAGTTCGCGCCCGACGTGGTCTTCCATCTGGCGGCCGTCGCGGCCCCGACCCGTTCCGCGGCGGATCCTGTCCGCGCCGTCGAACAGACGGTCGGGGGGACGGTCAGGCTGTGCGAGGCGATGAAGCCGCTCCAGCCCCGGCCGGCGTTGTTCATCACGGGATCGGCGACCGTCTACGGCCGGCTGGCCGAGGGCGACCTGCCGATCCGCGAGGACCACGCGGTCCGGCCTATCTCCTCCTACGGGGCGACCAAGGCCGCGCAAGAGCTGTTCGGCTGGCAGTACCGCGAAAGCGACGGCTTCCGCGTCTTCATCACCAGGTCCTTCAACGCGGCGGGTCCGCGCCAGCATTCGGACTTCTTCCTCGCTCGCCTCTGCCACGAGGTCGCGCGGCGGGAAGCCGGGTTCGACCGGGACGTCCCGATCCGGCTGGGGGGCCTCGACGGCCAGCGGGACTTCCTCGACGTCCGCGACATGGTGCGGGCGTTCGCCGCGATCGCGGATACGCCGGCGGCGGAGGGCCGGCCGGTCAACGTCTGCTCCGGCCAGCCGGTTTCCCTTCGGGCGATGGCCGAAGCGGTGAAGGCCCTGGCCCGCGTCCCCGTCACGCTGGAGGAGGACGCCTCGCGGGTGCCGGTGTCGCAGGACGCGGTCGTCTACGGCAGCATCGAGCGCCTCCGGGCGCTGACCGGATTCGCTCCCCGGATCCCGCTCAGCCGGACGATGGCCGACGTGCTGGAATACCAGCGCCGTCAGGTGGCCGCGGCGCCCACGCGCTGAGGGGGACGGGCCGTGCAGACGGCCCGCCCAATCCGCGATAATGGGTGATCATGGCCAGGAAATGCGCGTTGATCACGGGGATTACCGGACAGGATGGCTCCTACCTCGCCGAATTCCTGCTGGCCAAGGGGTACACCGTGCACGGTCTGGTCCGGCGGGCCAGCAGCATCAACCGGGCCCGGCTGGATTCGATCTACCAGGGGTCCCATGAGTCGCGCCAGCGGCTGAACCTCCATTACGGGGACCTCGGCCACGACGAGATGCTCACGAACCTCATCTACAACATAGAGCCGGGGGAGATCTACCACCTGGGGGCCCAGAGCCATGTCCGGGTATCTTTCGACACGCCCGAGTTCACGGGCGACGTCACGGGGCTGGGCACGACCCGGCTCCTGGAAGCCGTCCGCCGGAGCGGCATCAAGACCCGGTTCTACCAGGCGTCCTCCAGCGAGATGTTCGGGTTGGCCAAACCTCCGCAGTCGGAGCGGACGCTCTTCGATCCCGCCAGTCCGTATGCGGCGGCCAAGGTCTACGGCTATCACATGGCGAGGATCTACCGGGCTTCCTACGGCATCTTCGCCTCCAACGGCATCCTCTTCAATCACGAGTCCCCGCGGCGCGGGGAGACCTTCGTCACCCGCAAGGTCACGCGAAGCCTGGCCGCGATCGTGGCGCGCAAGGAGCGCAAGCTCTATCTCGGCAACCTGGACGCCCGGCGGGATTGGGGCTATGCCCCCGAATATGTCGAGGCCATGTGGCGCATCCTGCAGTTCCGCCGGCCCGAGGACTTCGTCGTGGGCACCGGGGAAATGCACTCCGTGCGCGAGTTCGTGGCCGAGGCGTTCGCCTACGTGGGCAGGGATTGGCGGGACTGCGTCGTCCTGGATAAGCGCTATCTCCGGCCCCTCGAAGTGAACGCCCTGCGCGCGGATACCCGCAAGGCCCGGCGGCTCCTGCGCTGGACCCCGAAAATCGCCTTCAAGGACCTGGTACGGATCATGGTGGACGCGGATCTCGAAGCGATCGGGATGCCGTGCCCGGGGCTGGGGAAGGCCGCGGCGATCCGGGCCTGCGGGCGCTGGTGGGCGTGACCGTTCCCTTCCGCTGGGCCGACCAGCGCGTCCTGCTCACCGGCGGGTCGGGGTTCCTCGGCCGCGTCGTCGAAGCGAAGCTCAAGAGCCGCGGCTGCGCTGGCATCGTGGTGCCGCGGTCGAAAGAGCGCGACCTGCGCGAGGTCGACCAGGTGCGCCGCGCGCTCGGCGAGGCGCGGCCGACCATGGTCATCCACCTTGCCGCCGTCGTCGGCGGGATCGGGGCGAACCGCGCGAACCCGGGCCGGTTCTTCTACGACAACGCGGTCATGGGGATCCACCTGGTCGAGGAGGCCCGCCGCGCGGGAATCGCCAAGTTCGTGGCGGTGGGCACGGTCTGCGCGTATCCGAAGATGACTCCGGTGCCGTTCCGGGAGGACGACCTCTGGACCGGATACCCCGAGGAGACCAACGCGCCGTACGGGCTCGCGAAGAAGATGCTCCTCGTCCAGTTGCAGGCCTACCGCGCCCAGTACGGGTTCAACGGTATCTACCTCCTGCCTGTGAACCTCTACGGCCCCAACGACAGCCTCGATCTCGAGACCAACCACGTTATCCCGGCGCTCATCCGCAAGATCGTGGATGCGAAGGAGGCGAACGCGCCCTCGGTGCCGGCGTGGGGCACGGGGAAGGCGTCGCGCGAGTTCCTGTACGTGGACGATGCGGCGGAGGGGATCGTGCTCGCGGCCGAGCGGTACGACGGCGGCGACCCCGTGAACCTCGGCGCGGGCGCGGAGATCACGATCCGGGACCTCACCCACCTGATCTGCGAGCTCGTCGGCTACACGGGCGGGATCGTCTGGGACCCCACGAAGCCCGACGGCCAGCCGCGCCGGTGCCTCGACGTCTCCCGGGCGAAGGAACGGTTCGGGTTCGTTGCGAAGACGCCGTTCCGCGAGGGGCTGGCCCGGACGATCGCGTGGTACCGGTCCCGCCCCGCCGGCGCGCCCTGATCCGCCGGGACCGCGCGCGAGGGGCGGACCGATGATGCGCCGGCTGGGGGGACTGGCGGCGCGATTCCCGGCTGGGTCGGCCGCCGGGTCGGTCCTGCGTCTCCCTTTGCGCCTCCTGCCCGCCCGCGCGGTGGTCCGGATCGCGAGCGGGCCGAACCGCGGCCTGCGCTGGCGCGTCGGCGCCTCGATACCCGCCTGCTGGATGGGCACCTACGAGCCGGAGCTGGCCGCGGCTGTCGCGCCCTTTCTGCGCGCGGGCCTCGTGGTCTGGGACATCGGCGCCAACGCCGGCTACCACACGCTGCACTTCAGCCGCCGGGTGGGACCCCGCGGCCGGGTGATCGCGGTCGAGCCCCTGCCCTCGAATGCCGCGAACCTCCTCGACCACGTCCGTTGGAACGGCCTCCACAACGTGACCGTGGTGCCCGCGGCGGTGGCGGCGGGCCCGGGGACGGCGCCGTTCACGCTCGCGGCGCACAACGCGGAAGGCGCCCTCTCGCGGCGTCCGTCGCCCCTGCGGGTTCCGCACTTCGCGCTCGACTTCCTCGTGGCCTCGGGTCTGCCCGCGCCGGCGCTGGTCAAGGTGGACGTCGAGGGCGCGGAGGCGGACGTCCTCCGCGGGGCGGTCGGCGTGCTCGCGGCGCGGCGGGCGGTCTGGCTCGTCGCCGTCCACGGCGAAGGGCCGAAACGGGACTGCGTGCGCATGCTGGCCCGTCACGGATACCTGGTGCTCGACGTGTCGGGGTCGCCCGTGCACGCCGGCTCTTACGAACTCCTGGGGAAACCCGCATCCCGCGGGCGCTCGCGGAGGCGCTGAGGGCCGTGCCGGGCCCGGACGCGCCGACGGCCCGCCCCGGGCCCGGAAGTGAAGGGGCCCCGCCGCGCTACACCGTCCAGGACTGGCGTGCGCAGCTGCGCCTGCTGTCGCGTTCCGACTGGAAGGAGCCGTTGTTCGCCCGGCTCCGGCCGTGGATTGACCGGTGGGAGCGCCGCCGTCTCGCGCCGGAGACGCTCGCGCGACTCGGGCCGGATCTCGTGCTCGGCGAGCGCGGATTCCCGCAGGTGGCCCGGCGGCGCTGGGCGTGCGGCGGGAGGTCCCTCCGGGATGCGACCGTGCTGGTCCAGGGGACCGGCAATGGGTGGGACGTCGCGGGCTGGGCGGGGCTCCGCCCCCGCCGGATCGTCGGGGTCGACCTCTTCGACTTCGGGGCGTCGTGGGGAGATGTTGCCCGGCATTGCCGCGACCGTCACGGAGTCGAGGTTTCCTTCCACGCCTCGCCCCTGGAATCCATGTCGTTCCTCGAGACGGGCTCGATGCACCTGGCGGTGAGCGACGCGGTCTTCGAGCACGTGAAGGACATGCCTTCCGTCCTGCGCGAAGCCGCGCGGGTCCTGCGCGACGGCGGATCGCTCTACGCGTCATACGGACCCATGTGGTATTGCGCGGGCGGGGATCACTTCGCCCGCGGGGGCCTGCGGAACGCGTACAACCACCTGTTGCTCGATCCCGGGGCCTACCGGCGCTATCTCGAAGCGAACGCCCTCCCGGTTGAGGATGTCCAATCGGGCCGGCGCTACGCGGAGCTGGACCTGTTCTCGCGCCTGCGGACCGACGGGTACCTGGAGGCCTTTCGGGCGGCGGGGTTCCAGCTCGACGGCCTGATCCTCGAGCTGTCGACCTCCGCCCTGCAATTCCGCCGCCGATTCCCCGCCGAATGGATGGACCTGCGTGGGCGCTGCGCGGGATGCCACGAGGATGACTTCCTCATCAAGACGAACTTCGTGCGGCTGCGGAAGAGCGGGGCCTCGTGAGGCAGGGGGAGGACGCCCGCGCCCGGGTCGCCCGGTTGGCGGGGCCGGCGCTCGGTCGCGCGAGCCGTGTCGTGCGGGGCTGGACCGCGCCCACGGTCCTCACCTTCCTGGACCAGGGGACGAGTGCCGGAGCCAACTTCGTGCTCCAGATCGTGCTGGCGCGCCGCCTCCTGCCCGAGGGCTACGGGGCTTTCGCGGTCGCCTACGCCCTCTATCTCTTTCTCTTCGGCATCTGCACGTCCATCCTGATCGAGCCGATGTCCCTGCTGGGGCCCCGCCGGCACGCCCGCGATCTCGCCGGCTACGCCGTCCGGCTCTTCCGCATGCAGGTGGCCCTCGCGTGCCTCCTGGGCCTCGCGCTGGCGGCGAGCAGTCTCTTCTACGGCGCGAAGGGGTCGTCGGTGGCGACGGCGACGGTGTGGTTCGCCCTGAGCACGCCCTGCCTGATGGGGTTCCAGTTCCTCCGGCGGGTCTGCTACCTCGAGACCGCTCCCGCGTCGGCGCTCAAGGGGAGCGCCGTCTATGCCGTCGTCCTGCTCGTGGCCCTGGGGTGGATCGGCACGGGGCTGTCGGTGGCGACGGCCATCACGGTCATGGGTGGTGCGGCCCTGGCGGGCGGCGCCGCGATCCTGGCGGATCGGGGCCTGTTGCCCCTCCTCTGCCGGCGTTCGGCGCGCTGGCGCCTCGCGTGGTCGGACTTCGCCGGGTGCTGGGAGTACGGGAAGTGGCTCCTGGGCATTATGGTCGTGGGATGGTTCGCCGGGGCCGCGTACGTGCCCCTGGCCGCGGCGGTGGCCGGGCTCAGTGCGGCCGGGACCATCCGGGCGATCGACAACCTGTTCCAGCCGGTGAGCCAGGGGATGACCGGGCTGGCCATGCTCGCGAGTCCCTGGCTGGCCCGGCGCATGCGGGAACGCGGCGCGCCGTTCGTCAGGAGCCGGATGTGGGCGCTGGGCCTGACCGTGGCCGCCGGGGTGTCCGCCTACGCCCTGATCCTCTGGTGGTTCGGGAGCCGGGTGATCTCGCTGGCCTACGGGGCGTCGACGCCCTACCTGGCGGCGGCGTACCTGATTCCGATTCTGGGCGGCGTGTACGTCGTCCGGGCGCTGGGCGACATCGGGCTCAACACCGGGCTTCGCGCGATGGGCAACTTCAGAGTGCTCTTCCACGCGGCGGTGGCCGGCAGCATCGTCATGGTCGGCGCCAGCATCCTGCTCATCAGGGCGTACGGCCCGGGAGGCGCCGCGGCGGGCATGCTGCTGGCGGGGCTGACCCAATTGGCCGTCCTGATCCCGGCGTCGGTGGCGCGGCCCCATCCGGCCGGAGTGCGGCGCGAAGGCGGGCCCGCATGACGGCGCCCCTCCGCGTCCTGGTCGCCGGACCGACGTACGTCATCGGCGCGAATCAGGCGAAGTGGGCGGCGGTGGCCCGCCTCGGCGGGACGTCCGTCGGGCTGCTCGTGCCGGAGGCCTGGCCCAATTCGTCCTTCGGCATGATGGCCGAGCTCGAGTGTCCGTACCCGGAGCTCGAGTACTTCCCGACCCGAACCTGGTTGGGCACCCGGGGGGGGCTACACCTCTACCCCCCCGCGACGGTGGTCGCGGCTCTGCGGGCATTCCGGCCCGACTTCGTCCACGTCGAACTTGAGTCGTTCGCGCTGGGCGCGCTCGAACTCGGCTGGCTCGCCCGCCGCGCCGGCATTCCATACGGCCTCTTCTGCTGGGAGAACACGGACCGGCGGCTGTCCCCGCCGCGCCGGATGGCGCGCGGGGCCGTCCTGCGCGATGCCGCGTGCGCGATCGCGGGGAACCGGGAGGCCGCGGACCTGCTCGTCCAATGGGGCCTGCGCGGTCCGGTAGATGTGCTGCCGCAGATGGGCGTGGACGTGTCCGTGTTCTCGCCCCGGCCGGCGCCCCCGGCGCCCCCGTTCGTGATCGGCTACCTGGGCCGGCTGGTGCCGGAGAAGGGGATCGATCTCCTGCTCGAGGCCCTGGGCGTTCTTCGCGGCCGCGGAGTGGACGCCAGGCTGATCGTGCAGGGAGGCGGGCCGGCGGAGCGCGATCTGCGGGGGCGGTCCGACCGGCTGGGGCTCGGCGCCGCGGTGGAGTGGCGGGCCGCCGCGCCGCACGGCCGCGTGCCCGACATCCTGGCTTCGCTCCACGTACTCGTCCTGCCCTCACGCAGTGTGCCCGGCTGGAAGGAGCAGTTCGGCCACGTGCTCATCGAGGCCATGGCGATGGGGATTCCCGTCGTCGGCTCGACGTGCGGGGAGATTCCCCGCGTGATCGGGCGCGAAGACGCCGTCTTCCCCGAGGGCGACGCCGGGGCGCTGGCCCGGCTCCTCGAGCGCGCCTGCCGGGACGACGGCTGGAGGGCCGGTCTCGCGCAGGCCGGCGTGTCGCGGGTGCGGGAGAACTACACGCACGAGAAGGTGGCCCGGGCCATGGTGCGCCTCTGGACACGGGTCCTGGGCCGGGAGCAGCCATCCGAGCCCGTGTGAGAAGATGGATTCTCGCATGAAGGAAACGGGGGCGGTTGCGGAGGGCGGTGGTTCCACCGGGGAGATCCTGAGCCGGCGCTACCACACGCTCACGGGCCGGCCGGACCACCGCGAACCGGCCACGCGCCGCGTGATCTTCAAGGCGTTCGCCCGGACTCTGGGGCCGTGGCTGCCCGCCGACCGGGAGGTGCGGGTTCTCGACGCGGGCTGTGGCGAGGGGGCTCTCCTGGCGTTCCTGCGGGAGCGCGGCTTCGACCGGCTCGCGGGGTTCGATCTGTCGCCCGAGAACGTCGGCCTGTGCCATGCCCAGGGGTTCGGGTTCGTGACGGAGGGGGATGCCCTGAAGCTGGCCGAGGTGTCCGGGGAGTACGACGCGATCTTTTCCCTCGACCTCCTCGAGCACCTGCCGAAGGAGCGGGCAGCGGAGTTCCTCGGCGCGGCACGGGGGAAGCTGGCCCCCGGCGGCGTCCTGATCCTGCAGACGCCGAACATGGGCTACCTGCTGGCCGCGTTCCACCGGTACAGCGATCTGACCCACCAGTGGGGAGTGACGGAGGTCTCGGTGCGCGTCCTGCTGCGCGCCGCCGGTTTCGATGACGCCCGGATCGAGATCCGGCCGGCCTGGAACGCCACCACGCTGCTCGGCCGCCTGCGGGAGGCGTACCTGCGGGCGCTGCACCTCGCGATAACCTTCATCGAGGGTTCGTACCGGCCGAGGATTCCGACGAAGAATCTGCTGGTCCGCGCCCGCCGCTGACGGACGGCCAGCTCGTGAACGTCCTCTTCGTCGCGCTCGGCATCCACGGTCGCGTGGGCGGGATCGAGGCGTACTGCCGCCGCATCATGCGGTGCCTCGGCGAGTTGAGCGGGACCGTCGTCGGCCGGGCGACCGTCGTGGCGCTCTGGGACGGGGCGGACCGGTGTCCCGAGGCGCCGCCGGGCGTGCGCTACTTGCCGGGCTCTTCCGGAAAGCTCCGCACGGCGGCCGCGTTCCTGCGCGAGGCCCGGGCCACGTGTCCCGACATCGTGCTCTACGGCCACGTCCTGCTGGCCCCGCTCGTGGTGCCCGGCCGCTGGCTGGTGCCTCGCGCCCGCCATATGCTCTTCGCCTACGGGATGGAGGTCTGGGGGGATCCCGCCTTCCGCCGGGTGTCCGGCTGGGAGCGGCGGCTCGTGCGCCGCCGGTTCGACCGCGTCGTGTCGATCAGCCGGTTCACGGCTGGGCGGATGGCCACGGCCTACGGGCTTTCGGCGGGCGCGTTCCGCTTCCTGCCCCCGGCCGTGGACGACGCGGGGCCGGGCGCGGCCGGGTTCGCGGACGCGCCGCCGACGGTCCTCGCCGTGTCCCGTCTGCGTCCCGAGGAGCGGACGAAAGGGATCGACACGCTCCTGCGTGCGATGCCCGCGGTGCTCGCCGCGGTGCCGGAGGCTCGTTGCCGGGTCGTGGGCGACGGGCCGATGCGTCCCGAGCTCGAGGCGCTCGCCGCCTCGCTCGGCCTGCGGGACCGCGTGACGTTTTCCGGGTACCTGCCCGACTCCGGGCTCGACCGCGCGTATCGGGAGAGCGCGGTGTTCGCCATGCCCTCGAGCCAGGAGGGCTTCGGGATCGTGTACCTCGAGGCGTGGCGGCACGGCCTGCCCGTCGTCGCCGGCAACCGGGACGCGGGCGCCGAGGTCGTGACGAACGGCGAGACCGGGCTGACCGTCGAGCCCGGCTCCGTGGATCGTCTCGCGGAGGCGATCATCTCGCTCCTGCGCGACCCCGCCGCGCGCCGGCGGATGGGCGAGAGAGGGCGGGCCGTCCTTTCGGAGTTCTACACGCACGAGGCGTTCCGGGCCCGGTTCGCGGACGTGCTGGCCGACCGGGGGCCGGCCTGATGCGCGCGGTCCTCGCGGTCCACGACTACTACACGTCCGCGAATCCGAGCGGGGAGGCGCTCTCGTTCGAATCCGAGGTCGCGCTCTTGCGCGCGCGCGGCCACGAAGTCGTGACCTACGTGCGGCACAACGACGAGATCGACGGGTACGGTTGGCCCGCCCGGGCGGCCCTGCCTTTGCGCACGATCTGGAACCCCGCCGCCCGCCGCGAGGTCGCCGCCCTCCTCCGGGCGCACCGGCCCGCCGTCGCGCACTTCCAGAACACGTTCCCGCTGGTCTCGCCCTCGGCGTACGCCGCGTGCCGCGCGGCGGGGGTACCCGTGGTGCAGGCGATGCGGAACTACCGCTGGATCTGTCCGGTCGCGACGTTCTACCGGTCCGGAAAGGTATGCGAGGACTGCCTTGGCAAGGCGGTCCCGTGGCCGGGGGTCGTTCACGCCTGCTACCGCGCGTCCCGGACAAAGTCCGCGGCCGTCGCGGCGATGATCGTCGCCCACCGGCTGCTCCGGACCTGGTCGCGGCAGGTGGACCTCTTCGTGGCACCGAGCGAGTTCACGCGGAGCAAGCTCATCGAGGGCGGGTTCCCGGCGGACCGGATCGTGGTCAAGCCCAACTTCCTGCTCGAAGACCCCGGCGTGCGGGAGCGGGCGGGGGAGGGGGCGGTCTACGTCGGGCGGCTGTCCGAGGAGAAGGGCCTCAGGGCCCTGCTCCGCGCGTGGGCCCGGGTGCGGAACGTGTCCCTCCGCATCGTCGGGGACGGCCCGATGCTGGACGAGATGCGCGCTCTCGCGGCCGGACGGCCCGGGGTCGAGGTGCTCGGACGGCGGACGCCCGCGGAGGTGGCCGCGCTCCTCAAGGCGGCGGCATTCGTTGTCTTCCCGTCCGAGTGGTACGAGACCTTCGGCCGGGTCACGATGGAGGCCTTCGCCTGCGGCGTGCCCGTGATCGCCTCCCGGCTCGGGGCCATGGCGGAGGCCGTCGAGGACGGCCGCACGGGCCTGCTCTTCGCGCCCGGCGACGACGCGGACCTGGCGGCCCGGGTCGAATGGGCGAGGGACCACCCGGAGGAGATGGCGGAGATGGGTCGGGGGGCCCGGGCGGCCTACGAGGCGCGGTACACGGCGGACCGGAACTATGCGGCGTTGATCGGGATCTACGACCGCGCGGCCGCGGCGTACGGGGGCTGAGGCGATGCGGACCCTGCTGATCGCGAACGGTACCTTCTTTCATATGGGGGCGTTCTTCTCCCGGGCCCTGGCGGCGCGGGGAGACGAGCACGTCCTCCTGGACGTCGCGGACTACGAGATGAAGCCCGGACGCCCCCTGCCGGTCCGGGCGGTCGCGAGGTTGTCGGGATACCGCCGGTGGCTGAACTGGCGTCTGAACCGGGACGCCGTCGCGCTGGCCCGCTCGTTCCGGCCCGAGGTCGTTCTCGTGACCGGCGGCGGATTCATGCTGCCGTCCGCCCTGCGACGGATCAAGGCGCTCGGCGGCGCCGTCCTAGTGAACTACGCGGCGGACGATCCGTTCAACCCCCTGCACCGGACCCGTTCCTTCGTCGACGGCATCCCGCTCTACGACGTGTACGCGTCGCCGCGACGCCCCCTGATTCCCGATCTCGAGCGCCACGGGGCGCGCCGGACGGCCTTCGTCCGGTTCGCCTACGAACCGGCCCTGCACTTCGTCGAGCCGCCCGACACGGCGGAGGATCGGATGCGGTTCGGGAGCGACGTCGTGTTCGCCGGTGGCGCGGACGCGGACCGGTTCCCGATGCTCCGGGAGGTCGCGGACCTGGGGATCCGCCTGCATCTTTACGGCGGGTTCTGGGAGCGCGACCCCGTGCTCGCCCCGCTCGCCCGGGGATTCGCCTACGGCGCCGATTACCGGCACGCCATCGGCGGGGCGGCGATCGCGCTCTCGCTCGTGCGCCACGCGAACCGGGACCGCCACGCGATGCGGACGTTCGAGATCGCCGCGTGCGGCGGGTTCGTCCTCGCGGATCGCACCGAGGAGCACCTCGAGTTCCTCGAGGAGGATCGCGAGGCCGTGTTCTTCGAGGGCGCGGATGAGCTTCTCGACAAGGTGCGGTTCTACCTGCCGCGCGAGGACCAGCGACGCGCGATCGCGGCGGCTGGCCACCGGCGCATCACGACCGGGGGGCACACGTGGGCGGACCGGGTCAACGAGCTCATGGCGCTGGCCGCCGCGGCGAGGTGACCGGAGTGGGGAGGCGCTGGCTTTTTCCGGGACTCCTGATCCTGCGGGACACGCTGGTCTTCGACCGGTGGCGCTGGCTGGCGCGGCGGCTTCCAAGGACGCGGGGCCCGGCCCGGCTGCTGGATGTCGGATGCGCCGCGGGGGCGTTCTCGATGGGGGCGGCCCTGCGGGGGTACGACGTCCTCGGGCTCGAGCACGATCCGTTCTCCGTCGCGAAGGCGGGACGGCGCGCGGCGTGGCTCGGCATCCCGCATGTCCGGTTCGAGCAGGCGGACGCGCGGCGACTGGGGGACCGGGCGGACCTCCGCGGCGCGTTCGACGTCGTGATCTGCTGCGAGACCATCGAGCACATCCTCGACGACTCCCTGTTCATGCGCTCCCTGGCCGGCTGCCTCAAGCCGGGCGGCCGCCTGCTGCTGACGACGCCGTTCGCGGGCTTTCGGGCCATCACGCGGGACGACGATGCGCCGCCGTCGGTCACGGAGGACGGCGGGCACGTGCGCCGCGGGTACGAGCCGGCGGACCTCGAGCGGTTGTGCGTCCAGGCGGGCCTCGCGGTCACCGGGTTCTCCGGGTGCAGCGGCGTCCTGAGCCAGAAGGCGACTTGGGGTTACCGCGTCGCGGGCCGGCGCCTCCCCATGCTGGGCGCGCTCGCGGTCATGCCCTTGCGCCCGTTCCCACCCCTCCTGGACCCGCTGGTGACCCGGATGCTGGCCTGGCCCTACTACTGCCTCGGCCTCGAAGCCGTGCGGGGCGGGGGTGGGGCATGAAGGTCACGGTGTCGAACATCGGACGCCACTGGGCATTCCACCTCGCCCGGGAGCTCGACCGCCGCGGCCTGCTGGCGCGGCTCATCACCGGGTATCCGGCATCCCGCGCGGTGCAGGACGGCGTGGACCGCTCGCGGGTCGTGTCCATACTCAGGTTCCAGGCGGCCCAGCGACTCTGGTCGAGGCTTCCCGGCTTCCTGCGGCGGGGCTGGGACCCCACGGCCCGGATTCTCGAGCGCTACGACCGTGCGGCCGCCGCGTTAATCCCGGCCGGGACGACCGTCTTCGCGGGCTGGGGCGACGTGGCCCTCCATTCGTTCCACCGGGCCCGCGAACTGGGGGCGAAGACCGTGCTCGAGCGGGGGTCCACCCATGTGACCGTCCAGTGCGCGCTCCTGCGCGAGGAGTACGAGCGCGCCGGGATCACGCCGGACCTGCCGGGACCCGCCGCCGTGGAACGGGCGCTGGCCGAGTACGCGGCGGCGGACCGGATCGCCATCCCCTCCGCCTTCGTCCGGCGGTCCTTCCTCGCCCAGGGCGTGTCCGAGGCGAAGCTGATCCAGGTGCCGTACGGCGTCGACCTCGGCCGGTTCGCGCCTCCCGCCACCCCGTCCCCGGTCTTCCGCGTCATCTTCTGCGGCACGCTGTGCGTGCGGAAGGGCGTGCACTACCTCCTCCAGGCCTTTCACGAGCTGGCGCTTCCGGGCGCGGAACTCTGGTTGATCGGTCCGGTGGCGGGCGAGATCCGGCCGGCGCTGGCGCGGTGGGGCGGCCCGGCGGTGCGCGTCCTGGGCACGAGAGCGGGACCGGAGTTGGTCGCCCTCTACGGGCAGGGCTCGGTCTTCTGCCTGCCCTCGATCGAGGAGGGCCTGGCGATGGTGCAGGCGGAGGCGATGGCCTGCGGCCTGCCCGTGATCTGCACGACGAACACGGGCGGCGGGGACATCGTCCGCGAGGGCGTGGACGGGTGGGTCCTGCCGGTCCGGGACGTGGTCGCCCTCAAGGAGAAGATCGAGCTCTGCTGGCGGGACCGGGAGAGGTGCGCGGCGATGGGACGTTCCGCCGCCGTCCGGGCGCGCGACTTCGGGTGGGGAGCCTACGGCGACCGGATGGTGGCGGCGTACCGCGACCTCGTGGGGGAGCGGGCGGCGTGAGCTCGGCGGCCGCGCGGTGGCGGCGGGCGCTGAAATCCGGCGGATACGATGCGCCGCCGGTGACCCGCCTCACGGGCCTGAGGTTCGCGGTCCTGTCGCGGGCCTGGCGGCGGATCCTGCGCCACACGGGGCTGGGCCGGACCGGTGCGGTGCGGGCGCTCGAGGTCGGGTGCGCGGGGGGCCAGCAGTGCATCCGGCTGTTCGCCAACGGCTGGCACTGCGTGGGGCTTGACCTGTCCCCGGAGGTGATCGGCCGCGCCCGCCTCTATGCGCGCCGCGTGAAGCAGGTGCTGGCGCCGCGGGGGTCGATGCGATTCGTCGTCGGCGACTTCATGACGTGGCGGCCCCCGGCGCGCCGTTTCGATCTTGTGTTCCACGTGGGCGTGCTCGAGCACTTCCTCGACCGGCGCCGGCGGCTGGCCTTCCTGCGCCGGATGTTCCTCATGGCCCGTCCGGGGGGCTGGGTCATGTCCATGGTCCCCAACGGATTGCACGTGATGCGGGCCGAACAACGGCGAAAAGGCCTCGGTGGGTACAACGTGCCGGAGATCGACTACAGCTCCCGCCTGGTGGCCCGCGAGATGGAACAATGCGGCGCGGCGCACGTCGAGGTGCTCCACCACAACGTCTTCGGATACCTGCGGATCAAGCCGTCGCGCGGGCTGATGAAGCCGGCTCGGCTGGCCGCCTATGGCCTTCTCCAGGCGTTCCCGTGGCGGGTCATGCCGCGCGCGTTCCTCGACCGCCACGCGTACTGGCTGATCGGTCTCGGCCGAAAGGCCTGACGGCCTCGTTCCGCGCGCCGTGCCCATTCCCTTCGGGCGGGCACAAGTGGTGAAATAGCTGGGATGACGACGACGGGTTCCCGCTGGCACGGCCGCGTGGCCGTCCTGCTCCTGTCCGACGCGGCGGCGCTGGCGCTCGCGTTCGTCGCGGCCTACGCGGTCCGGACCCGGCTGCTCGCCGGCGAGTTCGCCGTCGGCATCCAACCCTGGGACGACTACGTCCTCCCGGGCCTGGTGGCGGTCGTGCTCGGCCTGGGGGCCCTCGCGCTCTCCCGCCTCTACGAGGACCGGCGCTACCTCTCCCGGCTGGAGGAATACGCGTCGATTGTCCGGGCGGTGACCTACGCGATCCTGGTGGCGCTCGGGATCGCGTTCGTGCTCAAGGAGAAGGACTTGTCCCGCGCGGTCCTGATCCTGTTCTGGGCATTCTCGTGCGCCTGCCTCGCGCTGACGCGATCCGCGTGGCACCAGTGGGCGAAGCGGGTGCGCCGCCGGGGGCGCGATGTCCTCGGCGTCGCCGTCGTGTGCGAGCGCGGACAGCTTGCGCGCGTGCGCGCGCTCATCCGCCGGTTTCCCCAGCTCGGTTACCGGGTCGCGGAGGCGCTCGAGATCGGCCGGGGCGGCATGGCCGGCCAGTTGAAGCGGCTGGACGGCTGGGTGCGGGCGGGGCGGGTGGAGGCGGTCCTCGTCGGAATCTCGTCGCACCGGTACCACCGCGTCGTGCCGTACCTGGCCTGGTGCGAGGAGCGCGGGATCCCGCACCACCGGCTAACGGGGGTCTTCGACGCCTTCCACGGCGGCGAGGGGGCCCCGGACGAACTCCCGCCCGTCGATCCCCGGCCCTTCTACTCCGTGGCGAAGCGCATGTTCGACCAGGTGGCCGCGCTCGCGTTGCTTGCGCTAAGCGTGCCCGTGTGGCTCGCGTGCGCGATCGCGATCCGGCTCGACTCGGCCGGCCCCGTCTTCTTCGTTCAGGATCGCGTCGGACGGCACGGCCGGCTCTTCCGACTGCTCAAGTTTCGGACCATGTACGTGCACGCGCCCCGGTACGCGGTCACCGCCCGGTCGGCCCGGGATCCCCGGGTCACTTCGGTGGGCCGGTTCCTGCGCCGCACGAGCCTCGACGAGCTGCCCCAGCTCCTGAACGTCCTCAAGGGCGAGATGAGCCTCGTGGGGCCCCGGCCCGAGATGCCGTTCATGGTTCGCCGCAACACGCCCGTGTACCAGCGCCGGCTCATGGTCCTGCCCGGGATGACCGGCCTCTGGCAGGCGATCGCGCGGCAGGAGCCCCTCGAGGAATCGCTCCGGTACGACCTCTACTACATCCAGCACCGGTCCTTCGTCTTCGACCTAGTCATCCTCGCCCGTACGGCCTTCAGCGTCCTGGCGGGCCGGGGGGCGTACTGACCTCGCCGCTGTTCCAGCCCGGGCGGATCGGGCGGCTCGAACTCCCGAACCGGCTCGTGCGGTCCGCGACCTACGAGGCGATGGCCGACGAGGCCGGGGTGCCATCGGAGCACTACGACGAGCTCTACCGTAAGCTCGCGGCCGGGGGCGTGGGGCTCATCATCACGGGCCACACGTACGTCGCCCGGGACGGCAAGATGCCGAAGATGTGCGGAATCGACCGGGACGACCTGGTCCCGCGGTACCGGACGGTGACGGACCTCGTCCACGGACTCGGCGGCAGGATCGCGATGCAGATCAACCACGGCGGCGCCGAGGCCAACACCCGGGAGTCCGGGTTCGTGCCGCTCAGTCCCTCGCCGACCCGGTCGACGATGACGGGGCTGAAGTCCCGGGCGATGACGGAGGAGGAGATCGGGCGGATCGCCCGCGACTTCGGGTCCGCCGCCCGCCGCGCCCGCGAGGCCGGGTTCGACGCCGTGCAGGTCCACGGCGCCCACGCCTATCTCGTTTGCCAGTTCCTTACCGAAGCCTCGAACCGGCGCGACGACGGCTGGGGCGGATCCCGGGAGGGACGGCTCCGGTTCCTCCGCCGCGTGTACGACGAGGTCCGCGGGGCGGTCGGCCCGGACTTCCCCGTGCTCGTCAAGATGAGCCTCTACGACCTCCGGGGGCACCGGGGGCTGTCCCTCGAGGAGGGCGTCGAGCTGGCGGTCGCCGCGGCCGGGATGGGATTCGACGCGATCGAGGCGAGCTGCGGGACCCCGGCCGAGCGGCTCTCGATCGTCCGCGGGCGGCATCCGGTCCGGGCCGCCCTCGAGGCCGGGGGGCCGGGACAGGACCGGCCGGCCCCCGGCGTCGTCTCGGGGATGTCCGTTCCGCCCGTGACGTTTTCGGAAGCCTACAACCGCGAGGCCGCGCGCGCCTTGAAGGCGCGGGTCACCGTGCCCGTGCTGGTCGTCGGCGGCTACGTGAATCCCGCGACGATGGAGGACGTGATCCGGGCTGGCGACGCGGACTTCGTGTCGATGTCGCGCGCGCTGATCATGAGACCGGACTGGCCCAACCGGCTCGCCGCCGGCGACCGTGAGCCGGTCAAGTGCCTGCACTGCAATCACTGCCTCTTCTTCACCGGCTCCACGTACACGCGCTGCCACTACGGCCGCCCGCTGGCGGAGCAGGGAATCGCCTGACGGCCTGCTACAATGCCTTCAATTGCAGGAACTTAAGGGAGGCGACATGAGCAAGATTCCGATCGGGGTACAGCTCTATTCCATCCGTGAAGATTGCGAGAAGGACCTGGCCGGATCGCTCGCCAAGGTGGCCAAGATCGGGTACGCCGGCGTAGAGTGGGCCGGGTACCACGGGAAGACCGCGAAGGAGCTGCGCAAGCTCCAGGACGACCACGGGCTCAAGGCCTGCGGGACGCACATCGGGCTCGAGCAGTTGATGCCCGACAAGATCAACGCCACGATGGATTTCAACCAGGAGATCGGGAACAAGTACCTGATCGTCCCCGGGCTGCCGAAGGAGCGGTACGTGGGGCAGGCGTGGATGGATACCGGCAAGCTCTTCAGCGAGCTGGCCGCGAAGGTCAAGCCCCGGGGCTTCCGCGTCGGCTACCACAACCACCACATCGAGTTTAAGTCCGAGGGCGGGAAGACCCTGTGGGACATCTTCTACGAGACCACGAGCGCGGACGTCGTCCTCCAGATGGACACGGGCAACGCCTACGAGGGCGGCGGCGACGTGCTGGCCTACCTCAAGTGCCACCTGGGCCGGTCGGTGACCGTCCATCTCAAGCCGTTCTCGAAGACCAACAAGACGGCTGTGATCGGCGAGGACGAGACGAAGTGGAAGGAAGTCTTCGACGCGTGCGAGCACGGCGGCGGCACCGAGTGGTACATCGTCGAGCACGAGTCGGACCCGGTCTCGCCCATGAACGCGATCCAGAAGTGTTTCGAGGGTCTCAGGGAGCTGGGCAAGGTCTAGCAGGTCGCTGAAAAAACGGTCATGACGACGAGAAAACTGATCGTGACGA
>CAKKQC010000041.1 GCA_919901855.1 bacterium | reverse complement strand
CGTTCTGGATCGAAACTCCCCTCAGATGGGCGCCAACTGCGGAACTTGGGCTAGGCCGGGCGGGTGTACATCCTGTCCTGCTCGCGGATCTTGGCGGCGATGACGGGCTTCGCCTCTTCGAACGCCTCGGTCACGAAGTCCTCGCTGCTCCGAACGCGCAGCAGAAGCCCGACTGGTCGCGGACTACTGGATTCTGGGAAGCCGGAAGCGTTCAAGGCTGGCGTTCAGGAGGTCGGCAGCGATCCAGCCGGTTGAGCTTCGAATGCGCAGGTACGTCTCCCGAAGATCGGGCAGGAAGCCACGCTCGTGGGCGAGTTCGAGCACCGCGACGGTGCCAGCCACCGGGATCCCGAGTGCCGCGGCGGCGGCCCTCCCGCGCCGGTCATCGATAATAGCCATGGAAGCCTGCACCGCCTGGGCCAGTGCCAGCGTCGCCGCTTCTCCCGCACCGATCCCGCAGGACTTCGACAGCCTCTGTACCGTCGTGGGCTCGGGGATGATGCCGATGCGAATGAACGCGGAAGTTGCGACCTCGATCGCACCCGGTCGGCCTGCGCCCCGTATGGCCACCTCGGTCCGGACTTCTTCCGCGATGAGGACCGATCCGAAGAGCGATTCCGGGAGGCCGAATCGGCCAATGCCCGAGAGCAGGATGAGCGGGGAAGCGTTGCTGACGATCGGCCCCGTGGCCGGTTTCACGACTCCCTACCGCAAGGCCTTCCGGTCGGCGGCGAGATCGTCCGTCGAGTAGTTGAGGTAGGTCCCGTGCTTCGCCATGCGGGCGAGCACGTCGGCCGGGGAGAGGCCGGCCAGCTCGCCGAGGCGCCCCAGCGAGACCTTCCCTTCGCGGTAGAGCTCGAGTAGCAGGAGGAACCGGGCCTCCTGATCGGCGTCCTGACCGGTCAGTCCGGCGTCGCGCAATGCGTCTTCGGGGAGTTCAACCTTGAGTACCATGATGGTTTCCTGCTGTCATTCTTTCACGGGCTTCCGGGCGAGTCAACGAACTCTCATGCCGGCTTGTACTTCTTGTCCTGCTCGCGGATCTTGGCGGCGATGACGGGCTTCGCTTCCTCGAAGGCCTCGACGACGAAGTCCTCGTCGCTCCGCCACGTCCTCTGCTCAAACGTGCGGGACAGGAGCTGGGTGACGAAGGACTTCTCGAACTCGGCGAAGTAACTGCCGTAGACGTGGTAGGAGTCCGACTGGTCGATGAACCGGCCGAGCCGGACGGGCTCGCCGCGAAGCTCGGCCACGCGCGCGGCGAGCTTCTTGCCCAGGAGGATAAAGGCAAAGTCGTTCATGAATGCGGCCTTGAACGCGTCGCGGCTCCGGAATCTCATATTGAGATTCAGGACGGCCGCCCCGTCGGTGTCCCTGGAGAGCCGGCCCCAGTACGACTGCCAGCACGGTGGATCGTAGGCGGCGGGGTCCTCCCACGCCTTCCACGAGATCATCTGGGCGCGGCGCGTGATCGGGGACTTGGCCAGGTTCTGGGCCATGACCTCGAACTGGTCGACCTCGTTCTGCACGCCCGGCGTCCGGTAGTGCGCCATCCGCTCGTGGTACGTGTACTCCCACCGCTGGTCCTTGGGGTTGTTGGGATCCCGGACCCAGTGGTCCTTGACCCCGTCGATGACCTCCTGCCGGTACTCTTCGAGGTCCTCGAGCCCGCCGGGGAAGCACTTGTGAATGTAGGGCTCGGAGAGGGGCTCCTCGACGATCATGATCATCGACGAGTCCCGGCTCGGGGCGTGGAGGAAGTTGCCTGACGCGTCCTTCTCGTCGTACTGGGTCCGGATCTCGCAGCCGTTGACCCAGAGGTTCACGAGCGAGTTCTCCCACGCCTCGGGGAGGCACCGGCCCTTGGAGAACAGGACCGGGATCTGGCCCTTGGTGGCGTCGACTAGGGACCCGATCTTGCCCGCGGCCCGCAGGGCGTCGTGGTGGGCCCGCAGCCGGGTTTCCTGTTCCAGCGTCATGGGCTTGACGTTACCGCAGCCCGCGGCCGGCATGCAACCCGGAGGGCGTGCGGTATGATCGGGACGATCATGCTGAGACTCATGGTGGCCGTGGGAGGGATGTTGATGGCAACGACAGGGGAGGCGCGGACGGGGGTTCCCGCCCTGGACGCCGAGCGTCATCTGCTGGTCCTGCGCAACGACCGGGTCGTGGTCGGGATCTCGCCCCGGCTGGCGGGCCGCATCGTCGTCTTCCGGGCGCCCGACGGCGTCAACGTCCTCGACGCGGACCCCGTCTGGTGGGCGCCCGAGGCGAAGCTCCCGGCCCTCGCGGCCGCGTGGGATTACCCGGCCATCAACGGCCACGTGATCTGGACCGGTCCCCAGAAGGAATGGTGGATTCACCAGACCATCTCGGAGGAATGGCGCACGCACGCGTACAACTGGCCGCCGGACCCGTGGGGCGAGTGGGCGCCGTACGAGGTCGCCGCGCGGACGCCGGCGTCGGTCACGCTGACAGGGCCCGCGAGTCCGGTGACGGGGCTCCGGCTCACGAAGGAGGTCGGCCTCCTGCCGGACGGGCGCGTGCGGATCGCGGTTCGCGCCGTGAACACCCGCGATCGCGAGGTGAGCTGGGACCTCTGGTCGAACGTGCGCGTCAGGGGGACGGCGCGGTCGTGGGTGCCCGTGACCGGGAGCCTCAAGATCGAGCACGGGGCGGCGGCGGACGGCAGCCTGGCCGCGCTCGACTACGAGGTCCGCGACGGCTGGTTCCGGTTCCTGGACGAGGCGCCGATCCCGGCGGGGGCCGTCGCGCGGACCGCGAAGGCGTTCCTGACGCCGTCCGCGGGACTGATCGCGGCCTTCGACGCCGGCCGCGTGTTCCTGCGGCGGTTCACCCCGGCCGCGCGGGCGGCGGTCCATCCGGACCAGGGCGTGGTCGAGGTCTTCCGCCGCGCGGATCGCGATCCCGCGAAGTCGCTTTGCGAGCTCGAGGTCCACGGTGCGTTCACGTCCCTGCCGCCGGGCGGGACGATGGCGCTCGAGGAGACGTGGGAACTCCGGCGGTACCCGGGCTCGGCGGAGCCGGCCGCGCAGGCGGCGTGGCTCAAGGCCCTGCCGCCGTCTCCGTGAGGGACCTGGAACCGTATCGCGAGCCGGACCGGAAGGACGATCCCCGGGATCGGGCCGGGGCCGGGGAAAGGCAGGACACCGTGTTCAACTTCAGGGCTTACGGTCCCGGGCGGCTGCTCGGGCTGCTGGTGCCGGCCGGTTGCGCCGGAGTGCTGCTGCTCGTGGGGCTCGTGTTCGTCTTCGTGCTCTTCGTGTTCAAGTTCCTGTGGGCCTGGACCGTGCCCGATCTCTTTCCCGGGGCGGTGGCGCAGGGCCTCGTGGCGCGCGAGTTGTCGTGGGGCGCGGCGTTCAAGCTCGCATGCGTCTCCGCCGTCGTCAGCGGCTTCTTCCGCCGCAGATAGTACCTTTCAGCGCTGGGCGGCGGTGCGAAGGCCCCGCATGAACTCGAGGGCCATTTTCGTCTGCGCGTGCACGTGCTCGATCCCGGCGACGCGGTCGGTGGCCTTCGCCGCGTCGGGGCTCTCCCAGTCCACCATGGCGGGGTGGCAGTATTCCCAGTTCATGAACCCGTCGTAACCGGCGGCGACGAGCGCGTTCACGTAATCCGCGTAGGCGATCTGGCGGTCCCAGGCGAGCACGACCTTGCCGTCGGTTCCGCGCCGGAACTCCCCGCCGAAGTGCGAGTGCACCTGGAGCTTTCCCGTTTCGGCGACCATCTGCCGGGCCCAGTCGCCCGAGGCCGAGTTCGCGCCCTCGATGGGGATGTCCATGCACGCCTTGAGCGCGGGGGAGTCGACCTCCTTGATGAGGGCCAGGACGTCCTTGTAGTTGCGGATCACGGGGGCGTGGTTCTGGAGCGCGAGCGTGACGCCGGAGTCCCGGGCGACCTGCGCCAGCTCCTTGAGTCCCGCCACGATCCAGCCCCAGCGCTGGGCGGCGAAGTCGGGGTAGGGGTCGGGCTTCGCGACCTCGTAGTTGCCGATCCCGTCCTTGAGCACGACGCCCCGCCACGCCGCGAAGATCTTGCAGACCGGGGCGCCGAGGTCCTTCGTGAGCTGGATGCAGTCGCGGACGTAGCAGAGCATGGCCTCGCGCTGCTCGGGGATCGGGCTGGAGAGGTCGCAGTTGGGGGAAACGGCCGCGATCGGGAGGTCCAGCTTCATCGCGAGGTCGCGCAGGGCCTTCCGGCGGTCGGGGGTGAGGTCCATGGGCGCGGCGTGCGGGCGTTTGGTGTCCAGCTCGACGCCGTCCCAGCCGCCGGCCTTCGCGAAGCGCAGGAAGTCCTCGAGGGACATGGCTGGGCCCCGGTACCAGACGCCCATGTACGTGATGCTGTAGAGTCCGATCTTGAGCAATGGAAAGCCCTCCTGCCGGCGCGGTGCCGGGGTTAGCCGATGTCGAGCATGAGTTTGGCGAGAAAGGCGAGCATGATGAACTTGAGTCCGATAGCGTTATGCAGGCTTCCGCCGAGCTTGCCGTAGACCGAACCGCAGATCGCAATGTCGACCACCGCCATCACGATGCCGGCCACCACGAACTGCCGCCGCGCCTGGAATGCCCCGATGGCACTGAAGAAGAAGGCGATGGCGCCGAAGAAGGCGCTCACGAACGCGAGGGAGTCGCCTGGGAACCGCTGGGTCGCGAGGATGAGGCCGAAGACGATGTTCACGACCGCCATGGCGATGAGGAGGAGTCCGGCCCGTCCCGGGGCCTTTTCGGCGTCGCCGCGGTTCGTGCGGAAGGTGGCTTCGGTCTTGTAGAGCTCGATCAGGGCCTTGGCCTTGGGATCGAGCTCGGGTTTCATCCCGGGCGGCGGCCGCCGTTGGGCCGCCACCGACCCCGGGAGAGGTGAGGCAGTTGCGACGGCGGGTTCCGACCGGCTTTGGGCTTGTGGCGGCACCTGATCCGCCGCCGCGACGGCAGGTTCCGTCGCGGTCGGAACGGCGGGTTCTGACGCAGCCGGTCCAGTCGAGGCGGCAGGCTCAACCGCGGCGGGAGGAGGTGCCGGGACGTCGGCGGGCGGGTTGAATCCCTCGATGCTCTTCCCGGGATTGGCCTCGATCCAGCGCTGGAACGTCAGCCCGCAGGACGGACAGAGAACGGCCGTCGGCTTGCACTTATACTGACAGAACGGGCACGTGATCGTGTCCATGAGCTCCTGCCGCCAGTATACGGGATGGATGGCCGGTCTGCGCGGCTCCCGGAGTCCGTCAGGCCCGACGGCGGGCGAGGCGCCGGTAGGCCCGGGCCACCACCCGCCACGCGGGCTTGGGGGCGCCGTGGATCGTCTTGAGCCCGAATACCTCGAGCTGGGGGGTTCCGAGGTACCCGACCGGGTAGCGGCCGTAGGAGCCCACGCGCTGGTCGGCGTAGCACCACGCGACGCAGCCCGATAGCCAGCGCGTCCGGGCGAAGACCTCGAGGTGGATCCGGAGGTACTCGGCCTGCCAGCGCAGTCCCCCGAAAACGCCGCCCGGGAGCGGGAACGCGGGGGCACCGAACTCGCTGATGACGAGCGGCTTGTCCGGGAACCGCCGGCGTACGGCAACCAGTGCCGCTGCGAGCTCGTGCGCCGCGTGCCGCCGGAGGCCCTGCGCGGCCAGGGGCGTCGTGCCGCCCCAGACGCCGACGTACATGTTGAGGGCGAGGAGGTCGTGGGCGGGCAGGGACCGGTCGCCGAGTCCGCGGTTCGAGACGCAGGTCACGGGCCGGCTGTCGTCGAGCGTCTTCGCGTGCCGGATCAGGGCCACGACGCCGGCGGCGACCTTGGGGTCCTCGACCGGACGCTCGTTGCCCGTTGACCACCAGATCACGCTCGGGTGGTGGGCGTCCCGCCAGACCAGCTCGTCGAGGGCCACCCGCCCGGCCGCGGTCGTCCCGGGAGCCTCGGGCTGGTAGCAGAACGGGATCTCGCCGCACGTGAGGAGCCCCTCCTCGTCGCAGAGGTCGAGGAAGTCCGGTTGGTGCGGGTAGTGGGCGGTGCGGAAGAAGTTCGCGTGCAGGTTCCGCGTGAGGTCCCGGATCCGGGCCCGCATCGCGGAGCGGCCCGGGGAGCAGGTCCACGCCGGGTACTCCTCGACCTGGTTGACGCCGCGCAGGACCAGCCGCCGGCCGTTGAGCCGCAGGACGCCGCCCGCCCACGACAGCACCCGGATCCCGAACCGCCGGCCGACGCGGTCCACGACTCGCCCCCGCCGGTCCCGGAGCGTGAGGGTCATATGGACCAGCCGGGGGCTTTCCGGGGACCAGAGGGGGAAGCCGCGGCCCGGCAGGGCGATCCGGAAAGCGCCGGACGGGTCGACCGGTTCGGGTGCCGACTCTACGGTGCGTCCGTTCGCCGCGCGAACCGTGGCGACCATGGTGAGACCGGGCGCGGGGGAGGCGATCCGGCCCCGCGCCACGATCAGCGGGGTCGAAGCGACCCCCTGTGTCGTGACGGTAGAGCGCGCGATCAGGGGACCGTCGTTCGCAACGAGGGTCACGGGCCGCGTGATGCCGCCGTACTTCCACCAGTCCGTGTTCCGGATCGGGGTCGTCTCCCCGCCGAAGACGTGCCGGATCCGGATGGCGAGGACGTTGCGGCCGCGCCGCAGGGCCGGCGCCACGTCGAGGGCGAACGGGACGTAGCCGCCGTCGTGGGAGCCGATCCGCCGGCCGTTCAACCAGACGTCGGCGTGATGACCGGCGCCCGCGAACTCGAGCCGGGCTATCGCCGGGCGCGCGCGGTTCCAGGCGAACGCGCGCCGGAACCACGCGACATCCTCGTAGCCGCGGAAGGCCTCGCCGTAGGTGTCCCACGGCCGGCCGACGGGCACGGCGAGCCAGTCCCCGTCCGCGGTCCGCGGCCGGTGCCAGCCCGCGGCGATCCCCAAGTCCCGGAGATCCGGCATGAACCGCCAGCGTCCGCCGAGTGCCATAGAGACGCGCATCAGTCGGCTGCTTCCCGGATCCGGGCCCGCGTACCGGTGGCGAAGAAGCCCCGGCACTGGCCGCGGAAGTTCAGTTCGAATCTACCGATATCGAACCCGAGCGCGCGGGCGCGCTCTATCAGGGACTCGAACCAGTCCACGTTCGGACGGATCTCGATCGGCTCGTCGATGACGCAGCAGGGCAGGAGGATGAACCCGGCCCCATACCGGGCCGCCGCCTCGAGGATTTTCATGTTCGATCCATGGGCATGCAGTCCGACCAGGAGGTCGTAATCCGCGGCCATCGCGGGATCGAAGGCCTTCGAGATCCGCCGGACGGCGGCTCCGGCCGGCAGGGCGTGCCGTACGCCCGCGAGGTCCTTGTACTTCGGCGGCAGCGGCTGGTCGAGCGGGTCGACCACGGTTGCGGCGAACCCGCGGGCGTCGAGCAGGTAGGCGAGCAGGCCCTTGCCCCCCCCGATGTCGGCGACCCGGCATGGAGCCAGGTGTCCCGCGATCCACTCGGAGAGGAGCTGGAACCGGAACTTCTTCATCAGCCGGAGCGGGGCGGTCCGGCGGGGCGGCCGCAGGCGGAGTGGCACGTATACGGCCCTACGGCACCGGGTGGACGGGAGTGCCCTTTGCTCCCGTGTGCAGGATCAGGTGCTCGCCGGGATTCACGACTTCGCCGACGACACCCGTGGCCGGGCCCGTGAGCGTCCGGCTGAATCCGTCGACGACGGCGACATACGGCTCGCCGGGGGTCACGGGCTCGATCCGGACATGTCCCGCAGCGCTGATGAGTTCGGGACCAGACGTCGTGAACCGGTCGGCCGACAGCACGAACCGAGTGCCCGTATACGTCTGCCGTGGCGCAACAGCCGCGACGGCGGGCTCCGACCGGCGTTGGGCCTGCGGGTGCACTGGCTCCGCCGCCGCGACGGCAGGCTTCCTTCGGATGACCGGCTTCGATGATTCGGTACCGCCAGTTTCGGGAATACCGACGACAGAAAACTCGACCCGGCGGTTGGCGGCCTGGCCGGCCTCGGTGGCATTGTCCGCGACCGGCCGGGTCCCGCCCCGGCCTTTCGCGGTCAGCCGGCGGGAGGCGATTCCGCCGCGATCCACGAGCCACCGGACGACGGCTTCGGCCCGCGCCTGCGACATCTTCATGTTCCAGGCCGCGCTCCCGGTGTCGTCCGTGTGCCCCTCGACTACCACGCGCGCGTCCGGGGCGCGGCCGAGGATCGCGGCGACCTCGCGGAGCGCGGGCTCCGACGCGCCGTCGAGCGTGACTTTGCCAAGCTCGAACGTGATGCGGCCGAGGCGGGCCTGGGCGGTGCGGAGGCTCGCGGCGACTTCCCGGGGCGAAGCGGAGCCGGTGGGGCCCGGCGCGGTCACCGGCGACTGCCGGGTTACAGGGGCCGGAGGCCGGGGCGCGGGGGCCGGGGCCGCCGGGGGGGCGTGACGCGGCGTACGCGGGACCACGAGGAGGATCGCGGCTACCGCGCCGACCGCCGCGAGAAACGGGGTCGCGCGCGCGACCCACACGCGGACACGCCGGCCCGTCGCGCGCCGCCCTCCCGCGGCCGGCTCCGCGCCGCGGCGGACGACGAGGGCCCGGGAGGCGGGGACGCCGCGGTCGACGACCGGGGACGGGGCGGGCGTGAGCCGGGCCGAGACGGCCTTCCAGATCGCCTCAGCGTGGACGGGCGGGATCGCCTGGCGCGCGAGCCGGCGCAGCCGCGCGTGTCCGTCGAGGACCGAGCCGCACTCCGGGCACTCCCGCAGGTGCTTGTGCTCGGGGTCGCCGAGCTCGATCTCGCCGTCGAACCAGGCCGAGATCTCCTCGAGGGTCAGGTGCCGCTTCATCTCAGAGCCGCCTCAGGATGGCTTCGCGGGCGAGCGAGAGCCGGGACCGGACCGCAGCCTCGCTGGCGCCGAGGCGGACGGCGATCTCCTCGTACGGGAGACCGCCCCACTCGCGCAGGACGAGTGCGGCGCGCTGGCCCTCGGGCAGGACCGCGAGGGCGACATTGAACGGCTCCTCGCGCCACTGGCTCGCCGAATGCCGCGCGGCGCCGCGGCGCCGCGCCCGGGTCCGTTCGGCGGCCAGGGTCCGGGCCGTCCGGAACACCCAGGCCACGAAGGCGTCCTCGCGCGGGAAGGACCGCAGGCGTTCCCAGCCCCGGACGAAGAGGTCCTCGACGATTGCCCGGGCCGCCTCGGGATCGAGCAGCTCGGCGGCCACCCAGCGGTACAGGGGCGCGTGGTGGGCGAGCACGACCTCGCGGTAGGCCTCGGCATCGCCCTCGCGGGCGAGCGCGAATGTTTCCTCGTTACCCGTCACGCCCCCGAGTATAGCCCCGCCGGGCGGCGTGATACAGTCGGAACGTATGTCCGGACCCTCCGCCGGCTTCTCGGGCCTCAAGGTCGTGGCGTTCGAGTCGCGCCACCCGGGGGCCGCGCATGCCCTGATCCGCGCTCGGGGCGGGCAGGCGCTCGTCGTGCCGGCCGACCCCGGCGGGCGCTTCCCGGAGGACCCCCTGCCGCTCCGGGCCGCGGTGCGCGAGCTGGCCGCGGGGCGCGCGGACGCGGCGCTGTTCACCTCGCCCCTCCAGGTGACCCACGCGGTCCGGATGGCCGTCCGCGAGGAGCTCTGGAGCGGATTCCGGCGCTCCTTCGGCCGGACCCTCCTGGGGGCGGCCGGCCGGGCGACGGCGCGCGAGCTGGGCGAGTTCGGCCTCGAGCCGGACGTGACGGCTTCCGGGCTGGCGCCGCTCATCCGGCGCGCCGCCGCGTCGGCCGGCCCCCGGCTGGCGGCGAAGCGCGCGGGGGCGCCGGCGCGCGCGCGGGCGCTGAACGAGAGTCCGTTCCTGCGCGCCTGCCGCCGCCAGCGGGTTCCGTTCACGCCTGTCTGGCTCATGCGGCAGGCCGGCCGCTACATGAAGGAGTACCGGCTCCTGCGCGAGCAGGTCGGGTTCCTCGAGCTCTGCCGCGACCCCGGGCTCGCGGCCGACGTCACCGTGAGCGCGGCTGAGCGGCTGGGCGTGGACGCGGCGATCATCTTCTCGGATCTCCTCGTCGTGACGGGGCCGCTCGGGTTCCCCGTGAAGTTCGAGAAGGGCGAGGGGCCGTCGATCCGGCGGCCCGTCCGCCGGGCGGCCGACGTGGACCGCGTCCGGCCATTCGCCCCCGCGCGCGAGCTCCCGTGGGTGTACGAGGCGATCCGCCGGACGCGGGCGGCCTTGCGCCCCGGCCTGCCGCTCATCGGGTTCGCGGGCGCCCCGTTCACGATCGCCGCGTACCTGATCGAGGGCGGCTCTTCGCGGACCTTCGAGCGGACCCGGGCGTTCATGCGCGACGACGAGGGGGCGTGGCACGCCCTGCTCGGGAAGCTGGCGCCCGTCCTCGCGGGGCACCTGAACGGCCAGCTCGCCGCAGGCGCGCAGGCGGTCCAGGTCTTCGACTCGTGGGTCGGCTGCCTGTCGCCGGACGAGTACCGGCGGTACGTCTTCCCGCACACGCGCGCGCTCCTCCGGGGCATCCGCCGGGGGTCGCCCGTAATCCACTTCGGCACGCGGACCGGGCCCCTGCTCGAGCTGATCCGGGACGCGGGCGGGACCGTCATCGGGGTGGACCACCGGACGCCGCTCGACGAGGCGCGCCGGCGGCTCGGGACCCGGGTGGCGGTTCAAGGCAACCTCGATCCGGACATCCTGCTGGGGTCCCTGGCCGGGATCAGGGCGGGGGCGAAGCGCGTCCTCGCCGCGGCGGGCCGCCGCCCGGGCCACATATTCAACCTCGGGCACGGCGTCCTCCCACCCACGCCGGCCGGGAACGCCAAAGCGCTCGTGAACATCGTTCACGAGCTATCGGTGCGATGACGCCCGGCGTCCTGCTCCTCGCGTACGGCGGACCGGCGGCGCCGGGGGACGTCCGTCCGTTCGTGGAAGCCGTCCTCCGGGGCCGCCCCGGGATCGCCGCGCGCATCGATGAGATCGCGCGCCGGTACGAGGCCATCGGCGGCATCTCGCCCCTGCCGGCCGCGACCGCGGCGCAGGCTCAGGGACTCGCGCTCGAGCTCGCGTCCCGCGGCCGGGCCGTCCCCGTCTTCGTCGGGATGCGGTTCGGGCGGCCGTCGATCGCCGAGGCCCTGGCTGCCGCGCACGCGCAGGGGATCGACCGGCTGTCGGCGCTCGTCCTCGCCCCGCACCGCTCCCATGCCTCCCGCGAGGCCTACCAGGAGGCCGTCGAGCAGGCGCGGCGGGATGCTCCCGCCAGCGGCCCCGCGGTTCGCTGGGCGGCGTCGTGGTTCGACCACGAGGGATTCATCAGCGCGCTCGCGGACCGGGTGCGCGAGGCGGTCCAGCGGGAGCCGGCTGCCGGCGATGCGGGCGCGGCCTGGCTCCTGACCGCGCACAGCCTGCCGGCCGCCGCGCCGGGCGTCGCGACCTACGCGGGGGATCTGCGGGCGACTGCATGCTCGCTGGCCGCGCGGTTCGGCGACCATGCGTGGCGCGCCGCGTACCAGAGCCGGTCTGCCAAGGGGGACGAGCCCTGGCTCGGCCCGGACATCTCGACCGCGATCCGGGACGCCGCTGCGGCGCGCGCGCCCGCGGTGCTGGCTGTGCCCGCGGGCTTCGTGGCGGACAATCTCGAGGTGCGCTGGGATCTCGATATGGAAGCGGCCCGGGTCGTGGCGGAAGCCGGCTTGGCGTTCGCCCGCGCGGGCACGGTGGGCACGCACCCGGGATTTCTGCGCGCCCTCGCCGACGCGGCCCTGCCGGGGCTGGAGGAGTCCGCATGAAGCGCGTCGTCGTCGTGGGCGGCGGCATCACGGGGCTCGCGGCCGCGCTCCGGCTCGTCGAGCGCGAGGCTGCGGTCACCGTCCTCGAGGCGGCGTCGGAGCCCGGCGGCGCGATCAAGACGATCCGGCGGGACCAGTGGCTGCTCGAGGGCGGGCCGGACGCGTTCATCACCTACAAGCCCGGCGCGATCGACCTCGTGAAGCGGCTCGGGCTCGAGGGCGAGGTCATCGGCACGAATCCCGAGCACCGGCGCGCGTTCATCGTCCGCCGCGGCCGGCTCTACCCGATCCCCGAGGGGTTCTACCTCCTCGCGCCGACCCGGCTGCGGCCGTTCATGACGACGCGCCTGCTCTCGTGGCCGGGCAAGATCCGGGCGGCGCTGGACCTCATCCTGCCGGCGGGGGGGGGCCAAACGGACGAGAGCCTCGCGTCGTTCGTGCGCCGCCGGTTCGGCCGCGAGGTCCTCGACTGGCTCGCCCAGCCGCTCGTGGCCGGGATCTACACGGCGGACCCCGCCCAGCTCTCGCTCCGCGCCACCTTCCCCATGTTCCTCGAGCTGGAGAAGAAGCACCGGAGCCTCATCCTGGCCATGCGGGCCCGGCGGAAGGCGGGGCAATCCGAGGGACAGGCTTCGGGGGCCCGGTACGGGGTCTTCGCGTCGATGACGGGCGGGCTGGGGGCGATCGTCGACGCGGTGGTGGCGCGGTTGCCGGCGGGGACGGTCCGGTGCTCGGCTCGCGTGGATGCGGTCGAGCGCGCGGGGGCGGGGTGGCGGGTGCGCACGGGGGGCGAGACGATCGAGGCGGACGCCGTGATCCTGGCGCTGCCCGCCCCGGGCGTGGCCGCGCTCGTGCGGCCGTTCGACGCCTCCCTCGCGGAGCTGCTCGGCGGCATTCCGTACGCGTCAACGGCGACCGTGAACCTCGGGTACACGCGCGACCAGATCCGGCACCGGCTGGACGGGTTCGGCCTCGTGGTGCCCGCGGCCGAGCGGAGCCGCCTCCTCGCGTGCACGTTCTCGAGCGTCAAGTACGCGGGCCGCGCGCCCAGGGGCCAGGTCCTGCTGCGCGCGTTCTTCGGCGGCACCCTGACGTCGAAGGAGGCCGACCTGCCTTCCCCGGAGCTGGCCGCGCTCGCGCACGTGGAGACCGCCGCCCTGCTGGGCATCCGCGGCGAGCCCGAGTTCTCGTGGGTGTGGCGCACCCGGGTGGCCATGGCCCAGTACGGCGTGGGTCATCTCGACCGGGTCCGCGCGATCCGCGAGCGCGAGAAGGCCCTGGCGGGCCTCAAGCTGGCGGGAAACGCGTACGAGGGGATCGGGCTCCCGGAGTGCATCCGGAGCGGGGAGGCGGCCGCCGACACGCTGGCCTGACCGGGTGCTACAGTAGCGCCAATGCATTATCCGTTCTGGGACGTGCCCGGACTGACGGCGCCGATGCTGATCGCCGTGGTGGCCACCCTCCACATCTTCGTATCGCTATATGCCGTCGGCGGCGGCCTCTTTCTCGCCGTTGAGGTTGGGCATGCATACCGGACGAACGACCGGGCCTATCTCGAATACCTCCGGGGTCACGCGAAGTTCTTCATCCTCGTCACCATGGTCTGGGGTTCGATCACGGGGGTCGGGATCTGGTGGACGATCGGGCTGGCCTCGCCGCTGGCCACCGAGTTCCTGATCCGGACGTTCGTCTTCGCCTGGGGCGCGGAGTACGTCTTCTTCCTGATCGAGATCGTTTCGGCCTTCGTCTTCTGGTACGGATGGGGAACGCTCGCGCCCCGCGTCCACCTGGCGATCCTCCGGATCTACGCCGCCGCGGCCTGGATCAGCCTGGTGATCATCACGCCGATCACGTCGTTCATGCTCAACCCGGGAGACTGGGGCGGGGACGTGTGGCGGGGACTCGCCAACCCGCAGGCCCTCCCCCAGATCATCGGCCGGACCGGCGCCGCGCTCCTGCTCGCGACGCTCTACGTCCACCTGCACGCGGCCTTCCGGGCGGGCGCGCCGGTCCGGGACCTCGTCGTGAGCCGGGCCGCGCGGCCGGTCTACGCCGGAACGGCGCTGTTCGTGGCCGGCGCGGGCTGGTGGTTCGCGGCGCTGCCCGCCAGCGCGCGGGCGGCCGCGATCGGCGCGCCGGTGCTCAACATCTTCGCCGCCGCGCTGGCCGGATCGGTCGCCGGCGTCCTGGCCATGATGCTGGCCGGGCTCCGGAGATTCCCGGCGTGGCTCTCGCCCGGGTTCGCCATCCTGCTCTGGGGGATGGGGCTGGTGGCCGTGGGCGCGGGCGAGTTCATCCGCGAGGCGGTGCGGAAGCCCTTCGTGATCTACGGCGAGGTCTACAGCCACGGCGTCCTGCCCGGCGAGCTGCCGGGGCTGCGGCGGAACGGCTGGGTGAACGGCGGCCTCTGGGTCCGCCGGTGGGCCCTGCGGCGCTTCCCGCAGCTCGCCAACCGGACCGGCGCGATCCGGCGTGACGCGATCGCGCGCCTGCCCGCCGGTTCGCGCCGGGACCTCGGCGAGGCGATCGCCATGCACCACTGCGGGTCGTGTCATGCGACGGACGGCTACATGGGGTTCCGGCAGTTCCTGCACGGCTGGACGCCGGAGCTGATCGGGACCCTCGTCCGTCATCCGGAACGGGTCAGGTTCGTGATGCCGCCGTGGTCGGGTACGGAGGCCGAGGCGGCCGCCCTCGCCGCGTACCTCGAGGGGCTGGCGGGCTCCATGCCGGGGAAGACGCACGATGGGACCTGAGTTCCCGCTCGCTCCGCCCGTGGCGGGTCTTCCGGCGCCCCTCGGGCTCCTGCTCGTGCTCAAGGGCGTCGGGTTCTTCCTCCACGTCGCGGCCATGCACCTCGTGTATGCCGGGATTCCGGTCGCGATCGCGGCGGCCCTCCTGGGGGGGGAGCACGGCCGGCGGCTGGCGGCCCGGCTGGGCGGCGCCCTGCCGGTCGCGGTCGCGGTGGCCGTCAACCTCGGCATCGTGCCCCTCCTCTTCCTCCAGGTCGTCTTCGCGCCGGTCGCGTACCCGGCCACGATCCTGGTCGCGTGGCCGTGGTTCTCCATCGTCCCGCTCCTCCTCGTGGCCTACGCGGGCGTGTACGCCTTTGCCATGCTCCCGTCCGCGGGGTGGCCGGGGCGGCTGCGGCTCGTGGCGGGCGCGGCCGCCGCCGGGCTCGTGCTGGCCGTCGGGTTCATCTTCGCCAACGGCTTCTCGCTCATGGCGAACGGGGGGCGCATGCTCGCGATCTTCGACGGCACGGCCCGCTTTGGGGCTGTGGGCGGCCTGGCGCTCAACCTCGGGGATCCCACGCTGGTCCCGCGCTGGCTCATGATGCTCGGGCTCGGGGTCACCACTACGGCCGCGTACCTGCTCTTCGACGCCCAGGTCCTCGCGGCGCGCGAGAGTGAAGGCTATCGGGTCTGGGCGCGGCGCTGGGCATTCCGGATCCACACGCTCGGGCTCGCGCTTTTCGGGGCCATGGGCCTCTGGTACATCTTCGGCGCGCTCTCCGCCGATGTCCGCGGTGCGGTCTTCGCCATGCCCCTGCCGCACGGGCTGGCCATGCTCTCGGCGCTCCTGCCCGTCGTCGCGTGGGGGCTGGCGTGGAAAGCCTCGCGCCGGGCCGGGGGAGCCGACCTGGTCGTGGCGGTGCAGCTCGCGGCGCTCGCCGCCAACGTAGCCTCCCGGCAGTGGGTCCAGTCGCGCGAGATCGCGTCCGTGTTCGACCCCGCCTCGCTCCCGCTGAAGGTACAGTCCGGCCCCCTCGCGGTCTTTCTCGTTCTCGTCATCCTGGGGCTCGCCCTCGTCGGCTGGATGGTGCGCGCCGGGATGCTCGCCGTTCGAGGGGAGGCCCGGCCGTGACTAGGCTGGTGGTTGACAGGATGCTATCCTATTAGATATACTTTCACTGGCGAGTGAACATGCCTAATATAGTGATATCTCCTCGAATCAGCCCGCAGGCTCTTGAGGCAGCAATCGCGAACAAATTGCCGAATCTGGCCCCTGGACTCAAGATTTCAAAGGTCCAGCGGGAAGTCCGGATTGGGGATGTTGGGGTCGACATCATCGCCGACGTCATCACCTCTCTGCGGCAGCCACGGCGTCTTGTCATTGAGGTGAAGGCGAGCCTGCCGCCGGGACGAGTGCGGGAGAGTCTCCGTCAATTGAGGGCATGTGCGCAGTCAATCCCTGGCGCGTACCCGATGCTCGCTTCGGCCTACATAAGCCCTCAGGTCCAGGAGATCTGTCGGCAAGAGAACACCGGCTACCTTGACCTTGCTGGGAACTGCTTCATCCAGTTCGACGGGATCTACATCGAGCGTCTGGTCGAGAGCAATCCATTTCCTGTGCGCGGAAGGCCGCGATCCCTCTTCACCCCAGTCTCAAGCCGACTCATCAGGGCTCTGTTGGAGGCACCGAAGCGAGCATGGAAACTCACAGAGCTCGCCGGAGAGGTTGGAGTCAGCGTTGGATTGGCCTCCAAGGTGTGCTCGCGGCTCATCGAAGATGGTTTCCTCGGCCGGGACGGCCGCCTTCTTCGCCTTGCTCAGCCCGCTTTACTTCTCGACGCCTGGAGGGATGCGTACGATCCGTCTCGCACGGGCAGATTCACCTACTTCTCTTTTGAGCGTGATCCCGATCGCAGCATGACTGCCCTCGCAGCTATTGGTGCCGATCGCAAGTGGCAGTATGCGATCACCTCGTTCGCCGCTGCCAGCTTGGTTGCGCCTTTCGTCCGCGGCGTGGGCTCGGTTGAGGTGTATGTTCCTGACGCTGGAGCGGTAGACGAGTGGGTCAAAGCGATGGACTTGAGGCCGGTGGAGTCCGGAGGGAACATCGTTCTCCTCCTGCCGTACGACATGGGCGTCTTCTATGGCGCACAGAATGTTGAGGGCAAGTCACTTGTCGGAAACATACAGCTCTACCTGGACCTTTCGGCGAATCCTGGTCGCGGCCGGGAACAGGCGGACTTCCTGCGCAAAGAGAAGCTCAGGTTCTGAGCGTGAGCGAGATGCGCACACGTTCAGCATTCGAGAAGCCCCTGATCGAAGCCTCGAAGAGCGTCCTTCTCGAGTTGATGACGATGCTGGCTTCGTATCGTGAAGCCTTGGTTCTTGTCGGAGGTTGGGTTCCGTACCTGCTCCTTGAACGCAATCCTCGGCCGGGTGCCCCATTCGCGCACGTCGGCTCAATCGACATAGACGTCGCTGTAGATCCTGCCAAGATCAGCGCGGAGCACTACGCGACCATCCTAACGCTGCTTGAAGGGCGAGGGTATCAACCTGTTCTGGACAGGAATGGAACGCCGATCCCGAATTCCTTCGCGCGCTCCATCGTTTCCGGGCTTGATGAAAAGGAGTACAAGATCCACATCGATTTCCTGACACACGAGGAAGATGCGCGTGCCGGACAGCACCGGCATCTTGAGTTACAGGACGGTCTTCACGTGAGGAAGTGCGAAGGTTGCCAGGCAGCGTTCGAGCACAAGGAACAGATCGAGTTCGAGGGCTTGCTGCCGAATGGATCGAAGGGGAAGGTGCAGATGCAGATCGCGGATGTGACGGGATGCCTCACGATGAAGGGGATCGTTCTCGGGGAGCGGTTCAAGGAGAAGGATGCCTACGACATCTACGCGATCGCCAGTCAATACGGAGACGGTGCCAGTACGGTGGCGGATGCGATCCGCCCGTGGCTGGGTGAACCGTTGGTGCAGAAAGCGATCGAAAGAATACGAGAGGCCTTCAGCTCGCGCGATGCCAGGGGGCCGGGCAATGTGGCGGACTTCCTCCAGTCTGCGTCGCCTCAGGAGCGCGAGGCTGTCCTGACAGCGTCCTACATGGCGGTAAACGAGATTCTCGGCTTGGCAGCCCAAGCTAGGAGGTCGAACACCCGGAGTGTCGGAAATGCACCTGTGCGGTGGAATGAGGCATGGTTCACTGCCCATCGCCATGATGCGGAGATCGGTATCCAGAAGGCGAAGCTCAGGGGCTATATGGAAGTGCGCTTCACGCTAGTCGGAACGGAGATTCGTAGGACTCAGAAGGAGCTGCTTGGGGCGGCGCGAGCCGCACAGATCATGAACTTCGGGTGGCCCGTCGGCATCGTGCTCGATGAACCAGATTTCAGGCCCAAACCTCGGCGAGACGGGATCTTGGCGGAGATCAGTGGCGGGGGGAAGGCCTCCTACGACTACTGGGCTTTGCGCCAGACCGGGGAGTTCTATCTTCTTCAGAGCTTCTTCGAAAACGAGAGGGATGCCAGCAAGCTCTCCTGTCGTCTGCGAGTGTACCGCTTGGCTGAGACGCTGCTCTACTGCGTACGTCTGTACTCCCGGCTGCAACTTCCAGGGACCAGTGTTGTCGGGATCTCAATCACACATGCTGGGGTTCAGGGTCGGGCTCTTGAGGGCCCTGGAGCCCGTCCGCGAATTCAGTCTCGGATCGCCTCTGACGAAATGGATGCTGTCGCGATTTCATGTCGACTGGAAGAGATAGAGCCAAGTCTTCCGGATATGGTCAGACGTTTCGGAGAGCCACTGTTCATGCTGTTCGACTTCTACGAGTTGCCCAATGAAGCGTACGCATCGATCATCCAGGACTTCCGTGAAGGGAAACTCGGGTAGGATGGCATGATGGACAGCATCCCTTCCGTCCTGAAGCGGGCTGCGTGGATCTGGGCCGAGCACTACGCCTGGGACCTGCTCAACTGCTACATCGACGTCCGCAAGACCGTGACCCTCGAGCGCGTGCCCAGGAGCGCGCCGCTCTTCATCACCGCCGACCAGTCGTACCGGCTCTGGATCAACGGGACGTTCGTCTGCCGCGGCCCCGCCCGCGGGTACCAGTCGCACTGGCCGTACGACGAGGTCGACGTGGCGAAGTACCTGCGACGCGGGGCGAACGTGATCGCGATCCGCGCCCACAACCCCGGGTTCAGCACCTACCAGTACCGCTCCCAGGGCGTGGCGGGGCTCCTCGTCGCGGGCAAGTGGGGGACGGTCGAGGTCCTGAGCGATGCGACGTGGAAGACGCGGCGCGAGCGCGGGATCAACCGGGGCGCGCCGCCCGTGAGCTTCCAGCTCTTCGGCCAGGAGCACTTCGACGCCCGGCTCGAGCCTGTGGACTGGCGCAGCCTCAAGTTCGACGACTCGGCGTGGGGGCCGGGGTCCGATGCCCGGGCGTGGAACGCGATGCCGTGGTCGGGGCTCGAACCGCGCGGGACTCCGATGCTCGCCGAGCGCATCGTCGCTCCGCGGGCCCTGATCGGCGTTGCCGCCGGCCGGAGCGCGACGGGGTACGCGACGGCCCGGGACGTGATCGAGGTCCGGGTGCGCGAACCGCTCACGCACACGCCCACGACGGGCCGGCCGGACGACCTTCGGGTGCCCGCAGGCGGCCGGGGGAAGTTCCGCAGCTATCTCGTCGACTTCGGAAAGCTCCACGTCGGGAACCTGACCGTCCGCGTCGATGGTGCCGCCGGGGGGGAGATCGTGGACTTCGCGCACGTCGAGTCGATCGACCGTGCATCGCTATCGCCCCACCTCCCGTACCCGGCCGGGTGCCGGATGGCGTTCGGGAACCGGCTCGTGTGCCGCAAGGGGACGACCGGCCACGAGTTCTACCACCCGTTCGGATTCCGGTACCTGGTGATCACCGTCCGCGACACGGTCCGTCCCGTCCGGGTCCGGTTCCACCTCAACTGGGTCGGGTACCCGCTGGAACGGAAGGGCTCGTTTGCCTCCTCGGACCCCGTCCTCGAGGCGATCTGGGAAACCTCGGCCTGGACCCAGCAGTGCTGCATGCTCGACGCCTACGTCGACACGCCGTGGCGGGAGCAGGCGCAGTGGTGGGGCGACGCGCGGGTGCAGGCGTGGAACACGTTCCACCTGTCCGCGGACACCCGCCTCCTGCGGCGCGGCATCGCCCAGATCGCGGGCCAGACGACGCCGGACGGGCTGACCTACGGACACGCGCCGACGATGGCCCACCACTGCGTCCTGCCGGACTTCACGCTCATCTGGATGCTCACGCTCTGGGACCACTACTGGCAGACCGGGAGTCCCGAGGCATTCCGGACGCACGGTGAGACCGTGCTGGGCGCGCTCGAGTACTTCCTTGACCGGATCGACCGCAAGACCCGGCTGGTGCCCTACGACCCGCGGACGTGGCTCTTCCTCGACTGGACGGGCCTGTTCAAGGACGGCTACTCGGCGGTCTACAACCTCTGGCTCCTGATCACGCTCGACCGCATGGCGGCGCTGGCCGGGATCGCCGGCCACCGGGAGTGGGCCGGGGCGCTGGAGGCCTGGGCGCGCGACCTGCGCGTCTCGCTCGCCGGCCTGCTGGACGCGCAGGGGCTCGTCCGCGACGGAATCCGGTGGGATGGCACGATCGTGGACACGACCTCGATCCACGCGCAGACGCTCGCGATCATCGCGGGGCTGAACCCAAAGTCCGAGAAGGCCATGATCGACAAGGTCCTCCTGCCCTTCGTGCGCGGCCGGGAGACGCCGGCGGTCCGTCCCTCGGCCTACTGGATCACGTACGTCTTCGAGGTCCTCGCCGACCGCGGGTACGGCGCCGAGGTCGCGGCCTGCATCCGCGAGCGCTGGGCCCCCATGGTCGCGCACGGCACGACCTTCGAGGGCTTCGAGCGCGAGCACACGCCCGGCCAGACCAGCCTCTCCCACGCCTGGTCCGCGCACCCGATCTTCCATCTCGCGCGGATCATCGGCGGGATCTGGCAGACCGCGCCCGCCTGGAAGGAGATCGCCTTCGTCCCCCGGTTCATCGGCACTCGCGGCGGCGCGACGATCCCGACGCCGCAGGGACTCGTGACGAGCGCGTGGGCGCGCCGGGGGAGCCGGGTCCACGTCTCGCTCTCGCTCCCCAGGGGCGTGAAGGCGCGCGTCCTCCTGCCGGGAGTCAGCCCGGCGACCGTGACCGGCACTCGCCGGTGGGTGGTGGAGTGGCAGGCCTGACTAGTGCGCGCTTGACCAGCGGCGTTCGGTGGTGGCGGGCTGTCGTCCTGATGGCCGCCACGCTGGCGGGGTGCGGTCGGGCGCCCGGCGCCATGACGTTCGGGGGCTGGGTCACGGAGGACCCGGACAGCACCGTCCAGCTCAAGTCGAACGCCGGGCTCCTCGACTCGGTCTCGCTCTTCTACTACGGTATCGACACGGGCGGCGGCGTCCGGCGGGTCGTCAAGGCGGAGGATGCCGGGACGATCGCGTGGGCGCGGAAGCGCGGCATCCTGGTCTATGCCACCATCGGCGGCACGCCGCCGCTCCTGCCCGCGGCCATCGCCGGGAAGGCGGGCGAGCGATGCGTGAAGGAGCTCGTGGCGCTCTGCGAGCGGTTCGGGTACGACGGCGTGGACGTCGACTTCGAGGCGATGGGCCCGGGCGGGCGCGATCCGTACACGCTCTTCGTCGCCAAGCTCGCCTCGGCCCTCTCGGTCATGAAGCGCCCGCGCCGGCTCTCGGTCACGGTCATGGACGTGCCGAGCGCCAGGGACGAGGCGTCGACGGCGTTCGACTATGCGGCGCTGGGCCGGCTCGCGGACCACGTCCGGGTCATGTACTACGACTACTCCTACGACAAGCCCGGACCGCTGATGCCGCGCGGCTACTTCGCCGAGGAGCTGGCCTACGCGCGGTCGAGGATCCCGGCGGAGAAGTTCGTCGCCGCCCTCCCCTGGTACGGCCGGGACTGGGTGCCGGCGACGGGAGCCCACGAGGACCTGGTCTGGACGCAGCGGGAGAAGGAGACTGGGCTGGCGGGGCCGGCGGAGCTCATGGAGCAGTACGGGGTCGCCCCCGAATGGCGCGAACCGGAGGGGGAGCTGACGTTCTCCTATACGCGGGACGGCCGGCGGCACGAGGTCTGGATGCCGGACTCGCGCAAGTTCGCATGGATGGTGGCCGAGGTCCGGAAGGCCGGCGCGTCCGGCATCTACGTCTGGCACCTGGCGCACGCCTCTACCGCGCATTGGCAATCGGTTAGGGACCTCGTCCGCCGGTAGGGGGCCTGGCTACTTCGACACCTCGTCCAGGGCCTTCATCTCGTCGGGGGTGAGTTTCAGCCCGGCGGCGCCCAGCGTCTCCTTCAACTGCTCCGGCGAGTTTGCGCCCACGATCGGGGCCGTCATCCAGTCGTGCGAGAGGTGCCAGCCGAGCGCCATCTGCGCCACGGTCTTGCCGCGCTTCCTGCCCAACCGCTCGAGCGTGGCCACGACGTTCCAGAGCTTGTCGCCGAGCATGTGCTTCTGCCACTCGATCCGCTTGGAGTCGGGCAGGGGCTTGCCCTTCCGGTACTTGCCGGTCAGGAATCCGCCCGCGAGCGGGGAGTACGGGATCACGGCCACGCCGTACTTCTTCGCGAGCCAGGCGTGGTCCTTCTCGAAGTCGCGCTCGAGGAGGTGGTACCGGGGCTGGACCGAGACCAGCTTCGGGTAGCGCCCCCACCGGGCGAGGGCGAGCGCCTCGCCGAAGAGCCCGCTCGAGAAGTTCGAGCAGCCCACGTACCGCACTTTCCCGGCGGCGATGAGGTCGTCGAACGCGCGCAGGGTCTCCTCGACGGGCGTGATCCCGTCGGGCCAGTGGCACTGGAGGAGGTCGACGTAATCCGTCCGGAGCCGCTGGAGTGAGGCGTCGATGGCGGAGAAGACGTGCACGCGCGAGAGGCCCTCGCCGGTCGTGCCCGGCCAGACGCGCATCTGGCACTTGGTCGCGAGCACGACCTGGCGGCGGTTCTTCCGCTCCTTCATCCAGTTCCCGATGATCGTCTCGGCCTCGCCCCCGGAGTTGCCCTCCTGCCAGGTCGTGTACGAGTCCGCGGTGTCGATGAAATACCCGCCGGCGGCCCAGTAGGCGTCGAGGACCCGGCGGCCCATGGCGGCCGAGCACGTCCACGTGAACTGCATGGTGCCCAGGGCCAGCTCCGACACCTGGATTCCGGTCGTGCCGAGCGGTCGCGTCGGGATCGGCTTCTTCGTCATGACGTCAGCCCTTCCAGTTCCTTCATCTCGTCGTCGGAGAGCCGGAGCCCCGCACCGCCGAGCGCCTCGTGCAACTGCTCGGGCGTGTTGGCGCCGATGATCGGGGCCGTCATCCAGTCGTGCGTCAGGTGCCAGCCGAGCGCCATCTGGAGGACGGTCTTGCCGCGCGGCCGGCCCATGCGCTCGAGCGCCTCGATGACCTTGTACCCGCGATCGTTCATGAGCCACTTGAGCCCCACCGCCCGCAGGCTCTTCGGCGCGGGCTTGTCCCGCCGGTACTTGCCGGTCAGGAAGCCGCCCATGAGCGGAGAGTAGGGGATGACGCCGACGCCGTATTTCTTCACGAGCCAGACGTGGTCCTTCTCGAAGTCGCGGGCAAAGAGATTATAGAAAGGCTGGATCGAGATGTACTGGGGGAGTCCGAGCTGGCGCGCGCAGACGAGCGCCTCCGCGAGCTGGCCCGGGGTGTAGTTCGAGCACCCGACGTACCGGACCTTGCCGGAGCGGACGAGGTCGCCGAGCGCGGCCATGGTCTCATCGACCGGGACGGAGTCATCGGCGAAGTGCGTCTGGTAGAGGTCGATCCAGTCGGTCCGCAGCCGCCGGAGCGAATCCTCGCAGGCCTTGATGATGTGCGCGCGCGAGAGCCCCTCGCCAGTGGCGCCGGGCCACATCCTGCCGCGGACCTTGGTCGCGAGGACGATGTCCCGCCGGTTGCGCCGGCGGTGCATCCACTGGCCGATGATGGCCTCGGACGAGCCGCCCTCGCACCCCTTGGCCCAGAACGAGTAGATGTCCGCGGAGTCGAGGAAGTTGCCGCCGCCCGCGATGAAGGCGTCCATGACCCGGTACGACATCGCCTCCGAGGTCGTCCACCGCCAGTTCATGGTCCCGAGGCACAAACCCGAGACCCGCAGCCCCGTCCCGCCCAGCGGCCGGTATTCCATATGCGGCCAGTCTAGCCGTCCGGCCGCCCGCCTGCAACTCCATGGATGGACAGGGGGACCCCAAGGCCTCTAAGCTGATGCCGTGATCACCGCCTGCCTCCTCCTCGCCACCCTCGCCCGTGCGGCTGACCTCCTCACCCCCGCGGACTTCCGCGATGCCAAGCGCTGGGAGGCGCTCGAGGGCTCCCCGGCCGTGGAACCGGCGACCGATTCGGGCAAGCCGGCGGTCCTGCTCCGGTGCCCGTTCTCGACGCTCGAGGGCTGGCGCGCGGGCTGGGACGTCGAGATGACGCCCGACCTCACCGGGGACAAGTGGATCACGGTGCGGGTGAAGGCCGACGACCCCGAGGCGGTGGCCGAGATCGTCCTGTACTTCGAGTCGGGGGCCGGCTGGTACCGGAGCGGCGCCGGCGGCGTGGGCAAGACGTGGCGGACGCTCAAGCTTCCGCGCGCCGCCTTCGGGACGGAGGGCACCCCGGCCGGGTGGAACTCCATCCGCCGCGTCCGGATCGCGGTGACGCCGGCCGCCAAGCGGGACGTGACGGTCACCCTCGCCGCGCTCGCGGGCACTTCCGCGCTCGCCGTGGACGATGTCGTCACGATCGGTCCGTGGCAGGGCGTGGCGGAGGTCGGGGCGGCGTTCAAGGCCGATCGAGCGCTCGCGCCGGCGTGGGGCGCGGCGGAGGTCCTCCTGCGCAGCGCGGCCCGGGCCCGCAACCTCGAGGCGAAGGAGCCGCAGGATCTCCTGGCCCGGGCCCGCGGCATACTCGTGGACGCCTATGCGCGCGCCCAGGCGCCGAAGCCGGGCGAGTTCCGCGCGGGCTGGTGCCACAGCGGGGACGCGTACGGGATGGGCTGGCCGAAGGTCGTCGACGCGCTCGCACAGAACGGCTTCAACGCCGTGTTCCCGAACATGCTCTGGAGCGGGTGCGCCTACTACCCGTCGAACGTGGTCCCGGTCGCGAAGGTCGTCGGCCAGCAGGGCGACCAGTTGAAGATCCTGCTCGACGCCGCGCACGCGAAGGGGATCCAGGTCCACGTCTGGAAGGTCTGCTTCCAGATGGGGTGGATGGCGGACCCCGCCGTCGCGGTCCCGTACCGGTTCGCGGGGCGGATGATGGTGGACAAGGACGGGAAGCAGGGCGAGTGGCTCTGCCCGTCGAACGCGGCGAACCGGAAGTACGAGCTCGACGCGATCCGCGAGCTCGTGGCGAAGTACCCGATCGACGGGTTCCAGCTCGACTACATCCGGTACCCGGGCGACGAGTGGTGCTTCTGCCCGGCCTGTCGCGCGAACTTCGAGGAGGGGCTGGGGGTGCGGCTCGACGGCTGGCCGAAGCCCGTACTCGAGGGCGGGAAGTACGCGGCTCAGTACGCGGATTGGCGCCGCAATGTCATCACGAGTTTCGTCCTGACGGTGCGGCAGATGATGAAGGACGTCCGCCCGGAAGCGAAGCTTTCGGCCGCCGTGTTCTCCGATCCCGCTTCGTGCCGGAAGTCCGTGTTCCAGGACTGGGGACGCTGGATCAAGGACGGGCTCGTGGATTTCGTGTGCCCCATGAACTACACCGACAGCCTCCCCGAGATGCGCGCCCGACTCAAGTCCGAGCTGGAAGCGGCCGCGGGGAAGGTTCCCGTCTACGTCGGGCTCTACGCGACTTACGGCGCCGACCGCAACCAGGCGCCGGACATGGCCGTCGCCCAGATCGTCTCCGCGCGGGAGCTGGGGGCGGCGGGGTTCGTCCTGTTCGAACTGGAGGAACAGGTCGTGCGGGATCTCCTGCCCGTGCTACGCCTGGGCGTGACGTCGAAGTGACCGCGACCAGGCTCCTGACGCTGAGCTGGGACGACGGGTTCGAGAAATCGTTCCGGACGATCGCCGCGATCCACGACGAGTTCGGCGTGAAGGCCGCCCTGAACATCATCAGCCGGGCTTCCGAGCCCGGCCACGTGCCCGCGGACGAGTGGCACAACGCCCCGACGGCGGGCTGGGACCTCTGGAACGAGCTCGCCGCGCGGGGCCACGAGATCAACCCGCACAGCCACACGCACCTCAACCACGCGCGGGCGCCGTGGGACGAAGTGAAGCGCGAGATCGATCTATGCCTTGACGCATTCGGGCGGTCCATGAAGGGATTCCGCCCCGAACGGTCGGTCTACGCGATGCCGTACAACGCCTCGACGCCCGAGGTCGAGAAGTACCTGCTCTCGCGCGTCCGCGCGCTCCGGACCGGCGGGAGCGGGTTCAACCCGCTGCCGGCCCGCGACCTGCGGCGTCTGACGTGCACGGCGCACGGCCCCGGGAACTGCGAGGCGCATCTCGACGGGTGCATCGCGCAGTGGCTGTCCGCGCCGCCGGGCTGGCTCATCTACAACACCCACGGGCTCGACGAGGAGGGCTGGGGGCCCGTCTCGGCGGACTACGTCCGCCGCCTCTACGACCGGCTGCTCAAGGTCCCGGGTGTCGCCATCGTGACCGCCTCGGCCGCGCTCGCCGCTGCCGAGGCGGCCTCGAACCCCTTCTGACGGGCCGGGGAGTATCATCGGAAGCATGACGTCGCGCGTCCCGGTGTCGATCGCCCTGCTGGTTCTGGGCGTGATTACGTCGCAACGTCCCGCCGGAGCCGAGGTCATCACCGCGGCGGGCGGCGTCCAGGTCTTCAAGAACGAGTGGTGCTTCTGCATCATGCCCTCGATCCGGCCCGATCATCCGGCCAGCCTCTCGAACGTCGCTTACGGCGTCGCCGCGCTCCCGGACGGCCGCCTCGCGGTCGCCGGGTGCGAGCCCCGGGATCGGCCGAACCTCGGGTCGGGCTGGGTCGTCCGCGTGCAGGACACCGCGGGCGCGGTGGCCTGGTCCCGGACCTTCATCTGGGTCAACGCGTTCTACCAGGTCGCCAAGGGCGTGGCCGTCGATCCGAAGGGCCGGGTGGTGGCCGCGGGATTCTCCGAGTTCGCGCGCGGGAGTCCCGTGCCCGCGCACTGGCTCGTGGCCTGCTACGGCCCCGACGGCACCCGGCTGTGGCACGACGCACTCGCGAGCACGGCCCCGATCCGGGCCGAGGCCGTGGCTACCGACGCCGACGGCTCCGTGGTCGTGGCCGGCTGGGAGTCCCAGCCCTCTGCCGTGGACACCCGGTGGCTGGTGCGCCGGTACGCGGCAGGAGGGAAGCTGGAGTGGACGCGGACCTTCGCGCCGGGACCGGGGCAGAACATGGCGCGCGCGGTCGCGATCGGGCGCGACGGCGCGGCCTATGTCGCCGGGGGCGTCAGTGAGGGGGCGGGCCGGGGCTCCTGGGCCGTCCGGGTCTGGGAGCGTGACGGGAACCTGCGTTGGGCCCGCACGTACGCGAGCGCGGGAGGGTGGATGGACGAGGCCTACGCGGTCGCGCTGGACGGGGCCGGCCGGATCGCGGTCGCGGGCAAGGTCTTCGGGGGCGCCGACCGGAGGGTGGATTGGGGCGTGCGCGTGCTCGACTCCGGCGGGGACGTACGGTGGGAGAAGTTCCACAACGGGCCGCTCGCATTCGACGACAAGGCCTACGCGGCCGGTTTCGACCGGTGCGGCCGCGTGGTCGTGGCCGGGTACGAGGACGGCGACACGGCGCAGAAGAGCCCGTGGGACGCGGGGCGCTGGATGATCCGGACGTACGACGCCGCGGGCACCGTGCTCCGGGAACTGCACGACCAGGCGCTGGGAACCAGGCCGGGCGGGCCGTACGGGCTCGCGTTCCTCAAGGACGGCCGGGTCGCGGTCGCCGGGTTCGAACAGACTCCCGAGGTGGGGAAGACGGCGTGGAGCGTGAGGCTGCTCGACGCCCCGCCGTGTCCCGGCAAACCGAAGGCCCCGTGACCCGGGAGGCGTTCGAGGCCCTGGTCCGGAAGACGGTCGAGGGCCTGCCGGAGGATTTCCGCTCCAGGCTCGGCGACCTGGCCGTCATCGTCCGGGACGAGCCGTCGAAGGCCGAACTGCGCGAGGCGGGGGTGGGCCGGGACGACGACCTGTTCGGGCTCTTCCAGGGGGAGGCGGTGACGGAGCAGTCGCTGGCCGACCTGCCCCGGGTGCCGGACCGGATCGTCATCTACCAGCGTCCGCTCGAACGGGCCTTCCCGGACCCCGCGGAACTCGCCGCCGAGATCCGGACCACGATCCTGCACGAGCTCGGCCACTACTTCGGACTCGACGAGCGCCAGATGGACGAGCTGGGCTACGCGTGATCGCGCTCGCGGGTTTCCTGGCCGTGCTGGCGGCGGCGCCGGTCCCGGCGGCGGTTCCGGTGGCGAAGATCGGACGGCCCGCGCCCGCGTTCACGCTCAAGGATCAGGACGGGAAGACGGTCACCCTCGCGTCGCTCCGGGGCCGAATCGTCGTGCTCGAGTGGATGAACCCGGACTGCCCGTTCTGGACGCGGCATGCGATAGCGGGCACGATGCGCACGCTCGCGGCGGCGTACGCTCCCCAGGGCGTCGCGTGGCTCGGGGTCGACTCGACCGCGCACCTGCCGCTGGAGCGGGATGCCTGGGCGCGGGAGGCGTTCTCCCTACCGTACCCGGTGCTGAACGACCGGCTGGGCCGGGTCGGGCGCGTCTACGGCGCGAAGACGACCCCGCACCTGTTCGTCATCGACCCCAAGGGGCGGCTCGCGTACGCGGGGGCGATCGACGACGATCCCGCCGGCGGGCAAGACGTCCGTCTTCGGACGTCAAAGGGCGGCTCGGGGGGCGTGAACTACGTGCGTCAGGCGCTGGACGAAATGCTGGCCGGGAAGACCGTGAGCGTGCCGGAGACGCAGCCCTACGGCTGTTCGGTCAAGTACACGAAGCGGAAGTAGCCAAGGTCTCGCCGGCCTCTACTTGTTCAGGGCCGGGTCCAGCGCCGCGTGACGGTGGCGTCCGCCACCGACGCGAGGGTCCTGGACGCCAACTACCGTTTCAGTGCAGGGTCCAGGATCCCCTGTTCCTCTGGAAAACTCGTGTTCAGCGTGAAGGTCTTGACCTTGCCGTCGGGGCCGAACCGGATCACGAGGTCCTTGGCCGCGCTGGTGCCGAGCAGCCGGTACTTGTAGTAGCCGTAGGTCCACGTCGGATCGCCGCTGTCCACGCCGACGCGGAACGGGTTGCCCAGCTTCTCGAGGATCTCGGGCTTGGCGGTCTCGCCCGGCTTCACCCACGCGAGCGACGTGGAGTCGAAGTCCCTGCCGATCGTGGCGCACCCACCCAGGAGGGTGCCGGCGAGGACGGAGCCCGTCAGCAGGGCGGCCGCAAAGAGTCTCACTTGCCGGGGTCCTCGGCGAACCGGAAGAGCGCGGTGAGCTGGTCCGCGACCAGCTCGAGCCCGCTCTTGGGGCCGGTCGAAGTCTCGACGTCGAGCTCGGGCGTCTGGGCTCCGACGATCACGACCGCGCCCTGGTAGACCGACGGCCTGATCTTGCCAGTGAGGACGTCCACGAACGAATCGACCGGATAGCCGCGACCCGGGGCCGTCAGGTTGACGAGCGCGCAGCCGTAGGCGTCGAGGGACGCGTGCGTCCGGCCCAGCAGCAGGGCCCGGGCTTCGGTGCCCGGGAGGAAGCCGTAGCGCGTGATCCGCCCCTGCTCGAACGCGAGCGCCTGGCCCTCGAGGTCGGAGAGGTACAGGAAGAGCCGGAGCGCGAGGCTCGGGAACAGCCGGCCGCGGCACGTGATCACGAGCGGGAGGCCCTGGAGCTTCTTCTGACGGTTGACCATGACGTCTATGGAGCCGACCCCGCGGATCGCCCGGGCGAGGTCCTCGAAGGGCACCTGGAGGCCATCCGAGGCGAAAAGCTTGGCGGGCGCCTTGCCCGTCGTCTTGAGCGCGGCCGCGTCGAGCCACGTGTCGGTCGGGTTCCACCCCTCCACGCCCGGGGCCTTCCCGATCTCTGTGAAGACCCGCCCGCACTTCTTCGCGGCCGCCACGAGCGCGTTGTCCCCGGCGTCCCCGCGGGCGTCCCGGTAGTAGAACCGCAGCGCGATGGCCCGGACTCCCGCCCGGTCGAGCAGGGACACGAGCTGCGCGTGCCGGTCCCTGGGCCAGGGCAGCGGCCCCCAGGTCCGCGTCGTCTTCTCGTCGATGACGATGAGCCGGATCGGGGCCGTCACCGTCGGGGCGGCGGCCGCGGCCGGCGCATCGGCCGCCATCGCCTGCAGGCTCGACAGGAGCAGGATCGCGGTGATCATTCCTTCCCAGTATATCCTCATATCCTCAAGCGAGTCCGGAGCGCGGCATGCTAGCATCGGGACGTGGCAACGCCGGTGCCATCACGCCGCCTCCTTTCGCTGGACGCCCTCCGGGGCTCTGTCATCCTGACGATGATCTTCGTGAACTATATCGGCGGCATGCCGGGGATTCCCTGGTGGGCCGAGCATGCGAAGCCCGCGCAGGACCTCTACACCTTCGTGGACATCGTCTTTCCGGCCTTCCTCTTCATGGTCGGCACCGCGATCCCGTTCTCGCTCGGCCCCCGCGTCGAGGCGGGCGCCGGGTGGGGCGGCGCGCTGGCCCGGATCCTGCCCCGCACGTTCGGGCTCGTGCTCCTCGGCATCATCTTCGTGAACGAGGAGAGGTACTCGGCGGAGCTGACGGGGATGCCCTACCACGTCTGGTCCCTGATCGCGCTCGGCGCCGCGATCCTGCTCTGGTCGTCCAGGCCGGAGGCGCCGGCGTGGCGCCGCGCGCACGCGATCTTGCAGGGCGTATCCGCCGTCGCGCTGGCGTGGATGCTCGTGATATGGCGGGCGAAGCCGGGCGCGGACTCCCTGTTCCTCGAGCCGCAGTGGTGGGGGATACTGGGCCTCATCGGGTGGTCGTACCTCGCGTGCGCCATCGTGTACCTTCTCGTGCGCGGGGATGAGACCGCGCTCATGGGCCTCCTCGGCCTCTTCATGTGCGTCTACATCGGATCCCGCCACGACCGGCTGGGGCTCCTCGGGTACGTCGACCGCTGGTGGTCGGTGGGCAACTTCCTCGGATCCAACTCCGGCATCGTGATCGCGGGCATGGTGGCCGGAAGCCGGCTCCGGTCGAGCCGTCGCGGCGCGGGGTGGTTCCTGCTCTGGTTCGGGCTCGGCCTCTGGGCGGCGGGGTGGTTCCTGCGTCCGCTCCACGGCTACCACAAGGATGACGGAACCGAGTCGTGGTCGCTGGTTACGGCCGGGATCACGGCACTGCTCCTGTTGTTCTTTCACCTCGTCCTGGATCGCGGGAAGCCGGAGGCGAAGGCCGGGTTCCTGCCGAAGTGGCTGATCCTGGCCGGTCGCAACGCCCTGCTCGCCTACATCCTCCCGGACCTCGTGGGCTCGCTCTGCGATCTCGTGCACGTGGGCGACAACCCGTTCTGGGGGCGGGGCGGAGCGGTGGGTGCCGCCTGGGCGGCCGGGCTGTCCATCGCGGTCGTCAGCCTGGCCGCGCTGGCCACCCGACTGCGGTTCACGGTCCGGCTCTGACGTGATCCCCCTGCTGGCCGCGCTCCTTCTGGCCTGCCCCGGCGCGCCGGCGGCCGAGGTGGTGTGGTGGGAGGGCGAGGCGCCCTCCGAGACCAACTTCCCGGCGCAGACCTCTTTCTCGTCGTCCACGTTCCCGGACCACCGGTCCCTGCTGTCGGGCGGCGACTGGCTGACGAACGAGGGGCCCAGGACGGGAGGCGAGGCGTTCGCCCGGTACCCGGTCCGGATCGCGGAAGGCGGCCGCCTGGAGTTATGGTGCCGCAAGTTCTGGAAGCACGGGCCCTTCCGGTGGCGGATCGACACCGGGCCGTGGCGGACGTGCTCCCAGGACGTCGCCCTCGCGGACACGACGCCGATCCGGCGGTTCCTGTGCGCCAACTGGGTGTCCCTGGGGCCGGTCGAGCTCGGGGCCGGTGACCACGTCTTCGAGCTCCGGCTGCTCGCCGGGCCGGGGGAGCCGCTCACGGCGGCGTTCGACTGCTTCGCGCTCGTGTCCGGGCCGTTCTTTCCCCGGGGCAGGCTCCGGCTGGGGGAGAAGTCCGGCGAGGCGGACGCGGGGTTCTTTCCGTGGGAACCGGACGCGGACCGGTTCGGAAAGGACGCGGTCCTTGACCTGCGGGGACTGAACGAGGCGACGGCCGGCGCGAAGGGCTTCGTGCGCCGGGAGGGTGAGCGGTTCCGGCTCGGCGACGGAAAGCCCGTGCGGTTCTGGGGCGTGAACGTCGGGGGCGAGCTCGCGGGCCTCCCGCACCCCCTCGTGGACTACCTCGCCCGGCGGCTGGCGAAGACGGGCGTCAACATGGTCCGGTTCCAGGGGGCGCTGTGGCGCGACGACGATCCTGCGGCCGTCGATCCGCGGAAACTGGACGACCTCCACTACCTCGTGGCCGCATGCAAACGGGAGGGCATCTACCTCTCGCTCTCGACCTGGTTCCCGCTCTGGCTCACGGCGACGCCCGCGCTGGGACTGCCTGGGTACGAAACGACGGAGAACAAGAGGCCGTTCGCGCTGATCTATTTCGATCCCGCGATGCAGGCCCTGCACCGGGGCTGGATCGACGGGATGCTCAAGCCGAGGAACCCGTACACGGGGTTGCCGCTGGCGAAGGAGCCCGCCGTCGCGATTCTCGAGCTCGTTAACGAGGACAGCTTCTTCTTCTGGACCTTCGGCCGCGCGAACATCCCCCCGGTCCAGTGGACGAAACTGCAGAAGGCGTTCGCGGTCTGGGTCGAGGCCCGCTACCGGACGCTGGCCCTGGGAACGGCGAACTGGCTCGAGGCGCGGGAGCCGGACGACAGCCTGGCCGAGGGACGGCTCGACCTCTACGACGCCTGGCACATGACCGCCGACGGGATCAAGGCCGCCGGGCCGGGCAAGCGCAAGCGGGTGAGCGACCAGGTGCGGTTCCTGGCCGAGACCCAGCGGGCGTTCTACGCGTCCACGATCGCGCGCCTGCGCGGCAAGCTGGGCGTCAGGTGCCTGATCGAGGCCTCGAACTGGACGGTTTCGGACCCCGCCCAGCTCGACGCGCTCGAGCGCTGGACGTACGCGCCCGGCGACCTCATCGACCGCCACGGCTACTTCGAAGCGTCCCACGAGGGCGAGGGGGCGAGCTATTCCGTCGAGGCCGGGCATACGTTCGCGAACAAGGCGGCGGTGAGATCGCCGGACGACCTGCCGCTGGCGTTCGTTCAGACCGCCGGGTTCCCGAACACGATATCCGAGATCGGGTGGACGAACCCGAACCGGTGGCGCGCGGACTTCGCCTTCCTGGCTTCCGCGTACGGGTCCCTCCAGGGCCTCGCGGGGCTCGACGCGTTCGCGGCGGGGAGTCCCGGGTGGGACGGCGCCATGGGCAAGTTCGGGCTCACGGTCCCCGTGATCATGGCCAACTTCCCCGCCTACGCGCTCGCGTACCGGCGGGGGGATATCCGGACCGGGCCGTCCGTCCTGGCGCAGACCGTCGTGGTGGACGACCTCTTCGCGCTCGCGGGCAACGGCGGTTTCGCGCCCGTCCTTCAGGATCCGACCCGCGTGAAGGATGTTCCTTCGAAAACATCCGGGACTCCCTCCACGATCGATCCGCTGGCCTGCTACGTGGGCCGGGTGACGCGCGGGTTCGGGCTCACGCGGACGGAGACGGCGATGGACCTGGGGCCCTTCCTGGACCGGCCGAACCGGATGGTCCGGAGCGCGACCGGCGAGCTGGCCTGGGACTGGGGGAAGGGGATCGTGCGGCTCGACACGCCCCGGATCCAGGGCGCCGCGGGGTTCCTGTCGCAGTCCGCGCGCATCGATCTCTCGACGCTCTCGATCGAGTGCGAGCACGAGTACGCGACGGTGTGCGCGATCTCGCTGGACGGCCGGCCGCTGGCGGAGTCCCGGCGGATCCTCGTGCAGGCGATGACGGTCGAGCGGCCGCTCGGGTTCAAGGCCTCGGGCGGGCTCGACGGCCGGATCGACGACGTGGGGAGGTATCCGATGGGCGTCGAGCTGATCCGGGCGACGGTCACGCTCCGGCTGACGGGGGGCGGGGTGCCCGTCGTCACCGCGCTCGACGAGCACGGCTACCGGCGCGAGGGGGTGCCCGTGCAGGGCGGGCTGGACGGCGCTCCCGCGACGTTCCGGCTCGACGCGAAGGCGGTCTATCATGTGCTGGAACGTTAGCCTTGCGGTCTTCCTGCTCGTGTCCGTGACGGCTCCCGCCGAGACGGTCCGGGTCCCGATTGTCGCGGACACTTCCATCTGCGCGTACCCCGACGAGCGCGAGTTCGCCCCGGGCGGCTGTCCCCGGCTCAAGCTCAAGGGGAACGAGAACCTGATCCTGATCGACTTCGATGTCGAGGCGCTGCGCGGCCGGCGGATCGGTAGCGCGGTCCTGCGGCTCAAGGAGGCGGAGCCGAATCTCATGGTCCGCCGCGTCGGGCTCTCGACGCTGGCCACGGGGTGGGTCGAGGGCACCTCCGGGACGTATGCGCCCGGCGACGGGGCCTGCTTCATGCGCCGGGGCCCCGGCAAGGGCGCGGCGTGGGCGGGGGCGGAGTCGGTCCTGCTCGACACGATCTTCGGCCGGGCCGGCACGCTTTGGGTACAGGCGGTCGCGACGCGGGGGCCGGACGGGTGGTGGTCGATCCCCGTGGACCCCCGGCTCCTCGAGGCGCACGCGGCCAATATCTCCGCAGGCCTCGCGCTCAGCGACGACTGCGGGCAGACGATGAACGTCCGGCGGGAGGTCGTGCCGGAGTCGAACATGTCCAACAACTGGTTCTTCTCGCGGGAGCAATCTGGCGCAGCACCCGTGCTCGAAGCCGAGCTCGAACCGGCGGAGGCGCCTCCGGGCGCCGGGCGACTCGAGATCAACGTGGCGGAGTGGCCGGCGGGCGCGACGCCCGGGACGGGCGGCATCGAGGTCGCGTGGCCGGGGCCCGCGTCGGACGCGGAGGCGGCCAGCATCCTCGGGTACCGGGTCTGGATCACGGTCGGCGACGCCAAGGCCGCGCTCCTGCCCCGCTGGATGTACCCGCCGATCCCGCCGCCGGGCGAGGCCGCCCGGATCCTGATTCCGAACCTGCCCGCCGGGGGCCCGATCATCGCCGAGGTCGAGGTCGTGGGCCGCGCCGGCCGGTCGGTGGCGCGGGGACAGGGCGGCGGGTTCGCGTCCCGGGCGATGACGTGGCCGGCCCCCCTCGTCCTGCCGAGACGTGCGCCGCCGCCTGCGGTCCTCCCCCCGCGGGGCTCCGTCTGGGTGATCCCCGAAGGGACCAAGGTGAACCCGGTCACGGGCAACGCGCTCGAGGAGCCGGACGTCGAGTACGCGGGCGCGGCGGGGGGAACCTGGCGGGACGCGAACCCGGCGTGGGACGGCGCGCGCCGGTCGGTGGCGCTCGCCGGGATCCGGGGCGAGTGGGTCGCATTCCAGGTCGTCGTCGAGCACCGGGGCGAGGGCGCCGCGTCGTGGCGGATCGTCCCCGGCGACCTCGTGGGCCCAAGGGGCCCCTCGGGACCGGGTGGCGCGGCCATCCCGGCGTCGGCGGTCCGGCTCAGCCGGCTCGCGTACCTGCGCATCGGCTCCGCCTGGTACGGCGATCCCCTGGTGCCGTTGAAGGCGGGGGACTCGTTCCGCATTCCGGCCGAACCACACGCGTTCCCGGAGCAGGCGAACCAGACCGTGTACGTCGAGCTGCGCGTTCCCGAGGCCGCGAAGCCGGGGCGGTACACGGGCCGCCTCGAGGTGAAGCCCGACCACGGGAAGTCCGTCCCGATCTCGCTGACCCTCGAGGTCGCGTCCGCGGTCATGCCGCGCGAGGCGCACTTCGTCTGGTCGATGAACGCGTACTCGAGCCCGGGGCCGCGGGCCGAGCGCGCGTACTATGCCCTCGCGCACGACCACCGGACGAACCTCGCGATCCTGCACTACAGCCACTCGGCGAACTACGAGCCCGGGTGCGTGCCGCCGGTCAAGGGCCGTGGCGCCTCGGCCAGGGTCGCGGACTGGTCGGAGTGGGACGAGCGGTTCGGGCCGCTCTTCGACGGGTCGGCCTTCGCCGGCACCTCGCGCGCCGGGATCGGGCTCGACCACTTCTACCTCGCCCTCAGCGAGCACTATCCCGTACCCATGCGCGAGGGGTACAAGTGGAACGACGTGCGGTGGGAGGACCACTGGAGGATCGCGGGACCCGTCGAGGAAGGATTCTCCCGCGAGATGCAGGAGACCTGGGTCGCCGTCGCGAAGGACTACCTCGCGCACATCAAGGCGAAGGGCTGGAAGACCCAGTTCCAGGTCTATCTCAACGACAAGTACTATTACAAACAGTACGATCAGAGGCGGAAGGCTTGGGGGAACGGAGTCAGCTTCTGGCTCCTGGACGAGCCGAACCACGCCGACGATTTCCTGGCGCTCGGGTTCTTCGGCCGGCTCCTGCGGCGTGCGCAGCGGGAGCAGGGCTCCCCCGGCGACCGGACCCGCGTGGTCTTCCGCACCGACGTCTCCCAGCCGCATTGGGGTCGCGACATCCTGGATCGCGTCACGGACGTCAACGTGACCGGCGGCTGGCCTGGGCACCGGGCTCTCCTCGAGGGCTGGCGGGCGCTGCACGGCCAGCGGATCTGGACCTACGGCGACACGCCGCCCGCGGCCATGTCCGCCCTCGCCCTCAGCGCACAGGCCATGAGCCTCTGGGCCGACGGCATCGACGGCTACGTGCCCTGGCTCGTGCTCGGGGAGGACCGGAACTGGACGGAATTCGCCTCGACCAGCGTGATCTATCCCGGCGCGCCCGCCGGGGTGGACGGCCCCTGCGCGTCGCTGCGGCTCAAGGCCTACCGCCGCGCCGAGCAGGACGTCGAGTATGTCTGGCTTTACGCCGGCAAGCGCGGCTGGCTGAAGGACGATCCCTTCCGCCGCCGCATCCGCGCCCTGCTCTCCGAGGCGCTCAAGTTCAACCGCACGTTCGGCTTCCTCGACTCCGAGGGCGCCCAGACCGAGTCCATCACGGGCGTCTCGCCCGCCGCGCTCGACTCCCTCCGCTCCGCGCTCCGCGCGGGACTCTAGCACCCCCCCCGGATGGCCCCGTCCCTGCTTCTGGCTGGACGGATCGCCGGGTTCGGCGCGACGGCGGTCGTGCTCCTCGAGGCGCTGGCGCGCACGGGGGCGGGCGTGCTCCCGTTCTGGGGTCCCCGCCGGCTCATTGCGCTCGAGCGGTTCGGGCTGGGAGCGATGCTGGGCCTGCTCGGGTTCGGGTTCGCGTGCCTGGGGCTGGCGCTGACCGGCCTCTTCTTCCCCGCGGCGATCGCGGGGGCCGGGCTGGCCATGCTCGCGGGATCGCGGGCGTGGTGGAGCCGGCGGAGCCTCGTCGCGGCCGCGGCGGGGCACGCGGGCGTCATGGGCGCCGGCGGGATCGCGGCGGTCGCGGCTGGGGGCCTCCTGCTGGTCCCATCCCTCCTGGTCCCCGAGTTCGAGGTGGACTGCGAGCTGTACCACCTCGCCCTGCCGTGGCAGTGGTTGCAGGCCCACCGGTGCCTGCCGGACCACGTCGCCTACGCGTTCCATCTCCCGCTCCCCGTGGACCTGGGCTTCACGATCGCGCTCCTCCTGGGCGACGACCGGATCGCCAAGTGGCTCGTGGCCGGGACCTTCGTAGCGGCGTCCGCGGTCTGGGCGGGACGGTGCCTGACCGCCGGCACGCCCCGGGCCGCGTGGACCGGGATCCTGCTGGCGCTCTCCGCGGCTCCCATGGTCTGGCTCGCGGGCACGTGCAAGAACGACGTCCCGGCGGCGGCGCTCATCGTCTGCGGCGCCCTGTGCCAGCTCGGTGGCGCGTGGGGACTGGGCGCCGCGCTATTCGGACTGGGCGCGGCGGCGAAATACTCGGCCGTCCCGCTCATCGTCCTCTGGTGCGTGGTTCATCGTCCGCCCCGCGCGGTGTGGGTCCGGTGCGCCGTCGCCATGAGCCTGCCGCTCGCGGTCTGGCTGGGCAAGGCGTGGCTCCTGACCGGGAACCCGTTCTACCCGCTGGCGTGGACGGTCTTCCCGGCGTTCGACTGGAATGCCCCGAACCAGGAGGCGTTCCTCGACTACGCGGCGACGCTCTACGACCAGCGCGCCGGCCGGCTCGCGACTTTCCCCGGGGCGTGGCTGGACGCCATGCGCCGGGATCATCTCCTGCTGCTCCTCCTGCTGCCCGGCGTGCTCCTGTTCGGCCGGCGGCGCCGGACTGCCTGGGTCTGCGTCGCCGGGGCCATGGCCGCGCTGGCCGCGGGGCGCTTCCCCCGGTACATGCTCCCGGGGCTGTGGTTGCTGGCCCTGCTGGCGGCCGAGGCGCTGGAGTCCACGGGGAACGTGGTCCGGCGCCGCGCGCTGGCGTGGGTGCTCGCCGCCGCCGCGATGGTCCGGATCGTGCCGGCGGCGCGCGCCGCGATCGCGGACTGGCGCGACCTTGCCGGCCCCCTGTCCGACATCCGGGCGCGGCATCTCACCACGCGGGGGACCGCCCTCGGCCAGCTCGCGGCGATCCGGCCTCCGGGCGGCGTCCCGTTCAAGGTCCTGAACGTGGGGGAGTTCCGGTCCTACCGGTTCCCGGCCCGCGTCGTCGCGGGCGGCGCGCTGGGGGAGACGCCGCTGGTCTGGGACCTCGTCCGCGCGTCACGAAGCCAGCGCGACCTGCGCGCGAGGTTCCGGCAGCTCGGGGTCCGGGTCGTCGTCTTCAACTGCGTGAGCGTGGATTGGCTCGCCACCCGGTACCGCGGGTTCGCGTGGGATCGGCGGATGGCGACGCTCTACGCCGGGTTCTGCCGGCCGTACCTCGAGCTCGCGGCCACTCCGCCGTCGGTCGACTACGAGAACGGCGGATTCTATCTTTACCGCCTGCGTGACCGGCCGGGCGCTGTGCCTGCGGCGACCGTGTTCTTCGCCCCCGGCACCGAATCCCTGCTCGGCGACAACATCCGGTTCACGGATGTGGCTCCCGACGCGCCGCGGGCGCTATCAGAGGCACAGGCTGCCGCCGCGCTCCTGCCGGGCGTCGGCTGGCCGGCGAATCGCGTCGGCCACGCGTACCTGATGCTCGGCAACCTCGCCGAAGCCGCCCGGCAGCTCCGTCCGTTCGTGGAGGCCGGCATGCTCGACGAGCTCAACCTCGTGGACTACGCGTCGGCCATCACCGTGCCGGGGGGCCGGCTCGACGAGGCGGACCGGGTGCTCGAGGAGGCGTTCCGCCGCTGTCCGAGCCATCGAACCTTCCTGAGCATCATCCGGGCGAACTGGTGCGCGCTGAAGGCTAGGACCTTCCTCCCCCGGAAGGACTGGGCGGCTGCCTCGCGGTTCCTGGAGCAGGGGCTCGCGTTCCTCGGCGGGATTCCGCCGGGTTCCGGTCCGCAGTACGCGATGATGCGCCGGGACGTCCAGGTGGATCTCACGGGCATGTTGGGGGAACTCAGGATCGCGCTGGGCCGCCCCGCGGAGGGCGCGCGGCTCCTCCGCGAAGCAATCGGGCTCGACCCGGCCGGTCCCTGGGTGTCGCGCTGGCGGAAGCTGGCGGACGCCTCGTCCGGCGCGCTCCTCTAGCTGACCGTCCCTTCCCCTCAGAACCTCGTGACGCCGGCGGCGACGATGCGGCCGTCGATGGTGAGGGCGAGGGCGGCGGTGCCGGGCGCGGTGCGGGTCCAGAGGATGTCGCCCGCGGCCGAGTACTTGCGGAGCAGGGGTAGCGGGTCGCCGTCGTTGATCCGGGTGTCCCCGAGGGCGTAGATGTTCCCGGCCGTGTCGGCGGCGACGGCGCGGATGGCGTCGGCGGATAGGTCCAGCCGGTTGTCGAGGCCGTTCCACGAGCGTTCCCACAGGAGGTCGCCGCCGGGCGAGTACTTGCGCAGGAGCCAGTCCTCGCCGGGGGGCAGCGAGGGGCCGGTCTCGGAGCCGCCGACGATGACGCAGCCCGCCGCGTCCACGGCGATCGAGTTGGCGCGGGCGGGGTGGATCAGGTGGGCGCGGCCCGAGTACGTGCGCGTCCAGACGACCTCCCCGGCGGCTCCGAGCTTGACGATCTCCCACGCCTCGCCGCCGTTCATCGGACGGACGCCGCACGCGTAGACGGAGCCCGAGCCGTCGGTGGCGAGCGAGACGAGATGGGCGCCCTCGTCGATCCAGGACCAGACGGGGTAGCCGGCCTCGGGGAACCGGGCCACGACCGAGACCTTCTCCTCGATTCCCGCGACCACGAGCTCGCGCTTGCCGGCGGGGACCAGCGCGGTCACGATCCCGGCGCAGGAGCCGAAGCAGGCGCTGCGGCTCCACTCTAGCCGGCCCCGGGGACCGAACCGCCGGAGGACCCAGGAGGGAGAGGCGGCGCCCGGGAACCCCGGCACCTCCTTCGACGCGACCCAGGTGCCGCCCTGGTGGTCGAGGGCGAACCCGGTTACGGCCTCGATGCATCCGGCGTCGCCGTCCACGGTCGTGGACCACACGAGCCCGTTGTCGGAATCGGTGGCCATGATCAGCGAGGAGGGGCGTCCCTGCGGCGTCCGGGGCCGGGTGGAGAACGCGGTCGTGATCCAGCCCACGCGGTTGACCGCGACGGCGGCGGCGTCCCACGGCACGTTCTCGCCGAAGGTCCAGCACCGGACGAGCGAGCCGTCGGGGGTGAACGCGTCGATATGAAGCACGGACTGCAGTTTCCTCGGGGGGCGGGCCTCGGGGACGGCGGCGGGGCCGGCACAGCCGGCGAGGAGAGCGGCGGCGAAGCCCGGGGCGATCCAGCGCCTTGAAATCATCCTCTGGAGAGTCTAGCGTAAGTGACCATGGAGACGTTGAAACTCGGATACGTGGGCGCGGGGTATCTCGCGCAGAGGGTCCACCTTCCCAACCTGTGCTCGCTGCCGCAGATCGAGCTGGCGGCGCTGGCGGAGGTGCGGCCGAAGCTGGGGAAGCGGATTCAGGAGAAGTTCCGGATTCCGAGGCTCTACGCCGACCACCTGGCGCTGGCGGCGGACCCCGCGATCCGGGCCGTGATGGTGTCGGGGCACTTCATCGGACAGGGCGAGATCGCGCGCGACCTCCTGCTCGCGGGCAAGGACGTCCTCATGGAGAAGCCGATGGCGGTGTCGGTGGAGCAGGGGGAGCGGATCCTGGAGGCGGAACGGAAGAGCGGCAAGCGGCTCATGGTCGCGTACATGAAGCGCTACGACTCCGGCAACCTCAAGGTGAAGGCCCTGATCGCCGGATACGCGGCCAGCGGGGAGCTGGGGGCCATCCGGTACGTGCGCCAGCACGGGTTCTGCGGCGACTGGGTGGCGGGGCTGGACACGCCGTTCGAGGGGTCCGACGAGCCGGTGCCGGCGCCGCCCAAGATCCGGCCGGCGTGGATGCCGGAAGGCTACTTCGACCGGTACGTCGGCTACCTCCAGCAGTACACGCACAACGTCAACCTCGTCCGGTTCCTGCTCGGCGCCGGGGACCGGGCGGTCGTCAAGCACGTGGACCTCGATTCCGACGGCATGCACGGCGTCGTGATCCTCGAGGTCGCGGGGGTCAGGACGATCGTCGAGTCGGGGTCGGTGGCCTACCACGCCTGGGACGAGCACACGACCGTGTACTTCGACCGGGGGTGGGTGCGGACGCACGCCCCGCCGCTCCTCCAGCCCAACCGCCAGGCGACCGTCGAGACCTACGTGGCGGGGAAGGACGGGCCCGTGGCCGCCGAGCACTTCGCGGTCCAGGGCTGGCCCTGGGCGTTCAAGGAGGAGTTGAAGCATTTCGCCGAGTGCTTGACCACGGGCGCGCCGTTCCGGTCCCCGGCCGCGGACGCAGTCGTGGACGTCCGGACCCTCGAGGAGATCTACCGGCAGTTCGTGAAGGCGAGCGCCTAGAAAGCGCGCCGCGGGCGGGTGGTAGAATACCGCCAGCCGGATATTCGGGAGGCGATGAAATGAGCCTGAGCCAGAGCGACAAGGATTCGATCAAGACCGTCCTCGAAAAACTTGATTGGTTCGCCCATCTCCAGCCGAGCGAGCTCAACGCCCTCCTGCTGGGGTTCGACAAGGCGAACATGGTCAAGGACGAGATCATGATCACCGAGGGCAAGACCGGCGAGATCTTCTATATCATCTCCACGGGCGCGGTCGGCGTGTTCCTGAAGCGCAAGCTCATCGACCAGCAGGTCGCCACGCTCGGCCCGGGCGAGTTCTTCGGCGAAATGTCCCTGATCAGCGACGAGCCGCGGAGCGCGTCCGTGATCTGCCTCGAGGACGGCCTCGTGTTCACCCTCCTCCGGTCCACGTTCCGCAAGGTGATCATGTCTAACCCGTTCATCGGCGACATGATGCGCAAGGCCGTGGCCACGCGCCGGTCCGAGAACCGCGCGATCGAGTTCAGCGAGATGATGGGAAAGGGAATGAAATAGGAGTCACCGGAGCTCGTTGACGAGCTGTTCGATCCGGGCCTCGAGGTCCGGACTGTATCCCACGAATTGCTCGCGCTTCATGCCGTTCTTGTCGATGACGAAGATGCTCGGGATTCCCGAGACCCCCCACGCCCGGGCGACGGCGTGGCCCCGGTCGAGGAGGACCCAGAGGTCGAGCTGCTCCTGGGCGAGGTAGGGTGCCACCACCGAGGGGTCGTCGTCCAGGCTGAGGTTCAGGACCTCGACGCCCTGGCCCCGGTACTTCTTGCGGAGGTTGTGCAGGGCGGGCAGGCTCGCGCGGCACGGCCCGCACCAGGTCGCCCAGAAGTCCACGACGACGACCGCCTTGCCGCGGAAGTCCGCGAGCGCGACCCGGTGGCCCGACAGGTCGTCGAGGGCGAACTGGAGCGCCGGGTCGCCCGGGGGCGCCATCCTCCTCTCGAGCATGTGCCAGAGCGGGGGACCGAACTGCCACGCGAGGCTGGCGACGATGACGAAGACGGTGCCGATGGCGATCTTGCGCAGGGGGTCGGTCTCGGGATCCTGGATGGGCTCGAGCACGGGACCGGACTCCTCGAGCCGCCGGACGGCCGGCTTCGCGAACGGCAGGCCGGCCCACTCCCCGAGGTACCGGGCCCGCAGGGCGTCCGCCTGCCCGGTCTCGACGGCGACGTCGAAGAGGGCGTTATGCACGGTCTCGTCCGCCGGCGCGAGCCGCATCGCTTCCGCGAACTCCCGCTCCGCCAGCCGCCGTACCACGGGGTCCCGGGAGCGGAGGAACTTCCGCCCGTAGATCTGCGTGAGCCGCAGGTGCGCGGGAAACGATCCGGGCATGATGCGCAGCGCCCGCTGGCAGGCGCGCACGGCGCCGTCGAGGTCGCCGGCCTCGAGCAGGCGGCCGGCCTCGACCAGCGCTCCGCCGGTTTCCGGTTCCATGGCGCCAAGTATACACCGCGGGGGCCCGGGGCCCCGGGGACCCGGCGGCCGGGGAAAGTGTGATAGAACAGAATCCTGTGACATTCGACGAACTCGGCCTCGATCCGCGCGTTCTCAAGGGCGTCCGTGAGATGGGATACCTGCGCCCTACGCCCGTGCAGGAGCAGGCGATTCCCCCGATCCTCGAAGGCAAGGACGTGATCGCAAGCGCGCAGACGGGGACCGGCAAGACGGCGGCTTTCGTGCTCCCCATCCTGAACCGCCTGCTCGCGAGCACGCGCCGGCGGGGCCCCCGGGCCCTGATCGTGGCCCCGACCCGGGAGCTGGCCCAGCAGTCCGCTGACCACATCGAGATGCTCTCGAAGCACACCCAGGTCCGGGGGGTCGCCATCTACGGCGGCGTCGCGTTCCCGCCCCAGATCCGGGCCTTGACCGCGGGCGTGGACGTGATCTCGGCCACCCCGGGCCGGCTCCTCGACCACGCGCAGTCCGGACGGCTGAAGCTGCTCGAGATCGAGATCTTCGTGCTCGACGAGGCCGACCGGATGATGGACATGGGCTTCCTGCCGGACGTCCGCCGCATCCTGTCCCTGCTCCCGATCCAGCGGCAGAACCTCATCTTCTCCGCGACCCTGCCGCCCGAGACCCTGCGGATGAGCGAGCAGATCTGCAAGAACCCGGTCCGGGTCCAGGTCGGCGCCGGGACGACCTCCGTGCCCGCCGGGATCCGGCACGCCGTCTATCCCGTCATCCACGAGCAGAAGCTCGAGCTCCTCCTGCGGCTCATGCGCGACATGGGGGCGGGCAAGTCGGTCCTGCTCTTCACCCGGACCAAGGACCGGGCCGACCGCATCGCGGAATCGCTGGGGAAGGCCGGCATCCGGGCCGCCGTCATGCACGGCGACCGGAGCCAGTCCGAGCGTGTCGCCGCGCTCGAGAGCTTCCGTCGCGGCGCCCACCAGGTCCTGGTCGCGACGGACATCGCGGCGCGGGGCCTCGACATCGAGGACATCTCGCATGTCATCAACTACGACATCCCCGAGGAGCCCGAGAACTACATCCACCGGATCGGGCGGACGGGCCGGGCGGAGGCCGAGGGCGACGCGTTCACGCTCATGGCCCCCGAGGAGGAGCCCTGGATCACGGCGGTCGAGCGCATCCTGAACCACCGCCTCCCGCGCGTCCTCCTGCCCGACTTCACGTACAAGAAGTCGACGGTCGCGGGCTCGTACCACCCGCGGCCCTTCTATATTCCGACGAGGCGTCCCGGCCAGCGTGGCCGGGGCGGTGGCATGCGGCGCCGGTGACGGACGTCACCGTCGTCGAAGGTGATGCGGGAATGATGGGGTCTTCGACGCGCTTCCGCAGAAGGTGAAGTGATGGACGGCTTGGCCCGTCCCCGGCGCATCGTCGCGATAGTGAATGCCGCCGCCGGACCCGGCCTCCCGAAGGCCCGGTTCATGGAGATCCGCCAGTCCCTGCACAGCGAGCCGTTCGGCTCCGCCTACCTGACCCTGCGCCGCGGCCACGGCGAGGAGTGGGCCCGGACCTTCCGCCACGAGGTGGGCTACATTGTCTTCGGCGGCGACGGCACCCTCCACGAGGTCGTGTCGGGAATGGACATCACCTCGCAGTCGGTCTCGATCGTTCCGACGGGGACCGCGATCTCGCTCGGACGCGACCTCGGAATGCCGACCCTGGCCGACGCCTGCGGCGGGATCGAGACGGCGCGGACGGGCAAAGTGGACCTCATCGCCGTGATCCTGCGCCGCCGGGACGGGACCGTGCGCCGGTGCCGGGCCGTGGCCTCCGTAGCCGTCGGATGGCCTGCCCGCATTGCGGAGCTCGCGGCGAAGTGGGCATCCGACCTCGGTGCCGCCGCGTACCCCGCAGCCGCCGCCGTCCTGGGCCTGCGCCCGCCTCGGTTCGAGGTGTCGGTGAGCGTCGACGGCGGCCGCTGGGCCCGGAAGACGCTCACGGGCCTGCTCGCCGGCAACACGCGGCACGTGATGACCGTTCCCCTGTTCCCGGACGCGGACCCATGCGACGGCCGGATGGAGGTCCTGGAGCTGTCCGCGGGGCCGGCTCGCCGCGTCCTGCACGCGGTCGCGACAGCCGCGCGCGTGTACCTTCGCCTGCCCGTCGCCCGCGCGGCCGTCACCCCCCAGCTCGCCCGCCGGATGTCGGTGCTCCTGCCCGTCGCGCGTACGGTCGCCGTCGATGGCGAGCAGTATTCCGGCGTCATCCGGATCGAGCTCCGGGTCCTGCGCGGCGGCCTCAGACTCTTCATGCCGCTCGGGGGAGAGCCGTGACGGGACCGCGACTGGCGATCGCCGTATTCGCGGGAGTGCTCGTGCTCGCGCTGGCCGTGCTGGCCGTGGTCCGGCGGTCCGGCCCCCCGGACGTGCCGGCCCCGGTCTGGGGGATCACGATCGACAGCGTCGGGCGGATCGACGAGATCGAGGCCGCGCTCCAGGGCTTCCGGTCCCGGCTGACGGCGCGCATCGTCTTCGATCCCGGGACGACCGCCGCGGAATACCGGCCGGCGATGGTCCGGATCGCCAGGCACGCGTGGATCATGGGCGAGCTGTGCGACTCGTACTACATGAAGAAGGTCGACCTCGCGAGCTTTCAGGCGGCCACGCGCGACTACTACCACGGCCTGCGCGACCTCGTGAACATCTGGGAGGTCGGGAACGAGGTGAACGGCGACTGGCTGGGGAAGCACGAGGACACGGCCGCCAAAGTAGTATGGGCGAACTCGTTCATTAAGGCCCGGGGCGGCCGGACGGCGTTGACCCTGTACTGGGACTGCGGGGACGAGACGCGCGGCGCGGTCTGGGAGTGGGTGGCGAAGTACCTGACCCCGGAACTCCGGCGCAACGTGGACTACGTCCTGCTCAGCGTCTACTGCCCGTCTCTTTCAGACTGGAGTCCCGTCTTCCGGCGGCTGGGGGCCGAGTTTCCGGGCGCCAAGGTCGGCTTCGGCGAGGTCGGCCACGAGAAGGCGAAGCTCAAGCCCGCGCACCTGCGCACGTACTACGGGCTCAAGGTCGACGCCCCCCGCTATGTGGGCGGCTACTTCTGGTGGTTCTTCACCGAGGACATGCTCCCCAGATCCAAGCCCATGTGGAACGTTCTGCAGGAGGCGATTCGGTAGCGCCGCCGAGGGACCCTGCCGCGGCCGCTTCCGGGGGATGACGTGACGGCGATCGTGGTGCCCGTGCTTCGTGATCCCCTTCGCTGAGGGAAAGTGGCTCCGCATCGAGGTGCGCCAATTGGCGCGTGGTAGAATTGCACCAGGAAGGCGATGAGAACATGAAGCCGTTGGATCGTATTTCGGTCGACCCGGCCATCTGTCATGGGCAGGCGTGCATCAGGGGAACGAGGATTCCTGCGTGGATGATCATTCAGTTTGTCGCCAACGGCGATTCCGTAGATCGCGTGCTGGCCGCCTATCCGTCGATCGTGCGTGAGGATGTGCAGGCCTGCCTGGCCTACGCGGCCGAACTGGCGCGCGAGCACGATCTCCCCGTCGAGGCGGCTCCCTGACCCTCCGCCTCAAGCTCGACGAGAACTTGAGCCCGGAGTATATCTCCCTCTTGGTTGAGGCGGGCCACGAAGTGACCACGGTGGCCGAAGAAGGCTTGAAGGGGTCTCCCGATGAGAAGATCGTGGAAGCCTGCATGCGGGAGGGGAGAGTCATCCTGACCGGAGACCGCGGATTCGGCCATATCCTCGAGCATCCGGCCGGTCGGCATGCCGGCCTGATAGTTCTCCGGCATCCCAAGCCGTCGATTGAGGCGTATCGCCTGCTGGTCGAACAGGTCATCAGGGCGTTACGGAACGACTCGCCAGGCGGCAATCTCTGGATCGTCGAGCCCGGCCGCATCCGGGTTCACGACACACCGGAACTCACGGGGTAGGGTCGGCGGGCGTTCTTCCTACCTCGGCCATTTCCAGAGGATCACGTGGCGGCGGCCGTGGCGCTCGTGCTTCGTGATCCCCTTCGCGGAGAAGAAGTACTTGCGCAACGACGAGGTCGCGCCCTTCGTGAAGTGCTTCTGGAGATGGGGCAGGACCAGCACGAAGACGGGTGAGGCCGCGTCCAACGGCCGGTGGACGTCGGACTTCGAGAACAGGGGCACGTGGCCGAGCGCGGGCTGCCACTCGGGCGTGAAGAACACCGGCAGCCCCTTGCGCCGGAAGACCCCGGGGAACCGGACGAGCTTCTTGCCGAACGCGGCTTCGACGGCGGATCGGAACGCCTCCGCGGTCCCGGGCGGGATCTTCCCGAGGTCCACGGGGAACAGGGGCATGCAGACATGCCGCTTGAAGGTGTCGAGGTCGTCGACGGGTGCGGCGCCGGGCTCGTCCACGAGCACGAAGACCGGCGCGTCGCACTCGGGACATGTAGTCTCGCGCCAGTAATCGATCCCGTCCCGCCGCGAGACCGGGTGGATCCTATCTTCCGGGGCCATCGGGTCAGGGCAGCTTGCCGAGCTGTTCGATCATCCGCGCGACCTCGTCGCGGCGGCGCTCGAGCGGGGTGGGGTCGTGCGCGTACGAGGTCAGGTTCCGCGAGAGGGCGGCGGGCACCTCGAGGTACGCGTCGTACCCCTTGCGCAGGCCCGGCTGGAATCCCTTGGCATCGATGAGCCGCTTGAGGATCGCCAGGTATTCGTAGTCCTCGATGCCGTCGCGCAGGTGCTCCCACCGGATCGAGTCCACGGGCCCGGCGAGGACCGGTCCTGCGGGATGCCCGTCCGCCGCCGCCTCGGGCGGGTACAGGAACCGGCCGTCGCCGTTGCCCCACGGGTCGCGGGTGCCGGGGGAGCCGGCCCCGTTGGTCCAGCTCATGGCGTCCACGTACGGGTTCTGGGGCGCGTTACCGTCCGGGTACGCGAGCGGCGAGGTCCAGTAGTCCGTGGCCCAGATCAGGATTCCCGACACGTTCTCCTGCCAGGTCTGCCAGCACCAGATCCGGAGGTCCGGGGACCCGCGGTCGATGAACTCGCCGACGTAGGGCTCCTTGGGGCCGGTGCAGATGTACCACCACAGCGTCTCGCCCAGGGTCTGCCGCGCGTGCATGGCCGGGCGGTCGTAGGCGTCGAGGACCGGGCACCAGACGTTCGGGCCGCCGAGGAGCGCGGGCTCGGGCTGCTCGGTCAGCATCCGGCGGATGCCGGGCATGTACTCCCTGAGCTTGCGGAACCCGTTGCTGACGAAGGCGTAATCCCTCGGCTCGGGCTCGTCGAACCAGTAGACGAACGCATCCTTAAGCCACCCTTTCTCCCGGAGGTGGGCCTCTGCCGCCGCGCACCAGTTCCGCATCGCGGTCTGGTACTCGGTAGTTCCCTCGCTGTACCCGAGCAGGCTGGGTTCGGTCCGGCTCTGGAACGATCCGCCGCCCAGTCCCGGCACGTCGAACGAGAACGAGTTCCAGTGGTACGCGGCGAACTGGCGTCCCATCTCGCGGTCCCAGGCGCTCCAGTCGATCACGGGCGCGAGGGCGGCGGGCTCGAGCGGCTCGAAGTCGCCGCCGGGCGCCAGTTCCTTCCCGTTTCCCGCGTCCCGGAACGAGAGCTGGTCGTACCAGACGGCCCCCTGCGGCGACCCGTCGTCCTGCCACAGCGACGCGTAGAGCGCGAGCCGGACCGACTTCGCGCCCGCGGGGAATGCCGTGATCGTGCGGTCGAAGGACTGCCACTCGCCGGTCCCCGTCAGGGAGATGTCCAGGTTCCGGCCCGGCATCCACTCGCCCGACGCGTCGTCGTGCGAGAGCGATACGAGGAAGGCCTGGCCGGGCGTCTTCGTCCGGTATTGGAAGGCGAGCCGCAGGCCCTTCTTCGGAATCGGAAGCGAGGTCCGGTAGGTGGCCGAGGGCTGGCTGGTCGGGCTGTCGTCCTCGACGAGGAGGGAACTGCGCCCGGCGAACTTTACCTCCTGGTCGCGTCGTCCGCCGGTCCAGGCGCCCGCGCCCGGCCACTCGGTTCGGATGGGGTCGAGCGGGGCGGTGCCGTAGGCATACGGGCTGACGTGGTGCGCGGCGAAGTCGGCGTAGTAGCGGTCGAGTACGGACCTGCGGTCGGCCTCGCGCTCGAGCTTCTGGTACCGGAACACGGTCCGGGCGTCGAACCCGAACGCCGTCGTCAGCGTCATCCGGTCGGGCAGGGCGAAGTCGTAGACCTCGACGAGGAGGGTGGCCGAGGCGTGCCAGGCGTCCGACGAGAACCGGATCGTGCCCGTGAAGACCCCGGGGACCACGTCCTTCGGCACGCGGACGCGGACCCAGACCGGATAGTTCCGGCCCGCTTCCAGGTTCACGGGGGCCGTGAACGGCGGGAGGGGGTCGGGCCAGCGGCCGCGGAACCCGCGGGCGTCGGTCGGTTCCTCGACAGGGACGTAGGCCACGCGCAGGATCTCGACGTTGGCGGCCGGGATCATGCCGGGGCCGTCGGCGCCGGGGGCGCGGCGCAGGGGACCCGCCTCGACCCGCAGGTTCGTCACGGCCAGCTCGGGGCGGATCACGATCTGGGCGGCTTCGGTTTCGTTGCGCGCCGCCGAAATCCGCACCGCACCGCCCTGCCCACCGGGCAGGCCGCGGGTCTCGTTCACCTTCCAGCCCGCCGACGCCCACCAGAGCCCGACGCCGGGCATCGAGTCGGGCAGGAGCTCGCCGAATCTCTCCTCGTAGAGGTCGGGGACCCGGAACCTGGTCTCGGCCTCGTACGTGTACCCGGGGCCGTACTTGAGCGTGATCGTGTAGTCGCCCGGGCCCGGGACCGGGTACGGGTACGTCCGCACGTTGGGGCCGGGCTGGAGGGTGTTGCCGAAGGTGGCCTCCGGCTGGGCGCGGCCGTCCCGCACGGTGCGCGCCTCTGCCCGGACCGCGAGGGGCTTCGCCGTCAGGTTCGTGACCGTGCACTTGATGACGTCGTTCCCGTTCGGGACTTGGTCGCCGAGCGAGTCGAACGAGACGCTGAGCCGGGGGTCGGTGCCCGTGACCGCCACGAACGCCGTGCGGCCCGTGAGGGTCACGGGGGGGCCGGCGAGGACGGAGCGGTAGCCGTAGGCGCCGACCTGGAGGGAGCCGGGATCGGCGCCCGGGCCGCGCTCGGCCCCGGTGCGGACCCGGAGCCGGATCCAGATCTCGGCCGCGGGCAGGAGCGAAGCGGGCACCGGGAAGGCGTGGCGGGACTTCCCGGCGATGACCCCAAGCTCCTGCCAGGTCGCGCCGTCGCGGGAGGCTTCGACGGCGAGCTCGCCGCCCTCGTAGTACGTGACCGCGACGTCCGCGACGGCGCCGGTCTGGAGGCGGTCGCCCACCGCGTGCCGGTATACGACTTCGTCGCCCGCCCCCAGCACCCAGCGGTTCGTGTTGAACCGCGCGCGCCAGCCCGCGAGGGGACGGCTCGAGTTCCGGCCCGGGGTGTCGAAAGGCGCCGTGAACGCGTACCGGGTGCCCGAGAGGCTCTCGCCCTCCCCGAGGACGAACGCGCCTGAGCGGACGTAGACGGGCTCGGCGGGGACCACGCGGATGTCGTCGTATGCGACCGCGCCGTTCATGCGCCACTGGCCGAAGTGCAGGCGCCGGTCCGCGGGGGTCATGGCCGGCGGGGTCGCGAAAACCGACTCGTAGCCGGTCCATACGGTCGAGGCGATGGCGACGTCGCGGTTGCAGAACGCCGGACCGGTGACCGGCGTGCCGCCGCCGCCGCCGGCCACTCTACGGGCCCGGAACCGGACCTCGTAGAGCTTCGACGGCTCGATGGACACGGGCGCCGACAGCCAGGCGCTCTCGGTCACCCCGGTGCCCGACACCGCGACGGCCCGGCGCCCCGTCGCGGCGTCGCCCCTGAGCCAGGCCCCGCCCCGCCCCTCGAGCGTCCACCCGGCCGGGGTCTTGAGCCCCTCCTCGAACGACGAGTTCGACACGGTAATGCCGGCCCGCGCCGTCGACGCGGCGAAGATGAGCGCGGCCACGACAGACCGGCGGATCACCGTCGCACCACGAGCCGGGCCGGGCGCAGGAGCCGGGCGACCCGGCCGCCGGAGAACGTGCGGAGCCTGAGGAGATACACGCCCGGCGCCCACCGCCGCAGGCCGTTGATCGTCACGCCCGCGGCATCCACGGCATTCCAGCGTCCCCGGTACACGCGCTCCATGGCCGCATTGTACGCCTGTGCCTCGAGCGCGTCCTCGCCGGGTGCGAGGCGGACGGCCACGGTGACCGAGTCCCCGGCCGCCGGCTGGGGGTAGAGGACGACGGTGTCGGGGAACGAGGGGGGAGCCGGCGACGGGGGGACCGGCACGGGGTCGGCGAATCGCCAGCCCTTCGCCACCATGATCGCGTACGCGCTCGTGTCCACGAACCGCTCCCACCAATTCGCCGTTCCCCCGCCGGCCGTGTACGACCAGTCGATCCATCCTCCGGCGTCGCCATTGGCGTCGGCGGCGGACTGCCAGAGGCCGCTGGTCGTTTCCGCCCACGCGGTGTGGGCCTGGGCGGCGGCCGGATCTCCGGCGGAAGCCCACGCGAGCGAGGCCTGGAAGCCGATGCCCGGCATGTACTTCGGTCCGTCCGCAAACTCGCGGACGGCGCCCGCATTCACCCCCGCGGATTCCTGGATACGGGCCCGGATCCCCGACGCCAGGCCGGACGGATAGGCGACGCCGCGGTAGCGCAGGTCGAGGAACGCGGGGGCGAAGTTGATCCAGCCGAACGTGCCGTCCGAGGTGACGCCGTTCTTGTCGATCGACCGGACCCAGTGGTCGCCCGTGCGCAGGAGGGCGTTGAGGGCCGCGACGATCCGGTCCCGTCGCGCGCCGTCGCCCGCCACGTCGAACGCGAGCACGGCGAACGCGTTGTCCGAGGTCCACCGGTCGGTGAGCACGGCTCCGGTCCCGTCGTACCCGCCGCACACGAGCCCGTCGTCGGATCCCTGCTTGACGGCAGGATCCTGAAGCGCGGCCAGCCACGCCGTCCCCGCCGCGATCGCGGCGGCGTGTCCCCCCGCGGCGGCCAGGAAGAACACGGCCTGCGCGGTGTGACGGGCGTACCGGCCCGAGTCGACGGCGACGGTGCCGCTGTACTGGTTGCACCACGACCCGTCCGCGTTCTGGATCCGGGCCAGGTAGCTCGCGGCCGCCGCCGCCTCGGCGCCGAACCCGCCGCGGGCGAGCACCCAGCCCGCGACCGCCATCTCCCCGGGGACCACCCAGGTCGGGCCGCCCCAGAGGTCGTTGATCGCTCCGTCCGCCGGGTCGGTGGCCGACAGGTACTGGCAGGCCCGCAGGTGCTGGAACTCGATGGCGGGGTCGAAGGCGCGCGCGGGGCCGGTCAGGGAAACGAGGACGAGACCCAGCGCGAGCATCCTCATGCGGCCCGGCCGGGCCCGCCCGGCCGGCCGGCGAGCGCCTTCCGGAGGTCGTCGAGTGCCGACTCGCCCTCGCGCAGGTCCATGGCGGCGAGGCCGCTCACGAGCGCCTCCGCCCGGCCGGTATCGCCGGCGGCCAGCGAGGCGCGGGCCGTCAGGAGCCTGATCCGGTCGCGATTCCGGACGGCCGCCGGCAGGGCGTCGGAGAACGCGACCGCGTCCGCCGGCCGGCCGGCGGCGAGGAACGCCTCGAGCACCTCGCGCGCGAGCGGGGGGCGGAGGAACTCACGCGCCAGCTCCCAGGCGCGGACGATGAGCCCGGCCGCGTCCCCCGGCCGCCCTTCCTTCAGCTCGAGCTGGGCGAGGTTTCGGAGCGCCCATGCCGAGGGGGCCAGGGCGACGGAGGCGTCCCAGGCCGCGCGCGCCCCGGCCCGGTCGCCGCCTTCCATCTTCAGGATCCCGAGCTGCAGGAGGACATCCCACCGGGCTCCCAGGGCGGCGAGCCGCGGCGCCCATTCGGGCCGGACCATGGGCGCGACGGGGGGCTCCACGGGCTCGCGGGTGGGCAGCCGGCCGGTCTCGAGCAGCTCCATCCACGGCGCCTGATCCGGTCCCAGCGTCGAGGCGGGGAACGGGGTACCGGCAGGGAGCCGGGTGCCGCCCGGTTCCATGGATTCCAGCGATCCCCAGCCCGATCCGGCGTTCAGGAGGGCCTCGGGGGGGTGGTCGAGCGCCGTCTCGAAGGCGGCATGGCGGGCCTCGAGCTCGCGCTCGGGAATCGCCTCGTCGAGCCGGGCCGCCGCGTGCCGCCACGCGGCGCTCCAGTCCGGGCCGTGCGTGACCGCCGGGTCAGAGTCGAGGGGGCCGAATGCCTCGGTCCAGGTCCAGCGGGCGCGGGGGCCCATGGGAACCGTCTCGAGCTGGGTGCGTGCCAGCCCGGCCTGGATCTCGTAGTACGCGAAGGCCTCATCGCCGAGGTGGCGCTGCCACCACCGGCCCGCGGCGTTCATGCCCCAGGCGAACATCTTCCGGCCGCGCAACGCCCGCGTCGAGGTCTCGACGATGCCGCGGCCCGTGCCCGCGAGGGCGGCGACGAAGGGCCGCGCGCCTTCAATATGGAAGAACCCTTCCCACGCGTGGCCGTGTTCGGTGACCCGCGTGGCGTCGAACCCGTCCGGGCGGGGCAGAGGCGCCATCCCGAGGACGCCCTGCGCGTCGTGCCGGAGCACGCGATCCGCCGGCACCAGCGTCCGAACGTCCGGGCTTTCCGCCACCGCCATGTTCGTCCACCAGTAGGCGGGCATTTCGGCGTCGTTGAGATTGACGATCCGCACGCACGCGAAGAGGAACGGGGAGTCCTCCGGCAGGTGCAGGTCCACCTGCCAGACGGTCCGGTTCAGCCGGTCGAACTCCCAGAGCCGCAGGGCCGGATCTCCGGCGGGCCCCCGCACGAGCCCGGCGAAGACGGGGGACGACGTGAGCCAGTGGTGGCCAAGCAGTCCGCAGTTCCATTCGATGCCGCCCGCGACCCAGGCGTTGCAGAGCGCGACGTTCGCGTACCGGACGACGGGGTTGCGGGCGAGAAGTTCGCGGCCGTCGCGCCGGTCGACGAGCGACCAGAGCCGGCCGCCGAGCGCGGGAAGGACGACGGCCCGAAGGCGCTCGTTCTCGAGGATCAGGGCCCGGAATCCGCGGGGGACCGGCCGGTCGTCGTAGCCGTCCTGGACCGGCCAGGGCAGGATGCGCGTTCCGCACGCGCGGCCGAGGCGGGCGCGGTCCTCCGCTGGGACGGTCCCGTCGCACCGGACTTCCCGGTCGTCCGCGGATTCCCGGAAGGCCGGGAGCGGATTCGGCGACCCCAGGTCCGCCGCCGGCAGGACGAGCGTTTCCATGCCCAGTCGCGTCATGGCGTGTACTGTACCGTGAAGGTGGCATGTTCGTCGCGATGCGGCTCCCCACGGCGGTGGCCGGCGGTGTATGATCGTCACGATTTGGCGCCAGACGGCGCGGACCGACAAGGAGGCTTTGATATGCAGACGCGGACGGGCGGGTTCGGCATCGGGTTCCGGCGGGGCTGGTCGGGGTGGAACAAGGACCTCCCGGGCGTGATCGCGTACGCGAAGGCAAACGGGTTCGAGGGAATCGATGTGGGCCGCGACGGGGATGCCGCCGGCAAGACGGTGGCCGCCGCCGGGCTCCGGGTCGGCTCCGTGGACCTGGCGGAGTGGAACGCCATGCTGTCGCCCGACGCCGGGAAGCGGAAGGCCGCGATCGAGAAGAACACGGCCTACGTCAAGGCCTGCGCCGTGCTGGGGCCCGTCAACCACTTCCTCGTCATGCTCCCCGAGGACGCTGCGAAACCCCGGAGCGAGAACTTCGGGTACATGGTCGAGAGCTTCGCGGCGCTCGCGCCCGTGCTCGAGGCGGCGAAGGCCTCGCTCGCCATCGAGGGCTGGCCGGGGCCCGGGGCGCTCGTCTGCACCCCCGAGGGCTTCCGGGCGTTCTTCAAGGCGGTGCCGTCGAAGGCCATGGGGATCAACTTCGATCCCTCGCACCTGATCCGGATGGGGATCGATCCGATGCGGTTCCTGCGCGAGTTCGCGACCCAGGTCGTGCACGTGCACGGCAAGGACACGGCCCTCTACGCCGACGCCCTCTACGAATTCGGCCACGAACAGCCCGCGACGTTCGGCAAGGGCCACGGGTTCGGGGATCGCGTGTGGCGGTACACGATCCCGGGTCACGGGGTCATGAACTGGCCCGAGGCGTTCGGGGTCCTGGCGGGGGCCGGGTATAGGGGCATGGTCTCCATCGAGCTCGAGGACGAGAACTTCAACGACCGGACCGAAACCGAACAGGCGGGCCTGCTGGCCGGCGGCCGGTTCCTCGAAGGTTGTTAGCGATTGCGGACGCAATCGTCGTCGAACCCTCCGCCCCAAGGGGTCGACGGGTTCGACGCGGGCGGGAGTGTAGAATAGGTTTCGTGACGACCTGCGGACGCCTGGCGCGCCTCCTGCTCCCCGGCGCCCTGCTCGCGGGTTGCGCCTCCCTGCACGGCCTCTCTCCCGTGACCATCGACATCGGCCCGGCGGTGCGCGAGTACAAGTCCCCGGAGCTTTCCTCGTTCAAGTACGTGACCTTCTCGGTCTACCCGCTGGCGGCCGTGAACCCGGCGGCCACCCTCAAGACCGAGGCCGACCAGCGCGCGGTCCTGTTCTCGGTGCGGAACCTCTTCGAGCGCGACGGGTACCGGTTCGTGAAGATGGGCGAGAACCCCGACTTCGTCGTCGGCGTTGACGCGTCGATCGAGTTCACGCGCGGGGTCAAGCGCACGACCGTGATCCAGGCGCCGGAGTGGCAGCCCGGGAAGACGCTGCCCACGCCGCCCGCGTCGCTGGCGGCCCTGGCCGCCGCGGACACGTGGGGCTGGGGGACCATGCCCGATCCCACGTACGCGGTCGCGCAACTCCCCGGCTATCCGCCCCGTGGGAGGACGAAGCCGCCGGCCGCGGCGGGCAGGTTCACGGCCACGGTCACGCTGAGCCTCCTGGACGGCAAGACCCTGGCCGAGGTCTGGGTCGGGACCGGCGCCGGGATTTCGCGGACCAACGACGTCCGGATCGCCTCCCAGCTCGTTTCCTGGATGATCGTCCACCAGTTCCCGGAGACGGCGATGGCGGAGCTCACGACCAAGGGGGGCGACCTGCCGGGGCTGAATTTCGAGATCTTCACGAACGACGGGCACAGCTTCTACCCCGGAGTCGTCAGGATCGACGACCACTCGCAGGCGTGGAAGACCGGAATCCTGGACTACGACATGATCCTCGGGATCGGGGGGGATGCGACGTGGAACCGTCCCTGGCTCGAGGTCCGGCGGATGCTCACGGGCGCGCCGGACTCGAAGATGGTCCTGACGCTCTGGCGGGGGGCGACGCAGGTCAACGTCGAGGGCCGCCGGGTCGCGGTGGGTTCCGGTGCGGACGTCACCGCGGTGGCGGCTCCGCCCCTCTCGGCGGCGGACGCGTCCGCGCCGAGGAAGCAGGCCCGCCTCGAGATCTCGCGGACCACCGTGGCGGTCGACAAGTCGTGGGCGGTGTTGGGCGGGATCACGATCGCGGCGCTCGTCGCCGCCGTCTTCACCGCGATGAAGTAGAAGAGGCCCCCGGACCTACTTCCGGTCCACGAAGGCCCAGGGGTCGCGCCGGAGCGCGGCCACGCCCAGCTCCCAGACCGGCGCTGAATCGACCAGGTGCGCCGTCGCCGCGAGTATCGGGCCGGCGGTGTCGGGCGGTTGACACTCCAATGAACGGCGGTCAGACTGATGATGGGCGACATGGATATCCTCGCGGTAAAGCAATGTCTCGGCAAGCTGAAGTTCTCGAACCATTCGCGGCTGGAAATGGAGCGGGAGAGCCGAGGTATCATCAAGGTGGATGAGATAGTTCAGGCACTGGACGTCGGCGAGATCATCGAGGAGTATCCCGATGACCGGCCGTATGCCAGTTGCCTGATGCTCGGACGAACGGCGGCGGGCAGGCCATTGCACGTCGTCTGCGCACCGGTGATGGACGAAGCCCAACTCGTGGTCGTCACAACCTACGAGCCCGATCCGGCACTCTGGGAACCGGGCTTCAAACGGAGGAAGCAGTCATGAAATGCGTCATCTGCAAGCAGGGAGAAGTCAGGCCATCCCGGTCGGTGGCGGAGCTGAAGGTCGGAACCGACCGGCTTCTCGTTGATGTCGAAGCCGAGGTTTGCGGCGAATGCGGAGAAGCCTATTTCTCCGCCGAAACGATGAAGTCGCTCGAGAAGATGAAGTCCGATTTCGCAAGGAAGGCCATTTCGGCATCCCCCGTGGGGAGTGTCTACCAGGCGCAGTAGGCCGGATCGCGGTCTACCGGTCTTTCCGGTCCACGAACGCCCAGGGGTTGAGCCGGAGCGCGGCCTCGCCCAGTTCCCACACCGGCCCCGCGTCGACGAGGTGCGCCTTAGCCGCCAGTACCGGGCCCGCCTTGAGCAGGCCCTTGGGCTCCAGGAGTTCCTCCATCCGGTCGTAGCGCTGATGGACGTTCGCGAACCCGTGCGGCCGGTAGCGTTTCGCGATCGTGGTCCCGTCGGCGAGAGTGAGCCGGTAGTCGATCGCGGGATCGTACAGGTACGGCGGCTCGACCAGCTCCTCGACGCCGTGCATGGACGTGTTCGGCTCCATCCCGCACCCGAGGAAGAGGAGCTGGCCGCCAAGGTCGCGCATCTTGCGGAACGCCGAGTGCGGCCCCACGGGCGTCGTGTCCTCGAGATGGTCTCCGAGAAGGGCCTGCGCCCGCGGCCCCGTCGCGGCCACCGAGTGGGTGGGGTGGACGCTGCGGAGCGTGCCCGTTCTCGTCCGGAAGTGCTCTGGAATCGCGCCGACGCAGGACTTCGTCACGCGGACGTCGAAGACCGGGTCCTGCGGGGTGACGAAGCTGTAGCTCAGCGCCGGGAGCAGGAGCGTGGAGTCAGGTCCGAGGGCGTCGAGCATTCCCCGGATCACGGTCTCGGGCCCGCCGGGCACCGGCCCCAGGGACTTCAGCGAGGAATGCACGAGAAGGAGCCCGCCGCGCCGGACGCCCAGCGCGACCAGGTCCCGGCTGATCCGGGCGACCGAAGCGGACGCGCCGGCAGCTCCGGCGGCCTCCGGGGTGGGGTATGCATCCATGTGCCGCAACGGTACACCCCGCGTCCCTCCGCCGTCAACCGGCCGGGTGGTAGACTGGAGGCCGATCACACTCGGTGCAGGGGAGGATTCACCATGGCCGACCAGAAGGCATCCATGCAATACACGAAGCTCGGGCGGACGGGACTCAAGGTCAGCCGGCTGTGCCTCGGGACGATGAACTTCGGCCCGCTCACGACCGAAGCCGACAGCTTCGCGATCATGGATCGCGCGCTCGAGCTCGGGATCAACTTCTTCGACACGGCCGACGTATACGGCTGGAAGAAGGGCGAGGGGATCACGGAGCAGATCGTGGGCCGCTGGCTCGCGCAGGGGGGCGGGCGCCGCGACAAGGTGGTCCTGGCGACGAAGGTCTACGGCGACATGGGGGACTGGCCGAACGAATCCCGGCTCTCGGCCCTCCACATCCGGAAGGCCTGCGAGGCGAGCCTCCGGCGCCTCAAGACCGACTACCTCGACCTCTACCAGATGCACCACGTCCACCGCGAGACGCCGTGGGAGGAGATCTGGCAGGCTTTTGACCAGCTCCGGCGCGAGGGCAAGGTCATCTACGTCGGGTCGAGCAACTTCGCCGGGCTGCACATCGCCCAGGCGAACGAGGCGGCGGCGCGGCGTGGGTTCATGGGCCTCGTGTGCGAGCAGAGCCTGTACAACCTCAACGCCCGCATGATCGAGCTCGAGGTCATCCCCGCGTGCGAGGCCTACGGACTGGGGCTGATTCCCTGGAGCCCGCTGGCCAGCGGACTGCTCGGTGGCATCCTGGGGAAGGTGGAGGGGGGGCGCCGGTCCGAGGGCTGGGCGAAGGAGCGTGTGAAGAAGGAGCGGGCAAAGCTCGTGCCGTGGGAGGCCCTGTGCCGCAAGCTCAAGGAGCAGCCCGCGCACGTGGCGCTGGCCTGGCTCCTGCACCAGAAGGCCGTCACCGCCCCGATCATCGGGCCGCGCACGATGGAGCAGCTCGAGGGGGCCCAGCGGGCGCTGAAGATCACGCTGACGCCGGCGACAGTCAAGACGCTCGACGGGATCTTCCCGGGACCGGGCGGGCGGGCTCCCGAGGCATACGCCTGGTGAAGGCTTTATCCACGGCCCCTTGACAGCCCCCCCCGGGAGGCATAGGGTTCTCAATCAATATGGGGCTTCATAGCGGCGATTCCGAGCGTTCGGTCGCCACCCGGATCAAGGAATTCGTGATCGGGGCGGCCAAGAACCCGCTCGACGTCAGGATCTTCCACACCACCTCCCTCGTCGCCGTGCTGGCCTGGATCGGGATGGGCGCCGACGGGCTGTCGTCCTCGTGCTACGGCCCCGAGGCCGCCTACCTCGCGCTGGGGCCGAACACGTGCCTGACCCTGCCGCTCGTCGGCCTCGTGGCGCTCGCGGTCTTCGCGATCGCGGCCTCGTACGTCCAGATCATCGAGCTCTTCGCGAGCGGGGGGGCGGGCGGCGGCTACCTCGTGGCCACCCGGTTCCTCGGGACCTCGGCGGGTCTCGTCTCCGGCTCGGCGCTCGTCGTGGACTACGTGCTCACGATCTCGGTGTCGATGGCCAGCAGCGCGGACGCGTTCTTCAGCCTCCTGCCCCTGGCCTGGCAGCCCTGGAAGATGTGGGCCGCCCTCGTCCTCCTGTTCCTGCTCTTCATCCTCAACCTCCGGGGCCTCAAGGAGTCCATCCTCACGCTGACCCCGATCTTCCTGATCTTCGTCGTCACCCACGTGGCGGTCATCCTCATGGGCATCCTCATGAGGGGTACGGATACGGGTGGCATCCTGTACGAGAGCTCCCACGAGACGAACGTCCTGATCCAGGGCGTCGGCCTGTTCGGCACCTTCATGATATTGATGCGGGCCTTCTCGGTCGGCGGCGGAACCTACACCGGACTGGAGGCCGTGAGCAACGGGATTCCGGTGCTCCGGGAGCCTCGCGCGGAGACCGGCAAGGGCACGATGACGTACATGGCCTTCTCGCTCGCGTTCACGGCCGGCGGCCTCCTCATCTGTTACCTCCTGCACGAGATCCACCACCAGCCCGGCCGCACGATGAACGCCGTGCTGTTCCAGCACCTGTGGGAGGGCTGGCGCCCGTGGAACATGCCGCTGGGGCACGCGGCCGTGATCCTGGCGCTGCTCTCCGAGGCGGCGCTCCTCATCGTCGGGGCGCAGGCGGGGTTCATCAGCGGCCCGCAGGTGCTGGCGAGCATGGCCACCGACTCCTGGACGCCCCGCCGGTTCGCGAACCTCTCGGACCGGCTCGTGAACCAGGACGGGATCGTGGTCATGGCGGCCACGTCGGCCGCCGTGATCTTCGTTACGCACGCCCGGGTGGATGTCATGGTGATCATCTACTCGATCAACGTGTTCATCACCTTCACCCTCTCCCAGCTCGGCATGTGCCGCCACTGGCTGCAGGTCCGGGGGTCCGGCCAGCGGTGGTTGCGGCCCTTCATCGTCAACGGCGGCGGCCTCGTGATCACGCTGACGATCCTGGTATTCACCGCATACATCAAGATTCGCGAGGGAGCCTGGGCCGTCTTCCTGCTCACGGGAGCCATGATCGGCGCCTGCCTGCTCGTGAAGACCCATTACCGGCGGGTGCGGGCCCAGCTCAAGAAGCTCGACGACCTCCTCACGACGATCCATCTCTCCGCGTCGAAGCACCGGGTGCCGCGCAAAAACACCTCCGCGCCGACCGCGGTCCTCATGGTGTCCGGGTACAACGGGCTGGGCATCCACACGCTCTTCTCGATCCTGAAGCTGTTCCCGGAGCGCTTCAAGAACGTCGTCTTCGTCGAGGTCGGCACGATCGACTCGAGCCAGTTCAAGGGCGTGGACGCGCTCCACCATCTCGAGGACACGGTGAAGACCGACCTCGAGAAGTACGCGGACCTGGGCCGGCGGCTCGGGTTCCACACCGAATACCGGTACGCGCTGAACGTCGACCGGCTGGAGGCGCTCGAGGAGCTCTGTTCCGAGATCGCGAACGAGTTCCGGGACACGGTCTTCTTCGTCGGCAAGCTGGTCTTCGAGCGTGAGACCTGGACGAGCGCGCTCCTGCACAGCCAGACCGCGCTCTCCATCCAGAAGGCCCTCCTGTTCAACGGCTACCAGGCCATCGTCATGCCGATCCGCGTCCGGGGTTGACCGGGGGAGAGCCATGACCCGGGCCGTCCCGCTGATCCTGCTCTCCGTCGCCCTGGCGGGAGAATGCGCGGCAGCGGAGGGCTTGGGAGCGAAATCCGCCGTGCCGGATGCCGCGACGGCGTTCCGGACAGCAACCGAGGCGGCCTGGGCCCTGACGCCCGTCGAGATCCTGGCTCCCGCGCGCGCGCGGAAGGTGCTCAACGGGTTGTGGCGATTCCGGGCGGGCCGGTCCGGCTCATCCACATCCGGCTGGCTTCGCGTGCCGGGTACCTGGGGCTTCGCGGACTGGCCCCGGTGGAACCTCGAGGGCCCGCTGGCGGCGACGGGCACCCCGTGGGAGGCACCCGACTGGCGGGGGCTCGCCGCGGGCCGCTACGAGCGCGAGGTGACGGTGCCCCGGGAGTGGAAATCCCGCCGGATCGTGCTCCGCGTCGTGCGGCCGTCCGCGCAGGCCACGGTCTACGTGGACGGCGTCGAGGCGGGCGGAATCGCGTGGCCCGGGGGCGAGCTGGACATCACGGACCGCGTGCTTCCCGGCCGCACCGCCGCCCTGGGCCTCCTCGTGACCGCGTCCTCGACTGCCGCGGACGTGGAGGCGCGCGGGCTGGCGGGCGACGTGATCCTGGAATCCCGGCCGGCCGGCGCTCGCCTGGACGGCGTCTTCATCCGGACCTCGGTCCGGGCGAGGTCGCTCGTCCTCGAGGTGGACCTGGCCGACGTGGCGGCGGCGGGGACGGTCCGGTTCACGGCCGAGATCCGGGGTCCGAAGACGGACCCCTCGGCGAAGCCTGCGGCTTCGGCGGGCCAACCAGCCCGGGTCTTCACCGGGGACGCCGCGGTGGCGGCCGTGAGCGCCCAGACCGTGCGGCTCGAGTGGGAGTGGCGGGATCCCATCCTCTGGGAGGCGGGCCGGCCGTTCCTCTACACGCTGCGGCTCAGGGCCGAGGGCCCGGGCTTCACGGACGAACTCAACGACCGGTTCGGGTTCCGCGAGTTCCGGATCGAGGGCCGCGACTTTCTCCTGAACGAGCATCCGATCCGCCTGCGTCCGTTCGTCTGGCTCGACGAAGCGGAGGTGGCCGGGGCTCGCGACTGCATCGGCCGGGTGAGCGAGGGCCTGCTCGGGACCGGGTACAACCTGCTCGAGTTGTGGCCGACCGATCACGCGACGCCCGGCCGGGTGCACTTCCGGGAGCTCTGGGCCGACGCGGCCGACGAGCGCGGCCTCCTGCTCATGTACCCGGCGCTCTCGCTCGACTCGTACATCGGGTGGGACGGCGGGACGGACCGGGCGTGGGGGGCGTGGGAGGCCGCCATGGTCCGGGAGTGGAAGACGATCCGGAACCACCCGTCAGTCGTGATCCTGGTCTCGACCGCGAACCGGTTCGGGTACACGGACGATCTCAACCCGCTTCGCCTCGGGAATTCGAGGACGCTGGCGATGGCGTCCCGGCGCGCCGGGGACGAGGTGGGACGCCGGCTGATCGAGACGATCCGGCGGCACGACTCCACCCGGCCGCTGACCTCGCACGAGGGCGGGGCGGTGGGGGATTTCCAGGCGGCGAACTGCTACCTCGACCTGATTCCGCTCCAGGAGCGGGAGGAGTGGCTCTCGGCGTGGGAGCAGCACGGGGACAGGCCGGTCATGGCGGTCGAGTTCGGGACCCCGCTCTCGTGCACGTTCCAGCGGGGCCGGTGCGCGTACGGCGAGAACCGCGTCTCGGAGCCGCTCATGACCGAGTTCTGCGCCATCTACTTCGGGACCGACGCGTACCGGCTGGAGCCCGCGAGCTACCGGGCCATGATCGCGGCGAAGTTCCGGCACGACCAGGTGTACGACTGGGTCAGCGGCGGACGGGACGAGTTCGACTACCACCCCGCGCACCAGAGGCTCCAGGCGCTGTTCAACCGCCAGACGTGGCGAAGCTGGCGCGGCTGGGGGATGGCCGGCGGCATGATCCCGTGGGAGTGGGGGCACGGATTCCGGTGGCCCGGCGGAACGTTCGCCGCGGCGCCGCCCGAGCCGGGCCGGACCGGATCCTGGACGCCCTCGGTGAAGAAAGCCGGGTGCCTCGGGTTCCGGCCGGGCGGGCTGGAGCCGACCGAGGCCGGCAGGGCGCTGTTCGAGGTCTCGCGGCCGCAGCTCGCGTGGCTGGCGGGGCCGCAGGACGCGTGGCCGGCGAAGGACCATCTCTTCGGCGCGGGCGAGACCGTGCACAAGACGCTCGCGATGGCGAACGACGGGCCCGCCGCCGCGGGCGTCGAGGTGTCGTGGATCGTGGACATCGGGCCCGGCCGGATCGCGTGGGGGAAGAAGGGCGAATCGGTTCCGGCGGCCCGGACGCTCTTCCTCCCGATCGATTTCGAAATGCCGGCGGCGGTTGCGGGTATGGTCTCGGGGACCATCTTCCTCGAGATCAGCGCGGGCGGAGAGGTCACCCGGGACGCCTTCCCGGTGCGGGTCTTCCCGCCGGTCCGTCGACCGGCGGACCGGCCCGAGGTCCTGCTCTTCGATCCCGAAGGGGCGACGAAGGACTGGATCGAGCGGCTGGGATGGAAGACGCGGCGATGGGACGGAGGGAACGCTCCCGGCCGGATCCTCGTCGTCGGCCGGCACGCGCTCGACCGCGGGACGCGCCTGCCCGGCTCCCTGGCCGCCTTCGCGGAAACCGGGGGCCGGCTGATCCTCATGGGGCAGGACCCCGAATGGTTAAGACGCCGCGCCGGCTTCCGGGTGGCGCGGCACGTCTCGCGCCGCGCCTTCCCCGTGCCGTCCCCGGGGTTCGCCGGTCTCACGGCGGACGTGGACGGCGAGACGCTGCGCGACTGGCGGGGGGCGGGCACCCTCGTGCCCGCGACGGCGGACGTCGCGCTGGATCGGGGAGACGAAGGATCGCCTCCGTACGGATGGCACTGGGGGAACCGGGGCAGTGTCACGTCGGCCGCCATCGAGAAGCCCCACCGGTCCGGCTGGACCCCGATCCTCGAGGCCGAGTTCGACCTCGCCTACACTCCGCTCATGGAGCTGGCCGTCGGGGAGGGACTCGCGATCTGGTGCACGCTCGATCTCGAGGGCCGCGTCGGATCCGAGCCTGCGGCGGACCTGCTGGCCTCCCGGCTCCTGGAGCATGCCAGGGCGGTGCCGGCGCGGCCGCGCGCGGCGCAGACGGTCTACCTGGGGGGAGCCCCGGGCGAAGCGCTGCTCCGGAACGTGGGGTTGCGGTTCACGCGGACATTCCGGACGGACCGGGCCCCGGGCCTGCTCGTGGTCGCGGCGGACGCGCCGCTCACCCGCGTCGACCTCGACCGCCGTCTCGCGGCGGGCTGGCGGCTGCTCCTGCTCCCGCGTCCCGCCGGCGACCTGCCGTTCGCGTTCCGGGCCGCCGGGACCACCGGGTTCGCGGGGTCCCTCGACGTGCCGGCCTGGCCCGAGTGCCGCGGGCTGTCGGCGTCGGACCTGCGCCTGCGCGCCCCCGTCGCGGCGACCGTGCTCATCGACGGCCCCGAGGTCGGGGCGGGCGGCCTCCTCGGCCGCGTCACCTCCCGCTTCGGGAGCGCGATCCTGATCCAGTTGACGCCCGACCAGCTCGAGGCGGACCGGCTCACGTATCTGCGCTATTCGTCGTGGCGGCTGACCCGGACGCTGGCGCAGCTCCTGGCCAACCTGGGCGGCGAGTTCGAGGTGGACCGGCGGAGCCTCGATTGGGGCCGGAAGGCCGCCGGGCGTCCGGCGTCCCGGCAGGACTCCTGGATGGCGCTGATCGGGCGTCCGGCCAGGCCCGAATCCGCCGTCCGGCAGGCCCCCCCGGACGCGGAAAGCGGGGGTGGCGACGAGGGGGGGGGCGGGCCGCCGGATTTCTACGTGCCCGGCCTCCGTACGGACTTCGTGCTGGGCGACGACCCTTACAGGTATTATCGGTGGTGAGATGAGATTGGGCGGACCGATCTTCGGTGATTGGCAGGACCCGGGCGAATGGGCGCAAGCCCACGTGCGCGCCGGTTACACCGCCACGTACTGTCCCGTGGACGAGACCGCGGACGAGCCGACCGTCCGCGCCTACGCGGAGGCGGCAGCGGCCGCCGGTCTCGTCATCGCCGAGGTCGGGGCATGGAGCAACCCGATCAGCCTGGACGCCGAGATCGCGCGGAAGGCGGTCGAGCTGAGCATCGCCCGGCTCGACCTCGCGGAGCGGATCGGGGCCCGGTGCTGCGTCAACATCGCGGGGTCGCGGCATCCGGCGAAGTGGGACGGACCGCATCCCGACAACTACTCGGCGGCGACCTTCGACCTCATCGTCGAGACCGTGCGCCGGATCGTCGATGCCGTCCGCCCTCGGCGGGCGGCCTACACGCTCGAGTGCATGTACTGGGTCCCGCCGGACTCGCCCGCCAGCCAGGCGCGGCTCCTGCGGGCCGTGGACCGCGCCGCGTTCGGAGTCCACTTCGACCCCGTGAACATGATCAACTCGGCGGAGCGTTTCGCCGACACCGGCGGGTTCATCCGCGACTTCGTCGGGCAATTCGGGAACCGGATCAAGAGCTGTCACGCCAAGGACGTCGCCATGAGCGACGAGGCGATCGTACACCTGACCGAGGTGGCACCCGGCCGCGGGGGGCTGGACTTCCGGGCGTACCTCGACTCCCTCGCGACGCTGGATCCGGACACGCCGCTCATGCTCGAGCATCTGACGACCGAAGCCGAATACGCGGCGGCGGCGGAGCACGTCCGGGGCTTCATGTGAACCCCGGGCTCGCGGCCGCCGTGTTGTGCGCGGCGGCCCTGCCCGGCCACGCCCTCGCCGCCCCCGATGCCGCGCCGCCCGGAGCCTGTTTCAGCCTGCCCGCGTGCGAGGCCGAGTGCGCGGACGGGATGGCGTCCTCCTGTCGCAAACTCGGCTGGAAGTACGACCACGGGGAAGGCGTGCGGGCGGATCCCGCGAAGGCCGTCGCGTTCTACACCCATGCGTGCGACTTGGGCGACATGCAGGCGTGCTGCGATCTCGCGGCCCTGTGCCTCGAGGGACGGGGAACGAGGACCGGCACGGGCCGGGCGGCCTCGCTGTTCCGGCGCGCGTGCAACCGGGGCGAGGGGCGCGGGTGCGCGAACCTGGCGGTGCTGCGCATGCAGGGGAAGGGCGTGACCAAGGACCCCGCGAAGGCGCTCGTCCTCCTCAAGAAGGGCGCCGCCCTCGGCAACGGGCATGCGATGGCCCTGCTAGGCTACCTCTACCTCACGGGCCAGGGCGTGGACCGGGACCCGGAGCGGGCGGTCAAGCTCTTCACGCGCTCCTGCGCGACCGGCTACGGCGAGGGATGCCTGAGCCTCGCCCTGTGCTGTGAGACCGGGTCGGGCGCGCCGGCCGACCTCGCCCGGGCCCGGTCGCTCTATGAGACGGCCTGTGCCCACGGCGAGCCGCGGGGGTGCGCCGAGCTCGGCCGCATGCGACTGCTCGGGCTGGGGGGCCCGGCGGACCCCGAGGGCTCCATGCCCTCGTTCCGGCTGGCCTGCGAGGGCGGCTGGGCGCGGGGCTGCACGGGGCTGGCCTCCCTCTACTACGAGGGCAAGGTCGTCACTCGGGATTACCACCGGGCTCTCGAGCTGTTCACCCGGGCGTGCGAGGACGGGGACGCGAGCGGGTGCACCGGGCTCGGCATGCTGTACGAGCGGGGCGAGGGCGTGAAGGCGGACCCGGCGTACGCGACCGAGTGCTTCCGCCGGGCGTGCGAGGACGGCGATCCGATGGGCTGCACGAACCTCGGGGCCGCGATCCTGATCCACGGGGCGGACGCGGGCGACCTCGGCAAGGCCGTCGACCTCCTGCGCGAGGCCTGCGAGGGCGGGGAGGGCGCGGCGTGCACGTGGCTGGGGCGCCTCTACCTCGACGGCGTGGGCGTGCCCGCGGACCTCGCGCAGGCGGCGACCCTGTTCGAGGAGGCGTGCGCCCGGGGCCACCTTCCGGGATGCGCCAACCTGGGCGAGGTCTTCGACGCGGGGCTGGGCGTGGACCGGGACCCCGCGAAGGCCGCGGCGCTCTACACGAGGGCCTGCGACGGCGGCGACGTGGGCGCCTGCCGCGACCTGGCGGCGCTCTACGAGACGGGCAATGGTGTTCTCCGGGACTGGGGGCGGGCGCTCGCCCTGTACCACCGCGCGTGCACGGGCGGCGACATGGTGAGCTGCGCCCTCCTCGGGGCCCGGTACGCCGAGGGCGAGGGCGTGAACCCGGACGCGGCGCGGGCGGTCGCGCTCCTGCGCCGCGCCTGCGACCGCGGCGTGGCCCGGTCGTGCGCGGACCTCGGGCTCCTGGTCGAGCTCGGCATCGGCGCGGAGAAGAACCCGTCGCTCGCCGCCGAACTGTTCCAGCGCGCGTGCACGGACGGCTACGCGGCCGGCTGTTCCCGGCTGGGCGCCCTCCACGTCAGGGCCGGCCGGGTGGACGTCGGGAAGAAGATGCTGGCCAAGGGATGCGAGGCCGGCGACGCCAAGGGCTGCGAGGACCTCGCCAAGCTGGAGGGCTCAGCGCCGAAGTAGCGCTGCGGGTCTCAGCGGGATGCGGTGAAGATGGGGGAGAAGGCGGCGGCCGCGCGGAGCGACTCAGGGATCTCGCCGGGGGGCAGGGGCGTGAACTCGCGGGCGGCCCGGACGGCCCACCGGAACAGCTCGATGTGGCTCGGCGAGACCGCGGCGGTCACCCCCAGCGAGAGCGTGAACCGGATGCCGGCCAGCGCCTCCTCGTAGGTGTCGACTGGGCCGTACCAGCACTTCTTCCACGGCCGCGCCTCCCCGTCCTTGAGCGCGCGCTTGCCGAGGGCCTTCAGGGCCAGCAGGCCCATGCCCCGCTTCTTCGCCACTTCGAGCACGCGCGGTCCGAAGTGGCCGTCGCGCCACGACCCGAGGCTGAACGGGAACAGGATCGTGTCGAACGAGCCGGTCTCCATCGCGCGCATCGCCCCTTCCTCGCTGTGCGCCGAGAACCCGAGGAACCGGGTCAGGCCCGCCGCCTTCGCCTCGATGAACGCCTCGAGCGCGCCGCCGGGGCCGAATGCGGTCCCCGTGTCCTCCTCCGTCGTGAGCGCGTGCATCTGGTAGACGTCCACGTGGTCCGTGCGCAGGAGCTTGAGCGAGTTCCGGAGCTCCTTCGCCGCGTCCGCCTTCTTCCGCTCCGTGGTCTTGCAGGCCAGGAAGATGTTCTTCCGGTAGGGCTCCAGCGCGGGGCCGAGCCGCTCCTCGGCGTTGCCGTAGCTCGGCGCCACGTCGAAGTAGTTGCACCCCTCGTCGATCGCCTCGCCCACGAACTTCGCCGCGTCGGCCGGGGTCTCGTCCATGACGATGATTCCTCCGAACCCGACGACGGACAGCGACTCCCCGGTCTTGCCCAGGGGGCGTCGCGGCAGCGGCTCAGGTGGCATCAATCTCGAGCGTATCAAGGAATGCGGCGGGTGTCACGATCGGGATGCCTTTGAAGGAGCAGAGCTGGAGGAGGTGCCGGTCACCGGATACGATCACATCCGCATCTCCCGCCGTGGCGCATTCGAGGACACGGTTGTCCGAAGGGTCCTTCGTTATGACTTGGTACTCGGCTGTCGGTCGAATGGCTTCGCTGGTGGCGCTCACGGTCTGGATGAAATCCGCAACCGCACGTGCCGAGTATCCGAAGCGGGGACGCATCAGGACGGAGGCTAGTTCATCCAGCAGAGGGGACGAGATGAGCGGCCGGAAGCGTTTGTCCCGGGCGGCAGTCACGATGGGCCGGACCGCTCCTGGATAGACGATGCCCGACACCCAGACGTTGGTGTCGAGGACGGCCCGCTTCAGCGCTTCCCCTGCCGCACTTCACGGATGGCGGTTTCAACATCCGCCTGCGTGATGTGACGGCGTTTCGCATTCGCGTTTGCATACGCCAGCAGGCGATCCCAGTTCTTCCGGCGCTGGACCTGGGCCCGGACGGCTTCGCGGACGTACTCCGACCGCGTGCGGCGTTCCCGGCGGGCCTCGGCGTCGACTTCACGCAAGAGGACTGTGGGCAAGGAGAGATTGACCGTCGCCGTTCTCATATCTGGAGACTATACAAACCTTGTATGGTTGTCAACCGGCTTGTGGGATGGGCCTCAGATGAAGACGGTCCGGCGGCGGCCCTCGGTCAGGACGAACGCCGCGGTCTTGCCGGGGAGGCGGACCCGCTTCCCGCCCACGGCCACCGTGTGCGGCTCGTCCTCGAGGTTGCAGACGGTCTTGAGAGTGACGCCCGGCCCTTTCCGGGTGAGGACGGGGCAGACGGCGTCGAGCTTGCGGCCGAGGATCGACCCGAGAACGATACGGTGGAGGTCGGTGAAGAGATACTCGAGCTTGAACCCGATCACGTTGACCCGGCCCTTGGCGATCTTGCGCTCGAATGCGCAGATCTTCCCCGCACTGGTCGCGAGCGTCCGCGCCCCGCGCCCGGGCCGGAACGTCTGCAGCCGGTCGAGGACGAAGAACTCCTTGCCCGCCATCCGGATCTTGTTGGGCTCCAGCGGCCCGGGCTTGGCCGGCAGCTCCACGATCCGTCCGGCGCCGAACGCCTTCGTGAGGAGCCCGCACGGGGCGAGGTCCCCGTCGAGACCGGGGAGGTAGTTGGAGATCACGAGGTGGCCTCCGCCGCGCACGTACGAGACCAGTTTCCCCATCGCGTCCCGGGGCATGAACGGCGCCGACTGGACGAAGAGCGTCTTCGGCGGCATCGTCCCGGGCGCCCAGTCGCGGAGGTCCGTCATCTCGAAGCTCACGCCGCAGGCGCCGAGGAGGTTCAGGAGCGCGTTCGTCCGGTGCTCGTACGCCCCGTCCCACCGGGCCAGGAAGTTGGCCCGGCCCCACTCGTGCACGTACCCGACCGCGACCTCGGCCGTCGGGGCCGTGGCCGCGATCGACGGGTGCGCCGCGAGGAACCGGTTGATCCGCTTGATCCCGGCGAAGTGCTCGCGCGGCTTGCCGTTGACGTCCAGCGGGCAGTGGTACTCGTGCGATTCCTGGTAGTGGCCCTGCCCGAGGAAATTCACCCCGTCGTTGAACCAGTAGTAGTTGACCGTGTTCATCCCCGCCCCGATCAGGCTCTTGTGGGTGAGGTCGTACGAGGCGCCGTGCTTGCCCCAGATCTTGGAGACCGTGCAGGCCTGCGTCTCGAGGTTCGTGTCGATGACGTTGTCGCAGGAACGGGCGTAGTGGATCAGCCCGAGCGTCTCCCCGAAGTTTCCGTCGTTGACGACACCGGGGTAGTCCACGTGCGCGATCACGACGTCGTACGGCGCGGGGGTCATCCACCGCTTCGTGTTGTTCCAGGCCGTGGCCCAGCCCGTGAACGGGGCGTTCACGCAGAACGGACCGCGGGCGCCGAGCGCGTGCAGGTGGTCGCAGCACCGGCGGACCTGCTCGACCGCGATCCATTCCTTGAACGCGACCCAGTCGAGCGTGCGGCACCGGGTCGCGGGGGAGGGGTCCCAGTCGACCGGGGGCTTGACCTCGTCGAACGTCAGGTGGCGGGACCGGTACCGGTCGTTGAGCCGCGCGATCGATCCGAATTCGCGCCCCAACCAGCGCTGGTAGACGCCCCGTTTCACGAGGAAGGGGTGGTAGTCGATCGTGTAGGGGCCGAACCAGAAGAACGAGTGGCTGTAGTTGATCTCATTGTCGACCTGGACCATGAGCGTCCGTCCGGCGTGGGGCATGAGGACCCACCACGCCTCGGTCAGCCACCGCCGCGCGTGCTCCATGTAGGCCGGGTGGCAGTACGTGACGTGCGGGAACTTGAGGACCCGGGCCCGCGACCTGCCGTCGGGGCCGAGCGCGATCGATTCCGGGTGGGACTTCAGGTACCACGCCGGGATGCCGCCGTTCAGGAGCTCGGCGAAGACGTAAGGGCCGGGCTTCACGACCAGCTTCAGGCCCTGGTCGGCGGCCATTTTGAGGAATGTCACGAGGTCGCGCGACGGGTGCGTCCGGCCGGTGAAATCGAATACGCCGTCCTCGATCTCGTGCCAGCTCCACGGCACGTAGGTCGAGAGCGTGTCGCACCGCGCCTCCTTGAGGCGCCGGAACATGGTCCGCCACGACGCCCGGGGCGTCCGGAAGTACTGGACCTCCCCCGAGAGGACGAGCCGGGGGCGCCCGTTCTCGACCAGCGCCTTGTTCCGGAAGACGATCGGCGATTCTCGCGTCATGGTGTTCCATGTTATAGCAGACGGCGCGGGGGCGTTGCGGCTACAATGGTTCCTGCGAGATGGGGTGTTTCACGACGCGACCCGTGATCCAGGGGACGCGCGGGGTGGTGACGGCCGGCCACTACCTCGCCGCGGCCGCCGGATTCCGGATCATGGAGCAGGGCGGCAACGCCGTGGACGCCGCCGCCGCCATGACGTTCTGCCTGGCCCTCGTCGAGCCGCACAACTGCGGCCTCGGCGGCGAGGTGCCGGTCCTCATCTATTCGGCGAAGGAGCGGCGGGTTCACGCGATCTCGGGGCAGGGGTCGGCTCCGGCCGCGATGACGATCGAGTGGTTCAAGCGGAGCGCGATCGACCTGATCCCCGGGGACGGCATGCTCCCGGCGATGGTGCCCGCCGTGGTGGGCACGTGGGCGCTGGCGCTAGAGCGGTTCGGCACCATGACCTTCCGGCAGGTGCTCGGTCCCGCCATCGAGCTGGCCGAGGAGGGCTTTCCCCTCTACCCCTCCCTCCACGCCCAACTGGCGGGCAACGCGGAGCGGTTCCCCCGCGACTATCCCGGCACGGCCGCCCTGTACCTCCGGGACGGCCGGGTTCCCGCCGTGGGCGAGCTCGTGAGCAACCCGGTCTGGGCCGAGGTCCTCCGCCGCATGTGCACGGCCGAGGAGCGCGCGGTCGGGCGCTCGCGCGCGGCGGGGATCGAGGCGGCGCGGGAGGCGTTCTACACCGGAGAGACTGCGGCCCGGATCTGCGACTTCGTCGCGTCCACGGTGGCGCCGGATTCGACGGGAACTATGCACCGGGGGTTTCTGACCCGGGGCGACCTCTCCGGGTGGCGGGCGGCGGCCGAGGTCCCCGCCTCCCGGAGCTACCGCGGGCTCGAGGTCTTCAAGTGCCCGTCCTGGACCCAGGGGCCGGTCTTCCTCCAGCAGCTCGCCCTGCTCGAAGGCTTCGACCTCAAGGCCCTCGGGCACAACAGCCCCGAATACCTGCACACGCTGATCGAATGCGCGAAGCTCGCGTTCGCCGACCGCGAAGCCTACTACGGCGACCCCGCGTTTGACAAGGTTCCGCTCGACATCCTGCTCTCGCCGGCGTACAGCGACGTCCGGCGCGCGCTCGTCGGGGCCGAGGCGTCGAAGGAGTTCCGCCCTGGCGACGCAGGGGCGGGGGTGCCCGCGGTGTCGGATTGGACCAACGTCAAAGCCGACAACGAGCACGCGCGGATGCACGCGCACGACACGACCCACTGCGACGCGATCGACCGGTGGGGGAACATGGTGGCGGCGACCCCCTCCGGGGGCTGGATCCAGTCCAGCCCCGTGATCCCCGGGGTCGGGTTCCCGCTGGGCACCCGCGGCCAGATGTTCTCGCTCAACCCGCACCGCGCGAACGCCTTGAAGCCCGGCAAGCGGCCCCGGTCGACCCTGACCCCGTCCCTCGCGATGCGTAACGGCCGGCCGTGGATGGTCTTTGGGACGCAGGGCGGTGACCACCAGGACCAGTGGACGCTCCAGTGCTTCCTGAACGTGGTCGAGTTCGGCATGGATCTCCAGGAGGCGATAGATGCGCCGACCGTCCACACCGCGCACTTCCCCTCGTCCTTCTACCCGCGCGGCGTCGAGTTGAACAAGATGTACCTCGAGGGCCGCATCCCCGCCGAGACCCGGTCCGCGCTCGTCGCCAGGGGCCACGAGGTGGGCGTGGACGGGGACTGGTCTCATGGCCGCGTCCTCGCGATGCGGCTCAACGACCACGGCGTGATCGAGGGGGCGGCGTCGCCGCGCGACCCCAGCGCGTACGCGATCGGCTGGTAGCGGATTGCCGGGTCCGCGATCACCCTTTTGCTTCTCGTTCGATCTTGCCTGCGTTCATCATGTCGGTCTGCTTTGATCCACCAGATGAGGTACTGTCGACGGATGGGGTAGATCAATGGGGCTCTATCTCTCTAGCAGGATGCTGAAAAGCTGACGGAAGTCATTGCGATGGACGTGAACAGTCGT